>NZ_CP154260.1:1442000-2879000 GCF_039545795.1 Chitinophaga niabensis | reverse complement strand
CAGGTACTAACATCGACAGTGCACTGAAATATAATCCTGATTTCCTCTTTATTTCCCTGCCTTCCAACGATGTGGGGAACGGGCTTAGCAATGCGCAGATCCTGGCTAATTTAAAGAAGCTGGATACCATGGCATTAAATAAGGGTATTCCCATTCTCTGGGAAACAACACAACCGAGGCATCAGTTAAATGCAGCACAACAAACGCAACTGAAAGTAATTGCAGACAGTATCCGTGCCATCTGGCCCAAACGTTTTGTGGAAGGATTCACTAACATCGTAGACGCAAGCGCTGCTACGGATGCGGTGATCAAAACGGAATACTCATATGGGGATGGCGTTCATCTGAATGCACAGGGTGTATTGCAAATAGCCAGTAGTTTATTTGCGCGTTTTCAATCTTATTTTCAACCGATCATTGGTGTGAGCGGATATACAGTGGAAGCATCTGCAAATGGCAGCAGCTGGTCGCAGTTTGATGAGGTCACCAATCCTGTGATCGTAAAGAAAAGCTATACGAAACCAACGGGCGGGATACAGTATTTCAGGGTGAAAGCAAATTATACCAATGGTACCTCTTCTTCTTACTCCAACATCGCTACCTATTTTGGGAATGGTGGTGGCACCACTCCGCCGGTAACAGGAGACCCTAACCGGATCCTGGTGGACCTTGGAGGAGATAGTGTAAATACAACCGGTGTTGGCGGATTAATAGGACAAACTACTATTTCTCCGGATGCAGCGGGGAATTACTGGAATAACTGGTATGGCTCCGGCGGGGCTACGGGATTCAGGGATAACTCCGCTATCAGCAATCTGGTAACTGCAAATAATACCGCCACCGCTGTTTCTTTTAGAATGATAGGAGAACCTTCCGGTAACCAGGTAGTAACCAATGGTACAAGCGGTATTAACGCTGCCGGGTTCTATGCTGCTGCCATGGGATATCCTGGTACGGCGCTATCTGATAATATGTTCCTGCATAACTCTATCTATCCAAATGGTACTACACTTCGTATTGAAGGATTAACTACTTCAAAAACCTATTCCATTAAGTTATGGGGAGCAAGGGTAGATCCTGTTAACAATGCATCAAGGATCCTTGAATCAAAATTAGGTACAGAAGCAACATGGGCAAATTCCAAAACAATGGAAACCTATTATGGTTCCGGCGCACCAGCAGATCTGAACAGGGCTATCGTATATTCAGGCATAACAGGTACGGGTGCAGTAGATATTAATCTTCGCCCTGCTACCGGTAGTACCTATGCACACTTAAGTTTTGTAGATATCAGCATAGCAGATGCACCTGGCACACCTACAGTATTTGTGACAGATGCCAGTATAACATTGCCCACCAACAGTGTTGCACTGACCGGTAATGTAAACGCGAACGGCAGCACTATTACAGGTTACCAATGGACGCAGATCTCAGGGCCCAATACGGCTACGATGGGTACGAGCACAGCTGTGAATTGTACAATGGGAGGGCTTATAAGCGGATCTTATGTATTCCGTTTAACGGTTACTGTTTCCGGCGGTGCTACCTATAGTGACGATGCTACGGTAACGGTGAATGCTAATACTCCTCCTACAATCACTGTGGCAGACGCTACTATTACACTACCCACTAACAGTGTTGCGCTGACGGGTAATATTACCGCAAACGGAAACACATTTACGGGTTATCAATGGACGCAGGTTTCCGGGCCTAATACGGCTACGATGGGAACACCTACTGCAACCAGTTGTACGATGGGAGGGCTTACCAATGGCGTGTATGTGTTCCGCTTAACAGGTACTGTTACGGGTGGTGCAACATATAGTGATGATGCTACTGTAACCGTGAATGCCAGTTCAGGTACTGCACCTACGATAACCGTAGCGGATGCCAGTATTACACTGCCAACCAACAGCGTATCATTAACGAGCACCATTAATGCAAATGGGAATACGATCACGGGTTACCAATGGACGCAATTGCCGCTTACCCAATTCCCACTAACCCTGCCCCAGGGTGAAGGCGGCCCCAATACAGTTACATTCGGAACGGCTACTGCAGCGAACACCACTGTAGGTGCGCTCACCAATGGTGTGTTTAAGGTCCGTTTAACGGTAACCGTTTCAGGTGGTGCAACTTACAGTGATGATGCTACGATAACAGTGCTTCCTGATAATGGTGGTCTGAAAACGTTACGTGCTTATTTCTCGAATGCAGCGGCGCCTGTCATTCCGGGTTGGATGAACGTTAACGGAGCCGTAACGGGAATGAACATTTCTGTTACAGACCCAACTACAAGCTGGACCATCAATAACGGAGGTAATACAAGTATTTACTGGACGGGCCTTGCCGGTGTAAACTCAGCGGATAATGCGGGTATGGTCACAGGGAATAATTCAGGTATAGTACCTGATATTGCGCTAAACAGTTACTGGTTTAACTACAGTTTGAAATACAGTACAAATGATAACCTGCTGATCACAGGGCTGAACCCATCTAAAACATACACCTTAAAACTGGTGGGCTCACGTAGTACTGCTGCTACAGCCCCACGTTATGCTGCATGGCGCATTAATGGCGGGTCTGAATTATTGCAGAATGCATTGGGTAATACTTCTGCACAGCAGGTTGTTACCGGTGTGGTGCCTAATTCATCAGGGGTAATAAGGATTGCTGTTTATCCACCGGTGGACCATACAACAAACGGAGAGTTTTCTTACATCAATGCGCTGATCATCCAGGAGAATTAATCAATAAAAAGTCCTGATCGGAATAGCCCGGTCAGGACTTTATTTTATATCTGCCATTCCTATAAATGTTCGAGTAAATGAAGACGATGAAAAGCCTCATTGGTATTGTGTTGTTGTTTGTAACACAGCAAACCTTTTCTCAATCCAATCTTAAAGTAACGCAAGACAGTATTAAGATCCAGCGTGCTGAACTGGTGATTGAAAATCAGTCGCGCGATGTAAAAGGTATTTTACAAAATATGGGAGGGGGACGAACGGAGTTCCGGATCTTGCAGCTGGAGAACCTGGGAGATACTGCTATTGCTATTAAAGGTCAGGATACGATGGCTTTTAGAGGAAGTGGGGCCGGCACTACCATACAGAGCCCTGTGCCGTTTAGTCTTTCTGTACAGGCTATCAACTCAACCCAGCAGCGTTTAAAATGGTGGAAAAGCCCACAGGACCTGTACGTTCTGCCTAAGGTTGGTGTGATCGGCGGAAGCCAGGGGAAGGGAGCTTTCACCAGTACTTACAGGAATTCGATCATAGGAAGGTTAACTACTTACCTGGAACAGGTGGCGAGTAGCCCCGTGGTGACTAATTATTGCCAGAACGGATATAATACGAGACAACTGTTACCCAACGGATCTAATCAGTGGGTAGATGCCAATAACAATATCACAAAAGCACTGACTGACGGGAACAAGATCATCATTCTTGTTACACCCAGTAATGATGCAGACCCCAATAATCCTGCAGGCGGTGCCACATCGCTGACGGAAACAATGGCCAATATTGCAGCAATAGAAGATGCCTGTGTGAAGTCGGGTGCCACTTTGTTTGTTTTCAGCGGATTTCCACGGCATGACTTTGCCCAGGCTGCCCGTGTTCAGCAGGCAGACCTCAGCCAATTACTCCTGAAACAGTTTGGGAGCCGTTGCGCATATGTATATAAATTGCTGGAAGATCCTGCCAATCCCTACAGGATCAACCCTGTTTTACATACAGGAGACGGCGCTCACCTGAATGATCAGGGGGCATTAATTGCGTATGTTCCCATGCGGGACGTGCTGGTTGGATATTATACTTCCAATACCCAGGTTTCCGGATATGAGGTGCAGCGCGCCGGTTCGCTGAATGGCGGATTCGTAAATTTTCAGACTGTGAATACGCCGGACGGTAATTCACTTAATCTCGCTGTTGATAATGCCTTCTATAGAGTAAGGTTCCGCCAGTATGATGGCCGTTATTCAAACTGGAGTAATATTGTGCAGGGAATAGGCACCGTAACAGGAACTTACCCGATTGTAAATGCAGGGCCTGATAAAGTGATCACTTTGCCAGCTACCTTAGAGCTTAGTGCTTCTGCCAGTGACCCGGTTGGTACCATTACCAGCTATCAATGGACAAAACTTGAGGGCAGCAGCGCTACCTTTCTGAGTTCCACCAGTTCTACAACGGTAGTACAGAACTTAACAGCAGGTACGTATGTATTCCGCTGTACGGTTACGAATAATAGCGGATTACAAGCTTCTGATGATGTGACAGTAACGGTGAATGCAAGTCCTGTTAATTCCAGAACAGCCCGTTTCAATTTTAGTCTTACTTCTAAACCGGTTGCTTCCTATACTAACTTATTCGGCAATCCGCACATGGCTGTTCTTACGGGAACAGACCCCGTTACAGGCATTGGTTTAAATACCGTGGCCACCTCCGCATGGTCTACCAGTACTGGTAATACTGCACTGGATAATATGGCTGTTGTGAATGATGGCGGTAACTTCGCAGTGGACCAGGCAGTATTGGCGAATGTTTTCTATACCGGTCATCATAGCGCTACCACCAACTTCAACGTTACAGGGCTTACGCCTGGCAAACTCTGTAAGATCCTGGTGATCGGAAATGCAGTTAGTTCTCCGCGTGTAACAAAAGTTACTGTTAATGGACAGACACAACAGTATAATGCTACTCAGAATAGCAGTAAAGCAGCTATTTTTGACCAGGTACCGGTACCGACTAATGGGATAGTAGAAATCGCAGCCTATGCGCATGACCAGGACGGTACTCCGTATGGTGTGATCTCTGCCATTGTGGTGGAAGAGCTGCCGGGCGATGGGTCGCCGGTTAATCAATTTCCTACGGTTAATGCCGGATATGATCAGACGGTATCATTGCCCGGGAATCCTATATTAACTGCTACTGCAAGCGATCCTGATGGCACTGTAGATACTTATCTGTGGACGAAAATATCAGGAGGCAATGCTACTATCAATTCTCCTAATGCTGCATCAACTATTATCTCCGGTTTGTCGTCCGGTACGTATGTCTTCAGGTGTACGGTAACAGATAATAAGGGCGGAACGGCATTTGATGATGTACAGATAATAGCTACCAGCCCCTCCACTACGAGAACGGGTAGTTTTAACTTTAGCTATACAAGTAATCCTGTGAGCGGTTTTGTGAATGTGACCGGGTATCCGCATCTGGGAGTTTGTTCCGGCACCAGCGCTTCAGGGATTGGTATTAATACAATTGCTGCTTCGGCTTACGCACCAAATGGGGCTATAAGTGCTTTGAACGGTATATCTGTACCCTCAGATGATGGTCAGGGATTTGTGGTGCCTGTTGATGCACTCAGGGGCGTATTTTTTACGGTTGCTTATTCGCCGGTAGAGAACCTTGAGGTAACAGGACTTACACCGGGAAAATATTGCAAGATCCTGTTAACTGCCAATGCTACTTCATCTCCCCGGAACAATATGGTGCGGGTGAATGGTCAGGTAAAGCAATTCAACGCCACGCAGAATAGAAGGAATGCTGCTATTTTCGACTTTGTATTGGTTCCGGCTGATGGAAAGGTGCGTATTGCGTTTTATGCGGAGAATACTACATCGTACGCGGGATTGGTTTCGGCGGTTGTGGTGGATGAGTATTAAGAATGGGAACAGGAAGCCTGCTGCTGCTGTGTTTGGGGTGTGCTATGAAGATGAAAGCCATGTCAGCCCTATGGTTGCTATTTGGAAGACCAGTGGAAGGTGGACTTGATGTGGAGAGAGGGTGTACCGGATGTGTAGATGAGGTGAAGGGGGAGTTAAGGGAGTATTTGGGGGATATGGAAGGAGATAACAGCTCCTTTGGTGTGTTGAAAGTCCAATTGTGGTATAAGCAGGTGTTTCATGATACAAATTTAGGGCAAATCATGTGCTGAATTTAGGTGGCGGACATATTTTTCCTGTTGGAAGGAAAACTTCACATCAATTCCTGTCACCCGCCTCACCCTGGTTTATTCTTTTTGTGGTGTTACGCAGGTATGGTCCCCATGGAGTTGAAAGAGCGGCTTCTTCTGCACCTGGCTGTGGTGTACAATATTCGCATCTTCTTCCTGCGGCAGTGATGGTATCACATCAATGATATCTGCTGCAAAGAATTTACGGTTATCTACCTTGTATAGCTTTCCATTCAACTCATGGTATGCAGTTATCTGTAACGCCACGATCGTTTCGTCTTTGCCTGCTTTGAAAGGAAGTACTAATTCCTTTGCTTCCGCAGGTTTCCGGAAATCGATCAATACTTTATCGGTTACGGCCTCCTGGTATTCCGCTTCGTTGAAGTTCAGGCCCACAGCGATGGCTTTGAACTCTACATGCGAGGTGTTCTTATAATGGCGGATATCCTCCGCCGTTAAAGCGGGCAGGGCAATGCGGAGGCTGTTTTTGTCCTGCTTTACTTTGGGCTGGAAGTTCAGCAGCTGGCTCAGTTCTGTTTGCATATTGAACCTGAAACCAGCTAATCCCGCCAGAGCTTCCGGCTTAAACCCTCTGCTGCCCCTTTGTTCGCTGCTGGCATAGAGGACTTCCAGCAAGGCTGCATTCAGGCGGTTGGTGAGTTTGTTATCAGTGCGGATGTTGAGCCCCTGGCGTATTGCGCGGCGGATGAGCTTGCCTGCTTTACTGGCGTAGCCAAAGTCGGTAGCAGCTTCTATGGTAGCCAGGCTCCGCCTGACCTTTTTTGCTTTTTTCCGCATGCGGTGTTTGCCTTCTACGTTGTACCCGACTTCATCGCCGATAGCCCCTGTTACTTTAAAAATCCCAGATTGTACTGCCATAAAAAAGATTGTTTGGTGAACTAACAATATACTTAAAACAGGCAGCCCCCGGGTTGCGAAATGACAAAAAATGACGAACGTGGGTGTGGTTTTTATCCACATTCTGAATGCAATCCATTGTATTTAAAAAGCCTCCAGGTTGTATAACCTGGAGGCTTTGCTATAATAATATCTTACAACACTCACACCTTCCCCGTCTGCGTAGAATAAGTACTCTCAAAGATCTTATCCGCATTATTCGCCTCAAAGCCCTCTCTGCGATGTTTCCTTTTGATCTCAGCAGCAGGCAGATGCGCAAATTGCGGTAATACACGGCGCTCTGCAAACTCCACATAAGAACCTGCGATAGCATGTTTCTCCTCATTCGCAAAAGTAACTTCTATCATACGGGCAACAGTAGAGCTTTGGAGCAAACCTTTATCCGGACTGGTTTTGATCTTCCCCCCGGAATCATTGAGGTGAAAACCATTTCGTTCTAAAAAGATGTTGAAGTCCGCAACGGTGTTATAGCCTGCTTTCAGGTTATGTACACTCACGGTGAAGTGGTTCAGGTAATAACGGTTGTAGATCACCCAGGCGGCGTATTCGCTTTCAGCAGCAAGGGTTTTATAATCCTGCAAAGTAGGCGTATGCCAGAGGGCGCTGTGGAGGAAAGTGTCTACGGCTGCACCGTTATCGAGGTCCAGGTTGTTTACAGGATCCTGTTTTACTTCGTTGGTGTAGCTTTTGATGATCTGTTGTGCTTCAGGGCTTAACTCTTTCACACGCAGCTCGGAGATGAAGATGCGGGGATATTGCTCGGAAGGGGGAGCATACCAGTACGCATCCAGTTTCTTTTCGGGGAAATTATAGTATTCCATTTTGGTATAACCGTAATGGAGGAAGATCTTTTCCAGGGATTGAATGCCTAAATGTTCCACACCCAGGGTGCGGAAGGCGATATGATCGTTCTCAATGTCATTTGCATGGGTTATAACGCCCTCTTTTATCATGGCGTTGATAATGGCGCCTACATCGGGCACGCGCTCTTTATAACGGCTCATAAGGCCATTTAAGACTGTTTCCAGTGTTGTCATGTATAATAAATTGAAGATTTAGAATATGGGTCAGGAAAGGGGGGTAAAAAGGCAGGCATTCAGGGCACATGCGAGCAGGTGCTGCGCAGAAAGGAGAGGAGTGATAGCTGTATGTTCAACAAAGTATTCACAACAACGAATATAAGTAAAAACAGGAGTTTTAGCCCTTAAAAGATGTTAAAACTCCTGTTTTATAGCCTTAATATTGTTCCTGATCGTTCGGGAAGTCCCGGCTTTTGATATCGTGGATATATTGCTGGGTAGCTTTGAAGATATCGTCATAAAGGTTCAGGTAGCGGCGCAGGAAGCGGGGCTTGAACTCTTTGTTGATGCCCAGCATATCGTGCATCACCAATACCTGGCCATCCACATATTTACCGGCACCGATGCCTATCACGGGAATGGTTAATTCCTCTGCCACCTGTTTAGCCAGCAGGGCGGGGATCTTTTCCAGCACAATGGCAAATGCACCTGCCTCTTGCAGCAGTTTGGCATCTTTCAGCAGTTTCTGGGCTTCATCGTCCTCCGTTGCACGTACGGCGTAGGTGCCAAATTTGTAAATGGACTGTGGTGTTAAACCTAAGTGGCCCATTACGGGAACACCTGAACTGATAATTCTTTTCACGGACTCAATCACTTCTTCTCCACCTTCTATCTTTACGCCATGCGCACCGGTTTCTTTCATGATGCGGATGGTGGACATCAGGGCTTCCTTGGAGTTGCCCTGGTAGGAGCCGAAGGGAAGGTCTACCACTACAAAACTGCGTTTGATGGCCCTTACTACGGATGCGGCGTGGTAGATCATCTGGTCCAGCGTAATAGGCAGTGTGGTTTCATGACCAGCCATTACATTGGAGGCGGAATCTCCTACCAGCAATATGTCTATTCCTGCATCATCCAGGATACCTGCCATAGAAAAATCGTAAGCGGTGAGCATGGAAATACGCTCGCCGTCCATTTTCATTTTTTGCAGGATATGTGTGGTGATGCGCTTGATCTCTTTACTTGCAGCAGACATTGCGTTATGGTATTAGAATGCACAAAGTTGCGATATTAATCGGATTTGTGCACTATTTTTTGAAGAGCGGGAGCTTATTGCATTTTTAGCTGATGTATCTCATTGTAGAGCGAACGCACCAAACCATCAGCGAGACCGATCTTGGGTACGAATATCTCCATGATATCCGTCCAGCGCATCACGTTCACATAGATCTGCAGGGCAGGCACGATCACGTCTGCACGGTCTTCCCGGAGATTGTAAAGATGGATGCGTTCTTCTACGGAAAAGCTGCTGAATTCTTTGTAATAGTCTTTGAGCAGGTCTAAAGAAAGCGGTTTGCCTTCTTTCCGTTTAGAGAGGGAGAATATTTTGTTGATGTTACCGCCTGAACCGATAGCGATCACCTGGTTGTTCCCGCGGAGCTGTGATTTCAGGAAATCCTTCATTTGCTGCCAGTGCTGTTCCGTTACTTTGTTCTGTAACAGGCGGATGGTGCCGATGTTGAAGGATTCTTTGAATACCAGGCGGTTGCCGCTGAATAAAGTGAGTTCTGTACTACCACCGCCTACATCTATATAGAGATAACTTTTGGTTTTGTCCATGTTCTCTGCTACATGGTTCTCATATATATAAGAGGCTTCTTCCTGGCCGGTGATCACGCGGATGTCCATACCTGTTTCCCGTTTCACCCTGTCCAGGATCTGCAGGCCGTTGGTGGCATCGCGCATGGCGGAGGTGGCGGCGGCTTTCAGGTATTTTACTTCATATACATCCAACAGCAGTTTGTAGGCTTTGATGGTGTTCACGAGGCTGTCAGCCCGCTTTTGGGAGATAGTGCCGGTAGCAAAAACGTCTATGCCTAAACGCAGTGGCACGCGCACCAGGTTCACTTTGGTGAAATCCATCTCTCCGTTTGCTTTGGGAGATGCTTCTGATATTAACAAACGTGCGGCGTTGGAACCGATGTCTATAGCTGCCAGCTTCATGTGCTACATCCCTTTCTTTGTTTTGTGGAATGCGTCAAAGGTATGTTTTTTCGTGGAGGTATTTGAATATTTCCACCTGTGCCCGCATCTTCTTGCCTGTGGTATGTTTATAGGCATTCTGCTGCTCATTGTCCAGTATACGCACCTTTACATTGCCGTTTAGCTGAATGTTCAGGATCTCTATTAATTCTTTCTTAATTGTTGGGTTTTCTATGGATACTGCAGCCTCCACGCGGTGGTCCAGGTTACGTACCATCCAGTCGGAAGAGGCGATGAACACCCGTTCATGGCCGTTATTGTGGAAGCTGAACACCCTGGCATGTTCCAGGTATTCGTCTACAATACTAATGGCTTCTATATCTTTCTTCCACTTTTTATTTTCTGTGAAGGCACAGCAGATACCGCGTATGATCAGCTGTACGGTAACACCGGCTTTAGCGGCATCATAGAGTTTAGAGATCAGCTCTTCGTCTGACAGGGAATTCATTTTGAGGATGATGGAAGCCTTCTTTTTACGCTGTGCATTACGGATCTCGCGTTCTATCATCCGTATAAAGAACTTACGCATATTATGCGGACTCACGATCAGGGTTTTACAGCCATGGAGTATTTTTTCATCATGGCTCTTGTTTTCCAGGAAGCTGAAAATACGGTTGATATCCGCCATGATATTGCGGTTGGCTGTGAGCAGGCAATGATCGCCGTATACTTTGGCGGTTTTTTCATTGAGGTTGCCGGTGCTCACAAAGCCATACTGTATGGTTTTATTAGCGATGCGTTTTTTGATCACACATAATTTGGCATGTACTTTCATGCCGGGTACACCGAATAATACCTTCACACCTTCTTCTTCCAGCCGTTCCTTCCACTTTAAATTTGCCTCTTCATCAAACCTGGCGCGGAGTTCCAGCACAACAGATACCTGCTTGCCATTGCGGACGGCATTGATAAGGGCATTGATGATCTTACTGTTCTTGGCAAGGCGGTAAGCAGTTATTTTGATGGTGGTTACATTCGGATCCATAGCTGCTTCCCGCAACAGGTCGATAATAGTATCGAAGGAATGGTAAGGGAAGTGCAGCATTACATCGCTTGCACCTATTACCTGCATCACACTGGGAGCATTCTGAAACAGCGGATGGATAAAGGTTTTACGATGCACCCGCTCGCGTGTAAATACCTTTGCAGGGAAGTCCATAAAGTCTTTGAAGTTATGGATCCTGCCGCCGGGGATGAGGTTGTCTTTTTTGGAAAGTCCCAGCCTGCGCATCAGGTATTCCAGCAGGAGGGGATCTATCTGCTGATCGTAGATAAACCGCACGGGTTTGCCTTTTTTACGGGCTTTGAGCCCTTTTTCTATCTGGTGGATAATGCTGGTGGCAATATCATTATCTATATCTAATTCCGCATCCCTGGTTACTTTGATGATATAAGATGAGAACTTATCATAACCGAAATAAGAGAAGATGTGTGGCAGATTATAACGGATCACGTCCTCCAGCAGCATAATATCATGCTCACCTTCTTTGGAAGGGAGGATGAGGAAGCGGGGGAGAACGGAAGCCGGAATTTCAATAAGGGCAAACTTCTGGCGGATGGAGTTATCCTCTTTTGCCAGTACAACAGCCAGGTAGATGGATTTATCCCGCAGAAAAGGCATATGCGGGATACTTTCTATCATGAGGGGAATGATATTGGTGCGTACTTCTTCATTGAAATAGTCCTGCACATATTTCTGCTGTTCCCTGTTCAGTTGTTTTTCAGTATGAATGAAGATCTTGTCGTTCTTGAGGGCTTCTTCAATCTCTTTCCAGATGCGGTTAAACTCCTGCTGCTGGCTGAGTACGTTACGCTGGATCTCTTCCAGGATCTGGTCCGGATTTTCTTCCAGGTGCATTTTGGCGGTTTTGCCTACTGCACCCATTCTTTTCAGGGTAGCTACTCTGACACGGAAGAATTCATCGAGGTTATTGGAGAAGATGCCCAGGAAGCGGATCCTTTCCAGGAGCGGAACGGTAGTGTCCGCAGCTTCCTGTAATACGCGGCCATTAAATGAAAGCCAGCTGATATCCCTTACAATGGTCTTTACCTTTTTGGAGACGGCCTTTAATTTGGTAACTTTTTTCACCGGCGTTTTTTTTCCTTTCACCGGTACAGGAGCTGCGTTCGAGTCCATACTCATATTCACATGTTTTTACAGAAGCATTGCAAGGGCTATAGTCAGATTGCCCGCAAAAGTTATAAAAAACTGATCGCCAGACTGTATAGCCGGTGTTAACTTATTATTAAGTTACGCTTTTTTGTTGTGAATGGGCAGCCAGATAAATGACATAAGCCCCAGCAGGCAGATAAGCAGGGTTTGCGCACCCCAGATGATCCAGCCGAAAGCCCAGCCGATGGGAAGTGCGATATTATATAAGAGGAGTGTTTTCTGAACAAGGTAAGGATATACACCTATGCCACCCGGACTAACGATCATGGCTATACTGCCTAATGCCAGTACGGTAAGTGCTGCGGTGAAGCCCAGTTCCCGGGTAGCGGGGAGGCAAAGGAAACCTACATACAACATGGCCAGGTACTGCGCCCAGATGCAGAGTGTATGTATAATGAACCAGAAGAGCTTCTTTTTATCCATTTTACCAATGGAAAGTATGCCGGCCAGTACACCCTTCATTAAAGCGCGTAATTTGATGGCAGCTTTGGAAGCCGCAAAACGTTTGAAAAGGAA
The DNA here is from genome assembly GCF_039545795.1 of Chitinophaga niabensis. Taxonomy (NCBI): domain Bacteria; kingdom Pseudomonadati; phylum Bacteroidota; class Chitinophagia; order Chitinophagales; family Chitinophagaceae; genus Chitinophaga; species Chitinophaga niabensis. The sequence goes on along the minus strand of NZ_CP154260.1, from coordinate 2,866,376 downwards.
AATAAGGATGCCTATTACTGCCAGTGCGATCACTCCTATAAGAAGGAGTTTGGAGCCGTCTGTTTTAGCCATGTTGGGCCATACTTCTGCATTCAGGAAGGCCACTACGATATCTATCTGCAGGAGAAAGCAAATGAGGAAAACGAGCATGAGGCAGCAAAGGTCCAGTGCTCTTTCAGCGATCATGGTACCTATCAGCTTGTCCGCCGGGATCTTTTCGTAATTGGCCAGCACACCGCAACGGGCAATCTCGCCGAGGCGGGGTACGCCCATATTCACGAGGTAACCTACCATCACGGCAAAAAAGGTATTGAGCACGCCGGGTTTAAAACCCTGTGTTTCTATGAGGATCCGCCAGCGGAGTGCACGGGAGAGGTGGCTGCCTATGCCGATGATGAAAGCGGGGATGATGAGCCAGTAATTGCCGCTCAGGAAAGCGGTCTTCACGTCCTGGTAATCCTTAGGTGTCATGTCCTTCAGGGCAAGCCAGATCATGAGCAGTCCAATGCTTAAAAAAACAAGGAATTTCAGTACATTTTTAAGCGCTTTGGGCATGGCCATATAGAACCTCTCTAGAGTTTATTGCCTTCTTTTGGGAAAACGGCTACAGGAGTGAATTTTTTTGCTTCTTCGAAATCTATGGTGGCATAGGATATAATGATCACTACATCACCTACCTGCACGAGACGCGCTGCGGGGCCGTTCATGCATATTACGCCGGAGCCGCGTTTGCCTTTAATGACATACGTTTCCAGGCGTTCGCCATTGTTTACGTTCACTACCTGCACTTTCTCATTAGTGATCAGGTTGGCGGCATCCATCAGATCTTCATCTATAGTGATACTGCCCACGTAGTTCAGATTGGCTTCCGTAATTACCGCCCTGTGAATCTTAGATTTCAGAATTTCGATCAACATATTTCTTGTGTAGTCCGCAAAGGTAGAGGAATTTTATATAATAGGAAGACAGTGCGGCTGCTTTTATGATTTTGTTATGACAGGAGGATTTATGCCACCGGAGGGATGATCATATTATCGATCAGCCGGATCTCACCCAATTTGGCAGCAATGAGCATCACCATCTCTTTGTTAATGGGTTTATCCAGTAACTGCAGGTTGTCTGCATCTGCAATTTCAACATAATCAGGCTGAAAACCAGCATCTTGTAACTGCTGGTGCGCATTCTGCTTTAAAATATCAAAGGGCAGCTGCCGGATATGTTCCTTCATATAGGTTAAAGTACGGCTGATCTGCGTGGCGGTTTGCCTTTCTGTCTGGCTGAGGCGCATATTCCGGCTGCTCATGGCCAAACCATCATTTTCCCGCAGGGTAGGGCATATGTGTAATTTGGACGGAATTTCCGTTATTTCCAGTAAACGCTTGATAATCATGCATTGCTGAAAATCCTTTTGTCCCATAAAAAGATCATCGGGTTGAACAATCTCCAGTAGTTTATGCACCACAATTCCCACACCCTGGAAATGGTTTTTGCGAAAAGCGCCTTCCAGCACGGTTTCTACGTAGCCGAAGTCGTAATGCAGGTGAAGCCCGTTCACACCTTCGGGGTACATCTCTGCCACGGATGGTATAAATAATAGATCTGTTTCCGCATAATTTAATTTAAGAATATCTTCTTTGATGGTGATGGGATATTTCTCAAAATCTTTGGGATCATTAAATTGTGTAGGATTTACAAAAATGCTGCATACTACTATGTCCGTCAATGCTTTAGCTTCCCTAATGAGGGAAATGTGGCCCTGGTGCAGTGCTCCCATGGTGGGAACGAATCCGATCCGTTTTCCTGCCTTTTTTTCGTGTTCCAGCGCCTCTCTCAGATCCGCTACCTGTTTGAATAGATACATAAACCTTTGCTTAAAAGGATGTTAAAAGTGACAATTTGGCCAATTTTACCTAAAAATTTAGTAGTTTTGCAAGCCAAATTAAAAATAACTGCATTAATAATCAGCATTAAATGTCCACAAAGAAACGAATTCTTTTTATTGCCCAGGAGATGTCGCCTTATCTTGAATTGAGTGATTATGCGGCGATGGTCAATAAGATGGCGATTAAATCAAATGAGGCCGGTCTGGAGGTGAGGGTTATCATGCCGAGGTTTGGAAGTATTAATGAACGCAGGCATAGATTGCATGAAGTGGTGCGCCTTTCGGGGATCAACATTGTGATTGACGGGGATGATTATCCGCTGATCATCAAGGTTGCTTCCTTACCTAATGCTAGGTTGCAGGTTTACTTCCTGGACAATGAAGATTATTTCAAACGCAAAGCGGTATTTAACGATGATGACGGAAAATTTTACGATGACAATGCAGCCCGTGAGATCTTCTTTTGCAAAGGCGCGCTGGAAACCGTAAAGAAATTTGGCTGGCCTCCGGACATTATCCATTGCAGTGGCTGGATGACCTCCCTCATCCCCGTTTACTTAAAAACGGCGTATAAAAAAGAACCCGTTTTTGCCCATTCAAAAACGGTATTTTCTTTAGAGCCTAATTCATTTAAAGAGAAATTAGGCGCTACTTTCCTGAAAAAAGCGATCATCAGTAACCAGATCAAAGAAAAAGACCTGGAATTATATAAAGAAGGAACCAATGCTGCGCTGAATAAAGGAGCATGCAAATATGCCGATGCGGTGGTAGTGGCCAGCGACAAGTCGGACAAAAAGTTGGTGGACGAAATGAAAGCAGAAAAAGGTAAGATCATCGTTCCTTATAAAAAGGACAATGAAGATCTGGCAGACTATCTGCAGCTTTATCATCAATTATTGGGCTTAAAATAAGTCAGCCATTAAAACGAAAAGTTAAAACTTGACGGTTTTTACCGTTCCTGCGTTTTACTTTTTATTTTTAGTTTTTCTTTTCTTCAAACCAAACTACGTGAAGATCAATTTCAGGAACCTTGGCTATAGTGCTGCTTTCTTAACAGCGTTATATGCATTTACCGGTTGTAATGAATCCACCATCCTGGGTAAGGACCTTATCCCAGGTTCAGACAAAGTAACCGTAAAAGATACAACGATCAATAACCTGATCACCATGAACATACAGGAAGCGGATTCCAGTATTCGTACCGGTCAGGCCAACTATGGCGCAGCGCTTGGAAGCATTACAGACAATCCTGTTTTCGGTAAATCAAGTGGTTTCCTTTATACCGGCGTAGGTCTTCCCAAATTAGAATTCTCCTTTGCAGGAACCGGCCAAACGCTGGATTCCGTTGTATTATATATAGGATGTGATACCCTTTGGTATGGTGAGAACCAGGGCATGAACCTGAGAGTGTACCGGATGAATGAGCCGGGTTTCAAAGCAGACTCTAATTACAGTTACACAAGGCCTTTGAGTTACGACCAGGGTGAATTGCTGGCAAATGTGACGGCTTTCCCGGTGTACCCTAAGGATTCCCTCTCTATTTACGGGGTAAAACAGGCGCCTGCGCTGCGGATCCCGCTGAGTGCAGCCTTCGGTAACCTGTTATTGCAGCAACGTGCGGATGGTGCCTTTAAAGACGATACTACTTTCAGAGACTTCCTGAAGGGATTGGCGATTGTTCCGGATACCAACGTGAGCAAAACCATGCTCTTCGTAAACCTGAACAAGGGCGATACCCGTATTTCCGTTTATTATAAGAACTCTACGGAAGACTCGCTGATTGCGAACTTCCCTTTCCAGCAATACTACAGCCCGCATGCTAATTACTTTACCCGTAATTACACGAACTCACAGGTAGCGCCTTTCCTCAATACCAACAAACCAACAGGGGATACGGCCATCTATTTGCAGGAAGCTCCGGGTATCTACACCAAATTCCAGATCCCTGGTATAGAAAACTTCCCCAAGGCCATTATCAACAAGGCTGAACTGGTGTTCACAAAGATCAACAGCAACCTGGCCGGTAAGGAAAAGATCTTTACGGATCCGGACCAGTTATTCCTTTGGAGATACATCACACACGACAGTCTTGGTTATATCGTAGACTACGGTAACCCTTCCAATCCTGATCTCGCTTATTTCGGTGGTAATAGAACCGTCATTTCTAATATAGGAGGCATTGAAGTTGTGCAATATAAGTTTAATATTGCGCGGCATTTGCAGTTCATGCTGGACAAGAAATTAGATAATTCGGTGTTCAAACTGGAAGCCATCTCCAACAGGCACCAGATAGACATGAGGAGTGTGAAACTGGGAGGTGGTACAGGTACTCCGCCTATCAATGCCAAACTAAGAATAATTTATACTCAACTATAATCTTCAGAATTTTTAATTTTATGCCGTACTTATTTACCTCAGAATCCGTTTCAGAAGGGCATCCGGATAAAGTTGCCGACCAAATATCAGATGCACTGATCGATAATTTCCTCGCGTATGACACTACTTCCAAAGTAGCTTGCGAAACGCTTGTAACAACTGGTCAGGTTGTATTGGCGGGTGAGGTTAAATCTGAAGCTTATCTGGACGTTCAGGACATTGCACGTGAAGTGATCCGCAAGATTGGTTATACCAAGAGCGAATACATGTTCGAAGCAAATTCCTGCGGTATCCTTTCCGCTATTCACGAACAATCTCCTGATATCAACCAGGGTGTGGTTCGTCAAAGCCCGGAAGAACAAGGTGCAGGCGACCAGGGTATGATGTTTGGTTATGCAACCCGTGAAACTGAGAACTACATGCCCCTGGCATTGGACCTCGCTCACAAACTGCTGATCGAACTTGCTGCACTCCGCCGCGAAAATAAAGATATCAAGTACCTCCGCCCTGATGCTAAATCCCAGGTAACGATCGAGTACTCTGACGATAATAAACCCGTTCGTATCGATACGATCGTTATTTCTACCCAACACGATGATTTTGACAAGGACCAGCAAATGCTGGACAAGATCAAACAGGATATGATCAACATCCTGATCCCACGTGTTAAAGCACAACTGAAACCAGAACTGCAAGGACTGTTCACGGATAAGATCACTTATCACATCAACCCAACCGGTAAGTTCGTAATCGGTGGACCACACGGTGATACCGGTTTAACAGGCCGTAAGATCATCGTAGATACCTATGGTGGTAAAGGTGCGCACGGTGGTGGTGCATTCTCCGGTAAAGATCCTTCCAAGGTAGACCGCTCTGCAGCATACGCTACCCGTCACATTGCAAAGAACCTGGTAGCTGCCGGCGTTTGCGATGAAGTACTGGTACAGGTTTCTTATGCTATCGGTGTAGCTAAACCATGCGGCGTATTTGTAGATACTTATGGTACAGCCAAAGTAAAGCTGAACGATGGTGAGATTGCCCGCCAGGTAGAACAGGTGTTTGACCTGCGTCCTTACGCTATCGAGCAACGCCTGAAACTGCGTAACCCGATCTATGCAGAAACTGCTGCTTATGGTCACATGGGCCGTGAAAGCAAGGTGATCACCAAAACTTTCAACGCTGGCAAAAAATCAGAAAAGAAAGTAGAAGTGGAACTGTTCACATGGGAGAAACTGGACTATGTAGAGAAAGTGAAACAGGCCTTCGGTCTTTAATAAACGAATCTTAAAAAAGGGCGCTGTTCTTAATGATCAGCGCCCTTTTTATTTTAAGGTATTTGTTTAGATGTTTTACAGGTTCTGCTTCTTCATTTCTTCTGCCGCATGATCACAGGCCCTGGCGGTGAGTGCCATATAAGTGAGCGAAGGATTCTGCGTAGCGGAAGAGGTCATACAGCTACCGTCTGTAATGAACAGGTTAGGCACTTCGTGTACCTGGTTCCATTTGTTCAGTACGGAGGTTTTGGGATCCAGTCCCATTCTCACCGTGCCCATTTCATGTACGCATTCTCCGCCGATATAATCATAATCAAAACCGGAGATATTGTGAAAGCCCGCTTTTTCCAGCATTTCAACAGCACTGCCCTGCATATCTTTCCGCATGGCTTTTTCATTCTCCTTTATTTCGAAACTGATCTTCACTAAAGGCAATCCCCATGCGTCTTTCCTGCTTTCATCCAGTGTAATGCGATTATCTGCATATGGTAACGTTTCTCCCCATGCTGCCATCCACATCACCCATTTACCGGGTTTGGTGATCTCTTTTTTGAAATCTTCTCCGTAACCATCCAGGGTATAAGCATCATTCCAGGCTTCCCGTTCTGCATATCCCTGGTAACCAAATCCCCTGATATAGTCCTCCCTGCGGGTAGCATCATTGATATTCCGGAAGCGGGGGATGTAAATGCCCGTAGGCCTCCTGCCTTTGTAATACTGATCCTCATATCCCTTAAACTCACCCATGGCCCCTACTTTGAAGTGATGGTCCATCAGGTGCCTGCCTACCAGGTCCTGGTTATTACCCAGGCCGTTCGGGAATACTTCAGACTTAGACTGCAGCAATATGGAAGCTGAGGCAATAGTGGAGGCGTTCAGGAAGATGATCCGGGCAAAGAACTCGGTGGTTTCTTTTGTTTCGGTATCAATTACACGTACGCCTTTGGCTTTTTTGGTTTCCTTATCGTAAATGATCTCACTCACGGTACTGAAGGGGCGAAGGGTTAAGTTCCCTGTAGCCATGGCAGCCGGCAGTGTAGCCGAGTTGCTGCTGAAGTAACCGCCGAATGGGCAACCCCGGTGGCAGAGGTTCCTGAACTGGCAGGGGCCTCTGCCGTTCCATCCTTTGGTGAGATTGGCTACCCTTGCAATGGTTACCAGGCGGTCTTTAAACTTTTCCCGCACTTTGTTTTTCAGGTGCAGTTCCACGCAGTTCATTTCCATGGGAGGGAGGAACTGCCCGTCCGGCAACTGGGGTAAACCTTCTGCCTGCCCGCTGATGCCGGCAAATGTTTCCACATAATCGTACCAGGGAGCGATATCCTTGTAACGGATCGGCCAGTCAACACCATGCCCGTCTTTTGCATTTGCTTCAAAATCCAGGTCGCTGAGGCGGTAACACTGGCGCCCCCAGGTAAGGGACCTGCCGCCTACATGGTAGCCCCGTACCCAGCTAAAGGGTTTCTCCTGTACGTAGGGATGTTCTTTATCACGTACGAAAAAATGTTTGCTGCTTTCATCATAAGCTTTTCCCTGGATGGGATCTTCTTCCATGTCCTTTTCCGGATTCACCAGGCGGTGCGGAAAATCCCAGGGGTTCATGGTAGCGGTGGGGTAATCCTTCACATGTTCCACATTCCGCCCTCTTTCCAACAGCAATACCTTTAAGCCTTTCCCGCAAAGTTCCTTGGCGGCCCAGCCGCCACTAATTCCTGATCCGATCACAATGGCATCATAAGTTTGCTGTTCTTCCGCTTTAATGTTCAGGTTCATATTCAGCTAAATTAAAAAATCCGGTACATATGACCGGATTTTTTAAGTTTTTATTGTTAAAGAATCTTGTTAGTTCTTGATCAGTTTAACCGTTTTGCCCGGTTTGCTGTCTGTTGATAATTGGAGCAGGTATACCCCTTTCGAGAGTGGTTGTGCGCCCAGGTCTATCCTTTGATTGTAAGTACCTGCGTTCAATGATCCCAGGTCTTTCATCACTACGGTGCGGCCTGTAAGGTCTACTAACCTGATCACTGCTTTGTTTGCAGGTTTCTTCAGTGTGATAGAAAGGTTCACAAATGTATTGAACGGATTTGGATACACGCTGTGGATAGTGAGATCATCATTGTCTGCTGATGTAGTGCTCGTTTTAGCCGTTGCATCGTAAACATTGCCGATACCACTGTTCCTGTCTCTGGAGGCCAGGCGGGCTAATGGATCTACTTCTCTCGGGCTGGCGCTAACCACCAGTGCGTTAAGGTATCCATAAGCATTTGCCACATACACTTTCAACAGTACTTCGCCGTCTGCATTTGGTACCACTTTATCGATCGTTACCGTGTTGCTGGTGTTGTTGTTTGCATCCAGTGTTACTGTTACACCATTGATACTGTATGCGCCAATTCTTGTACCTCCATTTCCACGGCTGCCGAAGAAGGTGAATGCGAATTCTTTAGACTGATCCATTCCTGTGAACAGCATCCGTGCGGTATCGCCTGGTTCTACGTAGTAGGATTCAGCGAGCACCAGGTCCGGATAGATACCTGAGTTGTTACCTGTTTGCTGACCTGCAGGGTTGGTACCTGTAAAGTTTTCCAGCAGTGTCCAGCTGAAGCTGGTTGGGTTGCCCAGGTTGTCTTTCGGATTAGCCATTGTCTGTCCTTCAAAAGGCAGTGCATTGGTATTATTCCATGGAGCCGGAGCAGGATTCACCGTGTTAAAGTTGATGTATACGCTGTAAGAAAGCGTGCTGCCTGAAACAATCGCACTGTATGGTGATTGTGTAGCGGCGGTGATAGCTCTTACTTTATAGAAATAAGTAGTGTTAGCAGCCAAACCAGTGTTGGTGTAAGTAGTAATATTGGCCGCTGTGGTAATTACTTTCGTATAAGTACCATTTCTTTCAGTTGAACGCCAGAGTTCAAAACCTGTTTCAGTGCTGGATTTATCAGTCCAGGTGAGTTTCAGGGAGTTGGTAGTAGCGTTTGAAGTAACCAGGTTGTCCGGAGCCAGCGGAATACCATTGTCCTCATAAGACTGGATCACCAAAGCACCCATGTAACCTGCGAATGAACCCGGAGCCTGTTGGTAGGTAAATTCTATATTACCGCTTGCATCAGCAGAGAGGCCATTCAGTGCAACTGTTTGGGTTGTATTGCTGGCAGCATTCAATGTTACTGATTGGGCACCTACAGCATAGATCGTGTTCCTATTGTCAGTCACGCCTTCACGTGATCCAAAGAATATCAGGTTGTAACGGGCCGTAGCAGTGGTGCTGAGACCGCTGATACGGATACGTTTTGGTGTACCGGACTGATCAAAGTAGTAAGTTTTCATTACCACGTCAGGGAATACGCCGGTGTTGTTACCTGTAACAGCACCGTTGTTATTATCTCCGCCCATTCCATCAACTAAAGTAACGCTGATAGGGGTAGCAGTACCTGTTTCATCCAGGATATTGGTGATGGCTCTGCCGGCAAGTCCCTGTGTTTCGAAGTTATTCCATGGGGCAGGAGCTGGTTCCACCCTGTTAAACTTAACGAATACGGAAGTGAGCAGGTTATCAGTAACCTTCACAGTAAAGTCACGGCTGCTTTGCAGGCCATTGTTGTCTACTGCTTTTACGGTAATGTTGAAAGTACCAATGTTACCAGCTATCGGGCTCAGCGTGATTGTTCCTGTGCCGTTGCCTGTAGTTTGCAGGGTTGCAAAAGAAGGCAGGCCGGTAGCAGACAGCGTGAGCACATCAGCCGGATCATCAGTAGCTGTGATCGCTATCTGACGAACTTGTGTAGTTTTCATCACCACATTGGCAATAGCCGCCAGGTTCGGAGCCCTGTTTGGTACTGTTATGGAAACAGTGTCTGAAGAAGTTGCTCCATAACTGTTATTAGCTGTTACATAGTAATGATAAGTAGTGCTGGCTGTGATATCAGCATCAGTATAAGCGGTATCATTTGCAGCACGGGAGCCTACCAGGTTGTATGGACCAGCTGCACTTGTTGCACGGTAAACGCTGTAGCTGCTTTCACTGAACGCCTTGTCTACCCAGCTCAGTCTTGCGCCTTCTGGTATGATGCGTACGCCAAGGTTACCTGCTTTTGCCGGTGCTTTACCATCATCATAGGTTGCATTCAGTACGAGGCTGTTCAGGTAAGCGTAGCCGGATGAAGTAGGCGCAGCTTCCAGGTCCAGTACAATTTCACCGGCGGCATTAGCCCTGATGTTACTGATAGTAACGGTATTGCCGGTATTGTTGGTAGCATTCAGTTCTGCAGTAGCAGTATCATTCAGTCTGTACAGCGCAATACGGTTATCGCTGATACCTACGCGGCTTCCGAAGAAGGTGAAGTTATAACGATAGTTAGTATCCACACCCGTCAGCTTAATGGTTTGTTTCACTGTAGTTGTCCACCAGCTGCTCACAGTTACGGCATCAGGATAGATACCGGAGTTGTTGTTGGTATTAGCACCCTGGTTGTTGGTGTTGGCACCACCATTGATATTCTGCCAAGGCGTCATCACGTTCAGGGCTATACCGGTATTACGGTTCAGCTCATCTTTCAGGCCAGGGAACACATCGCCAAGGACGGGTTTCTTATTGGTATTGTTCCATGGGGCATTAGCTACCCATGAACCTTCTGTGAAATTGATGAATACTTTATAGTTAGGATTCACATCCGTAACAGTAATGTCGAAGGTTTTAACGTCCTCACCACCTTTACCGTCATTTACCTTCACAGTTACAGTGTAAGTACCATTGTCCGCATAACCCGGAGCAACCAGGATGCTGGCAGTGTTACCATCAGGTGTAAGTGTAGCAAAATCAGGCAGGCCGGTAGCTGTCCAGGTCAGCACATCTGATGCATTCTGGTCGGTAGCTGTGAGGGCAATAGTGCTGGTAGCTTTTTCAGCAACCGTTACACCTGTAACAGGGTTTAATACCGGCTGGAAGTTATCATCTACCGTGAGGGTGAATGATTGTGTGCTCAAACCGCCGTTGCCGTCATTAGCTGTTACTTCAATCGGGAATTCACCCAGGTTGGAGAGAGCAGGAGAGAACACGATCTTGCCGGTACCATTACCGTTATCCGTTAATGCAGCAAATGCAGGCAGGTTAGCAACAGAGAAGGTAAGTACATCACCATCTTCGTCTGTAGCAGACAGTGCTACTTCCAGCTGCGTTTCAAAACGCATTGTCTTGTTGGCCAGCGGAGCCAGTACAGGAAGAGTGTTGGGGGTAGTAACGGTTGCTTCGTTAGAGAAGGCACTGGTACCACCTATGTTTTTAGCTCTTACTTTATAGTTATAAACTGTATTGGCCTGAACAGTGGTATCCACAAATACTGCTGTAGCAGAATCACTGGAAGTTTTGGTAGCCAATAACAGGTAGGTTGGATTTTTGGTATTTACAACGGTAGAGCGCCAGATCTCAAATGCATCTTCATTCGCTGAGTTATCATTCCATTTCAGGTCTACCTGTTTGATAGATACCGGGGTAGCTACCAGTGCAGATGGTGCTGCAGGAGTGGTTGGAACAGCAAGTGTAGTTGTTCTGATGTTCGGGTTGGTTAAGATAGAAGCAGCAGGGATGGCACGTTTGCTAATGCCAGGGCCGGCGTAGCTTACGGTAAGCGCACGGGTGTTGGTTGCTTCAAAATAAGTAACCACTATACGGTGATAACCTGCGGTGAGTGTAACTACACCTGATCTCTCAACGGTACCGCTGAGGTGATCGTTACTAACAACCTGGTGTGCAGCATCAAACCCGTCTATATACAATTTACTACCTGCATCAGAGCTGGTATAGAAGGTGTATGAACCTGCAGTTGGTATATACAACCAGCCATCAAACTTGATAGCGAAGTGTGTATTACGGTTCCTCACACTGAGATCAAATGTATTAACATTACCGGTTTCAGCTGGTGTACCCGTGAAGCTTGGCAATGCGCTATAGGTGGAAGCCGCCTCAAAGTAGTCATATTTCAGACCATCATTGTTGTACAGGCTGTATCCGGAATCACCATTTTTATTGATGGCTTTGATCTTGTAGTAATAAGTAGTTTGCGGAGCGAGTGAACCACTATCAGCATAACTGGTTGTGTTAGCAGCTGCTGTGGCAATAATGTTGTAGGTACCTGCCAGTGCAGTAGATCTGTAGATCTCAAAACCGGTTTCATTATTACTTTCATCATGCCAGGTGAGGTTCACCTTGTTATAGGACACTGCTTTTGCTACCAGGCTGTCTGGTGCGGCAGGTACTGCTCCCGGAACAGGAGTGGGGTCGGTAAAGGCAGATGCCGGGATCAGCTGGCGGGTGCTACCAATGCCACTGGCAGTATTCTTCCAGTAAACCTTCATTTCTTCCCCACCACCTTGTTCGAAGAAGGTGATAGCGATCGGGTGAATACCTGCAGTGAGGTTAATGGTACCTTGTGCATAGGTTGAACCATGCAGACCATCGTTGTTCACTAATGCGGTAGCAGTATGATTGTAAGTACCGATATATAATTTGCTACCATCATCTGAATAAGTTTCAAACGTGTAGTTACCGCTTACAGGGATATTGATGAAACCTTCCCACAGGAACGCAAAATTGTCGTTCTGTGTTCTTACCGTGATATCAGGGGTTGTAGAAGTACCTACCTTAACAGGGGTTAAGGTGTTGAAGTCTGGCAATGCACTGAAAGTACCGGTATAGAATTTATAAGAAAGGCCTTTGTTATAAGTAGTGGCGCTTACCTGGTTGCTTGAGGCGGAACTGTTACCAGTGAGGTCTCTTGCCTTAACCGTAAAGGCGTAGGTCGTCTGATTAGTTAAGCCTGCAACAAGGAAAGATGTTTTATCACCTGGAATAGAATAGGCTTTCAACCCATTTACATAGATATCATATTTATCCACTCCAACATCATCTGTAGAAGCAGTCCAGGAAAGACCTACAGAAGTTCTGGAAGTAGTAGTAACGGTCAGGTTGCCTGGTACAGTAGGCGGCTGACTATCCACCAAAGTGGTAGCAGTAGCCTGGTTACTCACAGCACCAGCACCGTTATTATTTACAGATCTGATAATATAGTAGTAAGCAGTGTTAGGGATGAGACCAGTGTTTGCATAGGTCAGTACATCTGCATTTACTTTAGCGATCAGTTCGTATCCACCAACCTGGGTCAGGGAACGGTATACTTCAAAAGCAGTTTCGTTATTGGCAGGATTGGGTTTATCATTCCAATTAAGGGTGATCTGTGTTCTGGAAGCCGCGGTTGCGATCAATCCGGTCACCGCATCAGGCCCGTTAGCGCCATTGGCAGCTACCACCTTGAAAGCAGAAGAGAAGTCACTGGAACAGCCAAACTGTTCAGTTACTTTTACCTGGTATTCAGCCGGCTGGCGAACGGTTAATGTATTATTGGTGCCTAAAACGGTTGCATCCGTTGTTTTCTTCCAGGAGTAAGAAGCATAACCTGTTGGTACAGTTAATACCACACTGTCTGAACCTGCAGGAGTCGGGATCACATTACTCATGATACCAGCTACAGTAATAGCTGGGCTCACGGTTGGTGTTTTGGTTTTGATCACTACCGGAATACGGGACCAGTCAGACCATATGCTGCCATTATTGATACGTGCATCGTATGTACCTAACTCGGTTACATTTAATGTATTGGAGGTAGCTCCCGGAATCACCACGCCATTTTTTCTCCACTCGTATGCATTGAAGCCTGGTGTTAAACCAAGGGTTACTGCAATGGGATCATTCGGGCAGAACTCAGTTCTCCCGGTTAAAGGCCATGGGTTGGATTTGTAAGCTCTTGAGATAAAAGGGAAGAAATCAGATTCACCCCATGCGAGGCCCCATACGCCGTGTCCCTGACCAGGATACACCGTCAGTTTAAAGTTGGCACCGGCTGCCTGTGCGGCATTGTAAATGCCTTGTGCAATCTGTGGGGGAGGGTTTGGATCCGCACCACCCTGGAATAACCAGATGGGGGTATACTTATAGGTGTTAAGGGTATTGGTATAATCGCTTTGTGCCGCACTGATAGGAGCGGCGGCAGCTACCAGTTTAGGGAAGCGGTTCAGGAAATCCCAGGTAGCACTACCACCTGCGGAAAGACCCTGGATAGACACCCTGAAAGGATCTACGTTCAACTGCGGAACGAAGAAGTTATTGATCAGTTCGTTGATATTGTCATAATACGAAGGCCCGAAGTAACCGGAAAGGTTCTGCGGGTAAAAAAGGAATCCATCAAAACTACCATCATCCACCTTGTTCCTATGTGTTTCTCCACCATGATAGAGTTGGTATTCATTATCATACTTGGTGCCTTTTTCTCCTAATCCGTGGAAAAAGATAGTAATAGGGTACTTCTTTAACGGATCGTAGTTCTTAGGCCATTTCAGGCGGAACTGCATTCCTTTATAGATGTATGCCTTGTAGGAAGTTGTTGTCCAGCTGACACGGTTTGTTTTCACCCATTTGCCGATCTGGCCCCATGCCGGTTCGGTAGGAGGGGAAGCAGCGTTGTAAACAACAATTGGATCATTGGGGTCCAATACCTGTGCCCAGGACGCTTGTACGCTGAGCAGCAGCATCAATTTGACTAAAAGGTAGAATTTTTTCATATATAAGAATCAAGGTGTTCGGAATTATTAACAGCTGCACTAAACATTCAACAGGGTACCATAGCTATCGCATAGCATTGGTAGATAATGCAGTTTCACATGAGGATAATGAAGGTTAAAAATACCGCGACTGGGTAGGGGCCAACTTTATCAGTTGATTACTTACAGTAGCCTTTAGGCTTTAGGAAGGAGATGGTTAGAAATGATGGTATTCAGCTGGTTTTTGCCAAATACTTTATTATAGGGTGCAAGGTATATATTTAATCAATTATAACTATTATCTATTTGGTAATTGGTCGGAATTTATCCGTGAACAGCGGGAATTGAGATATAAACGCAAAAAGCAAAACATAAAAGATAACAGTATATTATAAATTATATCCCTACGAGGAATTTGCTTTTCTTTCCCAGCAGTTTCTGCGCCAGCTTGAGGCAAAGCACGGAAAGCACCATTACCAAGGCAAAATTGAGGGTCCAGGCGAATATGTTGCCAGGTACATCCTGGTGAAAGAGTTTGTGAAATAAACCCCTTGCAGCCAGTACAAAGAAGTAATGCACAAAGAAGATCCCAAAACTGTAGGTGGCCAGGATATCTATCCATTTAGGGATATACTTTTCCAGGCGCCAGAGCCAATAGATATAAAAACCGCAGAAAAGCACTTTATGGGTGAAATCAAAACGGTCGTACAGTTCTTTGGAGGAGAAGTAGGTGGCTACCAGGAAAACGACGGGCAATATGGTGATGGCGATCCAGTATTTCCTGGCAAACTCCAGGAATTCATCCTTATACCTGCTCAGGAACATGCCAAAAACGTATACGGACAGGAAGTGTACAGCCATTACCAGGGTATCACTTAACACACTCCTTTGTATGATCAGAGACAGGGCGAACAAGGGGATGAGGGAGTAATACAACTTTGGATGGCGGTCTATATACAATAGCACCGGGGCAATCAGGTAGTACAAACTGATCATGGGAATAAACCATAGCGGCTGGAGGTGCCCGCCATGCAGAAGGTAATATCCTGCCTGTTCCCAGGCATTCCAGGTGCCAAAATCCGGATGTACGTCTGTGGTGAAACCAGGAATATCCTGGTACAACACCCGGTAAAGGATCACCGGAGCAGAGAGGATCAGGTAAGGGCAGATCACATTCTGGAACTTTTTCACCAGGTAATCCTTATACTCAAACTTATGGGACAAATGCTGGAAAAGGTAACCGGCAATGAAGAGGAACAGGATGGTGGAGTTCTGCCACAACACATCAAAGGATCTGCTGATCACGGAACCTTCCGGCCAGCCAACCAGGATGTGCGCTGCTACCACGTAGATGATAGCAATTCCACGGAAGTTGTGAATATAACTGATGAATTTCTTTGCGGCAGGTTTCGGCTGCACAACGTCTGTGAGAGGAGCGTTCAGGTCTGTTTTGATTTCCATTGCCAGGTATTTTAATGATGGTGTACTAGCTTCGTTTTGATTTTTCCCAGGCGGCTGCCTGACTATTTTTCATGAAACGAAAGAAACCCTGGTACACCGCTATGTTCATAAAAAGAAAATAGAATGGGATATATGAAAGCTTTGATTTTTTTTCCTGTTTGGCCTGGATGTATCCTATCATGGCCAGCACATAAAAAAGTACCTGTGCAGCCAGGATGAGCTTAAAGATCAGCCAGGGTGTTATCACCACGAGCAGGATGTTAGTGATTAGCAACACCGGTAAACTTAACGGCGATAGCGTCCATCTCAGCACGCGGTGAGAAATATACTGAAAACTGAGTACGGGGTATTTGAAAAAATTCAGCAAGCTACGGAGCATTACAATGGACTGGAAACCGCCTGCGCTGATCCTCACTTTCCTTTTATGCTCTTCTTCCATAGAGAAAGAAGGCGCTTCCATAGCATATGCATCCGGTGCATAAGCTATCCTGTAACCTTTCATATTGATCCGGAGCGAAATAATAAAATCATCCAGGATCACTTTTTCTTCCACCGGCTGGAACAAATGTGTTCTGATGGAGAACAGTTCTCCGGCTGCGCCTACTACGGAATACAATTCCGCATCCAGTTTTTTAAGGAAGGATTCATACTTCCAGTAAATGCCTTCAGTGGAAGCAGCATCTGCTTTACCCGCGGCCACTACTTTTTTTTCTCCGGCCACACCGCCGGTATTTTCATCTTTGTAATGTTTTACAATGTTGCGGATAGCCTCCCTGTTGAGCATGGTATTGGCATCGCAAAATATCACTATGGGGTTTTCAACAAATGGCATGGCCCTGTTGATGGCTGCAGTTTTGCCGTGCCGGGCGGGGATATGCAGCAGTTGAATACGCGGCTCCTGGCGGATAATATCCGGCGTACTGTCTGTAGAGCCATCAGTAATGAAAATGAACTGGCATTTATGATGAGGGTATTCCAGTGCCAGTGTGTTGCTTATCTTTTCACGAATGTGATCTTCTTCATTATAGGCTGCTACTACCAATGTTATACCAGGTTCAAATTCCGCTGCAGCCGGCGCCTGCTTTTTAAAGACCCGTTTAATTTTTATGATCCCGTACAGGAGGATGCCATATCCGATATAATTATAAAAAAGGACAAAGAAACTCAGGAAAAACAGTATGTAGAGCAATATCATGGGGGATGTAATGTTTATAGTGATCAGGTAGCCCAGCATTTTTGACCAGGCTTCAGCGGCACAATGCCGTTATACTGACCGGGAATGTAGTCGTAAGCCATACCCATAGTAGCGCCTTTCATGGAGGTGCCGTAACCGAGCAGCGTATACTTTTTGAGGGTGATAAAAAAGGAATCTCCTATCAGCCTGCGGGAAACTTTCCCTTTTATGCCAGCCCATGCCCTGTCCCGCTTTTCAAAATGGCCGGTAACAGCCAGCTTTGCCGCATGGTCACAATCAACGAATGATTTTCCATATCGGGCTTTTGCATAATCTTCCACATCTTCCAGGCCATACATGAACCTGTTCTGTGCTTTGCGGTTGGTACAGTCTTTTATCAGGGTGATAATTACAGGTGCTACCCCGGCAGATCTGGCACCGGGTGTATCTGTTTCCGGAATGATGATCTCAGCGAGTTCTTCGATCAGTTTTTTATAACCATCGAGCGCTGTGAGGTCAGGTTTTTTATAAAAGCGATAGAAATTGAAGCCACCTGCTACAGCAGCTCCTGCACCACCGAGGAGCAGGATGTTCCTTATGGCTTTTCTCCTGTTCATTTTTTTCTTGGTTTTATGGCGTATGTTTTTTTATACTGCAGCAGCCATTCATAAATGTTCTTACCATTTTCCCTGTACTTAGGCGTAAAGAAAGAAGACCAGCAGCAATGCGCCCCCGGGTACATGGTGAGTTTTGTAAGCCCTTGCTTATATTTTGCGGTACTGTCCATAAAACCTTTGATGTTCTGCCTGAAATAATCGTCTTTGGTGCCTACAAAATACCATGTATGTATATCCGCATCTGCTACGAGTTTGAAACGTTTCAGGTAGTCAGAGTCAAGGTTAGCGGGAGACATGGTGATGCATGCAGCGATCCTGGCAGCTAATTCCGGGCTGTGTGTTTTGGCTGCTTCAACAGACCAGCCACCGGCGCTGTAACCGCTAAGATAGATCCTTGTGGTGTCTACCGGGTATCTCCTTATAACATCATCCAGCATCATTCCCACATCCTGCGGTGCAAAGGACCAGCTTTGTGCCATGGGTGCCAGTAAGATAAACTTATACAATTTACCATCCACGGGATTTACCGCTTCTATCAATTTGCCTTCTTTCAACTGCTTAGGCACGCCATCCTTGTAAATAACAGAAAGATCTTTACCTGCCACACTTCTTCCATGGAACGCAATCAGCAAGGGGAAACGTTCCCCGGCAACAGTAGGTGCAGGTGTATAGATAAGTGCCTGCCTCGTTTGCCATTCACTTATCTTAACTTCTATTTTACGCATTGGTTCATACTGCGCTTTTACGGATCCCGTAACCAGCATAATACAGACCAAAGAGATCATTTTCAACATAGCGACGTGTTGTGTGAACGGATAAAATCTATATCTGCAGCAACACCTGTTCTAACGTGGTTCCTACCATTTCTTCCAGCTTCAGCTTGGATTGACGTAGTTCTTTTTCCAGCAGGATCTTTTTAGCCATCTCACCGTTGTAAGAACGGTATGATTCTTTATACAGTTCAATGGACACAGTTTCATCTCCGGCACGGAACTTTTCTTCCATTTGTGTGTAGTTCAGCAACGCATCTTCTACCAATGGTAAATGCAGTTCAAACAATTGTTTATTGGCAGCATATTCCTCATACAATTCCAATACCTGTGCTTTTACGCTCAGGGCATCAGATTCCTGCGCTGTTTCCAGTAACTTTTTCTCTGCTCTTACACGTTTAACATCGTTAGGGATCTTGATCAGGTTACCAATTGGCACCATTACACCAAAATTGTAACGTGGGAAGAATGCGTTGTTTTGATTAGCGCCGCTGCTGCCTTTGATGGTAAACTCATTGAGGTTACCTGCTGCGCTGAAATGGTTCAGCCAGGCGGAACCTGCAATATTCGTTTCGTACTTGTTGATCTGTTTCTTAACAGCATATTGTTTCATATTCGGATGCTGCAGGGCCAGTTCTACCAGCTTTGCTTTAAACCTGGCTACGGTTGAAATATCAGGCGGAAGTTTCAGCAAAACACTGGTGTCTCTTTTCACAACCTGCGCCTGTGTAGCAAGGCCCAGGAACAAAGCAAGAACGACTAAGGAGATACGTTTCATATTCTAGTTTTTAAGAGTATAAATATTTAATTTTTATAACAATTGCAGTGAACGCATTAAGCATAATAGCGGACTCCACCAGCGTGGAAGCATCCTGGGCATATTGCGCCAGGGCTATTTCAAATACGGCTGCTGCTATGCTGATCATAAGTAGTTTGTCCAGATCACTTTTCATCCGGAAGAAGTTGCCGATCCCGGCCATAATGAGGATCAGGAAGTTAGCGCCCATTAAGAGGATGCCCAGCCAGCCGGTTTCCAATGCAGCCCTCAGGTAACCATTATCTGTCTGTAAGTTGGCCATGGGGTGCCCCGGATGGAAGATCAACGCATTACCGCCAGTGGTCATGAGGCCCCCGCCAAATGGATGGGAGAGTGCATAGGGCTGTGCCTTGGCACGGTTCCGGTCCCGCACGTTCACAGATTCATCCTGTTTTCCGAGGAAAGCCGTTCTTACCCGCACAATGGTGGGGTTACTATGGAAAGGCCCGAATAAGATCACCAGGGCAAAAAATCCGAAAGCACCGGCAATGAGGATCGTATTCCTTTTCTGCAGGTTGGCAATGAAGAACAGCATCAGGCCCAGCGGGATCATCACATAACCCGTACGCGTGCCGGAGTAACCGAGCGCCAGCATGTGGAAGATGAGGGAAATGGTGAGCCCTGTCTTTTTGGGTATGTTAACTACATCGAGCTTAGCTGTCAGCAGGATCAGGATGATCACAATGTTGCAGGCCATGATAATACCAAAGGAGGCCGCATCCGCCATAAAGGAAAAGATACGGATACCACTGAGGATGATGGTGGTATTGAACATTTTAGGGTACTTGGCCATGAATGCCCTTTCATAAGGCATTAGCCCCATCCATTGCTGCATACAGGCATAGATAGCTGCCAGCGTACCTATTATAAGCCAGTACTTGAAGAATACATACACATCCTTCATGCTATTGAACACATGCAGACCCAGGTAAAGGAACAGGAGGTTCCGCATGGTCACCCGGATAAAGATCAACCAGCCGCCAGGATTAAAGCCGTAGGGGTTCGCTATTTCCAGTATGAGTAATAACACATAGGCGTAGATGGATATCAGCAGTGGATCTTTCATGAAATCCACCTTCTTTGTAGAGGGATCCCCCCTTTTGAAGAAGCAGCCTAACAAGGAACAGGCTAAAAGCCCATCCATCACAAAACCCATCGGTAGCTCTGTACCCGCCATCCTTTCCAGCAGAGGAAGGATAAGGGAAACAGTCATATAGATATAAAATCCCAGCCTGTAATTGAGGATGCATACCAGGCAGGTAGCGCCGCCCAGGATCGCTACCACCAGTATGGCTGCTATCTTGGCATCTTTAGCGCCAACGAAAGCGATCGCCGGGATCAGTAAGATCCAGAGCAGGTGTAAGAAGTATTGCTTAATATTTTTCTTGCTCAGTTGCATGTTTATTACAGGAACATCGTTTTGACCAATAACATGAGTATTACGATGGCCACAAAGGCTACCAGCAGCGCTTCATGCAGCTGCTCACTCACTACTTTTTTTTCTTTTACCTTTTTCGCTTTTATCTTTTTCATGATGCACTCACTTGTCTCCTGGGTATATCCTTGATAGGGCCCTGGAAGATGAAATTAAGTTTCAGCAGCAGGCATACCCTGTAGATAATTATGGAGAAAAAGATCCCGGCTGCTATCAGTATGAAGGTGAACACAGATGTTCTGATCTGGATACCCGTACTCAAAATGATGTTGCGTAACAGGAATACAACACCCACATGGATCAGGTAGATATATAATGAATAATGCCCTATTACCTGCAAAAATTCCAGCTTGCGGTACTTCGCCAGCACAAAGGAGATCATGATCACCAGCAACCCGCCCAGCAGTGCGAATGTTGAGAACAGGTAAATGCTCATGTCCACATTTTTCATACAGTAATACTGCACAAGTAAAAATACCGGGATCAGCAGTAATACTTTAACAGGGGAGGCGAGCTCCTCCTGTACGCTTTCTTTAAAGAAATAAGGTGTTGCAAGATGCCCCAGGGCAAAATATACATAGTACACCGCAATATCAGACAAGGTGCTGATGTCACCTGCCAGCCCTTTCAGCGGAAGTAATGCAAAACCCAGCAGCAGCTGCATCCAGGGGCCGAACTTTAACCACCGGTCCACCATCAGGTACAGGGCAGTAACATTGAACAAGGCAAATAAATACCATAGTTGCAGCATGCTCCGCGGATGTATCAATATGTCCAGGTAATTTTCCACTCCTTTTTTAGAATTCGTGTAATCAGAGAATAAGATCTGCAAGGTGAGTTGTATAAAACACCATAACAGATATGGATATAAAAGCGTATTGATCTTTGAGATCATAAAGTTCTTGCCGCCCCGCCTGTGAAGGCTGGATGCAAAGAAAAGGCCCGACAGAAAAAAGAACATGGGCATCCGGAAGCCATACAGCATTTCATTGGCATTCATCAGTGTTGAGGTGATGGGTATGCCGTTGTAAAGTAATCCGTATATCACATGCCGGTACGTAACAAATATGATCGCAATGCCTTTCGCATAGTCCACCCAGGCATATTTCCTGGATGTTCCGGGGCGAAAGGTGAAAATGAATTTCAATGCGCCAGACAGTGATAGGGATCTTATGGACGGTTGCTCAGACATTTATTCTATAGTTCCAGATAATCGTCATTAATATTGTTCAATACAGCTCCCAGGAATTTATCTCCTAAACCTTGCAGGAACTCTATGGATTCTTTATCTGTTTGTTTTATCGATGCTTTGGATGAGAATATCGCTACCACACCTTCCGCATATTTCTCTAACTCTTTACTGTCTGTATATTCATTCAAAGGGGCACCTTCAAACAGGATGAAATCATAATATTCTTTCAAACGTGGCAGATAGTTCAGCAGGTGATTTTTAGGAAGGATCTCCGTTGGCGTATAGTCGCCACCTTTACAGCCGATCACTTCAATATTCTCAATGCTGTAAGTAGTAACGATGGCTCTTACTTTTTCGATACTGAAATCCTGAGGGGCAATGGAGAATGTTTCCAGCGTAGGTTTCGCTTCCAGTTGTACGGTAAGGTCGTTATTACAGAAGTTGGTATCTATTACCAATACACGTTTGTTGCTTAAGCTGAGACTATATGCAACTGCCTGTACCAGGGTTGTTTTTCCCTGCTGTGATTCCGTACTGGTGAAGAGGAAGATGGATTTACCGCTACTCTCGATCTCAAAGCGCAGTTTACGCAGGAATTCCCGGAAACTGTTCTGCCTTTTCACAATGGCCTTTTTATCTTCTATCCGTTTCTGCAGTACTTCCAGGATACTGTATTTATTCAGGTCCGCATGATTGATCGTAGCGATCAGTTTCAGGTGTACACTCTTCAGGAAGTTGGAAGGAGATTTAATCGAAGAGTCAAAGAACTCTTTGAACAGGATACTGAGTGTAGATAACATGAATACGGCCATACCAACCATGCCCATAATTATCATCCGTTTGGACGATTCAGGTTTGAAGGCAGGCTGCCCTTTCAGTGTTTGCCTGAAGTTGTCTACCGGTACGCTTCTGTTGTCAATAGCCGAGTTCAGTTTCTCTTTCAGTTTATTGTATTCCTCCTGCGCCAGTTCTACCTCCTTCGCTAATGTACTCACCGTAGCTTCTTTGTTGGCATAAGAACCTACAGAGTATTTCAGGGAGTTGATCTTGGACTGCAGGTTGTTAATATTCAGTTTGGCTGCGGAGATATCTGATTCAACAGTGGCTTTATCCTGCAGCAGCTTATCTTTGCTAACTACAGTACCTGGTACGGAGGAGCCGGTTTTGCCTACGGCTGCGCTGTATTGTTTACGTAAAGCCTCGAGTTTCTCTGCGATCTTTTCATCTGTACTACCCGTGCGCACATACTCATCATTCAGCTGATTGATCTGCCGGCGCAGGGTTACGATCTCATTATTACCGGTATTACCGTAAGTGGTTTTACCCTGGTTGGCCCTGTTGATCTGTTCTGTAATATTGTTCAGGTTGGCCTGCATGATATTCACGTTGGCCTTTTCATCCAGCAGGGCTTTTTCCAGCTGGCTGATCAATCCCATTTCCGTACCGCTGGCAGCTTCTACGTTCAGGATACCTTCAGATGATTTATAAGAGCGGAGTGCTTCTACTTTTGCATCCAGTTCTACTTTCTTTTTATTTACCAGTTCTTCAAAAGTTACTACGTTCTCTACACCACGCTCAGAGCGGAGACTTCTGTAATAACGGATGAATTCCTGGTAAAGCGTGTTCACCACAAAAGCCGACTGCTCGGGGTTTTCAGAACCATAAGAGATATCTATATAGTCTGTTCTCGGTACCCTGTTCACTTTTAAAGTCTTGGTGATAGACTCATTATCATATTTGCAGAGCTTCATATATTCCAGCAGCTTGCGCTCGTCTGGTTTGTAGGAAGTGAGCATCTGGAGTGAATCCAGTTTCTGACGGCAGATGCGCAGGCCTTCTTCTTTATTGAACTGAAGATATTCAGGTGATTTCAGGTCTTTCTCATGCAGGGTCCTGAAAGGTTTATTGCTGGTAAGGTCATGAATGAGCAGCGAGTAGGAGAGGAGGCTGATCACCAGTGGAGAATTGATAGTTTGGATAGTGTTTTCAAACTTTACATCGGCCTCATAAAGGTTCACATTTTCATCCCGGAGGGTGATCTGATCTTTCATGGTAAAGCCAGTAGAGATCTGTGCGCTGGAAACATATAGTTTTGCTCTTCCCATAGTAAAAAAGAAAGCTGCCACCAATGCCAGCGCGGTGCTGAAAATGATCCACCACTTCTTTTTTAATAACGCCTTCACAAAATATATTACATCCATATCAATTATTTATTTTTATCAATCATAAATCCTTAAAAAAACCGGTTTACACCGGGATCATTTCTTTTGCAAACAAAATAGACCTGGGCTAACGCAGGGACTTTTGCACTGAACCCCTATAACTGATAAAAAGCTGTTTAGCGCTTTGTCAGTATAAAAGGACGAGAACAAACCCATAATTTAGTAGATAATGCAGTACAACCTATTTTGTATGCAGGTTTTGCCAGAGGATCAGGTTAGAAATAACTTGTAGGGAACCGGAAGTAATTGGGGGGAATGGAAATAACCATTCATTTCAATTGATATATAATGTATCCGATTCGTTCGCAAAAGTAGAACGCAAATTTCAATCCGCATAATTTATTTGGGTGAATGGAGGGAATTTATTGGTAAACGTAATGTTTTCCGTCTTCAAATACAGGGATAGGGGAAAGCCTATATCATGAAATTATAGTATTTGAGCGGGGTACACCATAATATATAGGAAAGGGGGTTGTCTATTTGTGTAATTCTACCCATTAAGGAGGTTAAATGTCCATTTTGGGGTTAAAATGGCCGGATAAAAACCATTAAAGTGGAAATTCCATGCGTTTACTGAGAAAAAACCTCCCTTCACCAATTAAAATTGTGAATATATAATTCCCGCATTAATTTTACATCCGTTAAGAACATAAAACAAAATAATTCTTCGGCACCACATATTAGGTTTTGAAAATTATATTGTAAGTTTGCTAAGATCAATTGATTTAACCCGTATTCTTCGCCATCCTCCTCTGGAAAACTACAACGTTTAAATTTAAACTCGACCTTATCCATCAAAAGCCTTCTGTGGCTCTAGATCAATTTAGTTATTGATCAAACAGCCCAAAACATTATCGTAAAGCAAAAAAGAAGGTAAAAATGAAACAGAGAATTTTAATTATAGATGATAGTATGCCGATAAGGTACTTGTTAGAGGCGATGTTCCGTAAAGAATATAATGTGGTTTCCGCACAAGACGGCCTGGCAGCGATGGCCTGGTTATCCAAAGGAAACATGGCAGATGTGATCATAACGGACCTGGCTATGCCAAACGTGAACGGATGGGAGTTGCTGGATTATTTAGCAGACAGCCATCTTTATAAAGATATCCCGGTGGTTGTACTCAGTGGTAGCATGAATGACCGTACCGAATCTATTACAGAATTATACAGCAATGTGCATGAAGTTATGCGCAAACCATTTGATCCGGTAGAACTGATGGAGAAAGTGGAAGGAATCATCAGCAAGAGGCTGGTTCCGGTGATGCCCTGATTTTATTGACCCTGAATACAATTGTGATTTTTATGAATTTTACGACTACACCTAACATTTTAGAGGCCCCATCCATTGAGCGTAGCAATTCTGCCAGGCAAACAACCGATCTTTCTCAGATAGCAAAGGAAGAGAGGATCGTAATGATTGTCGGTGCATCTCTGCAGGCGACCAATTTACTTCCATACTACAACTATTGTATGGTGGAGGACACTATTAGTGCGCAGCGGAAGATCATGGAAATGCTCAATGTAAACAGAACTGTTCCTTCGGTTATCATTGTTCAGTATAATGAACAATGTGAAGCCGCCTGCCAGAAATGGTCCGCTTATTTTGCATCTCATCAGATCCTGAAGTCCATCCCGTTTTTTCTGTATGCAGACAATGTAACAGAACCCCTCAAAGCATTTGTTAAGAAACATCTTTTTATTGATGAGATCATTACCCGGGAGTGTATGGAACGCCAACTGTTCTCCAAGATCGACTTTGTAAAGAAGATCAAACGCCTCCAGGCAATTCCAGACCAGGTACAGGCACCTAAGGAGATCCGTTACAAAAAGGATTACCTGAACACCTTCCTGAAACGCGGGCTGGACATTACAGCGGCTTCCCTCGGCCTGATCGTAGCCTCTCCGCTCATGCTGCTCATTGCAGCAGCCATCCGCATCGAATCCAAAGGTCCTATTTTCTATTCTTCCAAAAGGGCCGGCAGGAATTACAAGGTTTTCAAATTCTACAAATTCAGAAGTATGGTGCCGGATGCTGATAAAAAGCTGAAGGACCTGAAACACCTGAATCAATATGACGCGAGCGATTCAGGCCCGGTGTTCTATAAAGTATCCAACGATCCAAGGATCACCAAACTGGGTAACTTTTTAAGGAACAGCAGCCTGGACGAACTGCCGCAGTTGTTCAACGTTTTAAAAGGAGATATGTCCCTGGTAGGGAACCGCCCTTTACCTTTGTACGAAGCCACCACTTTAACTACGGATGTGTGGGTAGAACGTTTCCTGGCTCCTGCAGGTATCACCGGTTTATGGCAGATCAGCAAGAGAGGAAAGAAAGAAATGTCTGTAGAAGAGCGCATCAGCCTGGATATAGACTACGCTTACAAAAACTCATTCACCTACGATATGTGGTTGATCGTGAATACGCCGTTAGCGCTTATTCAAAAAGATAACGTATAATGATTGCTTTTTTAGAGATAATTTTATTTGCCTACTTAGCCGGATGCGTACTGTACAATTTGTTCTTTTCTATTGCAGGTAAGATTGTTGCCCGCAAACAGACAGACATCAGTGAACCCGAAACTTACAGCAGAGTTGCCATCCTGGTGCCTGCGTATAAGGAAGACAGTATTATCCTGTCCTCCGCCAAAAGTTACGCCCGGTTACGGTACCCTGCATCCAGCTATGATGTGATCGTGATCGCGGATTCCCTTCAGCCGGAAACGCTTGAATTACTGAAAGAAGCATCTGTAAAGGTATTGCCCGTTTCATTTGATAAAAGTACCAAAGCCCGTTCCCTGAACAAGGCTTTCGGTGAGATCGGTGATAATTACGACATAGCATTGATCTGCGATGCAGATAATATGCTGGAGCCGGACTTCCTCTTAAAGATCAACAGGGCCTACCTGGACGGGGAGTATGTGATACAGGCGCAAAGGGTGGCCAAGAACCTGGAAACACCATTTGCTGTTCTGGATACTGCCAACGAGATCATTGCGAATCATATTTACCGCAAAGGTGCCAATGCAGTAGGATTATCGTCTTCCGTGATAGGTTCCGGTATGGCATTTCATTTTCCGCTGATCAAAGAAGTGATGCAAAGGGTAAGTGCTACAGGTGGTTTTGATAAGATACTGCAACTGGAAATGGTAACGCTGGGTCATCAGGTCTATTACCTGGAAGATGCACTCATCTTCGATGAAAAGATCGAGAATCCCAACGCTTTCAGTAACCAGCGCAGAAGATGGATCTCCAGCCAGTTCGTATACCTGCGCATGTTCTGGAAGAAAGGGCTGAAGGCTTTGTTCAAAGGGAATTTTGATTATTTTAATCTTTCCTTCTGCCACAACCTGATGCTGCCGCGCATGCTGCTGATCGCTGCTATCTGCCTGCTGACATTACTGAGCGCTATTTTCAATGCTTATACATTTATACCTTTCACAGCCTGGGCGATCCTGTTTGTGATGAATGCTGTCAGCCTGGCTTTGCCTTTGCCCTGGATCTTTTACCGCAAATATTTTTTCACTGCCCTGCTGATACTGCCAAAAGCGATAGGTATAATGGTGATGCTGGTTTTCCGCTTAAAAGGAGCCAACAACACTTTCATACATACCAAGCATAATAAAACAGATATCGATAATCCTTTACTCCATGCAAGCCGTAAGAACTGAACATAATAATAAGCCGCTGGTTTCTATTATTACGGTGAATTACAATAATTCGGTTGTAACATGTGAGCTACTGGCTTCCCTCAAAATAAATAGCTACCATAATATCGAAGTGATCGTGGTGGACAACGCTTCCAAGGAAGACCCCACCGCGGCACTTCTGAACATCTGGCCCACTGTTAAAGTGATCCGGAGTGAAAAGAACCTGGGTTTTGCCGGTGGCAATAACCTGGGTATCAAAGCTGCTTCCGGCAGTTACCTCTTCCTGGTGAATAACGATACGGAATTCACAGACGGGTTGATTGAAGGGCTGATCCAAACATTTGAGCAATACCCGGATGCGGGTATGGTGAGCCCCAAATTCCATTACTTCTTCCATAAAGGCACCATTGAATATGCCGGTTACCAGGCGGTAGACCCCTTTACAGGCAGAAATGCCATGATCGGTTGCCGGGAAAAGGATAACGGCCAGTACGATGCTGTTTCCGTTACCCCTTATGCACACGGCGGCGCCATGATGATCTCCCGCGAAGCGCTGGAGAAAACAGGCCTCATGCCGGAAGTGTATTTCCTCTATTATGAGGAGTTCGACTGGTGCGAGCAGCTTAAAAGGAACGGTTATAAAATATACTACCAGTACAAATCCCTTATTTACCATAAGGAGTCTATGACCACTGGTAAGAACAGCCCATTAAAAACGTATTTCATAACGAGGAACAGGTTGTTATTTATGAGAAGAAATACAACTATGACAGGACGTTTGGGTTTTATGTTATATTTTACATTCTTAACGATACCCAAAAATACCCTCCAATTCCTCTTAAAAAGAGAAGGTGTTCATCTGAAAGCCTTTTGGCGGGGGATCTTCTGGAATATCCAACATCTTAAAAAACCTACAGACTTATGTGTGGAATAGCAGGGTTTATTGATTTTTCGCAAAAATCAGGTCAGGATACGCTGCAGAAAATGACAGATGTGTTATTGCACCGTGGTCCTAATGACGCCGGTTACGAATGTTATAGCAGCGGGCATGCTGTTGTAGGGCTCGGCCAGCGCAGGTTATCCATTCTCGATCTTAGCAGCTCCGGCCACCAGCCTATGCACTTCAAGCAGTACAGCATGGTGTTCAACGGAGAGATCTATAATTTTAAGGAAATACGCAAAGAACTGGAGACCAAAGGTTACACCTTCAGTTCCGGTACGGATACGGAGGTTTTGCTGAAGGGCTTTGATTGCTGGCAGGAGAAAGTGATGGACAAGTGCATCGGTATGTTCGCCTTTGTGATCTACGATGAACAGAAAGGCGAGGTGTTCATTTGCCGTGACAGGGCAGGGGTAAAACCACTGTACTACTACTGGAACGAGAACCTGTTCCTGTTTGCTTCAGAACTGAAGAGCTTTACAGAGCACCCTGCTTTCCGTAAAGATATTGATGAAAAGAGTGTTTCCCTTTTCCTGCAATACAGCTACATTCCTGCACCATACACTGTTTACAGGAATACCTGGAAACTGAAACCGGGGCATTATTTAACGCTGAACCTGCAAAAGGCCATCCCGGAAGAAAAGGAATACTGGAACGTACTGGAAGCCTACAGGCAGCCTGAAACAAAACTTTCCGAAAGAGAAGTGATCGCACATACGGAAGAGCTGATGAAGAGTGCCTATCAGTACCGCATGGTATCTGATGTGCCCGTGGGTGTGTTCCTGAGTGGCGGATATGACAGTGCGAGCGTGGCAGCTATTCTGCAGGAAGGTTCCGGCAGCCGCATCAAGACCTTCACGATCGGTTATAAGGAAAAACAGTGGGATGAATCTGCGGAAGCAAAAAAGATAGCCCGCCACCTGGGTACAGATCATACAGAATGGATCATTGGCGCATCCGATGCAAAAGATGTATTACATCAATTACCTGAAATATACGATGAGCCTTTTGCGGACAACTCTACCGTTCCCACCACACTGGTGAGTAAACTGGCGAGTAAGGATGTGAAAGTGGTACTGTCTGCAGACGGTGGTGATGAACTGTTTGCCGGATATAACAAATTTAACCAGGCGATCAGGTATACCAGCCAGTTGCCAAGAGGCGTGCAATCCTTACTGGGTGCTGCCATGAGCATCATACAACCGGAAGTGATCCCTTACTTCAATAAGAAATACAACTTTGCCTCCCGCTACGAAAAGATGAAACTGATCTGGCAGGATGGCAAACCGCAGCAGGCGCTCAAATACATCAGCCAGTACATCACGGAAAGTGAAGCGGAATATTACATGGGCACTGCCACCGGCAAATACAAAACCAACTTTGACCTCAACGGAGAACTGAGTTCCATTCCTGATCCGCTGAATAAATTACTGGCTATAGACTACCGCACTTTCCTGGTAGATAATAACCTGGTGAAAGTGGACCGTGCTACGATGAGTGTGAGTATTGAAGGCCGTGAGCCGATGCTGGACCACCGCCTGCTGGAATTCCTGGCAACAGTGCCGGCAGCCTTGAAGGTAAAGGAGCAGACCAATAAATACATCCTCAAAACGATTGTACATAAATACATTCCGAAATCCATGATGGACCGCCCGAAACGGCCTTTCATTGCGCCTTTGCAGGAATGGTTCAAAGATGATCTGAAAGAGCAGATGCAGTATTATTTAGCGCCGGAACGCCTGCAGAAATCAGGATTGTTCAATGCATCCCATGTGCAGGAGCTGCTGAAGAAATACCTGGACGGTGGCAGAGTAAGCCATCAGAAATTATGGAATATACTGGTGTTCCAGTTATGGTATGACCGTTGGATCGAAAAGCTGTAACATGGAGCAACCCCGTAAAATAAGAGTTTTAGAAACCATCCGCCAGGGTAAGATAGGAGGAGGGGAAAGCCATGTGCTGGACCTTGTGAAAACGATGGATAATGCGTTGTTTGAACCGGTGGTGCTTTCCTTCACGGATGGGCCTATGGTACAGGCGCTCACGGCAATAGGCGTGCCGGTGCACGTGATTGCCAGCGAAAAAGCATTTGATATCAGTATCTGGAAAAAAGTGCGTGCATTCCTCACGGAGCAACGCATTGATATTGTACACGTACATGGCACCCGTGCCAATACAAATGTAATGTGGGCAGCACGCAGGCTGGGTTTGCCGCTGATCTACACCATCCATGGATGGTCCTTTCACGATGGCCTGAACCCCCTGATCAAAAGAGCGCGTATTGCAGCAGAGAAATACATCACCCGCAAAGCACAGGTAAATATCTGCGTATCTGATTCCAACAGGGAAACAGGTATTAAAACCTTTGGCCGCTTTGATTCCGTAGTGATCAAGAACGGCGTGAACCCGGTGAAATTCAATCCCGGTGCTGAATACCCTGATGTGAAAGCAGCCTACGGTATTCGGGCAGATCAGCTGGTGATCGGTTACATTGCAAGGATGACCCTGCAAAAAGATCCGGTTGGCATGCTGGAAGGATTCAGCCTGGCACTTCAGCAATTCCCTGATATGAAACTGCTGATGATAGGAGAGGGAGAACTGAAAGAAGCAGCATTGGAAGCAGCCCGCAGATTGAACATAACGGATCATGTGATCTTTGATAATTTCCGCCAAGATGTACCTGCGGTATTAAATGGCGTAGACATTTACTGCCTTCCCTCTTTATGGGAAGGATTCCCGATAGGCGTGCTGGAGGCAATGGCCATGGGAAAAGCAGTGATCGCCAGTGATGTGGATGGTACACGTGAAGCCGTAACGGATGGCGACAATGGTTTGCTGGTGCCTGCAAAGAACAATGAAACACTGGCTGCCGCCATTGTGAAACTGGCCAAAGACAAAACCCTCAGAGGACAATTACAACAGCGTGCCATGGATACGATACGGAGTAAATACACCGTATCCGGCATGACACGGCAAATTGAAAAAATATATCAACAGCTTTACCATAACTGACATGACACAAGCAACGATCACCTACGAATATGAACGTATCGCGGATATCAAGCGACTGAAATTTATTGCAGAGGCCCTCAAAAAAGAGATCCCCGAAAAAGGCCGCGTGCTGGACGTAGGTTGCGGTAATGGCGTTATCAGCCGCCATCTTGGCCAATTCGGCTATGAAGTACTGGGCATTGATATCAGCCAGAAAACAATTGATGTGGCCCGTTCCAAGAACACGCTGCCTAATGTACGCTTTGAAGCCATCAGTGCTGAAGCGCTCACTGCAGCAGGTGAAAAATACGATGCAGTGATCTGCAGTGAAGTACTGGAACACCTGGACCATCCTGAAAAATTACTGCGTGTTATCTATGATACCATCAAGGACGATGGTTTGCTGGTAGTGACCGTTCCAAACGGTGTGGGCCCACGTGAACTATGTGTAACAAGGCCTATGCTGAAAGCCCGGAATAACCCCGGCATGTGGAAGTTCATTAATAAAATTAAAAGCGCTCTTGGTTTTAAAGGTACTACCGTACAATCACAGGCAGATAACCTGGACCATGTGCAGTTCTTCACACGTAAAGATCTGCTGAACCTCGCGCAAACAAATAATTACGATATCATCAAGTTTTCGAAAACGAATTTTGTGGAAGATGTATTCCCTTTTTCCCTGCTCACCAAACGCATTAAGTTCCTGCAAAAGCTGGACTGCGAGGTAGCTGAGATCCTGCCTATAGGTTTTACCGGCGGGTTCAATACATTGTGGAAGAAAAGAGTCTAGTGTTTTTTTTATGACTTACATGGGCTGTTCTCTTTATGAGGACAGCCTTTTTAGTTCCTGGTCTATTTTGTCCAGCAGGGCAGGATTTTTATCCATTTCAAATTTGCGGGCCACCAGGCGGTCGCTTTTCAGCATAGGCTCCACATCTTCCATGTCCAGCGTTTTAGGATGATTCTGACCTTTTGCCCGGTCATTGCCCCAGTCGATATAATGCAGATCATACCCCGTTACTGCTTCCTTGTAAGGGCTGCCCATTAAGATGGTCTGGAAGATGAATTCATCAGAACCCCAGGTGAGTTTGAAATAACGCACCAGTTTAGGGCGCTCCCGGATGTAATCCAGCAGGTAATTCACACAATCCTGGGTCAGTGTCCACCAGGCAGAACCGGAGTAAATTTTAAGCCCGAATGGCGGTTTACGTGCGGGCAGTATTTTTGTGAGCAGGTCCGCGAATTTATACTTGCCCGGGAAATTACATTCTACCAGGTGATAGTTATTCACCTTGGACATCATGGGTTTTAATTCTTCTTCAGTTATAAGACCGATGTATTGTTTGCTGTTGGGTTGTGTGAGGGTATGATAGATGTGTTCAGTGGTTTTGATCACATAATCCTGGCCACTGAGCATGGTGATGTAAGTATAGGTATTTCCGGATTGGCGGGTGGCTTCCATGCCGTTCAGCGTAGCCTGCACAATGCCCCAACCGGCCCAGGTTACGTTCACACGGGGTGTTACGGTATATACCTGCGGCAGGGAAAGTGCTGCGGCGTAATCTGCTATGTTGCATTTGGCATCTATGTGTACGAAGCAATCAATATGGGGATGCTGCAGCCTGGTTAAGAGGCGGTGTAATTGAGCCGGTTGTTTATGTGCCAGGATGATGAACGCTGTTCTCATAAATTATGCGTGCCTGATTTTCAGGGCTTTTTTTACCAGTATGTTAAATTCAATCCAGCCGTAATGCCAGAGGTCTTTCAGGTGTACGTCCATGTGTTTTTTCATGACGTAGTAACCATAACCGATAGCAAAGATGATGTGCAGTAAAGTAGCGAGTGCTACGGAAATAATATTGGGGAAGATCCATACCAGTACCACAGCAAAGATGGCATTCAATATCAGTTTCAGGATGTTCTTATAGAAGTTCACGTGTGCAAGGCCCATCATATCCAGTGTTACGCCATTGAAACGGTCCAGTGGCCATAGGATAGCGGTAATGAGTGTAATGCGTACTACAGCAGTGGCGCCCAGGTAATTACCTTTGGCCAGGATAATGATCAATGGCTCTGTGAATATCAGCATGCCAATGATGAACGGGATGATCAGTAAAGTAACTGTGCCGGTGTAGCGGCAGAATGCAATGGCTACAGCCTGTTTATCGCCACGGTTGGCTGCTGCGGATAAAGTAGGTTGTGCGGTGGCTACAAAACTGCGGAGGATGATCTCGATCACTTCCATGAATTTCTGTGGAATACTGAAGAGTGCTACACTTGCAGGGCCAAGCATTTTTACGATCACGATATTATTGGTGTAATTGATCAGGGAAGAAGACACCATGCTGCCGATGATCAAACGACCAAAGCGATAAAGCTCCAGCGCGTGTTCCTTTGTACGGAAAACAATGTTGCGGATGCCCGTCCATCTTCTGAGCAGGCAATAGATACTGGAAATAGCCATCGATCCGCAGTAAGCATACAGCACATTGGCCAACGATACCTGCCCGAACCACCATAACACTGCCAGCAGGACTAAGAAAGAACCATTCTGGGAGATCCTGATGAACACTATCTCATTAAAACGGCTCTCTGCCTGCAGCACCCAGCTGGCGAAGTTCATGGGGAGTGACAGTAAAGTAAGGATGCCTAACCATGCCAGGAACAATGGCCAGGGAGCGCCAAGGAAAGGAGCCACTGCAAAATAACCGAGCATGGAAAGTACCACGTAAGCGATAGTGATGAGCAGGGAAACATGCCATGCGGCACCCGCTACTTTTCTTGCAGTTTCCAGATCTGCACCGGAATAGAACTTGATGACGCCGGATTGCAGTAAACCGGTACGTATCTGATCCAGAATGTTATAGGTGGCGGTAAAGATCACCCACTGACCAAAGTCGTCCAGGGTTAAGATCCTTACAAGGATCGCAAACGAAAGGAGATTGAAAAATGCCGAAACCAGATTGCCTAATAACGATAAAAACTGCTTATTCCTGAAGGCGGATAAAAGCCTGGATATCATATGTAATTATTAGATAAATTAATTTTGATTACAATATACTGGTTTCTAGTAGGATATCGGTTAAAAACAAACGTACGAGGTTAAATCAGGATGCAAGTTTATTAAATTATAAATTAATTAAGCGCAAAATGTACGTTAATAAATTTAACAGCTGGATTATCAACAGTGTATGAAAACGATAATAAATAATTTATTATTAAACATAATAGATATTTAATTTTTTACCATTTGTTTTGAATAATTTTTGTTTATTTGTAAACAAGTATAAGTACGTGTATTAGATTATAGATGATCAGACGGGATTAAGACACAAATGCGAAGCGCGTCCATCCGGACCAGACAAAAATCCATACTAGAAAAACCAAATTATTGTGAAGAAATTCTATCAGGTAAGGGGATGGTGTGTCCGCTATCTCTTTTATTTATCCTTTATATCTCTCAGCCTGCAGGTAAATGCCCAGCAGGTTCCAAAAACTTTCCCCGCCGGGGCGCCGGTTCGTAATATGACAGGATATTACGAGTCTTTGCCGGCTGACTACGCTTCTACTACCAAAAAATATCCCGTTCTCATATTTTGTCATGGTGTTGGCGAACTCGCTGGCGCTGATCTGAAGAATCCCTTATCGGTAGTTACACAGAACGGCCCTCCAAGAGTGATCAGAGATGGAAAATTCCCTGCTTCATTTACAGTTAACGGGCAAACACATTCTTTTATCGTTATTTCTCCGCAGTTCATTACATGGCCCGGGGGAAACGATGTACATGAATTGCTTGCTTACCTGAAAACAATCTACCGTATTGATGAAAGCCGTTGTTATGTAACAGGGCTTAGTATGGGCGGAGGTGTAACATGGGGTGTTATTTCAGAGAATACGGATAAAGCGAAATTGTTTGCAGCAGCTGTAGTGGTATGCGGAGCCTGGAATCCAAACGATGCACCAAGAACGCCAAGCCTGCAATGGAACATTGCCAGCATTAATATGCCGGTGTTTGCTACGCATAACGACAGGGACCCAACAGTACCTTTAAAATATTCACAGGACTGGGTGAATGGTATCAATGCCATCACACCTGCTCCTAATCCAAAAGCGTTGCTCACTGTATTCAGCAGTACTTCGCATGATGCCTGGAGCAGAACGTATGATCCTGCTTATAAAGATCCTCAGACGGGGTTGAATGTATACGAATGGATGCTGCAATATACAAGGGGAACGGTTGTACAACCTCCGCCACCTCCGCCACCTCCGCCACCAGGCAATAGAAAAATTACGGTAAACCCTTCCTCTGCTAATATCATTTATTATGATAATGCCATGAGCCAGCTGGGTGTAACAGCAGGAGATACCCTGTGTATCCCTTCCGGCGATTATGAGTACATCCATTTTGGAAAACTGCTGGGCACTGCAGAGAAACCAATTGTGATCACCAACTGCGGAGGCCTTGTGAGAGCGGGTGTGAACAGTTCTGCCACTGCTGCAAGTTTTGTATTAAGCACCTGTAAATATTTTAAAGTGGAAGGTACCGGCGCTGCTGGTATCGAATACGGTTTTGATATCAACGGTACCAACAAGAACGGCGTAAAGATGTTCGGCATGTTCTTCGGTAACGGTACTTCTGATTTTGATGTACATCATGCTTACATTCACGATGCAGGGATGTTCCTGCAGGCTAAAACACTGCAAACCTGCAGCCATCCTGAATGGCTGGATGGTAGTTTTACCATGAAGAATGTAAAGATCCACGACCTGATGTGCCGTAACGCTGCATGGGAAGGTTTCTATATCGGTAACACACATTACCTCTATACAGAGGGCGGTTGTGTGGATATGAAATCACATCTCATCGAGAATCTTTCAGTATATAATAACAACCTGGAGAATATGGGCAGTGATGCTATTCAGATCTCCACTGCTTATAATGGTGATAACAGGGTATACAACAACCGCGTTGTTAATTATGCCATGGCCCGCAACTCTGCGCACGGCTATGGCATTTTGTCGGGCGGAGGCAGCCGCCTCCGTATCTATAGCAATTTTGTAAGTAAAGGATATAATTCAGGTATTGAGATATTTGGTTCCGGTATCAACCATGTGTATAATAACGTAGTAACGGATATTCACTATGAAGGGATCAATGTATCTGATAAACCCCTGTTTGATCCCGCCACTGCTTACATTTATAACAACACTGTTTATAATACCGGCGTAAACGGTATTAAGGTGTATGGTTATGAAACATTGCTGGGCCACAAGATCTATAACAACGTAGTGATTGCTCCCGGCACGCAATGGGATGACCCGATGACGGGTTATTATGTGAAAGGTGCCAAACCCATTCTGTATGATTTTAAAAACAATGTGAACTATAAAACGCCTGATGTTGGCGGTTTTGTAAATCCCCTGGCCGGAGATTTCAGATTGAAGGCTGGTTCTACTGCTATTGATGCAGGCAGGAACATGGCTGATCTTAGCCTTGCCAATGACTTCGATGGTAATGCCCGCCCGGTGAATAATTCTTTTGATGCCGGTGCATTCGAATTCAATGGCAGCAGCGCGGCAGTTTTGCCTGTGGCAAATGCCGGTGCAGATAAATTATTAGTACCCACAGATAATAAAACAACGGTGTTGGATGGCAGTGCCTCTTCCAAAGAGGGTGGTACAATTGCTTCCTACGCCTGGAAAAAGCTTAGCGGGCCCGCGGCCACTATTGCAACGCCTAACGGCGCTACCACGCAGCTTACCGGCCTGGCACCAGGTTCTTATGTATTCGAACTCACTGTAACAGATAATGCAGGGCTTTCTGCAAAAGACCTGGTAACAGTTACGGTACTGGCAGCCGCTAATAAGGCACCTGTTTCTGATGCAGGTAGTAATGTTACGCTGGTGTTGCCTTCTAACAGCACACAATTAACCGGTAGTTTCTCGCTTGACCCGGATGGTGTGATCGTAAGTTATGAATGGAAACGGGTAAGCGGTCCTGCTGCCGGAACTATTGACGATATCACTGCCAGCAATGCAATTGTATCCGGCCTTTCTGAAGGTGTATATGTATATGAACTGACGGTTACTGATAACGGCGGCCTCACCAATTCCAAACAGGTGACTGTTACCGTACAGGGCGTAAGCACCAACAAACCACCGGTGGCCAATGCCGGTGCTGATGTAAGTGTTACCCTGCCGGCAACTACAGTACAACTGGATGGTTCGGCTTCCACAGATCCGGATGGTACTATTACCAGTTATACCTGGACCAAGATCAGCGGCCCCGCTGCGGGTGTTATCACAACATCTGATGCCAATAAAACTACTATTACAGGCTTGACCATTGCCGGTGATTATGTATATGAATTAAGTGTGAAAGATAATGGCGGTACCAGTGCTACTGACCAGGTGAAAGTGACGGTATTGCCCTCTGCCAACAAACTGCCCGTTGCCAATGCAGGTGCGAATGTGAACATAACACTGCCAACAAATACAGCACAACTGGATGGATCTGCTTCTGCTGATCCGGATGGTACCATCAGTACTTATGCCTGGCTGAAGATCAGCGGTCCTGCTGCAGGTGCTATCAGCACTGCAAATGCGAATAAGACCGCTGTTACCGGTTTAACCATTGCCGGTGATTATTTGTATGAATTAACGGTAACAGATAACAGTGGCGGTACAGCTACCGCACAGGTAAAAGTAACGGTAGCGGAAGCACCGGTGAACAAACCCCCTGTTGCCAATGCCGGTGCAGATGTAACGGTGATCCTCCCTGCCAATACCGCACAACTGGACGGCTCGGCTTCTGCTGATCCGGATGGTACCATTACCACTTATGCCTGGACGAAGATCAGCGGCCCTGCGGGAGGTGACATTACCACCGCCAGTGCCAATAAAACAACGATCACAGGTTTAACCGTTGCAGGTGAATATGTGTATGAATTAAGTGTGAAGGATAACGGCGGCACTACTGTTACAGACCAGGTAAAAGTGGTTGTAATAGCCGGCGGATCCAACCAACCGCCTGTTGCCAAAGCTGGTTTTAATACCACCATTACATTACCAGTGAATAATGTACTACTGGATGGTTCCACTTCTTCAGACCCTGATGGCACTATTGCGGCCTATTCATGGAAGAAACTCGGTGGCCCTGCAAGTGGTACGATCACCACTGCGAATGCGGATAAAACAACGGTAACAGGGTATACACTGGATGGTAGTTATGTTTATGAACTGACCGTAACAGATAACCAGGGATTAAGTACTTCCAGCAATGTTACGATCACGGTGAAAGCTGCTGCCAACCAAAAACCAGTTTCTAATGCAGGTGCAGATATTACCATCACCCTGCCTGCGAATACCGTGCAACTGGATGGTTCTGCTTCTACAGATCCGGATGGTACGATCACTTATTATAACTGGACGAAGATCAGCGGCCCTGCCGCAGGTAATATCGGTAGCCCTTCTACCAGCAAAACGAATGTTACCGGTTTAACACTTCCCGGAGATTACCTGTTCCAGTTAGAGGTGAAAGATAATACGGGTGCCAGGGAAACAGACTATGTGAAGATCACCGTATTGCCAGGCGAAAATAAACTGCCTGTTGCCAATGCCGGTGCCGATATTTCCATTACACTGCCAACAAGTACCGCACAACTGGATGGCTTATCTTCTTCTGACCCTGATGGTTCTATTGCCACATACGCCTGGACGAAAGTGAGCGGTCCTGCAGCAGGGACTATTACTACACCGGCAGCGGGCAGGACCACCGTTACAGGATTAACGATTGCAGGTGAATATGTATACCAGTTAAGTGTGAAAGACAATGCAGGTGCATCCGCCACAGACCAGATAAAAGTGGTGGTAGTGTCCGGCGGGGCAAATCAGCCACCTGTGGCAAGGGCGGGTTTCAATACCACTATCACCTTACCGGTGAACAGTGTGCAACTGGATGGTTCTGCCTCATCTGATCCTGATGGCAGCATCGCGGGTTATTCCTGGAGAAAACTGGGTGGCCCGGCTGGTGGCAATATCACAGTGACCAATGCAAGCAGAACAACCGTAACAGGTTATACGCTGGATGGTGTATATGTTTATGAACTCACCGTAACAGATAACGAAGGCTTAAGTGCTTCCAGTAATGTTACCATCACCGTGAATCCGGAAGTGATCAATAAACCGCCGGTAGCACAAACCAGCGGCGATGTAAATATCACGCTGCCTGTAACTACTGCTACATTGGATGGCAGCCCTTCAGTGGACCTGGATGGCAGCATTGTTTCCTATGCCTGGAAACAATTGAGCGGCCCGGTTACCGGAACCATTGCAGCGCCTTCAGCTGCAAGAACGGACATTACGAACCTCACAGCAGCAGGCCAATACATTTTTGAATTAACCGTAAAAGATAACGGCAACGCCAGCAGTTCTGTACAGGTGAAAGTAGTGGTGAACACACCGGCGAATAAACTGCCCACGGCCAGAGTGAATGGTAATCTTACCCTCATACTGCCGGTAACAGGTACTTCACTGGATGGTAGTTCCTCTACGGACGAAGACGGCACGATTGTAAGCTATAGCTGGAAGAAGATCAGCGGAGCCTCCGGCACCATCGGTTCACCGAATGCTATGAGCACTGCTATCACAGAACTTACAACAGAAGGCCAGTATATATTTGAACTGACGGTAACGGATAATACCAATGCCACTGCTACTGCAAGAGTAACTGTTTCTGTATTACCGGCACAAACACCTGAAAACAAACCACCGGTGGCCGTAACACAGGGAAACCTGGAGATCACATTGCCGGATAACAGCATCCAGGTGAACGGTTCAGCATCTACTGACAGTGATGGAACCATCAGCACTTATGAGTGGATACAACTGACCGGCCCTAACAACAGCCGGATCTGGGATGCGCAAAAAGCCCAGACTGCTATTACCGGCCTGGTCAAAGGAGAGTATGTATTCCAGCTGGCGGTAACGGATAATAAAGGCGCCAAAACAACTGCTTCCTTTAATGTGCGGGTGCTGGAGGAGAGTAACAGTTCCAAAGGCGATACAGCGAGCCTGACGCCTAACCCCGTGAGCACTTTTGCAAGGCTGAACATTCAGCGGAAAGGGAACTATAAAGTGAATATTGAGATCTACGATATCAGCGGTAAGCTCTGGAAACAATTCTCTACCAACTTTATTGACAGGTTGCAGGAGGATATTCCGGTGAACGAATTGCCGAATGGCCATTATATCTTAAATGTGGTAGGAACTAACTTTAAGAAATGGACGGAGAAGTTCGTCAAGATCGGAAATAAATAAAAGTAAAAAGCGGGACTCATAGGTCCCGCTTTTTACTTTATGCGTTTATTGCTTTATAAATATCCCCCACTGAATTCTCCCAGGTATGCGATCGTGCAAATGCTATCCTTGCGGCTGTTAATGCAGGATCATTTTCCTGCAATGCTTTTTCTATCAGCGGCACATATTCTTCTACGGAACCGGCCAGATGCACATAATCTTTAAACAGCTCCATGGTTTTGGTAGCCGTTGCCACAGAAGGTTTACCCATGGCCAGGTATTCATCTATCTTTAAAGGATAATTACCAATGGTGATGGGATTCACTAACTGTGGGTTGAGGCATACATCAAAATGCTGCAGGAAGGAAGGCAGTGCTGACATGTCTTTCCGCCCAAGGAAATGTACGTTCGGTTGCTGATGCAGGGCGGATTGCTGAAACACTTCATCCTCCGGTCCTACGAGTATCACATTCCAATCCGGTCTTTCCCGGCTGATGTACATTAATATGGCGGGATCTATGCGCATAGCTGTTAATGCGCCAACATACCCGATCACCGGCCCTTTCAGCCCAACCAGTTCCGCCGGTTTATCCAGGGCTTTTGCCGGATCAAATAAGCGCAGGTCGCAACCCTGGCCCACGTAATGGCTGTTTTTGTTATACTGCAGCAGCATTTCTGTGAGGTAGAGGGAATTGGCTACGCATACATCTGCCTTGGCAATATGTTTCGGTTCCAGTTTACTGCCATGTTTCTTCCAGAAATCCATAGCTACCAGGTTATCCCGGCTATAGTAAATGTATTTGGCCGGCTTTAGCATTTCTTTCAGGTAATAGCCGCGGTAGATATCATTGTCGTTGAAGAGGAGGATGTCCTTAAAGCCCAGTTGGTCCACGGCTTCCTGAATGTCTGCGGCAAACCTTTTATTGTTGAGCCGGTTACCCAGCTTAAAAGCGCCGGTGAAAGGCAGAAAGCTGATGGATTCCAGTATACGTTTAGGGTAGAGGTTCCAGAAATTATCCTGCACTTTGCGCAGGTTTTCTCCATTTCCTTTAGAGATCTGTATATGCTCGGCAATGTCAGGGTCTTTGCTGCTCATCATCACCGTACGGCGGTCTAATGCTGAGTTGACGTATAATA
Organism: Chitinophaga niabensis; assembly: GCF_039545795.1. Lineage (NCBI taxonomy): Bacteria > Pseudomonadati > Bacteroidota > Chitinophagia > Chitinophagales > Chitinophagaceae > Chitinophaga > Chitinophaga niabensis. Next base: position 2,824,553 of record NZ_CP154260.1, on the reverse strand, counting down.
TCCTGTTATGTTTGGCAAACTCCAGTGCGATGTTCTTGCAATTGCTCCCTATTTTGGTATACCAGGGCTGCAGACCTACGATTACAATGTCTCTGTTCTGAATGATCATAAAGTTGGAAGGATGGGGGAAAAATCAGGCACAAATGTAAGCAAATATAATTTTCTTAACTTTCCTATAATTATGGCAGAAGAAACGATTGAAGTCCGTCTGTTGACGGCAGAGGATTATAAGGACCTGAAAGAGTCCATGGTATCGGCATATTCGGATATGCAGGGGAGTTACTGGCGCGAGGGTACTATTCAGCGGCTGATTGAATTATTCCCGGAAGGTCAGATAGCCGTAACCGTGAACGGTAAGGTGGTAGGCTGTGCACTGTCTATCATTGTGGATTATGAAAAGTATGGGGATGACCATACCTATGAGCAGATCACCGGGTATTATACCTTTAGTACACATAATCCCAAAGGAGATATCCTTTATGGCATAGAAGTTTTTGTGAACCCGGATTACCGCGGTAAACGCCTTGCACGCAGGCTGTACGATGTACGTAAAGTATTGTGTGAGCGCCTCAACCTGGAGGGTATTGTGGCGGGCGGCCGTATTCCCAATTATGAAAAATATGCGGAACAGCTAACACCCAGGGAGTATATTGAAAAGGTGCGCGATAAAGAGATCTATGATCCTACGCTTACTTTCCAGTTCTCCAATGATTTTATTGTTAAAAAGATACTGCGTAACTACCTGCCCATGGACCAGGCCTCCAAAGGTTTTGCTACGCTCCTGCAGTGGTATAATATCTATTATGAGAAAGATCAGGACACCATCCGCTACAATAAATCGACAGTGCGGATTGGCCTGGTGCAATGGCAGATGCGTGCGTACAAGGGAATTGAGGGTATGCTGGAACAGATGGAGTTCTTTGTAGATGCGGTGAGTGATTATGAAGCAGATTTTGCGGTGTTCCCGGAATTCTTCAACGCGCCCCTGATGCTTGAATTTAATCAACTGGGGCCTGCTGCAGCTATCAGGGGGCTTGCCAAATACACGGAACGGTTAAGAGGTGAATTTTCAAAACTGGCGGTAGCGTATAATGTGAATATCATTACAGGCACTATGCCCATTGTGATAGAAGAGCAGTTGTATAACATTTCCTATCTCTGCCGCAGGGATGGTACCTGGGACCATTACATCAAAATACACCCAACACCCAGCGAGGTAAATGCCTGGGGCATGAAAGGCGGGAGCGACATTCATGTGTTTGACACGGATTGTGGCAAGGTAGGCATCCTGATCTGTTACGATGTGGAGTTCCCTGAACTGGGCCGCATACTGGCAAAGCAGGGGATGCAGATACTGTTTGTACCTTTCCTCACAGATACGCAGAATGGTTACAACCGTGTGCGTTTCTGCGCACAGGCCAGGGCCGTGGAGAATGAATGTTACGTAGCCATTGCCGGTTGTGTGGGTAACCTGCCCAGGGTATCGAATATGGACCTTCAATATGCGCAATCCGCAGTGCTCACACCTTCTGATTTTGCCTTTCCGGTAACAGGTGTAAAGGCTGATGCCACACCCAATACAGAAATGATCGTGGTGGCGGATGTGGACCTTGTATTATTAAAAGAGCTGCATGCCTTTGGCAGTGTGCAAACACTGAAGGATATGCGGCATGACCTGTACGAAGTAGTATTAAAGAAAAAATAGACCATATGCATAATCATACAATCAACCTGGCGTTGCAGATCCTGCCCCAGGTAGCGGCGGATAAAGTATACGCCGTTGTAGACGAAGCCATTGCCGTGATCCATAATTCCGGCGTGAAGTACAGGGTATGCCCTTTTGAAACAGTGATGGAAGGTACTTACGATCAGTTGATGGAAGTAGTGAAGCAGGCACAGGAAGTGTGTTTTAAGGCCGGTGCCGGGCAGATCCTGGTGTTTATGAAGATACAGAACAATAGCGGGGGAGATGTGAGCATTGAGGATAAAACAGGGAAATACGATTAATGATAAAAAAAGGGTAGCAGATCATGCTACCCTTTTTATTATTAAGGCTTTTCGAAAAGCACGCCGCCAAATACGAGGTAAGCAATGCCTAATGTTACAAGAATATTGAACACCTGCGCAATGATGAATGCCATGGCAGGCCGCCCGTTCTCCATTTTGAAGATATCTGTGAATTTTGTTTCCAACCCTATGCAGGCAAATGCCAACGCAAAGAAGCAGGTTTGCAGGTCTTTGATATTGCCTTTCACTTCTTTCACCAATCCACCCGGCAACACAAATGAAAATATGAGGGATACCACAATGAAGCCCAGTACAAATTTGGGAAAACGGTCCCAGATAGTGCGTAAGCCCGGTTTAGGTTGATTGGTCTCCTTCTTGGAGTAAGACCACCATATAGAAATGAAGAAAGCTGCCAGCCCCAGTAATACGTTCTGCGAGAACTTCACCAGTGTGGCATACTTCAGCGCTTCTTCGCCCAGCATGGTGCCGGCCGCTACTACTGCGCCTGAAGTATCAATGGTACCGCCCAGCCAGGCACCTGCTACGGCAGGAGACATGTCCATCCATACGGCCACATACGGCATAAAGATCATCATGGGAATGGCTACGATCAATACCAGCGATATAACATGCGAGAGTTTTTTATTATCTCCTTCAATGGCGCCGGAAGTGGCAATAGCGGCAGATACGCCGCAGATAGATACTGCGCTGGAGATCATCATCCTGAACTCATCATCCAGTTTGAATTTTTTACAGAGCCAGAAAGTGAAATACCATACGGTGAATACCACCACGATGGATTGCATAACACCTAATCCGCCGCCCTTGATCAACTCCTGGAAGATAATACCGGAGCCCAGCAGCACCAATCCTGTTTTGATGAAAAGCTCTGTTTGCAGCACCGGCTTTAGCCACTCCGGTACGCCAAGCACATTGCTGATAAAGAGGCCCAGCAGCAGGCTGAACAATACGATCTCAATACCCAGGCCTTTCACCCAGCTGTTGCCGGTGATCACCTGCGCAAACATGGAAATGGCCATCACTGCCACCAGGCCAGTGACGAGTTGCCAGCTGATACGTTTACCGCTTAATAAGAAGGCGATGAAAAGGCTGCCCAGCACCCAAAGGAAAAGGCCGCCTATCCTGCCCAGGTTACCGCTGTCTGTAAGTTTTGCCAGCAGGGTGTTGCCATCGTTCCATTCAAATTTTGGCATCGCGGGATGAAGGCCCCCGCAGATCAGCGCAATGCTGATGAATGCCAGGATCACGGCGATCCAGTCTTCATGTAATGTCTTTTTCTGGTTCATTCTTTAAATAATATAATTGGTAATACCTGGTGGTCTGTTTAATGAAAGAAGATATACCCGATAATGATGGCGGCAATTACGCCTACCACATCTGCAATCAATCCGCAGGCGAGGGCATATCTTGTTTTTTTGATGTTCACGGAACCGAAATATAAAGCGAGGATATAGAAGGTGGTTTCAGTGGAACCCTGCATTATACATCCCAGTCTGCCTACAAATGAATCCGGCCCATAGTTCTCCGGTTTCATAAGGTCGGCCATGAGGCCACGTGCGGCGCCTCCGCTGAATGTTTTCATGATCCCTACCGGCAACGCGGGTACGAAGTCTGTATTTAAACCCATGGCGGCTACTACAAATGCAATACCGTCTGTTACAAAATCGAGGCAGCCGGTAACCCTGAACACACCAATACCTACAAGGATGGCCACGAGATAGGGGATGATCATCACAGCGGTGGTGAACCCATCTTTTGCACCTTCAATAAAGGCATCGTATACATTGATCTTTTTAACGAATCCTAACAAGAGGAAAGACACGATCACGGAAAAGATGAGCACACCGCCCACCATAGCGGTATAGGTAGCGATCTGTTCTGCAGGCATGCTGTGCATCCATAGATATAATAAATACATCAGTGCTACGAAACCGCCAACGAACACCAATACCGGCAGGCGGAAAAGGTTGATACGCTGATAAAGGGCCACGGCAATCATCCCTGATAAAAAGGAGATGAAAGTACCGATCATGGTGGGAATGAAAATATCTGCGGGGTTGGCGGCGCCCATGGATAAGCGTACGGCCATCACGGAAGTAGGAATGATGGTAAGCCCGGCGGTATTCAGCACAAGGAACATGATCTGGGCATCGCTGGCGGTGTCTTTCTCCGGGTTGATATCCTGCAGTTGTTTCATGGCTTTAAGACCAATAGGGGTGGCTGCATTATCCAGCCCCAGCATATTGGCGGAGAAATTCATCACTACAGAACCCATGGCCGGGTCTTTAGGAGGGATATGAGGGAACAGCCTGGAAAAGAGCGGGCTTACAAAGCGGGCGAACTTTTCAATCATGCCTGCCTTTTCCCCGATCTTCATAATGCCGAGCCAGAAGGTCATTACACCTACGAGGCCGATAGAGATCTCAGCGCCCGTTTTACCGCTTTCGAACAATGTTTTTGTCATCAACCCGAAGATCTCCGTATCCCCTAAAAAGATCAGTTTGCATAATGCTACGATAAAAGCAATCACAAAGAAGCCGATCCATACATAGTTTAAAGCCATAATGTTTGGTTTGTTTAAAACCGGTTTAGCGTCATTTTCAATCAGTTACAGATTAATACAATGCCAACCGGGAGCCAAAATAGTAAATTTTAACACGCTATTACTCGCTGAGATGCACTATCTTTGCGCAAATTTTTTAAGAAATGGCTTTGCAAGCAGGAATTGTAGGATTGCCGAACGTAGGAAAGTCCACTTTGTTTAACGCTGTATCCAACAGCGCGAAGGCGCAAGCCAGCAACTATCGTTTTTGTACTATCGAGCCTAACGTTGGCCTGGTAGATGTTCCGGATACCCGGATCTCAAAACTGGAAGAGCTGGTGAAACCTAACCGTACCGTTCCCACAACCATGGAGTTTGTGGATATTGCCGGTCTCGTAAAGGGTGCCAGCAAAGGGGAAGGTTTGGGAAATAAATTCCTGGCCAATATCCGCGAAGTAGATGCGATCGTACATGTGATCCGTTGTTTTGAAGATGATAACATCCTCAGGGATGAAGGGCCTATCAACCCCGTGGGTGATAAGGACATCATTGATACAGAACTGCAGCTGAAAGATCTTGAAAGTGTGGAGAAGAAGGTGGCCCGTACGGAAAAGATGGCGCGCACCGGTGGCGATCCTAAAGCAAAAGTAGAATTTGAAATACTGAAACGCTGCCAGGAGCACCTGGAGAAAGGAAGGAATATCCGCGAGCTGGGCTTGTCCAAAGAAGAGCGTGTAGCGATTGCCGACCTGTTCCTGCTCACGGAAAAACCGGTATTATATGTGGCCAATGTGGATGAAGCATCCCTTCATACCGGCAACAAATTCTCCAAAGCACTGGAAGAAGCAGTGAAAGCAGAGAATGCACAGGTGATCATTATGAATAATTCCATTGAAGCGCAGATCACCGAACTGGAAGATCCTGCTGATAAAGAATTGTTCTTTGCAGAATATGGTCTTACCGAACCGGGCCTGAACCGCCTGATCCGTTCTGCCTACAAACTGCTGGACCTGATCACTTACTTCACTGCCGGCGTGCAGGAAGTACGTGCATGGACCATTCATACCGGCTGGAAAGCGCCGCAGGCTGCGAGTGTGATCCACACGGATTTTGAAAAAGGATTCATTAAAGCGGAGGTGATCTCTTATGAGGATTACGTGAAGTATGGCTCTGAAGCTGCTGCCCGCGATAATGGCCGTTTACGCATAGAAGGTAAAGAGTACGTTGTAAATGATGGTGATGTAATGCACTTCCGTTTCAACGTATAGACTAAAGATACCCATGAGCTAATCATGAGGGTTACAACAAAATAGAAGGCCTCCCGGAAATCCGGGGGGCCTTCGCTATTATGGCAATAAGCAAGTAAAACTAGAGGTTGTATCCGATGGAAGCGTAGTATTGCGCGCCCACGGATGGGTTGCCCCATGACTGGATATAAACGTTCTGCGTAAGGTTGGCAGCGCCTATTTTAACAGTCACTTTAGGTTTTGGGAACAGTTTGCTCACCTGTGCATCCAGTGTACCAAAAGCAGGGATCTCTCCAAGGTTCGCGGCTCTTACGGCAGGGCCTACAAAGGAAGAAGACCAGATGAATTTATCCTGCCATCTCCAGGTAACATTGAAGCTGAAGAAGGAGCGGGCAATGTTGCGGTTACCGACATAAATGTTGTAGCGCACCTTTGGTGTGTTGTACATAGCCTGGAAATTACCCAGGTCTTTTTCATTGCTGAGCTCATTATAAGAAACGTTACCACCTACAACAAATTGTTGTGGCAGGTTGTAATCCAGGCCCAGTGCCCATCCCCACGACTTAATATCTTTCTCATAATTCACAGGGATAGAGTAGATATTCCGTGCGGTAGGACTGGTAGGTTGTACCAATATCTGGATACCATTGAAGTTCTTGAAGGTATTGGTATATACATAAGCGTCTATCACCAGTTTGTTAGCGATGAGTGCTTTATACCCTACCTCGAATGCAACGATCTTCTCCGGTTTGAATTCTTTGAAAGTGTATTGCTGCGGAGCGCCTGCCTGTACGGATTCCAGTGTGTACACAGGGCCGGTGTTGAGGCCATATCTTTCACGCAGGAATGGTAAACCACCGATCAGCCTGGCTTGCGGCGTCAGCAGATCGATGTATTGGTCTTGGCAGTGCGGGATGCGGAAACCTGTTTGATAGGATGCACGGATGTTATGCGTTTGCAGGAAAGTGAATACTGCAGAGAGGCGGGGGCTGAACTGGCCTTCAAAGTTTTCGTTCTTATCATACCGCAATGCACCGGTGAGTTTCAGTTGCTCATTCAACAGTCTTTTACCGATCTGCAGGTAACCGCCGTATTCCAGGATGTTGAATTCTTTTCCATTATCATCTTTTGCAAAGATGGTACCATCTGAGTTGAGGTCATATTGCCTGATGTTTCCACCTACCATCAGTTCCATAAAAGAGATCTGGTTTTTGAAATTGTACATGAACTCTCCCTGGTAGAGATTGGTTTTATCATTGAACTTCGCACCTACGCCACTGGCATCACCTGGAATAGGTTTGTCTTTCACCTTCTGTGCGGCTGCATCAAACTCGGGGGTGCCGGGTAATAAACGGCCATTGTCTGCAGTGGTCCTTGCGGCATTGTGGAAATTGGCAGATCCGCCCTGAGCAGCAGCTGTGGCTGTAGCGAAGGCCGCGGCAGGTGTTGCTCCGCTTCCCAGTGCCTGCTGGAAGGCAGTGCTGAAGGCTGTGAGGGAACCGCCTGCGTACGTGCCGAAGTATTGCTGGAACCAGGTAGTGCTTGGTTTCCACGCTTCATTGATCCCTGCACCCAGTGTACCGATAGCGTATGAATCGCCGGAACGTTCCTGTGTGGTATAGGCGCGTACATAGAAGTTATCTGCACGCAGTTCTATCTTATATTGCCCCATCTTGAAGTTCTTGATAGAGTAACGGTCTGCACCGGTATAAACGGTGGTACCGGTACCATAACTTCCCTGGCCCAATAACTCCAGGTTGCTGTTGAACTTATAATGGAGGGCTACGTTCACTTTCAGGTTTTTGGTATCATAATCTGCAAGGTTACGTTCATCATAACCGGTGCGGGATACATAAGCGTTGTTGGAATCCGGCATGATAGCGTTGTAGATCATATCCCGTGTAATGGCCCCGCCGGTAGCAGCAGAAAGCCCGGCAATACCATTTCCGAGTGGATTTCCGGTGGTCATGGCAGTAGAGCGCAAAGAGCCTTTCATGTTCACATTCGTTTCATCCCCATAAGTGTTTACGCCATTGTAACCGGGGTTAGCAGCATGACCGGTGTTGGTGAGTTTACTGCCGTTCAGCAGGCTCTGGTCGCGGTTATCATAAGCCTGCCAGTCGTCTGCCTTTACGTAACCGAGGTTGATCTTAAAGGCAAATTTATCATTGAATGCTTTGGCATAACGAACAGATATATCATAATAACCGGTACCGCTCTTACTTCTGCCGGATTCATTCAGCAGGCCGGTTTTGATATTGGCGCTGAGGCCCTGGTACTGGAAGGGGCTTTTGCTGTTCAAGAGTACAATACCGTTCAGGGCATTGGGGCCGTATAAGGCAGAAGCTGCACCGGGCAATACTTCCACATTATCCATATCCAGTTCTGTGATCCCTACAATATTACCCACGGAGAAGTTAAGACCGGGGGCCTGGTTATCCATACCGTCTATCAGCTGCAACATGCGGGTATTACCGTTGCTGTTGAAACCACGGGTGTTAACGGATTTGAAGGTGAGACTTTGCGTACTCATTTCCACGCCTTTCATGTTTGCCAGCGCATCGTAGAAAGAAGGAGCGGGGCTGGCTTTGATGGCCCTGATGTCCAGCTTTTCAATGGAAACGGGCGACTGCAGGATACTTTCCGCCACCCTGCTGGCAGATACTACCACCTCTTTTCCCAGGATCTCCGTGGAAGAGAGCTGAACGTTCACATTCACGGAAGCATCTGTAACAGTGGCTTCTTCAGGTTTGTACCCAACATAAGAGAATTGCAGGGTAAGCGGGAGGGAGTGCCCTGTGGTGAATTTGAATGCACCGCCGGCATCTGTAATAGCTCCGGCAGTGGCACCTTTCACGGACACAGAAACGCCCTGCAATCCTTTGCCGGTGGTGGCGTCAACAACAGTTCCGGAAATAGTACGGGAGTTTTGGGAGAAGGCTGTCTGGCACAAAAATATAAACATAACAATGAACCATGCTTGCCTGGGTAGATAGCAATTCATAAGCGTCGAATTTAATGAGAGGATTGGCTGACCTTAATAATTTAGTTTTTCTACGTGACCTTAAATAACTGTATAATTAAATATAATGAAAATTAAAGGGATAAGACACTGGGCTAAATCGTCATTGGATTTTCTACAGAGAAGTTAAGGGTTTTTTGGATAAATGAAAAGTTTTCTATTACTGAGTTGATTAATAGTTAATTAAGAAGCACAAAAAATCAGATAATATTATTTATTCTCGAGGAATGCAGCCAGGATGAGGCCTATTTTTTCGAATTCGATAAGAAACCCATCATGGCCGTAGGGAGAGTCGATCTCATGGTAGCTGGTGTTGTGCATGTTCTCTGCCAGCAACTGTTGTTCTTCCGGCGGGCAAAGAATGTCGCTGGTGATGCCGATGAGCAGGGTTTTCTGTTCTATCTGGCTGAGGGAGGTTTCAATATCCTGGTGGCGGCCACGGGCAATATTGTGGCTGTCCATTGCTTTGGTGAGGAGCCAGTAGCTTTGGGCGTTGAAGCGTTTTACCAGTTTATCTCCCTGGTAATTAATATAGGAAGAGGCTTTGAAGTTGTCTGTTTTCTCTTTATCCGGGTCCGTTTGGGCGCGCATGAAGGTCTGGTAGTTGCGGTAGGTGAGCATGCCAATGGCCCTGGCGGCTTTGAGGCCACGTGCCCCGGCTTCTCTTGCCGGTTGCTCCCAGGTATCATCTGCTTCAATGGCGAGCCTTTGCGAAGTATGAACGGCAATGCCCCAGGCGCTTTCAGCGGCGCCGGTGCACAATAAAAAGAGCCTGTTGATGCGCTCTGATTCCATCAATGCCCATTCCAGTACCTGGTAACCTCCCATAGAGCCGCCTACGAGCAGATGAATGCGGGCGATGTTGAGGTGTTGGCGCAGGAGGATATGTGCCTGAACGATATCGCGGATGGTAACGGTAGGGAAAGTCCGGTAATAAGGCTGCCCGGTGTTTTGATTAACCGTCAGCGGGCCGGAGGTGCCGTAACAGGAGCCCAGTATATTGGCGCAAACGATGAAATGTTTTTGCGGATCTATCACACGGCCTTCCCCGATCAGGCCCTTCCACCAGTCAGCCACATCGGAATTGGCGGTCAGTGCATGGCATACCCATACCACATTATCGCCCTGTTCATTGAGCGTGCCATAAGTGTGATAAGCGATCTGCAAGGAGGGGAGTACCTCGCCGGATTCCAGGTGAAAAGGCTGGTGATAATGAAAGATTTGCAATGACAACTACATTCGAAATTTGCGCAAACCTACAAATTCAATTACGAATTGTCAATTTGTAATTATGAATACGATTCGTCATACCGAAATTTTTAATGTATAAGCGTTATCTTTGGGGTCGATTAGAAAAATATCAGTAACACATGAAGATCGCTTTAAAACGTATTGACGACGGGTTTAACATGGAAGCTGTGGACGAGCAGGGCCACAAGGTATTGATGGATTCCTCCATTGAAAATGGCGGTAAGAACAACGGCATACGCCCCATGCAGATGCTGATCATGGGATTGGGAGGCTGTTCCGCTATAGACGTGGTGATGATCCTGAAAAAGCAGCGCCAGGAGATCACGGACTTCCATATTGAGATCGAAGCAGATCGTGAGAAAGGAAAGGAACCCTCCCTGTGGGAAAAAGCGCACATCGTGTTCCACCTCAGTGGCAATATTGACGCAGACAAAGCGGCGCGCGCCGTGGAACTGTCTATGACCAAATATTGCTCCGTTGCCGAAACACTCCGCCAGGGCAAAACACAAATGACCTGGGAAGTGAAGCTCAACGAAGGCTGATATTATTCAAATTATTGAAAAGTACTAATGAGCAAGAAGAACAAACCAACATATCATCCGGAAACGCAGGCCATCAGGATCCAATCTGAACGTACATCACATAAGGAACACAGCGGGCCGATGTACCTTACTTCCAGTTTCACCTACGATAATGCAGAGCACATGCGCGCAGCTTTTGCTGACGAAAATGATGCTTATATCTATACCCGTTTTTCCAACCCTTCCGTAGAGGAGTTCATTGACAGGATGTGTGCACTGGAAGGAGCCGAAGCCGGTTTTGCCACCGCATCCGGCATGAGCGCCGTATTCGGCAGCTTCATGGCTTTCCTGAAAACAGGTGATCATCTCCTGTCTTCCAGTTCTATTTTTGGCTCTACCCATACGGTGATCACGAAGTTTCTCCCTAAATGGGGCATTGAACATTCTTACTTTGATATCACCCAACCGGAAACCGTTGAAGCGCTGATCAAACCCAATACCAAAATGATCTTCGTGGAAACGCCTTCCAATCCCGGTTTAGATGTGATAGACCTGGAGGCACTGGCCAAAATAGCGAAGAAGCATAAAGTGATCCTTAACGTGGATAACTGTTTTGCCACACCGGTATTACAGAAGCCCATCGCTTTGGGCGTAGACCTGGTTACACATTCCGCCACCAAATGGATAGACGGCCAGGGCCGTGTACTGGGTGGCGTAGTGGTAGGCCGCAAAGAGCTGGTGGATGAAGTATATGCTTTCTGCCGCAGCACGGGGCCGGCCATGTCTCCCTTCAACGCATGGGTACTGAGCCGCAGCCTGGAAACCCTGCATGTAAGGATGGCCCGCCATGCAGAAAGCGCTTTAGCTTTAGCCACTGCACTGGAGAAGAACCCGCACCTGGAATGGGTGAAATATCCTTTCCTGCCCAGCCACCCTCAATATGCCATTGCAAAGAAACAGATGTCTGCCGGCGGCGGTATTGTTTGTTTTGAGATCAAAGGCGGATTGGAAAGGGGCGGCCGTTTCCTGGATAAACTAGAGTTGCTGAGCCTCACCGCTAACCTGGGAGACAGCCGCAGTATTGCCTCACATCCTGCATCTACCACCCATGCCAAGCTGAGCGAGGCAGAGCGGTTGAAAGTAGGGATCACTCCGGGCCTTATCCGTATTTCTGTTGGCCTGGAACATTTGGGAGACATCCTGCAGGATATTGAACAAGCACTTGAAGCAAGTAAATAAGAATAGATATGCGCTTTCTCCTTTGCCTTTTTTTAACAGCCTTATTAGCATATGTGCTGGGAATATTTCTGGATTGGTGGTGCATTGCCATCGCGGCGTTTGTGGTTGCCCTTGCGTTTCCGCAAACGCCGGCGAAGGCGTTCGGAAGCGGATTCCTGGGCGTATTCCTCTTATGGGGTATCATGGCCCTGATCATCGATTACCGCAATGATCATATCCTGGCAGGCAGAATGGGAGACCTGATCCTCAAACAACCCGGCTCCCCGGCCATCATGATCATTATAACAGCCCTGCTGGGCGGCATAGTAGGCGCTGTGAGCGCTTTATCCGGTAGCCTGTTCCGGCCGGTGCGCAAAGTAAAAAGTTAAAATTGCTATAAAGCCCGTAAGGACATATATACCCAATAGCCATAACGGTTATTTTTGGTATATGACGAAACTTCTACTCCCTGCCCTGTTTGTTCTGTTTGCCATTGAAACCCATGCCGGTATAATACACGGCACTGTTACCAATCAAAAAGGTGAGGTGTTGCCCTTTGCCACTGTAATGATCAAAGGCACCACCAATGGCACTACCGCCAATGCTAATGGCAGCTACCAGTTAGATCTGCCAGCCGGCCAGTACACCATCCTCTGCCAGTATATGGGCTATAAAAAGCAGGAAAAGGCCATACAGGTCACTGCTGCTGCCCAGCAACTATCATTTGCCCTGGAGCCTGTAAGTATGCAGATCCGCGAGGTAGTGGTGAAGTCCGGCGGAGAAGACCCTGCCTATGCCATCATCCGGCAGGCCATCAAAAAGAGATCATTCTATCAGAACCAGGTGAAAGCATACACCTGCGATGCTTATATAAAGATGCTGGCCAAACTCCGCAATGCCCCCAAAAAGGTATTAGGCCAGAAGGTGGATGCGGAAGACCTGGGGCTGGACTCCACCCGCAAAGGGATCGTTGGTTTGTCTGAATCCTACACCCGTTTAAATTACCGGCAGCCGGATATGAAACTGGATGTACTTTCCTCCCGCCAGAGCGGCGGCGGATTAGGATTTAGTTTTCCTACCACCATCAGTTTCTACGACAACAATGTGGAAGCCATTACTTCGCAACTGGGACCGCGTGGTTTTATTTCACCCATCGCGGAAACCGCCATGCTGAATTATAAATACAGGCTGGAAGGTACTTTTATGGATGATGGCAAACTCGTGAACAAGATCAAAGTGATACCACGCCGTAAATACGAACCGGTGTTTTCCGGTTACATCTATATCACGGAAGACGACTGGCGCATTCACAGCACAGACCTGATGCTTACCAGGGAATATCAACTGGAACTGCTGGACACACTGATCATCAGGCAAACACATGTGCCGGTGAACAACGAAGTATGGCGCACGAAAGACCAGGTGGTATATGTGGCCATGAAGATGTTAGGCTTTGATGTAACAGCTAATAACGTGAACGTATACTCGAACTACGATCTTAAACCTGTTTTCCCGAAAGGTTTCTTTAACAAGGTGGTGATGAAGTACGAAAAGGATGCAGCGGAACGTGATTTGAAATACTGGGATAGCATCCGCCCTGTTCCCCTGGAAGCAGATGAGCAAAAGGACTTCCGCGTAAAAGACAGCGTAGCACGTGTAAGAAGGGATTCCTCCCGCTCCCGTTATCACCTGGATTCTTTGCGTAAAAAACCGCAGCCCGTAAAACTGGATGATGTGCTGCTGAATGGTTTCGGGCATACCTGGTATTTTAAAAGAGACAGCAGTATTGCTTCTCATTCCTTCCATAATCAATCCCTGCTCAAAGGGCTGAGTTATAATACGGTGGAAGGGGTTTCTTTAGCTATTACGCCATCTGTAAACTTCAGTCTGCCCAATAAACGTTACCTGCAATGGCATAACTACATACGATATGGCTTTAGTAATACACACCTGAATGCTTCTACAGGACTGACCTTCTCAGGCGGCGGACGGGATGATTTCGGATCGCGGAACGTATGGACCATAGCAGGAGGGAAGCGCATTTCCCAGTTCAATAAGGAAAACCCCATCGGGCCGATTGCGAACTCCCTGTATACCCTGCTGGGGAAACAGAATTACATGAAGTTATATGAGAACTGGTTTGGTTCATTGAACTTCAACCGTAACTTCCAGAATGCGATGAAGCTGAATGTGAATGTTACTTATGAGGACCGTATACCGCTGGAGAACTCCACGGATTATGTGCTCTTTAAGAATGCCAGCAGGGCCTTCACACATAATCATCCGCAAGAACTGGCGCACCTGCCTTTTGAAAAAGAACAGGTACTAACGCTAACGGGTGCACTGAGTTATCAGCCCGGGCAGAAGTTCATTGAGTATCCGAAGTATAAAGTGCCAATTGGCTCCAAGTATCCTACCTTTACGCTGATGTACACCAAAGGCTTCATGGACGGAGATTTCGACAAATGGAAACTCTCTGTGCATGACGATATGAATTTCAAACTCTTCGGTGCATTGTCTTATAAATTCACCACAGGCGGATTCCTGAATAACAAGAAAGTAAGCATACCTGATCTGCAACACTTTAATGGCAACCAGACCTTTTACAACACCAAATATGTAAACAGCTTTCAGCTGGCGCCTTATTATCAGTACAGTACATCTGCAAACCTGTATGCAACGGCTAACGTGGAGCATCATTTCAATGGTTTAATAACGAATAAAATACCATTGTTCAACCGGCTGAAATGGAACCTGGTAGCGGGGTCTAATGCCTTCTATGTGAACAGGAACAATAATTATGTGGAAGTATTTGCCGGATTGGAGAACATCTTCAAAGTGTTACGGGTAGATGTGGTGGCAGGTTATCAAAGCCAGTTACCTACGCGTGTAGGGGTGAGAGTAGGGTTTGGAGGGATATTGGGGAAGGCGTTCCAGTTTGAATAAAAGTAATTTATGGATCTGGCATTCGATATTATAATACCTTTTGACGCAAAGACACCAGGGCTTGAATTTAAGGTGCCGGTTTACGAATGGGATGGCGTTGCCTATCCACAGGGACCGGAAGAAGTTTATTTTCATGGCTTTAAAGTGGTTAAAAGAGATGTTGATCCCCACTGTAATACGCTATGGGCATTGCCAAACCACATGCGAAAAATCAGGAGGTGGCAATGCCTTTCAATAAAAAAAGGCATATATGAATTGCACAATGAGATCTGGAGCCTTCAAAATATTGAAGAGGGGGAAGTTAGAAAACAAGAATTAAGTGACCGGTTTTTAGAACTGCTTAATATATTATTAGGTGACCAACGAATATGGTGCTTAAGCTTTGAGCGCGAGTACGATGATGGTTTCGAAGAAATTAAAGAAGGTGATGTTAATGTTGTTTACGAGAAAATGGTCAATTCTTTAAGCGGGAGGTCAAGAGGTTTTATAGTATGGCATAATGAAGAACAGATACCACAGCGTTTTTTAGCTGAAGCGCCCTTTTGGGCATCCGTACGCTGGATATTTACCGGAAAAATAAAGAGCTGACCTAAAAGGCCAGCTCCTGCATAAATTTCCATACTACTTCTGAAGGGATCACCACTGTGCTGGTGCGGCTGTACCTTGCTATGTTGATCCCCATAAAATTACCTGCTGCATCAAACACGGGGCCACCGCATTGCTTAGGTGTTATGATGGCATCGTGTGCAAAGATCCTTTCAAATCCATCCCTGCGTGTGCTTTTACCGCCGGCAAACATCTCGGCCGGATGGGTGGCTGGTATCTTTGGTTTTTCGCTCAGCACAATCTGCCTGGTATAAATATTTCCTTCTCTTTTCAGGCTGATGCTAATGGTATCGCCAGGCCAGAATTGTTGCATTGCTGCCGTAAAGTTTTCAGCTTTATTGAGCGTAACGCTATTGATGCTGATCACCTCATCACCTACTTTAAGTTCATTGGCGGCGGCAGGGGAGTTTTTACGTACGAAGGTGAGTAACAGCGGCCCGCTTTTTTGTGCGATGGAAGCACCCAGAAAACCGGTGCTATTGATCTTTGGCAGGCTGAAGGGTAAAGTTCCAACTACGCTCACAGCATTGGTTGTATCTAAGCGTGGACTCACGAGGAATTGGCCCAGCTGTTTAAAAGAGATACTATCCGGTTTTGTTTTTGCGAGTGTAATGCCGCCTTTAACAGGTTCTTGCATTTTTAACAGTACCAGGTCATTTTCCCTGTCGCGGCGAATAATGGATGCTTTAAAGACTTTACCGCCGATATGTATCTGTGGTTCATTGCCCACCATAGAACTTTTGCTTACAACGTAAGCGTTGGGGAATGCTGTACCATAAATACTATCTCCCTTACTGGTTATAAGCAGGCAGGCATTTTTTGCCGTGCTGAAAACTGCATCATATTGGGATGGTTGTGCTGCAAGCGGATCCTTGCTGATGGGATCTTCATTTGCAGGGAAGGCATTGTATTTTTTAGCAATGGCCAGTGCCGTTCTGTACTTACGGAAAAGGTCCACAGGTATTTCGTAATTCAATGATTCTTCCACACTGATAGCGCTGTGTATGCCAATTACACGCCCTTGTTCATCAAAGAGCGGCCCGCCGGAGTCGCCGGGCTCCATTGCACAGGTGGATTGTAAAAAGCCGCGCTCATTACCGAGACTGGTGATGATCCCAAAACGTACACCCGGCAGTGGTTGGCTTAAGGATTCAGGATACGCTATGCTGATGCAGGGTTGGTTAAGCTTTAAAGAGGAAGAGTATCCCATCTCTGCATATGGCCAGGTACCGGGTGTAATGATCTTCATCATAGATACATCGGGTATGGTTGGATCGTCCGCCATTTCTATTTTACCAAGTGCCAGGGCAATGGCTTCTTTACCATCGGGGAACATGACCCTGTATGTTTTACCAGGTGTGGAAGTGTGTGCTGCAGTAAGGATGTCTCCATCGGGGCTTACTACCACCGCGCTGAACTGGGCGCTCATTTGCTGTTTGGAGGCAGTATCATAACCCCACATGCGCACACTCGCAGGCCAGGCTTTTGCGATAGCTTTATGTATGGTGGCTTCTAATTGTTTTTGGCCGTAAGTGTTGGCAGATATAATGGTCAGGCAAATAGCCAGCAGCCTGGATCTTTTCATACAGAAGGAAAAATTAAAAGCCCCGGAGGGCTTTGTTTTAAAAATAAATAGAGGGATAATTAGTTCTTAAAGATCTCTGCCAGCTTCGTGTTCAGTTTTTCACCACGTACATTGTCTGCAATGATCTTTCCATCTCTGTCTATCAGGTAACAGGCAGGTACACCTCTCACACCATACAGGCGTCCAACGGCGTTGTTCCAGCCTTTCAGGTCAGATACATGCAGCCAGGGAAGGCCGTCCTGTGCGATAGCCTCTACCCATGGTTCCTTTTTGGAATCCAGTGATACGGAGAGGATTTCGAAGCCTTTGTCTTTATAGATCTTATACTGTTTCAGCATGTTGGGGTTCTCTGCGCGGCAGGGGCTGCACCAGCTTGCCCAAAAGTCCAGCAATACCACCTTGCCTTTGAGATCGGCGAGCGAAAGTGGTTTATCGTTTACATCGTTCTGGGTAAAAGCAGGGGCTGGTTTGCCCACAGCAGTAAGGCCTTCAGCAGTAATACGCTGTTGCAGTTCCTTTCCCATATCCATTTTCTGCAGGTCTTTGTTCAGGCTGCTGAGGATTGTTTGTGCGGTTGCCATATCAGTGTACATACCGGCTGATTCGGATAAACCTACAAGGGAAAAGAAGGAGTTAGGATTCGCTTTGGCAAATGCTATCATTTTTGCGCCTCTTTGTTTCCTTAATTCCGTTTGTTTAGCATTGAGTGCCTGCATGAATTCCGGATCTTTTTTGTCTTCCGCTGAAGCCTCTGCATACTCCTTTTGGTAAATAGCCGTGAGTTCCATGATGGAGCCGCCGATGGTTTTGTTATAGGCAGCATGCTCATTGTATATTTTAGAACCGGTAAAGGTGGCAATGCTTAAAGAATCTTTGGAGCTTACCTTGATCTGTTCCGGCCCGAAATAGAAGTAGATCACATCAGCGCCGGGGGAATAAATGGAAAAGGGTTTGCCTTTCCCTTCATGGTCCAGGGACATACGGGCGGTAGTATAACCGGTAACATTTCCTGTGAGGGTAAATACCCCATTCACTACAGCGGCAGAGTCTTCCTTGCCGTGCCCGGTGGCATCTGCATAATCAATATAAACTTTGGCAGGTTTATCCAGCTTACCGAGTTTGCCGGAGATACTGAAATTAGGTTTTTGTGCAAAAGTCACCGCAGGAGCTAATAATGCGAGGAGAGAGAAGCTGAGTTTCATGTAATTGCTTGGTTGTTTTAAGATATCTATAGAGATAAAGCAGTATTACATGATTTTCTTAGCGTTTTTTCCTCAATTTATTTAGTCTCTGCTATAAACTTCAACAGCAGGGGGAAAGCCGGTGCCGTCATATTGTGACCAAACCCTTGTAATTCGTAGAGTGTTGTTCTTTTATGCCCTGCCAGCTTCATCATGCGTGCCCAGTAGGCGTTTTCTTCATACCTGCCTAACATTTCCATTTCCCGGTCGCCCGTAATGAGGAGTACAGGAGGGGCATCTGCTCTTACATGATAAAGTGGTGCATATTTATCTATGGTGGGCTGAATGTCTTTGATACCCTGTTCTTTGCGGATGGTAAAATGGGTGATGGCCTGGGAGCTCAGGGAAATAAGGCCGGCTATTTTATTCGCATCTATTTGATATTTAGCGAGGTATTCTTTGTTGAGGGTGACCATACTGCCTAAATAAGCCCCGGCAGAATGCCCGGAGATAAAGATCCGGTTGGTATCCCCATTATATTCCGCAATGTGTTTGAAAGCCCAGGCAATGGCTGCTGCCGCATCTTCAATATAGGCGGGCGCCTGTACTTTGGGAGAAAGGCGGTATTTGACCCCTATGATGGCCAGTCCTTTTCCTTTTAAAGCTTCGGGGATCTCTTTATTGCCGCCGGTAATACCGCCACCGTGAAACCAGACCACCGTACTGAAGTTTTTGGTGTTGGCGGGATAGTAGATATCCAATACGCACTGCTGATCCATATAACTGTCCGCAGAAGTACTGTAATAACGGATGTTCTCCTTTGTTTTATAATCCTGTGCAAATACCGCAGAGGGGAGGAATAAGAATAGTAACAGCTGTTTCATAAGTGAAGCCCATAAAAAAACGAGGCCTTGTAAGGTACCTCGTTTTTTATATTTTTTGATTGCTTGCCAGGATATAGTTGAAAATAACTTTAGTAGCGTGCTACTCTTCTCTTTTCACTCCTTGCCTGGGAGTTCCGGGAGGTCTTCGGATTTCCACCAAAGAAATATGCGGCTAACCTATAAGCCCACAAACCGATGATCACAGCGAAGAAATAGAAAACGTAGATACTCATATAGATTCATTTAAGGGGGTCAGGAAATATTGCATTCCACACTGTCCATTTGTGTTAATGTTATGGTAATATTCCAATAGCGTGCCACATTTTTTGGTGGCAGATCGCATGCTTAAAACTTATAAATAATTAATATTAATAAATTGTTATGGTTTCCAATGGGTTAACCGGGAGGGTATTTACGGTAGTTTCTGTGGATAATTTTTTTGTGTAACTTTGCGGCGTCATGCCGTCATATGGCTTGACAGAAATTTTGTTCCACCGGCTTTGGTCCTTAAAATTTCACCATGGTATTACATAACAGATTGTCTGCCACCGAGCTAAAGAGCCGGTTAGCAGCAGAAACCTTTGAGCGCGTTACGGTTTCCTTTTACCAGTACGCCAAAATTGCAGACCCACAGGTCTTCCGGAACCAGCTTTACGAAGCACTTTTCAAACTCCAGGTTTTCGGCCGCATTTACGTAGCAAATGAGGGAATTAATGCACAGGTGAGTATTCCTGCGCATCACTTTGAGGAATTTCGCCAGCACCTGGATTCCATTTCATTCCTGAAAGGCATCCGGCTGAATATCGCGGTAGACGATAATGGGAAATCCTTTTGGGTATTAAAGATAAAAGTGCGGGAAAAGATCGTGGCGGATGGTATCACTGATCCGGCATTTGATATGGATAACCGGGGTAAATATGTGAATGCCAGGGAATTCAATGAACTCACGGCAGACCCGGATACGGTGATCATAGATATGCGTAACCATTATGAATTTGAGGTAGGGCATTTTGATAATGCATTGGAGGTACCTTCTTCCACATTCCGGGAACAATTACCCATGGCGGTGGATATGATGAAGGACAAGAAGGAGAAGAACATCATTATGTATTGTACCGGCGGGATCCGTTGTGAAAAGGCGTCTGCGTACATGTTGCATCAGGGGTTTAAAAATGTATTCCACCTGGAAGGTGGTATTATTGAATATACCAACAAAGCAAAGGAGTGGGGCTTGCCCAATAAGTTCCGTGGAAAGAACTTCGTGTTTGATGAACGCCTTGGAGAAAGGATCAGTGATGAAGTGATCAGCCAGTGCCATCAATGCGGAGAACCCTGTGATGATCACACCAATTGTGCGAACGAAGGATGTCACCTTTTATTTATCCAGTGCGCTACATGTGCAGCGAAATACAATGGATGTTGTAGTGAAGAATGTACCGCAGTACTGGCCTTACCGGAGGAAGAACAAGTGGAGATGCGGAAAGGGATAGATAAGGGATTGATGTTGTTCAACAAGCGGAAGCGGGACCGCAGTGGAGATAGCACGAAGTAGGGATAAAAGTCTCTGGATTTTTGCTAAATTTTATAGCAAATGTTATCCCAGTATGTTGACCTTCTCCCAGGAAATATGGCTTAAGATACTAGAAGGTGCGTTGATAGGCGTACCTGTATTAGTCATCGGAATTTTATTTATCCGGCACTTCAGGGCAAAACCGGATGCCCTTGCTGAATTGACCAAACATCTTGCTTCCTGCATCCATTCCATTAGCTGGCTTTGCTGGTCAGTACAGCACAGTCCTGCTGCGATAAGGGGCAATATCAAAACCTACAATGCAGAAATGCATAAACAATTAAGCGACCTGATGGCTTCCCGTGTTCAGCTGGCGGTACAGGATGCAGAGCGGTACAATACCCTGGCACCTGTAATGGCCAAAGTGCTTGCGCTGGATTGGAAAGTAGGGAAGGTAGTAGCGGGGTGCCTGAGCCTGCATCCACTGCAGGAAGCTGCCGCACAGAAAGAACTGATCAATTGCCATGTTGAAGCAACAGAGCTGGATAAGGAGTTATTGAAGATGGTGAGCGATATGCTGCAGGTAAAGGAATGATCATCTTTTCAGGTACCTGTTATTCAATATCTTTTCCATCACTTCTTCCTTTAAGTTCCTGCTGATGGGAATATGGTGCGGCCCTACCAGTAATTCATTTCCTTCTATACTATCTATTTTATCCAGCGCTACGATGAAGGACTTATGTACTTTCACGAACTGGTCTGCCGGCAGATAATCTTCCACACCTTTAAAAGTGAGGTAAGTGATGAATTTGCGGGACGAAGTGTGGATGGCCACATAATTCTGCAGCGCCTCTGCATAGAGGATATCCTGGTAGGCGATCTTTTCCAGTTTATTATCGCACTTGATAAAGAAATAAGAAGTGGTGTTCTTCTGCTGATTTTTTGCTTTCAGTACGGCTTTCATGAAACGCTCAAAGGAAATGGGTTTCACAAGGTAATCCAGTACATTCAGTTCAAAACTTTCTACGGCATAATCCGGATAGGCAGTGGTGAAGATCACCTGTGGTGGCTGGGGAAGTGAACGGAGGAATTCAATCCCCGTCATGCGGGGCATCTGGATATCCAGGAACATGAGGTCTATCTGTTCCTGTTGCAGTATTTCCGCTGCTTTTACAGGAGAATCATATTCACCGGCGAGTTCGAGGAAACTCACGTCTGCGATGTATTCCTTCAGGCCTTTGCGGGCCAGTGGTTCATCATCAACTATGATGCAGCGGATCTTCATGATACGTCAAGGATTAGGGTGACCGTAAATGTAGTGCTGTTGTCTGAAATATCCAATGTATACTTATCCGGGTACAGCAGTTCCAGTCTTCTTTTCGCATTGGCCAGTCCAATGCCGCCAGGCTCTTCGTGCTGTGTTCTGCTCTCTTTGGTGTTGTATACTTTTAGTTGCAGTTTTTGATGCTCTTTTTTGAGGGTGATGTTGATGTGGTTTTGCTCATGGGCGGATACATGTTTGAACGCATTCTCCACAAAGGTGATCAGCAGGAGCGGGGCAATGCTGAAGTCTTTTACGGTTTCATCTGTATGAAAGCTGATGTTATATTTTTCATCATGCCTTAACTGCTGGATGGACACATAGTTCCTGAGATACCGGATCTCCTTCTCTATAGCTATCCTGTCTGTATTACAATCATACAACTGATAACGCAGCAGGTCAGAAAATTTCATCAGTGTTTCCCTCGCTTCTTTATTCTCTTTATGAATGAGGAAGTAAATAGTGTTGAGGGAATTGAAGAGCGAATGAGGGTTGATCTGAGCTCTTAAATATTGCAGCTCCTGTTCGGCACCTGCTCTTAATGCGCCCTGCAGGCGGTGTAAAGTCCTTAACTGGTCTATATAGAATTTAATACCTGCGGCTGCGCCCACCATAAAGAACAGCGGGATGTATACATCATAGACCTGGCTGTTGAAGGTGGCATTGGGCCAGTGGGTGATACTGGAGGCGTAGGGCTTAAGGATGAGGTTGAGTATTTTGATCACCAGGAAACCGGTAACCAGTACCAACGCTGTAAAGCTTAAAAAGAACGCAAGGTATTGTTTGGTATACAGCTGCCGGGGGATCAGCACATAATTGGTGAAGTATACGGCACCGGCCAGCGACAGTACTTTTAGGAGGCCGGCCAGGATAGTAGGTAACAGATCAGGATAGTCATCTATTCTTAGTGTGATCCATACCACAAAGAAGGCCAGCCAGAAGAATACATGATGCAGGCGCCAGTTGATGATCTGTGAGAATACCTTCATACAGTATTTAAGATAATGAAAAAAGGCAGCAAATGCCGCCTTTTTTCACTATTACTTGTCAACCGCATAATTCAATGCCGTAACACCGGAGGTAAATTGCCGGGTACCAGGCAAGAGGTTTAGTTTTATTTTGTCTTTAATGCCTTTAAACAATGGAATTCCCTGTCCAAGAATAATTGGATTTAAAAACAACCAAAAGCCGTCTACTAAATTCTGCTGAAGAAGTGCATGTGTTGCTGAAGGGCTGCCAAAAATCAGGATATTATTGCCTGGTTGTTGTTTTATTTCATTTATTTTGTCCGTAAGGTTATCACTGATAATCGTGGTGTTAGTCAAACCTTCATTTTTCATTGTTTTTGATAAAACAACTTTGTGCACATTTTTATACCACTTTGAATGTTCGATGTCGTGTTTAGAGGCGTTGGGTTTGTCTCCTGCGGTAGGCCAGTAACCTTCCATCATCTGGTAAGTTACCCGTCCGTATAATGCCGTGTCGCCTTCGTTTATCCGCGTACCAACATGACTGAAAATTTCTTCGTCTACTTTCACCCAATCCAGTTCTCCGTTCGGGCCTGCAACAAAACCGTCAAGCGATATGTGCATAAATGAAATTACTTTTCTCATATAGTTCTGTTTTTATTTTAAAGATCTGCACCTTTAGTTAGCACGCCGTCCATGAACACTTCATAAGTTTTACCATCTTCTGTAATTTCATGTTTTACAGGCAGCAGTTTACCGTCTCCATCCATTACACCTGTTGTTCTCACATTGTCGCTGCTCCATATCCAGGTATTGTTATCAATGGTAAGGGTACCCATGGAAAAACTACCATCCGGGTTAAAGTTGTAACTATCAAAGCCACCTGTTTTTGCGTTGTAACCAGTAATTTCCATTCCACCGAAACCATTTTTATCACGAATGCCATAAGCGATATGCAGGAGGAAATTTCCATCTGGCGACCATTGCCATACATCACTGCCAATTACTTTTGAGGCCGGCTGACCATTCCTTGCATGGATGTTTGTTTGCGTTATCCAGCGCCCTACAATTTTATTCAAAAGCGCTTTTTTTTCTTCAGGAATAGCTTTGTCAGCTATTGCTACGGGAGCTTTTTCTACTTCCCGGAATCCTGTGAAGAAAAGCATGGCAAGAGCAATACCAGTTGCTGAAATTATTTTATGCATCTGCTAGTGTTTTAAGATAGTTTTCAGGTTGTGTATCTTCTTATTTCTTCTTTTTTTGAATTTTATCCAGGTAACCTTCTAATGCGTCAAATTTATTGTCCCAATATTTCCGGTATTGATCTATCCAGTCTCTGACTTCATTCAATCTTTCGAATTTTGCTTCGCAATATCTTTCCCTGCCTTGTTGTTTGATCACAATAAGACCACAATCGTTCAGGAATTGGACATGTAATGAAACTGCCTGCCGGGTCATATCAAATTCCTGGGCTATGGCATTTACGTTCAATGATTTTCCAGCGAGCATTCCTATAATTTGCCTGCGGGTTGGGTCTGCTATTGCCTGAAAGATGTCTCTCGTCTGGTTCATAATGCGCAAGTAATTTCTTGCAAATATATGTGCAAGTTTTGACTTGCGCGTATTTATTTTGATATTTCTTTGGGGAGGAGTAGAAGACCTTGAAAATCAATATTTATTTTTTAACGGGAAGGGAGGTGTTGCTGTGTTGTCATATCTTATGCTTTTGGGGGAATAGTAAGGTTATTGCTGCCGTGTTATCATATGCTTCGGGGCAGTAAGAGGGTTGTTGTTGCTGTGTTATCTTATGCTTTGGGCAGTAAGAAGGTTACTGGCCGTGTATCTGGGGTGTAGTATAGAGGAACAATACAGGACAGTTAAGGGATTGACGAGAGAATACCGGGAGATAGGTGGACTTGATGTGGAGATGATGTGTACTTGTGGTGGAGATGATGTGGGGTTAATGTTTAGGGCTTAAGTTTGGGGTGTTGGGTGCTAAAAGCTGCTTTTTAGCTAATGGAAAGAGAAGGTTGTTCGGATATTGTGTTTCCATTCTACAAATTTACTGCAAATAATGTGCTGTTTTTCCATTATGCACATTGATTTTCCGGCGGAAGGAACGCTTCACATCAATTTTTGTCACCCGCCTCATTTGTAATCATTCCTTCTGAGGCGCAGCGTAGGTTTTATCAGTGTGCAGCAGGGAAAGGGATGGTTCTGCTGCGTGTGCCGGTGTTCCTGTTTCCTCTTCAGTGAAAGATGGAATAACATCAATGATATCCGCTGCACAGTATTTCTTATTGCCCGATGCATACAAGATACCATTGTCTTCACTAAATGCCCTTACCTGTAAGACCACGATCGTTTCTGCCTGCCCTGCTTTGAAAGGAAGTACTAATTCTGTAGCCGCTGCCGGTTGGTGAATGTTAAACAATACTTTGTCTGATACCGCCTGTTCCTGATCACCACCATTAAAGTTCACACCTGCTGCAACCGCTTTGATCTCAATGTGCGTTGTATTACCGGCATGGCGGATGGCTTTGGCTTCCATAGCTGGTATAGCGATCCGTAACTTATCGCCATCCTGCACTACTTTGGGGATGGGAAAAGGTAAGAGCCTGTCCAGCCCGGTGGTTTTATTGAATTGGAATCCCTTCAATAGTTCGAGCGCTTTGTTTTGGATACTTCTGTGGCCACGTTCCCGGCTGCCTGTATAAAGTACCTTCAGCATCTCTTTGTTGAGCCGGTTGGTGAGGGTATGATCCAGCCTGATATCCAGGCCGGGTAATAAGGCCCGGCGGATCAGTTTGCCCGCCTTGCTGGCGGTGCCAAAGTCGGTGCCGGAAAGTATCGTGGCAATACTTCTCCGTACATGTTTAGGCAGGCGGCGGATGCAGCGTTTTCCCTTGCGGTTGTAACCGATGGTTTCGTCCAGCTTGCCTTCATACTTGATAACTCCTGTTTGTGTTGCCATAACGTATTTGTTTTTGGTGAAATAGCAACGTACGGAATAGGGCACCAAAAAATGTTGATCTATATTAAGACTTTTGTGGTTTTTTTGGATTAACACTTATATCTTCTCATACACCCAATAGGCCTTGTTAAACCTGTACGCCATTTTGCTGCCTGTTTTTTGCATGACCTTATATTCTTCCTTATATGCATTTCTATAAAGAATATATAGCCCATCAGGAGAATAATAGGGGTTACCCGCGCGTTTCACCAGCAATTTTTTAGCACCGTTCTTTAAGTCAACATGATAGATCTTGCTATAACTAACAACAAATCCCCACTTGGCCGCAACATATAAAAAACCGGTTTTACCGGGATCTATACTTATCCCTGACAGGTTAATCTGGCCGTTTTCAGATAAGGACGCTTTACAATCAATACAATTAACTATGCCCTTGCCGAACAATGTCCAGCGTATGTTGTGGTCTACACACAATCCAATGCAATTTCTGGTAGCAATAAGCTTTTCCCTTTCTGAAATATGAACGATGGTGTCATGTTCTATCTGCTGAATGTAGTCGGCTTCCCGGATCTTTGGAACGGGGCTGCTGATCCTGCTCAATGCAAAGGGTTCAGCTGTAATCACCCCATTGTGGGTAATGTAACAGAAGATCGAATCGTTTGAGATGCGATAACCGGATAAATGCCCGGTTATTTTTGGGAAGAGTTCTACTACGTTATTGCTGGCCAGGTCGTATATGGCTATACTGCTATCCTGCTGCGTGAGTAAAAGCTGAGCATGGGTTTTTTGAAGGGATAACGCACAGCACAAAAGGCAGATAAGAACTCTTATCATAAGCTTAATGATGTTAAAATGAATTTACTGATATTCTATGGAATAAGGTCAAGACAAGTTAGAGGCGCTTTTCAAGTACAGATCTGAGCAAGTGAATACTTCTAATAGCTCTTCCGGCGCCCGGTGTTGCTACGCTGGCCGTCTATGGGTCAATTGGCAGACAATTTATTGTTGAGGAAAAGCAGCGATGCTTAAGTTGCCTTTGCCCTGGATGATAAAAGTTCCTTAATAGGGTGAGGGGCTGGTGGCTGTCCATCCTCCATCTACCAGCAGGGTCTGTCCGGTGATGTGCCTTGCGTGGTCGGATACAAGGAACAAAGCTGCACTCGCGATATCGCCTACAGATGCGGGTTTGCCCATGGGGGTGATGCGTGACCAGGTTGAAGCATATCCGGGATCGCTTTCTGTTCGCTCGGTGAGCGTAGCTCCGGGAGCTACTGTATTGACAGTTATACCATATGCTGACACTTCAACTACCAGGTTTTTGGCTAACATTTCCAGCGCGGCCTTTGTCATCGAATAAGCAGCGAGGTCTTTGTGTGCCTGATGCCCGGTTACGGAAGAAGTGAAAAGTAAGGCGCCTCCGGTGCCCTGTAATTTCATCTGCCGGGAGGCTGCCTGGGCAAGAAAGAATGTTCCCCCTATGTTTACATGAAGCACCTTATAAAGTGACTCCGCAGGATACGAAAGAAAATCCCCGAATAAGGTGATACCGGCATTTGCAATAGCAATATCAAGATGCCCGTTAGCGGCAACAGCTTGTTGTACCAGATCATTGACGAAGCCCGGGTCGCCACTGTCTCCTGCTACTGAAATACAGTTCCCATTTTCAAGTCTTATTTTTTCCGCCGCATTGTTTGCCAGTTCCTCATCAATGTCGTTCAGCAATACCGTGGCTCCATATTTTGCAAGTTGCCGGCAGATCTCAAATCCAATCCCCTGGCCCGCTCCAGTTACGATGGCTGTTTTGTTACTAAAGTTCATGCTGAAAAATATTAGTGAGAGTCTCTGGATACTTCGCTGCCAGACCCGCCTTTAAGAAAATCAAAATCGGCTCCTTTGTCTGCCTGTTCAACATGATCAATGAACAGGCGTACATAGCCCCGGTTGAATGGGCTTTTAAAGGCAACACGCTTATTTTTCCGATTGTTGAGTTCCATTGGGTCTACAAGTAGATTTAATACCCGGTTTTCCACATCAAGTTCTATCAGGTCTCCATTTTCTACCAGGGCAAATGTTCCGTTTTCTGCCGCTTCCGGTGAAACATGCAGCACAACCGTTCCAAATCCGGTTCCACTCATCCTTCCATCCGAAATCCGTACCATGTCTGTTACTCCTTTGAGCAGCAGTTTGGTGGGGAGGCCCATATTTCCAACCTCCGGCATTCCGGGATAACCTTTGGGTCCGGCGTTTTTGAGCACCAGCACGCTGGTTTCGTTAACATCAAGCAATGGATCATTGATACGTGCCTTATAATCTTCAATATTTTCAAATACAACAGCCTTTCCTTTGTGTTTCATTAATTGAGGGCTTGCAGCTGACGGTTTAATAACACTTCCATTCTCACACAGGCTGCCTTTCAGCACTGCAATTCCGGAGTGTATATTAACGGGAGCATCAGCGGGCGCAATAACTTCAGTATTCCATGTTTTCGCATTTTTGATATTTTCAGCGATCTTCCTTCCATTTACAGTAACGCAATCACCGTGTAAATGATTTTCGATCTGTTTCATTACTGCAGGCAATCCCCCGGCGTAATAGAAGTCCTCCATGAAATATTTACCTGATGGCTGAAGATTGGCAATAAGGGGAATGTTACGGGAGAACTGGTCAAAATCTTCCAGTTTTAATGATATGCCTATTCTGCCGGCAATAGCCAGTAGATGAATAACGAAGTTGGTAGACCCGCCAACAGCTGCGTTTATCCTTATAGCATTTTCAAATGCCTGTCGTGTAAGGATCGCTGATAACCTGAGATCTTCCCGGACCATTTCCACGATCCTTTTTCCGGATAACTGCGCCAATACCTTCCTGTTGGCATCAACCGCCGGGATGGCGGCATTGCCGGGAAGAGATAAGCCCAGTGCTTCCACCATACAAGCCATTGATGAAGCGGTGCCCATAACTGCGCAATGACCACGGCTCCTGCACATACCGGATTCTGCTATATTCAACTCTTCTTCACTCATAATTCCTGAGCGGACATCTTCGGAAAAGCGCCATAGATCACTTGTTCCAATATCCTTGCCATTGTATTTGCCGGTTAGCATGGCTCCGCCGGAAACCACAATCGTTGGGAGATCCACGCTGCAGGCACCCATCACCAGTGATGGTGTTGTTTTATCGCAACCACACAATAACACAACTCCGTCCAGCGGATTGGCACGGATGGATTCTTCCACATCCATGCTTGCCAGGTTCCGGTAAAGCATTGCTGTGGGTTTTATGAGTGTTTCTCCGAGCGACATTACAGGGAACTCAAGTGGTAATCCTCCCGCTTCGATCACACCCCGTTTGACAGATTCTGCCAGTTCCCTGAAATGAGCGTTGCAAGGCGTGAGTTCAGACCAGGTATTACAGATCCCGATAACAGGTTTGCCCCTGAATTCATAATCGGGGATGCCCTGGTTTTTCATCCAGGCCCGGTATATAAATCCATCTTTGCCTTTTTTTCCAAACCATTTTTGGCTTCGCAGATCTTTTTTCATGTTTATAAAAATAAAAGTGCAGGGTCCATTTAAGATAACCTGCTGAGTTATTTCTATAATATAATTAACCTACCTGAGGTTTTTATAAAAAATACACAAAAGGTTATAAAGTTCGGGAAAGAAAACCTGCACGGGCAAATTACATTGCGGCAGATGGCCGATGCAGCGTACCTTTGCGGATATAATTCTTCCGCTATCTTCTGTAAGGTTTTTAAAGAGCATACAGGGGTCAGGCCATTTCAATATGAAGCGTTAAGTGATTTATTTCGCGACAGTAAACTTACCATTCACCGCATCCCAGGCATAATTCACCGTTTTTTTACCGGTTACCTTCAATATTTCGTTGCCGTCTTTATCTACTTTCTCTGTGGTTTCTTCTTCGATCATATCCCAGATCACCATGTCTGGCTTGCCATTCTTTTCATTAGGGAAAGTGAATGATTCTGCATGGTAGAAAACACCGGCATCGCCGATATTGGTTTTTTCAGGCAGGCGGATCAGCTGATTATCTTTGGTGAGGGCAAAATAATAGTCATACGTAGGGATGGCGCAGGCTTCGCCGCTAAAAGTGAGTACAATGATATATTGTACATTGGTTAAACCCATTCCGCTCATGACTTTACCCATGCTGAAATTGGCGCTTTCATCATCGTCTGTTACAAATGCGGCTTTAGCGAGGATGCTGCCATTCTGTATTACCTTAAGTCTTACCAGGTACCGGTGTATCGTGTCTTTGGAGGCGGACACGCTATCTGCACGGCGCTCAATGCCATATACAAATTTGATCTCTCCACGGCGCATGGGGGCACAGCTCACCAGGCCCTGCCAGATGTAGCCGGTTTTTGATTCACCGTTTTTCTGATAGCTCACCTGCAACCAGGGGCCTTTGAGACCGCGGATGGTGAGGGCATTGTGCGTGATGTTTACTATAGTGATGTTGTCACCGGCCAGCAGGGTGTCTATAGGAGCTTGTTTTGTATCTGGTGTGATACGCACAAATGCGGTGTCTGCAAAGATATAGCGTTCTATAGAGTCACCGTATAACGACCAACTGCGCATATCGGGGAAATCCTGTGCATGCAGGGTGTTTGAAAGGCAAATGAAGAGGAATAGGAATAGGAATAGTTTTTTCATAGGAATGCAAAATACTAAAAATAAAAAAAGCCACCTTCGTAAGGCAGCCTTTTTTATCTATACTTTAAATAATCTTATCCATTCATTTTCTCTTCCAGCTCCATCACTTTTTCAAACACTTCCTCGTATTCTGCATTCGCTTTAGTGAGTTCTGTGTTGGCTTTCTTATACGCATCTTCCGTGTTGCGGAATTTCTGCTTGTCACCGTATACATCCGGGCTGGCCATATCTGTCTCCAGTTGCTTCAGTTGCTCTTTCAGCTTGCTGATCCGCTCTTCCAGTTGCTGTGCCTGCTTTTGTTGTTTTTGCAGTTCCCGCTTCAGGTCTTTATCAATAGACGTTTTTTGCGGTGCCTGCACTGGCTGGGCTATTGGAGGACTTTTTTTTTCAGCCTTGGGTGGTGCTGCTGCCAATGCCTGGCGTTTCTTCCATTCTTCCCACTCTGTATAATTGCCTTTGAATTCCTTGATCTCTCCATCTACGATCTCCCAGATCTTGTTAGCAGTTTTGCTTACAAAATACCGGTCGTGCGACACGAGTACCAGGCTGCCTTCATATTTACCCAATGCATCGATCAGCATCTCAACAGAGTTCATATCCAGGTGGTTGGTGGGCTCATCCAGCAGCAGGAAGTTAGCCTGGCCAATGATCACTTTACCCAATGCCACACGGGCTTTTTCTCCTCCGGAAAGGATCCTTATCTTTTTGAAAACATCATCTCCCTGGAACAGGAAACAACCCAGCAGGGTACGCAGTTCCACTTCGGAACGACCGCTGCCTACGCTCTTCAGCTCTTCCAGGATCTCATTATCCATATGTAATGCCTCCAGCTGGTGCTGTGCATAGAAACTGGTAACTACGTTATGGCCTGGAACACGGTTCCCTTCAAATGGTTCCGTTCCTGCAATCACACGGAGCAGGGTGGATTTACCTTTACCGTTGGCACCGATCAGGGCAATTTTATCTCCGCGGTTGATCTCTGCACTGGTATTTTTCAAAATGGTGAGGTTGCCAAAAGATTTGCTCACATTCTCCAAAGTAGTGAGGATCTTACCGGGCATTTTATCTACGGTAAAGTTCATCCTGATCTTGGATGGACCGCTATCCGTTTGTTCAATCCTTTCGATCTTATCCAGCCGTTTGGCAATACTTTGTGCCTGTGCAGCTTTGGATGCTTTCGCTTTAAATCGTTCTATAAAACGTTCCTGTTGTTTGATATAATCCTGCTGGTTTTCGTAAGCGCGTTGCTGTAATTCGCGGCGCATTACTTTCTCCTCTTCATAATCGGAGTAGTTACCGGCATAGTGATGGAGTTCCTGTTGATATAACTCCACTACTTTGTTCACCATCCTGTCCAGGAAATACCGGTCGTGGGACACGATGATCACTGCACCATCGTAATTGGAAAGGTATTTCTCCAGCCATTCGATGGATGGAAGGTCAAGGTGGTTCGTAGGTTCATCGAGCATTAATACATCCGGCTTTTGCAGGATGATCCTGGCCAGCAGTACCCGCATACGCCATCCTCCGGAGAATTGGTTGTAAGGGCGTTCCAGGTCTGCCGTGGTAAAACCAAGGCCTTCCAGCACGGTAGCTGTTTTATGGCGGATGTTATAACCATCGAGGATATCGAATTCATGCAGTTTATCGCTGTACGCATGCAGGGTGGCTTCATCCTGGGTATGTTCCAGTTTTTCGGTGAGTTCTTCCAGTTCTTTTTCCACCTTCAGCGCTTCAGCGAACGCCGTCATGCCCACATTGAGGATGTTGTCGTCTGTTTCAAAACTCAGGAGGTCCTGGTTAAAGAAGCCAAGGCTCAGGTTGCGGATCTTATTCACACTTCCTTTGGAAATGGAGTATTCTCCGTTGATAATGCGGAGAAGGGTGGATTTACCGGTACCGTTCAGGCCGATCAGCCCGATGCGGTCTCCCGGAATAATATGCAAGGAAGAATCTTTGATGATGGTTCTTGCGCCGAATTCGAATGTTATGTCCTGCAGTGCGATGAGCATACTTAAATTGCTATTAAACGCGCAAAGATAGTACATTTTTTGGTGCTATATTTGTCACAAATCATATCGTATGCGTTTGAATCAATATGTTTGGATATTAGCTACAGCAGCCTTGTTCGCAGCCTGCCAGCAATCTGGCACCAGATCTTCGGCAGATACAACAGCACAAACCACCTCCGGCGACCTGCAGGCGCCGTTTTCCGATGAATTTTACGATTCGCTGAAGCTAACCATGACGGCCTATTACCAACTCTCCGGCGCTTTGGTGAAATCAGATACCCTGGCAGCAGACCTGGCGGCTGTTTCCCTGAAACAGCACCTGGATAGCCTTCCGATTGCCAGACTGGGAGTGGATTCAGCCCGGGGAAGCCAGCTGGAAGTGAATGCCGGCGATATTGCGGCGGAATTACAGGGCCTGCTAATAGAAAAAGGCGGTCTGGATGCACGCAGGGAGTCTTTCAATATGGTTTCTGAAATGATGTATGACCTGGTGAAGGCAACGGGCCTGAAAGGCAGCACCGTTTACCGGCAATATTGCCCGATGGCGTTTAATGATAAAGGCGCTTACTGGTTAAGCGATAAAGCAGAGATCCTGAACCCTTATTTTGGTGATGCCATGCTTACCTGCGGATCTGTAACGGATACACTGCGTTTTCAATAGTCACTGAAAGCGGCAAGGTATTTATCGATATATTCCTGTTTCCGTTTGTTGCGGTATTGCATTACAAATCTTGGATGCTCCAGCGGCACAATCTTTTTAAAGAAGCGTTCCTTCTCATTCAGTTGGGTAAGGAACGCTGCATTTTTACCCGTTCCCAGGCAATAACCCACGGAACGGTCCATCCCAAAATCCAGTTGTTTGTGGATATTGGATACCATGAAATCATATACTGCTGCGGTTAAGGCTTTGCTGTCGTAGTAATTGTAGTTCACTTCTTTTCCACCGGCTTTCAATGCGGTAAAGCCCAGGGGAGACATGGAGCCGATGTAGAAATCCCTGTAGAATGCTTCCGGGCCGCCATATGCGGCGATCACATCATACACAAAAACAGAAGAAGGTTCAAATGTTTTGATACCCGGGATAATAATGCCGCAAGGGTCTGCCAGCCGGTGGGAGTCTGTGAAAGGAACTCCTGTAAGGCCTGCGCCCAGCCGCCCGGGATTGATGCCTACGATCATGCGCCGCGGGTGATGGTCCTGGTAGAATTTCTTATAGAACTTCGTCATGGTTTCTACCACGCCCGGTTGTTCCTTAAAAGGGTTCATGATGCGGATACCCTCCGGTAATTTGCCGGTAAAGCTCAGGTGTGTATTGAACTGAATGATATGATCTGCAAATGAAAGCATAGGGCCGCAATTTCGATATAAAATTTTAAGTTTGAAGGATGATCCTCTCATTGCATTCCTCCGTTGAATTTCCGGATATCCCTTCCGCTTCAGGTATTGAATACCATAACGGCCTTTTTTACATCGCAGGGGATGATGCCAGTTGCATCTATTCCCTGGATGATGATTTTGCTTTGGTTAGTGTTACGCCCATTCCGGGGCCGGATCAATACAGGATACCCAAAAAGGAAAAAAGGGATTGGGAAAGCCTGGCAATTGTGGGAACGGAAGGGAGTAAAGCATTGCTGTTGCTGGGTTCCGGTTCTCTTTCCCCGCAGCGGGACCATGCCGCGCTCTGGGATTTTGGGCAAGAGTCCCCATCAATACTGAACCTTGGGCCGTTTTATACACAATTGCGCAGCCATGGGCTGACTGAGCTTAACATAGAAGCGGCTACAGCTTTTGGAAGCGGCATCCTGCTGGGAAACAGGGGGCATAAACATCATCCGTATAATACACTGATATACAGCCCGGTGGTGGATGTATGGAAAAGTCCCACCAGCACGCATTGCAGCGAGTTGATATTGCCGGAGGAAACAACCGGGTTTACCGGTATTTCCGGCCTCGCCTGGTGGCCTGAAAGGGATTGGTTGTTCTTTACAGCCTCCTCTGAAGATACGGCTAATGTGTATGATGACGGTGAGATAGGAGAGAGCAGGGTAGGATTGATCCGGAATGCTTCCATGGCACTCCTGAAAGACAGGGTTTGG
The DNA here is from genome assembly GCF_039545795.1 of Chitinophaga niabensis. Lineage (NCBI taxonomy): Bacteria > Pseudomonadati > Bacteroidota > Chitinophagia > Chitinophagales > Chitinophagaceae > Chitinophaga > Chitinophaga niabensis. Next base: position 2,789,965 of record NZ_CP154260.1, on the reverse strand, counting down.
CCGGATGAATGGGTCCGGCTGGAAGGTATTTCGCCACTTTTCTTTAAAAAGAAGATAGAATCAATTTGTTTGCGGGAATCAGGCAATTCTCCGGAACTTATACTGGTGGCAGATAATGACGATGGCAGCAGTCATCTTTTCCGCCTGTTGATGAAAATATAGGCCGGTGCTTCCACATAACAGTCAAATCAGCGTAATTCGTAATTCGTAATTACTAATGGATTTCGTAATTTCGCATGCATTTTATTTGAGAACAGGATTTATGATCAACATTACATTTCCGGATGGCGCAGTACGACAGTATGAACAGGGTGTATCAGCACTGGACATTGCCAAATCCATCAGCGAAGGCCTAGCCCGCAAAGTTTTAGCGGCAAAAGTAAACGGACAGGTGGTAGATGCTTCCCGCCCCATTACACAAGACGGTACATTACAACTGCTCACGTGGGTGGATACAGACGGTAAGGCTACTATGTGGCATTCTTCTGCGCATTTGATGGCAGAAGCGCTGGAGGCACTGTACCCGGGTGTGAAGTTCGGTTATGGACCTTCCCTTGAAAACGGCGGTTTCTTTTACGATGTGGATCTCGATGGCCGCCAGATCTCAGATGAAGAGCTGCGGAAGCTGGAAGTCAAAATGGCTGAACTGGCCAAACTGAACAGCGTATACGTACGCAAGGATGTTTCCAAGGCAGACGCTATCAAGTACTTTACTGAAAAGAACGACCCTTATAAGCTGGACCTCTTGCAGAAACTGGAAGACGGTACCATCACTTTTTATACCCAGGGCAATTTCACGGACCTCTGCCGTGGCCCTCACATTCCCAGCACCGGTTTTATCAAGGCGATAAAACTCACCAATATTGCCGGGGCTTACTGGCTGGGGAATGAGAACAACAAGATGCTGACCCGCATCTACGGGATCACTTTCCCTTCCCAAAAGGAACTGGATGAGTACCTGGCCCTGCTCGAAGAAGCAAAGAAACGTGACCACCGCAAGCTGGGTAAGGAACTGGAACTGTTTGCCTTCTCTGAGAAAGTAGGTTTGGGCCTGCCGCTGTGGCTGCCTAAAGGTGCTATGCTGAGAGAGCGCCTGCAGAACTTCCTGCAGAAAGCCCAGATAGAAAGTGGTTACCTGCCGGTTGTTACTCCCCACATCGGGAACAAGAACCTGTACATCACTTCAGGCCACTACGAGAAATACGGGAAAGACAGCTTCCAGGCTATTCATACGCCGGAAGAAGGTGAGGAGTTCATGCTGAAACCCATGAACTGCCCGCATCACTGTGAGATCTATAAAACTTCTCCCAAGTCTTACAAAGACCTGCCGGTGCGTTTTGCGGAGTTCGGTACTGTTTACCGTTACGAGCAGCACGGAGAATTACACGGGCTCACCCGTGTGCGCGGATTTACACAGGACGATGCCCACCTGTTCTGCCGCCCGGACCAGGTGAAAGAAGAGTTCTGCAAAGTGATAGACCTGGTGTTGTATGTTTTTGGAAGTTTAGGCTTTGAAAATTATACGGCACAAATTTCGCTGAGAGACAAAGAAGACCGTGCGAAATATATCGGATCAGACGAGAACTGGGAACTGGCTGAGCAGGCGATCATAGAATCTGCTGCTGAAAAAGGGCTGAAAACCGTGGTGGAATATGGTGAGGCGGCATTTTACGGCCCCAAACTGGACTTCATGGTGAAAGATGCCCTGGGCCGTAAATGGCAGCTGGGTACCATCCAGGTGGATTACAATCTGCCGGAGCGTTTTGAACTGGAATATGTAGGCGCTGATAATAGGATCCACCGTCCTGTAATGATCCACCGCGCGCCGTTTGGTTCGCTGGAGCGCTTCATTGCGGTGCTGATAGAACATTGTGCAGGTAAATTCCCGTTATGGCTTACACCCACCCAGGTGAAATTGCTGCCGATCAGTGACAAGTACCAGGCTTATACAGAAAAAGTAGCAGAATTGCTAAAAAAAGCGGAAATTCGCGCTGAAATTGATGATAGAAGCGAGAAGATCGGGAAAAAGATCCGTGATGCGGAAGTAGCGAAAGTTCCTTACATGCTGGTGCTCGGAGAAAAAGAAGAATCAGACGCCAAAGTAGCTGTACGCAGGCAGGCCAAAGGAGATCTCGGCGCAATGTCCGTAGAAGAATTTGTAAGCCTGATACAGGATGAAGTTACAAACCGCAAACCTTTTGAATGATCATTTGTTTTATAGGAATAAAACTCAATATGCCGCGTTTATCATCATTATTATCTAACAATTCAACATTTTAATGCAACAAGGACCAAGACCAAACTTCCGGGGCAGAAACCCTAATTTCAGAAGAGAACAACAGCAGGAGCATCGTACAAACAGAATGATCCGTGTACCTGAGGTCAGGCTGGTTGGCGATAACGTGGAGCCAGGGCTTTATAGAACGGATGATGCATTACGCATGGCTGAAGACCTGCAACTGGACCTGGTAGAAATATCCCCCAATGCAGTCCCTCCTGTATGCCGCATCATCGATTATAACAAATTCCTTTACGAGAAGAAGAAGAAGGAAAAGGAAATGAAGGCGAATGCTCATAAGAGCGAGGTGAAGGAAATTCGCTTTACGCCGAATACAGATGATCACGATTTCGATTTCAAAGCCAAACATGCCGAGAAATTCCTGCGGGAAGGCAATAAGGTTAAAACATATGTACAGTTCAAAGGACGGGCAATCATGTTCAAAGAACGTGGTGAGCTGATCCTGTTGAAATTTGCTGAACGTCTTGCTGAAGTGGGAGCCCTTGAAGGGATGCCATTGATGGAAGGTAAACGCATGATCGCTATTTTTGCGCCTAAGAGTGCTAAGAAAAAGCCTAATACGCCAAAAGAACCGAAAGAGCCGAGAGAGCCGAAACCACAGAAGGAGCCGAAGCCATACGTGCCAAGAGAAGAAGCGCCTGAGCCACCGCAACCGGCTGCGCCAACTTCCCGCCCGATCTCTGCACCTGTAAGAAGGCCGATTGAGATCAAGTATGCCAACAGGCCACCTGCACCTCCTACGCCGCCACCGGCAGCAGATGACAAACAGGGAGAAAACTAAGTGTTTTAAGTGTTATTCGAAATAGATTTCCTGAAGGCCCGGAGCATATGCTTCGGGCTTTTTTTATTTGGAGATGTTGGAGCTCCGCCGGAGGCGGAGGTGGTTTTCTTTTTGGGGAGAATGTTTTCTATGGCTTAGACCCGGCCGGGTGTGAAGCGTGGGTTTTATTTTTGTCGAAGATGTTTTTCTAAAGTGCAAACCCCGCCGGAGGCGAAGCATGTTTTTTATGATGGTGTTTTTCTAAGGAACAAACCCTGCGGAAGGCATGGAGAGCTTTATTTTATCATCGGTGTTTAAAACCCCGCCGGAGGCGCTACTCGTTGCTTGATTTGCTTTTTGCCTGCAACAACTTCAATGTTTTCTTCCCCCTGCTTTTAAATGCAGGCAGCGCACCTTCGCGCAGCTGATCTTCTATCAGCAGGATGATCTCATTCTTAATCTCAGGGTATTGCTGCGCCAGGTTGGCAAGTACGGTCATGGAGAATACTCTCACGGCTACGGTTTCCTGCGGGTCTTCCAGGAAGCGGAAGCAATAATCCATTACAGGGCCCTGCAGCTTTTTGGGAACGGGTATAAACTGCAGCACACGTACTACATTTCGTTTAACCGCAACAGGTATATCCGCATCACCCATCCTGTCTACCATTGCTTTTAAATGGGGCTTTACTAAGGCCGGCTGTTCTTCTGCCACTATACTCATAACCCAGGAGGCACGTTGCACCACACGGTATTCATCATGCAGAAAAATATCCATGAGGCTGCGGAACCGTTCGGGATCATTCCCTATCCAATGAACAACCTTCAATGCATTTTCTTTTGAACCTTCAGAGAGGATCTGACTACGTAAGTTCATGTAACAAATATAAAAAACAACGCCGGGCAAAAAGCCCGGCGCTGGAAATTATTATTGAACAAAGATGGCTGAGATCCTTGGGTCCAGTATGCCCTTGCCACCTACCCATCCTCTGGCAAGGAATGTATAGATCCGCTGTTTGGAGGTATTAATGAGCTGTTTACCCAAAGGTGTTTCCGTAATGGGAGCACCTGCCCTCCGGATGTGGAAGGAATCATTGCCATTAGGAATGGTAACGTATGCAGACACCTTTTTGTACTCCACATTTGCCATGAGCAGTTTACCACGATGATAAAAATCCACCGAGGGTGCATTCGGGATCAGGTTGATCAGTTTGATGCGCGCACCGGTGTCTATAGGCGCCGTATCATCTTCAACAATCACTCCACTCACATTCGGCACAGAATCCGTTGTAAAGAAGGTGTACTTCTTATTGGCCGCCAATGCCTGCGAAAAAGTGAGTACGGGAACAGAATCCTCTGCTGTTCCAACTTTAGGAACAGATAAGGTGATAGTAGTTTCACCAGGCCTTACTGTTACATAGTCGCTGTTATTGGAACCACCTGTGTTCAACCCGCCGCCAGGGAATGCAATTGGATATACAAAGTTATTGCTTACCCTGGTGCCATTGATCTTCAGCTGTATCCCCTGGTTATTGGTACTGGGTGAAAAGTACCCGATCTTGATGAGTGCTGTATTCGTAATGATATCCCTTTCTGTTACATGGAAGGTGTTCTTTTTGCAGGCTGTTAACGCAATGCTTGCGCCCGCAATTAGTATGATAAGATATGATAGTTTCATATGTTGCAGTTTTTAGTTGGGTATTGCAAACCAGATGGGTTTGGTATGATAGTTTGATGCATCCGCCTGAATTCTTTTCAGTTCATCCAGATTCCATACATACTCTGAATTGAAACGCGGGCGGGCTCTTTGTACCAACTGGCCGTTATTGAGGCCGTTCAGCGTCTGCGGTGTAGCAAAGCTGCGGTATACAGGTTGTAGTGTTTTAGCATCGAAGATCCTGTTGTATTCATACCTGCGCAGGTCTACCCATGTTTCATTAAAACCCCAGCCAAACAGTGCAATGTATTTTTGCAGCATTATATCCGTTAAAGTAAGCGCAGCCTGTGTTTTAGCTACGTTAGGGCTTGCAAGGTAATCGGCCCGTTCCTTTGCAGTGATGGGTGATCCATTGTATATAACACTGCCGCCGCGTGGTATTGACGTACGGTTAATGAAATCAAAATGTGCATTGATCCCTTTTGTATAAGCGTCCAGCGCAACATCCGGTTTGTTGCTCAGGAAAGCGGCCTCTGCTTTAATGAAGTAGATCTCAGCAGCTGTCATTACAGGCATCACCGCCTTATCCTTGAAGAGATATTTACCGGAATTGGGTGTGAAAACGGCCGCGCTGGGGTTTGCATAAATGCTATCTCCCCATGGTGCTGCAGCGCGTTTGCGCATGTTGGCAGGAACAGTAGAGGCAGCATTAGGGTCTCCGATACCAGGTTCCACACCTACATAGCCACCATTCCCATTGGTGGTATCCTGGGAGGCGGACAGCATATGCCTGATCCTTGGGTCCCTGTTGGCAAAAGTACGGCTGCCTGCAAGTGCAAACCCGTCCAGCAACCTTACAACGAAGGCTCCCTGGCGCACAAAAGTGAGGTTATCCCTGTAGGGGCCAAAGAAATTGGTATCATCATTTTTTGTACCATCAAAAGGAACCAAAAAGTCGTCTGCAATAGTGGTCATAGACTTATCGCAATATTCAATCACTTTGGCAGGATCATAAAGGGTGGATTTCCTGCTCAGGTGATTATAGTTATGTGCCAGTACGCCATATACGAACTTGGTCCATTTTGCATTATCACCATTGTAGACATAATCTCCACGCACCAGCCTGTTGGTCGCAGGGTTGGGGAAATCCGTACGTGCCAGGTATTTGAGAGCAGAATCACAAAGTGAGCGGACGCCTGCATATACTGTATCCTGACTGTCGAATTTGAAGATGGCCGTGTTTTCCTTGAAGGCTTCTGTGTAAATTATTTCACCATGGTGATCCGTAGTGATCTGGAACATGTAGGCTTTCAGTGCATATGCTGCACCTATATAATCCCATTGGCCTTTTGTATGCCCGGTAGCGATAATATAATCCAGGTTCTTACCTAAACCAAAGTAACACTGCCGCCAGATATCGCCATTGGCATCGCTGCCTGTAGCGTAACCCATATTGTCCCATACAATATCTGCGGTGCGGGAGGAAAGAGAAGTTCCCCAGTTTTGTATATAACGGCCTACATACCGCGCATCATATTGATTGCCGCGGGGAAGACCAGCTAATTGTGCAGGGAATACAGATGCCGGATCAGGATCCTGTGGCGTAGCCGGATCATAGTTTACGTCCAGCCATTTTTTACATCCTGTCATTACGGTCATTACCGCAAACAACAGCATGAACGTATTGAAAATATATCTTTTCATAATTGATGTTTTAAAACTAGAACGATGCTTTCAGTCCAAAATTGATACCCCTTGGATTGGCGAGAGAGCCAAAATCAATACCTGCGCCACCATAACCTCTGCTGGCAGCAGTATTGGTGCTCACATTCGGATCTGCACCGGTATAATTTGTGATCATGAATACATCTGTTCCTGTTACATAGACTGAAGCGGATTTCACAAAGCGCTGCTTTTTCAGGAAAGAAGCAGGCAATACATATTGCAGGGTGATATCACGTAAACGCATCCAGTCTACAGATTCAATAAAATCAGATTCGGTAGCAACTGTTGTTGCCCAGTAATCGGAACGGAAGTACGGTGTAATGGCTACCGCATTGGGTGTTGGTTTACTGGTTTCTTCCAGGCCATCCAGCAGTACGCCTCTTATCACAAGTGTATTTTCCCTGTCCAGCGTTCTTTCACTCAAACCGGCGAGATAGAGATAATATTCGTTACCGTTGAATACGTCACCGCCTTTGCGGAAGTCCAGGTTAAAGCTTAGTTTAAATTGTTTGTAAGTGATGTCATTCACAAGGCCCACTTTGAAATCAGGCGTACGGTCTCCCACTACGGAAAAGTCTCCGTTTGAAAGCGGCAACCCTGTTGTAGGGCTGATCAGCAACTGGCCTTTACTATTGCGGCGGAGGGTATAACCGGAAAGGTTACCCGTATTTACACCGGTATAGGATTGAGAACGAAGGTTGCCAAATACCCAGGTATCTGAATCATAGTAAGAAGGCAGGTCTGCGGGCATGGACAGGATCTTTCCCCGGTTCAGGTCGAAGTTCGCCAGCACATCCCATTGGAAGTTTTTGCTTCTTACAGGAGAGCCGGTTAGTTGTATTTCAAGACCTTTGTTCTCCACTTCACCGCCGTTCAGGAATTTCAATACAAAGCCGGTGCCGTAGCTGGACCTCGCACGAAGGATCTGTTTGCTGCTCCGCAGGATGTAGTAGGCAACATCTACGCCTATACGGTTTTTCAGGAATTTGAATTCACCACCAACTTCCAGGTTTTTGGTGAGTTCCGGCTCCAGGCCAAAATTATTCCCGTTCACCCCGTAGGCGAATCCGCCACCGGTAGTGATCTGGGGTGTCATAGAGTTATCTATCACGTAGGGTGCAAAGGGTGCTTTACCTGTGGTAGCATATGAAAGGCGGGCCTTACCATAACTCAGCCAGGAAAGTTCCTTCAAAGGTTGAAGGTCTGAGAACACAAAAGCTAAAGAGGCAGAACCATAGTTAAAGAAGGGGTTCTTATCCACCACCCGGCTCATGAAGTAGGAGTGGCCCTCTCTGCTGCCTGCCAGGGACAGGTAAAGGATATCGTTATAACTCACTTCGTAGTTACCGAATAAACGGAATTTCCGTGCTGTATTATCCGTATATCTTATATCCCGGGATAAGGGATCTGTATTATTGATGGAGATGAAATTCTGCTCGTAGAAACGTTCTCCCTTAAAAGAGTTGGTTTTGGTATTGTTATCTTCCATGGCAGTTCCCACGGTGAGCGTATTACCAAACTTACCCCACGTTTTACGGGCGGTAGCTCTTACGATACCGCTGATATTATTGGCAACAACATCCATTTGGGAAAGGAACCCGTTTGTTGCAAAGCCGTAGCGGGATTGCGGATGGGTAAGGAAATAACCGGTAGTGGTATAGTTCTCTACGCCCAGTGTACCATTTAAGGTCAGCCAGTTAGTGAGGTCCAGGTTAGCCACAATAGATCCGTTCACACGGGCCGTTTTATCCTGGGCTGTATTCTTATTCACATCCCAGAAAGGATTGTCGAATTCAGAAGTATAGCTGCCACCCCGGAGTGTTTTGCGGCTGCCATCCGGGTTCTGGTAGATCCGTGCATCTTCATCCGCAGGGAAGGTGAGCAGGGTGAGGAAGTAACTTCCTGCACCTTTGGAGGTTTTATCCGTTGTGGAGTTCACATATGTGAAAGTTCCCGTCATACTCAGCTTCTCGCTGATCTTTGCCGTACCTGTGAGGCGGATGGTGCCCCGTTGAAAAGCGGAGTTGGGTACTGTTCCCTTCTGATCCAGCCAGGAGGTTGAAAGGCGGAAGGTGAATTTCTCATTACCACCATCAAAATTCAGGCTGTGCCTTTGCTGGAAACCGGTTTTGAAGAAGTTTCCGAAGTTATCATAAAAGGTAGTGGTATCTGCATATTTAGGGCCGAAATAGGCGGACATCAAACCGAATGAGAATGGATTAATGGTGGCATTATCATCTGCCACTCCATTCAACCCGCGGCTGTAGATCCGTTGTGTTTTCGGGAAGCGGTATACTTTATCAAAGCGGAAGTTGTTATCGTAACTCACGGTAGACTTTCCGGCTTTTCCTTTGCGGGTAGTGATGAGCACAGCTCCGGAGGCACCATCTGAACCATAGAGGGCTGCAGCTTCAGGGCCTTTCAGTATGGTAATGCTTTCAATATCTTCCGGATTGAGGTCCATGGCACGGTTACCATAATCCGAGTTCCTGTTGGCAAAGGAAGTTGCTGAAGGATTGGAAGCGCCGATCAGGGCTTCCTGGTTAACAGACTGGTTATCGTAAGGCACGCCGTCCACAACATAGAGCGGTGAGTTATTACCTCCGATAGAGGTAGCACCACGCAGCACCAGTTGGGCAGAGGATCCCGGCGCACCGGAAGTGCCTGTTACTGTGGCGCCCGCAACCCGGCCTGCAAGGCCGTTCAGGAAGTTTTCCCGTTGGGTTTGAGCTACATCTTCCCCGTCTACTTTTTGTACGGAAGAACCCAGGGAGCGGGCATTCTTGGAGATACCGTACGCTGTGGTCACAAACTCTTTCAGGTTTTGTGCATCGGTTTCCAATTCTACTAAGATGTCCGTGTCGGCATTAATGGTTACCCTTTTGGTGATGTAACCAATATAACTGAACTGTAGTACCTGCCCGCGGGCAGCGTTAATAATAAAACTACCACTTGTGTTGGTAGAGGTACCGGTGGGAGAACCCTGTACCCGGATAGTTACACCGGGCAGCGGGCTTTTGTCTTCTGCAGCAATTACTCTGCCGCTGATAGACATTTGCTGGGCCCAAACAGCATTGGAGATTCCTAGAAGCAATAGGAATGAGAATAGACATCGCATCATAATGTGATTTAGATTTCAGAAATAAAAGCGAATAGAGATGGGTTACATTCACAATCGTATAGGATGAAAGTTTATTTGCATGTTCCTTAATAGAAATACTACATTATCCCGTGTTAGGCGGAATAATAATACCTGATTTAGTTCATCCTGTGGTGAACGGATTTGGGGGTTATAAATTAGGTGCCGCTGATTCTGAATTATCCCAAGGATCCCGCTGTTGATCCTTTATGGAAATTGCCGCTGGTTTATAATTCGACTTAGAAAATTTAAGATTTTGATAGCTTCCTGGTCCGACGTTAACGTTAACTACGAACCCAATTTAAACAAATTTAACCAGATTAAAAATGGAATGCAAGTGTCATTTTAACACAATTTGGATTTTCTTTGCAATAATCTAAACTGCCTCACTTGATAAGAAAAGAACTACGGATCATCCTGCTTTCGCTTGGTATCAGCCTGCTGCTAACCCTTGCGAAATTTGCAGCTTACTTTCTTACCCATTCCGTAGCCATCCTGTCTGATGCATTGGAATCTATCATTAATGTGGTAGCAGGAGGTTTTGCCTGTTATAGTATTTACCTCACCGGCAAACCAAAGGACGCGAATCACCCTTACGGACATGGGAAAGTGGAATTCTTTTCCATCGGCTTTGAAGGTGCCATGATCTGTATTGCCGGTGTGCTGATCCTTTTTAAGGCGGTACAGTATTTTATTATAAAACCTGAACTGCTGCAGATAGACCAGGGCATCTGGGTGATCAGTATCACGGCTGTTGTTAATTTATTATTGGGGCTATACCTGGCAAGGTCAGGCAAACAATTAAATTCAATCACCCTCTCCGGGAATGGACAACATATTTTAACAGATGCTTACAGTTCCGGCGCATTGATCATTGCGCTGGTCATTATCCGCTTTACCGGGCAAACCTGGATAGACCCCGCTGTATCTGTTGTGATGGGAGTATTGATCCTTCGGAAAGGATACCAGCTGATGCGGCAATCCATTTCCGGGTTGATGGACGAAACGGATATGCAGGTGATAGATAAAGTGATTGAGATCCTGAACCAGCACCGGCACCGTACCTGGATAGATGTGCATAATATGCGCGTACAGCAGTATGGGAATAATTATCATATAGACTGTCACGTTACACTACCATATTACCTGGAATTAAGCCAGGCACACGAAGAGATCAAAGCGTTTGAGCAGCTGGTGAACCGGGAGCTGAAAGGCCACGAAGTGGAATTCTTTATACATGTGGATCCCTGCATACCGGCCCTCTGCCAGTATTGCCAGCTATCGGAATGCCCGGTGCGGAGCCATCCCTTCCGGTACAAGATCACCTGGACCCGCGAAAATGTATTGCCCAATCGCAAACATGCAGTAGATTAGCATTGCTATGCAAAGGATATTGATCGTAGAAGATGAGGTTAAAGTGGCCAATGCCGTAAAAATGGGATTGGAAGAAAATGGCTTTGAAGTAGAAGTGGCCTATGATGGCCGCATGGGGAAAAGTCTTGCTGCCAGCCATGATTACGACCTGGTGATCCTGGACCTCAACCTGCCTCACCATAATGGGTATGAGATCTGCGAGGTGATCCGCCGCCGCAACAACAAAGTACCGGTGATCATGCTTACAGCCCTTGGCGGCATGGACGATAAAATGCAGGCCTTTGAACTGGGGGCAGACGATTACTTGGTGAAACCATTCGACTTCCGTGAACTGCTGGCCAGGATACGCGTATTCCTCAAGCGCGCCGGGGCGGAAGTGGCACCCGTTAACCGTCATAAACTGGTGGTGGCAGATCTTGAAATAGACCGGGAACGCAAAGAAGTATCCCGCAATGGGAAAAAGATCGCCCTCACGGCAAAAGAGTTCCAGCTACTGGAATTACTCGCCCTGCATAAAGGAAAAGTGATCTCCAAAGTAACCATTGCGGAAAAGGTATGGAACATTGATTTTGATACCGGCACCAATGTGATAGAAGTATACATGAACTTCCTGCGTAAAAAGATCGATAAAGACCATGAGCAGAAATTACTGCATACCAAAACGGGCATGGGATATTATTTATCAGAAGAGGACTGATGTATGAAGATCAAATATAAGATTGCCCTCTATTATACATTATCCGCAGCCTTCCTGCTGATTGCCTTTGCCACCCTGGCATATTATTTCTCTGCTCAATCCCGCCGTGCGGAATACCTGGACAGGCTGGAATACCGCGCACGTTCCATTGGCAGTGTGATCATTGAAAACGACCAGGTACAGATAGGCCTGCTGCGCAAACTGGATAAAACCACCTTCCAGGACCTCTACCGCGAAACCATCCTGGTATACAACGAAAGATATGATCTCCTATATACGAACATGAAGGATACCGCCGTGCGTACCCAGAAATTCCTGCTGGACTATATCAAAGAACACGGGCAGTATATCCGTACAGATAAGGAGGGCGAAACGGTAGGTGTTTATTATACGGAAGATAATGTGTCTGTACTGGTACTGGTTTCTTCCTTTGATAAATATGGCTTTCAGAACCTGCAGAACCTCCAGCGGATCATCCTCATAGAATTGATAGTGGCGGTAGTGTTGCTGGTAGGTATTGGTTATTTCTTTGCGCGTAAGATGATGCAGCCTATTGACCGGTTGGTGGAACAGGCAGACAGTATCAATGCCAATAACCTGCAGGATACACGGGTGGCCATTAAAGGGAAAGATGAAATAGCGCAGCTGGGCGCCAACTTTAATACCATGCTGCAACGGCTTAGTCACTCCTTTGATCTGCAGAAAAGTTTTGTTAGCAATGCCTCTCATGAATTGCGTACGCCGCTGGCTGCCATTATCAGCCAGTTACAGGTAACACTGGCCAAAGGCAGGAGCGGAGAGGAGTACGAGGCCGTACTTAATTCCGTGCTCGAAGATGCGGAAGGCCTCTCTGAACTCACGAATGGATTGTTGCAGCTGGCACAGTCCGAACTCAACCGGCACGAATTTATATTCACACCTGTGCGCATCGATGAACTGCTTATTGATACGGCAGACCTCGTTCGCCTGAAAAGAAAAGAGAACAGCAAAGTGGAGATGCAGTTCATGAAAGAACCGGAACAGGATACACTGGTTACCTGTAACGGAAATGAAAGTCTTTTGAAAGTGCTTTTCATCAACCTCTTTGATAATGCCTGCAAGTTCTCTGAAGATCATACTGCCAGGGTAACCATTGATTTCAACAGCCGGCACATCCTGATCAGTGTGAAGGATAATGGTATAGGTATAGCAGCAGATGAGCAGGATAAGATATTTGAACCCTTCTTCCGCGGCCGTAATGCGCAGGCTACACGCGGGCATGGCTTAGGTTTGTCCATCTGCAAAAAGATCGTGCAACTGCATGAAGGGCAGATCACTGTGTTGTCTGAAGATGCTAAAGGAACGGTATTCACCGTGCAGTTACCCCATTTATAAGATTTTAATTTCTTTTTAATCTCCCTTAAAGGCCCCTTTAATTCCACTTGTGGAGCTTTGTGTCAATGAAACAGCTCCGGATCATAACAAGTGTACTGATCTTGCTCACAACGAAAGGATTTGCGCAATCGCTCACATTACAGGAAGCGGAAGGCCGCTTCCTTCAACACAACTATCAGCTACTGGCCCAGCGTTACCAGGTGAATGCGAATGAGGCGCTTGTACAACAGGCAAGGCTCTGGAACAATCCCTCTTTTTCTACAACACTGGGCTTTGGTACTACAGATAAAGTACAGCCATTTAATTTAGGCAGCGGCGGACAGGTGGAAGGAAGTATAGACCAACTGATACTCCTGGCAGGCAAGCGAAACAAACAGGTACAATTGGCACAATGGAACGCAGCCACTTCTGCTGCTGCCTTTACTGAATTAATGCGCACGCTGCGTTTGCAATTACGCAGTAATTATTACCAGCTTTATTTTTTACAGGAAACTGAAAAGGTATTACAGGAGCAGCTTTCCAATCTGCAAAAGATACTGGATGCCTACCGTTTGGCGGATGAAAAGGGAAGTGTGGCGCATGCAGATGTGATCCGTCTCCAGGCCTTGCAGGTAGGCATTGCAAATGATTATACTGATCTGCGCCAGCAGGAGCTGGCAGCCTCGCTTAACCTGCAACAGTTACTAGGCAGTGATCAGCCGGTGACGCCGGTAGTATCCGGAGATGTATTATCACAGTATAACCTGAGGCGTTATACACAGCAAATATTAACGGATACTGCATTGGCTAACCGGCCTGATCTACTGATGGCCACCAATCAATTACAAATGGCCAAAGTGAACTACAGGCTGCAAAAAGCCCTGGCAGTACCAGACCTGCACCTGGGTGCCACGTACGACCGCAATGGCAGCTATGCCCCGCATTTTATTGGTATGACCTTAGGTATAGACCTCCCGGTGTGGAATCGTAACCAGGGCAATATCAGATCCGCAGATTACGAAGTAAAAACGCAGGACGTTTTATTACAGCAACAACAATTTACCATATCTGCTGAAGTTAGCTCGGCCCTGCAAAAGATCCGGTTCCTTGAAAAAGGAACTGGCTGGCCGGACATCAAAGGCTTTAACACGGAGTATGATAAACTCATAGCGGAAGTAGCACAGAATTTCCGCAAAGGAAACATCTCCCTGCTGCAGTTCATTGATTATTTCAACAGCTACAGCGATCATGTAAAGCATACGAACAAGTTCCTGACAGACCGTGTACTGGCTTATGAAGAACTGAACTATGCAACAGGCACTGAACTTTTTAATATTACGCAATAACCGGAAGGATATGAAACTATACGCACTTCTTCTCATCGCTGTTACAGCAGGTTATACCAGCTGCAAACAAAGCCATGCGGAAGATACGGAGGCCGCCACATTTGTGTTAAGTGATACCATGCTTGCCAGCATCCGTATCGATACCGCTGCTTTCAAACCTGTGGAAAGTGAATTGCGCCTCTCCGGTAAAGTGACTCCTGATATGGGAAAGGTATTAAAGTTATACCCCCTAGTAAGTGGTTATGTTAAAGACATTAAAGTGCAACTGGGCGATTATGTGAAAAAAGGACAGGTGCTGGCCGTGATCCAGAGCGGGGAAATTGCAGACTATGATAAACAGCTTGCGCAGGCCCGGTCAGACAGGGGAGTGGCGGAGAAAGGGCTTAAAGTGGCACAAGACCTCTATACCAGCCAGCTGGCCACACAAAAGGATGTGGTGAATGCACAGGGAGAAGTGAACAAAGCGGATGCAGAGATCTCCCGGCTGAATGAACTGCTGCAGATCTACCGCAAGGGAAACGGTTCTACTTCTATCGTTACCGCACCCATCAGTGGTTATATCATAGAGAAGAATATTAATAACGGTATGGAGATGCGTTCGGATAATAACCTGAATATGTTCACCATTTCCGAACTGGATGATGTGTGGATCATGGCCAATGTATTTGAAACAGACATTTCCCGTGTGAAAGAAGGTATTCCGGCGGAAGTAAGCACTATCAGTTATCCTGATAAGGTTTTCCACGGGCAGATAGATAAAGTATACAATGTGCTGGATCCTGAAACAAAAACCATGCAGGTACGTATCCGGCTGGATAATGAAGGCATGTTGCTGAAACCGGAGATGTTTGCCACCGTACTGCTGCGTTACAGGGAGGGCGGTGAAATGCTGGCCATTCCTTCTTCCGCAGTGATCTTTGATAAAGGGAAGAATTTTGTGATGGTGTTCCGGGATAAGTTCAATATAGATACCCGGGAAGTAAAAGTGAACAAGTCCCTGAATGATATCAGCTATATCACCAGGGGATTAAATACAGGCGAAAAGGTGATCTCAAAGAATCAGTTATTGATCTATGACGCATTGAACGATTAATGGCATGAACAAATTCATTCGAAATATTGTAGGGTTTTCGCTCAAGAATAAGTTTTTCATCTTCTTCATGCTGGCGGTGCTGACTGTTGGTGGTGTGGTTTCCTTTCTGAATACACCTATTGAAGCTTTTCCGGATGTAACCAATACGCAGATTGTTATTGTAACGGAATGGAATGGCAGGAGCGCGGAAGAAGTAGAACGTTTTGTTACCACACCTATAGAGATCTCAATGAATGGTGTGCAGAAGAAAACGAGTGTGCGTTCCATTACCATGTTCGGCCTCTCTGTGATCAAGATCATTTTTGATGATGATGTGGAGGATTTCTTTGCAAGGCAACAGGTGAATAATATGTTGCGGAATGTATCCCTGCCGGAAAGCGTGGAGCCGGAAGTACAGCCACCTTACGGACCCACAGGAGAAGTATTCCGGTACTGGCTGAAAAGCGAACACCGGGATTCCCGCAGCCTGCTTACCTACCAGAATTGGGTAATAGACCGCCAGTTGAGGGCGGTGCCGGGTGTAGCGGATGTAGTGGCCTTTGGTGGGCAGGAAAAGATCTATGAGATCACGGCAGATCCCATCAAACTGGCAAAGTATAGTATCACCCCGCTGGAACTCTATGAAGCGGCTTCGAAAAGTAATGTGAATGTAGGCGGTGATGTGATTGAAAAGAACGGACAGGCCTATGTGGTAAGAGGGATCGGGTTGCTGGATAATATCAAAGACATTGAAAATATCATTATACAGAATATAGACGGTACGCCTATCCTGGTAAAGAATGTGGCCAATGTACGGGAAACTTCCGCACCAAGGGTTGGGCAGGCCGGGCTGAATGACCAGGATGATATTGTGGAAGGGATTGTGGTGATGCGTAAAGGGGAGAACCCGCATGAGGTACTGAACCGCATCAAGGCCAAAGTGAATGAACTCAATGAGAAGGTATTGCCATCTGATGTTAAAATGGTTACGTTCTACGACAGGGATACACTGATGAGCTATTGCACCAGAACAGTGATGCACAATCTGCTGGAGGGGATCATTTTTGTAACGGTGATCGTATTCCTCTTTATGGCAGACTGGCGTACCACGGTGATCGTAGGGATGATCATACCACTGTCCCTCTTATTTGCATTTATATGTTTGAAACTGAAGGGCATGAGCGCCAACCTGCTGTCTATGGGCGCAATTGACTTCGGTATTATAATAGACGGAGCTGTTGTGATGGTGGAAGGGATCTTTGTGATGCTTGACCATAAGGCCAGGCAATTTGGAATGGAACGCTTTAACCGGCTCGCCAAGATGGGATGGATTAAGAAGACGGGTGGCGAGCTGGGTAAAGCGGTGTTTTTCTCTAAACTGATCATCATAATTTCCCTGCTGCCTATTTTTTCTTTCCAGAAAGTGGAAGGTAAAATGTTCTCACCATTGGCCTGGACACTGGGGTTTGCCCTGCTGGGCGCTTTATTATTCACGCTCACACTGGTACCGGTGTTATCATCTATCCTGCTGAAGAAGAATGTGAAAGAGAAACATAACCCGATAGTGCGCTTCTTTCACCGGATAGTGATGAAAGGTTTTAACTGGACGTATGGTCATAAACGGCTAAGCCTGCTTATAGCGGTGGTGTTCATGGGCCTGAGCTTTGCTTCTGCAAAGTTTCTGGGCTCTGAATTCCTCCCGCAACTGAACGAAGGGGCTTTATGGGTGGAAGCAAAACTACCGATGAGCATGTCTCTCAACGAAACCACAAAGTTCGTGCATCAATTCAGGAAAGAACTGAGCAGCTTCCCGGAAGTGAACGGGGTATTATCTCAAACAGGCCGTTCCAACGATGGTACAGATCCTTCCGGGTTCTACTATGTGCAGTGCCAGGTGAACCTGAAGCCGAAAGAAGAATGGAATCGTAAGATCACAATGGACCAGCTGGTGGAAGAAATGGACAAACGTCTCAAACAATACCAGGGTGTTGGATATAACTATTCACAACCTATCATCGATAATGTGGCGGAAGCCGTAGCCGGCATCAATGCCAGCAATGCGGTAAAGATCTATGGCGAGAACCTGGAAGAGCTTGATCGGTTAGCGAACCAGGTGATCGCCCAGATCGAAAATGTGAACGGTATTAAGGATGTGGGCATTCTGCGGAATATAGGGCAGCCTGAAATGAGTGTACACCTGGACGAGCAGAAGATGGCATTGTACGGTGTGAAAACAGCGGATGCACAGGCTGTAATAGAAATGGCCATTGGTGGTAAAACAGCCACGCAATTATACGAAGGAGAGAAGAAGTTTGACGTACGGATCCGGTATGATCAGAATTACCGGAAGGATGAGGACGACCTGCGCAACCTGGTGGTTCCGGCCATGAACGGGAACAAGATCCCGCTGAAAGAAATAGCAACGATTGAAACGGTAACAGGCCCTGCTTTTATTTACAGGGATGATACCAGGCGATTCATTGGGGTGAAGTTCTCTGTTCGTGACCGGGACCTGGGTAGCACTATTGCAGAAGCACAGGCAAAGGTGGAAAAAGCGGTGAAGCTGCCCAAAGGGTATTCCATCGGCTGGACGGGAGAATTTGAAAACCAGGTACGCGCCACCAACCGCTTAACACAGGTGGTACCCGTAAGCCTGATTGCCATTTTCATTGTTCTCTTCATTATGATGGGCAGTGTGAAAGATGCGGGGCTGATCTTAATGAATGTGCCGTTTGCCCTGATAGGAGGGATCCTTGCGCTGCATGCAACGGGTATGAACTTCGGGATCTCGGCAGGTGTGGGTTTTATTGCTTTGTTTGGTATCTGTATACAGAATGGTGTGATCCTGATCTCTGTATTTCATAAGAACCTGCAGATGAAAATGCCATTGAATGAAGCGATCCGCAGTGGAGTGGAAGAAAGGATCAGACCGGTTGTAATGACAGCGCTGATGGCAGCTATTGGTTTGATCCCTGCTGCCGTATCTACCGGCATCGGTTCGGAAACACAGAAGCCGCTGGCGATTGTAGTGATAGGAGGGTTGATCACGGCAACAGTACTGACATTACTGATCTTCCCGCTGATCTTCTACAGTGCCTACAAGCGTAAAAAAGCATTATTATAAATATTTTTTCTTAACAATTAAATCAAACAAAAATGAAAAAGATCATGTTTCTGATGGCCGCCGCAATGATCACCCTGGGTGGCATCTCTGCTGCAAATGCACAGACAAAACCAGCTGCTAAACCAGTAGCTGCAAAAACAGAACAGGCTAAGTCAGAAGTAAAGAAAGAAAAGAAAGCTGCGCATCACGCTAAAAAGCATCATGCTAAGAAAGCTGCTGACGCCGCTACACAAAAGTAGTCACAGGTTTTAGTTCGCATAAATAGCGCTCCGCCCTGCTTGGATAAGATATATCGCAGGGCGGTTTTTTTATTTGTGGTGTAGCCGGCGGCGGATTATTGTTAGTTCCGGATGGATGTTATTGGCAGCCGGCGCCGGATCCGGATGTTTGTAATTTATTACTCTTCTCCGGCTTCTTCCCCATCCCCGTGGCCGAGGATGTTACGCAGTGGTTTCACGGCCTGGTAAATACCGCGGTTATAACGGTTACCAAGGATCACCAGTGTGGTAGAGTCTTTTATAAAACGGTAGAACACAGTATTATTGCCGTGCCACCAGCCATTGTGATAAACAATATTATTGGAACTGTCAGGATAAGTGAACAGGCGCCATCCGAGGCCATAATTACGGATACCGGGCCTTTCGTTACTATAGGGAGTAAATGCTTCTTTCAATGTTTCCGGTTTGAATAGTTTGCCGGAATAAATGGCCTGGTCCCACTTGAGCATATCGCGCACGCTACTGTAAATACCTTTATCACCTACAACACCATCAAAGCTGTTATCCGGTTCCAGGCGCCAGTTGAACAGGTGGCTCACCGTCTGATGGGAGCGGGGGGCCTGTGCAGGATCTGCAACAAAAGTATTGGTCATTTCCAGCGGTGTGAAAAAGGTTTGCTGGAGATAGTCAGCATACTTCTGCTGGCTTACTTTTTCAATGATGGAAGCAAGGAGTAAATAATTTGTATTGCAATAGTTAAAATGCCTGTCCGGCGGATATTGGGTAGGAGGTTTGTGTTCGGTCATCAGGCGGATCACTTCATCGTTGGTGAGGAAGTGAGATTTGTCTTTCACCAGGCTGTCGCAGAAATAGAGGTAATTTGGCAGGCCGCTGCGGTGGTTCAGGAGCATTCTGATGGTGATGCCCAGGTATGGAAAGTCCGGAAAGTATTTTTGTAAAGGATCGTCCAGCGTTAACTTCTCTTTTTCCAGCAGGGAGAGAATGGCCATGCCGGTGAAGGTTTTGGAAACGGAGGCCAGCTGGAAGGAAGAACTATCTGTAACCGGTGCTTTTGTAGCATGGTTTTCCAATCCCTGGTAATGTTCATATAATACCACTCCTTTTCTTGCCACTAATATAGCGCCGCTAAAGGATCCCGGAGAAAGCTTTAAACGCATCAGCTCTGCTACTTCCTGCCTGATCTGCCTGGTTTTACTGCTGTTCAGTATTTTCTGTTCCTGTTCTTCCGTAAGCCCTACGGTGTAGATGGAAGTTGTCTTTGCTGGTTTTTTCTTTTCGTTATTTCTGTTGGCGGAGCTGCTATTACATCCGGTATATATGATGGAACTTATGGATATGGCCAAAACGACGATTGCCTTTTCACGATTCATTTAATGCTGCAGATCTATTAGTTTAAAATCAATTACTTAGCAATTTTCATGCCCGATAGGGGGCATTTGGGTGGAAATTATTCAAAAAAGGGGAACAATCGGGCATAAATTTTAAGCAATCACGAATTTGCCAGCCGTTGTATTTGATTATTGCTCAAACTCCGCTAGGTTTGTGACAATTTTAGCGACAAACACCCCTGTGATTGTCATTCTTGTGTCATCGTAGAATTATAGCCAGCACCATGAGCCAAAGAAAATTAACAAGTTATCCGAAAGAGAAGATCAACATCCTTTTATTGGAAAACATTAGTGATGCCGCGGTAGCGGAGTTCAAAGAGGCCGGTTACATTAACACCCGGAAGCTGTCCGGAGCCCTTAGTGAACAGGAACTCATCAAAGAAGTAAAAGAAGCCCATTTACTGGGTATCCGTTCAAAAACACAGATCACGGCCAATGTTCTGGCTGCAGCAAAGAAGCTTCAGGGGATCGGTTGTTTTTGTATCGGTACCAACCAGGTAGACCTCAAAACCGCCACTGAGCATGGTGTAGCTGTGTTCAATGCGCCTTATTCGAATACCCGTTCGGTTGCGGAGCTGGTGATCGGTTTATCCGTAATGCTGATCCGCCGTATACCTGATAAAAATGTGGCTGCCCACAAAGGCATCTGGATGAAAGAAGCTACCGGCAGCTTTGAGCTGCGTGGTAAAACCATGGCTATTGTTGGCTATGGCAGCATCGGTACCCAGGTTAGCGTACTTGCGGAAGCCATGGGCATGAAAGTGCTTTATTATGATGTGGAGACCAAATTGCCTATCGGTAATGCAGAGCAGGTACGCTCCCTGAAAGAACTCTTCTCCAAGGCAGATATTATTACGCTTCACGTGCCTTCCAACAAGAGCACGGAGAACATGATCAATAAAGAAACCCTTCAATATGCGAAGAAGGGCGCTATCTTCCTGAACTATGCCCGTGGGGAAGTAGTGGAACTGAACGATCTGAAAGAAGCGCTGGAAAGCGGTCATTTGTCCGGTGCGGCGGTAGACGTGTTCCCGGTTGAGCCTGAAAAGAACGGCGCTGCATTTGCCACTCCTTTGCAACTGCTGCCAAACGTGATCCTGACCCCGCATATTGGTGGTAGTACGGAAGAAGCACAGCATAACATTGGACTGGATGTGAGCAGCAAGATGCTGAACTTCCTGGAGAAAGGGGCGAGCTTTGGCTCTCATACCATTCCTTCACTGAGTGTGCCGGCGGTGGACAATAGTCACCGGATCCTGCATATCCACAAAAACGTACCGGGCGTGTTGTCCGATATCAACAGGGAACTGTCCAGCAGGAATATCAATATCCTGGGGCAGTATCTCAAAACAAATGATTCTATCGGGTACGTTGTACTGGATGTGGATTCAAAACTTTCGCAGGAGGCATTTGCTTTACTGAAGGAGGTGAACCATACGATCAAAACGAGGATGCTTTATTAAGCTTTCTTTTCAGATACTGCATTTGAATTCCCGGTAACTTGCTTACCGGGAATTTTTTTTGATCTTCGCATTATGACAAAGCTTTTAAAACTGGAAGAAGTGGCCATGTTCATGCTGGCCCTGTTATTATACGAACAGCAATACCCTTTATCCTGGTGGTGGTTCTGGGGTTGTTTGTTATTGCCGGACATCAGTATGCTGGGATACCTGGCCAATGCCAGAACGGGCGCTTATATGTATAATTTCGTTCACCATAAAGGTGTGGCCATTATCCTGTATATTATCGGAACCTACTTTTTGATAGAGCCGCTTGTGTTTATCGGGCTGGTTTTGTTTGCGCATTCTTCCATGGACCGCGTGTTCGGATACGGGTTGAAATTTGTGACTGGTTTCCAGGATACACATTTGGGTAAGATAGGGAAGAAGTGATTTGGAAGATCAGGAGGGAAGATGTATATTTGGAGGGAATAGAATTCTTCATTCATAAAAAAGCCCGGGTACGGCTAATACCCAGGCAGAAGTTCTAAAGGAACAAATCCCACAGAACTTTGATTTTTTCAGCTAAACTCACCAGTTTGGTAAGGCCGTTCAGGAAACCTAAAAACCTGAACGGTTTTTTGTTTTTGGACTTCATTCACAATGGACGGGTGTTTTAATTTCCCGTATGTCTTTACATTAAACGTTTGTTTGGGCTATCGTGAATATAGGACGGGCAGCTGCTTCCCGTCCACGGCTTAGCCGGCCGCAATAGCATTCAGCAGGGAAGTCCTTTCCCTGTTTTTTTATTCCCTAAAATGTTGAGTTGATTTTTTGTAGTGTAGTATTGGTTAACAAATCAACTTGAACTAAAAGTAATATTTTCTTTTCAAACAGAAAAAAAAAGAACCCGCTCATTTGAGCGGGTTCTCTTGTGAAAGAACGATATACTTTATTTTATCTAAGGACTGTTACATCTCCTTTGATCACGAAGGCTGGTCCGTTCCTAACTTTCTTGTAGCTGAGCCACCATACGAAGGTGCTTACATCTACATTACGTCCTTTGTAAGTACCATCCCATCCCAGGTGCATATCCTTGCTGATGAACACCAGCTCACCCCAACGGTTGAAGATACGCAGCTCGTAGTCATACATCGGTCCTCTGATTACCGGGCGGAACACATCGTTATTTCCATCGCCGTTCGGAGAGAAGACGTTCGGGAAGTCCGGACGACTGTCGCACTCTTTCATATTGATCGTGATCTCATCCGTAGTGCTTCCGCAATCATTGTAAGCTGTTACGCTGTAAGTGCCAGGCTGCGTGATCTCAATAGAGCTGGTGGTTGCACCGTTGCTCCATCTGTACGAGGTAGCATTCTTCGCGTTAGACTTCAATATGAATCGGATGCCTCTGCAGATAGTGGTATCATTACCCAGGTTCACAGTTGGCGGACCGGCTATGACAACATTGATGCTGTCTGACATGTAGCGATCGCAATACCTATCCAGTACACCGATAATGTATTTACCACCTTGCGTGATAGATTTCACCGGATCTGTATCTCCATCGTTCCAGCGGTAGGAAGCTGCATCCGGGTTGCGGGCATCGATGAGGATGCTTCCGCCTGGACACATGATCCTGTCCGGACCGAGATCGAACTTCATGTTAGGCCGTTCACTCACTTTCACGAATTCTTTCACCACACAATTATCTCTGTACACAGATACCGAGTAGTTACCGGCTCTGCTCACCATGATAGAGTTACCCATTTCTCCGGTTCCCCACTGAACACGGCCTGCATTTGTATTTACGGTCAGCATCACTGTCTGGCCAGGGCAGATGGTGGTATCTCTGCTGAGTGAGATGTCTGGTGGCGGATTCACGGTTACATTGATCGTGTCTATCGTGATACAGCCATTCTTCATCACTCTTACCCAGAAGCGTTCCTGCGTACTTACATTGATCGATGGTGATGTTGCACCAGTGCTCCAGAGGTAAGATCCGCCAGTTACGGTGGCATCCAGTTTCACATTCTGACCGCGGCAGATGGTAGTATCCGGCAGATTCACCAGCGGCATTGGTATTACACCCACCTTGATCGAATCTGTGGTCACACACATACCGTTGCTTACGGTTACTTTATATGTGCCGGGGGTCACTACCCTGATACGTTGTGTTGTTTCACCGGTAGACCACCTGATCTGGTATCCGAAGTTGGCAGGGCCTGCATCAAGTACCATACCGTTGCTGCCGCAGATACTTGTATCATTACCCAGGTTCACAACCGGCATTTGCAGGTAGCTGATGTTATAGGTCATGGTATCGGAAGCGCAGCCTGTAATACCGTCCCGAACTATGAAGGATGCTGTAGTAGCGCCATTCAGGTTGAAGCGGTTATTTGTGGAGATCAGCGGCACCTGTACAGCATTGGCTGGTGTTACACCTACCAGTACATATACCGGTCTATTCACGTTACCTCTTGTTCTGAGGGTGATGAACGGATTGCTGGAGCAATTCACCACTACATCTGCTTCGAGTTCAGGTTTCGGACAAGGCCTTACAATGATCCGTTGGATAACGTCCCGTGCTGCATTACCACATGCGTCAGATACGCTCCATCTTCTGATGATGGTGTAGCCGTTGCATAGATCTTTCACATATGGATCAATGGTGTATCTCACTTTTTTCGGGAATGTACCATCGCAATTGTCGGTAGCATTCAGCTCGATCATATTAGTTGGGATCGGTGCACCGCACATGATCGTAATATCTGCAGGTGGTGCTGCTATTACCGGTCTTGTTGTGTCTACCACTGTCACTACCTGTGTGATCACTGAAGTGTTGCCACATTCATCTTTGGCCGTCCAGGTGTTGATGAGGCGATAGTTCTTACAAGCGCCCGGAATATCCTGTCTTGTTTGTTTATGTGTGATGATCACACCGCCAGGGCGACTGCAATTATCGGATGCAGTAACGATCTGCGGATTTGGTATAGATTCACAGCTAACGGTGGTATCTCTTGGCGTTGGCGCATTGAATACCGGTCTTGTTGTATCTATTACCGTGATCACCTGTCTTACGATGGCTTTGTTACCACATTCATCCGTTGCCGTCCACATGCGGTCCAGTCTGTAATTGTACACGCAGGTAGCAGACAGTTGTGTTTTAACGAAGCTGTACGTTACTGTTACGTTATTGCTCATTGAGCAGTTATCCGTAGCCGTTAATACCGGTGCAGCTGGTACTTCATGACAGTTCACCGTCATATTGGTAGGAGGAACCATGTTGAACACTGGTGCTGTTCTATCCTGTACGGTTACCACCTGTCTTACCATTCTGCTGTTACCACACTCGTCAGTTGCCGTCCAGGTACGTATCAGGCGATAGTTATTCGCGCATGCGCCAGGGATGGTTTCTCTCACTTCATTCTTCACAATGGTGATCATGTTCATGGCAGAACAGTTATCAGTAGCCATCAGGTCTGGCTGAGCAGGTATTGCGTTACACTCTACCGTGATGTCTGCAGGTGGTGTAGTAGAGAATACCGGTTTAGTAGTATCCTGTACAGTGATCACCTGTTGAACAGTTCTGCTGTTGCCACACTCGTCAGTTGCCGTCCAGGTGCGGATCAGGCGGTAGTTATTCGCACATGCACCAGGTATGTTCTCTCTGCGTTCAGCTCTTGTTACCGTTACAGCACTTGCAGGGCTGCAATTATCCATAGCAGACAGCATTGGCTGAACCGGTATTGCGTTACATTCTACCGTTGCGTCAGCAGGAGTGGAGATCGTGAAGGCCGGAGCGGTACGATCTGTTACAGTGAGTATCTGCTCAACGGTTCTGCTGTTGCCGCACTCGTCAGTTGCCGTCCAGGTACGTATCAGGCGGTAGTTGTTCACGCATGCGCCAGGGATATTTTCTCTGCGCTCATTCTTCACAACCCTTACCAGATTAGATGGTGTACAGTTGTCTGTTACGCTCAGATCCGGTTGAGCCGGTATTGCGCTACATTCTACTGTTGCATCCGCCGGGATGGATACAGTAAACGTTGGCCTTGTAGTATCCTGTACCGTGATCACCTGTGTAGCGGTGGCTCTGTTACCACATTCGTCAGTGGCGATCCAGGTGCGGATCAGGCGGTAGTTGTTCACGCAGGCGCCAGGAATGTCTTCACGGCGTTGGTCTTTCGCTACCGTGATCCTGTTAGTAGGCGTACAATTGTCCGTAGCAGTCAGGTTAGGCTGAGCCGGGATATTGTTACAATCTACCGTCATATCTGCAGGAACTGCCATGGTAAAGCCTGGAGGCGTAGTATCTACTACTGTGAGGATCTGCTGTACCGTGGTACTGTTGCCACACTCGTCAGTAGCCGTCCAGGTACGGATCAGGCGATAGTTGCCTGCGCACATAGCACCCGGGATCTGTTCCATACGTTCTGACCTTACCACATTTATAGTACCCGTGCTGCAATTGTCTGTAGCTGTAAGTACAGGTTGAGCAGGGATGTTGTTACATTCTACCGTTGCATCAGCAGGCGCTGGCATACTGAATACCGGTCTGGTGGTATCCTGTACTGTGATCACCTGAGTAGCGGTGGCTCTGTTACCACACTCGTCAGTAGCCGTCCAGGTACGGATCAACTGGTAGTTGTTTGCACAGTTACCGTTGATACGTTGTTCTGCTTTAGTGATGGTTACATTGCTGGTAGCAGAGCAGTTATCCATGGCTGTGATATCCGGTTGTGTTGGGATAGCATCGCAATCTATGGTGATGTTAGCTGGCACCGGCATGGTAAATACAGGTCTTGTTGTATCTACCACTGTTACTACCTGCATAACAGTTGTATAGTTGCCACACTCGTCAGTAGCCGTCCAGGTGCGGAGCAGCCTGTAGTTATTAACGCATGCGCCAGGGATGGTGATGTGTTGTTCGTTGAATGTGATACCCACCGTGAGGCTGCAGTTATCGTTTGCGGTTAATACCGGTGGTACTGGTATAGCATCGCAATTCACAGTTGTATCAGCCGGGATCGGACTGGTGAATGTTGGTTTGGTACGATCCATCACCGTAATAGTCTGGGTGATAGTTGTGTCGTTGCCACATTCATCTGTTGCGGTCCAGGTGCGGATCAGCGTGTAACTGTTAGCGCAGGTACCGTTGATACGTTGCTCAGCTTTGGTAACCGTTACGTTAGCAGAGCAATTATCTGTTG
This sequence comes from Chitinophaga niabensis, assembly GCF_039545795.1. Classification (NCBI taxonomy): domain Bacteria; kingdom Pseudomonadati; phylum Bacteroidota; class Chitinophagia; order Chitinophagales; family Chitinophagaceae; genus Chitinophaga; species Chitinophaga niabensis. The sequence continues at coordinate 2,763,143 of NZ_CP154260.1, read as the reverse complement.
CTGTGAGATCCGGTTGAGCCGGAACCATGTCACACTCTACAGTGGTGTTAGCCGGAGTAGCGGTAGTGAATACCGGTGCGGTAGTATCCTGTACTGTGATAGTTTGAGATACGATGTTGCTGTTGCCACATTCATCTGTTGCCGTCCAGGTGCGTACCAGCTGGTAATTGTTCACACAGGCGCCAGGGATGTTCACACGTGTTTCAGTGTAGTTCACAGTAACACCATTGGCAGTGCTGCAATTATCAGTAGCGGTCATCACCGGTGCGGTTGGTATGGCGCTACATTCTACTGTTATGTCTGCCGGAACAGGACTGGTGAATGTTGGGCGGGTTGTATCCACCACCGTGATGGTTTGTGTAACCGTTACGGTATTTCTGCATTCGTCCATCGCTGTCCATGTGCGGATCAGGAGGTAGTTATTCACGCATGCACCCGGAAGAGGCTGTTTCACCTCGTTCTTCAGCACGATGATATTTGTTGCGGCGCTGCAGTTATCCGTTACGCTCAGGTCTGCCTGAGTTGGGATAGCGTGGCAGCTAACAGTGGTGTCAGCCGGTACAGGCAGGGTGAACACAGGTCTGGTTGTGTCTACCACGTTGATCACTTGTCTGTACATGGTGTCGTTACCACAGGCATCCGTTGCAGTCCATGTGCGGATCAGTTGGTAACTGTTAGCGCAGGTGCCGTTGATGCGTGTTTCAGCTTTGGTTACAGTTACAGTGCCGGAGCAATTATCTGTAGCGGTAAGGTCTGGCTGTACAGGAATTGCGGAGCAGCTTACAGTTGTGTCTGCAGGTGCTATGATATCAAATACAGGGTTAGTAGTGTCTCTTACAGTTACTACCTGTGTATAAGTGGTGTCGTTACCACATGCATCCGTAGCAGTCCATGTGCGGATCAACTGGTAGTTATTGGCGCAGTTGCCGTTCACACGAGTTTCACCCGTAGTTATTGTTACAATACCAACGCAATTGTCTGTACCTGTCAGAATAACCTGTGCCGGAACAGCATCGCAATTCACGGTGGTGTCTGCCGGAACATTCGGGATCATTGGTTTGGTCGTGTCCTGAACTGTTACCACTTGTATGTAGACCGAGTCGTTGCCACAAGCATCCGCAGCTGTCCATGTGCGGATGAGCTGGTAGCTGTTTGCACAGCTGCCGTTGATGCGTGTTTCTGCCATGATCACCGTTACAGTGCCGGAGCAATTATCTGTAGCTATCAGGGTTGCCTGAGGAGGTACAGCGTCACAGTTCACAGTGGTATCAGCCGGAACTGACGGGAATATTGGTTTAGTAGTGTCCTGAACCGTTACTACCTGCGTATAAGTGGTATCGTTGCCACATGCATCCGTAGCGGTCCATGTGCGGATCAGCTGGTAGTTGTTTGCACAGCTGCCATTCACACGGGTTTCAGCTTTGGTTACGGTTACAGTAGCTGAGCAATTATCCACACCTGTCAGATCTGGCTGGGCCGGAACTGCATCGCAATTCACTGTGGTATCTGCAGGGATAACCAGGATCATTGGATGTGTGGTGTCTTGTACAGTCACTATTTGTCTGTAGACCGAGTCGTTACCACATGCGTCAGTAGCCGTCCATGTGCGGGTGAGGATGTAACTGTTGTCACAGGCTCCATTCTGACGGGTTTCAGATTTAGTGACAGTTACAGGGCCGTTACAATTATCTGTGGCTGCCAGGTCTATCATCGCCGGAACTGCATCGCAATTCACGGTAGTGTCTGCCGGAATTACCAGGATAACAGGAGCGGAGGTATCCTGTACATGTATCACCTGTGTGATGGTTGTATCGTTGCCACACTCATCGCGGGCAGTCCATGTACGGGTAAGGGTGTAGCTGTTATCGCAGGCACCGTTCGTGCGTATTTCATTTCTTGTTACGGTGATATTACCTACTGCAGAGCAGTTGTCTGTAGCGGTGATCACTGGTTGAGCCGGAACGCTTTGGCAATCCACGGTAGTGTCAGCCGGCGCTATTGCATCAAATCTTGGTGCAACGGTATCCTGTACATGGATGATCTGAGTGATCGTGGTGTCGTTACCACATTCGTCTACTGCAGTCCATGTACGCGTTAAGATATAACTGTTAGCGCAGGTGCCGTTGGTGCGAACTTCGTTCGTTGTAACGGTGATGTTACCTGTAGCAGAGCAGTTGTCTGTAGCAGTGATCGCTGGTTGGGCAGGCACTGCGTCACAATTCACAGTGGTGTCAGCAGGTGCTGCAGCATCGAATCTTGGTGCAACGGTATCCTGTACATGGATGATCTGGGTGATAGTGGTATCATTGCCACACTCGTCTACAGCTGTCCAGGTACGGGTTAAGATATAACTGTTAGCACATGTACCGTTGGAGCGTACTTCATTCCTGGTTACGGTGATATTACCTGCTGCCGAGCAGTTGTCGGTAGCATTGATAACCGGTTGAGCAGGAACGCTGTTGCAGTCCACGGTAGTATCTGCAGGTGCGATCATATCGAACCCTGGAGCTGTTGTATCCTGCACCTGGATGATCTGCGTGATAGTAGTATCATTACCACATTCGTCTACAGCTGTCCAGGTACGGGTGAGGGTATAAGTATTAGCGCAGGTACCATTGGTACGTATTTCATTCCTGGTTATGGTGATGTTACCTGTTGCAGAGCAATTATCTGTTGCATTGATAACCGGCTGAGCAGGAACTGCATCACAATTCACAGTGGTGTCAGCAGGGGCTGCTATGTCGAACCTTGGCGCAACGGTATCCTGAACGGTGATCACCTGCGTGATAGTGGTATCATTACCACACTCATCGCTCACTACCCATGTGCGGGTAAGGGTGTAGCTGTTAGCGCAGGTACCGTTGGTACGTACTTCGTTTTTAACTACTGTGATATTTGGCACCGCAGAGCAGTTGTCGGTAGCGGTGATGTCTTCCTGAACAGGTACATCATCGCAATCTACAGTTCTGGTGGCAGGGATGATAGTAGTCACAACCGGAGCAGTGGTATCCCTTACGGTGATCACTTGTGTGATAGTAGTATCGTTACCACATTCGTCTACGGCTGTCCAGGTACGTGTTAAAGTGTAGCTGTTAGCGCAGGCGCCATTGGTGCGTACCTCGTTAGTTGTAAAGGTGATGTTACCTACAGCAGAACAGTTGTCTGTAGCTGCAATCGCCGGTTGGGCCGGAACGCTGTTACAATCTACTGTGGTATCCGCAGGTGCGCTCATATCGAACCTTGGAGCTGTGGTATCTCTCACGTTGATCACCTGTGTAATGGTGGTGTCGTTACCACATTCGTCTACGGCTGTCCAGGTACGGGTGAGGGTGTAACTGTTAGCACATGTACCGTTAGTGCGTACTTCGTTCCTTGTTACAGTGATGTTACCTGCAGCAGAGCAGTTGTCTGTAGCGGTGATCGCTGGTTGAGCCGGTACGCTTTGGCAATCCACGGTGGTGTCTGCCGGAGCGATTGCATCAAACCTTGGTGCAACGGTATCTTGTACATGGATGATCTGGGTGATCGTGGTGTCGTTACCACATTCGTCTACTGCAGTCCAGGTACGTGTTAAGATATAACTGTTAGCGCAGGTGCCGTTGGTGCGAACTTCGTTCGTTGTAACGGTGATGTTACCTACAGCAGAGCAGTTATCGGTAGCGGTGATCGCTGGTTGAGCCGGAACGCTGTTGCAATCCACGGTAGTGTCAGCAGGTGCTACTGCATCAAACCTTGGAGCGGCAGTATCCCTTACGTTGATCACCTGTGTGATGGTGGTGTCGTTGCCGCATTCGTCTACAGCTGTCCATGTACGGGTGAGCGTGTAGCTGTTAGCGCAGGTGCCGTTGGTGCGAACTTCGTTCGTTGTAACGGTGATATTACCTACAGCCGAGCAGTTGTCGGTAGCGGTGATCGCTAGTTGAGCCGGAACGCTGTTACAATCTACAGTGGTATCAGCAGGTGCTACTGCATCAAATCTTGGAGCGGCAGTATCCCTTACATTGATCACCTGTGTGATGGTGGTATCATTACCACACTCGTCTGTAGCTGTCCAGGTCCTTGTGAGGATATAAGTATTAGGACAAGTTCCGTTTGTGCGCACTTCGTTCCTCACCACAGTGATATTTGGCGTTACAGAACAGTTGTCTGTAGCGGTGATCACTGGTTGAGCCGGAACGCTGTTACAATCCACGGTAGTGTCCGCCGGAGCTATTGCATCGAACCTTGGTGCAACGGTATCCTGAACGTTTATCACTTGCGTGATGGTGGTATCATTACCGCACTCATCGCTCACTACCCATGTACGGGTGAGTGTATAGCTGTTCGTGCAGGCACCGTTGGTGCGTACTTCGTTTTTAACTACTGTGATGTTTGGTACCGCAGAGCAGTTATCAGTAGCGGTGATATCTTCCTGAACAGGAACGTCATCACAATCTACTGTTCTGGTTGCTGGAATAACTACGGTTACCACCGGAGCAGTAGTATCCTGTACGTTGAGTACTTGTGTAATGGTGGTATCATTGCCACACTCATCGCTCACTACCCATGTACGGGTGAGGGTGTAAGTATTAGCGCAGGCACCGTTGGTGCGTACTTCATTCTTAACTACGCTGATGTTCGGCACCGCAGAGCAGTTGTCAGTAGCAGTGATGTCTTCCTGAACCGGTACAACATCGCAATCTACAGTTCTTGCAGCCGCGATAATGGTAGTTACCACCGGAGCAGTTGTATCCCTTACGGTGATCACCTGTGTGATGGTGGTGTCGTTGCCACATTCGTCTACAGCTCTCCATGTGCGAGTGAGGGTGTAGCTGTTAGCGCAGGCGCCGTTGGTACGAACCTCATTCCTGGTTATGGTGATATTACCTGCAGCAGAGCAGTTGTCTGTAGCATTGATAACCGGCTGAGCAGGCACACTGTTACAATCCACGGTGGTATCCGCAGGTGCGATCATATCGAACCTTGGAGCTGTTGTATCCTGCACCTGGATGATCTGAGTGATAGTGGTGTCATTACCACATTCATCCACAGCAGTCCATGTGCGTGTGAGGGTGTAGCTGTTGGCACAAGTACCGTTGGTACGCACTTCGTTCCTGGTTATGGTAATGTTACCTGTTGCAGAGCAATTGTCGGTAGCATTGATAACCGGTTGAGCAGGCACTGCGTCGCAGTTCACAGTGGTATCTGCAGGAGCTACTGCATCGAATCTTGGAGCGGCAGTATCCCTTACGTTGATCACCTGTGTGATGGTAGTATCGTTGCCACATTCATCTACAGCTGTCCATGTACGGGTGAGCGTGTAGTTGTTAGCGCAAGATCCATTGGTGCGAACCTCGTTCCTGGTTATGGTGATATTACCTGTTGCAGAGCAGTTGTCGGTAGCATTGATAACCGGCTGAGCAGGAACGTTGTTACAATCTAAAGTGGTGTCCGCCGGAGCGATGGCATCAAACCTTGGAGCTGTAGTATCCCTTACGTTGATCACCTGAGTGATGGTGGTGTCGTTGCCACATTCATCTACAGCTGTCCATGTACGGGTAAGGGTGTAGCTGTTAGCGCAAGATCCATTGGTACGAACTTCATTCCTGGTGATGGTGATATTACCTATAGCAGAGCAGTTGTCCGTAGCATTGATAACCGGTTGAGCCGGAACGCTGTTGCAATCCACGGTGGTATCTGCAGGTGCGATCATATCGAACCTTGGAGCTGTTGTATCCCTTACGGTGATCACCTGGGTGATGGTGGTATCATTACCACACTCGTCCGTAGCAGTCCATGTGCGGGTAAGGGTGTAGCTATTAGCGCATGCGCCATTAGTACGAACCTCATTCCTGGTTACAGTGATATTTGGTGTTGCAGAGCAGTTGTCGCTAGCATTGATCACTGGTTGAGCAGGTACGCTGTTACAATCCACGGTGGTATCCGCAGGTGCGATGATATCAAACCTTGGAGCAACGGTATCCTGAACGGTGATCACTTGTGTAATAGTGGTATCGTTGCCACACACGTCACTTACTACCCATGTGCGGGTGAGGGTATAAGTATTAGCGCAGGCGCCATTGGTGCGTACTTCATTTTTAACTACTGTGATATTTGGTGTTGCAGAGCAGTTATCGGTAGCGGTGATATCTTCCTGAACAGGTACATTATCACAATCTACTGTTCTGGTTGCAGGGATAACCACCGTTACCACCGGAGCAGTAGTATCCTGCACGGTGAGTACCTGAGTGATGGTGGTATCGTTGCCGCACTCATCACTTACTACCCATGTGCGGGTGAGGGTATAAGTATTAGCGCAGGCGCCATTGGTACGTACTTCGTTTTTAACTACTGAGATGTTTGGCACCGCAGAGCAGTTATCGGTAGCGGTGACATCTTCCTGAACAGGCACATCATCGCAGTCTACAGTTCTTGCAGCCGGGATGATTGTAGTCACCACCGGAGCGGTTGTATCCTGAACATGCACTACTTGCGTGATAGTAGTATCGTTACCACACTCGTCTACAGCTCTCCATGTGCGGGTGAGGGTGTAGCTGTTGGCACATGTACCGTTAGTACGTACTTCGTTCCTTGTTACTGTAATGTTACCTGTAGCAGAGCAATTGTCTGTAGCGGAAATCACAGCCTGGGCAGGTACGCTGTTACAATCTACGGTGGTGTCAGCTGGTACAACTACAGAGAATACCGGAGCGGTTGTATCCTGAACATGCACCACCTGCGTAATAGTGGTGTCATTACCACATTCGTCTACGGCGGTCCATGTACGGGTTAAGGTGTAGCTGTTAGCGCAGGTGCCGTTGGTGCGAACCTCATTCGTTGTTACTGTGATGTTACCTGGTGCAGAGCAGTTGTCGGTAGCATTGATAACCGGTTGAGCCGGAACGCTGTTACAATCCACGGTAGTGTCAGCAGGTGCTACTGCATCAAACCTTGGAGCTGCAGTATCCCTTACGTTGATCACCTGTGTGATAGTGGTGTCGTTACCGCATTCGTCTACAGCTGTCCATGTACGGGTGAGCGTGTAGCTATTAGCGCAAGATCCGTTGGTGCGAACTTCGTTCGTTGTAACGGTGATATTACCTACAGCCGAGCAGTTGTCTGTAGCAGTGATCGCTGGTTGAGCAGGCACACTGTTGCAATCCACAGTGGTATCAGCAGGTGCTACTGCATCAAATCTTGGAGCGGCAGTATCCCTTACATTGATCACCTGTGTGATGGTGGTATCATTACCACACTCGTCAGTAGCTGTCCAGGTCCTTGTGAGGATATAAGTATTAGGACAAGTGCCGTTTGTGCGCACTTCGTTCCTCACCACAGTGATATTTGGCGTTACAGAACAGTTGTCTGTAGCATTGATCACTGGTTGAGCCGGAACGCTGTTACAATCCACGGTAGTGTCCGCCGGAGCTATTGCATCGAACCTTGGTGCAACGGTATCCTGAACGTTGATCACTTGTGTAATGGTGGTATCATTACCACACTCGTCACTTACTACCCATGTACGGGTGAGTGTATAGCTGTTCGTGCAGGCACCGTTGGTGCGTACTTCATTTTTAACTACTGTGATGTTTGGTACCGCAGAGCAGTTATCAGTAGCGGTGATATCTTCCTGAACAGGAACGTCATCACAATCTACTGTTCTGGTTGCTGGAATAACTACGGTTACCACCGGAGCAGTAGTATCCTGTACGTTGAGTACTTGTGTAATGGTGGTATCGTTGCCACACTCATCGCTCACTACCCATGTACGGGTGAGGGTGTAAGTATTAGCGCAAGCACCGTTGGTGCGTACCTCGTTTTTAACTACTGTGATGTTTGGCACCGCAGAGCAGTTGTCGGTAGCAGTGATGTCTTCCTGAACCGGTACAACATCGCAATTTACTGTTCTTGCGGCAGGGATCACCGTAGTCACCACCGGAGCGGTTGTATCCTGAACATGAAGTACTTGCGTGATAGTAGTATCATTACCGCACTCATCCCTTACTACCCATGTACGGGTGAGGGTATAAGTATTAGCGCAGGCGCCATTGGTACGTACTTCGTTTTTAGTTACTGTAATATTCGGAACGGTAGAGCAATTATCGGTAGCAGTAACGTCTTCCTGAACAGGAACGGCATCACAATCTACCGTTCTTGCAGCCGGGATCACAGTTGTCACCACGGGAGCGGTTGTATCCTGAACATGTACTACCTGCGTGATAGTAGTATCGTTACCACATTCGTCTACAGCTCTCCATGTGCGGGTGAGGGTGTAACTGTTGGCACAAGTACCATTGGTACGAACTTCGTTCCTGGTTATGGTGATATTACCCGTTGCAGAGCAATTGTCTGTAGCGGAAATCACTGCCTGGGCAGGTACGCTGTTACAATCTACGGTAGTATCAGCTGGCACAACTACAGAGAATACCGGAGCTGTTGTATCCTGCACATGGATGATCTGGGTAATAGTGGTGTCGTTTCCACATTCATCTACAGCTCTCCATGTACGGGTGAGTGTATAGGTATTGGCACAAGATCCATTGGTACGGACCTCATTTCTTGTTATGGTGATATTACCAGTTGCAGAGCAGTTGTCGGTAGCATTGATAACCGGCTGAGCAGGAACGCTGTTACAATCCACAGTGGTGTCCGCAGGAGCGATGGCATCAAACCTTGGTGCAACGGTATCCTGCACATGGATGATCTGCGTGATGGTAGTGTCGTTACCACATTCATCCCTGGCTGTCCATGTACGTGTTAAGGTGTAACTGTTAGCACATGTACCATTGGTACGAACCTCATTCCTTGTTACAGTGATATTTGGTGTTGCAGAACAATTATCTGTAGCAGTGATAACCGGTTGTGCCGGTACACTGTTACAATCTACCGTAGTATCAGCCGGGGCGGCCACAGCAAATACCGGAGCGGTAGTATCCTGAACATGGATCACCTGGGTAATAGTGGTATCATTACCACATTCATCGCTCACTACCCATGTACGGGTGAGTGTATAAGTATTACTGCAAGTACCATTGGTACGTACTTCATTTTTAACAACAGAGATGTTTGGAACTGCAGAGCAGTTGTCGGTAGCGGTGATATCTTCCTGAACAGGCACATCATCGCAATCTACTGTTCTTGCAGCCGGGATCACAGTTGTAACTACCGGGGCAGTGGTATCCTGTACATGCACCACTTGTGTGATAGTCGTGTCATTACCGCACTCATCGCTCACTATCCATGTACGGGTGAGTGTATAAGTATTAGCGCAGGCACCGTTGGTTCGTACCTCGTTTTTAACTACTGTGATATTCGGAACGGTAGAGCAATTATCGGTAGCAGTAACGTCCTCCTGAACAGGAACGGCATTACAATCTACAGTTCTTGCAGCAGGGATCACCGTAGTTACTACAGGAGCCGTTGTGTCCTGAACATGCACTACTTGTGTGATGGTAGTATCATTACCGCACTCATCCCTTACTACCCATGTACGGGTGAGGGTATAAGTATTAGCACAGGCACCATTGGTGCGCACTTCATTTTTAGTTACTGTAATATTCGGAACGGCAGAGCAATTATCGGTAGCAGTAACGTCTTCCTGAACAGGAACGGCATTACAATCTACTGTTCTTGCAGTCGGGATCACGGTTGTCACTACCGGAGCAGTAGTATCCTGCACGGTGAGCACCTGAGTGATGGTGGTATCATTACCACATTCATCTCTTACTACCCATGTACGGGTGAGTATATAACTATTAGCACAGGCGCCGTTAGTGCGCACCTGGTTTTTAGTTACAGTGATATTTGGAACCGCAGAGCAGTTATCAGTAGCAGTAACATCTTCCTGAACAGGAACGGCATCACAATCTACCGTTCTGGCAGCCGGTATCGCAGTGGTTACCACAGGAGCAGTGGTATCTCTTACAGTAACTACCTGTGTGGCAACTGTCTGATTACCACAGGCATCCCTTGCCGTCCATGTGCGGGTAAGGGTATAACTATTGGGGCAGCTGCCATTGGTACGGGTTTCAGCCCTTGTTACAGTTATGCTGAGATCACAATTATCAGTAGCTGTCAGATTCGGTTGAGGAGGAACAGCATCGCAATTTACCGTAGTGTCGTTAGGCACACCGGTAATCACCGGAACTGTTGTATCTGTGATGGTGATGGTTTGAGAAGTCGTAGCCGTGTGCATACAGGCGTCTGTAGCTGTCCATGTGCGGGTAATTCTGAATCCGCAGGCAAGCGTTGTTGTGACGTCATTATGTGTAACGGTAAATGAAAGGTTATCCGGGTGACTGAACACAGGTGTGCCGAATAATGCAGTGTAATCGGTGCCGGTCAAACATTGTGCGCTGGTAGCTGCTGGTGTTGAAACCACTACAGGCGGATTGGTGGAGACACGGATCTGGATCACATTGCTATTGGAAGTACAAGCACCTGAGGTTACCACTCTTCTGTACCACGTTGTTTGTGATATTACCGGTGGCTGGAAGATGCCTCCTGTTGCGCTTGCAACAGGAGAGAAGGGACCCGTAGCACTGGTGGTGCTATATTCCCACTGATATGTATAAGTTCCATTACCACCACTCGGGGTACCGGTTCCTGTAAGCTGCGCCGGTTGATCACCTGCGCAGATCAGTTGGTCCTGTGATATCACGTTATCCGCAATGGGGCTCAGGTTAGTGAGTACCACATTGTCCGGAGTAGAAGTACAGGTACCATTGGTAACCGTCCATGTTAATGTAACTGTTTGTCCGGCAGGCACTGTTACGGTGGCGTTGCGGTTATTGAGGCCACCTGTAAGTATAATGCCTGCAGGTACCGTCCATGTACCAGTACCGATGCTTGGTGCTGTTGCATTCAGGTTGAATGTGGCAACGTTACAATGTTCCTGGTCTGGTCCTGCGTTTGCGGCGGCAGGCATCTGGTCCACATTTACAGTAGCGGAAGCACAGGTAGTATTACCGCATGGCATAGCGCTTTCTGCTCTTACATAGTAAGTAGTGGCAGCTGTTGGTGAAACAGTGATGCTTGAGCCGGAGCCAATGGATACACCTGTTCCGCATCCACCCTGGTACCAAACCCAGTTTGCACCAGAGCCTAATGTACCATTTGCAGTTAATGTAGCAGAAGAACCGGCACAAATTGTTGGTGCAGAGAGGGTAATAGTAGGTACGGTAGATGGTGTTTCAATCCTTACGGTGAAATAAGTATATCCATTACAGGCAATAGGCGATGTTTTCCTTGCGGTCAAACGGAAGGTATAGGTGCCAGCCGGGGTGTTCGCAGGGATTGAGGTAGTAATATTACCGGTAGTACCTGAAATGGAACCTGTTTTTTGATTGAAACCGGGCATTGGATTTGCACCAAATGCATCAATTATATAACTCGTAGGATTATTGACCTTTGTCCATGGCAATACAAACGAATTGGCATTGGAGCAACTGTTTATATCCACATTGGTCACATTAAGCAAGGGTGCCGGCGAATAATCCAGTGTTGTTTGCCTTGTAGCAGCAACGCAGGTAGAAGCAGGATTGGTGCTGGATACTCTCCATTCAATCCTCACCTGTGTAGTGCCGGTTACGGTAGCTATGGCAGTAGGACTATTCGGATCATCAAATGTAGCAGAGCCGGATATTAATGTCCATACTCCCTGCATACCTGGTCCCGGAACATTACCGGAAAGCTGGAATGTAGGAGAACACTGTGTAAACGGTCCTGTTACAGTAGCGGTTGGCCTTGTTTCACTGGTAATTGTAAATTCTTCGAAGGTGCTGCAATCTGGCCTGGCCACCGGAGAAACCGTCCATCTTAAAGTGATGGGCTGATCTAAGGCAACGTTGTTCAGTGTGGCCCCGTTTGCCAGAGTTGGGTTTGCGATGGTGGCGCCATTGGTGGCTCCAACAATTGTCCACAAACCTGTATAGGCAGCTGTGATCGCATCTGCTTTCAATGAAATAGATGTTACGCCGCAATAGAATTGTGGTATATCAATGTTCGCTACGGCAGGTGCAACACCTGTAATATTAACAGTGTCACGCACGGTACATTCTCCATTCCTCACCATTACCCTGTACTGATTCTGCAGCGTAGCTACGCCGGCAGCAGGAGTTGGGGCAGGGAAGGAGATCGTCTGGCTTGTCTGGCCACCTGGTGCCCAGGTGATAGGGAATGCAGCATTGGCTGCACCGGCATCCAGTGTAACAGGTGTGCCTGCACACAAAACCTGGTCCGGGCCAAGGTTTACAGTTGGTGGCTGATCTACTGTAATGGTGATGCTTGCATCTTTAAAACAGTAACGGGGCGTACCATTTGCATAGCGCCCATAATTTATACCACCTCTCACATTATAAACACTCGTCACAATAGGATCCACCATTACGGAATCCTTTGGTGCAGGAAGTGTTGGCCAGGTTAAGATCCTGGGCCCAACGAAAGTAAAGCTTTCATACCCTGTAACGCTCGGAGATTCCAACGGGCTGGCCCGGAGGATAGTAGTATCCCCCCGGCAGATGGCGGGTCTCGTTGCATTGATACTGGGTAGTGCGGGTACTGTTAGCAGTACCCGGTTGGAAGGAGTATAACACCCCGCATCATTTATGTTCCCCGCTTCAAATACCATTAGCCGGTATTCTATCACATCTAATTCCTGCAAAGTACCTGCAGGAATATTCAGTATCGGTGTGTTGAAGTTTGTATAAGGAGCACCAACGGTTACCCATCCGGTGCTATTCCTGTTCATTTCCCAGCGGTAAACCGGGTTTGTAAAATAATTAGATGGCTGGATCACGGAAGTGAGGGTCAATTCAGCGCCGGGGCATACCATGTCTTCAGACACGCCCAATCCATCTATATATGAATATATTTTAGGTGCACAGAAAACGAATTCAATGTCATCCACTGCAATGTCGTTACCACAACCACCCGGGTTGTTGTTCATGATCTCCACGATCACATTTTGCTGGCCCGGCGCGAGGGTAAGTGTACCACCGAATTTCTGCCAGCCTGTTAAATGCTGATCTCCCGGCAGATTGCGGGAAAGGTCCATCGATACATCATTGGTATTAAACTGCCGGATGATGGCATTGGTGGAGGCGTTCCTTACAATGAAAGTTACACCTGCATAACGATAATCTTCCCGCTGACAGGTGTTGCTTAATACCTGTAGTGAGTTCAGGTTAATGAACCAGGCTGAGAAGTTATATTTTGCACCGGGGCAAAGTCCGTTTATGGCTCTTCTATAAAATAGCTTTGGATTATCTGATGAGTTGGCGATCAGCATACCACCGTAACCGTTATCAGTATGGTCTCCCACATTATCCCATTCCGGGCGGCCACCCATCTGAGAGTTATAGTGGATACTATAAAAGTCATCTGCCAGGTTTGCAGAGGGCTCATAGGTATAACCTACAGTGGCCGGAGGATCTACCGGCCGACGGGGAGCTCCCGCATAGAACTGTCCGAAAGTTTCCTTGAAGTTCGTTGCTGGTGTAAAGGTACCTTCACAGGCGTCCATGGAGCAATCATATACATTGAACGATTGGGTCCTGGTCCTGTTCCTTTGGACTCCTCCACTTGTATAATAGATAGTAGCGGTGACACTATATGTCCCTACCAGATCTGTTATAAAGGTTGTAGACTGCCCCGAAGCGCTGATATATTTGAACTTCGGATGAGCGCCCATTGCCCTGCTATGGGTATAGGCCGGGCCACTTGGAGGCGTAATAGTCCACCGTACGCTATCTACGGTCCTGAAATCGTCTATGAACGCGTGCATGGAAGCATATGCGTTCTGGCAGACATTATCCGGTGCCGTTAGCCTTCCGCTCTGGGCATATATCTTAGATATAGCCCCGGAGGAAAGGATGGTTAATAATAGGAGTAGAAATCTTCTCATTGTTTCTTACAATTAGGTGAATCATAGGTCTGTTAGGCACAGCAATAGGCGTTACTTCCGCGGTAACGGAAATGCCTTCAAATGAAAAATTGATGGAAACAATGAGTTGCCTTTGATCTGGTACTCTTTTTCGTAGGTGTAGATAATCGGTTTCATAGGCTTTCGGATATTCGGTCAAAAAGGTTCGATAACTAGATATGGGATGAATTTTTAATAATCTGAAATTAAAATTAATGATAATATAGGAGAAACAAAAATACGTATTTCGCCCGGAACGGTAAAAAAGCGCTAATTTAATGTTTATAAAGTATGGGCTGTTTGAAAGTCAATATATTAATCGAGTGGAAAAAATGTGAACTTTTTTTTGGAACGAGGAGGAAAAATTGAATTTTTTTATGACTGTTGTGACATTTATCAAATAATTAGCTACCTTTGCAGACCAAATTTGATGTATAATGCCAAAAGTAAAGACTCATAGCCGTGCGAAGAAGACGTTTACGGTGACCGGCAGCGGAGCGATCAAACGTCCGAAGGCTTTCAAAAGTCACTTATTGACTAAGAAGTCTAACAAAAGAAAGCGTTCATTGAGAGGCAGTAGCCTGGTAGCTGATGCAAATCTGAACCTGGTGAAGCGTATGCTCGTACTTCGCTAAAACGTATCAATTTATTAAACAAGTTTTAAAAAGCATAACATGCCTCGTTCAGTAAACGCAGTTGCGTCCAGAGCCAGAAGAAAGAAGATCTTAAAGCAAGCCAAAGGCTTCTACGGTAAACGTAAAAATGTTTATACCGTAGCTAAGAACGTTCTGGAGAAAGGCTTAACCTATTCTTATGTAGGTCGCAAACTGAAGAAAAGAAACTACCGTCAACTGTGGATCGCCCGTATTAACGCTGCGGCCAGAGCAGAAGGATTGACTTACTCAGCATTCATTCATAAATTGTCAGAAAAGAACATCGGCCTGAACAGAAAAGTTCTCGCTGACCTGGCTATGAATGAGCCTGAAACTTTCAAAAGCCTTATCGCTTCTGTAAAATAAGACTGATCTTACTCGCAATATATAGCCGTTCCGATTATCGGAACGGCTATTTTTGTTTTATGCCTAAGGCGTAGGTAGGATAGCGCCGGGTAATGTGTTCTGGATCAGGCTTTTATAGGCTTTTTTCAGACAGATTAGCTTTTACTTACCTACCGAGAAGGTTTATGAAAATCAAGTAGTTATAAGGAAATTAAGGTGCGTGTGGTAGGATAGCACCGGGCAATGCATTGAGACTCAGTTATTTGCGATCTGAATAATACTTGCCTGCCGAGAAGGGCTTTGAGGATCATCACTTTATATCATTTCAAACACCCTGCATCCTGTTTCCCAGCCGGTTTCCGGTAATTTGTTCTTGGGAAAGATCCCTATCACGGCGGATCCGCTTCCGCTCATAGCTGCATAGATGGCCCCGTTCTTATACATTTTCTCCTTTATTCCTCCGATAGCGGGGTAGGCGGCAAACACCGGGGCTTCAAAATCGTTCGTTAAACGGTGCTTCCAGCTGCTTACGTCCTGCCAGTCGATATCCTTTAAGGGAACAGCCGGGCGGCCCGGTACAATCTGCCCAAATGCCCACCCGGTGTTAACATGGATGCCGGGATGTACCAGAAGGAAGGAATAAGCGCTCAGGTCCAGTTCAAGGGGTTCCATGAGTTCTCCTCTGCCTGAAGCAAAACAGGCTGTATTCCGGATAAAGAAGGGGCAATCGCTGCCGAGTATGCCAGCATAAGCTTCCAGCTTTTCCAGGGGGATATCCAGGTTGTATTTTGAATTGAGCAGTTTGAGGGTAAAAGCACCATCTGCCGAACCTCCTCCGAGGCCTGCGCCTATGGGGATCTGTTTATGGAGATGCATGTGTATAGCGGGCAATTGAGGGAAGTCTGCTTTTAATAAGTGCCAGGCTTTTTTACAGAGATTATCTTCTGTGTCTCCCGGAATATCCAGGCCACTGCTGGAAAAGATGTTTTCTTCTGCTGTAATGATCTCCAGGGCGTCCTGTAAAAGGAGCGGGTAGAACACGGTTTCCAGATCGTGAAAACCATCTGCACGTTTTTGCAGAATGTGTAAACCAAGGTTGATCTTGCAATTGGGAAAAAGGATCACGGCGCTTATTTACTTTTTCGGCTATTGATCTCATCGCGGATAGCGATGGCGCGGATATAGTCTTCCTGTTCCAGTACTTCCTGCAGGAGGGTGTTGAGTTCTTCCAGGTTCAGCACTTTAAGGTCGTCTTCAGCACCTTTTTCATGTTCCGAGATGGTAGGTCCACCGGCTGGTTTGGTTGTTTTCTTGCCGGCGGGATCGTCCAGCAGGATACCAGCACTGTTCAGGATGTTTTCGTATGTATATATGGGGCATCCGAACCGTACTGCCAATGCCAGGGCGTCTGATGTGCGGGAGTCTATTTCTATCGTATCATCGTTATTGGAGCAGATTAATTTGGAGTAGAAAATGCCTTCCTGCAGATTGCTGATCACCACTTCATGCAACTCAACGCTAAATGCATTCATGAAATTTTTCATGAGATCGTGTGTGAGCGGCCTGCTGGGCTGCATTTTTTCCAGCGCTACTGCTATGGCCTGAGCTTCAAACCCTCCAATAACTATGGGTAAACGCCTTAATCCATTCACTTCTCCTAACACCACGGCATATGAATGAGTTTGCGTAATACTGTGCGACAAAGCAACTATTTCCAATTCTATTTTTCTCATACTGTCAAATACGCGTTAGCGCTCACGTTTAATCGTGTAAGACGTGAAGTTAGAAAAATATTCGATATCTAAAAAGCGGAAAGCCGCCAGCTATTAGCATCCGGGCGGATTTTGCAGCATGAAAGCGGCAATATCCTGCCGAAAGTCAATAGCAGACGGCTATCACAATATTATCAGATACCCTTATATTTCTTAACTGCGGCTGTCAATTTAGGCACCACTTCAAAAGCATCGCCTACTATACCGTAATCTGCGGCCTTAAAGAAGGGGGCTTCGGGGTCTTTATTGATCACTACGATCACTTTACTGCCGTTTACACCTGCCAGGTGCTGAATGGCTCC
This sequence comes from Chitinophaga niabensis, assembly GCF_039545795.1. Taxonomy (NCBI): domain Bacteria; kingdom Pseudomonadati; phylum Bacteroidota; class Chitinophagia; order Chitinophagales; family Chitinophagaceae; genus Chitinophaga; species Chitinophaga niabensis. Next base: position 2,746,171 of record NZ_CP154260.1, on the reverse strand, counting down.
GGAGATGCCAATAGCCACGTATAAATTGGGCCTTACGGTGAAACCAGTCTGGCCAACGTGTTCATGATGCGGGCGCCAGTCGGCATCCGCCACGGGGCGGCTGCAGGCAGTGGCAGCGCCCAGCGCGTGGGCCAGGTCTTCCAGTATGCCCCAGTGTTCGGGACCTTTCAGGCCACGGCCACCGCTTACTACTATTTCTGCTTCTGTCAGCGGTACTTCGCCACTGATGGTTTCTACTTTAAGTGGTTTGACGCGGAAATCGGCATCTGTAAGGGCAGGGGTAAAAGCTTCCACAGAAGCGGTACCGCCTGTTGGTGCCAGGCTGAAAGTATTGGGCAGTACGGAAACGATCTTCTTTTCAGACGTAATATTTACATTGGCAAAAGCCTTTCCGGAGAAAACGTTCTTCTTTACCACAAAACCGCTAGCAGTATCGGGCAGGGAAATGGCCCCGGCTACCAGGCCTGCTTTTAAGCGGGACGATAATTGCGGGGCAATGGCACGGCCGGAGAAGTTATGAGAGAATATAATGATAGTGGCATTTTCTTTTGCCACCGCGTCTGCGAGGATCTTGGTGGCGGTGCCGGCTTCCAGTTCATTCAAACGGGCATCTGCCACGTGTAATACTTTTTGCGCACCATACTGGCCCAGGCTGGCCAGTTCCTCTGCACTTACTTCTCCTGCTACCAGCGCAGTAGCGGTTGTTCCTGTTTGGGCGGCCACTTTGGCGCCATACTGCACTGCTTCCAATGCAGACTTCTTTATTTTTCCCTGAAATTGATCGGCGAATATTAAAACGGACATGCGAATTGTTTTAGTGTTGAATAAGATCAGATCACTTTAGCTTCTTCGTGCAGGAGTTTTACCAACTCTTCTACGTTATCTGCCGGGATCAGTTTCACACCGGCTTTTGCTGGTGGTAATTCAAAAGATACGATACTGGTGAGGGTATCAGCCTGTACGGGTTCTATTACTTTCAGCGGTTTGGTGCGCGCCGCCATAATGCCCCGCATGTTGGGGATCCTGGCTTCTGCCATTCCTTTCTGGCAGGAAACAGCTACAGGTAATGTAACCTCACAAACTTCTTCTCCGCCTTCTATCTCACGGCGAAGGGTAGCTACCTGGCCATTCAGTTCAAATTTAGAAGCGATGGAAACAAAGGGGATGCCCACCAGTTCCGCTACCATACCGCCAATGCCGGAACCGTTATAGTCGATGGTTTCTTTACCGGTAAATATGATATCGTAATTTTCCTGTTTGGCATGCGCCGCTATCTGCGAAGCAATATAATAACTGTCATGACTATCCGCATTCACACGGAAAGCTTCATCTCCGCCAAGCGCAAGGGCTTTGCGGATCACTGGCTCGGTATCGGCTCCTCCCACTGTGATCAGGTGTACGGTGGCATTCAATGTTTCTTTCAGTTCCAATGCTCTTACCAGGGCATACCATTCATCGTATGGATTGATAATAAACTGCACACCCGCCTCACTGAATTTCGTGTTGTTGTCTGCGAAAGCTATTTTTGCAGTTGTGTCGGGAGTTTTACTGATACATACTAAGATCTTCATATCCGTTAACTGGTTTAATTGAAAAATGCAGTATTAGCAAATATATGGGATTTAGGCATTGGGCGAACAGGCGCCCGCCCGTAATTAAAATTAGAAATATTCAACATGGATAGAATCGCGCAACTGAAGGCATTCCTTGAAAGCAGCCCGCAGGATAGTTTCCTGAAACATGCGCTGGCACTTGAATACATCAAGATCCAGGAGGATGGGAATGCAAGAAAAGTATTTGAGGAATTGCTGGAAAAAGAACCCACTTATGTAGGTTCTTATTATCACCTGGGTAAACTGCTGGAGCGTACCGGAGAAACGGAAGCAGCCATTGCTGTGTATGAAAAGGGAATGTATATTGCCTGGGAAGAGAAAGATATGCATGCTTACAACGAGCTGCAGGCTGCTCATGAAGATCTCACCGACTAATTAAATATAATGCTGCAACAGCTACGTTCATATATTGCAAAAGAGCAGCTCTTTACAGCTGCGGATCCTTTACTGCTGGCGGTCAGCGGTGGACTGGATTCCATTGTGCTCACACATCTGTGTGTGCAGGCCGGTATTAAAGTGGAGATCGCTCATTGTAATTTTCAATTAAGAGGTGCAGAGTCTGAACGTGACGAAACGTTTGTACGCGAGCTGGCAGAAAGTTATGGTATTCCCTTTTTCGTACAGCGTTTTGATACGGAAACCTATGCCACTGCGCATAAAAGATCTATCCAGGTGGCTGCAAGGGAACTGCGCTATCAATGGCTGGAAGAACTGCGGCAGGAGAGGGGACTATCCTTCATTGCCACTGCGCATCATATGCAGGATAATGTAGAAACAGTGTGGATGAACCTTTCAAAAGGCACAGGCATAGCGGGCCTACATGGCATCCTGCCTGTACAGGGGCATATTGTACGCCCTTTGTTGTTTGCCACAAGAGAAGAGATCAAAGCGTATGCAGATGCGGAAAACCTGCAGCATGTGGAAGACAGTTCCAATACTACGGATAAGTACACACGTAATTTTTTTCGCCACCAGGTACTGCCGCGTTTAGAAGAGGTATTGCCTGAAGTGGTGAAGAACACGGGCAGTAGCATTGAGCGTTTCCGCGAAGCAGAGGTGCTTTACAGGCAGGCAGTGGAAATACACAGAAAGAAACTGATCGTGCAGCGGGGAACGGAATATTTCATTCCCATCCTGAAGCTGCAGCAGGCTGTACCATTGTCTACCATCGCCTATGAAATACTGAAACCATTTCAATGCAGCACGGCACAGGCGGCGCAGGTAGTGGAGCTGTTGAACAGCGAACCCGGCAAATGGGTGGCCACCACCACACACCGTATTGTGAGGGACCGGAAATGGCTGATCATTACACCGCTGGAAGCAACAGCCTCCACGCATTTTATCATTGAAGAAGATCAACACCTGGTACAACTACCGGATGCACTTTTGAAAGTAGAGCAATTGGCAAAGGAAGGATTCACCGTACCTGTTGCTGCCAGCATCGCCTGCCTGGACCTTCAGCAGGTGCAGTTCCCGCTTTTATTGCGCAGGTGGAAAAAAGGAGATTATTTCTATCCCCTTGGCATGGCAAAAAAGAAGAAGCTCAGCCGCTTTTTCATTGATCAAAAGTTATCCCTGCCGGAGAAGGAAAAGGTATGGGTATTGGAATCCGGGAAAAGGATTATCTGGGTGGCGGGCATGCGGATAGATGACCGTTTCAAGATCACAGATAAAACAAGGAAAATACTGAAATTAGAACTTGCTTAGGAGCCTGTCTATAAACAGCAGCCCCAGTTCCGGCTTTAATACGATCGGGAATACGAGACCGAGTACAGCACCCCAGAAATGTACATCGTGCCCGATGTTATCTCCGCCTCTTTTGGCCATATACCATGAGTAGGCGAGATACAATACGCCGAAAACGATGGCGGGAAGCGGAATAAAGAACACTTGGATCATCATCCATGGATCAAAGATAATGATAGAGAACAGTACAGCAGATACTGCGCCGGATGCGCCAATAGCCCTGTAGGAAATATTATCTTTCTGCCTGAAGTAAGAGGAGATATCCGGTAAGATCAGTCCCAGTACATATAACAGCACAAAGAAGAACTTACTCCCAAAGAAAAGCTGGAAATATTGTTCCATGGCATTACCAAAGAACCACAGCGTAAGCATATTGAAGCCAAGGTGCATGTAATCACTATGCACAAAACCTGAAGTAATGAAACGGTACCATTCCTTACGTTCATTGATCATATAGGGCCAGAAACTCAATTTATCTATCTGATCGGGTCTGTTGAAGGAGGTGATAGAAACGATACAGGTAAAGATGATGATGATAAGTGTTATGCTGATTGCCATAAATTCCCCGGTTAAGCTGTAAAAATAATCATTGGTGGTGATATTTCTCGTTGTTGAGCACGGTATATGCCCGGTAAAGTTGTTCTGTTACGATCAAACGGACCAACTGATGGGGAAAGGTAAGGGAAGAAAGTGATAATTGTTGCTGAGCGCGCTGCAAAACGGCCGTATCCAGACCAAAAGCGCCACCTATGAGGATGATCAGCTGCCGGGTGCCGGCATTGTTCCTTTGTTGGAGGAAATCGGCTAATTGTACGGTTGTCATCGTTTTTCCTCTTTCATCGAGGGCGAGCAAATAGTCCTGTGGCTGCAGGAGGTCCAGGATCATTTTTCCTTCCTGTTTTTTCAGTTCCGGAATGGAAAGACTGGCAGCCTGTTTTACAGTTGGAATTAATTTAATATCGAAATCGGTGTAATGCTGTAATCTTTTTTGAAAGATTTTAATGCCTTCATTGATGTAGGCATCATTATCTTTGCCTATGCTCCAGAGCTGTATTTTCACGGGTTTCAGCGTTTTTGAATGATGGAACAAAAATAATTTTTTCTGGAAATCTGGCAGAAATATTTGCAGAAATGAAAAAACTCCCTACATTTGCATCCCGTTCAACACAATACGGATGGCTCTGTAGCTCAACTGAATAGAGCATCTCACTACGGATGAGAAGGTTTCAGGTTTGAATCCTGACAGGGTCACAAAAAGGAAAAGGTTCATATGGATCTTTTCCTTTTTCATTTTAAGCTGCTCCTGTTTACACCGGAAGGTTTTCTTTGTTTCAACACTAGTTTATGGAATTTAACCAGGATAGTAAAACTGTACAGCTTTGCATTCAGGGAATGGAATGGCTTAAAGGTTGCGTTCAAATTCTTTATGTTGTTCTCCCCACTTTGCAAGGTGTTTGAAAAGTACCTTCAATGCTTTGCCACTTTTCGTTAACTCATATTCTACACGCAACGGAACTTCAGGATACACGGTTCTTTTTACCAGGTTATTCTTTTCCATTTTCCGCAAATGCAGGGTCAGCATCCGTTCGGTAACATTGGGAAGCTGCTTTTTCAGTTCTCCAAAACGTTTCTTCCCGCTTATCAGGTAGAACCATATATGTAAAGTCCACTGCCCTCCGATAAGAGATGCTGCATATACTTCTATACACTCTGATATAAGATGCTGCTTGTTCTCGTTATGGGTGGAAGTGCCTTTTATCTTACTCATAGTTACATTTTTGATAGTAGCATACAATTGGGTGCTAAGTTACAAATTCGGTGTTTATGATCTTATTTTGCTGTTATGAAAACATTAGTAGTAATAATACATCCGGACCTGAAAAGTTCCTTCATCAACAAACGCTGGATCCAGGAATTGGAAAAGTTCCCTGAGAAGTACCTGGTACATGATCTGCACAGTTTATACCCGGATGAGAAAATAGACATAGAGAAGGAACAACGCCTGATAGAAGCGCATGATAAGATCATATTCCAGTTCCCATTCTACTGGTTTAACTGCCCGCCCTTTTTCAAGAAATGGCTGGATGAAGTATTGACGCATGGATGGGCATATGGTAAAGGCAGCAACTATCATTTAAAGCATAAGAAAATTGCGCTGGGTATTACGGCGGGGATTGATGAGGTGGATTACCGGGCTACCGGGCGGTATAAATACACCTTGCAGCAGTTGACAACACCATTTGAAATAACTTTCCAATACGTTAAAGCCGACTACCGTGATTTCTTTGCTTTCTACGGATCGGAGCACCATGCTACCACGGAGAGGGTAGAGGAAAATGCGAAGGATTATATCTCTTTTATTGATGCCTTATAATGTATGGCTGATTAGAGCGGTCTCAGGAACCGCTCTATTAAGTTCATTTCATCCGCTGACAAACGTCATTCGTCATAAAGTTGTCCTTTTGGAAAATAAATCGATAGATTTCGATATATCTATTTTATATTTGTGCCCTGATTTATATAAGTTCAAGTATTGTCCTGTCAATTTTCAACCTCTAACGCAAGGTGTTTAAAGCATCTTCTGATTGTTATCGCCCACACCTGATCGCTAATTAAATAGTTGTACGCTATGCGTCATTGTTATTTCACAGAAAAACTGTGGAAGGGATCCGCATTGCCTGTTCAGAAGCTTTTTATTAATAATCACTATATGCGTTTATTCTCTCCTCTAAGTCTGTTGGTTTTGTTGTACAGCTGTGCACAAAAGCCTGCAGCAACAGCTCCGCCGCCGGTTCAACTGCCTGTTATATCAGTTGTGTCCGCTCCGGCAAATACCCACCAGGATTTTTCCGCTAACCTGGAAGGTACTTTGAATGTGGACATCCGCCCGCAGGTGGATGGTTACCTCGAAAAAATATATGTGGATGAAGGTGCCTACGTTAAAGCCGGCCAGCCCCTGTTCAAAATAAACGACCGTGTGTATGCGGAGCAATCCAATAATACAAGGTCCGGCCTGGCTGCGGCAGAAGCCAACATGCAAAAGGCACAGGTAGAAATAGAACGCCTGGCGCCGCTGGTGAAGAACAATGTGGTTTCTGACCTGCAGTTAAAAACAGCGCAGGCGGAGTATGAAGCAGCAAAGGCTACTGTATCCAGGGCCAAAGCCATGGCTGGCAGTGCCAATATTAACATGGGATTTACTTTAATCACTGCACCGGTGAGCGGATATGTCGGAAGGATACCTTTTAAGACGGGAAGTCTTGTTGGCAAAGGCGAAGCCGCACCATTAACGGTATTGTCCGATGTAAATGAAATATACGCCTACTTCACCATGAGCGAAACGGATTTCATTGCCTTTAAAAACAAATACACCGGTAATACCATCGCAGAAAAGATCAGACAGGTACCGCAGGTGGAACTGATCATGGCGGATAACAGCGTTTATGCACAGAAAGGAAGGATTGAGATCGTGGAAGGGCAGTTTGATAAAACAATGGGAGGGATCAGCTTCCGTGCTATCTTCCCTAATCCCGGTGCTGCATTACGCACCGGCAGTACAGGGAAAGTGAGGATCACGCAATCCTTGCCCTCGGCCCTTATTATTCCGCAGGAAGCCACTTTTGAGATGCAGGACCAGGTATTTGTTTATGCTGTAACGGACAGTAATAAAGTGACCCGTAAGGCTATTCATGTACTGGGTAAAACATCCAGCTATTATTATGTTGACAATGGCGTTCCTGCAGGCGGTAAAATTGTGCTGGCAGGAACGGGTAACCTGCAGGAAGGTGCTGTGATCACCCCACAGCTATTATCAGCGGACAGCCTGTTGAAGGCAAACCCGCTTAACTGAGTTTTCTATAAAACCATGCTTTTATGTTAAAAAAGTTCATAGACAGGCCGGTATTATCTACGGTGGTCTCTATTATTTTACTTTTATTGGGCGCATTGTCGCTCTTCTCTTTGCCCATTACTTTGTTCCCTGATATTGCACCTCCCAGTGTACTGGTAACAGCAGTATACCCCGGCGCGAATGCTGAGGTGGTAGCCCGTTCCGTGGCAGTGCCATTGGAAGAATCCATCAACGGGGTGGAGAACATGACCTACATGACCTCCAACTCCAATAACGATGGTACCTTATCACTTACGGTATATTTCAAACAGGGTACAGATCCTGATATTGCTGCGGTGAACGTTCAGAACCGTGTATCCAAAGCTATCAGCCAGATACCGCAGGAAGTGATCCAGGGTGGTATTTCCACACAAAAACAACAGAACAGTATTATCATGTTCGTGGCCCTATCCAGTGAGGATAAACGATATGATGACGTGTTCCTGCATAACTATATCAAGATTAACCTGATCCCCCAGATCCAGCGTATCCCCGGGGTTGCACAGGCACAGATCTTTGGTTCCAAGGATTATTCTATGCGCCTCTGGCTGAAGCCGGACAGGCTGGCGGCGAATAATCTTTCACCCAGTGATGTGACCAATGCAGTGAAGGCGCAAAGCCAGGAAGCGGCACCTGGCCGATTCGGGGAAGCCAGTACGGAGGTGTTTGAATATGTGTTGAAGTATAAAGGAAAACTGAACAGCAATGAAGATTATGAGAACATCATCATTAAAGCGAATGCTGATGGTTCCATGCTTCGGCTGAAAGATGTGGCCAGGGTGGAATTCGGTACATCTACCTATTCTTCTTATGGTAAACTGGATGGCGGACCTACATCAGGTTTTGCAGTGTTTCAGACGGCAGGTTCCAATGCAAATGATATCCTCACGGAAGCAGAGCGGCAGCTGGAAGAGTTCAAAGCGGTATTACCGAAGGGGATAAAGACCACCATCATGTTTAATACCAAAGAGTTCCTGGATGCTTCCATACATCAGGTAGTGGAAACGCTGGTAGTGGCATTTGTACTGGTGTTTATTGTGGTGTTCATCTTCCTGCAGGATTTCCGTTCAACACTGATCCCTGCTATTGCTGTACCGGTGGCCATCATTGGTACTTTCTTCTTTATGCAGTTATTTGGTTTTACCATTAACCTGCTCACCCTCTTTGCACTTGTATTAGCGATCGGTATTGTGGTGGATGACGCGATTGTGGTGGTGGAAGCGGTGCACTCAAAAATGGAACGAACGGGATTGAATCCCAGGAAAGCCACGGTGCAATCCATGAGTGAGATCTCGGGTGCTATCGTATCCATTACCATGGTGATGGCCGCGGTGTTTGTGCCTGTGGGCTTTATGGAAGGCCCTGCAGGTGTATTCTACAGGCAGTTCGCTTTCACACTGGCTATCGCGATCCTGATCTCTGCGGTGAACGCGTTGACTTTAAGTCCTGCTTTGTGTGCGTTGTTCCTTAAGAACGAGCATCATGGCGAAGGAGAAGAACATGCAAAGAAAAAAGGATTTGGCGCACGCTTCTTTAATGCATTTAATGCAGGCTTCAGAACACTCACGGATAAGTATGTACGCAGCCTGCAATTCCTCATCCGCCGCAAGTGGCTGGCAATAGGAGGCCTGGTGCTGATCACTGCCGTTACTTTTGTGATGATGAAGAAAGCGCCTACCGGCTTCATTCCGAATGAAGACCAGGGCTTTATCCTGTATGCCCTGAACACCCCTCCGGGCAGTTCCCTGGAAAGAACGCATAAAGCAATGGCGAAGATAGACAGTGTGATCAAGGACCATCCTGCCGTAGCACACCGGTATGTAGTGGAAGGGTTGAACTTTATTTCCAATGCGAATGCTGCACCATACGGAGCAGGATTTGTGCGGATCAAACCACAGGGAGAAAGAGGTGAGGTGGATGATGCCAACCAGATCGCGAACATCTTTGCACAGCAGGCCAGCCAGGTGAAAGATGCGAATATGTTCTTCTTTACTTTCCCTACTATACAAGGGTTTGGTAACGTGAGCGGGTTTGAGTTCATGCTGCAGGACAGGGGCAATGGTACCCTGGAGCAACTGGGTAACAACGCCTGGGCCTTTATCGGGGCTTTGATGCAAAGGAAAGAGATCGCTGCTGCATTTACCACTTTCGCAGCCGGTAACCCGCAGTACAAGATCGAGATCGATAATGCCAAGGCGATGCAATTGGGTGTTTCACTCAATGAATTATTACAGACACTGCAAACGTACTATGGTAGCAGCTTTGTGTCTGACTTTAACCGCTTTGGTAAATACTACCGTGTAATGGCGCAGGCGGATGTTCCGTATCGTACGGATGCTGCTTCCCTTAACGGCATTTATGCCAAGAACGATAAAGGAGAAATGGTGCCCGTGAATTCTATCGTAACACTTAAACGTACTTATGGTCCTGAAACAGTAACGCGGAATAACCTGTTCAATGCTGTCACGATCAATGGTATACCTAAGCCGGGGTACAGTACGGGTGATGCTATCAGGGCAATTGAGGAAACAGCCAAACAGACATTGCCAAGGGGATACGCGTATGAGTGGACGGGTATGACGAGAGAAGAAAAGAAGACGGGTGGCCAGACTGCCTTTATCTTCCTGCTGAGTATCATCTTTGTGTACTTCCTGCTGGCAGCGCAGTATGAAAGTTACATCCTGCCGCTCGCGGTGATCTTGTCCGTTCCTACCGGTATCCTGGGTGTATTCCTGTTCATTGGTTTTGCGGGTATAGATAACAATATTTACGTGCAGGTGGGATTGATCATGCTGATAGGATTGCTGGCGAAGAATGCGATCCTGATCGTGGAATATGCGGTACAGCGTAGAAGAAGAGGACAGCCTTTGCTGGAAGCAGCGTTGGAAGCTTCTCACCTTCGTTTGCGTCCCATTCTCATGACTTCGTTCGCATTCATCGTAGGTATGCTTCCGTTGGTTTGGGCTAAAGGTGCTTCTGCATTAGGTAACCATTCCATTGGTTTCAGTGTGGTAGGAGGAATGCTTACCGGTGTGATACTGGGGATCTTTATCATCCCGGTACTGTTTATGATCTTCCAGCATTTGCAGGAGAAAATGACGGGTAGAACTGGTTTGAGAGTGACAGATGATGAGGAGTAAACGTGAAATAAAAAAAGCCGCCGGTGAAAGCTGGCGGCTTTTTTATTTATGGCAAAAAGCCGGAAATTGAGATCCCCGGCATTTCGTTAAAAAACTAAATCTATGTTTATTAATTCTACGGCAAGTAAATGCATTTGCATCAGCCGGAGAAGGCTTTTTGCCTGAGATGCGGGTTTTTAATGCCGGAGTGTTCTTTTTATTCCCCGCCGAGCCATTTCTTGAACTCTGCAGCTTTTAATCTGCTGATGATAATCTCTTCATAGGCGGCAGGTTTTACCTGTACTTTCATTTTGCCGCTGAACCAGGTATGTACCTTCTCTATGCATTCATAGTTCACAATGAACTGCCGGTTAAGCCGGAAGAAGGTTTTGGGGCTTACTTCAGCTTCAATATCATCTAGTCTTTTATCAATGATGTAATCCCCGTTCTGCTGTGTTTTGATATATTGCAGTTTGTCTTTCGTGTAGAAGTAAGCGATCTCTTCTGCAGGGATGGAAATAAGGCGGGTGCCGTTCCTTGCCAGGTACCGGCTTTTATGTGTGCCTGCTTCGTTCCTGTAATTGCCCAGGAGAGAAAGGATATTGTGCTGCAGTGCCTGCTTCTGATCTACATGCAGGCGCCTGTATTTGAGCAGTGCAGCGGTGAGTTCATCTTTGCTCACGGGTTTCAGGAGATAGTCTACACTATTTAACTTAAAAGCTTTCAATGCATGTTCCTGGTAGGCGGTTACAAATATCACAGGGGCATCTATCTGCACTTTTTTAAAGATATCAAATGTTTGCCCGTCTCCCAGTTCAATATCCAGGAATATGAGGTCCAGTGAGGGTTTGGTGCTGAGGTACTGTACGCTGGATTCCACACTGTCCAGGATATCCACCACTTCTATGTCCGGATCAACGGACGCGATGGTGCTCTTCAGTAATTGTCCGGCTACGGACTCGTCTTCAATAATTAATACTTTCATATTCGTGCGCTTTGATAAGGGGGACGGTCACAGAAAAGGTATCGGGGGCTTCTTCGATCTTTATATCTGGAAGGTTCATCAGGCGGAACTTCTTTTCCATATGTAACAGGCCTTTGCCGGTACAGTCCACCACCGGTTTACGTTGCAGGTTATTCACCACTGTTACCTGTTTGGCCAGATGGTCCACATGGATCTGAATATACAGGGGCCTGGCGCGGGTGATGACATTATGTTTGATGGCATTTTCCAGCAGGATCTGTAAACTGAGTGGCGGTATCTTATAATGATTCAGATCGTTTTCCCCGATGATCTCCAGGTAGAGCCCTTCTTCATACCTGTTCTTTAAGAGGAAGAAATAGGCTTTGCTGAAAGCCAGCTCTTCTTCCAGGCTGATCATAGCACGATCATTTGCTTCCAGCAGGTACCTGTACACATAGGCCAGTTCTTCCGTGAAGGTGCGGGCCTTCTTAGGGTCCATTTCAATCAGGCCAATCAATGTATTCAGGGTGTTGAAAAGGAAGTGCGGCTGGATCTGTACTTTCAGGGAATCAAACTGCATCTTTAAATGGAGTTGTTTTAATTCCTCAGCTTCAGAAGATACTTTTTTCCATTCTATCAGATAGTAGATGCTTTCGTATACGGCAATCTGCAGGAATATGATCAACACCACCATGCCGCTGGTCCAGGTGTAATACCATACAAAGGGAATGGCCTTTTGCCAGATGAGGGTATAGTTTTCCAGGAACACCCTGGTGAATCCCAGGATCATGCCATAGGGAAGTAATATGAGGAAGGCAGAGCAGAGCCGCTTCCAGGCCAGTTTCATTCCCGGCATCCTTTTCCTTAACCACATCACTACCCAGTGCGTGGGCATCCAGATGGCCAGGGTGAAAGGGATGGTCACACAAATGATCTTCAGGACCAGGTGATCTATTTTCCAGGCACCGAAGAACATTTCCAGCATGTAGAAAACAACAAAGAATACCGTAATGGCGAGGTAACCGTATATATGGAGCTTTCTCTCCAGCTGATCCATGCGTTGTGTTTGATTTGTACAAAAATCCGAATTGTCTTGCAGCTTTTAAGCAAAAAATACCGAACTGCCGGATTTGGTAGTTGAAATGATGCGGGCGATACCTTCAAATGAGCGGGATATTTTATCATTTCAGCGATTAAAACGGCCAATTTAACGAACTGCGTGATCCCGGGATAGAGGGATTATATACATTCATTAAAACGAGCAAAAATGAAAAAGCGCTGGATGATCCTGCCCTGTTGTTTCCTGTATTCTATGTTGTCTGCCCAATCCGTTCAGCAAGTGGTCAATGCGGAAAGGTCCTTTGCACAGCACGCCCTCAGCCATAGTATTAAGCAGGCTTTCCTGCAATACCTGGATAGCAACGGGGTGGTGTTTACAGCGGGAGGGGAACAGAATGGTCTCAAATTCTGGGAGAAGGCGCAGGAAACGGAAGCCAAACTGCAATGGTATCCTACCTATGCAGGTATTGCCGCTGCCGGAGACCTGGGATTCACTACCGGTCCTTTTGAATTTCGTCAAACCCTTACCGGTCCTTTGCTTGGATCGGGGAGATATACTACGGTATGGCGGAAAACGGATAATGGAGAATGGAAGTTCCTGGTAGATCTGGGGGTGGACCTTCAACCTTCACTTTATGACCAACAGCAGCCGCTTACTTATTTCACACCTGCCGGTGCTGCAGATACAAGTATACAGGAATTGGAGCGGCGGCTGATCCGCCGGTATGATTCCCTTTCTGTGGCTGCGTTCCGGGATGTGATCACAGATGCTTCTTTGTTCAATATCCGGGGGCAGGTTCCGAAAAAAGGTCCGCAGAATATCATGCAGGGATTACAGGGATTGCCGGTTAAGTATGAGTTTATTCCTGTTGCTACCGGCATTTCGAAAAGTAAGGACCTGGCTTATGCCTATGGTATTATGAAGTACAATGATAAGAAAACGAATTATCTGCGGATCTGGGCACATACAACAGAAGGCTGGAAGCTGCTGGTGCAGGTATTGCCCTGGTGAGTTATTTTTTATAAACCTTTACAAGATAAGTGAGCCCTGTATCTTCTTTTTCAATTTCATAACGTTCATGCGCACCACTGCTTTTCAGCAGGTTGAAAATATCGTTACTGCTTCTTTCTATCAGGCACCAGTCTGCCAGGTATTCCATGCTTACACGGTAAGGGTTTCCTGTGGCTATATTGGTGAAGAACAGGATGCCATCCGGACTTAGTTTAGCTCTTAGTTCTTTGGTGATGGCAACAATGGCTTTATCTTCCAGGTAATCAAACACACCGCCGATAATAATGAGATCAAAATGAGCGGAGATCTTTTTTGCGATGCGGTATATATTTCCTTCTATCACACTCAGCCTGCCTTCCAGTTCCGGCAACCTGCTGCGGGAATATTCCAGGGCGCTGGCATCTGTATCTACCAATACTATTTCACATGCTGAGGCGGCAAGGGCTTCGCTGCATGCATAAAGGTCTGCCGAAGTGCCACAGCCGATGGAGAGTATCCTCGCGGCTGCATTCCCTGCTATTACGGAAGAGATCAATGCGGCCTGGGCTGTTACCTTGTTGCGGTGTTGCTGGCAAATGGGGGAATGGAGAAAGAAGTCCTCTATAGCATAAGCCATAGTGCCGGGCCTGGCTTTATTCTCTGCATTGAGGATGTGCTCTATGGTCTGAAAATCGCCCTGGTAACCACGGGGCCAGCGCTGTGCTCTTTGGAGGAATGGAGAGGCGGCAGCCAGGTGCCTGATGGGATGGATGGCATGTGTGATCACCTCCCTGGAATAGTATTTTTCCAGCTGCTGTACCTCATGGGTGAAGGTAAGCAGGAACTGGTCCAGCCTGTTGGCATCAAGGTTGGAAAAGGTGCTGGTGAGGTCTGCTGTTTTCTTCTCGAGCATGTTCATACCCTCAAAAGTAGATACAGATAACGGGGGCTGTTAGCCTCCAGGTGCTGAAATGTTAATATTAGTGGTTGAAATGCAATGGTTTGAATACTTAACTGTTCCGTAACTTTATAGACTAAACCAATTCTTATGTCAGACGTAAAAGGATACGCAGCTCAAAACGCGACAACTCCGCTGGCACCCTGGAATTTCCAGCGCCGGGAAGTGGGGCCGCATGATGTACAGTTCGATATTTTGTACTGTGGTGTTTGCCACAGCGATATTCACCAGGTCCGTGATGAATGGGGTGGTTCCATTTTTCCAATGGTGCCGGGGCATGAGATCGTAGGCAGGGTCACCAAAGTGGGTAGCGCTGTTAAGAAATTTAAAGTGGGGGATCTGGCGGGTGTTGGTTGTATGGTAGACAGCTGCAGGGAATGTGAGAGCTGTAAAAAGGGAGAAGAACAGTATTGCGAAAACGGGAATACCGGCACTTATAATTCCCGCGAAAGGGAAACAAAGGCCCCCACCTATGGTGGTTATTCCAACCTGATTGTAACGGATGAAGACTTTGTGCTCCGTATCTCTGAAAAACTGCCATTGGCAAATGTAGCACCCTTGCTGTGTGCAGGCATTACCACTTATTCCCCGCTACGCCACTGGAAAGTAGGCAAGGGGCATAAAGTAGGGGTAATGGGGCTGGGTGGCCTCGGGCATATGGCCGTGAAGTTTGCCGCCGCTTTTGGAGCGGAAGTAACCATGCTGAGTACTTCCGCAGATAAGGAAGCGGATGCCAAAGCCCTCGGTGCGCATAAATTTGTACTCACAAAAGATAAGGAGCAGGTGAAAGGTGTGAGGAATTATTTCGACTTTATCATCGATACCGTATCTGCCCCGCACGATTACAACATGGTACAATCCATGCTCAAAACCAATGGTGTGCAGATCTGTGTAGGTGTACCTCCCACACCAATGGAGATCATGGGTTTTAGCCTGATCGGTAAAAGACGCAGTGTGGCGGGTTCTATGATCGGAGGGATTCCGGAAACACAGGAAATGCTGGACTATTGCGCAGAACACAACATTGTGTCCGATGTTGAAGTGATCGACATTAAGGATATCAATGGTGCATACGACAGGATGATGAAAGGAGATGTGCGGTACAGGTTTGTGATAGATATGGCTACGCTCTAGTAAAAAACCGGTATTTTTGAAGGGAATGCAATCACCCTCTACAAATCATATAAGACTATCAGAACTGAATGGCAGGATCAACGCTGTCATTAATGATGCCTTTGGTGCAGCCACCTTCTGGGTAATTGCGGATATCACGAATCATACCTTCCGGGCGCAAAAGAACTACCACAATTTTGAGCTTGTGGAGAAGGATCCGAACTCCAGCAATATCATCGCCCGGATCTCGGGGAAAGCATGGGGCACCGGTTCTGATAGTATTACGCATTTTGAAAGGATCACCGGGCAGCGTTTTACGAATAATATCCATGTATTGCTGCATGTGGCGGTACAATATCACCCGGTGTATGGTTTACAGGTGAACGTGCTGGATGTAGACCCCAATTTTACACTGGGCATGCTGGAGCAGCAGCGCCAGGCTACACTGGAAAAACTGGTACAGGAAAACCAGCCTTTCATTCAACGTTCAGGCGATCGTTACATCACCCGGAATAACCAGCTGGCACTGCCGGTGGTTATTCAGAAGATAGCGGTGATCTCTTCCCGGACCTCTGCGGGGAACGAGGATTTTGCCCATACACTGCTGAACAATCCCTATCGTTACCAGTTTTCGCTGGATTACTATTATACAGTGGTACAGGGGGAAAGTAATGCCCGCCAGTTCTTTGATAAACTGCTGGAAGTGTTCAATTCCAAAATTGCCTACGATGCAGTGGTGATCATACGGGGCGGAGGGGCGCAAACGGATTTCCTGATCTTTGATAATTACGATATCGGCCGTGCGATTGCCAGGTTCCCTATTCCCGTTATTACCGGTATCGGGCATCAGAAGAATGAAACCATTGCAGACCTGATGGCGCATACGCCAACTAAAACCCCTACCAAGGCTGCGGAATTTATATTGGCACATAACAGGGAGTTTGAAGAGGGCTTATTGTCTTTTCAGCAGAATATTATCATCCGGTCCCAGCAGATCTTTTCATTCCATTTCCAGAACCTCTCGGCCATTCAGCAGGATACGATCGTAGCTGCCAAAACCATCCTGTTCAATCATCAGAATACATTGAATAATATTTCGGCGCAGGTGATATCTTCGCCGAGGGTTATTTTATATAACAGGCTGAGCGATATCGAGCATATTGTCAGCAATATCAAAACGTTCAAAACACTTTACCTCAAGAACCAATTGGGATACCTGGGGCATTATACTTCCCTGATAAAGATGATGGCGCCGGATAATATCCTAAAGAAAGGGTTCGCTATTCTGAAAACGAATGATAAGATCACAAGTGATCCGGATGATCTGAAGGTGGGGCAGGATGTGGAGATTATATTGATGGATACACAGATCACTTCTACTGTAAAACAAAAAACAAAGTACGATGGAAAAGACTTTAACATATGAGGATGCCTATAATGAGCTGGCACAGATCTCAAGGGAAATAGAAACAGAATCCGTAACGGTGGATATATTAGCGGAAAAGGTGAAACGCGCATCGGAACTGATCACGTATTGTCAGGCGAAACTGCGGGCTACGGAGAAGGAGGTGAATAAGATCATTGCTAATATGGAGGGCGGGAATAAGTGACGTATAAGCATTATTCAGTAACACTATCATGAAGTTAATACGCAAAACCATTAACCTGCACTATCATGAAAACAGCCCTCTTTGCTATTACCTGCCTGCTGCTTTTTTCTTCTTTCAACAGCAAGCTCCCCATTAAATATATCTACCTTACTTTTGATGACGGCCCTTTAAAAGGAAGTGAGAACATCGACAGCGTAATTCTCGCGGAACGTTTAAAGATCAGTGTATTCCTGGTGGGAGAACATGTGGAAGAAAGCAGGAAATTCATGGGGTATTATAACATGTATGAGCAAAATCATTTCGTAGAATCCTATAACCATAGCTTCACGCATGCGCATAATAAGTACAAGGAATTTTACAGCAATGCGCAGAATGTATTGGCAGATATTGAGAAGAATGAACAGGCCCTGCATCTCCGCTTTAAGATAGTAAGACTTCCGGGCAGAAATATGTGGCGCATAGGTTCCCGGGTTAAAGATGATGGCTCCAGTGGCAAAGATGCTGCAGATCTGCTGGCTGCTAACGGTTTTTCCCTGATCGGCTGGGACCTGGAATGGCAGCATAAAGATTCAGATGCAACCCCCATCCAGACTGTAGATCAGATGACGAAGGAGATTGAAACCCGGCTGATCACAGGGGATCACCTGGTGGTATTACTACATGATGAAATGTTCCAGAAGAAATGGGAAGAAAGTGAATTACATCAGCTGATCGATAACCTCCGGAAGCATGAGAACTATGTGTTTGAACATGTGCGGTTTTATCCCCGCAAATGAACTATGTTTTGGGCATGTAGGGTTTCATTCCTGTAAGTGAACTATATTTTGGGCATGTAGGTTTCATTCCTGTAAGTGAACTATGTTTTGGGCATGTAGGGTTTCATTCCTGTAAGTGAACTATGTTTTAGGCATGTAGGGTTTCATTCCTGTAAGTGAACTATGTTTTGAGCATGTAGGGTTTCATTCCTGTAAGTGAACTATGTTTTGAATATGTAAGTACGATTCCTTACAAATAATCACTGTTCCGGATTGATCCATACATCTCTCCTGGGATAAGAAATATGATGTTCCTTGAACAACTCATGGATCCTGCCCAGGACCTTTCCCTTCATGATAATCCTGTTCTCAGAATCCTCCACCCAGAAATGTAGTGTGAATACCAGCATATCTTCCACCACGCCGGATACAACGGCGTAATTAGGAGAGGTTTTAATGATCTCCGGGATCTCTGAGAAAGCCTGTTGTATCAGGCCTATCACCTGTGCATGATTCACATCCTGGTCAGTAGGTACCTGTAATTCCAGCCTGCGGAGGTTATTAGTGAGCGTCCAGTTCTTGAGATCGTTGGCGAGCAATTTGCCGTTAGGGATTAAGACCTCTGACCCGTCTATAATAGCGAGGCGTGTGGCACGCAAACCTATTTCCTTCACCCTGCCCAGCTCGTTGGATATTTCCAGTCTGTCTCCCACCACAAAAGGTTTTTCAAATACGATAATGATCCCGGACAAAAGGTTGCTGGCAATGTTCTGCAAACCAAAACCAATGCCTACACCCACAGCACCGAGTACGATGGTGAAGTTGGAAAGAGAAACCCCCGATGCTACAACTCCCACAAAGAAACCACCACAGATAAGCAGAAAACGCCCCAGCAGCAGGTAACTCCCGATATTGCTTTTACGATGCTCCTTACTGTCTTCCCGGGCACCTACCATATTCCGCAGGATGCCCGCAATGTAGAAAGCAAGGAACACACTGCCCAGGAAAATGGCAACACTGCCGAACGTAAATTGCCCGTCTCCGATAAAGCGCGGTTCGGTGAAGAAGTCCCTGAACTCCGTCATTACTATTTCATAGAGATTGGTATTGATGAGGTAACCGATCAGGATCAGGACTACGGAGATAAAAATGAACAGTGGGCGAAGATGGTCATATACGAGCTGGCCATTGATGCGGATATGTTCGCTACGGCCGTTAAAGAGATCAATTAGTATAAGGAGGTAATCCAGTAATGCATGCACTGCGATGTAGAACATCATACTAAGGATCACCGTGTCGAATGCTACGAGTATCAGGGATTTGCCCAGGGTATAATTTCCGGTGATGGTTAATCCTGCACCCAGGGCAATATGTGCGGCTATGATAATGATGAACGCCTGCATGGCTTTTTTTCGTTTGATGGGATAACCCGGGATCTCTTTGTAGAAGATCCAAAGCGGCAGCAGCAGTAAGACAGACAGGCTGAAAATGATCCTTCCTACCAGGGTGGCCGTTATAAAGAAGTTCAGCAGCATCAGCAGCAGGAAGGAGAAGATCAGTATGAAGAAAGCTTTTTTATTGAGATAAGGATGTTCCTTCCAGGTAAGGTATCCTACCAGCGCAGTTAAGCTGATGAAGATCATTTCCAGGAAAGCATATGGTGCATCAATGAAAATAAAGGGTGCCAGTACCATTCCCATGATGGTGGAGGAAAGAGAAGGGTATTTGCTGAGGAACATTAAACGATGGTCTTTCTCCTTTTTCTTTTTAAACATCCGCAGCGGAACGAGGCAAAGCAGGAAGATCAGGATCCTGAACAATACAATGCGGCTCAGGGAGTTTTCTGCATAGAAACGGAGGTTTTCCAGCGTTTGCAGGAAGGTGGTTTTAACCGTGCTGGTGAAGGAGGCAGCATAATCTGCCGGCGTGGCTTTCCAGATGGGAGGAAGGTCGCGGTGCAGGAGGTACATTTCCCTGCGGGTGAGCACTTCATCGGCATCGTCATAGAGGTCATAGGCTCTGCCGCTGAAGATGTTCAGGCTGTCTTCTACGGTTGTATAGAGTTTGAGGATGCGGGATGCATTACCAATGGCCCTGTCGTGCCGCCATTGGAGGTAGTCTATTTCTTTTGCATAGGATTCCTTTAAGAGGGAATCGCCATGTTCTGTAAAGTATTTTATTTCGCTGGTGATCTTTTCTATTTGTAATGTTTTCCCTGCCATTTCATCATTCCATCTGCGCATGCGCTGCTGCCACTTCCTCACTTTTCGGGTGATAGCGCCTACTTCCATTTTGATATCATAAATGGTGCGGAGGTTCAGGGCATGTACCTGGGTGTAGAAATCGCGCTCCATGAGTGTGAGGGTGATGGCCAGCCGGGAGATCTCCTTTTGCAGGGCAATAGTGTCCACTTCATATTCACTGGAGAGTTCCAGTTTGTTCATAAAACTGATCTCCCGCTGGATCCAGGAGGATGGCGTATTGACGATGGCAGAGTCCGACTTCTGCTGCGCTATTGCAGACGAGGTGTATAACAGGAGTAACAGGATGATCCGGGGCATTCTTCCAGGTTTTAATTACAATTTAATCAATAATGTGCTGAATACATAATAGCAAGTTTCGGGTAGGGCGGCACTACTGCCTGTTCTAACTTGCAGGTATGAAACTGGAAAACATCAACTGGCAGGCTGTAACTGAAGCCATGCATGCACAGGGATATGCTGTAGTGAAGGATGTGCTTACTGCTAAAGAATGCGATGGGCTTGTGAAAGCATACAATGAACCGGAACACTACAGGAAAACGATCTCCATGGAGCGTTACCGTTTTGGACAGGGAGAATACAAATACTTCTCTTATCCATTGCCACCGCTTATTCAGCAGCTCCGGGAACAGGTGTATCCTCAACTCGCACCCATTGCAAACGACTGGATGCGGGTATTGAAGATCCCTACTGTATATCCTGCAGAATTCGAAGCATTACAGGCTGTTTGCAGAGAACATCAGCAGACGCAGCCAACGGTACTGATCCTGCAATATGGCAGGGGAGGGCATAACACGCTGCACCAGGACCTTTATGGAGACTTTTTCTTTCCTTTCCAGCTGGTAGTGTGTTTGTCTGAAGACTATACAGGTGGTGAATTTGTGCTGATAGAGCAAAGGCCCCGCGCGCAATCAAAGGCTATTGTGCTCAGGCCCGGGAAAGGAGATATGGTGATCTTCACGACCAACTTCAGGCCGGCGAAAAGCACGACAGGCTATTACAGGGCGAATATGAAACATGGGGTGAGTGAAGTGAGGAATGGCAGCCGTTATACTTTAGGGGTTATTTTTCATGACGCAAAGTGACTCAGTGGTCTGTAGCACTTCCATTCAAGACGCAATTGACTAGACAGTCTGCAGCACTTTTGTTCATGACGCAAAGTGACTCAGTGGTCTGTAGCACTTCCGTTCAAGACGCAATTGACTAGACAGTCTGCAGCACTTTTGTTCATGACGCAAAGTGACTCAGCGGTCTGCAGCACTTCCGTTCAAGATGCAATTGACTTAGACAGTCTGCAGCACTTCTGTTCATGATGCAAAATGGCTCAGCCAGCCTGCAATAAACTGCAGTACTTCTATTTTCCCCGGCTCATTATGTAATTCATGATAGAAGCCATCCCATTCCTTATAAGTAAGCAGTTTTTTGGGTGCTCGTTCTGCAAACAGGCGGGAGCCTTCCACGCTGGTGAAAGTATCCGCATTTCCATGGATTAAGAGAGAAGGCACAGTTAGGCGATCTGCATGTTCCAGGCACCAGGCGCCATTGGATACGAGAATGTCCATGAGGCGGAGACTGGCTTTATCATGCCGGAGCGGGTCCTGCTGGAATTTCTCTACTTCTTTCTGATCATGGGAGATCTGGTGGATATCCAGCCCCGGGGTTACACGTACCTGCGGAAATAAGGTAGCGCCTACTTTCAATACACCTCTCAGGAAAGCATTGGGTTTACTGCCCACAATGTATGCAGGGCCCGATATAATAGCAGCCAGTACATCCGGCTGACGGTGTAACAGCAAACCAGTGAGGATGCCTCCTCCCATACTATGCCCATATAATACAACAGGCACCTGATAAGCTTCCTGTACATATTGAATGAACCCTTGCAGGTAATCGAAGATCTCTTCCAGTTTTTTCGCGGCACCGCGTTTGCCATCACTTCCTCCATGACCGAAATGGTCGATACCGGTAACGAGGTATCCTTCCTGCTGGAAGAATTCTGCTACATGGCCATAACGGCCAACATGTTCGCCAATGCCGTGGATCATGATCATCACATGACTGAACCGTTCAGGTTGCCAGGTGATACCATGGAAGTGTGTGCCGGAAAATTGCCAGGAGAAATCGGTTACCATAGGACCTTGCTTTTGTTTCTGAGTAAACAGTTAAAGCTACGTTTTGTTGTGGATATGCATGGCTTATTTGGAGAAAAACTGCTGGGTTCGTTTACCGGAAATACATTAATTGCTATAGATCACTATCTGAAAAAAAATAGCGCTCCCCGGGCAGACGCCCGGGGAGTTCATTTTCTCTAGCAGTTTTTATTTATTCGAATTGCAATGAGTACGCCTATAAATACTTTCTGATGCTATTATTCTTCCGGACCAATGCTGTAACCCACCAACTTACAACCACCGCTACTACAAATGTGATGATCGCTTTCATCAATGCCGGCAGCTGAAATTCCAGCAGCAGGTACTGGCACCGGATCACAAAATGTAATGCACCAGGTAAATGCCATAAGCATTTTCAGAAAGCGACTTCCATCGGTTATTTGTCTGATGGAACAGGCTTTTGAAAGTTGTAAGGCATGCGATGCAGCTCTTCATGCAGGACTACGCAGGGATAAGGCATAAGCTGCTGGTATTTTATATTAAAGACGCCACTCCGGATGAATGGTTGCATGTGGCTGCCTGCCCCTGAAACAAAGCCCCATAAAGAACAAACCGCCGAAGTGAGTGACACAACGGCGGCTGAATATTGATATAAAGCTGGCTAACCTATCTATTTCTTAAAATCAAATTCCTTCATCTGGCCTGCTGTCATTTTATACTCAGAAACAACACCATCCGGGAGCCTGAGCTTCAGGGTATTATTCTTTTCTGAAAGGATCTTTACTTTGACTATTTCGCCATTTTTCTTTTCTGCATCTACCAGGAAAGCCCCTTCAGCTCTAAGACTGGTAAAGCTGATGTTCTTCCAGCTATCAGGTACTGCAGGGAATATTTCTATTACGCCACTCCTGGTGCGCAGCAGCAATTCATGTATACCCTGCGCAAAAGCAAAATTGCCTTCCAGTGTAAAGGGGCGATAAGTGAAACTGGAATACTGGCCGTCTTGCTGATCACCGTTCAGGTGGAAACTATTGGGGGAACAGAAGTTGGAGGCAAAGATCTGCAACTGTTTTACAGCGCTGTCTGCTTCATTGGCCCTTGCATAAATGCTGGCCAGCCAGGTAAAGGAATAACCTACCCAGGCACGGGTGCCCAGCTTTTCTATATGTCGTAAGCTGTTTTTGATCACTGTTTTATCCTCCAATAACGCTAACGGGTATATGGCCATATAAGGCGAGAAATGACGATGAGAAGAACCAAGGTTTTCACCGGGTGCTACAGTTAAGCCGGTTTCATTGGCATCTAATGCAGGCAGTTGTGAAAGAACGCTTTTCCAGTGTTTAGCTTCCGCTGCTTTGCCTGCTGCAGCGCTCACTTCTGCGGCTGCCGTAAAAAGGAAATGCGCGAGGGAGAGATCATAATTCGTCCAGTTGAGGTACCATGCTTTGATGCTGTTATCGTGGTATTCAGGGCTGGAACTTATGGGAAGTTTGCGTTTCCCATTTTCAAGGCGGGTAATATTCTCTAAGAAAGTAGCGGTTTCATGGAGATAAGGATATACTTTCTCTTTCAGCAACTGTGCATCCATGGAGTATTTCCATTGCCAGTAAAAATGCTGGGAAACCCAGGCCCCAACGGTGGGAGAGAGAGAGTATTGGATCCATCCACCCATGGGATAACCGCTGATGGTTTCTACACCGGGAACATTTAATCCTTCCACTGCAAAGTATTGTTGCGTCATTTTCTTATTGGCGGCGCGGGTTTTCCATAACCAGTCTGTAAAGGTGGCAGCTTCTTTCAGGTGATTACCCGTGTAGGCGGGCCAGTAACTTAGCTGGGTGTTGAGATCATTATGAAAATCGCCTTTCCAGGGAGGGAGGTTTCCATTGTCTGCCGTCCATACTGCCTGGAGTGAAATTGCGGGAGCGCCTGTTTGTGCTACTGATCCCAGTTTATACATTTCACGGTAGTATTGCTTTTCAAGCAGGGTATCCGGAATACTGATGGCGGAACTTTTCCAGTAATCAGCCCACCAGGTTGTGTGTTTACCCCATGTGGCCGTTTCGTTCCGCAGCATATCGATGGCTGGTTTATTATTGGAAATGGTCCATTTGCCGATCACATTGTTACCGGGGAAATGTTCCCACCATACCATTACTTCATAATATTTTCCTTCACTGATGGGTTGATGATAGATGATCCTGCCAGGGGTTTTGGTAACCGTGCCTTTTGCATAACCCAGTTTTTCCAGACCGAGCCCCTCTACACTATTGGCTGTAGTACCACTTGCGCCGGTATTATAATTCGGTATCAGTAATTGTGGTTCCCATTCCTTGTCGGTAATGTTGCTGAAGGTGAACCTGCCCATAGGTTCATTTGCATACACATGTGTGATCATCTCTGTGCCGTTCCTGAATTTCACAATATTGAGTGCTGTGGCCAGGTCCAGTACATTGGATTGTACGCCTCCGAATGAACTGATATCAAATTCAAGTGCCGCTCCCGGTAATTTTGTAGGGTAGGCGGATGCTTCGTAAGGTTCATCCAGCGCACGTTGTACGGTATCGTATTGTTTCTTTAGTACCTGTTCTTCTACCCATTTGAAGGAGTATTTATCCAGGTGCAGGGCTTCTCTTTCATCCCAGAGGTCTACCCGGTCCAATGAAAAACGGAGACGGCCGTTCTTTTCCCAGACCAGTGCGCCTAATACGCCGTTACCCAATGGCATGGCTTCGTCCCAGCGTTTGGCTAATGATGGGAAAGATAAATTATGTGATGGCTTTAGTTGTGCCGTCAGGGGCAGGGTATAAGCTGCCGCTACGAGAAAAGTAAACAGGTACTTCATCATTCGTTATACAATTTTTAAGAGTAGCCTTTACAATATACAATCTTATATTCCTTAAATTTGCAAATATCATGGTAACAGATCAGGCTACTTATAACAAGAAGAAGTTCAGGAATGAGATCCTTATTTTTATAGTCAAACTGGTATTGTATTTCGGCGTGCTGTATGTAAATCTGACCCAGCATAACTACTTCGAAAAATACAACTGGCTGGGCAGGACGGCGAATGCGCTGTCTCTGTTCCTGGGTGCTAATATCCTTATCTCCATCGGATGGATCGTACTGATCTCCTGGTACCTCAGAAAGAACCGCCTGCAGCGGCTTACAAGGGATAACTTTGTATTGGGGCTGAACCGCATTTCCTCTGTACTCAATACCGTTGTTTTCCTGGTGGCCCTCATGAATTTCACGGGGCTGAACCTGAAAGAAACTTTCTTTAGTCTTAGTATCGCTGCGGCAGCCTTTGCCCTTTTAACCAAAGAGTATGTGGCGAATATGATCAATGGTTTAATTATCATGTTCTCCGATCAGCTTTCCCTGGGAGACCAGATCAGGGTGGGAGAGTACAAGGGAAAGGTGCTGGACATTACATTGATCAATGTGGTATTGCAGAATGATGATGATGATATTGTGCTGATCCCGAATTCCGTGATCTTTTCCTCCATGGTGCTGAACCAGAGCAAACAGAACATTAAAAAGCTAACGATAGAATTTGAACTGGACCTTAAGTACCAGTCGTCTCCGGACATGCTGGAAAGAGAGTTGAAGGCCTCTCTACGCCCTTACGCCAGTAATATTACGGAGAACAGTTTTTCGCTGAAGATCCTGGAGATCAAAAAAGACCTGGTACATTACAAGGTGCAGTTCCTGATTCCGCGCCCTGATAAGGAAACAGAACGTAAGATGCGCAGGATGCTGATCAATACTATTCTTTCTTTCTCCGGCCGTGAAATAAACGAGCAGGAAAATGCAGATTGATCTGTATATTGTTGCTAATAATAAATAAAACAGCATGGAAGAACTCACAGCAGGTATCGGCTCCCGTGTGCAGCATGCGCATCACGGACCGGGTGTGATCATTGGCGTGAAATACGCGCAGTACGTGATCACCTTTATCAACAAAGGCATTCTGGAAGTAGATAAAACAGACCCCCTGTTTGAAGTATTGTATACAGAGAACAAGACTGTTGAAGTGGAAACGGTTTCTGAAGTGGAAACCTCTCTTTTAAAGATCCTCCGGCTCTGGGGTGGTTTCTCCGAAACGGTTCCTCTGGGAGACAGGTGGACGGGCGGTACGATGTTATTGCAGCCTAAGGACAGTTCCCTGAAACCGAAAGAAGTTCCGGTGGAAGTTTTCTTTCATAAAATTGTGATGATCCGTGACAGGCTGCGGGTATTGGAGCAACAAATTAACGGGCATAAACTGCTCAGTGATGAGGATAAAGTGAACCTACAGCAATATATTACCCGCTGCTATGGCTCACTTACAACTTTTAACGTTTTATTTCGGGAAAAAGAGCATTGGTTTGCAGGAGAGAAAGGCGGTAAAGACGACTGAGAAAAATTTTGTATATTTACATGAATTAAATTGTGTGAACTATGGCACTACTTGAATCAAACAACCCTGTACTGAAAGAAAAGACTTTCCAGGAGGCTTCACAGACAGCGTATGGTGAAGCGATGACCCTTAACGGCACTATTGCCAAGATGGGATTTTTGCTGGCTTTGGTATTAGCTGCAGCTGTTTTTTCCTGGGGTAAATTCGCCAGCGGGTTTAACATTATGCCTTTCGTTTGGGGAGGCGCAATTGGCGGTTTAGTTATTGCATTGATCATTTCCTTTAAAAAGGAGTGGGCCGGTTACCTGGCTCCTGCATATGCGATTGCAGAAGGTTTATTCCTTGGTGCGATATCTGCTGTTTACGGCAGCCTGTATGATGGCATTGTTTTGCAAGCGGTAGGTTTAACTATCGGCGTGTTCATTGCGATGCTTATTTTATACCGCGCCAGGATCATCCGCGCTACGGAGCGTTTCAAATCAATCATGTTCACGGCAGTAGCCGGTATTGCAATATTCTACCTGATCGCATTTGTACTGCGCATGTTCAATATTGATATTCCATTCCTGCACGAAGGCAGTATGCTGGGTATTGGTTTCTCTATTGTAGTGACCGCAGTAGCTGCGCTGATGCTGATCATTGATTTTGACATGATCGAAAATGGCGTTGCACAGGGTGCACCGAAGTATTTTGAATGGTACGCATCTTTTGCCCTGCTGGTTACACTGGTTTGGCTGTACCTGGAAATACTGCGTTTGCTGTCTAAGCTGAGCAGTAATAAGTAATTTGTTTCTCTTACAGGGAAATAAAAAGCCGTCTCAATACGAGACGGCTTTTTTTATTATCCTAATGATGATGATGATATTGGGGTTCCCAGTGCATATAATAAGCATTCTGTGCCTGTTTACTTACATGCCGGGTGATCACTTCCCAGGCGTCCCTGTTCCAGCGGAAATGAATGCCGGCGCGGGTAGTAAGCCTGTCGTGCCGCCGTGGGTAATAAGTGGAACGGGTGGAAACAAAGATGTTGCGTGGCCAGCCCTTCAGGTTAAGCAGATCCGCATCTTCCGGATACTCCCTGTATACCTCCCCGTTTTTGATGTAATACACCCCGGTGGTCCTCACATCTTCCCAGGCAAAACTAAGGTTCCAGAAAGGGCTCTTATAATGAATGCCCACATCATCCAGTGTAACGACCGTCATTTTCCTGATCAGCCATACGCCGGTAATGCCTAAAATTCCTGCCAAACCAATAATGGTGATCATGATAAAGCCTTCTGCGAGGCCTGCAATAAGAAATAAAATGGCTAAAAGGAGATAGATGATACGCAGTACTTTGCCTATAAGCGTTCTACTGCCTGTGATTTTGATCGTCCTGGTCGTCTTCACCATGTCTGTTTCCGGTTATCGCCTTAAGCTATGGCATAATTAAAAAAGCGGTGCACACCAAGGGGATGCACCGCATATTCAGTAGGTAGTGTAAAAACGTAGTGTAAGCGGTTAAAAGGATTAATTAAAATCTTCTTCACCACGAAGGGTGCATTCGATTTTGTGTTTCACGGGAGCACTGAAGCCTTCCAGCTCAATGTTCGGGTGTTCGTCTAAACAAATGCGGATTTTACCATTTTCGTTCATCAAATGGTCGTGAATAGGTTCCAGAAGGGCGAAAAGCATACGCTTGCCACTTTCTGCAATTTGATTCATGATGGAATCTTCTAATTGAACGAATTCCCGGTTTTTGTAAGAATAGGATACTTGTACCATACTGGTTTCTTTGGTTTTCATTAGGATCGATGCCCTAAAAATAACAAATATTTTAAATTGTCAAAAATTATTATGGATAAATCTTTTAATTAACAAATGGCTATACTATCAATATTTATTGCTGTTTCGTGAAAATGCGCTAGTGTAGCCTTTTTTCCATTAACAAATCAAACTTTAGGCCACATTGTTACCCCCTTATTACCATTCAACATTTTCCCTGCCGGGGATTGGGCATTATTCCCTTATTTTTATGCGCTACAAACTCAGCCTGACATTTATGCAACTAATCCGAAATCTGCTACTACTCTGCCTTTGCGTATGCATAGGCCTCCCGGTTTTATCTCAGGACATCACATGGTCCGCCGATGGAAATGCCTATTATACAGAAGAAAACGGGGCCATTATGGCCTACCAGGCAAAAGACAACCAAAGGAGTGAAAAAGTACCCGCCAAAGCATTGAGTGCAGCGGGCAATATTCAAAGCTTTACTTTCAGTGATGATGAACAGAAAGTATTGATCTTCAGCAACACACGCCGTGTATGGCGTTACAATACCCGCGGGGATTACTGGTTGTATGACCTGAAAACCACGCAGTTAAAGAAACTGGGTAAATCCCTGCCCGAAGTGACCCTCATGTTCACCAAACTTTCCCCGGACGGCAAAAAGGCGGCCTACGTGAGTGATCACAACCTTTATGTGGAAGACCTGGCCTCGGGCAAAATAGACCAACTGACCAAAGACGGTACCCGCCGTTTGATCAATGGCACTTTCGATTGGGCTTATGAAGAGGAATTTGGCTGTCGTGATGGTTTCAGATGGAGCCCTGACAGCAAGAGTATTGCCTACTGGCAGATAGATGCCCGTAAGATCAGGGACTTTCTTATGATCAGGAACACAGATTCGATCTATTCGTATACCATCCCGGTAGAATATCCCAAAGCAGGTGTGAGCCCTTCTGCCTGTAAAGTAGGCGTAGTGAACCTGGCCACAAAGAAAACCACCTGGATGCAGGTGCCCGGCGATGCACAGCAACATTACATTCCCCGTATGGAATGGCTGCCCGGTAAGAACAGCCTCATGATCCAGCAACTGAACCGGAAACAGAACACCTCTAAACTGATGGTGTTAGACCCTGTAAGCGGCAAAGCGCAAACGGTATATACAGAAACAGATGATGCCTGGTTAGATGTGAAATCTGCCTGGGATAATGGTGATATCACCGGTTGGGATTGGATCCAGGGTGGGAAAGCTTTTGTATGGGTGAGTGAGAAAGACGGCTGGCGTCATCTCTATCGTATTTCTGCAGACGGCAAACAGGAACAATTACTCACACCCGGTGAATACGATGTGATCAATATTAACAAGATCGATGAAAAGAACAACGTGGTGTATTTTATTGCTTCTCCTGAAAATGCCACGCAGCAATATCTCTACCGTATTCCATTAAGCGGTGGCAAAGCAGAACGTGTTACGCCTGCAAACCAGGCGGGCATTCATAAGTACAAGATCTCTTCCAATGCTTTGTTTGCCATTCATAGTTTTGAGAACCACCAGTTCACGCCGCAAAATGAACGCATTAGTTTGCCTGATCACAAAAGCCTCAGTGGCAAAGAATTTGGAGCCGCTGCCGGAAGAAAAAATAACGTGGAGTTCTTTAAAGTAACTACAGAAGATGGTGTAACAATGGATGGCTGGATCACGAAACCTGCCAACTTTGATTCCACTAAAAAATATCCCGTAGTATTTTATGTGTATGGGGAACCTGCATCCTGCACGGTGCAGGATGGTTTTGGCAACGCACAGAATTTCCTGTATGCGGGTAATATGAATGAAGATGGTTACATCTATATCTCACTGGATAACCGCGGAACACCTGCTCCGAAAGGACGTACCTGGCGGAAAAGCATTTACCGCAAAGTAGGTGTACTGAATGCAAGAGATCAGGCAATGGGTGCCAAAGAGATCCTGAAATGGCCATTTGTGGATGCAGACCGTATTGCAGTATGGGGCTGGAGCGGTGGTGGTTCCATGACGCTGAACCTGTTGTTCCAATATCCGGAGATCTATAAAACTGGGATTGCGGTAGCTGCAGTTGCCAATCAACTGACCTACGATAACATTTACCAGGAGCGCTTCATGGGCTTGCCTGCTGAGAATATGGAAGACTTTGTGAAAGGTTCTCCGATCACGTATGCAAAGAACTTACAAGGGCAATTACTCTATATTCACGGTACAGGTGATGATAACGTTCATTATCAGAATGCGGAGATGCTGGTGAATGAATTGATCAAATATAAAAAGCTGTTCCAGTTCATGCCTTATCCTAACAGAACACATGGTATTTCTGAAGGTGCGGGAACATACGAACATTTGTCTGCATTGTACACGCAGTTTTTACGGGAACATTGCAGGCCGGGGGCGAAGTAAGAGAGGCCGTATAATTGGGGAATCAGGCCGGTTCAAGGCCGTTACAAGGCCGGGTAAGGCCGTCACGAGGCCAGAAAAGGCCATTACAAGGCCGTAACAAGGCCGTAAAAGGCCGTTAAGGAAATAAAAAAAGGGGCTTATCTCATTCTTTTGAGACAAGCCCCTTGATTTTTTCTGCAACGCGAATAGATTGCGTACTCCACTGATACCTTAGCGGAGTATTGTTAACTCAAAAAATAAAAACAATGAGATCTATTCGTTTGCCCCTGATCGGGTGCCTGCTATTGATTGTAGCGGGCATGGTGACCTGCAAGAAACAGGATGTGCCACCTGATCCTGTTATTATTGAAAAGAAAGCCGTAGTGGCTGAGCTATCTTCCTCAACGGGAGAAACGGCCGTGCCTGTTTCCTGGTATCAGCTGGAGTTGAAGCTGATCAGAGAAACCGGCGGTTTTTCGCCTCCTGTGGCTGCACGTGCCATTGCCTATACAGGTATTACTTTACATGAAGCCGTAGCTGCAGGCCAGTCATTAAGCGGCCAGTTAAATGCGTTGCGTTATGTTCCTAAACCAGACAGATGGAAACGTTATAACTACGCGATCGCTGCCAATAGTGCTATGGCGCAGATCATCAGGAGTTTGTTCCCCAATGCCAGTGCAGCTAACCTGCAGTTAATTACACAGCTGGAAGATGATAACCTGCAATTATATGCGGATACCTGTCACCCTGATGTAGTGAGCCGTTCCATTTCATTTGGCCGGCAGGTGGCTACAGCTATTCATCAATGGTCTGTTGGTGATGGTGGTAAGGATGGTTATTTGAATAACTTTCCCACTGATTATGTTCCGCCGGTTGGGCCTGGTTTGTGGGTGCCTACACCTCCAGCATTTCAGCGTGCTTTATTACCTTATTGGGGAAATAACCGTACGTTGGTAGGGCCTTTTACGGTAAACATTCCGCCGCCTGCATTTTCAACCGCTACTTCTTCTGCATTTTATCAGAGCGCATTAGCGGTTTATCTGAAAGGCACTACACAAACGCCGGAAGAAAACCTGATTGCCAGGTATTGGGCAGACGGGGGAGGTACTTTTACACCACCGGGTCACCTGGTTGCGATTGCAGCACAGCTGGCGGTTGAAAAGAATTTAAGTCTTGCTTCCGCAGCCAGGCTCTTTGCACAGGTAGGTATCAGTTTGAACGATGCGGGGATCCTTTGCTGGAAGTACAAGTACAGGTATAACTTGTTACGCCCTGTTACTTACATCCGTACTTATATAGATAGTAGCTGGATGCCCACTATCGGCACGCCGCCTTTCCCGGCTTACACTTCAGGCCATGCTACATTTACAGCAGCTGCCGGAAGCATTTTAATTGCCCGGTTCGGAAGCAATTTCTCCTTCACGGATCAGCAGAAAGTACCGGAGGGTTTTGCTCCCCGTTCCTTTATTAACATTCAGAGCATGATCAATGAAGCGGCCATTTCCCGGGTCTATGGTGGTATCCATTACGAGTTCGACAGTGAGACCGGTAAACAGACCGGCTTTGACATAGCCAGGCGGGTACTGGATCTGCAGTATTAAGCAAACCGGGGTTGGGGGAATTCACCAACCCCGGTTTTTCTTTTTCGTTTATAAACTTTTACTTTGCTGCTTTAATTCCGAGTAATGACCAAAAGCAGTATTATTGGCGTCATCGCCTCCATCATCGTTATAATCAGTGCATTCCTTCCCTGGATCAGTATTCATGTAGACGGGCAGACACTCTTGTTCACGGGTATGAACACCAAGGGCTCCAGCTTTGGGGAACCGGGAAAACTGGGGATTGCGGTAGCAGTGATGGTATTGGTATTGTTCCTGATCAATAAGGAATGGTCTCCCCGGGTTAATTTATTCACCAGTGCTTTTCTCGCTGCCTGGTATTTCCGGAACATGCTCATCTTTTCCCGTTGCGAAATGGGGATCTGCCCGGAACAGAAAATTGGTTTGTTCCTCTCTCTTGGAGCAGCAGTGATTGCATTCGCATGTGTGTTGTTACATCGCCGCAAACATGTTAAATAGCGATGGCTATCAGGTAAGAGGCTAAGATCACTAATCCGCCGGTAAGCACATAACGCAAAGCCATGCGGGTAATGTGTTGCCCTGTGATGCGTGATTTCAGATATGCAAAGAACAGCAGGGCAAAGATGCTGAGTGTAAGGCTGAGTTCAGATGCTTTTGTGAAATTCTCCTGTGCCAGGTAGGGCACAAAAGCGATGAGGCCTCCCAGTAAAAAGAATGCACCGGTAGCCAGTGTGCTTCTCAGGGCATGGGCAAGACCAAATTGTTGTAACTGTACATTTTCTTCCTGTAGGGTATTTTCCCACTGCTCCTGGTCCTTTTTCATTTCATCTGCAATGTGCTCAATGGTACCCTGGGAGATATCCAGCTTTTGCAGTCTTTGTTGCTCTTCTTTGGACATCTTGCCTTCATCATCATGATCATCTCCGCGGTTAGCGCGAAAAACGGCAATCATCATCAACAGGGTGGCGATGCCCAGGATCAGGATATGCAGGGAGTAAAAAGCTTGTACTGTAAGGCTTTTGCCATGCAGGATCTGTGTGGTGAATAATAACAGCAATAAGCCGTCAGGGAAGCCGATCAACAGATCAGTTCTCCATCCGGAGCTACGTATCGCTGCTTTATTGCGTATGTCCATAATGCAATTAGTCTAGTGTTTCAAGGCTCTTTTTTATGATGCTCACACAATCGCTGATCTGTGTGGCATTGATCACAAGGGGAGGAGCGAAGCGGATCTTATCCCCATGTGTGGGCTTGGCCAGCAGCCCGTTCTCTTTCAGTGCCAGGCATAGCTCCCAGGCAGCATCCTCATGCGGATGATTGATGATGATGGCATTCAGGAGACCTTTTCCCCTAACGATACTGATATGCGGAGATTGAATGTCTGTAATTCCTTTCCTTAATAATTCACCCATCTTCACAGCGTTCTCTGCCATCTGTTCTGTACGTAATACTTCCAGTGCCGTCATGGCCACTTTACAGGCTAAAGGATTTCCGCCGTAGGTGGAACCATGTTCGCCTGGTTTGATGGTGAGCATGATCTCATCATCAGCCAGTACTGCGGATACAGGTAACATGCCGCCGGAAAGGGCTTTACCGAGGATCAGTATATCAGGACGAACATTTTCATGATCGCAGGCCAGCATCTTTCCCGTGCGGGCCAATCCTGTCTGAATTTCATCTGCTATAAATAATACGCCTGCATCGCTGCAATATTGCCGTGCGTTGGATAAATATCCCTGGTCAGGTACTTTTACGCCGGCTTCGCCCTGGATGGGTTCTACCATAAAACCAGCCACATCAGGGTCCTGCAGGGCTTTTTCCAAAGCGGGCAGGTTGTTGTAGGGGATCACTTCATAACCGGGCATGTAGGGGCCGAAGTTTTTGCGGGCTACAGGATCGGTGCTGAAGGACACTACGTTCAATGTGCGGCCATGGAAATTGTCTGCGCAAACGATGATCTTTGCTTTGTTCTCCGGGATGCCTTTTACCATGTAACCCCATTTGCGGCAAAGCTTCAGGGCGGTTTCAACGGCTTCCACGCCGGTATTCATTGGTAATACCTTATCGTACCCAAAATAACGTGTGATGTACTGTGTGTATTCTCCCAGCAGATCACTGTAAAAAGCGCGGGAAGTGAGGGTGAGTTTACTGGCCTGTTCCACCAGTGCCGCTACAATCTTAGGGTGGCAATGACCCTGGTTTACGGCGGAATATCCTGATAAGAAATCGTAATAACGTTTACCGTCCACATCCCAAACAAATACTCCTTCGCCACGGGTAAGCACTACCGGTAAGGGATGGTAATTGTGCGCGCCGTATTGTTCTTCAAGTCCGAGGAAATGTTGCGTCTTTTCGCTGATCGTATAATTGGGTACCATAATCTCTCAAAGTTACTCAATTACTTCATCCTTTCAACTTATTCACGAGGTTGATGTAGTCCTGCATAGCGTCTTCCTTGCTTTTTCCTTTCAGATTGGTCCATGCATCAAACTTGGCTTTTCCAACAAAATCGAACATA
This sequence comes from Chitinophaga niabensis, assembly GCF_039545795.1. Classification (NCBI taxonomy): domain Bacteria; kingdom Pseudomonadati; phylum Bacteroidota; class Chitinophagia; order Chitinophagales; family Chitinophagaceae; genus Chitinophaga; species Chitinophaga niabensis. Next base: position 2,711,311 of record NZ_CP154260.1, on the reverse strand, counting down.
TTGGCAGGCGGCTCAATGTTAATATCTCCTTCTGTGGATTGTTTGTATAAAGAATACAATTGCAGCAGGATGTCGTTATCCGGTTTGGTGTCCAGTGTTTTGCTGGTTGCTACCGCCTCCTCAAATAATTGTTGCAGTGCCATGGTGTATTTTTTGTATTAAATGTAAAGAAATAGACGCAATAAGAGGGTAGCCACACATGAAAGAAGTCTAAAATTTAATACCTTTGCAGCTTATCACAGTTGCGAATTGTCAATTACGAATTAAAGATTGATACAATTTGAGGCTAATTCGTGATTGATCTTGTATTATATGAAGAATATCCGGAATTTTTGCATTATTGCACATATTGACCACGGTAAGAGCACGCTGGCGGACCGTTTATTACAATTTACCAATACCATTTCCGATCGCGACATGCAGGCGCAGGTGTTGGATGATATGGACCTCGAAAGGGAGAAAGGTATCACCATCAAGAGCCATGCTATTCAAATGAAATATACCGCCAAAAATGGCGAACAGATCATATTTAACCTGATCGATACCCCCGGCCACGTGGATTTCTCCTATGAGGTTTCCCGCGCGCTCGCGGCCTGTGAAGGTGCGCTGCTGCTGGTAGATGCTGCACAGGGTATCCAGGCACAAACAATTTCCAACCTGTACCTGGCCCTCGAAAACGACCTGGAGATCATTCCCGTGATCAACAAGATCGATATGGAAGGTGCCATGATTGAGGAAGTAAAAGACCAGATCATTGAACTGATCGGGGTGAAACCAGAAGATATCCTGCTGGCTTCCGGTAAGTCCGGCATAGGCATTGAAGAGATCCTGGAGGCTATTGTACATCGTATTCCGGCTCCTAAAGGAGAACAGGAAGCACCATTGCAAGCCCTGATCTTTGACAGTGTATTCAATTCTTTCAGAGGTATCATTGCGTATTTCCGCATTTTCAACGGCAGTATTAGAAAAGGTGATAAGATCCGGTTCGTGAACACGGGCATGGAATATGAAGCGGCAGAAGTAGGGATCCTTGGCCTGGGGCTGCTCCCCAGGGATACGGTGAACTGCGGGGATGTGGGATACATTATTACCGGTATCAAAAACGCCAAAGAAGTAAAAGTAGGGGATACCATTACCCTGGCTAACAATCCCTCCGAGACTGCCATTGATGGTTTTGAAGAGGTGAAGCCGATGGTATTTGCCGGTATTTTCCCTGTAGTAACAGAAGATTTCGAGGAGTTGCGGGATTGTATGGACAAACTCCAGCTGAACGATGCTTCCCTTACTTACGAGCTGGAAACTTCACAGGCACTTGGTTTTGGTTTCCGTTGCGGATTCCTTGGCATGCTGCACATGGAGATCATCCAGGAACGTTTAGAACGTGAATTCAATCAAACCGTTATCACAACGGTTCCGAACGTGGGCTTCATTGCATACGATACAAAGGAAAAGGTGATCATTGTGAACAACCCTGCGGAAATGCCGGACCCCACTAAGCTGGAACGCATTGAGGAACCGTTCATCCGCGCACAGATCATCACCAAACCTGATTACATCGGTAATATCATGACGCTTTGCCTGGGTAAAAGAGGTATCCTGGTGAACCAGAGCTATCTCACTACCACACGCGTAGAGCTGATCTTTGAATTGCCGCTCACAGAGATCGTTTTTGACTTCTATGATAAACTGAAGAGCCAGACCCGCGGTTATGCTTCTTTCGATTATAACCCTATCGGCTTCCGCGACAGTGATATCGTTAAAATGGATATCCTGCTGAACGGTGAGAAGGTGGATGCCCTCAGCGCATTGATCCATCGCAGCCGTGCACATGATTTTGGCCGCAAACTCTGCGAAAAGCTGAAAGAACTGTTGCCACGCCAGCAATTCATGATTGCCATCCAGGCAGCTATCGGCGCTAAGATCGTAGCCCGTGAAACCATCAGCGCTATGCGGAAAGACGTTACTGCCAAATGTTATGGTGGTGATATTTCCCGTAAGCGTAAACTGCTGGAAAAGCAGAAAGAGGGTAAGAAACGGATGCGTCAGATCGGTAACGTAGAGGTGCCGCAGGAAGCGTTCCTCGCTGTGTTGAAACTGGATGATTAGAGGCAGAGGCGGCATGCGGAAAGAAGTGCTGGTTTCTTCTCAAATTTAGATGACGAACATAACCTGGCTGCAGAAGAGAAGTGTTCTTTTGCATGGCTGGATGGCAGAAAGTTTCCATTTCTTCTCAAATTCAGATGGCCGGCATAACCGGATCGCAGAACGTTCCCATTTCTTCTCAAATTACATGACTAATATTATTTGCTCCTGGAGCGGCGGTAAAGATAGCTGTTTCGCACTCATGCAGGCTGTGCAACAGGGTTACCGTCCGGTTGCACTCCTGAATGTGATGAATGAAAACGGCCAGATCTCCCGGTCCCATGGCCTCCCTTCCTCCATCCTTCAACAACAGGCTGCCGCAGCCGGTTTGCCGCTTACTACCATTGCCAGCAGCTGGCAGGATTACGAAGCCAACTTTGTTACACAGTTAAAAGACTTAAAGCAGGAGTATGCTGCTTCCGCTGCCGTGTTTGGAGATATTGATCTGCAGGCGCACCGGGACTGGGAGGAAAAGGTATGTGCTGCTGCCGGGCTGGAAGCCCTTTTACCTTTGTGGCAACTGGAACGTAAATTGCTGGTATACCGCATGTTGCAGGAAGGGATCCGGTGTATGATCGTATCCTGTAATACCCATCTGGGGGAAAGTTTCCTGGGCCGGATCCTGGATGATGTGCTGATAGCGGAACTGGAGGAGAAAGGCGTGGATGTATGCGGGGAGAACGGGGAGTTCCATACTGTAGTAGTGGATTGCCCTTTGTTTGCCGTGCCGGTGCAGTTGCCCGGGTTTACGAAGGTGAGGCATGAGGAATACTGGTTCCTTCAATGGGAGATAAAGCATACATAAAGCATACATAAAGTAGAGATAAAGTAGACATAAAGCGTAGTTATCCCCACCCACTGACATTTCAATCCTTCTATCCGGTAACAATGACATAAGGTCCCTCCAACAAAGGAGTAACGAATCCTGACCCTATGTCGAGCCTATGTCAAGCATTGGAATCTTATAGGAACCCCATAAAAAAAAGCCGTTCCAGCATAGCTGAAACGGCTGGTATCTTAGATCAGTTCTCTTACGCTAATTGTTGTTGCTCATGCTGTTTTACGAACACTGGTTTCAGTAAAGCATAAGCTCCAAAAAGGATCCCGCTGTAAAACACATTCCCCATTATGGTATTCAGGGCAAAGCTACCGAACAGGCTATTCTTGTAGAAAGGAATGGCAGAAAGGTAGCAGGTCATCAGGCCGCTGAAGGTATGCGGATACGTGTCCCTGAAAATGAATGTGCCCAGGTTGGATAAGAGGAAAAACAGCACACCCGCACCAATAGATGCGAGCAGGATATTACCGGGTTTGGCTTTCTTAATACGGGTACCAATAAAGGTGGTGAGTATGAAAGCGCCATAAACAAAGAGCTGTTCTCCGCTGCCATAGAAACCCTGGATCTCTGTGAACAGTTCAAAGAACACATCACTCAGGAGGAGAGCTACCAGTGGAACGAGGTAAGCATAACGTTTATCTTTGAACACAACTCCTGCAAACAATGCACCTGCGCCTACAGCAGTGAAGTTGTAGATCTGCATGTAATTGGTAAACAACCGTCCGAGGATGGTCAGAAAAATAAGGCCTGCGATCAGGAGTACTTTAGATGTAGTTTCTTTCTTCATGCAAGATGCTGCTTTTGTTGACAGTACAAATATAATCAATTAAGGAATAGATGCTTTAAACACGCTTAATTCAGTCGTGGCCGTGAGGGTGTAACTTTCCCCGATGGCAGCAAATACAGAAGTGCCTTTTTTCAGGGGCAGTTCTGCAGAGCCTTTTACCACGCCTTCCCCGTTTAATACGATCCATGTTTCAGGAGCGGCGGCGGTATGTTGATATACTTCACCGGGTTTAAGGCTGATCTGGCTGATCACAAAATCCGGTGCAGGGGTAGGATAGATGCGTTCCTGGCCATTATGGATGGATTCTCCTTTGAGGATATTGGGTTGTACTGCTTCAAAACGGGTATGTTTTAGCAGTTCTTCCACATCAATATGTTTGGGAGTAAGCCCGCCACGTAACACATTGTCTGAATTGGCCATCAGCTCCGCATTCTGACCTTCCAGGTAAGCATGGGGAATGCCGGCATCCTGGAATACGGCGTCTCCGGGTTTGGCGTTCACGATGTTGAAGAAGTAGATGGAAAAGATGCCACGGTCCAGACGGTTCAGGCCTTCCGGATCATTTGAAATGGCGCGGGCCGTCCAGAAAGCGGGATCGCTTTTTTCCAGGGTACCTGCGGCATAGGAGGGGAGTACCCTTTCTGCCAGCGGGCGGAGGAGGGTATTGATCTCTTCCTGTGGCAGTTCCATTACTGCTTTATATAAACCTTTGTATCCTTCTGTTTCAAAGACCGGGGCGAACGACTGCAGTTCAGGTACCGTCTGCAGTACTTTTTTCAGTTGTGGTTCCGGCAGAAAACCATGCAGCAGCCAGAAATCGCTGAGGGCTACCATGATCTCCGGTTTGTGATTGGCATCTTTATAGTTGCGGTTGGATGCCGTGAGGGGAATACCCGCTTCATTTTCAGCAGCAAATCCTTTTTCTGCTTCTGCTTTGGTAGGATGCACCTGGATAGAGAGCATGTCCTTCACATCCAGGATCTTGAACAGGTAAGGCAGTTCGCCGAAACGTTCAGCAGCTTTTGTGCCCAATACCTCAGCAGGGTTTTCTGCTATATAGGCATTTAATAACAAAGGGCCGGATGAGGCCTGTAAGGTAGACGGTGCACTCTGATGTGCTCCCATCCAGTATTCCGCGCTGGGTTGCTCAGATGCCGGCAGTCCCAGTAGTTGCGGGATGTAGGTGAAACCTCCCCAGGCATAATGTTGTACCTTGCCATTCAGGTAAAATAATTTCCGGTTGCTCATGATTCCATTGTTAAGTTGTAAAAATAGAAAAATCGAATGGCTTATCATCACGAAGTAGGGAAAAAGGGTGAATTGCTTGCCGCCAGTCATCTTCGTCAAAAGAAATACGAAGTGCTCCATACCAACTGGACGTACGGGAAACTTGAGCTGGATATTGTTGCCCGTTACCAGGATGTATTAGTATTTGTAGAAGTGAAAACCCGGAGCACACAATATTTTGGTATGCCGGAGGAAGCAGTGCATGCGAACAAAGCGCAGTTGATCAGAAGAGCGGCAGATAAATACATGCAGCAATATAACCTGCAACCGAATGAAATACGTTTTGATATTATTGCTGTAACTGTTAATGAGGAGATCATGCATTTTGAAGATGCTTTCTAGGAATAGGTTATAACCCGCGCCCCGACTGCTTAACATCGTTTTAACAAATACGATTCCATACGGATATAATTAGTTGTATATTTGTGTATCCAATCAAATAATCGTCTCCTGTAAAGAACCGTTGTTTATCAATCCAAAAAGGTTCTTTATGTATATCTGGAGTTTAGTATTAACCATGCTCACAAACAATGTTGTAATGCAACAGCTTCCTTCAGGGGAAGGTACTGTTTGTATCCAGGTTCCTGCTATGGAACAACAGAGAGGTACAGTGCAATGCACCATTTATAATGAGCAACAGATGCCGGTTAGAATGATCCCTTTAGAGGGTGGACATAAAAAGGGGGTGTATACTTTACAGTTACACACACTGGAGGCAGGGAATTATACAGTGAGTGTGCAGCAGTTGAACCTGCCGGTTAAATTGAAATAAAAGACATAGCTAAGACATTTTATATTAGAGTCATCCCCCCAAACATAGATCCCCCGAGATAATCGGGGGACTTTGTATTTATAGGGCTGGCTCAAAATAAAAGAGCCGCTAAATGTTTAGCGGCTCTTTTATTTTGGTAATTTTTTTAATATCCATCTACCAGCACTTCATACATCTTCACCTTCAATTCTTCCAGCGAAACATTCTGTACCAGCTGGCCATCTTTGGCATAAGATACGGTACCTCTTTCTTCAGAAACGATCAGCGCCAGGTTATCACTGTGCTCTGTGATCCCAACTGCTGAACGGTGACGCATACCAATGCGTGTGGGCAGGTTGGGATTCTCCGATACGGGCAGGATCACTTTTGCAGCCAGTATTTTATTACCTACAATGATCAGTGCGCCATCGTGCAAAGGACTGTTCTTTTCGAAGATACTTTCTATGAGCTTGGCACTGATATTACCATCTATCGCAATACTGGAGGCGGTATCAAACTTCACACGATAGGTAGTGGCAATTACGATCAGCGCACCTGTTTGTGTTGCCATCATATGGCCCACTGCCGTGATGATCTCGTTGATCATCAGTTCTTCTTCTTTATAACTTTTAAAACGGTCTGGCAGGAAGAGTTTTGTAAAGAAACTATCCTTACTGAGTGGCGTTTTTTTACCCAGTACCAGGAGGAACTTCCTGATCTCCGGCTGGAAGATGATAATGATAGCGATCAATCCTACGTTGATAAAATTCTGCAGGATATTGGTGAGGATGGGCATTTGCAGGGAACGTACCAGAAAGTACGCAGCATACACCATCAGCAGCCCAATGAAAATATTAAAAGCAAGGCTGCCTTTCAGCAAGCGGTAAAGCTGGATCACCAGGAAAATTACAACGAGCAGGTCTACAACATTCAGCCAACGAAACTCAAATCCATAAAATTGATATACATCCTTCATATCGACAAAAATAGCATTAAATTGATTGCATAAAAGCGATGATACGTGTTGCTTCTGTCGCTTCTTTTACATCATGCACTCTGAGGATGGCTGCACCTTTCTGCAATGCCAGTGTTTGTACCACAGTAGTACCATTCAATGCCTCAGAAGCTGAATTGCCCAGCAAACGGTAGATCATGGACTTCCTGGATACTCCTACCAATACAGGAACTTCCAGCATATTAAACACCTCCAGGTTTTTCAGCAGCTGGTAGTTGTGTTCCAGCGTTTTACCAAAACCAAAACCGGGATCGATGATCACATCTGTAATGCCTGCTTCCCGGCATTGGGCTACTTTGCGGATAAAGTAATCCAGTACTTCCTGGGAAACATTGTTGTATTCCGGGTTGTGCTGCATGTCTGCCGGTGTGCCCTTCATATGCATGGCAATAAAGGGAACCTGTAGTTTAGCCACGGTGGAAAGCATCAAAGGGTCCATATCGCCGGCACTCACATCGTTCACCATGGCAGCCCCGGCATGGATACATTTCTCAGCCACGGCGGCATGGTAGGTATCAATGGAGAGGATGGCTTCCGGGAAATGATGCAGGATGCCATGGATGGCAGGCAGTAAACGTTCCAGTTCTGTTGCTGCGCCTACTTCCGGGGCACCAGGCCGGGTACTTTGTGCACCAATATCCAGCATCAGTGCTCCTTCTTCCAGCATGTCGCCAGCCCGGTCAATAATATGATGAAGCTCCCGGGTACGGCTGTCTGCATAAAAAGAATCATCCGTTACATTAATGATCCCCATCACAGCAGGGCGGGAGAGGTCTATTAACTTTCCTTTGCATCGGATCGTAAAATCTTTACGTAATAATGTATTTTTGAAACTCATTGAAAATTAATTACGAATTAAGCGATTACGAATTACGAACGATTAACAACAAATTTATCGTAAAAAAAGGCTTATTTCGTAATGACAATAGAAATAGATTATGACTCAGGTACAATATGCGGAAGTAATAGCGGGCTGTAAGGATGTATTTATCAAGAAAACGAAGGATTATGGAACATCCTGGCGGGTATTACGGCCTATCTCTATTGTAGATCAGATCTTTATCAAGGCGCAACGCATCCGTAACATCCAGGAGATCGGCCAGCAGAAAGTGGCGGACGATATCAAAGGGGAATTTGCGGGCATCATTAATTATGGTGTAATAGCCCTGATCCAGATGGAGTTGCCGGATGATCCTTATACGGACCTGCCGGTAGAAACTGTTTCCCGCCTCTACGATGAAAAGATCGCTTTCATCCGGGAGGTGATGGAAAACAAAAACCATGATTACGGGGAAGCCTGGCGGGATATGAGCCAGGAATCTTTCGTTGACCTCATCCTCACAAAATTACTGCGTATCAAACAGATCCTCCGGAACGAGGGTAAAACACTGATCTCTGAGGGGATGGATGCCAACTATGTAGACATTGTGAACTATGCCGTATTTGCACTGATACTTTTGAAAGAAAAAGAGCAATTATAAAATATGAAACCAATCCTGATCCTATTTCGCATTCTTGTAGGCGTACTGTTCATCTTTTCCGGACTTATTAAAGCGAACGACCCGCTGGGCCTCAGCTATAAGATGGATGAGTTCTTTGAAGTACTGCACATGCACTTCCTTATACCTTTTTCCCTGGCTTTTTCCCTGATCATGAACGCTTTTGAGATCATTGCAGGTATTGCGGTATTGCTGGGATACCGTATGCGCATCTTCTCTTTCCTTTTATTATTACTGATCATATTTTTCACCTTCCTCACCGGGTTTGCTTTATTCAGCGGCCTGATCAGGGAATGCGGTTGTTTTGGCGACTGTATCAAACTAACCGCAGAGCAATCTTTCTGGAAGGACATTATCCTGCTGGTGATGATTGTGGTGATCTTTATTTACCGCAACCGTATACAACCACTGCTGGCTAAAAAGCCGATGGCTGCTGTAATGATCCTGGCGGTATTATTCCCCATCATCCTTCAATGGTATACCTTATCACATTTACCCATTGTGGATTGCCTTCCTTATAAAATAGGTAATAACATCGTTGAGAAAATGAAACCGCCTCCAGGTTCCAGGCCGGATGTTTACAAAACGGTGCTGATCTATGAAAAAGACGGTAAACAACAGGAATTCTCTGAGGAGAATTATCCCTGGCAGGATTCTACCTGGAAGTATGTGGACCGTAAGGACAAGCTGATCGTAAAGGGCAATGCCATGCCTGAGATCAAGGACTTCATCCTCACGGACTATGATAATAATAACCAGAACAATGCCGTGCTGAAGGAAAGTTTGCCGGTATATCTCTTCGTGGTGCTGGATGTTAATAAAGCCGGTGAAGGATGGGATAAAAAGATCCAGGCATTACAGCAGCAGTTCAAAGAAGGTAAGATTGTGCTCTTTGGCATTACCAGTTCCAACAAAGCGGCGGTAGAAGCATTCAAGGCAAAACACGGACTGGATTTCCAGTTCCTGCAAATGGATGGTGTGGCTATCAAAACCGCAGTGAGGGCAAATCCCGGTCTGATACTGCTGGATAAAGCCACCATCAAGGGTAAATGGCATTACAACGATATTCCATAATTCATTATGCTGCGATATTTCCTGCGTAAGATCGGCTACGGTTTCCTCGTTCTCCTGGGCGTGGTGATTGTAGTATTCCTGCTCTTCAATGTACTCCCGGCAGATCCTGCCAGGCTTACATTGGGGCAGCGGGCCGATGTTACTTCCCTGGAAAATGTACGGAAAGAACTGCACCTGGATAAACCCAAAGCCGTGCAGTTCTTTTATTATCTCAACGATCTTTCTCCCATTGGCATTCATTCCCGGGAGGAATTAAAGACTTCGCTGAATGGATTTGCTTTATTTGGCATAGGAGGGGAGAAGGTCCTGGTGCTCAAAACCCCCTATCTCCGCAGAAGTTACCAGGGCAAAAAAGATGTCTGGGAGATCCTTACAGAAGCCTTGCCGGGTACACTGGTACTGGCTTTGGCGGCTATGATCTTTGCCACGATAGCGGGAATTTCGCTGGGCATCCTTTCTGCGGTAAAGCAAAACACCTGGATGGATACCAGTGCTGTATTTGCCAGTGTGATCGGGATCTCTGCACCTTCCTTTTTTACAGGCATTGTGCTGGCTTACCTGTTTGGTTTTGTACTGAGTGATTACACCGGTTTACATATGACCGGGAGTTTATTTGATATCGACCCCTTTGAAGGCAGGATCCTCAACCTGCGTCACCTGATCTTACCTGCCATTACCTTGGGCATCAGGCCCCTGGCCATTATTGTACAATTAACCCGCAGCGCCATGCTGGACGTGCTGGGCCAGGATTATATCCGCACTGCTTATGCAAAAGGATTGAGCCGCCCGGTTATCCTTTACAAACATGCTTTAAGGAATGCCCTGAACCCTGTGATCACTGCTATCACCGGATGGTTCGCGGAATTGCTGGCAGGCGCTTTCTTCGTAGAGTACATCTTTGGCTGGAAGGGTATCGGGAAAGTAACCGTGGACGCCCTGGAAAAATTCGACTTCCCCGTGGTAATGGGAGCGGTATTGTTCACGGCAGGTATCTTTGTACTGATCAACCTGCTGGCCGATGTATTATATAGTATCGTAGATCCCCGGATTAGTCTAAGTAATTGATCTTCAACTAATTTATATTTATTTTCTATTATTTTGTAACAAAGGTGATCCATGGTCGTCTTCTTATTGTAGCACGCTGACAGGAGCATCTCCTTCCGCCAAACCTAAAAACTGAAAATGTCGTCCGAAGTATTCCTTGCTCAAATAATGCCTATCAAGCAGAAGCTGTTCCGCTTCGCGCTTCGGCTGCTGGGCAATGAGGAAGATGCCAAGGACATTATTCAGGATGCTTTTATGAAAGTGTGGCACAACAAAGAAAAGATGGGAGAGTTACAGAACCTGGAAGCGTGGTGTATGCGCATCACCCGCAACCTGGCACTGGACAAGCTGAAGAGTAAGAAGTACAGGATCACGGACCATCTCGACCGGGCACAGGAAGTGCCGGCCAGTCATCAACAAACGCCGCATCAGCGATCTGAACAAAGTGATCTGATGCGCAGGGTGCACGGCCTGATCCATGCCTTACCGGAGAAATACAGGACTATTCTGCAACTGAGAGATATAGACGGGTTGAGTTACCAGGAGATTGCAGATGTACTGAACATTGAAATGAGTGAAGTAAAAGTAAACCTGCACCGGGCCCGGAAACAGGTGCGGGAACAACTACAAAATATACATGTATATGGAATACAGTAACATCAGAGCCCTGTTGGAAAAATACTGGGCTTGTGAAACTACCGAGGAAGATGAAGCAGCATTGCGCATCTTTTACGCCACCCACGAGGATGCTTTACCGGCAGACCTCCAGGAAGCTGCGCCTTTGTTCCAATACTTTCATACAGCAGAAGCGGAGTTGCCGGAAATAGAGATTCGTGGCCCCTGGGAAGAGGAAGAAACAAAGATCATCCGCCCATTCTGGCAAGGCTGGATGAAATACGCCGCCATTTTACTGGTGGCATTGGGAATAGGGCATTCCGTGTACAATTTCCAGCAAAAGAACAAACCAGAGGAAACCGGAATGGTTTTCCGGGATACGTTCGATGATCCAAAGATTGCTTATGAAGAAACGCAAAAAGCACTGGCGATCATTTCAAAGAACCTGAATAAAGGCAAAACGCAAATGGAGAAACTCAGTTACTTCAACAATGCTACAGACCTGATCCAGGGAAATAACAACTAAGGCTATTCTAGAACTGCATATCAACAATTTACAGTAACACAAATCATTCATTATGAAACGAATATTCTTTCTCATATTCATCTCGCTTTGCAGCACACAGCTGGCACTGGCGCAGAGTACCGTTGAGAAGTTTTTCCTGAAATACCAGAACGATCCGTCCTTTACCGTGATCAATGTAACGCCCAAGATGTTCTCCATGTTCTCTACGGTGCAGTCCAATGATCCCGACTTCAAAAAGGTGAGTACGGTAGTCAGCAAACTCAAGGGCCTGCGCATCCTCGTTAAAGAAGATACCAAAGATGGCGCTAAGCTTTTCAAAGAAGCCGCCGCATTCCTTACATCTGATTTTGAAGAGCTGATGACCATCCGGAATAAAGAAGCGGATGTAAAATTCATGGTCAAAGAAAACGCAAAAGGTAATATTGCGGAACTCATCATGCTGGTGGGCAGTCCGGATGAATTTGTTGCGCTCTCTATCTTTGGAGACATCAATCTCAGCGAGCTGTCTGAAATTGCGGGAGATATTAAAATTGACGGCTTTGATAATCTCAGGAGTCTTCCCAAAAAGAAACCGTAAAGAAGAAAACGCCGTCCTCCATCCACGGCGTCTTCCTATCGCGTCTGAATCTGAACCCTTAAACTATACTATATGATACGTTCCATCCTTCTCTTCGTTTGTTTCCTGGCCTTTGCCTCCATTGATGCTAACGCACAACGTAAACAATTACGCAATTTTCAAAGGCAGCATTATGATGTTGCTGAAACTCACCGCATAGGACTCAGTTTCCTGCCATTGCGGATCGTGAGCTGGTTTATCCCCGGTCATGCTTTTGACGGTGAAGCCAGGGATGTTAAATGGGCACTGAGGAAAGTAAGAAGCGTGAAATTGTACACCATTGAAATGGATAACGGCGCAGCTGTTTCTAACGAATCCATCCTCAAATTAAAGGAAGACCTCTACGCCAAAAATAAGTTTGAACCCCTGATGGAAGTGAGAACAGCTGATGGCAGTCACGTACAATTCCTGAGCGATGGAAAGGACGGCGACAGATTAGATAACCTGGTGCTGTTAGTACAGGAAGAAGGGGAAATGGTGATGGTACACCTGCGTACCCGCTTAACGATAAGTGACCTGCAAAGAGTGATGGATAAGTTTAAGAACGAGATCTGATCATCAGTGTTAGCGGATCATTACTTCCTTCACCGCTTCTTCTCCCAGCATATCATTTACTAACCGGAGGATCCGGTCTTTAGAGTAGTTCAGTTCCTGTTTTAATGGTGCAACGGTAGTAGTGATCACCAGTTTGCCATCAAAGAGTTGTACACTTTCTGTATAACGGGCAATGGTTTTACCCACTACCTGTTCCCAGTTTTCCTGGATGCGAACCTCCAGCAGCCTTGGTTTAAACCTGCTGTTATTAAGATACTCTCTTAACGCATCGCCCATACTTACAACTTTGTATCGCATGCGCCAAAGGTATGATTAAATTGCTGCTTTTTCGCCAATAACCTTTGCTGCTTCCCATCCTAATATCGCTGTTTTTCTTTCTTTGCCCCAGTGATATCCACCCAATATTCCGGTAGATCTTATAACACGATGGCAGGGAATCAGATACGCGATCGGATTATCGCCAACAGCAGTGCCTACTGCCCTGGATGCTTTAGGATGTTGAATACTTTCTGCTATTTTTCCGTAAGTGGAAACCTGGCCACAAGGGATCTTCAGCAGTGCTTCCCATACCTTTAACTGGAACGGCGTGGCTTTAACATGTAAACGCAGGTCCTTTACCGTTTCATTCCTTTCTGTAAAGAATTGCTTCACGGTTTTAAGGATAGGAGATTCCCCCACCGTGATCTGCGCTTTAGGCCATTGTGCCCGCAGTTCTGCGAGTGAGCTTTCGAAACTTTCTGTGAACTGGATATTACAAACCCCTTTATCTGTTGCCGCTAAGAATACCATGCCGAATTGGGTGATGGTGAACGTGCATTTGATATGGAGGTTTTCTCCGCCGTTCTTGTATTCACCGGGCGTCATGGCTTCCATGTTCACGAACATATCGTGCAGGCGGCTGGTTCCGGAAAGGCCTGTTTCAAAAGTGGTGTCTTCCAGGGTGTAATTCTTTTCCAGCAAAGTTTTGGCATGCTGCAAACTGATGTATTGCAGGAATTTCTTTGGGCTTACGCCTGCCCATTCCTTAAATAAGCGCTGAAAATGAAACGGGCTTAAATGTACTGCAGCCGCAATGTCGTCCAGGGAAGGTTGTTCCGTGTAATGATCATTGATGTACTTTATGGCTTCCGCAATTGTTTCGTAGTGGTGCATTGTTTTTTTATTCAAAGTAACACCTGTTTTGATGCGTGTACAACCCGGTTCTTGCGCTTTATAAAGCTTTGGTTATGATATAGAAATTCTTGTCTGCTGCAAATTTCTTTGGATCAGTTAATTGTATGGCTGTTGTTTGCCATGCTGTGGTGGGATAGATGAAGGAATATTTCCCGTCTGCCAGGGTTACTTTCACCGGCAGGTCAAATCCCTGTACATCGGCCACCCAGCGGTATTTTAATTCCCTGTTGTTGATCGAATATTCCAGCACGGGTATTTTTGTGTGCCGGAGATACTGATCAAATACCTTGCTGAAATCACGGCCGCCGTTTTTACTGATATAGGATTCTACTTCCTGGGTGGTCACTGTTTTATGATAGAAGGTTTTATTCAACCCGCGCAGGATCTTCCGGAATGTTTCATCGTTATTGATCACCTGGCGGATGGTGTGCAGCATATTGGACCCTTTATAATACATGTCTCCGCCGGAACCTTCAGTATTTACGCCATAAGGGCCGATAATAGGAATATCATTGGCAATCTTTGAGCGGATGCCCTGTACATAAGCATTGGCAGCATCTTTTCCGTACTGGCATTCTGTGAAAATGGTTTCAGAATAATTCGTGAAACTCTCGTGTACCCACATGTCTGCAATATCTTTTGTAGTGATATTGTTGCCGAACCATTCGTGACCGCTTTCATGAATGATGATGAAATCCCATTTCTTGCCCCAGCCTGTACCGGAAAGGTCTGATCCGCGGTAGCCCATCTTGTATTGGTTGCCATAGGCCACGGCGCTCTGATGTTCCATGCCCAGGTGAGGGGTTTCTACCAGTTTGTAGCTGTCTTTATAAAAAGGGTAAGGCCCGAACCAGTGTTCAAAACATTTCATCATGGGCTTCACTACCTGGAAATGTGATTTTGCTTTGGTGAGATTGTAATCCAGTACCCAGTAATCGAGATCGAGTTTACCATCCTCACCATTGTACTTGTCACTGAAATGTGCGTAGTTGCCAATGTTCAGGGCTACATCGTAATTATTGATGGGATTGTCTACGAACCAGGTGAAGGTAGTGGTGTTGTTCATCGTTTCTCTTTTGCTGATCAGGCGGCCATTGGAAACGTTGGTGAGTCCTTTTGGTACAGTTACTGCAATGCGCATGCTATCCGGTTCATCGGACTGATGATCTTTATTCGGCCACCAGATGCTGGCTCCCAAACCCTGGCAAGCAGTGGCTATCCAGGGACGTCCGAGGGAGTCTTTTCCCCAAACTACGCCACCATCCCAGGGAGCACGTATGGCTTCTTTGGGTTTGCCGTGAAAGGAAACTACCAGTTTGCGGACTTTACCTTTAATCTGTGGCTCTTCCAGGTCTACGAACCAGGCGTTCCCTTCTTTTGTGATGTTGAGGGATTTGCCATTTTGCATGGCGTTATCCAGGATCAGGGGTTCCTGGAGGTCTATCTGTAATCTTTTAGATGGTTCCAATACTCTGTAGCTTATGCCATTCATACCATAAATCATTTTATCTGCCGGGTCCAGTTTTACGTTCAGGTCGTAAAACGTAACATCCCACCAGCTTCTTTCAGGGGTAAGGGTACCACGCAAAGTATCCGCACGGCTGAACTTATGCTGGGCTTGCATATCGGGCATCAGGAAGCAAAAGCATATCAGAACAAGGAGAAGAGATCTCATTACAGTTTAGATTTGGGTGGAAAGATATTTTAAATGGGTGAATTGGAGGGTGATTTTATGATTATTGGTCGTTTATCTATGCAGAATTACTATTTTACTTCCGGCATTTATCTGCAGATATGAAATATTATTGCTTACTTTTTACCCTCTTCCTGTTTTCCTGTGGTCAACGCAGCAAGGAGCATAAAATGGTTTTCCGGTATAATCAGCCGGAAGGCATTCCTACGCTGGATCCTGCATTTGCCAAGAACCAGGCTATTATGTGGGCGGTGCGCCAGCTCTATAATACTTTAGTTGAACCGGATAGCATGCTGAATATCAGGCCATCCCTTGCTACGCGCTGGGAGGTTTCTGAGGATCGCCGCAGGTACCGTTTCTATCTTCGTAACGATGTTTATTTTCATGATAATGATATATTCCCCGGTGGCAAAGGGCGGAAAATGACAGCTGCGGATGTGGCTTACAGCCTCAAACGGATCATGGACCCCGGCACTGCATCTCCCGGTGCCTGGATCTTCAACGGTACTGTAGATCCCGCAACTGGTTTCCAGGCAATTGACGATACTACCTTTCAGCTGACTTTAATACAACCTTTCCATCCCATTATGGGGATCCTCAGCATGCAGTATTGTTCTGTTATACCGCATGAAGCAGTAGAAAAATATGGCAAGGATTTTCGTAAACATCCATGTGGTACAGGGCCTTTCAAATTTCATTACTGGGATGAAGGGCAGGCATTGATCCTTCACAAGTATGAAAACTATTTTGAAAAAGACTCCGCCGGAACCCGGCTACCATACCTTGACGCCGTGAAAGTGGTGTTTGTAGACAGCAAGGCAACAGAATTCCTGTTGTTCCGCCAGGGTGAGCTGGATTTTATCAATGATATAGAAACCTCTTTCAAAGATGAAGTACTCACCAAACAGGGACATCTGAAAAAAGAATGGGAAGGAAAGATCGCGTTGATCAAAGCGCCTTATCTGAACACAGAATACTTTGGTATTGTAATGGACCCGGAGAAACGAGATCCCTCATTGAAGGATATCCGGGTCCGCCAGGCAATCAATTATGGTTTTGACAGGGTGAAAATGATGACTTATCTGCGCAACAGCATTGGTATTCCGGCTACATCCGGTTTTGTACCTGCGGGTTTGCCTTCATTCGATACTACTCACGTGAAGGGATATACGTACGATCTTGCCAAATGCAGGCAATTATTAAAGGAAGCAGGTTATCCTGAAGGGAAAGGCCTGCCACCTATTAAACTGGTTACACAGCCTGTTTATGCAGACCTTGCCAATTACCTGGCCAATCAGTTGCAGGAAGTTGGCATGACGATCCAGGTGGAAGTGATCCAGAAAAGTACTTTAATAGATCAGGCCGCTAAATCAGCCATACCATTTTTCCGTGCCAGCTGGATTGCAGATTATCCAGATGCCGAGAGCTACTTAGCGATGTTCTACAGTAAAAATCCTGCGCCTCCGAATTATACGCGGTATAATAATCCTGTTTTTGATCAGCTGTATGAGAAAGCAATGCTGGAAACAAATGATTCCCTTCGTTATAAATTATACCAGGAAATGGACCAGATGGTGATCAAAGATGCGTGTGTGGTACCGTTGTTTTATGATATTTCCGTGCGTTTTCGTCAGATGAATGTCACGGGATTAAGCAGTAATGGCCTCAATCTGCTCGAATTGAGGAGGGTTAAAATAGAGTAGGGGCCTGCGTTTCATATCATATTATAATATATTCATTAACATGGAGTTAAATTGTGCCCCAATCCCCGCATTTTAAGTTACCTTTGCGGTTCACTTTTATTTATTTACCGAAGTGGTTTTAACATGATAGCAATCCTTATTTTCTTTTTTGCACACTGGTTCCTGTCTTTATTCTTTCATACATTTTTCCTGCACCGATATGCATCTCACCAAATGTACGATACCAGCAAAGGTTGGGAAAGAGTGTTTTACTTTATGACCTGGTTTTTCCAGGGTTCATCTTACCTGGTTCCAAGAGCTTATGGCGTTATGCACCGCATGCACCATGAGTATAGCGATACTGAACAAGATCCTCACTCGCCACACTTTTTCAAAGATGTTTGGCAGATGATGATGCACACCCGTCAGATTTACGCGGGTATTCAAACAAAGACCAAAACTCCGGATCCTCAATTCACGAAAGATCCATTACCTGAATGGGATGCGATGGACCGTTTTGGTGATCACCGTGCAACACGTATTGTCTGGATGGGGATCTACGTTGCTTTTTACGTAGTTTTTGCTACACAGTGGTGGATGTACCTGTTGTTACCGATCCATTTTCTGATGGGGCCTGTACAGGGTGCTGTGGTTAACTGGTGTGGTCACAAGTATGGTTACAGCAATTTCAAGAACGGTGATCATTCCAGGAATTCTGAACCCTGGGGTATTTTTCTGCTGGGTGAATTGTTCCAGAACAATCACCATATGCATAAAGACAGTGCAAATTTCGCGCAGAAATGGTATGAATTTGATCCCACTTATCCGGTGATGAAAATGATGCATTGGATGAGGATCATCAGACTTCGTCCCAGGGTTGCAGTGATCAATGAGGAGAAAAAAGCGGCTTAACCGGCCTTTAAATATTTTCAAAGCAGCAGGATTTCGGTTCTGCTGCTTTTTTGTTTTCAGGGGATTGGGAGTGTATTGTATTTTTCTTTTTGCCGGGTTTAGAGGCATTTTTGGACTGATTTCTGTAGTACGAGTTTGAGCTTTTTTGACACAAATATCTTCCCGAAATTGCTACTTATGACCGGGCTTTGGAGTACCTGAGCGAATCCCCGAATAACCCCTGAATGATCCTGAAAGCCTTATCTGCAGGCGATTTATTGCCATTTGCGGCGCTTTTACACAAATAGTATTTATCGAGCCATATTTATGTTATGTTAAATAGGCTTGGGGGCTTTTCCCCGATCTCTAGGAAATCAACGCCTTTGCCTTCTTCATATTCTCCTTTATTCTTCCGTCCCTGATTAACACCACCTCTCCAGCGAAGAAATGGTCCATAATCAAACGAATATTCTTAAGGTCCCCGATCTCCAAAGCAAACTGCAATATTTTTCCCGCCGGGATCTCCCTGAGGACCAGTGTCAATTCTCCTTTACCAAGACCAGCCCTGTATTGGTTGATTTCCCCGAATTTGCTGATCATCAGTTCCGTCAGTCTGGCAAATTCAATTTCATCCCGTTTGTCCACCGCCTCCAGTATCAGCAACTGAACGGCGTTTGAAATGTTATAGGAATAAAGCTCGGCGTCTTTAACACTGGGCCAGTTAATGATCTGCCAAAGCAAAGGCCTCGCCTCTTCAAATCGCTTCAGATCCCGCCATAATACGTTGGAAATTCTGCATAAATAGTAGAATTTGAACCCGTAGAACTCCTTTACGCCAGTGGAATAAACATCCGGTTTCTCGTTGTACAACCTCAGCCAAAGCTGATATTCCTTTTCCTTAAACTTCTCTTCATTCGTGCAATCACTCAGAAAAAAAGCAAAATCTTCTGCTTCTTTCAGTGACAAACTTTCTATAGGGATATTGTGGAACTTGTCGTACCACTTATTGGCTTTATGTACCTTCTTTATTTCATCGTTGATGAATTTCTGCAGCTTAAGGGATGGTTTGTGGCCAGGTTCTTTCCCAAGGATTTCAGCAATAATTTTCAGCGCGCTCTCCCCGCTGCTCAGGATTTCGGCGCCTGTTTGCATCGCCATCGCATCTATCCAGACAAAATAGGCCCAGCATAAAAGCGTATTGGAATCACTTAAATTGTCAGATACGATTGATTTTTCGATGGCCCGTGAAGTCGTATAAAAATCGAAATGCTCTACTTCCCGGCGAATGTCTGCCGGTAGCTTCTTAACGTCAAACGGATATTTTTCAAACGGATGAATATTGGTCTGCATGGAATCAAATTTAAAAAACCTTCCCGAAGATTTCCGGAAAGGTTTTATAAGTTAAAACGTTATATCATCTGCCACATTACCACCCTGCTCAGCTGCGAATTTCTCTGCGTATTCTTTCTGCTTCTCGTCCTGGTAATTCATGTAATGCATGATATCCTGGCTGTTGAACTGCTGGTTTTGTTTTTCCATATGTTTTACGGCTACACCCTGGAACTCTCCTAATGTGATGCCGTAATTGTCAAGGATCCACTGTGCACCATCCAGTCCATATTCATAGGCAGCCTGGCGGGCTCCGCAGAGTTCATGGTAGAAATAAAGGTCTTCTTCCAGGCGTTGCAGGTTTGCGGCGCCTGCTGCATTTCCGCCGGAGCCTGAACTGGCGGCGGTTAATTTCCCCAGCACCGGATGCTGATCAGCCTGACCGAAATACTGGCTAAAAACATTGACCACCTGGAAGCTGGAGTCTTCCTGCATACGTTTGGGCCAGAGAACGTTTATTTCATCCCAGACCGGTAATTCAATGCCCAGCGCTTTGCAGACCTGTTCTGTTGAAACACCTGATCCCAATTTGCTGGCTGCGGCAGCATAATCATATAAGGATACGCCATGGATGGGTTGCAATAAAGGATCGCTTTCATCTGCTTTCTGGATACCAAATGCATGAATGCCCCGTACTTTACTACCCCAAACCAGGGAGAATTGCTCGTAGCGGTCCCAGCCATTCCAGTCCGTGAAAACATCACGACCAAAATTGGTACGCAGGTTCATGATATCATTTTCCAGCAGATCTTCATCGCTGTCTGCAACAAAAGCCTGTACGCGTTTTTCTACTTCTGCTTCAAACTGCGCTTCTGTATAATGAAGGCCATGAAAGGTTTCCGGGTCAAAGCCTGCCGCTGCAGGTGCTGCTTGCTGTGCTTCCTGCTGCTGTGGCTGCTGAGGTTTCTTTTCGTCCTCATT
Source organism: Chitinophaga niabensis (assembly GCF_039545795.1). Taxonomy (NCBI): domain Bacteria; kingdom Pseudomonadati; phylum Bacteroidota; class Chitinophagia; order Chitinophagales; family Chitinophagaceae; genus Chitinophaga; species Chitinophaga niabensis. The sequence continues at coordinate 2,690,813 of NZ_CP154260.1, read as the reverse complement.
CCCGAGGAGGTCATTTAACAACTTTTTAAACATGGTGGTCTGCGTTTTTTATATAAGTGAAACGGGTTACAAATTATCTCTCCTGTATTCTTCCAGCAGGCGTTCATAGAATTTTTCATTTTGTATTGTCAGATCGGGCACTATTTTATTCACCTCATCAAATACGCCACGAAGGTATTTTTGGTAATAAGAAACCTCGGTTTCTTTTTTTGTACGTCTCTGGGGATCATCATGCCGCGGATGAAGAACATGCTGCTGGTATTCATTGTATAAATGCTTGCAGCGCTGCTCTGCCAGCGGTTTTGATAAGCCTTCCAGGCTCTTTGCCACGGTAGAGGGTTCAAAGGTATTTTGCGTCTGGCACTGATCACATTTGATATAGGTGGTGATAAAATAGATCTTGTCCAACACCAGTTTTCCGCCACATTGAATACAGGAAAATTTATCTTTTATGGCTGCATGTTCCGCCAGTATTTCCTGGTACTTTAACTCGAGGTCTTCTGCTTCCGCGTCATTGACTGCATCTTCTTCTTTTTGCCTGATCCGCTCCTCCCATTCATGATAGGCCGATGACAGGTGATGCCCCTGCTGTTGGATCTGGGCTTCATAAGTATCACGTGCTTTTGAATAGATGGACCTCAACTGGCCCTGCATGCCACTTCTGAAACGATAATAGGTCTGATGGTATATATCCGCTTTATCCTGCCAGAGTGTTTTTCCTTCTGTGCGGATCCCTTCTATGAGTTCGTTTGCTTTTTCTTCCAGTTTACCAAGGAAAGTATTCCAGCGGGTTTCCAATTCATTTGTCATGAGAATTATCTTCCTTTTTGATGTTGATACCATCGCCGAGTTGCACACGGATAAATTCAAAACCGCAATAGGCACAATGTGTAATGCCATCCTGTTTGGCCCTGCCGGCACCGCAGTTAGGGCAATCGGTAACATCCACTTTAGCACTTTCCTGTTTGGCTTCTCCCCCATAGGAAATTTGCTGCTGCGCTTTCAGTTTCATTTTTTCAATAAAACTAAGGGGCTTTTTATTCTGGTCAGACATGTAATGGGTAACTATAATTTTTCAATGAGTTCCGCCTTTTTGGCTTTGTATTCGGGTTCGTCAATTAATCCCTGTTCAAACAGCGTTTTGAGTTTCTGGAGTTTTGCCGTGATATCTTCCTGTGGCTGTTGTTGTTGCTGCTGAAGGGTATTTAACATGATGCCAGCCATCATGCCCTGCTGCATGCCTTCATTGGCAACAGTTCCTGCCTGGCCTATTGCATTGGCCTGGTTAAACTGCTGATATTTATTCATGTCAGGGATCATGTTCATGCCGGTGACTTTGTCGTAATATTCTGTTACTTCAGGTGGCAGGGTTGCACTGGTGATAACGAACTGGGTTAACTCAATGCCGATATTTTCGAAATAAGGTTTGAGTAATGGTTCTATTTTCCTGCTGAGATCGCTGATATTGCCTGCTACGTCCAATACAGAGATATTGGCCTGTGCGAGCACTTCTCCGAATTTAGGTGCTATGAAATCACGCATTTGTACTTCCAGCTCAAAGATGGTGAGCCTTGGATAAGTACCTGCATATTGCCTGAAGAAGGTGGCTACATCTGCAATCCGTACAGAGAATGTACCAAATGCACGAAGTCTTACCTGGCCAAACTGAGGATCACGTAAAAGTATCGGAGCGGGTGTACCCCATTTCAGATTAAGGAACTGGCGGGTGGTGAAGAAATAAACATCTGCTTTAAATGGTGATTCAAAGCCGTATTTCCATCCTTTCAGGCGGCTGATAATCGGAATATTGGCCGTGCTCAGTTTGTGCATTCCAGGGGCGAATACATCAGCCAGCTGCCCTTCATTCAACAGCATGGCTGCCTGGTTCTCACGCACGGTTAACTGCGCGCCATTTTTAATTTCTTTATCACCATCTGCAAATTTATGCATGAGCAGATTAGGGTCATGTTCCACCCATTCAATAATCTCAATAAAAGGTAACGTCATGGCATATCGGGTTAAATGGTTAAACGGGCTAATGCATGGTGATGCTAAAATAAGATATTTATTATCAATGGAATGACAATTAAATGTTACCCTCATCTCCCCTCGCCTTTCTGACGAGTTGCAACATATATCTGAATGGTATTTTGATGGTATTGGCGATGGCCATCATTTCGTTAAGGGTAAATAAATGGAGGTTATCGAGTTTGTGTTTGAAGATCACCCAATCAAAGCCGCAATCCTCGCTGACGGTCTTTGCAGGAATTATCTCGAAAATATCCGGGAACCGGATCCTGTCAGATAGTATCAATGCCTTTATTTGGGCATATAGTGCTTCTGTTTTCATTAGATATGATTAAAGGTGAGCTCGGTGGTTTTTCAGAACTGCCATAGGCACAAAACTTGCGCCAAAAATCTATCTTTATAAAGTTATAGCTAATCCCGGATTTGCCAGGGTGTTGGGCTACTTATAACAAATATTTAAATTGATGTTATGAATCTAGAGAAATTCCAACAATATTGCCTGTCTTTACCTGGTACTTCAGAGGGCCTCCCTTTTGGTGAAAACACACTGGTGTTCTATGTTATGGGGAAAATGTTTGCGTTGACGGATATTGAAGAATTTGAGAGTGCCAATCTCAAATGTGATCCTGATCAGGCGATTGAATTAAGGGAGAGATATGAAGGCGTACTGCCTGGTTATCATATGAACAAGAAACACTGGAATACGGTGTTATTTGATGGTTCTATTCCTGATAAATTGCTCCTGCAATGGACAAAGGATTCCTACGATCTGGTAGTGGCAAAACTTCCGAAGAAAGTAAGAGAGGAGTTAACGGGGAAATGAACCGGATTACAGATGCGCTAAGGATATCATTCAGCATTAATAACGATAATCGTTTTGCCTTTACTTTTCCCCTGACGGCTTTCTGCAATGGCTGCCGGTGCCTGTTCCAGGGATACTTTACGATCTACCGGAATACTTACTTCTCCTGCATCGATCACTTTACGCAATGCATCCAATGCGGCAGGTGAACTCTTTGTCTCAAAATTGCCGCCATGCAAATGCTGCGCTTTTAAACTTTCTTTATCAGCCACAAATTGTGTGGTTAACGCATATCCCTCTGGTTTTACGAGTGTGATCATCTTATGAAAATCTTCCTTATTGTCAACGAGGTCTATCAGTGCGTCTACGCCATCAGGGTAAAGTTTGCGTACTTCTTCTTCCAGGGAAGATGCTTTGTAATTTATGGTAACGGCAGCGCCCAGGGTGGTTAACCTTTCTGCCTGTGCCGGGGAGGAAGCAGTGGCTATCACGCGGATGCCTTTGGCATTGGCCAGTTGCGTGGTGAAAGAGCCCACCCCTCCTGCTGCGCCTATTAACAATAGGCTCTGGCCGCTTTCCAGTTTTGCTTTTTCCAGCAGTTGCAAGCCCGTCATTCCTGCTGTGGGGGCTGCTGCGGCATCTTCGAGCGAAATAGTTTCAGGGGCCATGGTTATTGCAGCAGTTTCGGGAACTACCACATATTCTGCATAAGAGCCTTCGCCTACAGGGGAATGTAACATCTGGCCGTATACTTTATCTCCGATTTTAAAACGGGTAATACCTGCTCCCACTTCTGTTACCACCCCTGCACCATCTGCGCCTATGATCAAAGGAAAAACATGTGGCATATGATCCTGCATGATACCATCGATCGTTTTCCAGTCGAAAGGATTGAGTCCCGCGGCGGTGAGTTTTATTTTGATGGAACCTTCTTTCACAGCGGGTTCAGGGAGGTCCATCACTAAGGGGAGTGTTTTGAATTCGTTAACGGCTACAGCTTTCATCAGGTGTTTTATGAGATAACAAAATAAGGCATTTTGGGTTGAATAAAAAGAAGAATGGCTGGATGATAACCAGTATCATCCAGCCATTCTTTCTGTTAAGTTTCCTTTTAACGATTCTTGCTGGGCTTACGGCCGCCACCATGGGAGGCTTTACCGCCTTTACTGGCAATCATTTTCTGTTTCTCTTTATCCATCGCTGCAAAACCTCTTCTGCTGGGTGTTTTCACCGGTGGACGTTCTTCAGCAATTTCGCCTTCATCGCGTTTGCGGCGATCTTCCGCATCAAATTCATTTTCATCATAACCTTCGAGGTTACGATTTCTATCGTCATTAAATTCCTTTCCCTGCCGGGCAGTACGATTGTCTGTCAGTGTCGCGGCATCGGAAGTTTTTGCATGTGTGACCATAATAAAATGTTTGATATGGTTAAGAGTTAATTAACTGTCTTACAGCTAAATAAGGGTAATTACCATGCCAAGGCAGTTTTATTTTGGGTTTGTCTGCAAAAAACAGCTTTGCAAGTTATTGGTATGTAATGGCTTAGGTTCTAACGTTAATATTATGTCATCACGTTTTGCACCTAACAGCAGTGTGGAAAGCTGTAGAATTTAATTCCCTAATGAGGGTTGCGGGAAACAAAAAGGGCAAGGAGAAATTCCCCTTGCCCTTTCTTATAAAACACCTGATTTTTAGTTCAGGCTTTCGAGTTTTTTCTTCACTGCTTCTACTTTATCATTCATACTCTTGATAGCGTAGATCTTTTGCAGTGCATAGAGGCAGCTTTCGTAAGTACGTTTGTCACTTGGCTCCAGTTTGCCTTGTGCAGAGAAACCAGCATCTGCTTTCTCAAAGAAAGGCAGGGATTGGTTCATCAGCGCTTCTACTTTACCTTGCAGTTCTTTTGCTTTAGGAGAGCTTTGTTGTTTGCTTTCCATGCCGTTCAGTTCTTTGTTGAACGCAACCGCGCGATTGAAGTACAATGCACCTAACTGGAAGTTGGCGGTAGCATCTTCAGCTTTCAGCTCCAGCGCTTTTTTGTAGGCACCTTCTGCTTTGGTCATCAGGTCATCGTAGTTAGCTGGCTTTGGCAGGTCGGAACCTTTCTCATCGCGGGGATTCGCCAGGTTGTCCAGACGGATAGCGTAATCCAGTTGCAGCGGGAAGTCGGAAGGATTTTCCTGTACTTTCTTTTCCATCATGTTGATGAGATCGCTGGTTTTACCAGTTTTAGAATAGTACAGCATTTCCATATCAGCGAAACGTTTGTCTGCAGGGAAATACCTTTTCGCGGAGTCGATGGTAGCGATCCAGTTGGCGTTGTCACCACGTTCTTCGTATTGTTGCGCTAATACAACATACAAAGCGGGTTCACCTTTGAATTTCAGTGCAGCAGCGGCTTTCAGGCCTTCGAATGCTTCATCCTTTTTACCAGCCTGTTGTGCTGCGTAACCAGAATAAAACACCATGGCTGTATCGCGGGGAATGGAACCACCGAGATTTTTACCATTATAGAAATCTGCTACTTCGAATGCTTTTTTGAAATAAGCGTAGGAGGAATCCCATTTCTGCTCATTCAGGTTACCGTAACCGGCGTTCCCGATAGTGGCATACACGTTAAACATGCGGTTGTTCAGCTCCAGGAGGGCTTCAGGCAGTTTCGGATTGATCTCAAGCGCTTTCTTGAAGGCATCATAAGCTACTATTGCATCTGCTGCACTTTTGTTTTTGGTAGCCAGTGCTTCGTGGATCTTACCTTTCACATACCAGGCTTTCGCGTCATCCTTGGTTTTTTCGTTTTGAAGTGCTGCATCGATATCTGCTTTAGCCTGATCGATCTTGTCGCTTTTCAAATACTCATCCGCACTGTTCACTTTTGCCTTTTGCGCCATAACGGTGATGGCTGCGCTGCAAAAGAGAAGAGATACAAATAGTTTTTTCATGTGGCTCAAATTTTGAAATTAGCGTTAATTGTTTATGGGTTTTAGTTATGCTTCGGGTTCAGGTTCTACCGCTTCGGTAGTATCGTTGGCTTCAGTTGCGTTTCCTTCTCCTTCTACTTCAGTTCCCTCAATTGCTTCTTCAATAGCGGCTACTACTTCTTCCTCTTCATCCAAACGTGCTACTGCTGCTATTTCATCTGAATCGTCCATCCGGATGAGGCGTACCCCTTGTGTGGCGCGGCCTGCTTCGCGGATATCTCCTACTGCCATCCTGATGGTGATCCCTGATTTACAGGTGATCATCAGGTCATTTTGTTCCGTAACATCCAGGATTGCGATCAATGGGCCGGTTTTGTCGGTAACGCTGATGGTTTTCACCCCTTTACCCCCACGGTTGGTGATGCGATATTCCTCAATGTCTGTCCTTTTACCATATCCTTTTTCGGAAACAACGAGAACGGTACGGGTTTTATCTTCCTTGTCTACACAAATCATACCAACCACCTCATCTTTCTCATTATCCACCTCAATTCCTCTTACGCCGATGGCTCCGCGACCGGTGTCCCGTACGGTATTTTCAGGGAATCTGATGGCACGGCCACTTCTGATGGCCATCATGATCTCGCTGTTACCGTTGGTGAGCTTGGCTTCCAGCAATTGGTCGCCTTCATTGATGGTGATAGCGTTCACACCATTCTGGCGCGGACGGCTGAATTCTTCCAGCAATGTTTTCTTAATGATACCATTGCGGGTGCACAATACAATATAGTGGTTGTTGATGAATTCGGTATCGCTGAGGTCTTTGATATCAATGATCGCGCGGATCTTATCGTCAGACGGAAGGGTGATCAGGTTCTGGATGGCACGGCCTTTACCGGATTTTTCACCTTCAGGGATCTCGTAGACTTTCATCCAGTACAGGCGTCCTTTTTCTGTGAAGAACAGCATGGTATGGTGAGTGGATGCTACGAAGAGGTGTTCGATAAAGTCTTCATCCCTTGTTTTACCACCAATGGCGCCACGGCCGCCGCGTTTCTGCTGACGGAAATCGTAAGCGGAAGTACGTTTGATATAACCGAGGTGTGAAATGGTGATCACCACATCTTCTTCTGCGATGATATCTTCGATGCGCATTTCAGCGGCGAGGTACTGAATCTCTGTTTTACGTTCGTCACCAAATTTCTTCTTCACTTCTTCCAGTTCATCTTTGATGATCTTCATCCTCAATCCTTCATCTGCCAGTACTTCTTTCAGGTGTGCGATCGTTTTCATGATCTCCTCATATTCTTCGCGGATCTTATCACGCTCCATGCCTGTTAAACGTTGTAAACGTAATTCCAGGATGGCTTTGGCCTGGATCTCAGACAACTCGAAGTTGGTCATCAATCCTTCACGTGCAATTTCCGGTGTGGTAGAGTTCCTGATGAGGGCAATCACTTCGTCGAGGTGATCGAGTGCAATCAGGTAACCTTGTAAGATATGTGCTTTCTTTTCTGCTTCGCGCAGGAGGTATTGCGTACGGCGGGTCACTACTTCATGACGGAATTCCAGGAACTCTGACAGTAAGTCTTTCAGGTTCAGGATCTTTGGCCGGCCTTTTACGAGTACCACGTTATTGATACCGTAAGAGGTTTGCAGTTCGGAGTATTTGTAGAGCTGGTTGATGATCACGTTTGGAATGGCTTCGCGCTTGAGGTCTATTACCAGGCGCATGCCTTCCCTGTCGCTTTCATCCCTTACATCAGAAATGCCTTCAATCACTTTATCGTTCACGAGCTGTGCGATCTTCTGATGCAGTACAGCTTTGTTCACCTGGTAAGGCAGTTCGTATATAATCAGTTTTTCTTTGCCTTGTTTGGAGGTTTCAGACATGATCTTACCACGTACCACTACCCTTCCGCGGCCGGTTTCAAAACCGGCTTTCACACCTTCAAATCCATAGATGGTACCACCTGTAGGGAAATCGGGTGCTTTTACATGTTTGATCAGTTCTTCGATGGTGATCTCACGATCATCGATCATGGCAATGAGGCCATCCACCAATTCCGACAGGTTGTGCGGCATGATGTTGGTGGCCATACCTACGGCGATACCGGAAGCTCCGTTTGCCAGCAGGTTGGGGATACGGGTAGGTAATACTACCGGTTCCTCGAGGGTATCATCAAAGTTGAGTGTGAAGTCTACCGTGTCTTTATCCAGGTCTTCCAGCATGGCTTCGGCTATCTTTTGCAGCCTGACCTCCGTATAACGCATTGCTGCCGGGAAGTCGCCATCTATGGAACCGAAGTTACCCTGTCCGTCTATCAGCATGTAGCGTAAAGACCAGGGTTGCGCCATCCGTACCATGGTATCATATACGGAAGCATCACCGTGGGGATGGTACTTACCCATTACGTCCCCAACGACACGGGCAGATTTTTTGTAGGGTTTGTTATGCGTATTTCCCAATTCATTCATCCCGAACAACACTCTGCGGTGAACGGGTTTAAAACCGTCTCGCACATCCGGCAGTGCACGACCTACGATTACCGACATGGAGTAGTCGATATACGCAGTTTTCATCTGCTCTTCAATGTTGACCTGAACAATTCTACCGTCCTCCTTTTGATTGTCTTGATTGTCCGTGTTCTCTATCATTATGTTATTGGTTTACAGGTTTTTCAGCCCTTTTAAATGAAGAGCAAATATAACGCATTCAGCCCGTATTTAAAGGGTTTGGGGGCTTAATGTTAATAAAAAATGAAGGGTGTTTCGAAGGCCTGCTTTTTAGCCCCTGTTTGACCATCAAACAATTTGTTCTACTTTCGCGTCATCTCCGGCAAATGTTCTATATGTCTATTTTGAGATATATAACTGTTATACGCAAGTTGGCAGGCTATTTGTTTATAACCCTGTGAAAATCAAAGCATAATTGAAGGGAGGGAATAATTCAGATACTGAGCTTTATTAAAGGGCTTATCTGAACATTACCGGGACTTTATTGTTTACTCCCTGTAGTTTTTAACCATTTCTATAAAACATTATGAAGAGTATTCTATTGTTTGGTGCCGGAAAATCTGCTACCTGTCTGATAGACTATTTGCTGGCCAACGCTCCACGACAGAAGTGGCATATCACTGTTGTGGACAATGATCTGATGCTCATTAAATCAAAGATCGGCAAATCCTATTATGCTACACCCGCTGCGATTGACATTAACGATGAACCTGTAAGGCAGTCCCTCATCCAGGAAGCAGACCTTGTTATTTCTCTTTTACCCCCTGCCCTTCACATTGTGATTGCGCGGGATTGCCTTAAATTCTCCCGAAACCTGCTGACCGCCTCTTACATTGACCCGGAGATCCGCAAACTGGAAAAGGAGATCGAAAAGGCCGGATTGCTGTTCATGTATGAAATGGGCCTGGACCCGGGTATCGACCACATGTCTGCCATGAAACTGATCCATTCTATTGAAAAGAAAGGCGGGCAGATCTATTCCTTCAAATCTTACTGCGGCGGGCTCATTTCCCCGGAAAGTAACGACAACCCCTGGTGTTACAAGATCTCCTGGAACTCCCGCAACATTGTGCTTGCAGGTACCTCAGGGGCTACATACCGGGAAAAGGGGAAAGTTAAGGAGGTAGAGTACCAGCAGTTATTTGATCAGTCCAAAACCGTACAGGTGCCAGGGCTGGGAAAACTGGCTTATTACCCTAACCGGGATTCTCTGAACTATGTGGATATCTATGCGCTGAGCAATATCCCTACTTTCATGCGGGCCACTTTGCGGTACACTGAATTCACCGAAGGCTGGAATGCACTGGTAAAACTGGGTTTAACAGATGATACCAAAAAACAACAGACCAACAACATGCCCTATTTCAAATGGGCATCCCAACATATCAAGGTAAATAAGGAACTGACGAATGAAGAAAACATCGCCCAGTTCCTGGGAGTGAGCAGTAAAAGCAAGCTCATCCGTCAGCTGAAATACCTGGGTATTCTGAACGGGGAATTGATTAACTTAGGAGAGCAAACAAATGCAGGCGTGCTGCAGCATGTATTGGATGTTCGTTTAAAAATGGAGCCTTCAGATAAAGACATGATCGTGATGCTGCATGAGATAGAGTTCGAGCGCAGGCATATGGGCACTAAGTTACATAGTTACATGATCGTTCAGGGAGAAGATAACCTCCGTACCGCCATGGCTAAAACGGTAGGGCTGCCATTGGGCATTATGGCCAAACTGGTGCTCTCCGGGCAAGTTGAATTAAAAGGATTACATATACCCGTGATGCCGGAAGTGTACAATCCCGTGCTCAGGGAGCTGGAAGAACATGATATCAGATTCGAAGAGAGTTTTGAATAGAAGAGATTTTTCCTGTGATAAACTCCGTTTGATGATCAAAGTATGGAGCCGCCTGACATCCGGGCGGCTTTTTTATTGCGCTTCAGCCAGAAGCTTCAGTAACTCCTCCACTCCCTCCGTGGCAGGCTTTTCTATCAGGTGATAATCCGAACCTTTAACGGGTGGAATCTTTTTATCAATGATGTATTTGGGAATACCGGGTCTGAGATAATCCACCAAACCTGCAGCAGGATAGACATTCAGCGAAGTACCAATCAGTACGAACACATCTGCCTGTACAATTTCAAGGATAGCAGGCTCTATCATGGTCACTGCTTCTCCAAACCAAACTACATGCGGGCGGAACTGACTTCCGTCTGCTGCAAGGTCGCCCATTTTGATGTCGCCGGTAATGGGGAAAAGTTCAGTTTCGTTGAGTTCGCTGCGCATTTTGATGATCTCTCCATGCAGGTGTAAAACCCTTGTGGAGCCTGCGCGTTCGTGCAGGTCATCTATGTTCTGGGTGATGATGTGTACATCGTAATGTTCTTCTAATTTAGCTAAGCCGATGTGTGCTGCATTGGGTTGTGCATTCATCACATCTTTGCGGCGCATGTTATAGAAATCCTGTACCAGCGCGGGGTTCTTCTGCCATCCCATGGGAGAAGCTACTTCGTAGATATCATATCCTTCCCACAGGCCGTCACTGTCCCTGAAAGTACGGAGACCACTTTCTGCGCTGATACCAGCACCTGTGAGTACTATGAGTTTAGGTTTGCTCACATGCCTGCCATTTCGAGTACTTTCTTAAATTCCTCTTCTTTCACTGCGCCAACAGATAATCTGCTGAGGCGTATCAGGTCCATATTCTGCAAACTTTCTTCCTCTTTCATCTGCGCGAGGGAGACGGGCTTTTTTAATTTCTTTACAGGGGCAAGGTCCACTGAAAGCCAGGCGGGATCAGGGGTTGTAGGGTCCTGGTAATGTTCTTTCACTACTTTGGCGATGCCTACAATTTCCAGGCCTTCATTACTATGGTACCATAACACCTGGTCTCCTTTTTTCATGGCGCGCAGGTTGTTGCGTGCAGCATAATTGCGTACGCCATCCCACAATGTTTTGCCGTCTTTTACAAATTGATCCCAGGAGTACTTAGATGGTTCGGATTTCACTAACCAGTATTGCATTCGGACGAAGTATTATATTTGATAATTACTGATCACCAGCCACTGGCCAGTACATCAGCGATATGCATAACTTTGATGTTGTGCCCATGTTTGCGGATATAACCATCCAGGTGCATGAGGCAACTGAGGTCTGTTGAGATCAGGTAATCCGCTCCGCTGTCAATAGCATTGAGCACTTTTTGCTCACCCATTCCCAGGGAGATGGGTTTGTATTTCACTGCAAAGGTACCACCGAAACCACAGCATACTTCACAATCGTGCATTTCTTTCAGCTCCAGGCCTTTCACGTTTTCAAGTAACTGGCGGGGACCGGCTTTGATGCCGCATTCGCGCAATGCGCCACAGGCATCATGATAGGTGCCGATGCCTTCAAGCGTTGCGCCGATGTCTTTTACATGCAGCACGTTTGTGAGGAACTCGGTGAATTCGAAGAGGTTTTTTCTGAGCAGTTTTACATCGTTGTGTGCAGCAGAATTGTCGAACAGCTGGCCATAATAGTTACGGACGAAACCTGTGCAGGATCCGCTGGGTGCAACAATGTAATCGTATGTATGGAAATCTTTCAGGAATTTAGTGGCAACGGAGCGGCATTCGTTCTGGTAACCTGCGTTGAAAGCCGGTTGGCCACAGCAGGTCTGGTCTGTATTGTAACTTACATTACATCCCAGTTTTTCCAGCACTTTCACCATATTAAAAGCCGTTTCGGGAAATAGCTGGTCTACGAAGCATGGTATGAATAGCTGTACGTTCATTATCAGTATCAGATTGCGTGTAATTCCTTAAAAGTACTCTTTTGCGCTTAAATCTTGGCCAGCTGCCTCTGGAAGCTGATCATTTTCAGGGCGGTAAGCGCAGCTTCCTCTCCCTTATGGCCATGGGCGCCACCGAGACGGTCTTTTGCCTGTTCGATGTTATCCACGGTGAGTATACCGAATATAACAGGTACGGGGAGTTCAAGGTTGAGTTGCAGGATACCGTCTGTCACGGCTTTACAAACGTAATCGAAGTGAGGGGTCTCTCCTCTTATCACACAGCCAAAAGCTATGATGGCAGAGGGTTGTGAACCGGTACCTTTTGTTTGTTCCCAGATCTGCCTGCAGGCAAAGGGTAATTCAAATGCGCCAGGTACCACGGCTTTGGTGAACTTTGCTTTGTATTGATCCAGTGAGCGTTCGCAGCCCGTTACCAGTTCATTTACAATGAAGTCGTTCCATTCCGTATATGCAATAACAACACTGGCACCCTCCAGGTGAAGAATGCCAGCGTCGTTGAGTAAGGTCTGATTATATATAGACATTTCCCGAAGTTATTTCACCACTCCCAGTCTGGCCAGGTATTTCTCAATCTCACGGCCTTCGTTCGTCTGTGGGTATTTTTGTTTGATCTGTTCGTATACCGCAATAGCATCCTGCGGTTTGTTTGCTTTTTCCAGCGCCAGGCCTGCACGCAGCAGGTAGATGGGGGAAGTGAGCATGTTATCGGCAGCGCCTGCTTTCTTATAATAAGAAACGGCATCGTCTGTTTTGTTCAGTTCCATGTAAGCATCTCCGATCAGCCCGTTTGCGAGGGATTGGATCACGAGATCGCTGCTGGAGAAGGCTTTCAACTGATCGATACCTTTCTGGTAGTCGCCCAGTTTCACATAACAAACGCCTGCGCTGTATTTAGCGAGGTTGCCTGCTTTTGTTCCGCCATATTTATCGATCACCTGCAGGAAACCGTAGGTGTTACCGTCTCCGTTGAGTGCCAGCTTGAAAGAATCCACGGCAAAGAAGTTCTGCGCGCCGAAGATGGCTTCCTGCGCTTTCTTTTCGTTGGGAGCTTTTACAAAACGATTGTAACCAAAGAAACCTCCGATGATCACAACTACAGCGAGTAAGCCGATGTTGATCACATTTTTGTTCTTTGTGTAGAAGTCCTGTGCCCTGTCTGCCGTGTGCTGCAGATCAAAGTCCTGGTTCTTAGCGGCTGGTGCCGGTTGTTTGGTGTTTGTTTTATTATCTGACATGTGTTGCTCTAATATATTAGATAGTGGTAATAGGGTTCCGTATTAGTCTACGATGAATGGATAATCCTGCTGGATATATACATCCTTCAGCAATTCATCGTCAGAAGGCCATGGGCTTTCTTCGGCGAAGTTAACGGAATCTTCCACTTTATTCTTTACGCGCTCAGTGATAGCTTCGAGTTCAGCATCAGTGATCCATTTGTTATCCTGCAGTGTTTTGAGCACAACAGTCAGCGGATCCCTTTCCTTATACTCTTCCACCTCTTCTTTGGTGCGGTATTTAGCGGGGTCACTCATAGAGTGGCCGCGGTAACGGTAAGTTTTGATCTCCAGCAGGGTTGGTCCGCCGCCTTCGCGTGCACGTTTGATAGCTCTGTCCACTCCTTCATGTACAGCTTCGCAGCTCATACCATCGATGGAATCGGCAGGCATTTCATAAGCGTCTGCCAGTTTATAGATATCCAGTACATTGGAAGTACGTTCTACAGAAGTACCCATAGCGTAATGGTTGTTCTCGCAGATGAATACTACGGGAAGTTTCCACAGCATGGCCATGTTAAAGGTTTCATGCAGCATACCCTGGCGGGCAGCACCATCACCAAAGAAGCAAAGTACAGCATTGTCTGTACCCAGGTATTGCTCTGCAAAAGCCAAACCAGCACCTGTACCTATCTGCGCACCTACGATCCCGTGACCGCCAAAGAAACCGAGTTCTTTAGAGAAAAAGTGCATAGAGCCTCCTTTACCTTTGGAACAACCTGTTGCTTTACCATACAGTTCCGCCATGCAAGCCTCAGGAGAAATACCTTTAGCGATTGCAAGGGCGTGATCACGGTAAGCCGTAATGAATTTGTCGCCGGGTTTGGTAGCTGTCATGGCTCCGGCAGCAATAGCTTCCTGGCCAATGTAAAGGTGACAGAATCCACGGATCTTTTGCATACCGTAAAGTTGCCCGGCTTTTTCTTCAAAGCGGCGCAGTAACAGCATCAATTCGTACCAGTATAGATAGGTCTCTTTGGAGAATTTCGTTTTCACGTCTGTTAAAGTTTGCACTATTTCTAAATTTGTTCGCAAATATAACAGGAAAATCTGCAAATTCAAGCAATTTTGCGGAACGAAGTACGAAGGCGGGCGGAGACGCGCAATATATTGTACTTCTACCTGTTAAAAATATTACTTGATTATATTAATTATATACGACAAGCTTGTTATCTGTTTCTAAAATAGCGCTTACCCAATTTAAGAATTACTCTCACCGGGTATTCCACTTTTCCAGGAGGATCGTGGGCATCACCGGGCATAATGGTTCCGGCAAGACCAACCTGCTGGATGCCATTTATTACCTCTGTTTCACCAAAAGCTATTTCAGTACGGCCGAAAACCAGAATGTACAGTATACCACCAACGGTTTCCGGCTGGAAGCTCAGTTTGTAAGGCATGCGCGGGACGAGAAGATTGTGTGCACAGTAAAGGAAGGGAAAAAGGAGATTGCGCTGAATGAGGAAAGTTATGAGAAGTTCTCCCGCCATATTGGTCAGTTCCCGGCTGTGATGATTGCGCCGGATGATGCAGAGATCATTCTCGGGGGAAGTGAGGACCGCCGCCGCTGGCTGGATAGTTTGCTTTCCCAGTTGCACCCCGGGTACCTGGATCACCTGATCGCTTATCATAAGATCTTACAACAGCGGAATAGTCTGCTTAAATCACTGGCCCCCTCCCCTGATGCTTTGCTGGATGTGTTTGATGAACAACTGGTACAACATGGGGTGCCGATCTTTGAAGCCCGGAAATTCTTCCTCCAGACCTTCATTGGACAGGTACAGCAGAAATATGATTACCTGGCGGGCCGCCATGAGGTAGTGGCTTTCCGTTATCAAAGCCAGCTCCTGGAGCGTGATCTGGCAGAATTGCTGGCCACCAGCAGGTTGCGGGACAAACAAATGCAAAGGACCACACAGGGCATCCACCGGGATGATCTGTTGTTCCTGCTGGATGAACATCCCATGAAAACCAGTGCTTCCCAGGGGCAGCGCAAAAGTTTCCTCTTTGCCCTGAAACTGGCGCAGTATGAGGCCATCCGGGAGCATAAACAGTTCCCTCCTATCCTTTTACTGGATGATGTGTTCGAAAAGCTGGACCAGGAAAGGGTTTCCAGGCTTATTCAACTAGTGCAGGGGGCTGATTACGGACAGGTTTTCATCACAGATACACACGGAGAACGGCTGTTACAGGCATTCTCCGGTAATCCGGATATGATCCAGCTGATCAATATGCAGGAATCACTTCCTTAACAAACCTGCGATCAGGGAGATCAGGAACAATACCACGAAGATAAAGAAGAGGATACGCGCAATAGAAACAGCGCCAGCGGCGATTCCGCCGAATCCAAAAACTGCCGCCACAATGGCGATGATCAGGAAAATAACTGCCCAGCGTAACATAATATATGGTTTTACGGTAGTGTTTACAATTATCATTCCACAGATTACAAATGGTGTACGTCATTTGTTTAGCCTTTCTGATCTTTATTCCCGCTAGTTTTGCGCAAATTCTTAAACAATGGCTGACAGGCAGAAGTGGGCACTATCGTTCATCTTCATTACATTATTGATCGACTTTACCGGGTTTGGTATTATATCCCCCGTTGTTCCCAAACTGATTGAAACCCTTACCGGTGGCGATATTAGTGATGCTTCCCAGTATGGAGGCTGGCTTACTTTTTCCTATGCCATTATACAATTTGTGTGCGCCCCTATCCTCGGAGGGCTGAGTGACCGTTATGGAAGAAGGCCTGTGCTATTGCTTTCCATGTTTGGTATGGGAGTAGATTACCTCTTCCTGGCTTTTGCACCTTCCATCTTCTGGTTGTTTGTGGGCAGGATCATATTAGGACTCACCGGCGCCAGCATCACAGCGGCTTCCGCTTATATTGCAGATGTCAGTACACCTGAAAAACGGGCACAGAACTTTGGCCTGCTGGGAATGGCTTTGGGGATAGGATTCACGCTGGGGCCTTCTATCGGAGGGTTTGCGAGTAAGCTCTGGGGTGTTCATGCACCTTTCCTGATAACAGCGGGCATGTCTTTATTGAATGCACTGTATGGTTATTTCATTCTGCCGGAATCCCTTAAAAAAGAGAACAGGCGCACTTTTGAATGGAAACGATCCAATCCCATAGGTACTTTAAAGCAACTGAAGAACTATCAGAAGATCTATTCCCTGCTGGGCGCGGTTTTCCTGATCTATATAGCGGTACATGCCATTCAAAGCAACTGGACGTTCTATAACATGTATAGATTCGGTTGGGAAGAAGACATGGTGGGGCTTTCGCTTTCCCTTTCGGGAATCCTGCTGGCTATTGTACAAGGCGGGCTGATCAGGATCGTGCTGCCTAAGCTGGGTTACCATAGGGCGGTATATATTGGTTTACTGATCTACATGACCAGCTTTTTGCTGTTTGGCTTAGCTACAGCGGGTTGGATGATGTTTGCCATACTGGTGGCCTATAGCATGGGGGGAATTTTTGGGCCATCGCTGCAAGGGATCATGAGTAACCAGGTATCATCTTCTGAACAGGGGGAATTACAGGGAGCTATGACCAGTCTGATCAGTTTGAGTAATATCATCGGGCCTTTGCTGATGACGGGCGTGTTTCATTTTTTTACGAAGAAGGATACGGTTTTCCGTTTCCCGGGAGCGCCGTTCTTCCTGGCTTCTGTTTTGACTTCCATTGCTGCTGTGCTGGCTATCAGGGCGTTCAGGAGGACTACTGCTGTTGCTGAGCCTGAGCCTGCCACAGCTACGGAGGAGATTGTTGAAGGGGAACTGGTTCCGCGGTAATGTGAATGCGTGGCTTCAGCGGATTAACTTCCGCAGTAATGTGAAAGCATGAATTCTACCTCCTCAGTAACCTGAAGAACAGATACTGTTTCCGCGGTGATGTGAAAATCGGGGCTCCAGCAGCTTTACTTCCGCAGTAATGTGAAAGCATGAATTCTATCTCCTCAGTAACCTGAAGAACAGATACTGTTTCCGCGGTGATGTGAAAATCGGGGCTCCAGCAGCTTTACTTCCGCAGTAATGTGAAAGCATGAATTCTACTTCCCCTGTAACCTTAAAAACAGATCTTACTTCCTTAGCAGCCTGAAAGCATGGTTCCAGCTGCCTTCCCGGAATGCGATAGCGGACCAGATCACAGCTAATCCTTCCAGGTAACGGCTCATTTCGATGTTCCCGGTGTCTGTAATGTCTTTCCAGCCTAGTTGACGGAGTATTTCACTGACTGCTTTTTTGGCCAGGTTATCGTTTCCTGCAATGAGCATGGTGGGATCTCCTTCCTGGAATTGGGGATTGACCATCAGGAGGTTGCCTACTATGTTAAGGGCTTTTACTACATGGGCATCCGGTAACCAGGCCTGTACCTGTTCTCCCCCGGAATTACTATTGCCGGGGGCAAGTCCTAGCCTGCCGGTTTTATCAGGACCTTTGCCATCCAGGGGATTGGTGACATCTACGATTATCTTCTTTTTGAAATTCCATACACCGGCCTGCTCGATCACGTTCTGTGTACCACTCCAGTTGGTACAAAGAAAGATCACTTCTCCATAAGCGGCTGTTTCAGCGAAGGTGCCAATGCTGCTGCCAGGGCTGTTTTCCATCATCCATTGCTGTAGTTTCTCCTGCCTGGGATGCCGTGTTCCGATCATAACGGAGTGGCCTAAACGTACCAGCCCCTGGCCTATGGTAGTACCTACCACGCCAGAGCCAATGATGCCTGCCTTCATACTGTATGAATTTAGTATTGAAAGTTAAGCATTTATTGCAGGTAACTGAGGAACTTTTGCATGCCCTGCCGCTTTGCAGGGGTTAAACGGTAACTGATGTTCTGGGTATAATAAGTGGTGAGATCGTAATCCGGACTGCCGTTTTCAGATACCACTATCGGAAGGTTATTGAGCCCGATCTGGTTGGCATCGTTGAACTGTTGGATGAATTCCACAGGCAACGGGCGGTTGCTGATCCAGGCTGCAAATACAAAAGGCAGGCTGGTGAAGCGGACCCAGGCTTCACCGAGATCATATATATAAGGGGAAATGAGGCGTTGTTTGAGAGCACGGTCTCCAATTACGAGTCCTGCGTCTGTTCCTTTGATCAGGTCCTGGTAATCTCCGGAAGTTTCCACAAATTCCACGTTCAGTTTCCAGTGCTCCCGCACCAGAACCTTCAGGAGGGCTACGGAAGTACGGCTTTGGTAGTCCAGGTAAATACGTTTTATCTCCTGCAGGGGTACCTCGCTGAAAAGGCAAACAGAGGCAACAGGGCCTTCCGCACCAATGCAGAAATCTGCGATGATATGGTATTCTTTCAATTTTGGAATAATTGCCACCGGCACCAGGGCCAGATCTACTTCTCCATCAATCAACTGGCGGGCTATCTTAGCCGGATAATCCATTGTCAGCTCCATGGAGCGTAACACTTTATGATCCCTGAAACCATATAATAAAGGTTTCGTATTCAAATAACTAACTGCCGCTACTTTTACTTTCCGTTCCAATTTCCGTAATTTTGAGCCTGCAAAAATAAAGTAATTCCTGCAAACTAATGCCAGGGGCTATATTGACCGGTTAATTAAAATATGATGCAATTACAAGCTTTAACTGCTATTTCCCCGGTAGACGGGCGTTACAGAGGACAATTGGAAGAACTGGCCCCCTATTTTTCCGAGTTTGCGTTGATACGCTACCGTGTACAGGTAGAGGTAGAATATTTCATAGCCCTGGCGGACCAGAAGCTTTTTACACTGCCCAAAGCCAGGATCCCTGCTTTAAGGAACATCTATCAATCTTTCACCATTGAAAATGCTCAGCTGGTAAAGGATACAGAAAAGATCACCAACCACGATGTTAAAGCAGTGGAATATTTCCTGAAAAATGAACTGAAGGCCCTGGGGCTGGAAGATAAACTGGAGTGGATCCACTTCGGCCTTACTTCCCAGGATGTGAACAACACAGCTACTCCCCTGCTCTGGAAGGAAGCGGTAGAGCATGTTTACCTGCCTGCCATCTCCAACCTGATCATTCACCTGAAGAAACTGGCAAAAGAATGGAAAGCTGTACCGATGCTGGCCAGAACACATGGTCAGCCTGCATCTCCTACCCGTTTAGGTAAAGAGATCCTGGTGTTTGTAGAAAGACTCGAAGGACAGATCAAATTATTAGGCCAGATACCTTTTGCGGCTAAGTTTGGTGGAGCAACAGGGAATTTCAATGCACATCATGTTGCCTTCCCTTCCATTAACTGGGAGAAGTTCGGGAATAAGTTTGTGAACGGGGTATTAGGACTGCAAAGGATGCAATACACCACACAGATTGAACATTACGATAATCTTTCCGCACAGTTTGATACCTTGAAACGTGTGAACAATATCCTCGTGGATTTTGCACGTGATGTGTGGACCTATATCTCCATGGATTACTTCAAACAGAAGATCAAAAAGAACGAAGTGGGTTCTTCTGCGATGCCGCATAAAGTAAACCCCATCGACTTTGAAAATGCAGAAGGCAACCTTGGCCTGGCGAATGCTTTGTTTGAACACTTAAGTGCTAAACTTCCTATCTCCCGCCTGCAGCGTGACCTGACGGATTCCACTGTACTCCGCAATGTTGGTGTGCCAATGGCACATACGGTATTGGCTGTTAAATCCCTTGAAAAAGGATTGGGCAAGCTGATCCTCAATGCTGCGAAATTACAGGCGGACCTGGAGAATAACTGGGCAGTTGTTGCAGAAGCGATACAAACTGTTTTGCGCCGTGAGAATTATCCGCAGCCTTATGAAGCGTTGAAAGAATTAACGCGTAACGGGGAGCAGATCACGCAGAAAACAATGCTCAAATTCATTGATGGACTGAAGATCAGCGCTACCTTGAAGAAAGAACTGAAAGCTATCACACCTCATAATTATACCGGTATCCATTGAGCCGGATCATCCTGTTTGACGGTGTTTGTAAATTCTGCAACGGCAGTGTGAACGTTGTCATCAGGCATGATAAGCACGACCGGTTTAAGTTTGCTCCTTTGCAGTCTGCTGCCGGGCAAGCGTTGTTAAAGCGGTTTGCATTGGATACGGAGAAGATGGATTCCTTTGTGCTGATAGATAACGATAAGGCCTATACGCGGAGTACGGCGGTGTTGAGGGTGTTGCGAAGGCTGGGTTTTCCTTTTAACCTGTTGTATGTGGGAATAGTATTACCGGTTGGCTTGCGGGACAGTTTGTATAACTGGATTGCAAAGAACAGGTATAGGTGGTTTGGGAAGAAGGACCAGTGTATGGTACCGGATGAAATGGTGAGGAAGAAGTTTTTGGATTGAGAATTGATATGCAGAAGGGTGCCTTTTGAAAGGACAGGTAAGAATTTAGACTTGGTTATGAACGTGAAGAACGAGTGCCTTTGAGAGGACAAGTAAGAATTTTGATTTAGTTGTGAACGTGAAGAACGAGTGCCTTTGAGAAGACAAGTAAGAATTTAGACTTGGTTATGAACGTGAAGAACGAGTGCCTTTGAGAGGACAAGTAAGAATTTAGACTTGGTTATGAACGTGAAGAACGAGTGCCTTTGAGAAGACAAGTAAGAATTTTGATTTAGTTATGAACGTGAAGAACGAGTGCCTTTGAGAGGACAAGTAAGAATTTTGACTTAGTTGTGAACGTGAAGAAGGGATGCCTTTGAATTGATCTGCAAAAAATAAACCTGTAAGAGGAGGCCTTGATACCAGGCTCCGTAATAAACTTTGTCTTGAAAGAGGGCGTTCTGTTGGACGCCCTCTTTATTTAATGGATTAGTATTTCACGAGGACATGATATGTTCTAAGTTTGTATCTCCACCGGGCAGATATTGCCGGCAACATCGTACACCAGTATTCTCAGTAGTTCGCCGGGTTGTTTGAATTCATACTCCCACTGTTCATTTTTTAATACGGCGAAGCGCTCTCCCACTTTCACTTTCTCTATACGGTGTTTCCCTTTTGTTTTGATGATGATCTTCTGGTCTTGTTTGGAGACCGTTACTTCCGGTTTATGATAAGCATCCTGAAACGCTGCGTTGAAAGCACTTTGGCCGGGTTTGGCTATTGATTTGTAGTGTGCTTTTTTCGCTGGGTCCTTGATGGCTGCTTTTGCGAAGTTGTTGGCTTTTTTGAAACGCTCCTGGTTGGCCAGTTGATTGGCGGTTTTAGGAGGATATGGCTTGGGCATCTTGCAGATAACGGTTTTCCCGTTCCGCTGGCGCAGTACGAATTCGTTTGCGAAAGTTCCGCTTGCCTTTTTAAGAATTACACTTCTTGATATTGCCATAACAACACTAAGGTAAGTATAAGATACCAGATATCAAAACTTATTTTAAACCTAATTTAAACCTATATTGAACCTATGTCAGTGTTCTGAGAGTACAATGAAAGTGCTTCTTTTGAGGTTGTTTTGAAGGGGATTGGAGGGATTTTCTGAGTGAATGAGGTACCTTTGCGGACCTTTGGGGATTTTATATGAACACTGCTGCAGCTTTTCGTCCTTTTCAAACATCTCTTGCTGTTCAGCAGTTAGCAGAAGGACTGACGTTTTCACTGGATAATGCCCTCCACCCTCTTAGTTTACTGGCTGTCAGTGAGTTGCAGTTGCATTTAAAGCATCAGCAGGAATGGGCGGGGAAAATGTTCGGGGTATTGGTAGTGAGAACGGAAACGGGGGAATTGGGTTACCTGTCCGCATTTTCGGGGAAACTGGCCGGAGAGAATCATCACGAGGGATTTGTGCCACCTGTGTTTGATGGATTGGTGGATGGCGGATTTGTGAATGAGGGAATGACAAAACTTACCCGGATCAATGAGGAGATCAATTCCCCTGAAACGGATGCAGTACAGGTGGAGTTGCTTAAAGTACTCAGGAAAGATCATTCTACTTCTTTACAGTACAGGATCTTTGAACAGTATCATTTCCTGAATAAGTTAGGGGAGTCTAAAAGCCTGATTGAAATATTTGGGGATAGAAACCCTCCTGCTGGTGCGGGAGAATGTGCGGGGCCGAAGCTTTTGCAATATGCTTATCAGCATAAGATGGAACCATTGGCGCTGGCAGAATTCTGGTGGGGATCATCTACCAGGTCCGATCACTGGAAACATGGGGAGTTTTATGCACCCTGCAGGGAGAAATGTTCTTCTATATTAGCACATATGCTGAGCTGAGTGATGTCAGGTCTTTTTAAAATATCCTTTTTCTATAATAGAATCACCCACACCCAGATCCCAGTTGGTGAATCCCAGCTTTTCCATCATCAGCTCCTGTAATTTTCTTTGGTATAAGAATGGTTCAGAACACAGATAACCGTTCTCCGGATCTATATAAACCAGCATGCCTTCCTCTCCTTTCTCTTCCTCCTCCCTATATGTTACCGCATGCTCCCATTTCAGTTCCGTTCGTTCCGGAGGACCGAAATCAATGACCGCTTTACGATACCGGCTAAAGAGCTGTCTTTTAACTACTCCGTTATAGATCAGCGAGTAGGAATAAGATTCACTGCTATCATACTCTTCATAAGCAAAGACCAATTCAGGGTCCGAGAAATAGTCCAGGTATTTTTTTATAGTGGATGTTTCCTGGTTTTTGAAAAATTCCCCGGCAAAGTCTGAGTTGCAGAGCACAACCAGGTCTTTGGTCTTTACGGCATATACACTGTCCGGGCGTCTGATATCAAAGAAGTGCCCGTTATGATCTTCAAAGGATTCACCAAAGAGATCCTTCACTACTTTTTTTAGCTGGAATTTTCCTGTGTTGACTTTAAACGCAACACCTGCGCCGTTTGTACCCATAGCCTAATATAACAAAAAAGGCTGATCTTAAAGACCAGCCTTTTTTGTTATATCTGTAACAGATTACTTTTTAGGTGCAGGTGCAGCAGGAGCTGCTTCAACAGCTGGTGCAGGAGCCGGCGCTTCAGCAGGTTTAACATCAACCAGTTCTACGTTGAAAACGAGAACGCTGTTGCTCTTGATGGTTTGACCCTGGCCTTGTAAACCGTAAGCTAAAGCAGACGGGATTACGATAGTAGCTTTAGAACCTTTTTTCAGTTGAGCGAGTGCATCGTCCCATCCTGGAATAACACGGCCCTGACCAACAGGGAAGGTTAATGGCTCTAATGGCATACCCGGGCGGATAGTGGAATCAGTGTTTGAATCAAACACGGTACCATCCAGCAGTTTACCAGTATAGTTTACAGAAACCACATCTCCGTTCTTAGGTTGTTCGCCGGTACCTTCCTGGGTTACAGCGATATAAACACCTTTAGGGGATTTAGTGGTTTTCAGTTTATTCTTGTCGATATACTCCTTAATAGCTACTTCGTCTTTAGCAGTTTGCTTAGCTGAAGAATAGATGCCTTCCACGATGAAATGAACATTCATTTTGTCGCCTGGTTTTGCGAACGGAGGTCTTTGTTCTGCTGGCATAGAATCGATCGGGAGAACGAAGATCGCGCTGTCTCCTTCAGACAGTTCAGCGAAGCCGTCCATCAGGTCCCACTTAACAGTAGATTTCTGAACGATCATAGGGATAGCGTTAGGAGATTGGTCCCTTGATTTCATCAGGAGAGAATCATTCAGATAAGAAGCGAAATATACCAGGATGGTATCGCCTACTTTCAGTTTGTCTCCTTTACCTTGTTTGGCAACGGTATATTCGATGCCGCTTGGTGTTTTTCTCGGGCCGCTTTTACCACAACTTGCCAGCAGCAAGCCCAGTGAAGCAAAAAGTAACAGGTTGTTCTTTTTCATTTGATTGTATTAAGTGAGTCTATTGCAAAATATCTTCATTCTCATGCATGGCCTTCAGGAAACGTTGAACTGTTCTTTCGAGCGAATCGGTGCTCCTGCCACCGGATGCATGAAAATGGCCTCCTCCTTCAAAATATTTACGTGCGAAGGTATTCACGTCGAAATTACCTTTTGAACGGAAAGAGAGTTTTACTTCTGAATTCCGGTCGATAATCAGAGCCGCTAATTTAATGCCTTGGATGGACAAAAGGAAATTTACCAGGCCTTCTGTGTCCCCGGTTTGCAGATCGAACCTTTTCAGGTCGCTGTAGGGGATGGCCATGATGGCTGTATTGGCTTCATAATAGACTTCCATGCGGTTCAGCAGGCTGTGGCCGATGAAGCGGAGCCTGTTTTCCAGGAAGTTATCGTATATGGCCTGGTGGATGAGTTCGTGTTCGAGGCCTCTTTCCAGCAGATCGGCCACCATTCGGTGAACACGGGCTGAGGTACTGGCGAAACGGAAAGAACCGGTGTCAGTCATGGTGCCGGCGTAGATGCATTGGGCGATGTCATTATCTATATAATGTTCATCCCCAAGGCGATAGATGATCTCGTAGACCAGTTGGGCAGTGGAAGCGGCGGTGGTATCGCTGATACCATAGTCGAAACCCGGCTGTGGTTCCAGGTGGTGGTCTATGAGGATCTTTACGCATTGGAGCTTTTCCAGGTAGGGCTCCATTGTTTTGGTGCGGCTCATGGTATTGAAATCCAGGCAGAAAAGGAGCTCCACTCCTTCCAGGGCCTTGATGGATTTTTCCTGAGCAGACTCAAAATCGAGGACGGTATCGCTACCAGGCATCCATTTGAGGAAATCAGGGAAATTAGTGGGCGATATTACCGTTACATCGTGGCCTTTGCGGCGTAGGTAGTGGCACATCGCTAATGACGAGCCCATCGCGTCTGCATCGGGCTTCTGGTGCATGGTGACCACCACTTTCTTGGGGCTTTCCAGTAACGGTTTAATTTCCTCGATTGGCTTCATTCCAAAAAACGCTAGAATTTTAATTTACAAGCTGTTATAAATAGCCTGTTTTCGTTCAGGCAAATGAAGTGCGAAGTTCTTCATTTGAACCAGTATTTCAAAATTTTTTACTGCTTAACAAAAACTGTTTACTTTTGCGCGCGAAACCCCTTGGCTTTAAATCTGAAAAAACGACTAATTCACAATATGAGTAACAGAACATTTACCATGATCAAGCCCGATGCCGTTGAAAACGGACATATCGGAGGTATCCTTGATAAGATCTGCGCAGCAGGTTTCAGGATCGTAGCAATGAAGCAAACGAAACTTTCTGCTGAGAAAGCGGGTGAGTTTTATGCTGTACACAAAGAGAGACCTTTTTATGGTGAGTTGGTTGAATTCATGAGTAGCGGGCATATTGTTGCTGCTATCCTGGAGAAGAGCAATGCCGTAGAGGATTTCCGTAAACTGATCGGGGCTACAAATCCTGCTCAGGCTGAAGAAGGTACTATCCGTAAGATCTATGCTGAGTCTATCGGTAGGAATGCGGTGCATGGCTCTGATTCTGATGAGAATGCGGAGATTGAAGGGAACTTCTTCTTCAGCGGTTTGGAGAAATTCTAGTTTGACAAATAATGTTGAAGAAGCTCCGGTGGGATTCCATCGGGGCTTTTTTGTTTCTACAGGGTAACATCCGGTCAAAGTCGTTGATATACAACTGTACTAAACCACTTTGAAAGATGAAAGCCAAAATTACTTTAGCCCTCATACTGGTTTCAATGCAGATCAGCTTTGCACAGCAAACCAAAATATTTAATCAAAACGCTTCCCGGAGCAATCACACGCGCATTAGCTTGTCTGCAGGAGGAATTTTCACTCAAAACGATCAATTGCAGAATGGGTTTGATGTACAGGCAGATGCTTTCCTGCCATTTTACCGCAAAGGCCGGGACGGTAGTGTGAAAGGAAGCGGATTTGCACTAGGCATCAATATCAGCGGCAATTATTCCGGGGTTAAAAATAGTTCGCCGGACAATATTGCGGTGGCAAACCGATACCCCGTTTACTCAGCTACCCATACCGTTTCTACTGAAAAAGGCGGCTCAATTTCCAGCAATTTTTCAGGGCTGCTTGGCGTACAGGCTATGTTTGGGTTGGGCAGAGCTTATATTTCGCCAGTGGTAAGTACGGGTTATTCTGGTTTTACACTACAAGGATTTACCCAGACCGGGGCTTACACCGCTAACGGGCAATCACAAAACAAAGACCTTGTAAAAAGGCAAAAACAAAACTCCGGCGGCATGGTCTTTAAGCCAGCATTGAAGATCGGCTACAGCCTTACACCAGCACTGTCATTGTTTGCGAGTTCTGCATACATAATAGGACCGGATATAAAATGGACTACGGAGAATTGGGTACCGCAAGGTGGTTTTAATCCTAATAATTCTTATGAACCCCAGCAAATGCAAAACGGGTCCTGGTCTGCTGCAAACAATAGCAGTAAATACAAAGCAGTAGAAATTAACATCGGGCTTTCTCTCGCAATCGGAAAAAGAACACATAAGCCCAAGGCCATCAAACCTGGTGGTGCGGTTTCTAATTCTTATGCTAAAACTGCAGCACAAACTCCTGAAGAATTAGAGAAAACCAAAACTGATCTTTTAAATAACCTTTTCGTTACCAAAGACGGTATACCACAACTAAAACCGGACCTGTTTAAAGAAGCATTAACGCCAGGCGATCTGAAAGGTCAAAAAGTATCTATTACCAAAGCCGGCAGATCTTATATATACCTCGGAAACCAGGATGATCTGGCCGCGATTATTTCCCTTCCTTCCGGAAATCCTGTAAACAGGCAATCAGGATGTGCAGATTGCACCACTACAACCTGCAATGGTACAACATATGACTGCACCTGTGTGAATGGTTTTTGTATGTGTGTTCTTTGTCCTGAAAGATCAACATTAACACCCTTACCCGAAGAAATAAAAATAATAGATCAAAATGGTAAAAGCATTAGTACAAAAGGGGTGAAAAGTATTAATGCCGCAGCATTAGCACTTCCCGGCAATCCCATTGGTGGTATTATTGTAAAAGGCGGTAAAAATCCCGGTGGCAATGCCATCAATTTAACTACCAATGAAAATGGAGAAGTGATCTTTACTGCAACAGAAGCGGGCGAATACAAATTACAGTTCACTGCTCCGGAACCTTCAGGCAATGAACAAGGCGTTAAGGCATCAACAAAAAGAACAGGTGTGCGAACTTATACCGCCGGCAGAAAAAATGAAACACCAGCCATTAATATAGTGGCGGGAAACCCTATCGGCGGCATCATCGTTAAGGGAGGCAAAAACCCGAGCCCGGGCAGTGGTTGGGGTGCCATCAATGTAATGACAGACGAAAACGGTGAAGTAACTTTTAACATACATGAACCGGGCGAATACAAACTGCAGGCAACCGCACCGGCATCCAACGGCAAAAGCATCAGCGAAAAAGGAATATAACACGATTGCCCGAAAGTATGCCGGTGAAATGTATGCTGTTTTATCTGTAGCACCTATCAGTACTCCGATAAAAGCATCAGCGAAAAAGGAATATAACACGATTGCCCGAAAGTATGCCGGTGAAATGTATGCTGTTTTATCTGTAGCACCTATCAGTACTCCGATATTGGTGGACAGATGGATTTTATGCGGGGCGCTTCTCTTTCTGAAGGAGGTAAACCGATCATCGCATTGCCATCCGTAACGAACAAAGGTATTTCCCGGATCGTTCCACAATTGAAGCCTGGTGCGGGAGTTGTTACTACGCGGGGGCATGTACATTATATTATCACGGAACAGGGAATTGTGAACCTTTACGGCAGGAACCTGGAGCAGCGTGCGCGGTTGCTGATCAGTATTTCACATCCTGATCACAGGGAGATGTTAGAGACAACTTTTCATGAAAGGTTCGGGAAACTGATCTGAGAGGATTTGTAAATACCAGATTGAAGTAGTAGTTTAGGAAACAGCTTGAAGACAACCACATCATTCTTAATTAATTCTGCAACAATGAGAACAGTTTTCCTTTTATACCTGATCACGATTTCATTCTTTTCGACTGCACAAGAAAAGTTAGTTACTGTAAATGGAAATAACTACCATGTTTTTGTAAAAGGATTTGAAAACAGAGGGAAAAATGTGCCAGCTGTAATTTTTGAAAATGGAATGGGGGTTGATCTGGGGAATTGGAAAAAAGTACTGGAGCAGGTGTCGTCATTCGGGCCTGTTTTTGCATACGACAGGGCTGGAATAGGCAAGAGTGATAAAGTTTTTAAAATGCCTACCGTTCAGTTTGTATCTGAAAATCTGCATGAGATCCTAAAGACTTTAAAGATAGCGCCACCCTATATATTAGTCGGGCACTCGCTCGGAGGAGTATATATCAGAAGCTTTGCCGGGTTTTATCCCAATGAGATATCAGGCCTGGTTTTTATTGATCCTGCGGATTTTACAGAAACCAAAAATGACTGGAATGCTATTTTCAGAACAATGGGTGTTCCGGAAAAGAAAATTGACGAAATGTTATACAATCGTCTTTATCAGCAAAAAACAACAGTTGATTCAATGAATTTTGGCCCCTGGAGTGAAAGGCAGATCTTAAATGATCTGAGGAAAACAGATTTCGCCGAGGTATCGAAATTACCTTTACCCAATGTTCCAATTTACTTTTTCGTTGGTGGGAAATTTGAAGTTCCTCCGGCCCAAAGGAGTAAGGATTTCGACCAGGAAGCCTTTTTTCATATAAAGAACAACGCAAACATGGAACGCTGGAAAAAACTGATGTATTCATCAGGCAAAGGCGGGACGCTTATTTATCTCACCAATGCCGGACATTATATACACTGGGACGATCCTGCATCTGTCATCAATAATATCAGGATCATGTATGAAGGTCTGAAAGAATAAAAAAAAGAGGGGTATCATTCAGTTGATACCCCTCTTTTTTTTACGCATCCAGCTCTACCACCAGATCGTCCTGCTGGACCATGGTGCCTTCGCGGAGATGAATTGTTTTTACTTTAGAGTCTCGTGTAGCCGTTACGGTAGTTTCCATCTTCATGGCTTCGATGATGAAGAGTGGCGTGTTGGCGCTGATGCTGTCTCCTGCTTTTACAAGCAGTTTGGATAGCTTGCCCTGTAAAGGTGCGCCTACTTCTATTTCCGGATTACCTACTTTCTTATTTACGGGTACTTCGCTTTTTACGGCTTTGTCCCTGATCTGTACACGGCGGGTGTAACCATTCAGTTCAAATACCACGGTGCGCATGCCGCTTTCGTCTGCAGGCAATACATACACGAGTTTTACGATGATGGTTTTGCCTTTGCCTAAAGTGATGAGGATCTCTTCACCCAGGCGCAATCCGTAGAAGAACGCAGGTGTTGGGATGGCTTCCACGTTGCCGTATACCTGTGCATGTTCATAGTATTCTTCGAATACTTTCGGGAACATGTGGTAGCTGAGGTAATCGAGGAATTCAGCCAGCGGATATTTGAGCTGGAAGGCGGCAAAGTCACTGTCGAAATCAACGGGTGGTAAATGGCCGTTGGGTTTTCCGGTGAGGGGCTTCTGCCCTTTCAGTACGATCTTTTGCAGTTTTTCGGGGAATCCGCCGTAAGGGAAACCGATCTCGCCTTTGAAGAAACCTTGTACGGAGGCAGGGAATGCCAGGTTGCGGGTTTCGTCCAATACTTCTTCAGCTGTAAGGTTGTTGGAGGTCATGAACAGGGCCATGTCCCCTACTACTTTAGAGCTGGGCGTTACTTTCACGATGTCGCCGAAGAGCTGGTTCACCACGGCATAGTTATGCTTGATGGTTTCCAGTTTATCTCCAAGACCCAGTGATTCAGCCTGCTGGCGGAGGTTTGAGTACTGACCACCAGGGATCTCGTTCTCATATACCTGGGCCGTTCCGGCTTTCATATCTGATTCAAAAGGATAATAATACTCACGTACATCTTCCCAGTAATTGCTGTATTCATTCAGGGAATGCAGGTTCATGGGCTGGCTGCGCTCATGCCCTTCCAGGATGGCAGCCATGGAATTGAGATTGGGCTGGGAAGTAAGACCACTCAGAGAAGCAATAGCACAATCTACCACGTTCACACCAGCTTCGATAGCTTTAAGGTAAGAAGCTGCCTGAACGGATGCGGTATCATGTGTATGCAGTACGATAGGGAGTTTTACAGCATCTTTCAATGCACCTACCAGAACTGTTGCGGCCTGGGGTTTCAGCAATCCTGCCATGTCTTTGATACAGAGCATGTGTGCGCCTGCATCTTCCAAACGTTTAGCGAGGGTGATGTAATAATCCAGGGTATACTTCTTATTGTCTTTATTCAACAGATCGCCGGTGTAGCTAATAGCTGCCTGTGCGAGGGAGTTGGTATTGTTGCGCACGAAACCGATACTCGGTGTCATGGCTTCAATATCATTGAGGGAATCGAATATGCGGAAGATATCGATACCGTTCTCTGCTGCTTTTTCGATGAATTTAGCGATGAGGTTTTCCGGGTAAGCGGAATAACCTACTGCGTTGGAGCCACGGAACAGCATTTGCAGCAGTACGTTGGGCATGGCCTGCCTTAAGTTCTGCAGCCTGCGCCATGGGTCTTCATGCAGGAAGCGCATGGCCACATCAAAGGTAGCACCACCCCATACTTCCATGGAAAAGATCTGTGGGTTGTTGCGGGCGTATCCTTCTGCTACGGCTAATATATCTTTGGAACGTACGCGTGTAGCAAGGAGACTTTGGTGTGCATCCCTGTAGGTGGTATCTGTAAAATAAACAGGCTTTTCGTTGCGCAGCCATTGTGCGAACTGTTCGCGGCCCAGTTCTTCCAGTTTGTTGCGGGAGCCTTTTGGAACAGGCGCCAGCGGATCGAAAGACGGAATGGTGGGTACGCGGAAACGTTTATTGTCGTTCTTTCCTTTTACATCAACATGCCCGTTCACGGTAACGTCTGCCAGGTACATGAGGGTTTTGGTGGCCCTGTCTCTTATCGGCGAGAGTTTGAACAGTTCGGGATGTTTGTCGATGAAGCTAACGGTACAGTTTCCTTTGCGGAAAGTATCGTGTGTGATCACGTTTTCCAGGAAGCGGATATTGGTTTTCACCCCGCGGATCCTGAATTCCTTCAATGTACGGTGTAAACGGCCGGCGGCACCGGAAAGGGTACGGCCTGATGCAGTTACTTTCACCAGCATGGAATCAAAGAAGGGAGAGATCTTTACGCCGGAGTAGGCACTGCCTTCATCCAGGCGGATACCAAAGCCACCAGCATTGCGGTAGGCAATTACGGTTCCGTAATCCGGTGTGAAGTTGTTTTCCGGATCTTCTGTTGTAACGCGGCACTGGATGGCGAAACCATTCAGCTTCACGTCTTCCTGGTTTTTCAGGAAGATCTCGGGATCGGATAAATGATGTCCTTTGGCGATAAGGATCTGGGAACGTACGATGTCGATACCGGTTACTTCTTCCGTAACGGTATGTTCCACCTGGATGCGGGGGTTCACTTCAATGAAGTAAACTTTGTTCTGGCGGTCTACCAGGAACTCTACCGTACCTACGTTATTATAATTTACGGCGCGGGCCAGGGCTAACGCGTATCCGTAGATCTCTTCTCTTGTTTCTACGGGCAGGTTGGGTGATGGAGCTATTTCCACTACTTTCTGGAAACGGCGTTGTACAGAGCAATCTCTTTCATAGAGGTGAACGATGTTGCCATGGTTGTCTCCCATGAGCTGCACCTCAATGTGTTTGGGTTCTTCAATGAACTTTTCAATGAAGATGGTGTCGTTACCGAAAGCTTTTCCGGCTTCGCTCCTGGCTTCTGAGAAGGCTTTTTCCAGCTGATCTGCCGCATGTACAACACGCATACCACGGCCACCGCCACCGAATGCTGCTTTTAAGATAATGGGAAAACCGATGCGGGCAGCTTCCGTTTTCACGGTAGCCAGGTCCTTCAGTTCTGCTTCACTGTCTTCGATCAGGGGCACTCCTACTCTTCTGGCAAGGGTTTTAGCGGCAACTTTGTCGCCCAGCTGGTCCATTACAGAAGGATCGGGGCCCACGAAAATGATCCCTTCTTCTTTACATCTGCGTGCAAACTGAACGTTTTCACTGAGGAAACCGTAACCGGGGTGAATGGCATCTACCTCCTGGGTTTTGGCCAGGTGGATGATGGCTTCGATGTCCAGGTAAGGTTTGAGTGGTTCATCGTCTTTTCCGATCTGATAGGCTTCGTCCGCCTTATAGCGGTGTAAAGAGTAGCGGTCCTCATATGTGAAGATGGCTACGGTCCTGATCCGTAATTCCGATGCTGCTCTTAAAATCCGTACCGCGATCTCTCCGCGGTTTGCTACTAACAGCTTTTGTATTTTCTTTAGCGATGAATCCGACATAACTGTGGTTGAAATGAAGCTTCAATATAACATTATTGCTAAAATTCAGCGGGCATAAAAGTAGTAAAAGAATCAGGTTTTTTATTCGTTTATTTCTAAAATTTAGTGGATTTTAATTAATTTTCTTTAATCGATTTCGATTGAGAGAAAGTTTTGTACAAAAAAACAGCCGGTTCTTCATATTATGTTTATTTTCCATTGGCGGAAGGGTTTGATATCGTGAATAGGATACTGGTGGCCGTTTTGGGCGATGGTTATGCGTTTGTTACTGTTTGCTGGTAAAATCTTTAATATGATGCATTAAAATATTATATTGTTTCAAATAAAACCCATTTATCCATTTGTTATGAAAATGAACATCAAATCCTATTTCGCGCTGTTGTTTGTAATTATGGTGACTACTTCATTTACAAAAGATGAAGTATTAAGTAACAGGTTTAAAGGAGTCTGGCAGCTCGTGTCCTTAAATTATGGGAAAGGAGATGGAAAGCCGAAAATGGTTACGTTGAAAATATTTGGAGACTCCTCTTTTCAGTCTTACATCTGTACCCCGGAAGGCTCGGTACAAACCATTGAAGGAAAATTTAAGGTGCTCAGTGATACGCTTTATAAAGAAACGATTATCGAAGCCAGGAATACTGCCATGAATGGCCAAACTTATGATATTAAATACAAAATGAATAGCAGGGCATTTACTATTTCGGGTATAGTTGGTGGAAAGAATGCAGATGGCTCTGTAGTGAAAACGGCGTTCCAGGAAACCTGGGTGAAGATAGAATTCCAGTGAGCCCGAACATCTGGCTCTTCGCCCCAATTCCCAACCCAAATCCGTAATTTCACCCCATGTGGGAATCCAACATTAAGGGCTTTAATACCTATTTAAAGAGCGAGAAGTTTCTTGAAAAGAATACGATTGAGGCTTATATCCGTGATGTAGAGCGGCTTACAGAGTATCTGGCGGCAGTGGATAAACCGGTATCCCCGGAGCAAATTACACTGGATGATCTCCAGGCTTGTGCGCAATGGATTGCTTCCCTGGGCATGACGGCCACTTCGCAGGCCAGGATCATTGCGGGGATCAGGGCTTTTTTCAGATTCCTTCTCAGCCAGGATATGATCAGGGAAGATCCTAGCCAACTGCTGGAAGCGCCCAAAACACGCCGCAAGCTTCCCGATTTTTTAAGTTTCCAGGAGATTGAAGATATGATCAGCCGGATAGACCTCAGCAAACCTGAGGGCCATCGTAACAAGGCTATCCTTGAAATCATGTACAGCTGTGGATTACGGGTCAGTGAGGTGGTATCTCTGAAGATCTCACAGCTTCATTTTGAAGAGGAGTATATCCGGGTAATTGGAAAGGGGGATAAAGAACGGCTGATACCGATCGGGGAATCTGCCATGAAGTACATCACCATATATTATAATGAAACGAGAAAAGCAATGCTGCCTAAAAAAGGCCAGGAGGATATCCTTTTCCTGAACCGGAGGGGCAGTGCACTCAGCCGGGTGATGATCTTCCTTATTATAAAGGACCTGGCTGCCCAGGCAAATATTCATAAAACCATCTCACCACATACCTTCCGCCATTCATTTGCCACACACCTTGTAGAAGGCGGAGCTGATCTGAGGGCGGTACAGGCGATGCTGGGGCATGAAAGCATCACTACTACCGAGATCTACACGCATTTAGACAGGCAGTACCTCCGCGACACGCTCCAGCATTACCATCCAGGTTTTTAATGTCTTAAGCTATAGGGAAGAAAAAAACAGCTACCATTGGAGGCTTGGCTGAGGGTAGGTAGCTGTTTTGTAGATATTGGGGCTTCCAACATTGGGCGAAGACCTACATGACGTAGAGGTCTTTATAATGACTTTTTGTTTTGGTATTACTTATAAAATCATTGAACCAACCGGTAAGCCTTGCTGCTTTCTTCTCTCCTCCCGGAGGTTTGATGAACAGATTCAATTTTGTACAAGGCGGTATATGCTGCCGCTCAGGCTGTAAGGCCATATCTTTACTCTCACTCCAGACCAGCTGGTTCTGATCATATACCTTAAAATAAACATCAGGTCCCTGGTTATAACCTGCTTTATCGTCCTTTATAATATACAGCAATCTGCTGCCACTGATATCCTTTCTTGAAAAGTTCAGTTTATATCTGCCACATTCATTGCTCAGGCACCAGCCCAGCAGTTTATCATTATGTGCGTTATAAGCTTCCACTCTATAGGTACCGAGCCCCTGGTAGGTCTCGTTATGTTTCACCATTCCTGTGATCACCCAGGCTCCAAAATCTTCGCGGATCCTGCTCCACATGTCAGAAGGTACCACGTAGGCGAAGGCTGCGAGGTACTTCTCTTTGGATCTTTTCCAATGCGGCACAAAGGTGCTCAGGTTGTACTGGATCCAGTCCTGTTGGCCGCTGCTCTGTTTGCCGGGTACGCTGTTAAGACAAATATCCATTTCCAGCGGTTCGGTGAACAGGTGAAGGTCTTCCCAGCCAAGGCTGAAATTTCCTCTTTCATCCAGTTTCGATTCGGCCAACAGGCGTTCTGCTTTGGCTTGCACATCCCTTTCAGACAGCTGCCGGAGATCTTTAAAAATGCCGCGCGCCAGGTCCTCACTGTTGTATTCAGCAACCGGTAAGTAGATCCGGATCCGCGCGTTTGCCAAGGGTTCAATACATTCTTCACTGATCAACGCAGAGATGTTTCCAATTAATAGATAACTCATAGCGACGACATTTTGGTTCTTCAATTTTGGGGGTAACTAGTTTTCGTTTACTGGTTTCAGGGTAACCAGCCAACCCTCTGCATACTAACGAAACAAACATTGGTAGAAAGGCCCGAGTGCGTGTAAAATTTTTGGAATTAACACGGTTTCAACAACCCTCCTTTTTGCCCTTTTCACGTTACAAAGTTTGAAAAGAATAGTATTGCAGTCAAGCGTTAAGTCCCTATAAATATGGAATACGTAGAAGTACGCATTTTGAGGGGAGAACCACGCATTCAGGGTAGCCATTGGGTAGCTAACCAGCGGCTGAAAACCGCAGTGGTAAAGATTGTGATTGGTTTTCAATGCTTTTTTCAGGAGGCGTTATTATAAGCAAGGGTGTATTATAAATGAGAATTTGTAATAATTTTAATCCCCGACAACCTATTTTAAACAGTTTAAATTGACACGCATGTCTAAATTTAACAAGGACGCCGGGAAGTTTATTTCCCTTGTAAAAGGCGCCAAGCTAACACAGGCTTACCGGATCGATCAGATCGATCGTAAAAAACACAAAGATCCTCTTCTGGCTGGTTTTTTCGGGCTGGATAAGATCAATGAATTATTGAACAAAGATAAAGCCACCGGTCTTCGTATCTATTATGGATTGGACATTGACGGTGATGGCAAACGTGATAAGAAATTCGTATTAGTGGCAGTAGATACTGACGGTAACGACATTCTGCCTTCTGCCGAAAATCAATTTGCCAAGGACGAACCGGCTGATGATATCCTGACCACTGATATCTATTGTCCGTTCGATTGCCCGAAAGCCAATCCAATCAACTCAGATAAAGGTAACGGATAAAGAACTAAATGCATCTTCATCACTATATTTACTATTTCATGGTGGGGATCAGGCTACTGCTTCTGATCCCCTTCTTTTTAAACTACCGGTTCCTCAATAAAGAGCAAAAGGTAATCTTCATCTATGCCATAACCAATGCATTTATGGGGGTAGTATTAGATACTCTTGCCAGGGTATTCCATAATAATATGCCTTTCCTTACCGGTATGATGCTCATACAGTTCTTCATACTTACATTCTTTTACCGCCATGTTCTGAAGAATCCCAATGCCCGGAAGATCTTAAATATAATGCTGGTGATCAGCACTATCCTCTGCATCGTTGATATTTCTTTCCTGGAAGGACCACTTTTTTTCAATTCCATCTTTGTTTCTTTCCGTACCTTCCTGTTGATTATTTACGGGGTGATATTCTTCCTTCAATTGATGAAAGATGAAAGTCTGATAGAGCAATCTATTTATATCAACGAGTTACCAGCATTCTGGTTCAATGCCGGATTATTTGTAGCGCTTTGCTGCGCGTTTCCGCTGGACCTTTGTTTCAACTATCTGCAAAAGACTCCTCCAACTGACTACACGATTAATTTATTCAGGATCACGGCAGCTTTAACATGGAGCGGAGGTGTTATTCAGTCAATTCTTTTCTATATTGGGCTCGTAAAACTCAAAGCCGCCAGAAAATGAATACACTGCAATTAATATTAATAGGCACCATCGTCATGCTGAGCCTTGGTATTTTTGTTGTGGTAATGGTTGTATTACAGCAAAAGCAGGTAGTTCAGTATAAACTGAAGCTGAAGGATAAAGACCTTCAAATCCAGAAAGAACGGCTTGTGGCTGTATTACAGGGGCAGGAAATTGAGCGTAAACGGATAGCGGAAGACCTTCATGATGAAGTGGGGGCGCAGTTATCAGTGCTGAAACTCAACCTGAACCATCTTCAGCAGCTGGCGAGCAACGGAGAAGCAGAACGAATAAAGGAAACCAAGGAATTTACAGATACTATCATACAACAATTACGTTTCATCTCCCAAAGCCTCCACCCCACTACCCTCGAAAATTTTGGCCTCAGCCATGCCCTGGATTCTTTCTCCAGCCTGATGAACAAGAATAAACAGATCCTGATCGCTTTCAGTACGGATGGTACAACTTACCCGGTAGACCGGGAAAAAGCCCTGAATGTGTACAGGGTTGTGCAGGAACTGATCAATAATATCCTCAAACATGCAGAGGCGCATCATGTAAAGATCATCTACGAAAGCTCCCCCAGCCTGCTAACCGTTCGCGTTGAAGATGACGGAAATGGCAAATTAGTAGCGGATCTGGCGGAATTCAGTAAAAAAACAGGACATTTAGGTCTTAAAAATATTGAAAGCCGCTTGAATATTATCGGCGGAAATATCAATTTTGCGAATAATTCACCAAAAGGCACTATTGCCGAGATCAGGGTGGATAATTATCAGCCTGTTTTAGTCAGTTAAACTTATTCTCTATATGCAACCGCCAATCAAAGTCGCTATTGCGGACGACCATAAAATATTTCGTAGTGGTGTGATCAATACGCTCACGCCCTATGAGAATATCAGCGTGGTATTTGAAGCGGAAGACGGAGAACATCTGCTGGAGATCATGCAGCAGCAACAGCCTGATGTGATACTTATGGACCTGAAGATGCCTAAAATGGATGGCATCCAGGCCACGATCAAGGTAAGGGAAAAGTATCCCCAGGTGAAAGTGATCATCCTCACCATGTATGAGGACGATAATTTTATCGTACACCTGGTAGAGAATGGCGCCAATGCCTACCTGCTCAAGAACAGTGAACCGGAAGAGATCTACGAAGCTATCTGCACTACTTTCGATAAAGGATTTTACTTCAATGAGAACGTAAACCTGGCCCTGCTTAAAAAAGTACTCCACAAGAACAAACAGCAATTCAAACCTACTTTCAAGAACGAGGTACAGCTCAGCGACCGGGAGCTGGAAGTACTGAAACTCATTTGCAATGAGTTCACCACGCAGGAGATCTCCGAAAAGATCTTTCTGAGCCCGCGTACGGTGGAAGGCCTTCGCCAGAAGCTGCTGGAAAAATTGAATGTAAAGAATACAGTGGGCCTGGTACTGTATGCATTCAGGAATGGATTGATAGAATAGTTCATTTAAAGTACCAAAATCTTCAGTTCAGCTTTGTTTCACAACAGCTGTGTTGTTTTCTTTCCTATTTTCGCGCAGAATTCTTACCACCAAATAATACAACTATGAAACAATTTCTATCTGCTGTAGCGGTATGCCTGGTAACGGCATCTGCTTCTATGGCGCAGGGTATAAAAATGCCGGCGCCCAGTCCTACGCAAACCATCAAACAGCAATTTGCACTGTCTGCTGTGGAAGTTACTTATTCCCGTCCACTGGCTAAAGGCCGTACTGTAATGGGTGACCTGGTGCCTTACGACAAATTATGGCGTACCGGTGCCAACAACGCAACCAAGATCACTTTTGGCGAAGATGTTAAACTGAACGGCCAGGCTGTACCTGCAGGTGAGTATGCATTATACACTGTTCCTTCCAGGAGCGGCTGGGAAATTGTGCTCAACAAAGGCGTGAAGAACTGGGGCATTGATGGTTATAAAAAAGAAGACGATGTAGTGCGTTTCCAAACGGAATCAAGTGAATTGCCTTTTGCTGTTGAATCATTCATGATCACTTTCGAGAATGTTCGCCCTACCACTATGACGATGATGCTGCTCTGGGAAAAAACCATGGTGCCCATCGAGATCACGGCTGACATTGATGGCAAAGTAATGGCACAGATCGATCAGGCCATGAAGAATGCTGAGAAGAAACCTTATTTCAGTGCAGCAATGTACTACTATGAATCCGGTAAAGACCTGAAACAGGCATTAGCCTGGGCGGATCAGGCTACTAAGGAAGATGCTAAAGCTTTCTGGGTATTTCACCTGAAGGCTAAGATCCAGGCAAGACTGGGTGATAAAGCGGGTGCAAAAGCTACTGCACAGCAGTCAATTGAACTGGCAAAAGCAGCTAAAAATGATGATTATGTTGCGTTGAATGAGAAGCTGATCGCTAATCTGTAATTTTTTCTTTTGTATAGAGGGGAGGCTGGTCTGTGATCAGCCTCTTTTTTATGAGGGTGTGTCTGAAGCTTGCAATTTCTCAGGCGTCAGCACTTGCCATAACCAGGCAAAGAGCATCACAAATGCGCATCCTATCAGGTTCAGCCAGAGGAACGATACAATATCCAGCATAAAAACCATTACCACACCTATCTCTGCTATCAATGCTCCCCAGAAAACCGATGTACCCCTGATCTTTTTCATACCAAAGGCAACAACAAAAATACCCAATATGGTGCCGTAAAACAGGGAACCGAGAATATTCACGGCCTCAATGAGGCTGCCCAGGTTAGTGGCAAACATGGCCACAGCCACACTAAAGATG
The DNA here is from genome assembly GCF_039545795.1 of Chitinophaga niabensis. Lineage (NCBI taxonomy): Bacteria > Pseudomonadati > Bacteroidota > Chitinophagia > Chitinophagales > Chitinophagaceae > Chitinophaga > Chitinophaga niabensis. Next base: position 2,651,208 of record NZ_CP154260.1, on the reverse strand, counting down.
CCCCAGCCGAGTGTAATGAATTTGGACATACGCAGGTTCTCTGCATCAGAACAGTTTGGATTGATCAGGCGCTGATAGATGTCCACCATGGAAGTGGATGCGAGTGAATTCAGCGCCCCTGCGATACTGCCCCAGGAAGCCAGGAAGATAATGGCGATCAGTAATCCCACCAGCCCTTTCGGAAGATTGTTCACAACAAAATGCAGGAAGATATAATTGGTATCATTGTCTTCCGCACCAGGTAAAGCGGCATGGATGATCTTCCGTGCTGAATCCCTGGTTTGCATGGACAGGGTATCTGCGTCTTTCAATAACATCTGCACTTCTTTTATCTGCTGCTCATTATCTGTTTCCAGGGCTGCCGCCATGGCTTTTACATGTATTTGCTTTACGGTGAACAGGGAATCGTACCGGGCTTCCTGCTCAGCCATCAATGGGGCATATTTTGTATTGTGCACTCTGTCCAGCTCGCCTTTATTAAAAGTGATAGGCGCTCTGAAGTACAGGTAGAAAACAAATACCAGAGCGCCGATGAGCATAATGAGGAATTGCATGGGCACTTTTACCAAACCATTCATCAGCAAGCCCACCCTGCTTTCAGATAAGGTTTTAGCGCTGAGGTAACGGCCAACCTGGCTCTGGTCTGTTCCAAAATAGGAAAGCGCCAGGAAGAAACCGCCAATTACGCCGCTCCAGATATTATAGCGGTCTTTCAGGGAAAAGTCTGTTACAATTACATTCAGCTTTCCCATTTTACCTGATACATGCAGAGCTTCTGAAAAGCCAATGTTCTCCGGCAACAGTTTTACCACCATCCAGCCTGCCAGGAACATGCCGGTGAAGATAATGGCCAGTTGCAGGGATTGCGTGTAGGAAACAGCTTTGGTGCCTCCGGACATGGTATAAATGATCACCAGCCCGCCCATTACAATATTGGTATAATAGATATTCCAGCCAAGTAAAGAAGATAAAATAATAGAAGGTGCATAAATACTGATGCCAGTGGAAAGCCCGCGTTGCACGAGGAAGAGGAAAGAAGTGAGTGTGCGTGTTTTCAGGTCGAAACGCTGCTCCAGGAATTCATACGCCGTGATCACCCTCAGCCTGCTGAAGATGGGTACGAATACAATACAGATCACGATCATGGCCAATGGCAGGCCAAAGTAATATTGCACGAAGCGCATCCCGTCTGCATAAGCCTGCCCGGGTGCGGAAAGGAAAGTGATGGCACTGGCCTGTGTACCAACAATGGACAACAGCACAATGTACCAGGGCATGGTGCGGTTCCCCAGGAAATAACTGTCCAGGTCCTTTTGCCCGCGGCTTTTCCAAACCCCGTATAAAATGATGGCAGATAACGTGAAAATAAGTACGATCCAGTCCTGAAAACTCATGAATATGTTTTGGTGAACACGTAGAATAAAATGATCAGTGAAACAAGCCAGACTGCCACCAGCAAATACCAGGTGGACCAGCGCGGAAATAAAGGCGGTTTCTCGTTTGGTTCAGTCATGATTAATTCCTTTTAGATAAAAAAGCACCGCTAAGCAATCCTAATGCCAGGCCGATCAGTAATCCGATGTGTACACGTTTCATCAGAAAACCTAACAGCAGTCCTAAGCCAATGCAAAAAAGGGCGGACAGTCTGAAGCGGGTGAAGTCTTGTTTGCTACTCATAACTATTTCGATATCATGTTCACAAATAAACGGTATGCACCGGGAACGCCGGCAGGCAATTGACGGAAGAAGGCTAAACCGGTATATACGTATTTGCCTTTACCGTAGTTGGCTATAATAGTTGATCCATCCAATGAGCGTTCGCCGGGATCATTCATTTCAAATGGTTTCAGGTATTCACCGTTCACATTAGCAGGGAAATACAATCCGCGCTCCTGTACCCATCCATCGAAATCACGTGGTGCGATCTCGTTGGGATAGGTGAATACTTTATCCTGCGGCAGCAGGAACTTTACAGGTGCTGCCTCGTTGGTTGTTCTGTCGCGCGATAAACTGAAAGGGAAAGGCCCCAGCTGGTCTGTGGCGAGGTTGCCGCTTACGTTGTATTGGATCAGTAAGGTGCCGCCATTCTTTACGTAATCCAGCAAACGGGGTTGCCAGTAACGGAGGCGGTCCTGTGTATTGTAAGCACGTACGCCGGTGATAATGGCATCGAACTGGGCAAGGTTTCCCTGCATGATCTCTTTCTCTCCGAGCAGGCTTACTTCATAACCTACCTGGCGTAATGATTCTGCTACCTTGTCCCCTGCTCCCGGAATATAACCGAGTTTGCGGCCATTGTATTTCAGGTTTACAGTTACAAGCCTGGCGCTGGCTGCAGGGAAGATGGTAATGGAAGGAATATGATCGTATTCGATGGTGCTCATGCTGTACGTGTACTCCTTGCCGTTAGTGGACACTGCTACCGTCATGGTATCTACTATGTTCTGGCCGTTCACTTTTACAGGTGATACGTGGAATACTACTTCTGTTTCATCTCCTTTCCCGGAAAGGTTATAGGGGATAGAAGTTTTATCTGCTTTGAACCCTGCGGGCAATTGTAAACTTACATTGCCGCTTACATTACTTTTCATGGAATGGATCTTCACGGGAACAGCCTGAGGTTCAGCTTTGGTGAACACAAACACCTGGTTGCTGAGTGATGCGATCACAGGTGGTGCAATTACCAGCGGGCGGTAGATCTCTCCTTTTACAGGATCTGTATATTTATAGATGAAAGGTCTTTCTACAGCAATCACTTCTCCTTCTATCTTTAAGTAGAAGGTAGCGCAAAGGGAAGGGATGTTTTCAGGATACCCTACCATCATCGGGTCTTTGATCATGTAAGTGCCGATCGGGTGAGATTCCTGTAACCAGTAAGGTTGTGAGATATTTGTTGCTGCGGGTACCGTTAATGTTTTCTGAAAGGTGGTGAACTTGTTGAATGCCAGTGGTTGCTGCAACACCGTATCCTTTCCGTTGATGCTGATCTTTTCCAGTGTTACTGCTGCATTGCTGCGGTTGATCAGTTGCAGATTGCTGCCCATTGTTTCACCGGGCACTACTTCTGCAGAGGTGCTGAAAGCTTCTGCCCAGAAACCGGCGCAGGCCAGGATCAGTTTATCTGTTTCTTTCAATTTTAATGTCTTCCAGTATCCGTCCGGTAATGCCTGGATCTTTTTGCGGATCTGTATCAGTTGCGGGATGGAGGCAGATGGATCTTCCGGGTTATAGCTTTTGGTGGTGTTTGCTACCAGTTCCCGGATGCCGGTTTCATTTAACCGCAGCCAGTCTGTTTTAACACCTTCCATCAGGCTGGTCTTGGGTTTGTCTCCTTTGATGGTTTCAAAATATTCAATGGACGTACCTCTTGAAGAAGGTACACCAAAACCCTGGCTTTTATGCTGGGAGCGGCTTTCAGCAGCTATTTCACCAAAACCTTTTCCAAGTAAGGGGTTGTAGGCACCGAGGTCCATTTTGAACTGATCTTCTGAGGTGGTGTTATTACCGCCGAAGTTGAAGGTATTCCAGAAGAGGCGTTTAGCCTGCCATACTTTTACTTTCGTTAATTGCTCAGGGTATTGTTTTGGATCAGCGGCGGCTTCAAATGCTTCTGCTGCCAGTACTGCAGATGCAGTGTGATGACCATGGCCGGCACGGCTATCTGCAGGGAAACGGCAAATGATCACATCCGGCTGGAAGTTGCGGATCACCCAAACTACATCTCCCAGGATCTTTTTACGGTCCCAGATGGTGAAGGTTTCCTGCTGGTTTTTGGAGAAACCGAAGTCGTTGGCACGGGTGAAGAATTGTTCTGCACCATCTATGCGGCGGGCTGCGAGTAATTCCTGCGTGCGGATCAGGCCTAATTGTTCAGCCTGTTCGTTGCCGATCAGGTTCTGGCCGCCATCTCCTCTTGTGAGGGAAAGGTAGCCTGTGCGGTAGAGGCTTTCTTTGGACAGGAAGCCCAGGAGTTTGGTGTTCTCATCATCCGGGTGTGCGGCAATATATAATACGCTTCCGAGCGTAGAGAGTTTCCTGAGCTGTAGCTTTATCTCGGCGGCATTCCATGCCGGAGCGGTCTGTGCAAATGTGCGGATAGAACCTGACAGCAGTATGCATGTCAGCCAAATAAAGTTGCGGATATTTAACATGAAATAGTTACCTGATTTTGTCAAGTTGTCAAAAATAATCATAAATCCGGTGAACGGTGTACCGCTTGTGGATTTATAACGAGGAGGTAATGCCTGTTGCGGTGTTTACAGGTCCATGGATTTAACAGGTTGTGTTTACAGGTCACAGGTCCGTGGATCTAACGGGCTGTTAATTTGTGCGGCCTGTTGTGCTTACCATGGCCGTAACATCAGGGCTGTGCCTACACGGTTCTCTGCAGAAACATTAGAGAGCACCACAATCGCTGTGCCTGATTCCCGTTCTACTGCTATAAAGGAATGATATCCACCAGTCTGCCCGGTATGTGTTACCCAGTTCTTACCATCTTTGCTGAAGAGCAACCAGTTGAGGCCCACGATATTTGCGCCGGCGAAAGTCTGCTGATGTGCCAATACCATGGCTTTTTCCAGTATAGTGGGCTGTTTGCTCATATTTGCGCGGGCATAAATGAGCATATCGTGCATGGTGGAACGGATACCGCCCATTCCTGCAATATCCTGAAAATCCCAGGGGCCCTGTAGTTGCAGCTCTTTAGTATAGCCCTGGATAAACCGGCTTTTCATGGATTCCGTGAGTTGCACTTTGGTATCCTTCATTTGCAGTGGCAGCGTGATCTCTCTTTCCAGTAAAGTGGCATAAGTGGTTTTTGCATGGCGCGCCAGCAGTACCCCAAGCAAACCTGTACCCACGTTGGAATACTCGTACTTATCTCCCACTTTCCTTTCCAGCTTTAAGTTCTTTACAAAGTGGAAGAGGTTATCGTTGGTAAATTGTGCGTAAGGGTTCCGTATGTCAACAGCGTCTTTGAACATATTGGTGGCTAAACGCGGGAAACCTGAAGAGTGATTGCTCAGGGATACCATCGTAACCGGCACGCCATCAAAGACAGGCTGCGGAACCGAATCCGGCAGGTATTTACCAATGGGGTCGTCCAGTTTTATTTTCCCGCGGATTACCTGAAGTGCCAATAAAGTACCGGTGAATGTTTTAGATACTGAACCTATTTCATACACGGTATTTTCATTAGGTAATGTGTTATTGCCCTTTAGCGTTTCACCATAATTGTAGATGGAAACCTGGCCATTCTTTATGAGGCCCACTACCATTCCAACAGCCTCACCTCTTGTAAAGGCAGCTCTTACGAGTGTGTCTACTAATTGGTCCTGCGGATCTTTGAGCGGATTATCTGTTGCCTGGGCCAGGCATAATAAGGTGAACAGGGATGAAAGCCCGGTAAGAAGGATCTTTTTCATAGGTTTATTTCTTAAACATAAAGTATACGGCACCTAATAAAAGGGAAAAGGATACCAGGTAATTCCAGCGCAGGGGCTCTTTCAGGAAAAAGATGGCAAATACACAAAAAACGGTGAGAGTGATCACTTCCTGGACCATCTTTAACTGGAAGCCGTTAAATCCTTCCATATAACCTAAACGGTTAGCCGGCACCATGAAACAGTATTCGAAAAAGGCAATCCCCCAACTGATCAGTATCACTTTCCATAGTGGTACACCTGTGTGTTTTAAATGACCGTACCAGGCAAAGGTCATAAATACGTTGGAGACGAGCAGTAATAAAATCGTACGCATACAGCTAAACTAATCATTTTTTTCATTGTTCTCCAGCGAACATCAAATGATCATTATCGAACACTTGACAAATATTGCACATTTATATATCTTTCATTTTATGGGGCTACCTCCTCTGGCATTCACTTTGTAATTTCACGTTCATGATCCGTAACTATTTGCTCACTGCCTACCGGAATATCATCCGGCACAAACTGTTCACCTTCATTAATATATTCGGCCTTGCGCTGAGCATGAGTGTATGCATGAACGTTATTATCGGCATCAGTAAGGAAATGAACTATGATAATTTTCATCCGCATCCGGAACGTACCTATCGTATTTTAACAGAGATGCGGAACCCGGAAGGGAATAGCTGGAAGCTGGCGAGTTCTCCCCTACCCCTGCGGGAAACATTGCTTAGCAATAACAACCTGGCAGAAGATGCGGTACGCTTGTATCCGGCACTGAATGGCAAGGTAACGGATGGTGCTAAAACCATTCAATTAAACGGTGCCTTTACAGAACCATCTTTCTTTAAAGTATTCGGATTTGAACTGGCAAAAGGTAATACTACTACAGCGCTGCAATTGCCCAACAGTGTAGTATTAAGTGATGAAGCGGCTACCCGTTTCTTTGGTTCTGTGGATCCTATGGGCAAGATCATTTCCTTAGAAGATGGCAGCAATTACCAGGTGACCGGTGTATTAAAACCAACGCCGGAAAAGTCGCATATTGCTTTTGACGCTTATGGTTCTGCGAACAGTATTGATAAAGCTGTTCAAACCTGGGACCCGGGGAAAGCATATACTTATGTGCTGCTGAAAGAGCATGTAAATAAAAGTGCCATGAAAAGTGAGCTGGCGCGTATTGCCTCTTCGCTGTATGATAAAAACGCAAAAGGCAGTATGCATTTTCAGCTGCAATCGCTGGGTAGCATTACACCTGCATGGGAAGAGACTTATAACAATATGCATAACGGTGGTACCTGGGCTAAACACATGGGCGCGCTGGGTATTATGCTCATTATCCTGGTATCTGCCTGTTTCAATTATACGAACCTCTCTATTGCCCGTTCTTTAACAAGGGCGAAGGAAATTGGGATCCGCAAGGTTTCCGGCGCCAGCCGTAAACAGATCTTCGGCCAGTATATCTTTGAAGCGGTGGCCATTTCTCTTTTCGCATTGGGATTTGCATACCTGTTACTGATGCTGATGGCACGTTTTAACCTTTTCAACAGTGGGTATGAGAATATACATGCCGTGAATGCCAGCTGGCGTTTGATATTGGTGTTCCTGGGTTTTGGTGTCTTTACGGGTTTGATGGCAGGCAGCCTTCCTGCCTGGCTGCTTTCTGCGTTTAATCCTGTGCAGGTATTGAAAAGTATGCCTGCCTTTAGGGTATTCGGGCGGATGAACCTGCGCAAAAGCCTGCTGGTGTTTCAATTCGCCATTTCGCTGGTGGTCACTATTTTCCTTTCGGCATTTTATCAGCAGTTTGCATTTATGGCGAAAGCGGATACGGGATTCAATCCGCATCGTGTAGTGGCCGTGCAATTACAGGGAAATAAACCGGAGTTATTAACGCAGGAATTAAGTGCTATCAGTGGTGTGGAAAAAGTAGGCGCCACTTCTGCCAATTTCGGGCGTTATGAGGGCGGGCGTTTGCCCCTTACCGTTAGCAAGGCACAGGAACCTGTGCAGGTGAGTTATTATCATGCAGATGCTGCTTTTTTATCTATGATGGAACTCAAATTTGTAGATGGTCAGAATTTCATCGGGCAGCAGATCATTTTAAATGAAAATGCAGCAGAGAAGCTGAAAGTGAAAGCTGGCCAGCAGATCTGGATGAATGATTCCACGCAGGTGGAAGTAGCGGGTATTGTAAAGGATTTTCATTTTGAGAATATGGGCAAGCCGGTTACGCCACTGGCGTTCCTTCCCGCTTCTGATTACAATACGCTGGACCTGAAAGTGAATACAGATAACAAAGAGGCGCTGAATAAACAGATTGCCGCAGTATGGGATAAATTGTATCCGGGGCAGCCTTTAAAGATCAGCTGGCTGGAGGAAGCGTTGTATGAAGGGAAATCAAACTGGAATGATATATCCTTCCTGGGTTTCCTGGCGGCTATGACCATCATTATCGCTGCTATGGGATTACTGGCGCTAGTGATCTATAACACTGCGGTACGCCGGAAAGAAATAGGGGTAAGAAAAGTGATGGGAGCCAGCATCCGGAGTATTATCGTGATGTTGTCAAAAGGATTCCTGAAACTAATACTGATAGCGGCCTGCATTGCTTTGCCCATTGGTTACTTTGTAAGCCGGTTGTTCCTGCAGAACTTTGCGATACGCATTAATTTAGGCATGGGTAGTTTGCTGATCAGCCTGGGCATTTTATTGCTGGTAGGATTGATCACCATCATATCACAAACCTGGCGGGCTGCCAGGGTGAATCCGGTAGAGAGTTTGCGGAATGATTAATTAAAAACGGGCTCTTTGCGGGCAAGGAGGTATAAGACAGCCATTCTTGTAGCTACGCCGTTTTCCACCTGGTCCAGGATAATGGACTGGCCGGAGTCTGCCACATCTGAGCTTAATTCCACTCCCCTGTTGATGGGGCCCGGATGCATGATCACGATCTCTTTCTGGAGACTGTCCAGCAGTTGACGGTTCACACCATAAGCCAGCGAGTATTCGCGTAAGGAAGAGAATAAAGGCATGTTCTGCCTTTCCAGCTGAATGCGCAGTACGTTTGCTACATCACACCAGGCCAGGGCTTCACGGATATCATAACTCACGTTAACGTCCAGCGCCTGTGCAATGTGTTTGGGAATGAGTGTGGGAGGCCCTACCACGGTTACTTCTGCACCCAGTTTTTTGAGGCAGTAGATATTGGAGAGCGCTACGCGGGAATGCATGATGTCTCCACAGATGGCTACTTTTTTCCCTTCCACGCTGCCCAGCTTTTCCCTGATAGAGAAAGCATCGAGCAATGCCTGTGTGGGATGTTCGTTGATACCGTCTCCGGCATTAACTATGGGTACATTGATGTGTTTGCTGAGGAAGTGAGGAGCGCCTGTTGCGGAATGCCGCATCACTACCATATCCACTTTCATGGACAGGATGTTGTTGACCGTATCTATCAGCGTTTCTCCTTTGGATACGGAAGAACCGGATGCGGAGAAGTTCACCACATCAGCGCCCAGCCGTTTTTCCGCCAGCTCAAAAGAGATGCGGGTGCGGGTGGAATTCTCAAAGAAAACATTGACGATAGTGGTATCCCGAAGTGTGGGAACCTTCTTGATCGGACGTTGTAAAACCTCCTTTAACTGATCGGCCGTTTGGAAAATAAGCTCTATATCCTGACGCGTCAGATCGCGTATACCTAGTAGATGTTTAACAGACAGTGACATTCTAAGGTGCAAATATAAGAGGTTTAGGCAATCAACACAACTTCGTCTTTTCCATCGCGTTCTTTCCACAGGACTTTTACGCGTTCTGTTATGATGGCATCGATGGTTTTTCCGGTGTAATCAGACTGGATGGGCAGCTCTCTGCTGAACCTCCTGTCTATCAGTACAAGCAGCTCCACGGCGGCGGGGCGGCCAAAATCAAGCATGGCATCCATGGCGGAACGGATGGTTCTGCCGGTATACAACACATCATCTATCAGCACTACCCGTTTATTTTCAACGGAGAAATTAATATCCGTTTCATTGGGGGCCTGCAATCCCTTCTCGCTTTTAAAATCGTCCCGGTAAAAGGTAATGTCCAGTTTACCATAGGCAATATGGGTGTTGGGAAGCAGCTTTTTCAAATTATGGTAGATCCTGTCAGACAAATAGATCCCCCTGGGCTGTAAACCTATGAGCACCGTGTCCCTGAACTCAAGATGGTTCTCAATCAGTTGGTGGCTGAGCCGGTCGATGGTGATAGCTAATTGCCGATCCGTCAAAATAGATTTCAAAACAAAAGTGTTTAAGCATCAAAAATAAGGATTAATGGGCCAGATTAAAAACTATGATTTCAGACATCGTATATTCATTTAACATTATATTAAGAGTTAAGCAGTTATACTTGTACTGTTAATCTATTCTTTCAAAAATTACATTTATGAAAAAACTTTACGGAACCATGTTTGTGGCGGCTTTATTTTCAAGCGCCACTGTATTTGCGCAGGATGTACCTGCTAAGAAATTTTTCCTCGGAGGAACTGCAGGATTCAGCACTGTCAAGAATCAATCTGTTTACAACACGAGTCCGGTTGGTACACCTCCTAATTTTGTTGTGAGTGGAGGAAGCAGGTCCAGTCAGTTCAATATTGCTCCTGAGTTCGGCTATTACATTAAGGAGAATGTTGCACTGGGTATTAAATTGGGTTACAGCCACACAGGCGGGGAAAACCTTCAAAGTTCCAATAGCTACGTTGCTGCTCCTTTTGTTCGTTTCAATGTGCCTATTGGTAAGAGCCGGTTCTCTGTATACAACGATCTGGGCTTGTCTGCAGGATATAGTCAAACTAACGAGCATTTAGCTGATGGCCAACCTGCTGATGCCAAAATTTTGAACCTGGGTGCTTTTTATGAGCCAGGCCTGCAATTCAGATTGAAGAACAACATCAATCTGTTAGCTACATTGGGTAATCTGTTTAATTATGATTATCACCGGAAACAGCTAAAGCCGGAGCAGGACCCTACCAAAAAAGCTGTCTCCACTGGCCACTTTGTTGGTATCAACAGTGATTTCTTTTCCCTCAATTCTGTCAGGATCGGCGTAAACCTCCTGTTTTAACATTTCTGAATGATCCCTGTTTTGTAGCTTTGATACTACAATATCAAAACATCATGAAACTCATAAAAACCATGCTCCTCACACTGGCAATCTTCGGATTTGGTGCTTCTGCCAAATCCCAGATCAAGAACGGCGAAAAGATACCCGACTTTGAATTGAAAGATCAAAACGGGAATAATTTCAAATTGTCTTCCGCATTGGCGAAAGGCCCGGCAGTGATTTACTTCTATCCGAAGGATGATACGCCCGGATGTACAAAAGAAGCCTGTTCTTTCCGGGATTCGTTTTCGGAGTTCACAGATAAAGGTGTGCAGGTGATCGGGATCAGTTCAGATAATGTAGCTTCTCATAAGAAGTTTGCGGAAAAATATCATCTGCCTTTTACATTGCTCAGTGATGAGAATAATGCGGTGCGGAAGTTATTTGGTGTGCCTAAGACCATGATGATGCCGGGACGTGTTACTTATGTGCTGGATAAGAATGGTACGGTTGTGCATCAGTTCAACTCTATGACGCAGGCTACGCAACATGTGGAAGAGGCTATTGCAGCTATCAAGAAGATATAATCAACAAGGAAATAAAAAAGGGGCGCTCTGCAAAGGGCGCCCCTTTTTTTATGAATTCAGTTTGAGTATATTTAAACTGCACCTTCTATCCTAAAAATATCTAAATGAAAAAAACAACCCGGTTGAGCTGTCTGTTTCTGGCCTGTGGCATGATCACAACAGGAACGGCTATTGCACAGAAGCGCCCTAATGTTATCGTCATCATGGCAGATGACCTTGGTTTTGCTGACCTGGGATGTTACGGCAGCGAAATACCAACCCCTCACCTGGATGCACTTGCCAAAAACGGCGTCCGGCTTACCAATTTTTACAATACAGCACGCTGCTGCCCTTCCCGGGCTTCACTGCTCACGGGGATCTATGCCCACCAGGCTGGTATAGGGCATATGATGGAAGATAAAGGTCCGGAGCATCCGGCTTACAGAGGCCGGTTGAATAACGAAAGCGTTACGATAGGTGAAGTGATGAAAAATGCCGGATACTTTACAGCTATGGTTGGTAAATGGCATGTGGGACAAGCTCAGGGCGTGGTGCCGTGGAAACGGGGATTTGACAGATCACTCAATGCACCGGCCGGAGGTTTTTACTATGGCGACCATCCCAATGCAAAACTTTTCCTAAACGGGAAACGCCTGCCTAATGATGCTGCTGTACTACCTCAAAACTGGTACAGCACTGATCTATGGTCCAATTACAGCCTGCGGTTCATAGATGAAGCTTTACAGGAACAAAAGCCTTTTATGCTGTACCTGGCATATAATGCGCCTCATTTTCCCTTACAGGCGCCCCTGGATGAAATTGAAAAGTTCAGAAAGAAATACCTGGAGGGATGGGAAAAACTTCGGGAACAGCGATATAAAAAACAGCTTGCCATTGGATTGCTCGATCCATCCTCCAAACTAACGCCATTTAATCCAAATGTTCCTGATTGGGACCAGCTGAGTCAGCAGGAGAAAGAAAAGTTTGATCATATTATGGCCATATACGCTGCAGTAATAGCTCATATGGATAAGAGCATCGGCGACCTGGTAGCAGGTTTGAAAAAGAGGAATGTGTTTGATAATACAGTGCTGCTGTTTGTATCAGACAATGGTGGTAATGCAGAGCCGGGAGCAGAAGGAAAATATGATGGAGCTATACCCGGTTCTTCCCAATCCAGCGTGTTCCTTGGGCAGGGATGGGCAGAAGCTTCCTGTACACCTTTCTGGGGATATAAACATCAAACACATGAAGGAGGCATTTCCTCTCCCTGTATTGTTTCCTGGCCCGCAGGGATACCAGCTTCCAGGAATGGTGCTTTTGAACGGCAGCCGGCACACATCACTGATATTATGGCCACATTGGTTGACTTAGGTAAAACGCAATACCCTTCAACGTTTGGAGGCAATGCTATTCAACCTTTGGAAGGTGCCAGTATGGTGCCTGCCTTTACAGGAAAAAAAATAAACAGGGTTAACCCCATCTTCTGGGAACATGAAGGAAACAAGGCTGTACTGGATGGCAAATGGAAACTGGTTGCCGAGCATACAGAACAATGGCAGTTGTATGATATTGAGAATGACCGGTCGGAACTGCATGATCTTTCTTCTGCACAGCCTGAGATTGCCGGTAAATTGAAACGGGAATACGAGCACTGGTATCAAAAGGTAAAAGCAGAACCTTTCAAGCGAACGTTTAAATGGTTTTATAACTATACAGATGCCAAATCAAATCTCTGATAATAAAAAAAGCAGTTCCATTCCCGGAACTGCTTTTTTATAATGTAATATATTGAACTATGCTTCATTCAGGAAAGGATACCTGTAGTCCGTTGGCGGAACCAGTGTTTCTTTCACGGTTCTCGCACTCAGCCAGCGGTAGAGGTTCAGCTGTGAACCTGCTTTATCATTGGTGCCGGATGCACGGGCGCCTCCGAATGGTTGCTGACCAACTACTGCACCTGTTGGTTTATCGTTCAGGTAGAAGTTACCTGCCGCGTTCACCAGCTTTTTAGCAGCCAGTTCCAATGCGTAACGGTCCTGCGCCAATACAGCTCCTGTGAGTGCATAGGTGCTGGTGCTGTCTACCAGTTTCAATGCTTCTTCGTATTTCTCTGCATCGTATACGTATACTGTGAGTACAGGTCCAAAGATCTCTTCGCACATGGTAGTGTATAAAGGATCTGTGGTTTCGATCACAGTGGGTTCTATGAAGTAACCTTCTGTTTTACTGTAGTTACCGCCAGCGATGATCTTAGCTTTTGCATCGTTCTTCGCGTTATCGATATACTTAGTGATCTTATCAAAAGAACGTTCATCGATCACGGCGTTGATGAAGTTGGAGAAGTCCTCTGTAGTACCCATTTTCATGGTCTTAAGGGCTGCAGCCAGTTTAGTCTTGATTTCTTCTGCAATATTGCTCGGCAGGTAAGCGCGGGAAGCAGCAGAGCATTTCTGACCCTGGTATTCAAAAGCGCCTCTTGCGAGTGCAGTTACCACCGCATCTACATCGGCAGACTTGTGAGCGATCACAAAATCTTTACCACCGGTCTCTCCTACTATGCGTGGGTAAGTTTTGTATTTATGAATGTTATTGCCAATGGTTTTCCACATGGTTTGGAATACGCCGGTAGAACCGGTGAAGTGGATACCGGCAAAGTCAGCATGTGCGAAACATACATCACCGATGGTGGGTCCGTCTGCATAAACAAGATTGATCACGCCATCCGGTAAACCGGCTTCTATGAGGATCTTCATGAAAAGGCTGGCGTGGAATACCTGTGTATTGGCAGGTTTCCAAACTACTACGTTACCACACATGGCAGCAGAAGTAGGCAGGTTACCACCGATAGCGGAGAAGTTAAATGGCGTTACAGCCAGTACAAAACCTTCCAGGGGACGATATTCCAGCCTGTTGTGCACACCAGGTGAACTGATAGGTTGCTGACGGTAGATCTCTGTAAGGTAATGTACGTTGAAGCGCAGGAAGTCTATGAGTTCGCAGGCGCTGTCTATTTCAGCCTGGTAGGCATTTTTGCTCTGGCCCAACATGGTAGCGGCATTGGTATGCGCGCGGTATTTGGTGGCCAGCAGCTCTGCTGCTTTGAGGAAGATGGCTGCGCGATGCTCCCAGGGAGTATCTGCCCATTGCTGGCGTGCAGCCAGTGCGGCGTTGATAGCATCTGTAACATGACTGGCATCTCCGGAGTGGAAATGACCCAGTTTATGTTTGATCTCATGCGGGGGACGAATGTCTACCGTTTTGCCGGTACGGACTTCTTTTCCGCCGATGTACATGGGAATGTCCTGCTCAACAGCCTTATATGCGGCTAGTTGTTTTTTAAGTGCTGCTCTTTCCGGGGATCCCGGAGCGAAGCTCATAACCGGTTCATTGCCTGGTGCTGCAAAGTCAAAATAAGCGTTATGCATGGCTTAGATTGTTGTTGTTTGTTATAAATATGGTTGGTGTTCGGATCAACCTTTCTCTTCTTCTTTCTGCATCATCAGGTACGCTTTGATGAATCCATCCAGCTCACCATCCATTACAGGGCCGATATTTCCTACTTCATACTCGGTGCGGTGATCTTTGATCATTTTGTACGGATGGAAAACATAAGAGCGGATCTGTGAACCCCATTCGATCTTGCGTTTATTTGCATTCGATGCATTCTTCAGTTCTTCGCGCTTGCGGATCTCTTCTTCGTACAACCTGGACTTCAACATGGTCAATGCCTTGGTACGGTTCTCCCCTTGTGTACGTGCCTGCTGGCATTCGATGATAATACCGGAAGGAATATGTTTCAGGCGAACGGCGGTTTCCACCTTGTTCACGTTCTGACCACCTTTACCACCTGAACGGTAGAATTCCCATTCCAGGTCGGCAGGGTTAACAGCTACTTCGATGGTATCATCTACAAGCGGGTATACGAATACAGAGGCAAAAGATGTGTGGCGGCGGGCGTTGGAATCAAATGGAGAGATGCGCACCAACCGGTGAACCCCACTTTCTGCTTTCAGCAGGCCGTAAGCAAATTCCCCATCGAATTCAAGCGTAGCAGATTTAATGCCTGCGCCATCTCCGTATTGCACATCGATCTCACTGACTTTCCAACCCTGCTTTTCACCGTACATACGGTACATGCGGAGAAGGATCTCTGCCCAGTCCTGACTTTCGGTACCACCGGCGCCGGAATTGATGGTGAGAACGCCGGGCATTTCATCTTCCGGCTGGTTGAGGGTGCTTTTGAACTCCAGCTCATCCAATGCCGCAGTGGCATTATCATAAGCTGCTTTCACTTCTTCCTCAGTTGCTTCACCTTCTTTTTGGAATTCCAGCAGAACGGCGCTATCTTCAATGGCGTCCTTTACCTGATTGTAAAGATCCACCCAGAATTTGTTCACCTTAATTTCTTTCAGGATAGCAGTTGCCCTTTCGTTATCATCCCAGAATCCCGGGGCGAGGGTCATCTGCTTATCATTTTCTATTTTGTCTATGCGGTCCTGTACGTTAAAGAAAACCTCCCAGGACGTACAGACGGTCCCTCATAGCCTTCAATTGTTCTATTGTCATAAGTCCGCAAAGATAAATTAATATTCAGTAAATACGAAACAGCATTATCGCCTAATTATGGTTAGATTTTTGCGGAGCAATTTCAAACCAAATGTTATGGAAACCCGTCAGAGCGTTGGTCATTACCGTCAGCAAGCAATCTTCAATATCCTGGCCCTGCTCATTGTGATCGGTGTGAATGCCATGGCTAACCTGTCTCAATTGAACGGTAAAACCACCGGCGAGGTTTCAGATGCATACCCCAACCTTTTTGTTCCGGCAGGATTTACTTTTTCCATCTGGAGCATTATTTACCTGGGGTTATTGGGTTTTGTGGCCTACCAGTACCGGCTGGCATTTTTCAACGGGCATGCCATAGAGTTGCAGGCCTTTATGGTGAGGATGAAAGGCTGGTTCCTGCTCAGTTGCCTGGGTAATGCCTGCTGGCTGTTTGCCTGGCATTATAACATGATCTTCCTTTCGTTCTGCTGTATGCTGGTGCTCCTGGCCAGCCTGATCGTCATCCATCGTAAATTCCGTATAGGCCACCCGGGAGCGTTTACACCGGAAAAGGTATTTATCCATTTCCCTTTCGGCATTTACCTGGGATGGATCAGTATTGCCACCATTGCTAATCTCACGGCTTTACTGGTAGCCTGGAATATTCCCATTCCACAGGTCACCTGGACGGTTGTGATGATGGGCCTGGGCACCCTGCTGGCGGTGCTGGTGGTTTTCAGGTACAATAATGTGTATTATGCACTTGTATGTATCTGGGCTTTTTATGGCATTATCGTTAAAAGGGAGTCCATCGGCGGGCGGGAATGCGCGCCCATTGTAGCTATGGGCACTATTGTTATCGCCGTGTTAGCTTTATCCATTCTCATGCAGTTAGTTAGAAAAAAGATCACTATATAGCTTATTTTTGACGCACTAATCTAATCAGAAAGTATGTTCCCAACAGTACACCCAACTGCGACCAAGGCCTGGCAACAGTTACAGCAGCACGCAGCAGACATGAAAAAAACGCAGATGCGTTCCCTCTTTGCGGCAGATCCGCAACGCTTCCAATCTTTCTCGCTGCAGTTTGAAGATATCCTGTTCGATTATTCGAAGAACCTCCTCAATGCCCAAAGCCTGCAACTGCTGCAGGAACTGGCAAAGGAATGCAAACTGGAGGAAGCCATCAAAGCGATGTTCCAGGGCGAAAAGATCAATGCCACAGAACAGCGGGCGGTACTGCATACGGCACTGCGGAATGTATCCGGCCAACCGGTATTGCTGGATGGAAAGGATGTGATGCCTGAAGTGAATGCTGTACTGAAACAGATGGAAGATTGCTGTAACAGGATACATAAAGGGGAATGGAAAGGATTTTCGGGTAAACGTATCCGTTATATCGTGAACATTGGTATCGGTGGTTCTGATCTGGGCCCTGTAATGGTAACAGAAGCCCTCCGCCCCTACTGGGTTCCGGGTATTCAAACCTATTTTGTGTCCAATGTGGATGGTACGCATATTGCTGAAACACTGAAGAAAGTAACAGCAGATGAAACCCTCTTCCTCATTGCTTCCAAAACTTTCACCACACAGGAAACCATGACCAATGCACATTCTGCACGTACCTGGTTCCTGGAGAACGGTGGTTCTGAAAAAGATATTGCCCTGCACTTTGCGGCGCTTTCTACCAATGAAAAAGCGGTGAAGGAGTTTGGTATAGATACGAAGAATATGTTCGCATTCTGGGACTGGGTGGGTGGACGTTATTCCCTCTGGTCCGCTATCGGCCTTTCTATTGCACTAACTATCGGGTATAAGAACTTTCATGAACTGCTGGCAGGAGCGCATGCTACTGATGAGCATTTCCGGAATACACCTTTTGAGAAGAACATTCCGGTGATCATGGCGCTGATAGGTATCTGGTATGGGAATTTCTTTGATGCGGCTTCTGAAGCGATCCTTCCTTACGATCAATATATGCATCGTTTTGCGGCTTATTTCCAACAGGGAAATATGGAGAGCAATGGTAAAAATGTGGACAGGAACGGGAAACCGGTGGATGTACAAACGGGGCCTGTTGTTTGGGGAGAGCCAGGTACGAATGGGCAGCATGCTTTCTATCAGCTGATCCACCAGGGAACCAAAGTGATCCCCTGCGACTTTATTGCGCCGGCGATCAGTCATAATCCACTGGGAGATCATCATCCTAAATTACTGTCTAACTTCTTTGCACAAACGGAGGCCCTGATGAATGGGAAAACTGTGGAGGAAGTGAAGGCGGAAGGTACTGCGGAAGAGCTGGTGCCATTTAAAGTGTTTACGGGTAACAGGCCAACGAATTCTTTCCTGCTGAAGCAAATTACGCCGCGGTCCCTTGGTTCGCTGATAGCGCTGTATGAACATAAGATATTTGTGCAGGGAGTGATCTGGAATATCTACAGTTTTGACCAGTGGGGTGTGGAATTAGGGAAACAGTTGGCGAATAAGATATTGCCTGAGTTGAAGGATGATGCGGAGGTTAGTTCGCATGATACTTCAACGAATGGGTTGATCAATGCTTATAAGAAATGGAGGGGGTGATAGCTTGCTGAGAGCTTGCCGCGCAGCAGAGGGCGGAGTTTTTTATTTAAGAGGTGTTTTCTTTTGTGGAAGATATTTTCGCCTGCAGGAGGTTGCTGAGGCCTTGCCCCGCGCAATAGAGGGCGGAGTTTTTTTGTTTTAGGGAGATGTTTTTTGTAGAAGATATTTTCGCCTGCAGGAGGTTGTTGAGGCCTTGCCCCGCGCAGCAGAGGATGAAGGTTTTTATTTGCTAATTAAATTCAATAAAAATAAACCCCGCCGATTGGCGGGGTTCTTTATTTTAGACAAGTACTTTTTTAATCCAGTGCTTCTCCCCTTTCTAACTTCTCAATATTTGCCTTTGTATCTGCATTTGGTTCAAGGCTTTTCAGCTTTTCAAATGCTGCTGCAAGCGCAGGTGACCAAATTTCTTTCCCCCATTTACCCAGCACGCGCAGGGAAAAATTACGGTGCCTGGTTACACGGCTGTTCAGGGTGGCTATGAGAATAGGTTCTCCTTTGCCGGGATGCCTTTCTAAAAAGGGTAGTATGAAATCCAGTGATTGGAATTTGGAATAATTGGGGCCAAGGCCGAGTATATCTTCGGGGCCGGTGGATAATTCATCTAAAGGGATGGTTTTAATCGCCAGGTCTATTATTTCATCCACATGGGGCTCCATGTATTCGTTAAGTACATCGTACCAGAGCGAGCCTTCATGCGGACTGGCTAAAAGGCGCTTCCAGTAAACATCCCATACATCCAGGCCTAATAAGCGGGCGGCCTGTTTTCCACTCCAGTAAGTGGTGTTATCCGTGCTGTTTAAAGCTTCCCATGTTTTCTCTTCCCAGTCCAGCCGGTGCAGGATGGCGGAAATATCGATCAGGCAATTGGAGATAATATCCTGCGTCCATCCATTCTCAGCGTGGTCCGTCATATCGTCCTGGATGTCCTGCAGCAGGTTAAAGATGCTGCTTAATACAATGTAGTTGCCTACTTCCGTAGCATGTTCCTGGGAATGCCTTACATACTGTTCAATGACGATGGAGGCAGATGTATAGTTGGAGATATCTTCAGCCGGGCCTCCTGCAATAAGTGCTTCTATGATCTCACCTGCAGCGATGTACATGGCGCGGTCTATTTTCTCCAGGGAAAGTTTTTCATCCAGTTCTCCATGCACGGCACAGGTATAAGCCAGGTATTCATACATGATGTCGTTCTTATACCCTTCCAGCAGCAGCCAGTCTTTTATAGCTGGCTGTGTAACCATATTGGCCAGCCTGTCTACCGACTGGATCTTTCCCCAGCCGTTCACTTTTTTAGAAAGCTCCCAGAGATCACCTTCCGGATCATCGGACAAGTTGATGATGGCGATGGTGGTATAAAGGGTAAATTCATCATGCAGCCCCAGGGTTTTAATTTCTTCCAATACATTTTCCCGCTGGCAAACACCCAGGATGGCAATGCCGAATTTTACGGCATTGCGGTTAGTTGCTTTAAAGGAAAGGTCCTGCGCAAAGGGGAATAAGTAAGGTTCAATGGGAACGCTCAGTTTGCCCATTTCTTCCAGTACGGGATCAATGAGACTTACGATATTATCATTACTGGCGATCAGTTCATAGATCTTCAGATCGCTCTTTTTATCCCCGTATTGGGCAAACCGTTTAATGATGGAAGCCAGCTCGTTGATTTGAGCAGTGGATTCTTCCGATTCGCTGTTACCAAATAAGGTATCGCTCAGCCCGGCAGCAAAGCGGAGATCGTTCTCCCCTTTCTTTTCGTCAGGCAGTTCCTCTGCAGATTCCTTTAGTTTTCCGGTAGTGTCTATATTGCTGCTAATGAACTGATAAATAGACTGTTCATTACGCCATTCCTCAAGAATAGGTTCTTCGTTCGTATTGAAAATATTCTTTATCCAATCCCTCATACTATTGGTCGTTTATACCCAAATATAATGGCCCTGGTCCGATTAAAATAATTATTAGCCTGTTAAGGGAAAATGACCTTTTCCGTTTTGCGTAACTCTTTTTCCCGAATCCGTAAGAACGGCAAACTTGTCCAGCCTACCTTGCTTAAACAAAACCCGATAATGAAAAGACTTTTTCTATTCGCCGTGGCTTTTATTACACAGCAAAGCATGGCGCAGCAAAAACTATCACAGGATAAAGCGGCCATCAAAAACATGTGCGGCTGCCACGAAGTAACTTTCGAGTATACGGAAACATTCCCTGCGGACAGTACTTATAAACCCAAAGGATATAAAAAGATCACAGATGCGGTGGAGTATATTACTGTAGCAGAAGAAAGTGATAAACGTATTGTATTACAGCATCTGCTGATAGCAGAAGGTGATGTGATCAAACACTGGACGGAGGATTGGCAATATGAAAACCAGACCCTGTTAGCCTTTGATAAAGACAATACCTGGAAAAAGATCCAGTTGCCGGCAGCACAGGTAAAAGGGCAATGGACGCAGAAGGTATTTGGTGTGGATGATGAGCCCCGTTATGAAGGTTCCGCTACCTGGGTTCATACAGATGGCCGCCACTACTGGGAAGCAGCCAGCGATGCTCCTCTGCCCCGCCGTGAATACACTACCCGCAATGATTATAATGTACTGCACCGCATTAACCATCATGAGATCACTGCTACCGGTTCTGTGCATGAGCAGGATAATAAAAAAGTAGTAAGAGCAGATGGAAAAGATAAAGTGATTGTACAGGAGAAAGGTGTGAATACCTACGATCGTACAGACGAAAGCAAATGCGCTGCTGCAAAGGCCTGGTGGGAACAGCATAAAGCGTTCTGGGCTTTGGTGCGTAAGAGCTGGGATAAACTTTATGCGGCAAATACTTCTGTTGTTCTGCAGAAAAAAGTGAACAATGAACCATTGTACAAAGCCATGAGCACGCTGGAAAAGAAAGCTTTCGAGAAGGAACTTACCGGCGCAGCGCTGGAGAAAGAGATTGCTGCCACCTTACAGCAGTTTGCGGCAAATAAGGATATGGGATTGAAGTAGTTTTGCGGTGAATGCGAATATCAAATAAAACCATTTTCTTTTTTTAACGTAAAGAAGGCCTCCGGTATTCCGGGGCTTTTCTTATTATTGGGCACTGAATTTGTGTCCCTTATATAAAAAAGCCATGGCAACTACCTTCTCAGAAATGATCAACAGCAGTAAACCGGTTCTGGTAGACTTTTTTGCCACCTGGTGCGGCCCCTGTAAAACAATGGAGCCGATCCTGAAGAATGTGAAAAGCGAGCTTGGAGACGCTGCCAGCATCATCAAAATAGATGTAGACAAGAACCCTGCAGCCGCGCAGGCTTACCAGGTACAGGGCGTACCCACGCTGATATTGTTTAAGGAAGGAAAGATCCTCTGGCGGCAATCCGGTGTGGTGCAGGCGAAACAACTGGAGCAGATCATCCGGCAGTATGCCTGAACTTTCACATCGCTTCCCTTTTAAAATCACTATTTTGCATACATGCTCATACAAGCCTCCTGTTTGCTGGACCTTACCTGCGAAACCCCGGTCCCTACCACCTTTATGCTTCGTGCAAAAAGCGGCGTTGGCCAGTTTGTGATCAAAGAAGAAATGCACACCAGTCCCTTCTGTACCATGACGGAATTCACGGACAATTACGGAAACCTCTGCCAGCGTATAGTATTACCTGTAGGCAACTTTCGCATAGAAAGCAGTGTGCTGGCAGATTGCGCGGATACAATAGAAGTAGATCATAACGCGGGCTGGACGGCGATTGAATATCTCCCTGATTTCATGCTGCACTACCTCCTGCCCAGCAGGTATTGTGAATCTGATAAAATGGCGGACCTGGCTGCAGAGATCACAAAACATGCAGGAACAGGTTATGAACAGGTAGCGGCTATTTGCCAATGGATACAAAATAATATCCGTTATCAATATGGCACTACCAACAGTTCTACTTCCGCATGGGATATGCTCTCTGCTAAAGTTGGTGTATGCCGGGATTTCTCGCACCTGGGTATTTCCCTTTGCAGGGCATTGGATATTCCTGCCAGGATGGTAACAGGGTATCTCTTTGGCTTAAAACCAATGGACCTGCATGCCTGGTTTGAAGTATATCTTACCGGGCGCTGGTATTGTTTTGATGCCACGCAAACGGAACCCAAAGGCAGGCGGATCACGGTAGCATATGGCCGTGATGCTGCAGATGTTGCTTTTGCCAGTCACTTTGGGCCGGTGCGCTTAAACGAGATGATCGTGAAGGTAAACGAGTTTGTACCAGCCTAAAGACTAATAGCCGCAGTGGTTTTATCAATATAGATCAGCCAGTCAAACAGATCTCCCAGCTTTCCCGGTTTTTCAGGGAACTGGTATTCCGAAGCATATACCCCCACAGTCCTGAACTTTCCTTCTACCGATACTTTTTTCAAGGGCAGCAGGAAAACAGGGATCCCTGTTTGGTGCAGTATATACTCGGCTGTTCCGGGGCCTGCCGGGACCAGTGCATTATCAGTTCTCATATTCCCTGCTTTGTCAACTACTGCCCGGTAAGTGCCTGTGCTGGTAGCAAAACCGATACTGGTATAAGCCCGGCCATAATGCCGTTTTAAGTTTGCGCCCATTGTATTGAACTCCGATGCAAAAATATGCTGCCGGCCGATATGACCATTGTGCGCCCACAGCATCATCTTCTCCCCGGGATGCAGTTTGGTAAGATGTGTAACATTCAATGCCATCATGGAATCCCGGGTGTTTAGCCCCAGCAGGAATTCCTTTGCATTGAACTGATCCATTGCTGCTGCAATGTTATTGATCATCCAGGTAGCCTGTTCCCAGGCAGTGTCAGGTACAATGGCTGGTTTGGGAGGCAGTGTTTGTAAAACACTGTCTACGATCTGCTCCGCCGCATGCATGGCATCGTTGATGCTGTCTATTCCTTCTCCATCGTAATCGGTGATCGGGGTGAAAATATGTGTTTTGTATTGTGCTTCAAATGTCCGCAGGGCACGTACATAACTATCCATCTGCTGGGTATCGAAACCAGCGAAGGTGAGTTTGCGGGTATGCTGTGCATTGTAATCTTTCATCCATTCTATCAGGTCTATCAACTCCGTTACCTGCCATACAGCATGAAATTCGTCTTTCAATATCTGCCGGGGATCTCCCTGGCCGGTAAGGATATAAGTGTTGATCAGGTTGGCGCCATAGATACCATCCTCAATGGCAAACACCGTATACCCCATTTCTTCTGCCAGGAATTTAAATACCTGGTGTTTCATGGTAAAACATTCATGGGTGCCATGAGTGGCTTCTCCCATACCAACTATCTGTGTACCTGCCAGCGCTTTTTTCAATGGTTTAAAATCCCCTGTTCCATTTAAGGGGAAAGCTGCCCGGCGAATAGACTGGGCCATAGTAACAGAACAAAGCAGGCATAACATGGCCATTAACGATAGGTACATTCGTTTCATACATAAACTATTTTAATAGATCATCAGATACCGCGTAACTCGCGGAAGAGAATGGATTGCCGCCTGGACACAGGTATTTTTGTACCGTCCGTTAATTCCAGTTGCAGCATATATTGGTTCAGTGCAATGATATGTTGTACGTGTTCCAGGTTTACGATATGTTTACGGCTGGCCCTGAAAAAGTATTGAGGGTTCAGGCGTGATTCCATTGCTTGCAGGCTGCGGGCTAAAAGTGGCGCATGTTTTCCGAAACAGATGCGTGTATAACTTCCGGTTGATTCCAGCAACCGGATGTCTCCCAGTGGAATAAACCAGCAACGTTCCCCGTCTTTCACAAAGATCTTTTCCCGGAGCTCAGGGTATTGCGCTGTTTGTTGTACTGCTGGTTTTGTGACCTCCTGCAATCGCTCCAGGCTTTCAGCCAAACGTTTTGAGGTTACCGGTTTCAGCAGGTAATCAAGGGCATTTACCTCAAATGCTTTGATAGCATAGGCATCGTATGCGGTGGTAAAGATAACTTCCGGTACCGTTTTCAATTGTTCCAGCAGTGTAAAACCGTTTGCTTCCGGCATTTCAATGTCGAGGAAGATCAGCTGCGGAAGGGTACGTTCAATGAGTTGTAAGGCTTCCGCCACATTAGATGCTTCACCTGTGATGGTAATGAAAGGGAACTGCTGCAACACCGCACGCAGGTCTTTCCGTGCCAGTCTTTCATCATCTACGATCACTGCTTCAATCATACCCTGGGTAATTTTACGGTAGCATGTACGGTATGCTGCCCTGTGTTACGGATAGAGAAAGTAGCTTTATCACCATACAAAAGCGCTAAACGTTTAATGGTTCCCGTTATACCAAAACCGTTCTGCAAAGTATCCTCAGCTATCTTCCCGGTATTTTCCACATGAATGTAATAATGTTTGTTCTCCATCTGTGTTTTGATCCTGATATCCCCGCCTGCGGCCTTTTGGGAGATACCATGTTTGATGGCATTTTCCACGAGGGTCTGTAATAACATAGGGGGCATGGATTGCTCATATGCGGCGGGATCAATTTCATATTGCACCTGTAAGCGTTCTTCAAACCGGATCTTTTCAATAGCCAGGTAATGCTGTACAACTTCCAGTTCCTTTGCAAAGGAGATCTGCTGCTGATGTTCCACCAACATGGCGCTTCTGAGCACTTCTGCTAACTCTCCCACTGCTTCCTGTGCGCGTAGCGGGTTTTCAGCGATGAGGCTGCGGATGCTGGTCAGTGCATTAAACAGGAAATGTGGGTTTAGTTTAGACTTCAGTGTATCCAGCTCTGCCTGTTTCAGGCGGTTCTCCGCTTCAAGTGCCATCCGTTTAAAGCGGCTTTGCAGGAGGCTGAAATAAATGATCACCCAGGCCCATACTATCAGGTGCCATACCAGCCAGATAATACCCATGATCACCATGAAAGTGGTAGTTCTGCTGGTGAATGTTCTGGCGGCATCCATGGATACCATGAACTTGTTCCAGCCGCCGGCTATGATGATCTCATAGGTAAGAAAGGTAGCAGTGATGCCCAGCGAGGTAAGTAAAACACTGAACCATAATTTCAGGAATAGTGACCCAAAGCGGTACCGGGCCAGGTTTTGTTTGCGCAGGTACAGGTGCAGCAGATGCGTATAAAAAATACCGCTGAGGATGGCGCCATAGAATTCCCCGTCAATGAACACATCCAAACGGAAAGCAAAGCCGTCAGTACGAATGTTGTTATAGAGATAAGTGAAGGAAAGCCATCCCACAATCTGGTATATCCAGTAACGGTAGCGCATATTCATACAAGCAAAACTAAGCGATGCATTTTAATGTTGCACGATGAACCTGATCGAACGGAATATTTGGGCATTGAATGGAATATTTTCTTGTCAGGCATCTTTAAAATAAAAAACCCCCGGGAGTATTCCGGAGGTTTAAAAGAGTTCTTATTTGGTTGACAGGGAATGTATTACCATTTGTCCACATCCTCGCTGGATTGAGCGGGGGCTGCTATTTCCACTGCTTCTGCAGGTGCAGATACTTCAGCGCGTGGTCCGGCAGACTCAGTGCCTTCTCCACCATCCTGCTCTTCTTCACGATTTTCTGAGTAGTCGTGATTGTAAGCATCAAAATCGAAGTCTGGCATCAACTCAGTTTTCACATAGTTGATGGTTTCTGTTAAAGCGTTCAGAAACTTATTAAAATCTTCTTTGTACAGGAATACTTTGTGCCTGTCGTAACCGTTGTCGTTGAAACGTTTTTTACTTTCTGTGATAGTAAGAAAGTAATCGTTACCCCGAGTTGTTTTTACATCAAAGAAATAAGTTCTTCTTTTACCCGCTTTCAATCGCTTGGAAAAGATGCTGTCGTTGTTTCTTTCCTGTTGATTGTTGTTTTCGTACGCCACAGTTGATAGATTTAAGTGTTAACGAATCAAATCCTGTTTGAATGATCAATAATCAACAAATATACTATTGTTTTACAAATATCAAAATATTTTTAAATGATTTTGAAAAAACATCTTATATTTCCCGTAAACCTTGATGGCAGCGACATACAACGGAGTGAATACTACCCATTTACACGCTCTTCTGCCCCGGTTTGCTGCCTGGCATATAGCTCTGCATAATATCCGTTAAGGGCAATTAATTCATCGTGTGTTCCGCTTTCAACCATCTTCCCCTCGTCCAGAACGATGATCTTATCAAAGGCAAATAAGGAGAAGATCCTATGGGTGATGATGATGGCAGTCTTATCTTCCAGATAGGCATACAGGTTACCTATAATCTCCTTTTCCGTACGGGCGTCTACGGCAGAAAGGCAGTCATCGAACAACATAATATGGGGGTTGCGGATCAGGCCGCGTGCAATTGATACCCGCTGCTTCTGGCCACCACTGAGAGTTACGCCCCTCTCTCCCACTATCGTGTTAAAGCCTTCGGGGAACTGAAGGATGTCCTTTTCCACGGAAGCCTGCCTGGCAGCCTGCTGTACGGTTTCCTCTGCAGCCGTTGGTTCGCCGAAGCGGATATTATTACTGATGGTATCTGAGAACAGGAATACATCCTGTGGTACATAACTGATCTGTGTCCGCAAACTGTTGAGTTTCAGGTTCCGGATATCTTCCCCATCCATTTTAACCTGCCCGCTCTGCGGATCATACATCCGGATGAGTAACTGAGCCAGCGTGCTTTTGCCGGCACCGGTACGTCCGATGACGGCAATTTTCTGACCGGGTTTGATCTTCAGTTCAAAGTTCTTCAGGGCCTGGATGCCGGTATGCGGATAAGTAAAGGATACGTTTGAAAAGTGGATCTCCCCTTTAAGGGTGATCTCTTTAGCACCCGGTTCATCTTTGATCAGCGGCTTTTCGTCCAGGAATTCATTGATCCGCTGCTGTGATGCCGCAGCCCGCTGGATCATAGAAGCCACCCAGCCAATGGAAAAGAAAGGAAAGGTGAGCATGTTCACATACAATACAAATTCCGCCAGGTTACCTACTGTGATATTCCCATTGATCACCTGCATGCCGCCGATGAAAATGGTGAAGATCACACTCAGCCCTATCATCAGTCCCATAGCGGGTTGATAGAGGGCATCGGTTTTAGCAAGACTGATAGAACTCTGCTTATAAGCTTCGCTGGCTTCCTCAAAATGTTTAGCGCTGGGCTCTTCCTGTACGTATGATTTGATCACCCGGATGCCGGAATAGTTTTCCTGTGCAATGGAGGTGATATTGGATAACTGGGATTGAATGCGTTCGCTTTTCCTGTGGATCACCCGGTTCACAAAGTAAATGGTGATGGCCAGCAAAGGTAGTGGGGATAAAGTATAGAGGGTGAGCCTGGGGTTCACTTCCCACATGAGCCAGATGATCATTACCATCATAATAACGGTACGTGCGGCATACATGATGGCAGGGCCTACGTACATGCGTACGCGGGAGACGTCTTCCGTGATACGGCTCATGAGATCACCCGTGCGGTTCATTTTAAAGAAGTTCAGGTCCAGGCGCTGATAATGCTGGTAGACCTCGTTTTTGAGATCATATTCAATATACCGGCTCATTACAATGAGGGTCTGCCTTTGCAGGAACATGAAAAATCCGCTTAACAGGGCCAGGCCCAGGATAGATACCCCATAGAAAGCCAGGCTTTGGGAAAAGGAACTTCTGAAAGCATCTTTCAAACCTGTATCGCTGATCATGGGATAGTTTTTCAGGTTCTGTTCCAGGAGATCAAAGATCTGCCGTACGAGAACGGGCTGGAAAACGTTGAATGCAACGGATACAGCGGTGAACAACATACCAAGAAGGAAGCGCCATTTATATCGGACGAAGTACTTATTTAAAACTGCCAGGTGTTTCATAATGCTTTACAAATGTAGGCATTGATCCTATGCGGTCAGTTTTTCCCTTTAGACTTTAATATCTGCCGCCCCTGCAGGATCAGTTTAAAACCTCTGCGTTTAATGGAAATGGCCCGCTGATATGCATCATTGTCCCTGCGGTTTTGCCGGTAAGCATTCAGGATCATCTGCGCATCGAGCATACCCAGAACTTCTTGTTTATTCTCTTTATTCACTACGGGCAGGGAGTTGATGTTGTAGCGGCCCATGATGTCGATCGCCAGGCCCAGCCTGCTTTCGGGGTATACATAAATGGTCTGGAAATCCGTCAGCCGGCCCTTTTCCTGTTTTTCCATCACCATTTCCACAGATAGGTTCTGCAATACATCCGGCTCATATTTATCCGGGGTATGAACGCCCCTCCGCTGAATCTTTTCCGTCATAATAGAGCTCTTCATCATAAAAAAGGAAACGAAATAGGAAGCTGTGCAGGCACCCAGCAAGGGTAACAGCCCATGTGGCTGCATGGTGCATTCAAATGCAAATACAATGGAAGTGAGCAATGCCCTGGCGGCTCCGGCAAACATGGCAGCCATTCCTATCAATGCACAGGTGGGCAGGTTGATGGAACTTTCCGGGAAAATGCGGAGCACCAGCATACCCAAAGCTAAACCTGTGGCCCCTCCTATGGTAAGCAAAGGAGCCAGCGTACCACCGGATGTTCCGCTGCCCAGGGATACAGACCAGGAGATGAATTTCAGAAAACACAGGCCTAATACCAATTGCAAAGGCAAAGAGCCGGACAGCAGATCCGTGATATTGGTATAGCCCACTCCCAGGGTGTAAGGTGCAAAGTAACCTGTTACCCCAACTGCCACTGCGCCTATGGCCGGCCACCACATCCAGTGGATGGGGAGTTTTTCAAACAGGTCTTCTATGAAATACACACTCTTGGAAACCACTGCTGCAATTACGCCGATCACTGCACCCAGCAAAAGATACC
Organism: Chitinophaga niabensis; assembly: GCF_039545795.1. Classification (NCBI taxonomy): domain Bacteria; kingdom Pseudomonadati; phylum Bacteroidota; class Chitinophagia; order Chitinophagales; family Chitinophagaceae; genus Chitinophaga; species Chitinophaga niabensis. The sequence continues at coordinate 2,622,216 of NZ_CP154260.1, read as the reverse complement.
AGAGCATATCCTGGTAAGTGGGCGATGGAATTACCGGCATGGCAAACACCGGTACCGTATCAAATAAGAGATAGTGCATGGCGGCACCTGTGGCACAAGCTAATGCTACAGGAATAATAGAACGTGGTGAAAATTCAAACAGGAGCAATTCTATAGCCAGCAGTACGGCGGCAATAGGTGTTCCGAAAATAGCCGCCATACCGGCTGTAGCCCCGGCCGTGAGCATGATCTTCCTTTCGCTGGGAGTGATATGCATGATCTGTCCTGCAAAAGATCCGAATGCACCACCGGTGGCAATGATGGGACCTTCTGCTCCAAAAGGACCTCCGGTTCCAATGGAAATGGCGGCAGACAAAGGTTTGAGAATGGTGATAATTGGTTTGATACGGCTTTCGTTGGTCAGTACCTGCTCCATTGCTTCAGGAATGCCATGCCCCCTGATAGCTGCAGAACCAGTGCGGGCAATGATCCCAACCAGTAATCCGCCGATCACGGGGACGGCAATTACCCAGATGCCTAATTGATTGGCAGCAGGACCATGTTCCGCGAAAGAGAATTGTCCGTAAAAGGAAATATTGGTGATCAGGTTGATCAATGCCACCAGGGCCTTCGCCACAAATCCTATTATAATGGCGTTCAATACCACCTGTATACTTAAAAAGAATACCCGTTTAGAAACCACCCGTTCTTCCGTTATATGGATATCATCCACTAAGGAAGGTGCAACGGGAATCGACTCATCTTTGCTCATACCTGTATTATTTACCTGCAAAAGTATTGCATAAACAATATTTTAAAGGGATATTTTTCATAAATTTGCCTGAATTATATGATTTAAACAATGAACGACCATCCAAATTGCTTTTTGTGCAGACATAGTTTACCGGAATGGAGTGGCGCCATTGCCACCCATGCCACCATTGTCCGTTTCAAAAAAGGGCAGGTCATTTTCCAGGAAGGAGAATTGGCTACGGGTTTTTACTTTTTGCATGAAGGCAAGGTGAAAGTGCATAAGCAATGGGGAGAAGAAAAGGAACTGATCATCAAATTTGCCAAAGCGGGCGATGTGCTGGGGCACAGGGGAATGGAGCCACAACAGCTGAACCCGGTTACTGCCACTGCTTTGGAAGCAGGCAGTGCCTGTTTCATTACAGCGGAATTCTTTCGCACCACACTGGCTGTGAATAATGAACTCACCTACCAGATGATGTTATTATATGCACAGGAATTACAGGTAGCAGAACATAGTATGCGGAACATGGTGCATATGGATGTGAAGGGCCGTATTGCAGATGCACTGCTGAAGATCAGGGAGTTCTTTGGTACGGAAGTGATACTTACCAAACAGGATATTGCATCCTATGCCGGTACTACTTATGAGACTTTGTTTAAAGTATTAAATGAACTGGTGCAGGAACAGGTGATCACGGTTAATGGAAAGAACATCCAGATCAAAAAGGAAAAGAAACTAAAGGAATGTATACAGTATAGCTAAAAAAGAAAAGGGGAACATTGCTGCTCCCCTTTTCTTTTTTATAAACTTTTCAGTGTTTCGATGATCTTTTTCTCTGCATCAGCCGGCGCTACATCTTCTTTTTTGAATGTTTGCCCGGTGATATTTTCGAACAGCTCAATGTAACGATTGCTTACGCTTTCGATGAAAGCATCCGTCATTTCCGGCACCTGCTGGCCTTCTTTACCCTGGAAACCGTTCTCCATCAGCCATTCCCTTACAAATTCCTTGCTCAGCTGCTTTTGTGCTTCGCCGGCTTTTTGTTTGGCTTCGTATCCTTCTGCATAGAAGTAACGGGAAGAGTCAGGCGTGTGGATCTCATCGATCAGGTAGATGGTGTCGCCGATCTTACCGAATTCATATTTGGTATCTACGAGGATGAGGCCACGTTTAGCAGCTAATTCACGGCCACGCTGGAACAGCGCCAGGGTGTATTTCTCCAGTTGCTCATAATCTGCCTGGCTTACTAAACCGCTGGCTATGATCTCATCGCGGGAGATATCTTCATCATGCCCTTCATGTGCTTTGGTGGTGGGCGTAATGATCGGCGTGGGGAAATAATCGTTTTCCTTCAGGCCTTCCGGCATGGTTACGCCGCAAAGTACACGCTGGCCACTTTTGTAAGTACGCCATGCATGGCCGGTGAGGTTACCGCGCACTACCATTTCCACAGGGAAGGTTTCACATTTCAGACCTACGGTAGCACTTGGCAGGGGTACGGATTTTACCCAGTTAGGTACGATATCCTTTGTAGCATCAAGCATAATAGCCGCTATCTGGTTCAGTACCTGGCCCTTGTAAGGAATGGGACGGGGTAATACCACATCAAATGCAGAAATGCGGTCACTAACAAACATCACCATCCACTTATCTTCAATGGTGTACACGTCCCGAACTTTACCTTTGTAAAAAGCGGTTTGATTCGGGAAATTAAATGTAGACTCTAACATGCCGGATTATTTTAATAGATTACGTATTTTTTTGGTGCTGCAAAAATACGCTGACCAACGTTAACTTTACAAAGCATTTTTTTATGGAAGGGTCAGAAAAAATATATCAGCCTATAGATTGCGATTATTATGATCGCCTGGAAGCCTGGGCCACCATGCATACCATCTGCCTGCTGGTTTTCCGGGATGAAACCGGTAAGGAACAAACCGTTTCCGGCCGGATAGAAGATCTTTACGCTTTGAATAAAGTGGAATATTTAAGGATGGACAACGGGCTGCTGATCCGTTTGGACCAACTTTTGTCTGTGAATGGCACGCCTCTGCCAGGCGCCTGCTGATTAAATTACCGAGTATGCAAAAAATCCATGAGCTGTTGCTGGACCCGTCTTTCCAGGAAATAACCATTACCCGTTTGTTTATTGCCCTGTTGGCTGGCGCCATCCTTGGGCTGGAAAGGGAATTTCAGCGTAAAGCCGCTGGTATCCGTACGATTGCGCTTATTTGTGTAAGTTCTGCACTATTCACCATCCTCAGTGTGGAAATTGGCGGAGCTACCACGGGAGACCGCATTGCTTCCAATATCCTCACGGGTGTTGGCTTCATTGGAGCCGGTGTGATATTCCGGGGAGGATTTACAATAGACGGTATCACTACGGCCACGGTGATCTGGATCTCTGCAGCCATCGGTATGGCTATAGGTGTGGGAGAATATAACCTGGCCTGGGCGGCAGTGGGGATTTCGATCCTGGTATTGTGGGGCCTCACTTTCGTGGAAAAGTTCATCATGAAAGAAAGGGAACGGAAATACTATGCCATTAAATACCGGAAGGATTCCCTTACAACCGCTGAACTGGAGGCGATGTTTAACAGTAATCGTCTTATCGTAAAGCCACTTGCTACTACTAAAACCCGGGAAAACGAAATGGTTGTACTGGAAGGAAAATATGAACTAACTGGCCCAATAGCCAGATTAGCAGCATTAAACGAACTGCTGCTTAAAAACGAACACATCCTCCAGTTCGAAGTGGAACTAACGAAGTGATCAGTGTTTCTTTTTACTTTTACCCACCGTCATTAATACCACCCCGCCAATTACGATCACGGAACCGATAACGGATTGCCAGGTGAGTACTTCATCTACAATCAGCCAGCCCAGGAAGATGGCCACCACCGGATTCACGTATGCATAGGTAGCTGTTAAATGCGCAGGAGCATTATTTACCAGCCAGCTGTAAGCAGTATATCCGATCAGGGACCCGAAGATCACAAGGTAAGCAATGGCAGACCATGCCCTTACTGTCATTGTTTCAACTGTATGCCAATCATTACGTTCCAGTAAATAACTTAAAATTATACATGAAACCATACCCGCCAGCATCTGGATGCCGGATGAGGTAAATTGTTTGGGCGTATCCAGTCTTGGAGAAAGCAAAGAACCCAATGCCCATGCAATGGAACCAACCGTTAAAACCGGGATGGGCCATAAAGGATAAGACCTTGTTGTGCTACTGGCAGCAGAGAACAGGTGGAAAGGATCGAAAATATAAAAGAGGCCCACAAAACCTAATACCAGTCCCCAGAGCGTCATAGGCTTAGGGCGTTCCTTACTGAAAAAAGCCCAGTCCAGCGCAATGAACCATGCCGGCAATGCAGCAATAAAAAGGGCTACCAGGCCTGAGGGCATATATTTTACGGCCAGCGCAACACTTGAGTTTCCAATACCAATAAGCAATATACCAATCAGCACTGCATTCAGCCATTGTTTACGGGTAGGCATTTCCTTCTCCTGCCAGAAGCCAAAACCCAGCATGATGGTACCTGATAAAATGAACCGCATAGCGGACAGCAGGAATGGCGGAACTGTTTCAGTTCCTATTTTCATCCCTAAATAGGTGGATCCCCAAATGATATATACAAGCCCTAAGGCTATGATGAGCTTCGTTTTTTTGGAGCTGGTGGTCATGATGGTTTCTTTCGTTCTTTTTTCTTGCGATGATAAGCTTGTTTAACTTTTGAGACATCTCCACAGGTAGCCATGCTGCACCATTTCCGCGACTTGTTCTTACTCCTGTCCAGGAACAGCCAGTAACAGGACGGGCATTTTTTAAGAAGTGCTAACTCCTTGCCAGTCAATAATTCAGCTACACTTTGCAACATTAACCATGAAGGCTGCTCCAGTGCCGGACGGGTATAGATCAGCTTCATTTCCCTGGTGGTTTTATCAAAAAACAGCTCAAGGTAACTCAAAGCATTGGCAACCTGTGTACTCAATTGCTGCAATTCCAGCTCCGGCGGTTTGCCTTTTTCTATCAACTGGCTGAATACCCTGTAAAGCAATTCCCGGAGGGCGATGGCTTTATCGAATTCCTGGCGGGCCTGATCGGGGTATGCTTTGGCCAGGCGTTCTAAAACCTGGCGGGTTTTCGCCGGCATGAGTCCGAGGCGTTCACAGAGATCCAGCAGATCGCGGTATTGGCTGAGGTAGTCAATACCTGTTTCCTTACTTCGGTTGTCTTTTGTATTGACGAAGTTGAGACAGGCGATTCCGCCGTCCAGGCGCATGGTTTGTATGGTTTTAGCTTCGGACATCTGTAAATACTAACCGGCTAAACTGGTTTTGCTGGTTATACAAAGGTAGGCATAATGTACTGTTTTCCAAACCCAATGTCTGGCTTTAAAGAAAAGGGGTTATTTAATTGATAATGAGTACGTTAAATAGCAGCTTAAAGCACGCATTAATAGGGGTGCCTGATAGTATTTTAATCGGGATATAAAAGAAGAGTGCATGAAAAAGGCAGCCCATAATGTGGACTGCCTTTTATCCCGGGAATTGGGATCCCCTATCTTACGTACACTTCAATTGTTGCATTTGTTGGTCTCCTGGGCGCTAAGAAAGAATCCACCTGCCGATAGCTTTTTTTCAACTCATCCCTCAGGGCAAACGGGAAGAAGTTATTCAATGTAGGTGCGTATTCAAACAATACTACATCATACTTTTGTGTTCTGATCTTCTCCGTATATTCCATCAACTGCTTGTTAAACATCCCAACACCTAAATGATGCCATAAGGGAATATCCATGCCTTTTTCTTCCTTATAACCCATAGCTGCTGCCAGCGGCGTTAACTCAGTGAGGTTCAATAACTTTAACTCTTTTCCTTTGGTTTTAACTTCAGGTAAGAGTAATAATCTGTCCATACCATATACCGTAGAAGGTGGCATATAGATGTTTTTAAATACCGGAATGGGTGAAAAGATCCATTCAGAAGTTGAAACATCCGTTGTATCCAGGTTGATCATGAATGTGTTACGTGTAATTATGTTTTCTCCGCCAGTGCTTGTTATTTCTGCCGGAGGGAAGATGCGTGCCACTATTCTGTCCAGGTATTTATAGAAAGTACCTGACCACCAGAGCAAAATTAGCAGTCCAGCCAATACAAAGGGCTTAAAATCCTCCATTTTAAATTGAAGTAAACTTCCTAAATAAGTGAGGATAAAAGCAAATGCGAAGCTGTGAAAGAAGATATTGTTGTCTGGTGGCGTATAACTGGTTACCTGGAAAAGCGCTGCCTCTATGAGCATGCCCAGGGTTACAAGAATGAACAACATTTGTTGCTTATTCTTCCATAACCCCTTCCAGTTTCTCAAGGCCGGTACCAGTAAAAGTATGATCAGGAGGAAGTAAAATTTGAGCCACTGGGACCCCATCAGGATTTCATCTGCAAAATCCTTTACAGCCAGCCTGGAACTATGTGGTGCCTGACCGTGGTTGAACCAGTAACCGAAACCATAAGGGATAAATGGTAAAATGAAAGCACAGGCCACTGCGATGTAAAACGCAATAAAGCCAGCCAGTTCCTGCCAGCGTTTCTCCACAAGGCTATGATATCCAAGTATCCCAAGTGCAACCAAGAGTGCCAGGCCACCGCCATCCTGTTTGGTAAAGAGGCTCAGGAAAGTGAAAAAAGCAGCAGCAAACAATGTAAGCCAGCGGAATTTACCGCCTTTAAGAGAACAAAGTAAAAAGGCCAGGCCTACTAACTGGAAGATGATCACCGAGTTATTGTACCAGGGCCAGAAATTGGAAAAGGAATAAGAGAGTACATACAGCAATACAGATAATACCCTCACCCCAACCGGGGCGCCTACACTCCTTAATATAGAACGGAAGGCCAGGCCGCCAATAATATTCAGGAATACCTGCGCCTTTACCAGCGAGATCATGGAAGGGCCGAAAAGTTTAAAGAAGAACGCAGGCACCAGCCAGTAGGCAAAACCCAATGGCGACCCAAAATCCCGGAAAGGTAATTCCCCCTGAGAAATACGCCAGGCGCCTTCCCAGGAAAGGAAGATGTTTACACGGTAAGGGAATGTTACAAACAAAGGTACAAGGGCCAGCGCTATGATAATTAAACATTCAATGACAGTTGCACGGCGACCGGTAAGAAACGGTTCTTTCATGTTGGGGAGCATTTTATAAATAAAGTTATTGTGATATATAGCGGCCAAAAATAGTGACTATTCCTCAGATTCATTGTATCTTGCCTCGCATTAATGTTTAATCCCGTGCAATACTTAAAATTATTAAGGCCAAAACACTGGGCGAAGAATTTATTCCTGTTTATTCCGCTCTTTTTTTTTGGAGAGATCTTCAATGGGCAGAAACTCCTGGTGGTGCTGTATGGCTTTATTTGTTTCAGCCTGCTGGCCAGTAGTATCTATATTATAAACGACTACAGGGATATTGAGGCGGACAGGTCCCATCCCGTCAAAAGCAAACGCCCATTGGCGGCCGGCACTGTTTCAAAAAGCGCAGCACTGATCATCTTTGCTTTGCTGGTGCTTATTGGTTTTGGAATTGCTTATTCTATCGACCAGAAATTTACCTTCATTCTGGGCTTGTATTTCGTTCTCAACCTCGCTTACTCTTTTGGATTAAAGAATATTTCGATCCTGGACATCTTTATTGTAGCCATAGGATTTGTATTGCGGATCAAAGCAGGTGGTGCTGTTGCCAACATCCCGGTTTCTGAATGGCTGATGCTCATGGTGTTCCTGCTAGCCCTATTTATGGCTATTGCTAAAAGAAGGGATGATGTTGTGCTGAAGATAGCCTCCGGAAAGGATCTGCGGATTGCTTCCAAAGGGTACAATATGGACTTCCTGAACACTTCCCTTGCATTGGTTTCCGCTGTAATTATTGTGGCTTACCTGATGTATACAATGGACCAGGTGACTATGGCCCGCTTTAAAACCTACCGTCTTTACTATACCAGCATTTTTGTTATTGCGGGATTAATGCGATATTTGCAGATCGCATACGTAGACAACAATACCGGTTCGCCAACTTCTATTCTGTATAAAGACCGGTTCATCCAAATAACCATACTCCTCTGGATACTGAGCTTTTATGTAATTATATATTTACCAACGAATAAAAGTTTTTTTGAGTAATGGTAAAACAATTATCGAACTGGGGTAATTACCCTATATTGGATTGTGATGAAAGTTCATTCACCCAGGAAGAACAACTTACCCAATATGTTAACACCCACGACCACATTATAGCCCGGGGAAATGGCCGCTGTTATGGTGATGCCTCTCTTGGCGAACATAGTATTTCCACCCTCCGGTACGACAAGGTTTTACAATTTGACACCGAAAATGGCATTTTCGAATGCCAGGCAGGTATTACGTTAGACCAGGTACTGGCTATTACTGTACCCAGGGGATGGTTCCTCCCTGTTACACCCGGGACTAAATTCATTACCATAGGTGGTGCTGTAGCATCTGATGTACATGGCAAAAATCATCATGCGGAAGGTAGTTTTTCCAATCATGTGATCACAATGGACGTACTCACAGGTGTTGGTTTTATGAGTTGCTCTCCGGAAAACAATCCGGATCTTTTCTGGGCCACCTGCGGAGGTATGGGGCTTACCGGAATTATCACCAAAGTGCAGTTCCGTTTAAAGAAAATAGAAACAGCGTATATCCGTCAAAAGCAGATCAAAGCAGAGAACCTGGATGAGATCATTCGGCTTTTTGATGAATATAAGGACTATACTTATTCCATGGCCTGGATCGATTGCCTCAAAAAGGGTAAGAACTTTGGCCGGAGCATCCTTATTGTGGGAGAACATGCCACTAAAGAAGAACTCTCTGATAAACAGAAAGCTGCGCCATTGTTGTTACCGGACAAGTTAAAACTGACCATTCCTTTTAACCTTCCTTCTTTTGTATTGAACAATTTCACGGTGAAGGCCTTTAATATGTTGTACTATGCCAAGAACTATAAGAAGGAAATGAACGGTGTGGTGCCTTATGAACCTTTCTTTTATCCGCTTGATGCTATTCATCACTGGAATCGGGGTTATGGCAAACAGGGTTTTGTACAATACCAGTTTGTATTGCCAATTGACCGTAAGGAAGGACTGGCTGCCATCATGCACCGTATCAGTGATAAAGGCTGGGGTTCTTTCCTTGCTGTGCTGAAAGTGTTTGGCAAACAGGATGATCTCATCTCTTTCCCGATGGAAGGTTATACCCTGGCACTGGACTTCCCCGTGCGAAAGGGCCTGTTTCCTTTCCTGGACGAACTGGATGCATTGGTGTTGGAATATGGAGGAAAACTTTACCTGAGTAAAGATGCCCGTATGCAACAGGAAGTGTTCTGGAAAAGCTATCCTAACGCGGAACGTTTTGCCAACATCATCAATACCTATAACCCCGTTGGTAAATTCCGTTCCGTGCAGTCTGACCGGCTTTTAATAACTAAACCTTAAGCATCTATACCTAATATTAAAATGATGATACCTACTGTATTGATACTGGGGGCTGGCTCAGATATGGCTGTGGCCATTGCCAGGAAGTTTGCCGCTAATAATTATGCTATTCAGCTGGCAGCGCGAAAACCGGAGCTGTTACATGCCCAAGAGCAGGACCTGAGGATCCGCCATAATGTTGCGGTTACAAGTCATGGGTTTGATGCACTGGATTTTGAAAGTCATGTTTCCTTTTTCCAGTCACTCCCCGTGAAGCCGGATGTTGTAATCTGTGTGTTCGGTTACCTTGGTGACCAGGAAAAAGGACAAAACGACTGGCAGGAAGCTTCCCGCATTCTGCACACAAATTATACCGGTGCAGTGTCTATCCTGAATGTGGTGGCAGAAGATATGGCTGCCCGTAAAACAGGCACAATCATCGGGATCAGCTCTGTTGCCGGAGACCGTGGAAGAATGAGCAACTACCTTTATGGCAGTGCCAAGGCTGGTTTTACTGCCTATCTTTCCGGATTGCGGAACAGGCTTTTTCATGCAGGTGTACATGTGATGAGTGTGCAACCCGGATTTGTGAATACCCGCATGACAGAAGGTTTAACATTACCTCCCCTGTTAACGGCGCAACCGGAAGAAGTAGCGAATGACATTTTCAAAGCAGCATCAAAAAAGAAAAACGTTGTTTATTCCAAATGGTTCTGGCGTTATATTATGCTGATCATCACGAGCATCCCTGAGTTCATATTCAAAAAGCTCAAATTATGAAGAACGTGATCGCTTTCTTTGATTTTGATGGTACCATAACTGCAAAAGACACACTTTTTGAGATCATCCGGTTTCAAAAGGGCGGCGCTGCACTTTACCTGGGCATGGCCCTCTTATCACCTTTGCTGGTGCTGTTCAAAATGAAAGCCATCTCCAACCAGCAGATGAAAGAGATCGTACTCCGGCTCTATTTCAGGAATACCCCCATAGAAGTATTCCAGCAGGTATGCAATGATTTCTGCCGGCTTCGTTTACCTTCCCTTTTACGTCCCAAAGCCTTGAATGCTATTGCCTGGCATCAGTCGGAAGGCCACCAGGTATACATTGTTACTGCCTCTGCTGAAAACTGGGTGGCTCCCTGGAGCGAAACCATGAAAATCCCCTGCCTGGGTTCCATCCTTGAGCTTAAGGACGGCCTGGTAACAGGCAGGCTGGTGGGCAAGAACTGTAACGGCAACGAAAAGGTATGCCGGATCAGGGAAGCAGTACACCTTACTACCTACGCTACCATTTATGCTTATGGTGACAGCAGTGGCGACAAGGAAATGCTGGCACTCGCACAGCATCCCGGTTTCCGCACATTTGAGTAAGAATATTGCTTAAATTTAAGCATGCCCGCAAAAAAGAAAATTCCTATTGAATACTTCACGGAAGCACCTGCCGTGTTACAGGTACTTCAGCAATTAGCCGAAAGGTTTGATGAACCCGGCTCTTCCCACAATTACAAAAAACTGGTGATCTCAGATACCCTGGATGGAGAAGGATACCAATATGTAAACCTGGTCCAGGAAGGTGGTGGCGTTCTGGGTATTGCGCTGGTAGGTTATACTTACGTGCTGGAAAAAGCAGGCATCCGCTTTATGCGATTGGCGGGTACCAGCGCGGGAGCCATCAATACAACCCTGATGGCTGTTGTGAAAGCAGACAAACGGACCAGCTCTGAAAGGATCCTGGAATACCTCTGCGAGAAACCCTTCTTTGATTTTGTAGATGGTCACCCCTTCGCCCAAAAGCTGATTAAATGGGTGGTAAAAACAGAAAACTTCGCCAAACGTATCAGACGTTGCGGGCTTTGGCTGGGTATTATCCTTGCCCTGCTGATTATATTGGACATCCTTAGTGTGGGTTTGCGTTTTCATTATCCTGTGTTCAGCGGCGTGGCCCTGGTTAGTTTTATCTTAACCGGTATTGTGCTGATGGGCCTGGGACTGGCGGGAGGATATTTCGGTTACCTGATCCAGCGCCTCAAGAACCGCGGCTTTGGCATCAACCCCGGCAGGAACTTTACGGAATGGATCAAAATGATCATGGAAGAGAACGGGGTGAATAATATTGACGACCTGGAAGCGGTGTCTGAAAAGATCCCGGAGGGTTTACACCTGCGGCCTGATATTCAAACAGACAAAAACCTGGGCGACAACCCGCTCAAAGGTTTAAAGCCGGATATCACCCTGATCACTTCAGATATCATCACCCAGAATAAAATTGAATTCCCGCGCATGTGGAACCTGTTCCGGGAAAACAAACATGAAATACATCCGGCAGAATTTGTGCGGGCCTCCATGAGTATCCCGCTCTTTTTTGAATCACACATTATCCGCAACATTCCAAGAGATCTGCCCATTATTCAAACCAACTGGCGCAATCACCTGCTGCTGGAACCGCAGGATATTCCTGCCGCGGTTCGTTTTGTGGACGGCGGGGTATTATCCAATTTCCCCATCAATGTATTGTATAATCCGGAAGTGACCATCCCCCGCTTACCCACACTGGGTATTGAACTGGATGATGCAGAACCAGCGGACAATACTTTGAACCAGGCAGATAACCTTGGCCTGGGCGCCTATATGGGCAAACTTTTCAATACGGTGCGGTATTATTATGATAAGGACTTCCTGTTGAAGAACAGTCTTTTCAGGAAAGGGATCGGCGTGATCAAAGTAAGTGAATACAACTGGCTGGATTTTAATATCTCTGATGAAAAGCAAAGGGAATTATTCATCCTCGGTGCGCAGGCCGCAGCTAAATTCCTGCTGGAAGATTTTAACTGGCAGGAATATAAAACCGCGCGGATCATTGTACACCAGCAGGTGAACACTTCCAGGAAAGATATGCGTGGGGTATCTGATCTCTTAACACAAAGCAGGAAATAAGATGATGTTATATTTTATGCTCTCCTTCACCTTGATGCTGTTCACTGCTTTGTGGATGTTGCTGCTTGGCAAAAAGTTCAGCTACCGGGATGCGGGCGGCGTGGAAATCCCATTCAGTATCCTGGACCTGCAATTCCCTTCATCGGAACAGGAACTTTGTACTATTATGAAAGGGCTCTCTCCTGCTGCCGGAAAAGCACTGCGTGCGCATTTGTGGGTAGACTACCTTTTCATGGCCGGCTTTTACCCTTCCATAGCCATCCTCTGCATCATTGTGGGTTACAAAACCGATGTGGGCCAGTATTTCTTCTGGCTGATGGCAGCTTTGCAACTTGCTGCCTGGCTGTTTGATATGCTGGAGAACGGTTATTGCCTCCGCAAACTGCGTAAACCGGTGCCAGGCACTACTTTTCAGAGTTATTCTTTTTTCGTATACGCTAAATTCATCCTTTGCCTGGCAGGTGTGGCGAGTGCTATTCCGGCGCTCTTTTATTGCTGGATAACAGGAGATTTTGAGGTAAACTCCCTGTTATATGGTGGTATTATAGTGGCAGAAATCCTCATTGCTTTATGGATCAAAGCAAAGAGCTGAAACAATATTTACCAGATTGGATCGTCTTCTCCCTAAGGAACGCTTAACTTCGCAGCCGTATGGAGCAACAGACAAAACGTGCAAAGATCACATTTTCAGGTATTCGCAATGCATTAAGGCTTTATCAATATGCCAAACCCTACCGCTGGCAATTCGGATTGGGGTTGATGATGTTGTTATTGTCCACCGGTGCCAGTCTTGCTTTCCCCAAACTCCTGGGCGATCTGATAGATACCAGTCATAAAGGGCCGCTGATGCAACATATTGAGCAGATTGGTCTGATCCTCATAGCGGTATTGATCCTTCAATCCACCTTTTCTTATTTCCGCATCCGGATCTTTGTATCTGTTACAGAAAAAACACTTGCCGCATTACGGCAGGCCACTTATAGCCACCTGATCAAACTCCCCATGAAATTCTTTGCGGAACGCAGGGTGGGAGAACTGAACAGCCGTATTTCCTCAGATATTTCGCAATTGCAGGATATGTTCACCACCACACTGGCAGAATTCCTGCGGCAGGTGCTCATGATCATCGGCGGTATTATTCTGCTGGCGCTTACTTCCGGCAAACTCACTCTTTTCATGCTGGCCATTCTGCCGGTAATCTGTGTGCTGGCGGTGTTCTTTGGCAAATTCATCCGGCGTTTTTCAAAACAGGTGCAGGCACAGGTAGCTGAATCCAATACCATTGTGGAAGAAACCCTTCAGGGTATCTTCAATGTAAAGGCTTTCGCCAATGAGTATTTTGAAATAGGCAGGTACAGAACTAAAACCAACGAAGCTGCACGTACAGGCATTAAAGCCGGGGTCTACCAGGGCGCTTTTGTATCCTTTATCATCCTGGGGCTGTTTGGCGCCATGGTAGCTGTTATCTGGAAAGGTGCTGTAATGATGTCTGCAGGCGAACTGGAAGTGGGGGAATTGTTTTCCTTCATCCTTTATTCCGGTTTCATTGGTGGTTCTATCAGCGGGCTGGCGGAGATCTATACCCGTATTCAAAAAGCGATCGGCGCATCTGAAAATCTCCTGGAGATCCATGATGAACCAACGGAAGATATTCACCTGCTCACTGCAGAACAAAAGTTCCCCGGCATTTCCGGAGACATCCGTTTTGAAAGTGTGAGTTTCTCCTATCCTTCCCGGAAAGATATTCCTGTGTTGCAGGATGTTAGCTTCCATGCGCAACCCGGGTGGCAGGTAGCACTTGTAGGACCCAGCGGGGCTGGTAAATCCACCGTTGTTTCCCTGCTGCTGCGTTTTTATGATCCCGCCAATGGCGCCATCCTTTTTGATGGTAAACTGGCTTCCAGTTACGACCTCTCTGTGCTGCGCAACCAGATGGCGGTTGTACCGCAGGATGTGTTCCTCTTTGGCGGTACCATTCTTGAAAATATTGCTTACGGTGATCCCCATGCTACAGAAGAAAAGATCATGGAAGCGGCCAAGAAAGCCAATGCCTGGGAGTTCATTCAGAAATTCCCTGAAGGCTTGCAAACTATTGTAGGGGAACGTGGTGTGCAGTTATCCGGCGGGCAACGTCAGCGGATCGCTATCGCGCGTGCTGTTTTGAAAGATCCGCGGATATTGATATTAGACGAAGCAACTTCCGCGCTGGATTCAGAATCAGAACGTTTAGTGCAGGATGCATTGGATAAACTGATGCAGGGGCGTACTTCCATTGTGATCGCACACCGTTTGTCCACCGTGCGCAGAGCAGATATGATCTTGGTGATGGATAAAGGGATAATTGTGGAAGAAGGTACGCATGTGGAGTTGATGGAGAAAGAAGAAGGATTATACAAAGGGCTGAGTGAATTGCAGTTTACGGTGTAGGCCGCTGTAAGCGCTTTCGCTTATGGCGTGATCCATTCCTTAAAAGCCGCTGCTTTATCTTTACTCACCATCACCGGAAGCGGTTTTGCCATTTTCAGCTGCAGGTTTAATTTTCCTGTATCATCTGAGCGGTAACCACTTAGAAACGCTTTCTGCACAATACACTGCCGGTTAGCACGATAGAATTTCTGAGGATCCAGCAGGTCTTTCACCTCATCCAGTGAACGGAAATCCGTGATCCATTGCCTGCCATCTGCCTGGTGCAGATAGATCAACTCCTGTTTCGTAAAACACACGATCTCTCCTACCGGTACCACATACACGCTACGGCCATAATGAACTGTGAAACTTTCTTTAAATGCCTGCTTGCGCTGCTGATGTTGCACAAACTGCATGAGTTCCTGCAGATATACCGGGTTGCTGTATTTCTCCCTTAACAGCGCAAATTTCTTAAAGGCATTTTCCAGTTCTTCCACATCCACCGGTTTCAATAAATAATCGATGCTATTGATCTTGAATGCCCTGATGGCATAATGATCATATGCGGTGGTGAAGATCACCGGGCAGGCGGGCTGCAGATGATTGAAAAGATCGAGACTGATACCATCTGATAACTGGATGTCCGCCAGGATCAGATCAGGGTGTGGGTGCTGTTGCAGCCAGGCATTTGCTTCCCGCAAACTTGCCAGGGGGCCCAGTAATTGCCAGTCTGGTTGCAGCTGGTGTACCAGTCTCACTAAATGTGCAGCCACCAGTGGTTCATCTTCAAGGATCAATACTTGCATATGGGTTGGTTTACAATAAGGGCAATGCTACGGTAAACGTATCTGTTTCATCTTTCACTATCACAGGCCGTTCGCTCAGGAAAGTATACAGGCTTTTTAACTGCTCCAGTCCTTGTTTATCAGAATGCGCCAACTGCCTGCGGATCTGTTTATTATTCCTTACTTCCAGGTAACCATCATTCTCCGAAATATGGATGCGTAAAGGGTTTCCGGGATGTACTTCATTGTGCTTCACCGCATTGTCTATCAGCATTTGAAGTGTTACCATGGCAATACCTTTCTCTCGCGCTGCTTCAGGTACCTGGATCTCAATCACCAGCGCTTTATCAAATCTGATTTCCAGTAAAGCGATATAATGCGCCAGGAAATCCAGTTCCGTTTGCAGGCTTACTACTTCTTTATCCCGGTGCTGTAACACATAACGGTATACTTTAGCCAGGTGGCCAATGAAGCGGGAAGCAAGGTCAGGGTCCACTTTCACAAGACTGTCAAGCGAAGTAAATGCATTGAAAAGGAAATGCGGGTCTACCTGGTTCCTGAGCTGGTGGTATTGTAATTGTACTTTTTCCCTTTCCAGTCTTTCTGCCTTGACCACTCCTTCTTTCCATACAGCGGTAAAGTGCTGGCTGATCAGGGCCATGTTCACCGCCAGTGATACCAGGTTATTGATCGTGGCGATCATAGCCCTGCCCAGGTTGGAGAGTTCAAACTGCGGAAGCTGTTCCAGGCAGCTGAGCACAATAGTCCTCAAAATATATACCAGTACAATCCCTATTACAACCTGCAGGATCACGCGGGCATAGAGGCTTTTGGAAAATGGAAGCACCCTGTTTAACAGGCGGTGAACAGCAGAGAGGATCGTCCAGATGACCTGAGTAATAATGATCACCGGGATGGAAAATAAGAGGTGCCGCCCCAGGGACATAGGGGCGAATAGTACAGCCCTTATGCTCCATGCCACTATTACAAAAGCGATGGTAATGGCGATGCGGATAGCATGTTTTCTGAGAAATGACTCCATAGTATTATCCTAAGTTACGTAGTTGTTTTTTAATAAGATGGCCTTTCCACATCCATAAACCGCTTAAAACGATCAGGGGGAAAATGATGAATTTCACGGCAAAGGCTGCACGGGGAATTTCTGCCACAGGGCCGTAAATATATCCTATCACGGGAATGCTGATAACGATGTGGAACCAGCGCATGATCTTTCTTTCTGTTGATGCTTTCATGTTTTTAAGATTTAGCGGTTCCGTTTTTATACGGAACCGCTGTAAGGTTATTGGATCATTTTTTCACAATCTGCTCTCCCCCATTGCGGTGCAACGGCAGATGCAGGTTTTACTTCGAATTGTTTGAGGGCCTGTTCAAATAATTCCTTCGCTTTCTTTTTATCGCCGCCCCACATGGCGGGTGTTTTGAATTTGACCAGGCCATCGAGATATAAAGCGCGCGGATTGGCGGGATCAAGTTGCCGGGCTTTGCTCAGGTGTGCACCGGCTGTGGGGCCATATTTACGGCCATTCACCATTGGATCCGCTTCTACCCTGCTTCTGTTCATGAAGCTGTATACCGTATATACTTCCGCGAGTTCTTTCTGATTACCACCGGGTTTCACAATGGCTTCTGCTTTTTTAATTTGCTCTTCAGCAAGGTTGCTGAACTGCATGGCCCGTTCAGCATCTTTCTGCAGGAAAGCAAGTTTAGTATTGCTGTATGCTGCATAATATGCCGGCAGCCATTGTGTAGGTTCCGCAGCAGCCATCCTGCCAAATTCATTCGCCAGTTGCTGGAAATCTGCGATGGAAGCAGCCGTGTTCAGTTTGGTTACAGCGGCCGCCAGTTGCTGATCCTGTGCCTTTACGGTGTTCAGCATAAAAAACACGGCGATCAGGGAGATCATTTGTTTCATGGTTTATTGTTTTAAAGGTTATCATTCATAAAGTCTTCTGTTCTGTCTATCCCCAGGCTCATGAATATGCCCAGGAAAAAACTTCGTGCAGCCGGTAACGTAACGGGCACTTTCCGGCTTCCATTATAACTGTATTCATATCCGAATACCTGGTTAGTTCCCAGCAGGTTATTTACGCCAACGGCAATCACCGTAAAGTCTTTCTCCTTCCATTTCGGAAACATGGTGAACATGTGATAGAGCCCCAGGTTCAGTACATTATAAGACTTCGTAGTACCCTGATCACGGATCTTTCCGTACGCTGTGAGATCGTAATAAGGCCTGCCGGCAGCATAGGAATAAGAGATCCCTATACTGGTACGGATGGGTTCAATAAACCGCCGGGCCACCAGTGATGCAGTATGCGGTGCAGCAAAAGAAGGTTCCATCTGGTAAGGGAATTCCAGGTGATCGCGTTTGGTGGCGAGGTAGGAATAACTTACCCAGTAATCCAGGTTTTTGATGGATGATTTATCCCGCCAGAACAGTTCAAATCCTTTTGCATCACCACTGCCGTTCATGCTGAGTGTGGGGAATGTTTTCAGCAGCCGGTCGTAATGTTTGTAAAAGATCTCAGCCCGGAACAAGCGGCCATTGGCGCGTTGCAGGTAGTTCAGGATGTAATGGGCAGCTTTTGCCTGGGGCAGGTTGTGGTTATCCAATAAGAACCTGTTCTCCGGTTTTTGGTAAAAGATGCCATAGGCAGCGTTGAGCGATGCGCCATTTGGTAAACGGTAAGCCATACTTACGCGTGGCGCCAGTTCTGCAGCTTTCAACAACTGATCATATTCAAAACGCAGGCCGGTACGCAGGGCCAGGTTATGTGCCAGCCGCCATTCAAATTCTGCGAAGGAGGTATAGTACTGATCATCCATGAACCGGTCGTGCGTGAACTGGTACTCCGCCCCTGCTTTTAATACATGATGCCCTGCAAAGAAATGGCTCAGTACAAAACGGCCGGTGAAGTAATCTTCGCCGGATTTCAGATGCTGGTTCTTGCTCACATACGGTGTGTCCGGAATGATCACTACCGCTTTGGAGGCATCCAATAGGTTATTTCGTATGTCCGTGGTGTTATGATTGTATGCGGCGGCAAGGTCCAGCTGCCAGTTCTTTGCCAGCTGGCTGCGGTGGCTGATGTTCACATAGAGGTTCCTGTCTTCCGCCGCAAAACGTTTGCGCAGGCTGCTGCTGTCGATGTCATCTTTTGTAAAATCTGTTTTGTTATAACCGAAATTCGCATAGACTTTCAGCAATCCTGTTTTGCCGGTTTTGAGGCGCACGTTGAGATCATTCATGAAGTAGGCCGGGCCTGCTGCAAAGTCCTGCTGCTGCGGGATCAGCTTTGTGTAGGCATTGTTATTCATGTACCTGGAATAGAAACCCCAGCTGCTGCGTTTATCCTTTGCCAACTTTTGCATACCTGTCACTGCGAGCGTGGGAGAAAGACCGATCACCGCGGATGATTTATCATGCAGATCTGTAGACTCCATGACCAGTGCACCACTCAGGCCCTGGCCATATAGAGCAGAATACCCACCGCTACTGAATACAATCCCATTAAAAAGAAAGGGAGAAGAAATGCGGTTGAACTGCGGCAGGCCGGGTAATGTTACATAATAGGGCCTGTTCACCAGTACGCCATCCACAAACTGCCGGGTTTCTTCACCGGAGCCGCCTCTTACAAAAAGCCCTTCCCTTTCGCCGATCTGCTGTGCACCCGGAAGTGTACGGATGGCATTGGCTACATCTCCTCCGTTACCGGGAACGGATACTACATCCATGGCCGTCATCACAGCACCTTTACTTTTATCACTGGCCTCGAAACTGCCCGCGGAGATCACCACAGGATCCAATGTGGCAGGGTCTTTTGCCAGTATAAAGTGTACAGGATTACCTTTGGTGACCGGCAATATTTTCGCTTTGTAGCCCATATAAGTAGCCACGAGCATTATTTCTCCGTTAATATTGGCTTCAAAGCTGAAGTTCCCGGCAGAATCAGTGCTGGTGCCAACAGCTGTGCCTTTTATGGAAATACTGGCGCCTTCCAGGGGCTGATTATTTTTATCTTTCACGCTGCCAATAATTCGTTGTGCAGCGGCGTTATTAAGGGCTAAAACCGCCAGGAGGCAAAGCATCAGGGAAGTTTTCATAAGGTGTTGTTTTACAGCAAAGTAAATTTGCCGGCCCGCCCTGAGCAACTGGAATACAAGGAGGCGGAAGAAAACAACAACGAAACGGAAACACCCGCATTAAATGATTATTTTAGAGCACCATTTTCAGCATAAACGTATACATTGACGACTATATCTTTTCCGCAGTTCCTTGAAACTGCCTTTCAGAACGGAGCCTACACAACAGATGACGTGATTGCAGCGGTATTACCGCTTTTCAAAACTGTTTTAGCCCTGCACGACAGCGGCCTCGTTGCACCCTTCGGCCAGGAGGATGTATTGCAGGTGCAAAACCGTGCCGTGATGCTGGACACGGCATTGGCGCATCCGCCACTGGATGCCTATGAAAAAGTAGCTGCGCTCTACAACAGTCATAACCCTCATTTTCAGATCGTTGATAAAGTAAAACTGCTGGCAGACCAGGCGGAAGCCATCAACCTGCAGGTACATAAAGATGTATCGCAACCACTGCAACATGGTGCATATATTCCCGGATACCGCAGCTATGAAATGTTGCTGGGGCATCACGATGCACAAACCGATATCTTTTGCCTGGGACTGATACTGGCGAGTATTGCCTTAGGGATTGATCTGCATTCCCCTGATGGCTTAGATAAACTGGTGGTACAGCGCACACATCCATTAGCCTACCGCCCTATTCATCCGGCCCTCGGTACCATCATCACAGAAATGACGGAACTGAACCGCACACAAAGGGCACAGGACCTGCATGAACTGATCCACCGCCTGGAGCACTACCGTGATTTTGACAGTGAGAAACAACTGGACCTGGGCCAGATGGCAGGATGGAAATACCAGGAACGAAAAGAAAGACAGGGTTTCATTCTCAATAAATTACGGAACCGTTTATTTGATGTGAGCAGACGTAACCGCCTGCTGTATTATAAACCCAACTCCCGCTTTGCCAATCTTACCCTGAGCAGCGTGCCCATGGTATTGCATCATCAAAGCATCCGCCCGGAACTGTTATTTACCTGGAATGAAGAGATAGCAGAAAAAGTGATAGGTATGAAAGACCTGTCCCTCAATAAGTACCTGCGTTTTGAAGATCATCCGTATCTGCCGGGTGTATTGAATAAAGTACGGCTGGAAGCACAGAAAGATATACAGGAATATGGTTTCAGCCAGTTAAAACTGGTGGTGGCCTTCCTGAAATGGCATAACCTGCGCGAAGATCCGGAAGAAAGTATGATGAGTCCCCTGCTGCTGATCCCCGTTGAACTGAAAAAGAAGAAACAAGTAGGTGAAGATCAGTATTCCCTCAGCATTACAGACAATCATGCGGAAGTAAATCCCGTTCTCGCCAATCAACTGCGCGATCTCTATGGCATTGAACTGCCGGATATGATAGACCTGGAGGAAATGAGCATGGATCAATTCTATCAAACGCTGCAGAAACAGATAGAAGGCGCTAACAGGGGCATTGTATTGCAATACATGCAGAAACCCAGGATCAAACTGATCTACAAAGAAGCAAGGGATACCGTTAATCAATATCAGAAGAAATTACAGAAAGAACCGCTGCCTGATCATGAATCCTATGAAGTGATCGAAGGCACCGACAATCCTTACCGCTGGGATTTTGAAACCTGCCACGTTGTACTGGGCAATTTCAATTACAAGAAAATGAGCCTGGTGCAGGATTATAATTCTGTGATAGATCAGCCACAGCAGCATGAGGTATTTGAGCAGCTGTTCAGTGCACATCCCAAACCCGTTCAGGAAGAAGAAGACTTAGCCGCCTTTCCCGAAGCGGAATGGTTCCATGTGATACAGGCAGACCCAACACAAACCAAAGCCATTCTGCAGGCGCGCAAAGGTGAGAGTTATATCATCCAGGGACCTCCGGGTACCGGCAAAAGCCAGACGATCACCAATCTCATTGCAGACTTTGTGGCCCGTGGCAAACAGGTATTGTTTGTATGTGAAAAGAGAGCGGCGCTGGATGTGGTGTTCCATCGTTTAAAACAACAAGGATTGGATGAACTCTGCTGTTATATTCACGACAGCCAGGCAGATAAACGTGCTTTCATCAAAGACCTTAAACTTACCTACGAAGCTTTCCTCCGTCCGTCTGAAAACCTGCACAGTATCACTGTCCGGCGGAATGCTTTAATGCATAACCTGTCGCAACAGTTACAACTGCTGCAGCAGTTCCATGATACACATGCGCATGAAACAGAAAATGCAGGGATAGCCGTACGTACCCTGATAGAACGGGTATTGGTATTGAAGCCATTGCTGCAAACGGTAGAACCTGCTGTAGAAGAGAATGTACCTCATTATAAACAATGGCTGCAATTTGGAAACATCGTAGAACTTTTAGGAGAAGCATTGGAGGAAAGCGGCTCAGATCCTGTATTTGCCACGCATCCGCTCAGTAAAGTGAATGAACAGGTGTTTGCCGCCGAGCAGCCCCATCAGTTGCTCAACAGCCTGATCGCCAATAGCAGGGCCTTGCTGGACCTGGTGACCCGCGTGATCTCCTCCAACAACGTAACGGCAAAGACCATTGAAGAGTTGCGCCAGCTGGTACTGAATGCCACCTTATTATTGCCACTGGCGGAAAGCGGTAATTTATTACTGATAGATGCAAAGAACCCTGAAGCACAGGCATTTGAGCAGGCTGTAAAAGAAAGCAAAGTTTTACAACAGGCTGCAGAACAGGCAGCCCAGCAGAATATACACTGGCAACGGAAGTTCAGTGAACAGGATACATTACAGGCCATCGCCATTGCAGAAAAACACCAGGACTCTTTCTGGCGTTTCCTGTCCGGCAGCTGGCGCAGGCTGAAGCGGCAAATGCGGGAAAGTTATGATCTTTCCCAACATGCTGTAGTACCTGCTTTCAGCAACATCCTGTTATTACTGAAAGCAGAATATGATGCCATCAATATAGCAGAGCAAACACGCCAGGCTATCCGGCAGCAATACCGCATCGAGAACATCGATCTTACCTGGCTGACCATAGAAAGATTACGTGTGCGCCTGAATGAGGCCCCCATGCAGTATCTTCTTCAGCATCCGCAGGCACAGCAGGTGGTAGAACAACTGGCCCGTTTACATGATACCATTCACAAGTTAGATATCAGTTTATCCAAAACATTGCAGGATCCTCCTGTGCAGGATTTTATTGAATTGACGGACCTCCTGGATTCCATCAACCTGAACGCACCTGCCCTGGAAGAACTGTTGCCGGTACTAGGCAATTACCTGGAAATGCCCGGCGGCCTGAAGCTCGCGCTACGCACATTGCCCTGGACGCCGGTTGAGATGGAAGCCGGCATGGCACATAAAACATTGAAACAGATCTATCAGCAGAATAAACCCTTTGCCAATACCGGCAGCCAGGTGATAGAAAAAGCAGTAGAACAGGTGAAACATTGCTACGGGGAGTTGTTGAAGGTGAATGCGGCTTTCATCAGAGCCAATATTCAGCAGCGTTTCGGGCAGCATGTACAGTTGAGTAATAAAGCGCTTTCGCAGGTACCGGAAGAAGAACAGCCCTTTGCAAAGAATTACGGAGAAGGCAGGAAGATACTGGAGAATGAATTCGCTAAAAGCATGCGGTATAAAAGCATCCGCGAACTCACTTCCCGCAACAGCGGCCTGGTACTGAAAGACCTGAAACCCGTGTGGTTAATGAGCCCGCTCAGTGTGAGTGATTCCCTTGCACTCGACCAGCCATTCTTTGATGCCGTGATCTTTGATGAGGCCAGCCAGATCACTTTGGAAGAAGGTGTGCCCTCTCTCTACCGTGCCCCGCAAACAATCATTGTGGGAGACGACAGGCAGATGCCGCCCACAGATTTCTTTACAGCCAAAGCCGGTGATCCGGATGATCTGGAAAGGAATGATGATGAAGATGAAATACTGAGTGCGGATGCAGACAGCCTGCTGACACAGGGTGCCCGCAAAATGAACAGCGTGATGCTGGGATGGCATTACCGCAGTCATTTTGAAACCCTGATCAGCTACAGTAATCATGCGTTCTACGGTGCGAGCCTGCTCACTATTCCTGACCGCAGTATCCACAACGGCGAGAAACCTCCTATCAGCATACAACAACCTTCCGATGCGCTGTTTTCTGTATCTGCATTATTTGACCGCAGTATCAGTTTCCATCATCTGCCCAACGGTACGTATGCGAAAAGGGGAAATACTGCTGAGGCTACTTATATTGCGCACCTCGTGCGGGAGCTATTAATGAAGCGGACGCCGGAAAGCATTGGTATTGTGGCTTTTAGCCAGGAGCAGCAGCATGCCATTGAAGCAGCGCTGGAAACATTGGCTGCCAATGATAAAAAGTTTGATGAACTGCTGGACGATGCAACAGAGCGGATGGATGAAGGACAGTTCACCGGCTTGTTCGTGAAGAACCTGGAGAATGTACAGGGAGATGAAAGGGATATCATTATCATGAGTGTTTGTTATGCACCGGATGCAAAAGGCAAAATGTCCATGCACTTCGGGCCGATCAATAAACGTGGCGGGGAAAAGAGACTGAATGTTATTTTCAGTCGCGCTAAACAGCATATGGCCATTGTGAGCAGTATACGGCATCACCAGATCACGAATGTATACAATGCAGGTGCTAATTACTTACGGCGTTTCCTGCAATATGCAGAGACGGTGAGCACCGGCAATATGAATATGGCGCGCAGCATACTGGATGGGCTGTCTTCTGATAAACAAACGCGGCGTCAGCGTTCCGGGGATACCGTGATCCTGCAGGAGATCAGGGAACAACTGGAGCAGCAGGGATTCATTGTGTCTGAACAGGTAGGCCAATCCGGTTTTAAATGTTCGCTAGCCGTGAAAGCGCAGGAAAGTGATAAAGCGTATGCATTGAGTATTATGGTGGATGATGATAATTATTACCAGCATTCCGATGTACTGGAGCAATATTATCAGCGGCCTGCTATACTGGAAAGCTTTGGCTGGCGTACGATCACCGTGTACGCAAAAGACTGGCTGCTGCAACCGCAGAAGGTGATGGAGGAAATACTTAAACGGCTGGACCGTTTGCCCGAAGAGGCACCCCTCTCCTCTCTGATACCCCAGGAAGCAACACCGGCAGGTACTACACGGTTAATTTCCGGTGAAGGAAAAACAGCGAAGTTCTGGGAAGTTGCGGTGAGTGGCGGAAAGTTATTCATCCGGCAGGGACGTGTTGGTACAAAGGGACAAATACAGGTGAAGACCTGTGCGGATGCTGCAGATGCAGAGAAAGAAAAAGCGTTAATGGTGCAGGAGAAAATAACTGCAGGTTGGAAAGATGGTGTGAGTAATACGAATGAGTTGTTTTAACGGGCGTGCCTGGTTTGCATAAGTGGCTTTGTGGATATCATGCTACACGGCTTTACGCGCATTGGAGTGCTGGCGCAGCAGATTGAGGATGAACTCATTTTCAGGATACTGTGTCAGCCAGTCCTTCAACATATTATTGTCTGTAACGGCTACATCCCGCGGAACATATCCCATACCATAGAACTTTCCTTTCTCCATGAGGATGCAACTGCGTTCCGTTGCTTCCCTTCCACTGTCCACAATCACAAAAGAAGGTTGTTCTGATCTCAGGTGTTCAATCGCTGCTGCTACACGCTGATTATATTTAGCAGGTTTTTCTTTCTTATCACAGGCTCCTTTGCAGGATTTTTCCGTTACCCCTACACAGGTATCGTTATCTGTTTGCAGGAAACAGAGTTTCGGGCAGAGCTTGAATTCACGTACCAGTTCCCGCATGCGCTGATGCCCGTCTGTAAGCAGGTTAAAAGTATATACCGGCGTGGAATATTTCCTTCGTTTTTCAATAGCCAGCCGCAGGTAACCACCCTGGTCTTCAAAAACATAAAAACCGAATTTGGATTCAATTCTTTTTTGCGCATTGTTATAAGCCGGCCATAAACGGCGGATCTCAACAGATTCCAGGATGAAAGCCATCAGCTCGGTACCCGTTTTTTCAAAGGAGATACCGTGTATATTCCGGATGAATTCCTGCTTTCTCCGGCCGGAGCTATTGCCTGTAAAATGACTGGTTACCCGTTTCTTTATATTCCTCGCCTTTCCCACATATACCACTTTCCCCTTTTCGTTATGGAAGTAGTACACCCCGGGAGACATGGGTAGGTTAGCCACCTGTTCCAGGGGTAAATGCAGGGGCAGCCATTGCTCTTTGGAACGGACATTTAAAGCCGCTGCGATAGCACCTTCTTTATCTGACGCCAGGATCCTTTCAAATAGCTGTACGGTGGCCAGGGCGTCTCCTGTGGCACGGTGGCGCTGCTGGATATTGATATTCAGCGACCGGCATAAATTCCCGAGGCTGTAGGAGGGAAATCCGGGGAAAACCTTACGGCTCAGGCGTACAGTGCAGAGTTTGCGGCTTTGCAGTTTATATCCGGCTGCATCCAGCTGGTGTTTGAGGAAAGAATAATCGAAATTAACGTTGTGGGCGATGAAGATCTGGCCCTGGAGTAAGGTAAAAACCTGCTGTGCCACCTCTTCAAAAGGAGGTGCATCAGCTACCATTTCGTTTGTGATACCGGTCAGGGCCTGGATATAGCGGGGAATAGGCATGCCGGGGTTCACCAGTGTTTCGTACTGCTGTACGATCTGCATCCCGTCATGAATAAAAATGGCTATTTCCGTGATGCTTCCGGCGCTGGCATGGCCTCCCGTGGTTTCGATGTCTACGATGGCGTACATAATCGCAAATATAGTATTTCGTACGCAAGGTATGTGCGCAGGGTGAGTAAAGAATTACCCGTTTTTCCGGTGGTGCAGATTTTGCTGCATAATCAGTAGAAACAAATCTGTTCATCCTAAAATTTCTATTTATGCAATCGCCTAAAAAAATAACACCACAGCTTCCACAGGAGGAATTTGTTGATTATGAGGATCTGTCCGAAGAGAAACAGGAACAGGAAGTACAGGAGGCGGAGGATGAAGACCTCGAGGAAAACGACTTTGCCGGTGCAGTGCGGGATAGTATAGAGGATGTTCCCGGCCCGGATGAGGAGGAGGACGAAGACGAAGATGAAGATGACATTGAGGAGGATGAAGAAGAACTGGAAGATGAATTGGAGGATGAGGAGGAAGAAGAAGAGGACGATGAAGTAGATCCCCGCCCGTAAAAATGAATGAAATTAAAAAGGTTCCGTGTGATGCGGAACCTTTTTCTATTGGAGGTATTTTTTGTAGAAATCAGCCTTTGGGAGGATGCGGGTTATTGCCATAGCTATTTCTCTCCCTCTTTAATAATTTATTAAAGAAAGAGCCTTAAAATCAAAAAAAAGGTGATTAAAAATCCCGATAATATAAACAGTCCACCAATTAATATATCGGTGGACTGTTTAATTTCAAGGAGTATGGTTGAGAATTAGCTATCTACTCTTTTACCTTCTACATAATTTTTGAAATTCCTTATATCATTCTTCACCATAGCGGCAAAAGCAGGATTCAGCAACCTGGCCAGCCCCGCTCCTGCGTAACCTGCCGGTGGCCTGTAACTGATGGTCACATGTAATTCCGTTCCGCCATCTGGCGCATCACGGAACATGATCTTACCGGCATTGGAAACAGCAGCACCTTCTGTGGAACGCCAGGCCAATATCTCATTTTCCTGTTCTTCCACAATTTCAGCATCCCATTCCAGTTCAAGACCACCGGTGAGTCTCACGGTCCAGTGGGAATGTTTTTCGTCTATCACTTCTACATCATGCAGGTGGGCCATAAAAGCAGGCAGATGATCCAATTGGCGCCAGTAAGCGTATACTTCACTGCGCGAGCGGTTAACGATGTATTTTGTACGGATGTTAACGGCACGTGCATGCTGCGGGTTGAGGTTATCTTCAACCATCGCAGAAATGGGACAATTGCCGGAAATACCCCTGTAAAGAAGGTAGCCTCCTGCCAGCATTTTGTAAATGCTTTTCATCGGCGATTTGGAAAAATCAGCACAGGCCAGGTATAATAAGGCTGCCCCTGTTCCTGCGGAGATAATTCTTCCTGTTTTACTTACATTGATCACCGTTGAACTGTCGTACAACGATTCGGGGCGTGGGTGGTGGATGTCGTGCTCCATAATACTAGTTTTGTGTTATTTCACACTAAAACCTTGCTGATTTTCAAATACATTGATTTACAGCTAGTTAGTATTTGTAGCCTGAATACGGTCTGTGTAGGAAAGTACACACTAAAGATACAGTGTGAATCCCAGATTGGTGGTCCACTGCATCTTGTCAGGTTTGGTCATCGCGGGGTATTGGGCAGCGTCCTCATTTAATCGTTGGGTATAACCAACGTTTACAAAGAAGCCTACCGGCATTTCTTTGAGAGTTTTGGAGCTGATATAGCGGAAGGATGTATTTATCCTGAATGCTGTGGATGACCAGTAATAATAATCAGGGTAAGCTATTGCCCTTGTGAAGATGTTTTCCTGTGTTGGCGGAACTGTTATTGTGCTTTCCAGCGGGATGCGGAGTGAGGGAGTTATGCCAGCTGAGAAACGGTCTCCGTTTTTGAAGTTCCAGTAGCCATTTGCTGTGAGGCCTGCGTTAACCTGGGTGTATTCTGCGGTGTGGGCCTGTACTACGTCTATGCGGCTGCTTCTGTCGAAATTAGCGTGGACGCCCCATTCCGGTTGGAAATGGGCTCTTTTTACAGATTGGTGCAGGTAGGAAAAACCAGCCTGTTGCTGTTGGTATTGATAGTTGTTGGCGGCAAACACACTATCGAAATCTTTTCCATCCCTGATCCTGGCGAAGACGTTGAATTGTTGGTTTGACCGCGCTGTGTTGCGTTGTAGCTGGAGTTCACCAGACCAGGTATCAATGTCCCAGCGGCTATATATATCTAATCTTGATTTTGCACGTCTCTCACGGGTATTCCTTTCCTTCTCTATCTCATATGAAAGAAGCGCGCGAACCCGCCAGTTTCCAACTGTAGTATAATAACTGAGGCTACCTCCTTTATAGTTTCTAAGCCGTTGATATATAGCCTCATCTTTCATTCCTATATATCCATAAGCATGGTTCAGATAATAAATCCTGTCAGGATATAAGAGACTCAATCCAAAATTCATGTTTTTATAGATAATGCTGCTGCTCTCATTCCCATATCCAATTATCCCTTCAGCACCGATCACATGTTTCCTGTACTTGTAAGTGATTCCGGGCTTCACCAATAATTTAAAACGCTGTACCTCTGCCCGTGGGTCTACGGATCCGGTTGTCCAGTGATGATCATACTCAAAACCGCCAGACAGATAGAGCTGATCTTTCAATAAAGCATAAGCTACTGTTGCAATACCATTGTAGTTCTGCCTTTCATACCTGCCTGCTTTAGTGGCAAAATAGAAATATGGAGAGATGGGATTCACTTCTCCGCTGAGGTTATTTGCCAGACTGTCTTCCCATACTTTATTAAAACGGAATTGCCCACTTACTTTAATTCGGCCAAGTGTTGCAATACCTTCTGTGTACAATTCAGCTATTTGTGTTTTATATGGCTCCTGCGAGAGATGAAAGCCACCTTGTGTCTGACTATAGGAAACATCCAGCCTGCCCGTTTTTTGCAGAAATGTGTCCGCTACCAACTGAGAGGCATTCCTGAAGCGATAGGTTATGTCCTGGCGGCTTTGCTTAAAAAAATAAATACTGTCCGCCACTTTCGCAGTTTGTGCGAAAGCAGTGGCGGACAATAAAGACAAACACAAGATCAACACTCTTTTCATGTAATAATTCTAAGGCTCAAAAGAAGCAGCAGTTCTGGAAGGGTCTGCTTTGGTTTTGGTAACAAAGTCGTTCGCGGAATTATTGGTATCCTGTAATATCCGTCTGCCATTCACCGTTTTCAGCGTTTTTCTCACTAATGACTGCGATGAATACTGGCCGCCGGTTACAGAAACACCTGCTGCATCCAATGCATCCTGTAATCTTTTAGGTATTCTGCTGGCAGGAACAGCATGAATTATTTCCATTGCATCCAGGATATACCTGGCTGGTATCTGGGGGAAATGTTTAGTATCAGGTTTGAGATCACCGGGCAAAACTTCCGGATCAGGATAAGATTTCCATTTCCTTGGATCTTCATTTGTTTTGAAGATGAACAGGTCTTCCCTTCCGGTAGCATCAAACACCCAATCATTATAAGTACCGGCATATACTACCTCCATATTCTTAACAGCGGGATTGTCCAGGTCATATCTGTAAGGCTTGAATTTCGTTGGGTCTGTTGCCTGTGCCCGGTTATATTCGACAAGATTGGTTTCGAATGCAGCATTACTAAGATCTACGGTTAAGGTGGGATCAATAATGCTGATCTGATCACCATTCTGGTCATTATAGATCTGACCATGGTTAATACCCGTCTGTGCCAATACCATACTTTCTCCCGGATTTAGCGGGTATTGCTTGCCGGTACCAGGGATCATGAATAGATAACGGGCATACACATAATCCTTTGTAGGATTACCAATATTGGTGGGCATGTCTATTGATTTGCTCCAATCGAAAGGAACACCGCCGGCAGATAGCTTTGTATTATTTGCCTGTCCATTGCCGATATAAAGGCTATCCATATAGATCACCTCATTCGAATTATTATAGATCTCCACGAATTGGTCCCGGAAACTGGCGCCCCTGGATGTATGAGAACCGGCATAGTAGAGTTGTTTGATCACCAGGTTACCGATCCTTCCGGATGAAAGCACCATCTCGAAAGAAGTGTTCTGTGTAATGGCAGTACCAGTTTTGGAAGAATTAAACTGCACATCCTGTGTAACAGGGATGCCGGTGATCTGTGTATAATTTGCGGCGGTGAAAGACAATGTAACAGTTGCACTGTAATTACCTGGCGCTATACTTTGAAACACTGCTTCTCCCTGTGCATTGGTCTCAGCATTATATGTTTGCCCATTGGTATTATTGGAAATTGTCACCTTGCTTTTTTCTACAGGAAGGTTCAGTGCTTTATCTTCTGTATTGTAAGAAACTTTCACAGTGAGTGTTACCGGTTGTGCTACAGGCGTGTCTTTTTTACAAGCTACGGCCAGGGACAATGCGGCGATGAATACACCATTAAATAACTTTCTCATGTTGATCAATTTTTATTATAGTTTAACAGTCAGTCCTGCCGAAAGACTCAACGGAGAATTAAATACAGTTCTGCTCCTTGTTACTTCGTTATAATATTGCGGACGGATATTGAATATATTGTAAGCGCTGATAGACAGTCTCAGGTTTTTCCTGATCTCTTTGGCCACCTGCATATTGATATTAGCGTAAGGGAAAGGAAGTGTTGTATAGGAAGCATTGTCTGCCACCAGTTTTAGATACCCCAGGTCTGGATCGTTTACATCGAAGTTTTTAATAGGATGATAAATCAGGTGCTCATCGAGGTACCCGATGGGTATATTGTTCTTGCCTGGAAGATCAGTTGTTTCTATCCAGTGGATATCCGCAGTAAATCTAACGATAAAGCCAAGCTTAGGAATATGGGTAGAAGTGGATACTTTTGAAAGCAAAGACCAGCTTCTTCTCTTTTCAGCCGGGTAAACACCATACCAGGCTGGTTTCCCTGCCTCAATAATGGTTTTATCCACTGATACCGTGCGGTTATCTCCCCTGTCATCAAACTGGCTATAAGAAAATGCCGTACTAAGTGAAAAGCTTGTGCGGATAGCCCTGATGTCTTTTGTCTGTAACATCCACTCCAGTCCATAATCCGCAGTATACAGGCCATTGGTGATCCTGTAATTCCCCAGCGTATTATACCTGAGAGAATCGCCTGTTTGAAAGTAACGGGGCTTTCCACCCTGAACATCTACATAGCCATAGGCGGGGATGGTTACTTCATTAAATGTTTCCGAACTATTAAAGCCATTGGTGTTCCATTTGGCATATGCAAATGCAGATGTATTGAACCACCTGTCTGTGTAACGGATACCTCCTTCCAATTGAGTAGCCTTTGAAGCTTTCAGATAACTGTTATCCGCCAGTACTTTACGGGTGTACACCAGATAAAGGCTTGAATCCAGCGGAATTTTAACGAGGTTCAGTATAGGAATATCGAGCCAGGTGGGCGCCGGATAGCGGTGTGCCATGGAAGGTGCTTTTGTGGATACACCGAAACCTGCGCTCAACTCCAGAGATGGTGTAAGGGAATAACTAAGGTTGATCCTGGGTTGTATAGTTCCCACACTGTTCTGAATATCATACCTTACTCCTAACCCGATCCTGTATGGGCGGTCAAAGAGATTTCCTTGTATATTATCCTGAAGGTAAAAGCCGGTGTTGATCATATCCGGCAGTGAATTATAATTATAGGGCCGGGCGGTCTGGTCATTTTGAATTCCCCACCGTGGTCTGTTGGGATCGAGGAGGACCCCTTCGCCACGATTACCGGACAAAGAAAATGTAACACCCAAATTGATATTGTGGACTATGTTTCCAGTAAAATAAGTAGCTGATGTCACATCCAATGATCCATTCAATGATAGCGGTTCACCGATTATCTGTTCTTCTGCTACATAGTTACCCGCAATGAAATATCCTTCATAGATGCCAGTAGTATCCTTCATTGCAATAGGCTGCGGGGCACGGTTCAATAAAAATTGTTTATATGTATCCTGTTTCCCCTTCGTGAATCCCAGATTTAAACCAACGCTTCTTATCAATTCATTGTTAACCTGGAGCAACATCCGGTTGGAAATACTTACATTATAGCTTTTAGCATAAGCCATCTCCTCATTATCATCGTCCGGATCCAGCTTTCTGTCATCCAGCTTCCGGTCATAACTTACCTGTAAGGAGTTCTTTAGTTTTTTTGTCAGGTAGTTCGTCCACATCACAGACGTATTGATCCGGTTATAGTTCTTTACTTTATCGCGCGGGTCATTGTTACTATTCAGGAATCCTGCCGTAACATTCAATGCGCCCCATTTTTTACCGAGGTTAAAACCTTTAGTGAGAGAAGTCTGTGTAGATCCTCCATTGATATTCAAATTGAAGGTAAGCGGTGTTCTGCCGGTTTTTTGCTCAATAAAAATAGCACCGCTCGTCAATTCTCCATATTTAGCAGAAACAACGCCCTGTGCCACTTCAATCCTTTCTATGTTTTCAATGGCAATATCCCGTAAGTCCAGGCCTGTAAATGCTGCATCTATCTGGCCTCCGCCACCTGTATTGGCGTCCGGCGCAGTAATAAGTGAACCGCCTATGCCCCGTTGAGATACACTCCGGTTCTGCATGTTCGTTTCATTATTCACCCTGATCCCATCCACATAGATGGCCACCCCAAACGCATTATTAATTGCATTAATGCCTTGAGCATTACTTCTCATGGTAACTGTCTGCACGGTCTGCAACTGCGGCGCTAAACTCAGTTTTCCCGGTAAGTTATTCATGATATCGGCAAGGCTGAATGCCTGCGACTGCTCAATAGCTTCAAGATCAAACAGAATAGAAGAATTAGAGTTGGTTCCCTTCCGCACTGCCGTAACCTGCACATCTTCCAGCGTCAGACTCAGGTCCTTCATCGAAATCACCTGCGGAACAGCAAATTCAGCCGCCTGAAGCAGCTTTTCAACCGTCTTTTTTCCAACAAAACTTACAGAAAGGCGTAAAGAAGAGAATTTTCCTTTTGGGACAGGGAATCTGAAATTACCATTGGCATCTGTATTCGCACCAGCAATTGTTTCGCTCAAACGTACTGTGGCAAAAGCAATTGGCTTCTGATGCTCGTCTACCACTTTACCTGTAATGAATATCTCCTGATGCTCAGTTTGTGCAAGTACAGGAAGGCAAAGGGATAGCATACATACAATAAGCAGAAAGTTTCCTACGTTCATCCTCATCATCTAACGGCAATAATTTATCAGAACTGCAAAATTCGCCTAACGGATCGGGAATCGTTAATCAAATCGGGAAAAATTTCAGCAGGGAGGATGAATTCGGGAGATACGGTCGTAACTTTGGCAATTATTTTAAGGAGGGAAGCCATCATGTTAAACAGGAAACAGGTCTATATCACTATTACCATTAGTCTTATCGCTATTGCAGGCAGTCTCAGCAGCTGGCAAACGCAACCTGTTCCCGCTAATTACGCAGACAGCCTCCGCTCCCTCTACACCAGGCCGATTGCTCAATGGCCTAAACCGGATATAGACAGTAATATTCAATGGAAGGAACTGGGTTTACGCCCTAACTCCCCTATTGGTACAGATAGCCTGAAGGAAATGGTGGAATTGGGTAAACAGCTTTTTTTCGATCCCCGCCTTTCAGGCTCCAACCAGATCTCCTGCGGCAGCTGCCACGAGCCCGAACTGGGCTGGACGAACGGACGTTCTACTGCTGTGGGTCATGATCACCTGACAGGTAACCGCAATGTGCCCTCCTTACTAAACGTATGGGCAACACAGCCTCTTTTCTGGGACGGACGGGTGAAAACATTGGAAGAACAGGCATTGAACCCCATCGGCAACGAGGTGGAGATGCACCAGGGGATTGATAAACTACCCGCTAAATTATCTGCTATTCCCGGCTACAAGAGCGAGTTCCAAAAACTATTTAAGTCTAAGAAGATAACGGAAGCCCAGATAGCAGAAGCCCTTGCTACTTTCCAAAGGACTATCATCAGCAGGGCCTCCAAATTCGATGCGTTTTTACAGGGCAGGGAAAAAGCGTTAACAGATCAGGAGATTGAAGGACTGCACATCTTCCGTACAAAGGCACGTTGCATGAACTGCCATAACGGCCCATTGTTTACGGACAACCAGTTCCATAATATCGGGCTTACTTATTACAAACGTAAGTATGAAGATCTGGGCTTATATAATGTAACAAAGGATCCAAAAGATGTAGGCAAGTTTAAGACGCCCGGATTAAGAGACATCGTGATCACAAGGCCTTATATGCACGTAGGGTTATTCGACAACCTGGAAGGCGTCATCAATATATACAATGCCGGTGGCGGGCATCCAAGGAGAAAGAAAACACCGGAAGAAGAAGCGGATCCATTGTATCCGGTAACCAGCTCTATCCTACGGCCGTTAGGGCTCACACAACACGATAAAGATGCGCTGATAGCATTTTTAAACGCTATCAGCACAACTTCTTATCGTATCAGCAGACCAGCATTACCCCAGTGAGTGAACACCGCGGGATCTGGCCAGATGCTGCCCTTCGGCAATTTCTTCAATCATCTTTTCACAGAAAGCTTTCAGGTCTTTCGGACTGCGGCTGGTTACAAGGCCCATATCCACTACCACTTCCTTATCTTCCCAGTTTGCACCGGCATTGATAAGATCTGTTTTAATGGATGGATAGGAAGTAACCGTACGGCCCTGCAGCGCGCCTGTTTCTATTAATGTCCACGGGCCGTGGCAGATAGCCGCAATGGGTTTCTTTTCTTCGGTAAAGCCGCTCACAAATGTTACGGCATCTTTGTTCACCCGTAACAGGTCTGGATTCATCACACCTCCGGGAAGTACCAGCGCATCATAATCTTCAGAGGAAACTTTGTCTACTGTTTTATCCACGCGGTATTCATCGCCCCATTCCTTTTCAGCCCAGGCTTTCACATTGCCTGATTTCAGGGACACCACTTCTATTTCAGCACCTGCATTCTGCAAGGCTTCCACCGGAACGGTGAATTCTGATTCTTCAAATCCATCTGCTACGAGGACGGCCACTTTTTTACCTTTCAGAGATTGCTGTTCCATAATTCATTGTTTTACAGGATATGCAGCAAAAAGGAGTCCGATACGGCCAGCGCGGGTTTTTCTGATTTGTTTGGGTAGTTATTTGCTCAATATGGGGTTAATCATCGTCCTTCCCCTTCCCTAGTTTAAATTTCACCTTCCCATCTTCTCCATCCACCGCCCGCAGGTTAACAACAATACCTTTTTTCTGCTTTTTAGTCAGTTCAACTGCATCGCCGGACAGATCATCATTTTTAGGGTTACGGAGCGGCACTTTCATCTGTATATCCGTTCCTTTAGGCATGCCGTAGATTCCTTCCAGCTGTATATTCAGTACACTGGAAGCGATCACCATGGGATGGATCACTATCTTATTGCCTTTTATATCAAGGGTATTGTGCATGTTCTCAAAAGTGATGTTGGACATATCCCGTTTCCGGAAAATGAATTTCCCCAATTTCTCCAGCGGCTCAAAACCTACCAGGGCACCTTTATTCAGGTCAAAGGTTACAGAGCCGAACATGGTGTGCGGTTTAATGGTTACATCTTCCTTCATCCCTCCTGCTACTTTCGCAGTAGCAGAAAATACACCTTTCAGGTTCTTTGCCTGTATACCATCCTGCCCAAAGTTCTCAAAGGCATGGAAGAGTTGATCTACCTGTACTTTGTTCACTCTTGCATCTATCGTAAAGCGATCGTTGCCATTGCTGGCATTGGAGATGGTGCCGTTGAAATTGATCTGCCCTCCTGCTGCCTGTAACACGGCATTATCCAGCTTAACCCCTGTTTGGCTGAGTTGAATAGCGGCTTTCACATTGCTCGCAGTGAACTGGCGGTATTTTACTTTTTCCAGCGCCACATTCATGTTTACGCTGCAGGCCTCCAGCACCACATCCAGTTGTTTCATGATCCGCGGTTTGGCATGATGCACGGGATGCTTTTTAGACACATGTTTACGGCGTTTACCAAAGAAAGACTGGAATTCATTCAGGTTGATCATGGAGCTGTGAATAGACCAGTTCAGCGTTATTTTCTCCGGCGCGGCAAAATAGAAATTGAGGATGTTTCGGATATTCCCTTCCATTGTTACAGCACTGCTGCCGCTTTGCAAACGGATGTTGCGGAAATAGAGATCCTGTCCGGTAAAGTCAAGCGTGGCCAGGCATTGCTGGAAGGTTTGGTTACGGGGCACGTAGGTAAACGCTCCATCTTTGATCTGGATGATACCGTTTACGAATCCGGCAACTGTGTCTTTCGGGTTCCAGGTGCCGGCATATTCGAGATCCACTTCCGCTTCTCCTTTTGTGAATTCGAAAAGATGGGCACCAACGATATGTGTAAGCCGGGTAAGCGGGAATTTGGATTTAAAACGACCTGTGAGTACCGGGTTTTTGAGATTGATGATCCTCAGTGTATCTGAAGTAACAGGGATGCTGTCGTACTCCCCTTTGAAATTAAACAGGCTGAGCCTGGAGTTGGCATCGTTGTGCCCCTTTCCAATCTCCACCTCATTGAGGAACGCACCTTTGAAGCTGCAGCGTTCTAAAGTAACGGCTTTTGCGGTGAGGATATTATCTTTCACATCCCATGTAACCCTTACGTATGGCGTATCCCTGAATTTCATATGCCCCCTGATATCTGCATGTACATCAATTGGTTTCCCGAAATCGATGCTATCCATTTTGTGGGAAAGAGCCGGCGTTAGTAAGGAGGCCGCCTGGCGGAAAGGGATCTGGTCTGCTTTTATTTCCAGTGTAAATGCGGCAGGTTGCTGGCTGAAATTGAATTCACCTCTGAAAGAAACAGGCTGTTTGTCGAATTGAAGGAATTGAGGCGGAATACGTAATGTTTTGGAAGCAGTGATGTATTCCAGGGTGAGATCGCTTTGCAGCACTTTGTTCTGTGCAAAACTGCCCTTGGTGGTGTTGAACTCCAGGTTCCGTATATGCAGGTCCGTATTCAGATTACAGGTCCAGCCACTGCTTTGGTAATCTATCTCACCATTGAGCGACCGGATGTCGAAACGGAAGTGTTTTAGCTTCTGCTGGTTTTCCATGGAGAATTGAATGTTCTCCATACTAAAATACCTGAAAGTAGGTTGTTTGCCTGTTTTCTTTTGGGTAGAATCTCCTTTAAAGAGATAGGTATTGGAATAACCTGTACTATCTGTATAGATGCTGATATTGCCATCTTTCAGTTTCACTTCTTTGATACTTACCTCCTTGTGCAGGATGGCCGCAGTATTCACTTTCACGTACACTTCCTTTATGGCCAGCAGTGGGCGTTTATGCTGATCGAATAAACTATCTTTCAGAGACACATCTTTTAATGTGATAGATATATTCGGGAAACTGCGGATCAGCGAAGGGTCCATATCCCGGATCACCAGCGTACCATTGATCCGGCTGCTCAGCTGGCTGGAAATTTCTGCAAGGATGGCCTGTTTATTATTCCGGATCACCAGCGCCAGGATAAGCCATAGTATAATGATCAGCCCTATGAGGCTGCCTGTAGAAATTAGTAAGATGCGTAACCAGCGGGGCATGGGCTAATAATTGATGGTTCAGGAAGATAAACAATATATCGC
Source organism: Chitinophaga niabensis (assembly GCF_039545795.1). Classification (NCBI taxonomy): domain Bacteria; kingdom Pseudomonadati; phylum Bacteroidota; class Chitinophagia; order Chitinophagales; family Chitinophagaceae; genus Chitinophaga; species Chitinophaga niabensis. The sequence continues at coordinate 2,584,409 of NZ_CP154260.1, read as the reverse complement.
AAAAAAGGTTGACATTTGATCTATGGCATTCGTAATACCTATCGCTATTTTTGCGCTGCTTTTCTGGTGGTTTTACCGTAAACCAAAGACCCAATCCAAACATCAGGCCACAATCACGGGCATATTGGAAAGCAATGTCAGCTACTATCAGCAGCTGAGAGCGGAAGACAAACCCCGCTTTGTAAAAGAAGTAAGTGAATTCATGGACAGTGTGACCATTGAAGGTGTAGGGGCAAAAGTAGAAATACTAGATAAGGTGCTGATAGCGGCCAGTGCAGTGATCCCTATCTTTTCCTTCCCGGGATGGCGTTATCGTAATCTCACTAATGTTATCCTGTACCCGGATACTTTTGATGAAAAATACCAGTTTGAAGGGGATAGAAGGAATATCCTGGGCATGGTGGGCAGCGGGCCTTTGAACGGACAAATGCTCCTCTCCCAATCTGCCCTCCGGCATGGGTTTTCAGAGCATAACGGCAAGAGTAATACCGCTATTCATGAATTCGTTCACCTGGTAGATAAAACAGACGGGGCTGTGGATGGCATGCCTGAATCCCTATTGCGGAACAGTTACAGCATTCCCTGGCTGAAAGTGATGCATGAAGAGATCAAAAGGATTGAAACCGGAGAGTCCGATATCAATCCTTATGCGGCGATGAACCAGAGTGAATTCCTGGCGGTAGTGAGCGAATATTTCTTCGTAAAGCCGGATACGATGAAGGAACACCACCCGGAGCTGTATGCCCTGTTATCCAAAATGTTTAAACAAGACCCTAATGCTGCAATGCAGTAACTATATTTTCTTCCGGCCTTAAGAGCCTGGCTACTTCTTTTTCCAGCGTTTTCCTGTCCTGCGTGCTAACGTTCACAATAGCATAGCGGGTACCGCTTCGCAAAGCATCCCAGCGCCAGTTTAATTGAGAGCCGGTTTGTCTGGTACCATTATCATACCACCAGGCAGTGTATAATTGCTGCGTTCCTTTTTGCAGGATGCTGGTAGACACGGTTTTACCGGCTATTATTTCTTCCCTGATATGTTTGAATTCAAAACCACTGCCTCGCCAGCATATAGTGGGATGATGATCGCTGTAATAAAAACCGGGGATCGTTTTTACATAGATCAATGCAGTATCATTCTCCACTTTCACCACATTGTCTCTCATAGCGGTTACCTTGAAACCTTCTACCGGTGGAAGGTTTGCCGGGATCACCTGGTTCACACCCGGCAGCATGGTTTTCCAGGCTACCATTCCCACGCAGGCAGCCAGGCAAACATGTGCCATGATCACCTGTAATGAATTCACAGTGTATACAGGAACAGTGGCTGTTTTGGTTTTACCTGAACGTTTTACCACCCAGGGGATCAGCCAAACCAGTGGTAAGATCACATATACCGCCAGGCAGATAATGCCCGTGAAGCCATGCATCGGATCTTCCGGCAGGATCACCAGTACCACCAGCAGGATCATGCGGAACAGGTTGGCGATGATATTCAGCAGGGCTATGATGCCCATTAAGCCGCTTACTTTTATAAAAGAAAGGTGAAGGCCCATTTTCTTCTGGTAGAATCCCAGGATCATTATACCACAAAGCATGGAGGTGACCAGCATATTCAAACCCATACATGCAGCATCTACAGAGAATTCATTACCTCCGAAGAAAATAGTGTTGCCTTCCACGTTAGCAGCCACCCCGATCATTTGCAGCAAAGCGCCGGCCCATGCTGTTAATTGCAGGCGTATGGGGAAAGTGAAGATATTGGTGATATAATCACAAATGGGGGCCATCAATGCCATGGCCAATACAGGCAGCAGGTTGATCTTCCCCAATATGTTATCTATGAGAAAACAGAGGGCTAATACTACGGAGGCATAGAGCAGGGTTTTCACCGGCAGGATCCATCCGAGTATGCAAAATACCAATGCCGTATAATAAAAACGCAGGCTTTTCTTTTGCAGCGGGTCCCTGTGCAATGCAACAGGGATGGCTATCAATCCCAGCAGGAATCCGGGAGACCGCCAGGCAATATAGTCCTTCAATGCATACTGCACAATGAGAACGTATATGCCTGCGATCAGTCCGGCACCCAGAATGGCGGGGATCAAACGTTTACTTTGATCCATTTCGGGCGGAGTTTAACATAGGTGAAGGTGAGTAGAACAAGTATGATGAGGGCCCATTCGTGCGGTTCAGGCACTGCGCCGTTAGATTTCAGGGAAGCATTCTTCAGGCTGTTATCACTGTCTTTGATATTGAACCTATCGTAATCCGCCTGCGATTCCAGCACAATTAAACTACTGATGGGAGAAACCACGTAAGCTTCCTGTGCAATGGGTATCAGGCTGTCCTGCCCTTCCTTTCCGGTGAGCAGGCCCTTTCCGGCTTTTTGCAGGATGTGGTTGTAAGCAAAGAGACGCATCAGGTGATCCGGCGCATCGCCTGTTGTGATACTGTCTGCCTTTTGCTCTATGGTAATGTTCGCTTCGTCAATCACCACTTTATTATCTGATTCGGTATCGCTGGCAAAAGTTTTGGTATCCATTAAGATCTTCAGTAAAAGCAGGCCGCCTTTCTCATAGCGGAATACACGGAACTCTTTGAGGGATTTCAAATAAGGAGATAATTGTGTGCCCAGGTCCAGCAGCCTGATCTTTGGCTGTGCTTCCTGTGAGAGGTAGGCAGATAATTCTGTTTTGAATCTGCTTCCTTCCAGGTCGTCCAGTGTGGGAGAAACAATTGTGCTTTTAGTGATAAGCAAAGCGCTGGCGGGATCTTTTATCTTATACACCGGGAAGAGACTGAAACGCTGTTTCAACGCGCTTTTTAATACTTCTTTAGTAGCCGGCACCATTTTTTCACCTGACCATATATACACCGGTGTTTTGCCAACAAGCAGCAACACTTCCTGTAATTCTTTTTCTGACCATGCTTCGTTCACATCCAGGTAAATGGCATCGGTTTGTACGGGATCGCGCTCGGGAACATAAGGCGTAATAGTATAGCCCTTCCCGTTAAAGGCGAAAGTATTTGACTGGATATTTTCGTTTTTAAACGTCAATTTCCATTCAGCCTTGTAATTGCCTTCATAATTAAGGGGCTGATCAGGCTTTACAGGTTCTGTAACAAATTCTATATTGCGGTCTTCTGCAGCACTTTTAGCGGTGGGGCCATCGAAATAAACATTTTCATATACCAGTTTATCCCCGTTTACTTTTAATGGTGCCGTAAATCCGATCTTAAACTGCCGGGAGCCATTTGAAAGCACAGGGAAAACCCTTACACTTACGGTATTTCCTTCCTGCCAGCGTACTACAGAGGGGTCTCGCTGCTCCACTCCCACTATTTCCCGGTAAGCTGTATCTGCTTTATGTTTTGTGGTAAGGATGCCTTTTTCTTCTTTTCCATTGACCCATAAGGAAAGGGCCGTTACTACAGCACCTTCCGGCAAATGGAATGTATAAATGCCTTCTTTCTCACCTCCCCATCTTTCCCTGCCTGGATTCACCACCGTGATCACCTTTTCCGTATAAGCAAGGTGCAGCTTTGGCCAGATCCGCACTTTAGTGTTCACATAATCCGTGTAAAGATCTTCGCCGGACCAAAGCCGCTCCTGTGCTTCATGACGGGCATCAAACAACGTTTCCAGTATCTTAATACGCTCTTCATTGGACGCTACTATCTTTGGAATGAATCCGGATGCCATCACCACCAATGGGTCATGCAAACGGGAATCATTAAAATTGCGGGAAGGCATCGTAAACAGGTTCCAGTCAAACCACCGGGGCAGAATGTAAATGAAATCAGCTTTCAATACCCGGTCTTCTATCCAGTTACCATCCATTTTCTTTGCTGCTTCTGCCCATGGTGGTAAAGCACTGATACCCTCTGCACTGGTCCTGTTATAAATACGGTTCAATTGTTTCACTTCATTGTTCATGGCCATGGTGAACACCGCGATCACAATAATGCAAAAAGTAAACCCGGAAAGCACACTCCACATACCGGCCTTGAAATCGAACCGGATATGCGTGTAAAACAGGTGCCAGATATGGATGAGCAGGAATAAAGGAATAAAAGTATGGATGGAAATTCCCAGTGCCAGTATAGCCGGAAAGGCAATACCATAAACAGGTACCAGGTAGCAGGCCAGGTATATCATGGCAACAATATTGACGCCCAGTACAAAACACATGATGGCACGAATAACCCTGGGCACATTCTCATAAAAATGGAATAAAAGCAGGTTGATACTGGTAATGATCAATACGGCACTGAACCAGGGTGTATTCTCATGGAAAATATTCATAACCCTGTTAAGACTGTATGCGCTGATGAGGAAGAGCAAAAGTATCGGCGTCATGGTTCCCTTACGTTCTTCCTTTTTCATAAAGGCCCTCACTATAAAGGCTACTACCGCACAGATGTAATGGATGAAAAACAAACGCATCATGAGGTCCTCATTCTCCGAATAAGTATTACCAATGGCGTAAACGATGAAATTAAGCATTAAAAAGGGAAGCAGGGTTATATACCTGTAGTTCAGTAATTTGTCTTTTACAGTTTGCATAAAGATAATTTAAAAGCACTTTGTATTTCAAAGTATAAAGGTAAAAAAGAAGGGATTTTACTCCCTCTTTTTCACTTTGAATTACAAAGTAAAGTCAAATATCCGAACAAACCAATAAATTTTACAAATTTCCGTCTACCTTTACTTTGATCACAGTGGCAATATCGTTCGTGGGTTTGCCGCTGAGGTCAATTACGAGATTATCCCCGCTGGTATTGGATTTGAGTGTATTTTTTGTACCGAGTACACTAATGTTTTTTACCTTATTCTTCAGGCCGGGTACCTCCAGTTTTCCGTTCGCAGGCCATTCAAACACAGCGAGGTAGAGGGTATTTTGCTTCCGGGTGATACGGCCCCATTGTACCGGTTTTAAAGGATTGCCTTTTGTGCCGTAAATAGCTTCGCCGTTCACCTTCATCCATTCGCCGATACCTTTCAGGCGCTGAATGCTTTCTGCCGGGAACTCCCCTTCTGCAGTAGGCCCAACATTCAATAAATAGTTACCGCCTTTTGAAGCAATGTCTACCAAGTTACGTACCATCGTGGAAACGCTCTTCCAGTTATGATCATAACTTTTGAATCCCCAGGTGCCGTTCATGGTCATGCAGGTTTCCCAATCACGCCCGTCCAGTTCACTCAGATTGGGGATCTTTTGTTCCGGTGTTTTATAATCTCCCTGGAAGTTAGGGCGTTTAAGGCGGTCGTTTGTGATGATGTTGGGTTGCAACTTCAGCTGCGCCTGTAATTTTGTGGCAGCATCGTCTGTCATATTAGTAGGCGTATCCCACCACAATACTGCTACTTCTCCGTAATTAGTGAGCAGTTCTTTCACCTGCGGTACGGCTACATTATCAATATACTGATCAAAAGTCTGCGTCATTTGGGCCGGATCAAAATGCCCGTTATTCGCTTTTGTATAAGCATCTACTTTAGCAGAATCCGGGTTAGGCCAGCCTTCGCGCATTTCTTTACGGGCAACGGAGCCACCGGGATTATTCCAGTCCTGTGCCTGGGAATAATAGAAGCCCAGTTTGATACCATGTTTCTTACAGGCTGCTACCAGCGGGGTGAGCAGGTCTTTTCCATAAGGTGTGGCATCCGTAATATCCCATTTGCTGGCTTTGGAATTGAAGAGGGCAAAACCATCGTGGTGTTTAGCGGTGATCACGATATACTTCATGCCTGCATCTTTGGCCATTTTCACCCATTCTTCTGCATTGTATTTAACGGGATTGAATTGTTTTGCGTAAGCCTGGTATTCTGCCACAGGGATCTTGCTGCGGTTCATGATCCATTCTCCCCCACCCCTTGCCATGGGAAATCCTTTATAAGTACCGGCCGGAACAGCATATACGCCCCAGTGAATGAACATCCCGAAACGGGCTTCCCTCCACCATTTCATACGTGCATCATTGGATGTGTTGTTTTGTGCCATGAGAGACTGAACGGTAATGAGCATCGTCAGCAGGCAAGCCATCTTTTTCATGAGATCAGTTTATACGTGTAATTCGCAATCGTTTGCATAAGTGGAATAAAAACAAGCGCCGCAGCGCTTTATCGATCCCAAGGTCGTACAAAAAAGCACGCGGTTTTAGACACTTTTTCTCTATTTGTTGTAGTTTTTTCTCCAGCCCTAGAGGATCTTTGCCAGCAGCAGGTCCCGGTCTACCTGTTCACCTACTTTGAAGGAATGTTCCCCGAAGGCAGTGAACCCTTCTTTCTCATAGAATTTCCTGGCCTTTACATTATGCTCCCATACACCTAACCATAATGTACGCACGAAATGCCTGGCAGCCTGTTCATAAGCAAACTGTATCAGTTGCCTGCCGAACTTTTTACTTTGGAATTCACTGCGCACATAGATCCTTTCCAGCTCCATCACGGGAGTGGGTAACAAAGTGCCGTTATCCGGCTGACGGTGGAGATTCAGTTTAATAAAACCCGCGGCTGTGCTTCCTTCCCAAAGGATGTAGAAGAAGGAATCCTTTTGTTCCCATTCTGCTTTTAACGTGTTGTCGTTCTTTTTTTCCTGGAGAAAGTTTTGCAGGTCTTGCGTTGAATATACAGGCTTAAAGGTTTCCGTAAATGTGTCCCGTTCCAGCTGCATCCATACCTGAAGATCCGTTTCCGCTACCGGTCTGATATGTTGATCGTTCATGATTACTGTAAAATACGTTATTTTTGTATTATGTGGAAAACCTTGCTCCTCCTTCCGGTATTATTACAACAAACTGCCATAGCACAAACGGTTCAGCGATCAGACTATGTGATTGCCAGTGATCCCGGCGTACGCATTGCTATCCGGGAAGTAGCCACACGCAAACGTAGCCGTAAACCTCCTATCCTTTTGTTACATGGTGGCGGAGCGGGCGGTATCGCTTCATTTGATCTGCCTGTAGCCGGAGGATCGTTTGCAGAAGACCTGGCCAAAGCAGGCCTTCATGTATTCATTATGGATGCACGGGGCTGGGAAAATTCTACCCGTCCTGATTATGACACTACCAAACGCTGGGTGATTGCAGCCTCTTCTGCGGAAGTATCCAGAGATATTGATGCCGTGGTGGATTTTATCAGGGAAAAAACAGGCAGAAAAAAAGTAGCCTTGTTCGGCTGGGCTACAGGTGGCAGCTGGATGGGTTATTACTCCTGCATCTATCCTTATAAAACCGCTTCGCTCATTATGCTCAATAGCCTGTATAACGTAAAGGCACCCTGGATCTTCACCAAACTATTCCGCAATCCTTCCGATACCTCACAGTTTAATTATGCTTCCACATCGGTGCTGCGCAGAGCAACTGCTGCACAACTGATAGAGAACTGGAATAACTACATACCTGTAGCAGATAAATCCCAATGGTATGATACCTCCGTAGCAAAAGCTTATGCAAGAACGGCGGTGTCTTTTAATGAAGACAGTATCCTCGAAGTACCTGGTGGTTACAGGGCAGAGAGCTTCTATACGGCACAGGGAAAAGGCATGTGGCATGCAAAAGATGTTTCTGTACCGGTGCTGGCTATCAGATGTGCTTATGATACCTGGAGCAGGCCGGAAGACCTTACTGCTTTACAGGAGAAGCTGGTGAATTCTCCGCGTAAGCAATTTGTGACCTTGCCTGAGGGCACACATATGGTGTTCCTTGAGAGGCCGGAGAAAGGGAGAACACAACTGATCAATGAGATTGTTGCATTCAATCTGAAAACACGTTGAGTACAACAGCGTGCATTTACTATGAACTTTTTTTACAAAAATTTGGAAGGAATAAAAATATTCCTATTTTTGCACCCGCTTTGATGGTCATCATAGCGATGATTCTGTAGCTCAGTTGGTAGAGCAATACACTTTTAATGTATGGGTCCTGGGTTCGAGTCCCAGCGGAATCACGGAGAAAAGTCTCGCAGTAATGTGAGGCTTTTTTGTTTTATAGCATTTGCATGCCTTTATTTGCTCTCAACCATCTATATTTATATACAGTAACTCTGAACACTGTGAACCTCCGCTAATATGAAACTGCAAATAGTACCATCTGGGGTTGAAGTGTGATCTGTTGGATTATGGTCAGGCGATGGGGGCTTGTTGATGGTGCCGGAGCGGTGATGGACAAATTGTAATCTTAGGCAGCTTACTTATTAGTTGTTTTAGCCTTTTTGACGAGGTTGTTGATTTGGGATCGGGTGAAGAGCCTTAATTTTTCTATTTCGGAACTATATGTTTCTCTTCTGGGGCGTTTTGTTTTCTCAAAGCCGATAGCGTACTTGGCGACGGAATACTCAGCCGCAACTGTGAGATTTTCAACGTTCTAGCCTTTTACCGGAAAGTCAATACATGCGTATGTAGGACTCACGGTTTTGTGCCCGCTGATAACTTTCTTGTGGTATAAGATATGGAAACGATATCCTTCAAAAAAGCAATAATTCGGCGCTCATATTCTTCTATGAATTTTATATCAATTATTTTCCCAGAAATAGCGGCCGAAGTTGTATCAAGCAAAAAATCAGTTATTTCTTTCGAATGGATTTTTGCTTTCAGGTCGTCTAATTCAGGTCCCGGTTTCCATGCTTGATGAACGATTTTGTTTCTGATATAGTTATAAGTAGTAAGTATTGAATGAGATGCCAGGGACAATGGATTAAGATTAAAAATCACACATCGGTTTTATGCATGATAAATTCTTATTTATTTTTTTGATCACAACTTTCTTAGCCAGCGAAAGCTTGTTGTTTAAGAAACTGCCAGTAAAGGAAGGCCTGCTAGTGGATCTTAATGCGGATAAGGGCGTATTTACCAATAACGAAGGGAAAGTGATAAAATGGGCAAACCAGGCAAATTTTTCAAAGGCACAATTCTTTGAAAAAAGAGATGAAGGAAGAAAAATACCTGGTTCAGGGAGCCCGGTTCTGAAAGAGAATGTGGCTGTCATTAACGGTCATAATTCAATGGTGTTTCGGGAACAGGAATTACTGTGTCCCAATGAGGATGCATTTGACCATTTGATAACAGGAAGCGGGTATACTTTCTTTTGTGTAATAAATCCATATAAACAAGAAGGCAAACTAAAGGATGTAAATTCTTTTTTTGGCAACCTGCGTAATGGGGGAATGTATGAAGGTTTTTGGGGAGGATTTACAGACGATAATCGCGTATGGGCCGGCCCAAGAAATGGGATTACATTTGGAAGATGGGATGCTAACAATCCATTTATCTGCTCACAGGAACCCTTACAGGAAAATAAATACTACCTGGTGATAGGTAAAATGGAGGCAGCAACTGATTCAGCAAATGTCTATTTGATGGTAAACGAATGGAATGAAATAAACTATATGCAAAAAGTTAAGGTAAACACATCCGCCAATTCATCTAAGTTATCGATAGGGCAGGAAAGAGATGCTATCAACCATCCGGGCGTGGAATCCTTTGATGGGGAAATAGCAAGGTTTCTTTTGTATGAACGCCCATTGAGTAAAAAGGAAATGAATAGCGTTATAAAGTATCTGATAAATAGTTACAATATCATAAAATAGCAAACGTGATCTCCGCCGGCATCAGTTTACCTATTGGTGTGCTCATCGTATCTGCCCTTTACTCCATTCGATTATCCGGGGATAAAGGCCTTTTATGGTCAGGCCGGGATTTTCTTTCCGCAGTTTCAACAACGCTTGGTTAAATTCCCTGAACTTGTAGAACTTCCGTTTGCCGGTGTTTAGCTCCTCCCGTTTTTTGATCACATATGCGGCTGTTTTGCTGTTGTACTTCTCATTTACCCAAATACAGAACACAGCATGCGTCATGTATTCATTAAAAACAGCCATCGGTGAGCGGTACCATTGATCTTCTTCTGATGCCCAGAAACCCTTTTTGCCGAAAATTTCAGCTATTTCTTTTTGATAATCTGAACTAACAGGGTTTACGTAATTGTGGTCTATTTCAGTAAATACAACTCCGGACATCAGGCCTTCTTTTTGCTGTTCTGTTATTTCTTTCTGCACATCGTACCGGCTGGCGTCACAAATGAACATAACGGTTTCTCCATACCGGGCCTTGGTTTTAGCATTTTTCCCAAAATACTTTTGTGTGCTGTGGGAACCACCGGTCAAAGGGGAAAACACGATCCTGTACGCGTTGTATTTTTCACCCGGGAATTCTTTTTCAAGCCACTCCCACATATGTTTGACGGGTAAAAGCTGTTGAACTCTTCTGATGTCAGCCGTGTAAAAGCCCTGGTTGTCAGTATAAAATTTTCTAAAGTTACTGGTCCTGGCAAAGTCTTCCACAAGCGGCAAAAACTCCGAAAACAGGCTGCTGAAGCCATCCCAGTCGTTGCCCGTTACATAATGGCGGGAACCTTCGGAAACGATGCTGTCGCCCTGGAATTTGTAAGTAAAACTATTCTCCCTGAAGCTGTAATATTTTCCGAAGTAGTCCTGTTCCGTGAAATCAAGTTTTTTGAAAAGAGGATGGCCAAGGTAAGGTTTGAAATACTGTTCCGCCTTTTTATAGTATGCTGTGTTTTTGTTCAGGTCTGTAGCCCTTTGTCCTGCGGGTGAAAGTGTCCAGATGATACTGGCCAGTTCATACACTTCCGGTATCTCAAAAGTGGTTTTGCCGTCGTATTTTTCAATATACGCTTGAGAGAAATTGGAGATGGCGCCGTTGTATTTAAACACAACCACTGACTGGCGGGTGGGTGTTTTAATGGTGACGTAGCTTCTTTTTGCATACGGGTAATTACCACCGGGGATTCTCAGAGTGTCTTTCCCGATAAAAGCGGTGAGCACAATCCCCCTGGCATTGTCGGTACCGGCGTTGACCGTATCCTTTTTCCCCAATACCATAACCATGGGGAATGTATCAGGATATAATGAGTACTCGTATCTGATGGTATCCGTATCGGAATAATAGACTTTCGGAATAGTTTCTTTTACAGCCTGCCCTGCGAGTGAACTGGCCAGGAAAAGCAATACGATTGTTATCTGTATTTTCATATAGTCTGTGAATACACGGTTTTACAGGGCCTGAAATATTTGCAAAGATGGTATTTTTTGTTTCCCCGGTCTGTAATTTTTTGCACAAGAAAACCCTGTGGTGTTGCGTTTATCATGTCCGGAACGGACTTCCTGTTCGCGTTGGGAAACGAATGCGGCTGACAGTCCTGATAAAACCCGCTGCCACAGGCGCCTTTACTGGGATTTTAAAGATCCCCAGTGGAATCACTGGAAGAAATTAAGCCGAATAGATCCTAAGGATCTATTCGGCTTTTTAGTTTTTGAGAAGTAAAGTAGTATTATTCAATTCAATCAGAGGGGACATAAAATATACCAGGCGGAATTTCTCTGCCTGGTATATTTTGAGCAGGAATTATTCGTAGTTTAAAAATTATATTTGATTGTCAACTTCCCTTTTTTTCGGTGCCTGGTTCATATTTAAATGTAGGCGTATCTGCATACCAATCACTGAGAAAACTGGTATCCACAATGCCTTTTTCAAGATTTATACCATTTACCATAAAGTTGCCATCTGCTTCTCCCTTGAGGGAGAAGAAATAATTACTAGGGTTTTTGTTTTTTGCTTTTACTGTCTGTTCCATTGATTTGGACAGATCATTAATAACAATTGTTCTATCACCAGAACAAGCAATTAGGGTGAGTATGCTACTCAAAACGACGGTAGATAAGATAGTTTTCATAATATCATTGATTAGTGGGTATCAACGTTGTCACATTAGGAATAATTCCGTGTGTCAGAGGATAATTGGCATGATCTAAAGGGCTCAAATTCCCGGCATATCAACATTGAACTGGCACGAAGTCCGGTATCACGGAGAAGCGCAGCCGCCGGACCGTGAAGACTTTGAAGACTACGACGATGATGAATACGGTGAATTTGATGAAGACCATAAAACCGACTGCGAAAGCGCGGATGAAAGATATGCACAGGCTATGGAAAAACACATAATCGCTGTATTGTCAAAAATCTCTTCCGGGCAAGGTAAGCTTAAGATACCGGCACTTACTCGTAAAATCTCATATTTTAGCTAAATTTACCCTGCCACAGTTATGAAAAACAACAGCACACATCATACGGATCCACTGCTCCTGCGCCTTTCCGAAGGAGACGAATCCGCATTCCGCGAGTTTTTTCATACCTACAGCCACCATGTTTATCATGTGGCTTTACTAATGACCAAATCCACCGAACTGGCGGAAGACATGGTGCAGGAGATCTTCCTCAAAATATGGCTCAACAGGGCGGCCCTTCCCGGAGTGGAGAACCTGAAAGGTTACCTTTTCATCAACGCCCGCAACCACATCCTTAACGAACTGAGAAAAGGATCGCACAACCTGCAGTTCACTACCGCCCTGCTCAACTATTTCAGTGAACCGGCAGACAACCCGGAACAGGCGCTGCTGCGCAAGGAATCGCGTTCGGTGCTGCGCCAGGCCATTGCCCATTTGCCTACCCGCCAGCGACTCATCTATCAGCTCAATAAAGAAAAAGGGTTAAAGCAGGATGAGATTGCGGCACAGCTGAACATCAGCAAACATACCGTGCGCAACTCCCTGGCGCAGGCCCTGCAAAACATCCGCCACTTCCTGGAACGGGCCGCCACCGGGCTGGTGCTGGCCGTCTGCGTGATTGAAGCTTTCCTGTAACAAACATGGTTTCCGGGAACCCGGATGCGGCCCTCGTTTCGCCTGAATCCGGGCTGGTGCCGGCCGTCTGCGTGATCGAAACTTTCCTGCAACAAACATGGTTTCCGGAACCGGATGCTGATCTGCCTTGTAATAAAATTTCCTTTTGGGGAACTGCGGGAACCCGGATGCTCCTCATTGATCTGCCCGCTTCGCCCGGCGTTGCACTCAGCCGGATGGGCCCACTTTCCCCCCAAAAAATTTCTTCCTCCCGACTAGTAGTCCCACTTTTTAAATGTGTCTTTATAAGTAACACATGGCAACACGATTCGACATACTGCTCAAAGGATACATTTCCGGTACGCTTACCCCCCCGGAAGCGGAAGAGTTCCTGCAACTGGTCAAAGACCAGGACCACCGCCTCCCCGATGCCGTGCAGCGCCTCCTGGAAAACGAGCACCACCCGGCATTGCCGCCGGAAAAAGAGCAGGAAATGGCCGATGCTATCCTCAGCCGGGCGCGGCGTGCGGAGCGCAATCGCATCCCGATGTTCCGATTAGCAGCGGCCGCAGCGGTACTGGCTGTATTGGGAGCAGGGTTATTATTTATGCTGAACAGCAGGCAGCCTGCCGCACCAACCCCACGAACCGCCACAGCATCCGCCGCCGCACCCGGCCATAACAAAGCCACCCTCATCCTGGCAGACGGCACTGTAGTGCCGCTGGACAGTGCGGGCGAACAGCAGATAGGCCAGGGCATCCGGCAAAGCAAAGGACAGCTGCGCTATACCGCGGAAGCAAAAAGTGGCAGCATACAATTCAACACACTGGCCACGCCCAGGGGCGGGCAGTTCCGCCTCACCCTCCCTGACGGCAGCAGGGTATGGCTCAACTCCGCCTCCTCCCTCCGCTACCCCACCGCCTTCAACGGCGGCCAAAGAGTGGTGGAACTAAAGGGCCAGGGGTATTTTGAAATTGCGCAGGCGCCCTCGCAGCCCTTTATAGTGAAAGTAAACAGCATGGAGGTACAGGTATTGGGCACCCGCTTCGATGTTATGGCCTACCCTGATGAAAATGTGGTGAACACCACCCTGCTGAACGGCGCCGTACAGGTCAAAAACGCCGGCACCACCCGCTTGCTGCGCCCCGGGCAACAAGCGGTGCTGAACGGTGGAAACAATCACATCACTATACAGCAAGCTGATACAACCAAAGTTATTGCATGGAAGAACGGCCTGTTCCTGTTTGATAATATGGACCTGCAGACTATTCTGAGAGAAGTGTCGCGCTGGTATAATGTGGAAGTGGTGTACACTGTTACGCCCAGTTCTGAGTTATACGGCGGCGCCATCAGCCGCAACATGAGCCTGGAGGCTGTTTTGCATTTACTGGAAGGCAACGGCTTTAATCACCTGAAAATTGAAGACAGAAAAATACTGGTATTGCCGTAAAAAAAATTCCGTTATGAGAGAATGTTCAACCACATGCTCTCTTCATGTCAGAAAAGAAAATTGTAAGTAAGTATCTATCGGGAATAAAAAGAAACCGGAAGTGGTTGCAACACTCCCGGCAGTATCTGGTATTCCCTTTAATCTGAGATCGACTATTGTAAGACTACCAAACACCACTAAAGTATGTATTTTAATGCTAATGAAAAAGCCCTGCGCTTCCACAGGCTTTTAACCACGTTGTGCAAAGTTATGAAGATCACTGCATTCATTTTGTTCGTTACATGCATGCATGTAAGTGCAACCGGTCTTTCACAGCAACTCACGCTGTCTGTAAAAAATGTGCCGCTGCAAAAGCTGTTCAAGGAGATCACGGCGCGCACGGGCGTGTCCGTCATATACGGGGAAACAGTGCTGCGAAACACGGCCCCGGTCACCATCACGGTGAAAGACGCCTCGCTGCAGCAGGTGCTGGACCTCTGCGTGCGCAACCAGCCGCTCGTTTATACGATGGAAGGCAACAGCATCATCATCAAACGCAGGCCCTCCGGCAACCCGCCGCAGCCTCCGCCGCCCCCGGTGGCGGACACGCTCATCACCGCCTCGGGTAAAGTGACCGACGCCAAAGGCATGCCGGTGCCGGGTGCTACAGTGCTGGTAAAAGGCACCATGCATGGTACGAAAACAGACGGGGAAGGCAACTTTTCCCTCAAAGGCGTGCGCACCGGCGCTGTGCTCGTTGTAAGCTCACTCGGCTTTGAGCCGCAGGAACTGCCGGCGCACAGCGGCGCAGCGGCCATCACCCTGAAAGAAGCGGCCAGCAGCCTGAATGAAACGGTCGTGGTCGGATATGGTACGGTAAAGAAAAGCGACCTTACCGGCGCAGTCACCAAAGTGGGTGAATCCGCCATCAAAGCCACGCCCATTCCCTCGCTTGACAGGGCCATGCAGGGCCGCGCCGCAGGCGTGCAGGTGGTCACCAACTCCGCCCGGCCCGGAGGTGCCGCCACTATCCGCATCCGCGGCTCCGGTTCGGTGAACGCGGGCAACGATCCGTTATATGTGATCGACGGCTTCCCGGTATCCGGCGGGCTCAACTCTATCAATTCAGACGATGTGGAATCCATTGAGATACTGAAAGATGCCTCTGCCACCGCTATTTACGGCTCCAGGGGGTCTAACGGCGTGGTGATGGTCACCACCAAACAGGGCAGGTCCGGTAAGGCCGTGGTGACCTATAACGGGTATTACGGCTCTCAGTCCGTCCGCAGGACCATTCCGCTGCTCAATGCGCAGCAGTTCGCGCTGTTTGTGAATGAAGCGCTCACCAATAACGGGGCCGCGCCTTACTTCAACGGCAGCTCCGCTGAAAGGCCGCTGCCGGAAACGCTCGGCGAGGGCACAGACTGGCAGGATGTAGTGATGCAAAACGCGCCCATCCAAAACCATCAGCTGGGTGTGAGCGGCGGTTCCGACCGCTCCAGGTACGCCATTTCCGCCGGGTATTACGATCAGCAGGGCATCATCCGCAATTCGGGTTTTAAGCGGTATACACTGCGGGCCAACCTCACTAACGACATTACTTCCCGCGTAAAAACCGGCCTCTCCATGCAGGGCGCCTACACCCAGAGCGACAATGCCAAAACGGATGTGGACGGCACGGAAGGCGGCGGCGTTACCAGCGCCGCGCTGAGCTACTCGCCTACTTTCAAAGTGTTCAACGAAAACGGCACATACTATAAAAACCAGGGTTCACTGAACGGTTACGGAGTGGATAACCCGCTGGCCATAACGAATGAGATCACCAATAAAAGTTCAATGCTGCGCCTGCTGGCCAACACTTACCTGGACTATCACATCATAGAAGGCCTCAACTTCCGCGTCAGCCTGGGGGCGGATCTGCAAAGCGCAAAAACGAACGCATACACAACGCGGCTGGCCCTCGCAGGCGCCAGCCAGGGCGGCGCCGCTTCTGTAGCCAGCTCACAGAGCATCAACTGGCTGAATGAAAATACGCTGAACTACACCCGCAAACTCGGCAACATCCACCAGCTGAATGCACTGCTTGGTTACACCATCCAGGGCCGGAGCACCGAAAATGCCACAGCCCGGGCCAGGACCTTCTCCGACGACTTTGCGCAGTATAACAACCTGGAGGCAGGCTCCACGCTGGTAGCCCCCAGCTCCGATGCCAGCAACTGGAAACTCATTTCCTACATCGCCCGTATTAACTACGGGTTCGACGACCGTTTCCTGCTCACGCTCACGGCGCGGCGCGATGGTTCCAGCCGCTTCGGCCCGCAAAGAAAGTTCGGCATCTTCCCTTCCGGCGCACTGGCCTGGAAACTGATGAACGAAAACTTCATGCAGAAACAGACCTTTCTTTCCGATGCCAAAGTTCGCGTGAGTTACGGCCTTTCGGGCAACCAGGAGATCGGCGACTATCAATACCTCGCCAACATCACCACCTCACAATACGTACTGGGCGGCGCTTTACAGCCGGCCTCCAACACTGCCGGCATCGCCAATCCCGATCTGCGCTGGGAAAAGAACGCTCAGTTCGACGCAGGTATAGACCTGGCTTTTTTTAATAACCGCCTGCAGCTCACGGCGGATTACTATAGCAAAAACACATCCGACCTCCTCTTCTCCGTAAGCGTGCCCACTTCCTCTGGCTTCCGCACCAACCTGAAAAATATCGGCAGCGTACGTAACAGAGGCATTGAGCTGTCGCTGGCCAGCGTGAACGTGGATCATCATGATTTTAAATGGACATCTGAATTCAACATCACCTTTAACCGCAACGAAGTGCTGCGGCTGGATGGGCGGAAAGAATTCACCACCGGCGTGGACGCCGTGCTGTTCAATACCACGATTAACCCCATACTGCTGCGGGTAGGCAGCTCCCTGGGCAACTTCTACGGCCTGGTGGTGGACGGCATTTTCCAGAACAAAGCAGAAATAGATGCCTCCGCGCAGAAAACCGCCAAACCCGGCGACATCCGTTATAAAGACCGGAATGCAGACGGCGTGATCAATGATAACGACCGCGATATTATCGGCAACTCCAACCCGGATTTTTTCGGTGGCCTCAATAACACGTTTACTTACAAGGGAATTGAACTGAACATCTTTGTGCAGGGCAATTACGGCAATGAGATACTGAACTACGGCAACTTTGACCTGCTGAACCTGACCAGCGGCAACAACCAGAGCGCCCGTGTACTGGACCGCTGGACGCCGGAACGCCCCGGCAACACCATTCCCCGCGCCAATTCAGCCGGTGGCTCGCGGGTGCTGAGCAGCTTCCAGGTGGAAGACGGTTCCTACCTGCGGTTCAGGAATATTTCCCTCGGGTATAACCTGCCGCAATCGTGGTTAAGCCGCTTCTCCATCAACTCGCTGAAAATATACGTGGCGGCCCAGAACCTGTTCACCATTACCGATTATACAGGGTACGATCCCGAAGTGAACCGCTTCGGCAGCTCCTCGCTCAGCCAGGGACTCGACTATGGCACCTATCCCGCAGCCAAAACGCTGCTGGCCGGCATTAACCTGAAATTTTAATCTTTTATGCGATTGATTATGAAAGCAAGATATTTACTGGCGGCGCTCCTGATCGTAACAACAGCCTGCGAAAAGCAGCTGGACATTGCGTCTGTCACCAATCTCACCAACGTCACCTATTACAAAACCGCCGAAGATGCTAAAGCCGCGCTGGGCGCCTGTTACAAAAACATGGGCGTGCTCGATCCCTTCCCTGACCTGGTAACTACGGACGATGCCGTGCCTTTCCTGTCCGGGGCGGCAGACCGTGTACTGATATGGCGGTATAACCTCACTCCTTCCAATTCTTTCATCAATATCTATGCAGGTGCCTATACAGGCATTAACCGGTCTAACACGGTGATAGACCGCCTGCCGGACATTCCGATGGACGAGAACCTGAAGAAGCGGTATATCGCCGAAGCCAAAGTATTGCGCGCCCTTCATTACTTTAACCTGGTGCGCACCTATGGCGCTGTGCCCATCACCACTACCGAAACTGCATCGCTGGAAGGGCTGGCCATTCCCCGCAAACCGGTAGATGAAGTATATGCGCAGATAGAAAAAGACCTCACAGAGGCCGAAAGCGTATTGCCCAACAGTTATCCCCCTGCTGATGCGGGCAGGGTGACCGCCGGCGCCGCCAAAGGTTTGCTGGCCAAGGTGTACCTCACGCGCGCCGGTACGGAAAAAGGCTCGCCTTTCTGGGCGCAGGCCGCCGCAAAGGCCAAAGAAGTGATGGACCAGGGCGTATACAGCCTGTACGATAAGTTCTCGGACGCCTTTGCGCTCACCGCGCGCGGCGGCAAAGAAAACATGCTGGAAGTACAATACCTTACGGATGTGTATGGCCACGGCCAGGGAAGAGGTTACGGCCCCCGCGCAGCCCCCATTTTTGCAGGCGGCGGCTCCGCCATTGCGCGGCCCACGGAAAGCCTCTTTAAATTATACGCGGCTAACGATCAGCGGAAAGCGGTCACCTTCATGACATCCTATACCTTCAACGGCGTTACTACCAATCTGTCTATCACAGATCCTGATCCCGCCAAAGCCGTATCTTTTCAGAAGCTGTGGGACAGAACCGCTAAAACAACCGGAGGCGAAGGCACCAGCAGGCCCGTGCTACGATATGCGGACGTGCTGCTGATATACGCCGAAGCCAGTAATGAAACCAACGGCGCCCCTACCGCTGATGCCTATACGGCCATCAACAAAGTGCGCGTCCGGGCAGGACTGGCCCCCCTGGAAGGACTGAGCTACCAGGCATTCAAAGAAGCAGTCTGGCTGGAGCGAAGGCTGGAACTGGCTTTCGAGAGCAACCGCCGCTTCGACCTCGTGCGTACCGGCAAACTGCTGGAAGCCGTAAAAGCCGAGAACAGTTACAACAGGAATGCCACCATTGAACCTTTCCATGTACTGTTCCCTATCCCCCTGTCCGACATGGACGCTAACCCCATGCTGGAACAGAACACCGGGTACTAGGGGCACATCAACCGGTTCACCGGAACACAAAAGGATCAAAAGCGGCAGGTGCAGGCTTCTGTACCCTGCCACATCATAAAAATAAAAAACAACGTTCATGTATACACGCAGAGATTTCCTTCAACAAACACCGGGCCTCATAGCATTGCTGGCAGGCCTTCCTGCACTGGCCCGGTCCGGCAAACAGAAAACCATCCTGCTGCGCTCCTCATGGCAAACCGTAAACATCGGTGACATCGGCCACACTCCCGGCGTGCTCGCCCTGCTGGAAAAACACATCCCCGGAGCGGCCGTGAGGTTATGGCCTTCCAGCGTAGACAACGGGGTGAAAGAAATGTTGATGAAACGTTTCCCCAAGCTGCAGATCGTACAAACGCCCGAAGAAATAAAAACCGCCTTCACCGAATGTGACTTTTTGCTGCACGGCTCCGGCCCCTCACTGACTGCGCGAAAAGACGTGCAACGCTGGGCGGAAGAAACCGGCAAACCTTACGGCATTTACGGTATCACTTTCCCTGGTTATTACGGTGAGCCTTCCGAATCTGCAAAAGCGGCTTTCCCCAGCGAGGTGGAACTGCTTACCAAAGCACAGTTCGCCTACTTCCGCGATTCCATTTCACTGGCCTTCGCAAAAGACCATGGCGTTAAATGCCCCATCATGGAATTTTGCCCGGATGGCGCCTTTGCCGTAGACCTCCGCAACGATGCCGCCGCAGAGGCATTTATGAAAACACATGGCCTGGAAACAGGAAAATTCCTTTGTGTGATCCCGCGCCAGCGGTTCACTCCCTGGTGGGAACTACCGTCCAAGAACAGGCCCCTCGACGAAAAAAAAGATGCCCGCAACCAGGAGATGAGGGAGCACGACAACCGCCCCATACGGGAAGCCATCATCGCCATCGTACGGGAAACGCCCATGAAGATATTGATATGCCCGGAAGACGAAACACAGGTAAAACTGGGCAAAGAAATATTGTACGATAAACTGCCGGAAGACGTGAAAGGCAAAGTAGTGTGGCGCGACCGCTACTGGCTCACTGACGAAGCCGTAAGCACCTACCTCCGCTCTGCAGGCATGTTCGGGCTGGAAATGCATACCCCTATCATGTGCATCGGCCATGGCATACCCGCCATTGTAGGCCGCTTTCACGAGCAGACCAGCAAAGGCGTAATGTGGCGCGACATTGGCCTGGGGGAATGGTTATTCGATATGGATAATGAGGCCGACGTGGCGAAAATCGGACCCGCCGCGCTGGCCATGGCCAAAGACCCTGCTGCGGCCAGGAAGCTGGCCAAAAAGGGCCGGCAGTTCGTAGAGAAAAGGCAGCGGGAAACCATGCAGGTGCTGAAGAACAAACTTTCATGAGAGCCTCCCTGGTAACCTGCTCAGGTTATTTTACGCTCCTTTTACTTTATCTTTGGGAAATAGTAAAGTTCTTTGCAAACTCTATCATTGTAAGCGATTCCAAAAAGGATACACCAACTTTTTTAATTTCGCGGAATCCCCGATACATAAGGCATTGCCGGACTTTAATAAAGCCCCAGCGGAATCACGTTCTGGGACAAGTCTAAAAAAAAGACTTGTCCCATTTTTTTTGCCTTCCAGCTCCTTAGCATTCTGATAATAGAGTGTTATGCAGAACTTAATCTTTGAGTTCGATGTCGTGTTCCACTTAACCTCGCCTCCAATTTTTCTATCGTTTCACCTGTAATTTTTTTCAACACCATGTAGTCTTCATTATCCAGCTCCCCATCTATATTTTATCTACTCCCGCCAGGTACTTCCACCCAAATTCGTTGATTATAATTCCGATTGCGTTAACGGCATAATGCAACATTATTGCAATTTTGTGGCGATTTATCTTATATGGAATCATTCTAAATAATGAAACAAACGACTATTTTATACAGGTTATTTTTACTTGTTGCTTTAAGTTGTCTAAGTATAATTTCCAATGCCCAACAACCTGCGGGCAGTGTGTCCGGCTATGTTTATGACGTTTCGGGAAGTCCGATTGCTAAAGCCTCGGTTTCCATTGAAGCACTGAATATAATCACCTTAACAGACCCATCGGGCAGTTTTCAGTTTCCTTCCGTAGCACCTGGTGAGCATGTGCTGAACGTATCGGCTATCGGTTACGAGAAGCACACCAAAAACATTACGGTTCATGTTGGACAGGAGTGTAAAATGACCTGTGTATGCCACGAAAACATGGTAACACTTGAACAGGTAACGGTAACCGCCGAAAAGCGGGAAGATATGTTGCAGGACGTACCGCTTGCCGTATCTGCCATAAGTGCAAAGAAAATACAGGATTACCGCATATGGTCGGTAAAAGACCTGACTTCCATTGCTCCCAATCTCTATGTAGTAAACGGAGGCAGCGACCAGCCCCTGTATGCCATCCGTGGTATCTTTCCATCTTCGTTAGACCCTTCCGTAGCGGTTTATATAGACGGTGTGCTTCAGTATGATGCGGGAACTGCCATGAGCCAGTTTTACGATGCCGAACGGATAGAGGTATTGAGAGGCCCGCAGGGTACGTTGTATGGTCGTAATGCAATGGCGGGTGTTATTAATGTGATTACCAAAAAGCCGGGCAACCGTACCACGGGTTTTGCGGAAACCTCATTCGGTAATTACAACGCCCAAAGATATACCGCCGGAATAAAGACACCTATTGTGAACAACAAACTGTTTACAGGCTTTTCAGCCTCTTATAATAAGACCGGTGGATATTTTACCAACACGTTTGACAACAGCAGGTTTGATAAAATCCATAGCTATGGCGGTAACCTGTACCTGCGTTACCTGCCGTCTGACAAATGGAGTTTTACCCTGAATGGCAAGGCACAGCAATCTTCCAACGCCGGGGCATTCCCTTATGCGACAAATGCACAAATTGCTTTGGAAAATCCGTACAAAACATCGCAAAATGCCACCGGAGAAGAACGCCGGAATTTTTACAACGCTTCCCTGACCGCACAGCACTATGGCAGGTATTTCGATGTTACCAGCATTTCAGCTTACCAATATGTAAACCGGTTTATCCATAATGGCTATTGGGATGGCGACTGGACAACCTATGATGTGTTCGGTTTGAAATACTTTGGAACACCAAAGGATAATTATTCTACTACAATTACACAGGAATTCCGTTTGAGCAGTCCGGCTGATAGCAAATCCCCATTGAAATGGACGGCAGGTGCATTCTACATGAACCACCCCGATAAGGAAAACGGGATAATGGTTATGGGAGCGGATGCGGCTATCCTCCTGCAAGACCCTTATGCCCCTTACGAACTGCATACGCCTTCAAAACTTGACAATTCAGGGCTTGCCCTTTTCGGACAGGCTACCTATTCGATAACACCCAAACTGGACATCACCGCAGGAGTACGGTATGATTGGGAAACAAAAATTCTCCATACCCGGACTGATAAGATAAAAGAGGGTTTCCCGGTTACGCCTGTTATGCCATCGACACGTATGAACGGCAAGTACAGAGCATTTTCACCCAAGTTGAACATGGCCTATAAGCTAACCCCTGAAGCCTTATTGTATGCCACTTATTCCAAAGGGTTCAGGGCAGGTGGATTGAACAAAAGAACCTTTGACCCTGACTATTACACGTATGACCCGGAATACAGCAACAATTTTGAAATTGGAGCTAAAACCACCTGGTTTGACAACCGCATGACGGCGAACCTGACTGCATTTTATATTGACTGGCAGGATATGCAGGTAACGGCATTTGCAAGGTCGTCCGCCTCCATCACCATACAGAACGCCGGGAATGCCACCAGTAAAGGTGTGGAGTTTGAACTTGCAGCCCGTCCGTTCAAAGGAATGCAGGTGGATTACAACTTAGGCTATACGCATGGCAGGTACAGCCGTTTGATATCGCCTGACCAAACGACAGGTATGGAAAAAGACCTAAAAGGCAACCAGCTTATCATGCAGCCAGCGGTAACGTCCATGCTTGCCATACAATATTCACATCCTTTGTTCAGGAGGTTTGAGGGAATGGTACGGGGCGAATGGAACTATCTGGGCAAACAGTATTTTGACTTGGAGAACACCATCAAACAAGACCCATATTCACTGTTCAACCTTAGAGCTGGCGTTACCAGCCGGAATGTGGATCTAGTATTCTGGGCAAGGAACATCTTTAATGAAAAATACCTTTCCTACACCTATTCTTCCGGTTCAAAAATGGCTATGATAGGTATTCCGGCAACTTATGGCATCACGCTGACAGGCAAGTTCTAATACGTTTAACTATGACACTTAAAATAGATAACCTATCCAAAAAATACAGCAATGGCGTACAGGCATTGAGCCATGTAACGCTTACCATCGGCAAAGGGATGTTCGGCTTGCTGGGGCAGAACGGCGCAGGCAAATCCACGCTGATGCGCACCATTGCCACGTTACAGGATGCCGATAGCGGCACAGTAACATTCGGGGAAATAGATGTGCTGAAAGAGCCTACCCGTCTAAGGGAAGTGCTGGGCTATCTTCCGCAGGAATTTGGCGTATATCCAAGCCTGACCTCGGAGGAATTGCTTTCCCAAATTGCCGATTTGAAAGGCATCGCAAGCAGAGCGGAAAGAAAAGAAACGGTAGATTATCTATTGCAAAAGGTCAATCTCTATGAAGTCCGAAAAAAGAAAATCGGTACGTATTCCGGCGGGATGAAGCAACGCTTTGGCATTGCACAGGCATTGCTGGGCAATCCCGAACTGATTATCGTGGATGAACCCACTGCCGGGCTTGACCCTTTGGAGCGTAACCGTTTCTATAACCTGTTAAGTGAAATCGGGGAAAATACGGTGGTCATCCTTTCCACACACATTGTGGAGGATGTAAGCACATTGTGCAATGACATGGCAATCATTGGCGGGGGAAAAGTATTGCTGACCGGAAAGCCCTCTGAAATTGAACAATCGTTTGGTGGTAAACTCTGGGAGGCACAGATTGACCGGAATGAGCTACCGCATTACAGGGAGCAGTTTGATATTATTTCCACAAGGTTCCACCTCGGAAAAATGTTGGTTACCGTGGTCAGCAATGAAATCCCCAACGGAAAATTCCTTAAAAAATCCCCTACGTTGGAAGATGCGTATTTCAACCAGATTTTTCAATCGCAATCTGCCCTAAACCATTCGTAAATCCTTATGAGCAACCATATTTTTTCCAATGAACTCATTTACCGGATAAGACGTCCGCTAACATGGGTATTCGCCCTGATACTGCTCGTTCAGGGTGCAACGTATTCCCGCTCCACCTATAACCTCATTGTGAATGACGGCGTTTGGGTCAATGCCGCAGGTATTACCCATATCAATATTGCGGGGGTTGGTTTCCTGTTGTTCGTTATTGTCGCCATTATTACCGGAACGGTCGTTTACAAGGACATCGAGCACCGCATGTCGGGTATCATTTATACCAAACCGGTCAATGAAAAACAGTATTTCCTTAAAAAATTTTTGGCGGCATTTACCATCAATACCCTGCTTAGCGTGGCATACATCATCGGTATCGTGCTGACACCGTGGCTGGGGGCCTCTCCTAACCAGGTAACCGGCCCGGTGCTTTGGGGGCAGACCTTACAGGCATTCGTGCTTTTTATGCTGCCCAACCTTTTCCTGCTCACCGGTATCAGCATTTCGCTGGTAGTGTTGTTCAGGAACATGGCGGCGAGTTATGTTGGTCTTTTTGTCGTGATGATATTGTTCCTGATTGCTGAAAGCACAAGGGAGAGCAGCGTGCACCTGGATATTATACTCTTGCTTGACCCTTTTGCGTATGGTATAACCCGTGAAGTGGTGGATGCCATGAGCGTACCGGAAAAGAATGCAGCTTATTTTCCCCTTACCCATATCCTGATTATAAACAGGATAATTTGGTTTACCATTGCTTTGGCGCTTTTCGCATTCTCTTACCTGCGTTTCAGCTTTAAGCGGTTCATCATGGCTTCCTCGAAAAAGGAAAAGAAAGGCAATAAACCGTTGGATGAGCCTGAAGCAATATCGGCAACCAGATTAAGCAAACCGCTTACGGTATTGAATTTTTCGCAGGGAACGATGCTGACAAAAGTGTTCCGGTTGTCGTGGATAGAATTTAAAGGGCATGCCCGGTCTGTAAATTTCAGGATTATCCTTGCGGTCATCATGGCACTGTTCCTTTGCTACCACCTGCTATGGTCGGAGAAATATTATATCGAAACACCGCAGCTACCACTTACCTACCTGATGACGGTAGCAAGACAACCGCTCGGTCTGTACCTGATTATTTTCTTTACCGTATGGTCTATTGAATTGCTATTTAAAGACAGAACAGTAGGTTTATGGCAGGTTAAAGATGCCTTGCCTGTGCCGGTATGGGTCACGCTGTTTTCCCGTTTCTTCGCAATGGCATGGGTGGCGTTTGTTTGTTCCGTATGCCTTTTGGTAATAGGCGTACTGGTGCAATTGGGCAGGGGATTTACCGACATTGATTGGTCATTGTACCTGCAAGACCTGTTTGGCATACGTTTGAGCTGGCTCAATTACATGATGATTGTGGCACTGGCATTCTTCATCGGGGCTGTTACCAACAATCGTTTTGCCGCACATGGGATAGCGGTCGGTATCATGCTGTTTGAAGTGGTAGCCAACGTCACCGGTACGGTGGAACAACTCCGTTTGTTATATATTTTTGTTCCCGGCCTGGAGGATTATTCGGAAATGAACGGCTATGGTATTTTCGGAGTATCGGCTCCGTGGTATGCCCTGATGTGGTCGGTACTTGCGGTCAACTTTCTTTTACTTTCCGTATGGTTATGGAACAGGGGAACCAAAAAAAACTTGCTTTCCCGCATTACCTCGCCGGGGAAAGGGTTATCGCTACCCTTTAAGCTGGTTTTGGGCATAAGCCTCATTAGCTTCTTCATGCTGCAATCTTTTATCAAGGCCAATGTCAATACCGTCAATAAGTTCAGGACAACCGCACAGGAACGCATGTTTAAAGCCGATTATGAGAAAAAATACAAATGGCTGGAAGAATACCCGCAACCCAAGTACACACAGGTTAATCTTTCGTTCGATTTATACCCCGAACAACGGAAAGCGGATTATGTGGCTTCCGTACAGGTTTCTAATCTAACGGAACGGACTATTGATACATTGTATTTGAACGTAAAGGATTTTGCCATCATTACATCCATTACGGCAGGTGGTAAAGAACTGTCCCTGATTGAAGCGGACGGAGCGCACCGCCTGTTCAAATGTGCTTTTTCAAAAGCACTGGAGGCAGGCGAAAGCATCAAGCTGGATATAACCGCTACGTTGGAATATAGGGGCTTTACACAAAAAGACCCTCAGCCCGATTTGGTGTTCAATGGCAGCTTTCTCGGCAGGGATATTGTTCCGGTCATCGGTTACAATGCGGATAAGGAACTGACGGAAAACCGGGAAAGAGATAAGCTGGGTTTGGCAAAACTCAGATCCCGCATGGAGCCGGTTACGGATGCCAAGGCATTGGCTGAAATAGCAGGTATTCCCGATGCAACCTGGCTAAACGGTCGTATCACGGTAAGCACTTCGGATGGACAGCTTCCTATCGCCTCCGGTATCCTGCAAAGAAGATGGCAGGAAAACGGCAGGAACTTCGCCACCTACACTATTCCTGACAACACAGCATTTAAGTGGTATGTAGGTTCTGCAGACTATGCCGTATATCCTTTTGATATGGCGGACAGCATCAAAGGCCAGATTTATTACCATCCTGCCCATTCATGGAATATCGGTGCGGTTGCAGATGCTGCGGTAAATGCGTTGGCCTATTTGAGACCGGTATTGGGACAATATCCTTACCCAACCCTGCAAATCGCTGAAATTCCCTACTACAACAATGAGTTTTACGCATCACACAGCCTGATTGCCGTTCCCGAAAAACACGGTTGGACGGCTGATTTGAAACGGAAAAATGACGAGGCGTACATCGCCTATATCATGGTACGTGAAATCGCCGGTCAGCTTATTGGTTCGAAAGTTAAAATAGCCAACGTACAGGGAGCAGGGATATTCCAGTATGCTCTGCCGGATTACTATGCCATCCAATACGTTCGCCAAAAATTTGGCGGGCAACCCTACACCGATTTGCTGCAACGCAAGATAAACGACTATAAGAAAGAGCGGGGTTCAGAGGCCAATACGGAACCGGCATTGGTAAATACGGACGGGGCTGAATACGTGGAAAGGGATAAAGGGGCGGTGGTTTTCTGCCGCCTAAAAGAGCGGGCTGCTACACTGGATACCGTACTGAAGAATTTCTTTGAGCTGGCTGTTCAAAATAATGGAACTGTAACCGGCAGGCAGTTGGTAGATTATTTGAAAACTCATTTACCTGCCGAAGTTAAGGAACAGATAAAAAAGGATTTTGAAGAAGTAAACCCGCTTGATTAGAAACCGGAGGTGTTAAAAAATGGTTCTTGTTGAGTTCTGTTTCCTTTAGCTTTTCGTCCGTTTCAAATTACCCCTGTCTGTTTTTTGGGAGACGGCGGTTTTTTACATTGCTTACAACTTGTGAAGATATCTGATAAAACTACACAAATGCCCATATTTTCTGCTGACCTGGTGTAATTGCAATAATGAACAGATTTCACTATTCCCTCAATCCGCTTGGCAAAAAGCCAAACCTTTTCTTAAACGCTGCGGTGAAGTGGTGCGGGTTTTTGTACCCAACTTCAATTGCCACTTCGCCCACATACTTTTTCTCTTCAAGAAGCATCCGCTTTGCCTGCTGCATCCGTACCTCACTTAGGTAGCCGAATACAGTAATGCCTAATATTTCCCGGAAACCTGTTTTCAACTTCTGTTGGTTTAGACCGATATGTGATGCAAGGTAAATGATGGAGCAGGGTTCGCCGTAATGCTTATCTATAAATTCCCTTGCTTCGTATATCTTGTCAATATCTCCCCTTTTGAGGTTGGTTGCAAACTGCCGCTCATCGGCAGTCAGGGTGTTAATCTGTAACAGGTACAACTCCATTAACTTCGACTCCAGGTATAAACGCTTCATCATACCTGAATAAGGACATTTCCGGATATTGGAAATCAGGAATACCATTTCAGGGGAAATGGGGGCTGTCTTACCGACCCAGCCGGTTCTCCGGTCTGTCATATAGTCCATAATGATATTGCCTGGACTGTCCATGCCAAGATTGAGGCGTTCAAATATATTCCTGGACAGCTTCACTTCCAGAAACGCATGCGAACTGTTTTTGTCGCCCGTTATTTGATGTGAGCCAGCGTAGCCATTACTGTAAAACAGGCTATGCCTTAATGGTTGGAAGTCGAAGTTCCCCTCGCCAAAATCGCTGGAGCTCTGACCCGTAATATTGTAATGAAGTTCCACAAATTCTTCCCTGCTCTCCACCTCAACCCTTGCAGATTGGTCAATGGAGCAGTCGCACCACCGCATGGATACCCCGTCAAAAGTAATTTCTTCTGCTTTGCAATGATGCTGCCGGTTTCCGATGTAATGCTCCGTCATACCTTCATAAAGCTGACCGGTTCTACCCGGTACACCTGTATCGTATATTTTTCCAATGACTGTTCCCATTTCGTTGAATTTAGTTCTGTTTCCGTTCACAGCAAAACGCTCAATAAAAGAATTTTGCACTTACAAAGATACAAAATTAGGTTCACCTAACATTTTTTTTAGCCAACTATAAAATCATGGATAAAAATACAACAAATAAAAAGAAAGGCATTGCCCGGTTGCTGGAATTGAGCGGGCAACGAAAAACGGAGCTAATATCGGCAGTCGTTTTCGGGGTTATACACGGCGTATTGTCGCTTGCACCGTTCATTCTGATATACCGGTTTTTCGAAGAACTCTTCAGGCAATCGTTTTCCTATGATGCGATGGTCAGCACCATTGTTAAAGTTCTGATTGTCGTACTTGTAAGCTATGGCTGCCACCTCCTGTCGGGGATTCTGGCACACCGTGCCGCATTCCATATTCTGTACGGACTTCGCAAAAGAATGGCACAAAAAGCAGGCAAGCTGCCGTTGGGTTATCTGGGCAAAAAGAGTTCGGGGGCATTGCAAAAAACCATCGTGAACGACATCGAGCATATCGAATTGTTCATCGCCCACCTGCTGCCAGACACCGTAAAAGGGTTCTGCGTACCGTTGGTTACACTTGCTTACCTCTTTTGGCAGGACTGGAGGCTGGCGCTCATCAGCCTACTGCCCTTGCTGATACTGGCCGTATGGATGGCCATCGCATATACCAACAAGGGCTATAAGGAGAAAACGGCCTATTACTTTGAAGCCCGCTCCCGCATGAACAGCGTAATCATCGAATATGTGCGGGCTATCCCCGTGATGAAAATTTTCGGAAAGGGAACAGAGCAGTTTGCGTTGTACCGTGAAGCGGTGGAAGAATTGGTGGACTTCGGAAAAAAATGGGCTTACCAATCCCTGCGTACCTGGGCGGTGTTCATGAGTTTCCTGTCTAATGCCGTATTGCCTGTGCTGGTACTCGGTATTTACCTATACCTGCATCACGGGCTTTCGGCAAGTGTTTTCGTCCTGTTCCTCGTTCTTGGGGGCGGTTATATCAAACCGCTTTTCGGGTTGTCCAACCTCACTACGGAACTGATGCAAATCAATACCGGCGTGGAGAAGATGGACGATTTTCTGAATGCACGGGAGCAGGAAGTACAGGGTAAGGCGTTGCGGCCTGCGGACTATTCCGTGGCGTTCCGGGATGTCACCTTTAGCTACGGAACGACCATCAAGGCATTGGATGGAGCAAGTTTTGAAATTCCTCCTGCAAGCATTACCGCTTTTGTCGGCCCGTCCGGTTCCGGGAAAAGCACTGCAGCTCAAATGGTTGCCCGCTTTTGGGATGTGGACAGCGGTTCGGTGCATATCGGTGGCGTGGATTGCCGCCGGATACTTACGGATGAACTGATGGGCATCGTATCGTTCGTATTCCAGGACAGCTTCATGTTTCAGGAAACCCTTTTTGAAAACATCCGCATGGGTATGGATAAAACGGAGCAGGAAGTGATTGGAGCCGCAAAGGCTGCCCATTGCCACGACTTTATCATGAAGCTGCCCAATGGCTACCAAACCCGCTGGGGCGAACATGGCACACATTTGAGCGGTGGCGAACAGCAACGCATACAGATTGCCCGTGCCATACTGAAAGATGCACCTATCCTGATACTGGACGAAGCCACCGCTTTTGCAGATCCCGAAAATGAATACCAAATCCAGCAGGCTATCGGGAAGCTTATACAGGGTAAAACGGTCATCATCATCGCCCACCGTTTGAGCACCATTACGGATGCCGACCAAATCCTGGTTTTTGACAAGGGCAGGATAGCAGCCTCCGGAAAACACCATGAATTATTGGATAATAGCGAACTCTACGGGCGCATGTGGGATGCACATATCCAATCCAAAGATTTTAAACTGATAAACGAATAATTGCCATGCTTTTCAATACATCCACCAAGAATATTTTTAAAGGGCAAAAGCGTAAGCTGCTGTTTGCCGCTATGTGGGAATATCTTCACGCCCTGTTCATTGCCGCACCGAATGTTATTTTGCTCATCATTGTGCGGGAACTTTTTAAACCAAACCCTGACCCCGGCAAGCTGTGGAATACAGTGTACCTGTTGTGCGGACTGATCGTCTTTCAATTTTTTGTGGCGGCTAAATCGCAGATTGCATCACTGTTCCTGACCGCCGACATCGGTTCATCCATCCGTATGAAGTTGGGCAACCACCTTAGACGCATTTCATTGGGCTATTTCAAAAAACGTGACCCCGGTGATATTGCAGCCGTGCTGCTACAGGATGTGCAGACGTTTGAGGGTGTTTTCGGGCATAGCATCGGGCAACTGACCAATGCGATCTTCGGAACCTCCATATTGGTTGTGGTACTGTTCGTACTGGACTGGCGTTTGGCTTTGGCATTGTCGGTGGCTATCCCTTTGCTGTATCCGTTTTTCTCGTTTACGCATAAGTTGGGCAAGATATGGGGTGCGAAATACATACGCATCCGCAACGATGTGGGCAACCGTTTCCTTGAATACCTGTACGGCATCCGGCACATCAAGTCTTTCCGTATGACCGGCGAAAAATTTGTCACGCTGGACAAGGCGTTGCTCGACCTGCGGGATGAAAGCATCAAAAGCGTGTCGCTATTCAGTCCGCTGATGCTTGCCGGGGGTGTGATACTCGAATTGGGCTTTATGGGTATGGCCTGGCTGGGCGCTTATTACCTGTTGGGTGGTTCCATCACCGTACAGACCGTGACGGCATTCCTTATCATCGGATACCGCCTGTATGAGCCCATTAAGATAGTGCTGATGCAGTTCCCTTTACTGGAAATGATGGGATTGAGCATCAAACGTGTGACCGAACTAATGGAAACACCGACCATTGTGGAAACCGGCAACAAGACACCCGAAAGGTTTGATATCAGCTTTGAGGACGTCCGCTTTTCCTACAATGAAACTCCGGTTTTGCAGGACATCACCTGCCGTTTTCCTGAAAAGGCGATGACGGCATTGGTTGGCCCGTCCGGTTCGGGCAAGACCACTATTACCAACCTGATTGCAAGGTTCTGGGATGTAAATAGCGGAACGATTCGCATCGGAAATACCGATATCCGGAAAATCCCGCAGGAAACATGGTACAACCAAATCAGCGAAGTATTTCAGGAAGTTTACCTGTTCGATGACAGTATCTATAACAATATCCTCATTGGAAAGCAGGATGCAACGGAAACAGAGGTTATGGTAGCCGCAGCCAAAGCACAGGTGCTTGAATTTGCACGGCAATTACCGGAGGGGCTTCACACCAAAGTCGGCGAGGGCGGTTCACGGTTATCGGGCGGGCAAAAACAACGTATCAGCATTGCAAGGGCATTGCTGAAAAATGCACCGATTGTGTTGCTGGATGAAGCCACTGCAAGCCTTGACCCAGAAAATGAGACATACATCCAGTTAGCTATTGCGGAATTGGTGCAGGACAAGACCGTCATTGTTATTGCCCATAAGCTGAATACAATCCGTCATGCACAGCAAATTATTGTGCTGGATGACGGGAGTATCAGGGAACAAGGTACACACGAAACATTGCTGCAACAAAATGGCTTGTATGCCCGCTTATGGTATACCCAGCAACGCACCAGCGGATGGAAGATTGTAAAGTATGGTTAATATGACCAAATAAAGTAGTCTGAAAGACTTCTTTTAGATTGCTAATCCATTATCGTGAATAAATATTGTCAGAAACTCATACAAGACCTTGAAGATGATATTAGTGCTTATGTTTTGGACATAAGCACACTTTATCCTTTACTATGAATTTTCTTCCCAAGCTGAACCCAAGGTGGGGAAGATTTTTATATATTTGTTCTCGCAAGAAATTAAACTCTATCTTCTTTGCTATAACCTGATTAGCATCCCCGGCGTGGCTTATGCTATCCTAAGCGATTCCAACCTTAACCTATTTAATATTGACCACAACTTTTCCCTTTGCACGGCCACTTTCTACATATTCCAACGCATCATTGGCTTTTTCGAACCCGAACCCCTTATCCACAACAGGTTTAATAGCGCCGGATTCGATCAGTTTTGTGATCTCGTGCAGTTGTTTGCCATCTGCTTTCATAAACAGAAAGGAATACTGCACGCCAAGTTTCTCTGCTTTTCTTCGGACACCTGAACTGATCAGTGACACGATCATTTTAACATACCAGGGGGCACCAATTGATTTGGCAAAATCAGCTGTCGGCGGACCCGAAATTGAAATGAGTTTACCTCCCGGTTTGAGTACATTCAGCGATTTTCTTAGCGTGCCTGTATCCTGGCTGTTCAGCACCAGGTCATAGTCTTTCAACACATTTTCAAAATCTTGTTTTTTATAGTCGATCAGAACATCTGCGCCAAGATCCCTCAGCATATCAAAACTTTTTTCGCTGGCCGTGGTCGCAACCGTTGCGCCCAGATGTTTTGCAAGCTGAATTGCAATGGTACCCACACCGCCGGATCCTGCCTGGATAAAAACTTTCTGGCCTTTTTTCAGGTTCCCCAGTTCAACCAAAGCCTGCCAGGCCGTCAACGCTACCAGCGGAACAGAGGCCGCTTCTTCCATCGAAATGTTCTTTGGTTTTAATGCAACATCATTTTCATTGATAGCAATGTATTCGGCAAATGTCCCGATGTGAAAATCAGCAGGACGTGCATAAACCTGGTCTCCCACTTTGAATTGCTTCACATGTTTTCCAACCTGGGTGATTATGCCTGCGGCATCATGCCCCAGGATCAATGGAAACTTGTAGGGCAAGATCGATTTGAATTCGCCGGATTTGATCTTGGAGTCCAGAAGGTTCACACCGCTGGCGTGCACCTCTACCAGAACTTCATTGTCTTTTACTTCTGGAGTAGCAACCTCTGTTAGCAGAAGCTTCCCTTTTTTATCGTATTTCCTGATTAGAAACGCTTTCATGTTTTTGGATTATTGTTGATAATGTGAAAGTTCTTTGCCGCCACTAACGTATGATTTTTTCTATACGGCAGCCAATGCATCCATGATGCTGGGGTCCGTTTTATAGCTATATTTTTGTGTTGCCATTCTTTTAGTATTACTACTAATCGCAGGAGCCGAAAATTTTATTTGCACTCATTTTATGTATATTTTATTGTCAGATAAAATCAATAGACTTTTTGGTATAATATACTTTTTGGTCTATTTTATAATAAAAAAAATTAAACAGAATACTGTTCCAGTTCTGCCTTCAGGCTTTTGATCAGGGAAAGCATTGGCTTCGTAGTGTCAAGTGTTCTGCAAATAACAATACCGCCTTCTATGGCAGCTACCAGCTTGAAGGAAAATGTGGCCGCATCAAGGCTGGGTGAAAACTCCCCGTTATTTATACCTTCTTTAAGTATATTAGTAAGGCTTTCCTGCCCTGCTCTGAAAATGGCGGCCACCTTCTGTTTGATAACCGGGAAATTATCGTCAGCATCAACCGCGGCATTAAAAATCGGGCAACCTCCTGAAATAAAAGTATCTATTGGATCTTTATGCATATCCATATACGCGAAAACCTTCGCCTTGGCTGTTTTTTTACCAGCTACGGCCTGATACATTTTATCCGTAATTTTCTTCAAGAGCAGATCAATGACCTGCTCTGAAAGATCCTCTTTGTTTTCAAAGTGTCCGTAAAGACATCCCTTGGTGAGTTTCGTTGCAGCCAGCACATCATCTATGTTTACACCGGATATGCCTTTTAGGTTGTAAAGGGGCGCTGCTGTTTCTAATATAAATTGCTTTGTCTTCTCTGCCTTCGTCAACATGATCTTTTACTGATTATTTGCCAAATATACCAAAAAGTATATTTGGTGCACACCAATATTAAGAATGGGTTGGGTATTGTGTTGGCGGTGGGGGGATCTGGAAATATATAATACCCCCGGTAATTTCATAGTAAGAAGCAAAAAGTCTCCAGGTCGTAAAACCTGGAGACTTTTTTATGCTGATAATAATATGTAATCCTAACCTCCCCTTTTGGCCATTTTTTTTTAATTTATAGAACTTTTACTACAAGGATAAACAACAACATCATTTATTTTTGGCTCTCCCAAACGCATTTTTGAACAAATCCATAACCGAATAACCAATACCAGTCCTATGTAGAGAATTAATACATTCCCTCAACCATATTGACAGTATCCATTTACCACTCTTCTCTGAAGGTGGTGAGTACTTTTTTTATCCTTTATATCCGAGAATAGATGAAAAAACTAATCCTGCTTAGCGTTCTTCTGTTATTTGTATCCCGTTTGTATGCAGCTGATTATTACTGGGTGGGCGGCGCGGGCTCGTGGAGTGAACTGAACCACTGGTCTAAAACTTCTGGCGGTGCTCCTGATCATTCGATCATCCCCAATCTTAATGATGACGTGCATTTTGACGCCAACAGCGGATTGGTGAATGGATCCAATGTGAATCTGCCTACTACAAGTCCTGCCTATTGCCGCAATATGACATGGACCGGGGTGACGGCTGTGGCAAATTTCTTTTACAGTGGCCAGCCGCTGATAATTTATGGCAGCCTTGAGATGGCGGCTTCAGTACGCTATGCCACCCAGGGCATCAACTTTGTCGGGAGTGGCGCTGCAACTTTGAAAATGAACGGTGCCAGCAGGTTCCCATCTGCGAGTTGGTTCAATCCCATTGCGGTCAATAAGCCGGGTGGTTCGCTTACTTTGCTGGATGGTATTCCCGCAGTATTGGGTGTAACCACGCTCGCCCTCACCGCTGGTACCCTGGATATGTCGGATTTAACGCACAGTTTTGGAAATTTCAGCGGTGGCGGTAGTAATACCCGGAGCCTGGATATCAGCAACGCTACGTTAACGCTTACCGGTATATGGGATTACCGGGGCACCAACAATACCATTAATACCACGAATTCCTATATCACTGCGTCAATCTTCCATTCGGACCGCTTTAGCTTTCCAAAAGTGGATATTACCGTGGCGAGTAATCCTAATATGGGAATTAATAATACCACTTTTGGCGAGCTTACGTTCACCAACCCGGCATCAGCCTCTCAGACCGTACGCATTGGCGGCGGCAATACGGTTGACCGGCTCGAATACAAAGGCGGTGGTGCAATTGCCGCTGGCGGAAACGTGATCAAAGACCTTTATATCGCGGCCAGTAATCCCGGATTTTCATTTGTTGGCAATAACTCAATCACAGGAGCCCTGCATGCCAATACTCCGGATTGTAATGCCCTATCGCAGATACTTGGCTATGGTGCCGGCGCTACCGTTACTTTCGGGCCCGGTGCGGTAGTGGACATACGAAATGTGTTAATGACCAACCTGGCCGCAGCCGGAAGTGTTACGCTGCCAATTCCAGTAACAGGAGCGGACGGCGGCGGAAATACCGGATGGGATTTTCAACCTCGCGCAACGGGCACTACACTGTATTGGGTAGGTGGCGCAGGGGACTGGAACGACAAGGCGCATTGGGCTGCTTCCAGCGGCGGCATTGGCGGCGCATGTGTACCGTTTACGGGAGATGACGTGGTGTTTGATGCGAATAGCGGATTTGCAGGGGGTAATAATGCCGTATCCGTCAGTAATCTTGCCTGGTGCCATAACATGACCTGGACGAATGTTGCAGCAGCGCCGGTACTGAACCAAACCCCGGGTAGTACCATAGATGTTTGGGGCTCCATTGTCCTCCATCCAACGCTGGCATTTACGAACGGCAACCTGGTATTGAGAGGAACGGAAGCATCCACTATCACCACGAACGGATGCGGCACCGGCACCCTGAGTATCACAATCGCCAAGGAAAGTACAGCCGGCGGGGTAACCTTTATGGATAACGTAAATTTCCCGGGACTTGACGTGATCCTTTCAAAAGGGCATATGTATATGGCAGGCCGTACCATGAATATCCAACTTTTTAACAGCGCCGCCACAAGCAACAGCAGGATTATTGACATTAGTAATTCAACGATTACGTTAAACTACTGGAATCTCGGAGCAACAAACGTTAACTGGTTAAACAATGCCGCAGGTTCTTTTATTACAGCGAACCGGGGTTTCACAACAAACGGCCTTACTTATCCAAAGGTCCAATGTAATACAACCCTGAATGAGATAAACATCACGAATACGACTATCGGGGACTTGTTGTTCACCAGCACAAGCCTGGTTTCACCTTATGTTG
The DNA here is from genome assembly GCF_039545795.1 of Chitinophaga niabensis. Taxonomy (NCBI): domain Bacteria; kingdom Pseudomonadati; phylum Bacteroidota; class Chitinophagia; order Chitinophagales; family Chitinophagaceae; genus Chitinophaga; species Chitinophaga niabensis. The sequence goes on along the minus strand of NZ_CP154260.1, from coordinate 2,547,468 downwards.
CACTGGGCGGCGGCAATACGATTGGTACATTGGAGCTTAAAGGAGCCGCCGAAATTCGCGGCAATAATACCATCAATAACCTTTTGCTGGCCCCTTCCCGCAACTATTATATCCGCAATACGCAAACCATCAATGGTCTTTTCCGATATAACAACCCCGGATGCGACGGTCTGGGTGAGCTGAGAGGGATCGCCACCACCAATGCTACTCTCAACTTTGGTCCGGCTTCGAGCCTTGATTTCAATAATGTTTATCTGGAAAACATGACCGCTACCGGGAAAGGAGTGCCTATTTCAATTGCGGGCGCCGATGCCGGTGGCAATACCGGTTTCAATATAAATCCTTCTGCCGGCGGACCTCGTTACTGGGTAGGCGGCTCGGGCGACTGGAATGAATCCGCACACTGGAGTACTACCAGTGGCGGCCCTGGCGGTGCCTGCGTACCAACTGTGGCTAACGACGTGTATTTCGACGCAGGCAGTTTTACCAGTGGTAACAGCACGGTCACCGTTTCGCAGGGGAATGCTTATTGCCGGAATATGGATTGGACTGGTGCCACATTTGCACCGGTTTTCAACAAAGCCAGCAACTCCCTGATATTGGAAGTATGGGGCAACCTTACCCTGAACAATACAGTAGCCATCAATGCACAACTATATTTAGTGGGAACAGCGAACAGCACCTTTACTTCCAATGGTAACACATCGGGCAACCTGGATCTGTATGCTGGTAAATCAGGGGGGCATACAGTCAGCTTTACGGATAATTTTTCCAATCCGCAAGCCAGGATAGACTTCAGGCTAGGAGGTCTCGATCTAAGCGGCCGCACGATAACAGTGAACGCGATAAGCGATGGGAACCAAAACACTCCCACCACCCTAAACATCACCAATGCCACTATTAATGCAGACTGGGAATACACGGGAGGGAGCAAGTCGCTGCAGGCCAGCGGATCTATCATAAACGCTCCTGCATACTTTAAAGCAAATAACGCAGCTTACAACATAGTGAGCACTGCAGCCACCAACGGAAACTATATACTGGTAAATTCAATATCCGCGAAAGAATTTATTTTCACTAATCCGGCTACTACCTCAGGCGCCTTAATTAATGGCGGCAACACCATCGGTAAGCTGGAATTCAAGGGCAAGGGCTACATCTACGGAACGGGTAACACAATTGACACTCTGATCTTTTCTCCCGGTAAGGTGTATACCTTCCTGAGCGGTACCAACAACACGATTACAAAAGAATGGTATGGCAGCGGCTCCCCCTGTAACCCAACACAGATCGTCAGTTCATCAACCACGGCAAACGCCACCGTTACAAAAACGAGCGGCACGGTTGACTTTGATTATATCCGTCTTAACCGTATTACCGCCGCAGGTGTTACACCCTTTACGGCGAGAGAGCATTCGATAGACCTTGGCGGCAATGTGAACTGGGTTATATTACCTTATGACAACTCCGCTACTATCACCGGTTTGGGCCCAAATCGTACTGTCTGCGCCGATGCGTTTCCCATTGTGCTGAATACAGACGGGTTCTTTGCCGGTCCTTCCGCCACCTACTTATGGACCGGCGGCAGCACTGACAAAACATTGTCTGTTACCGATGGCGGCGCCTACAGGGTTGCCGTGCAATACCCTGACGGCTGTACGATCGCCGATACTATCACGATCACAAAAAGTACGGTTACCGTAGCCCCTATAACAGGCGCCACCGCCGTATGCGAGAGGAATACTACTATACTCACCAGTGCCACGGCAGGCGGTACCTGGAGCACCAGCAATGCGGCCATTGCCACGGTTAATGCGGGTGGCGTGGTTACGGGAATTGCTCCCGGCAGCGCAACTATCACCTATGCCGTTACCAACAGCGATGGTTGCAGCGCCAGCCAGACCGCCACAGTGACCGTAAACGCAATACCCGGGGTAGACGGTATCACCGGTAACCTTACCCTATTCCAGGGCAGCACCACTTCCCTGAGCAACACCACGCCCGGCGGCATATGGAGCAGCAGCAACACGGCTGTCGCTACAGTGAGCAACACGGGTGTTGTATCCGGCTTAACACCCGGTACGGCCAATATCACTTATACCGTTACCAGCCCGCAAGGTTGCGATTCTGCGAAGACTGTGACTGTTATAGTAGATGGATTCACACCCGCCAAACGTATCCTGTCAGTTACCAAAACCGCAGATGCACAGGAACCGGTAACCGATGGCGGATTCTCCATCCACCTGCCTGCCGGTGTACTGGCGGCAGAAAATATCACTATCCCTTACACCATTAGCGGCACCGCCTCTCCCACCGCTGATTACACCGCATTGAGCGGTACCGCAGTGATCACTGCAGGTAATAATAGTGTATCCATCCCTGTTAGCATTGTGAACGATGCACAGATTGAAACTACGGAAACAGTTATCCTCACCTTACAACCCGGTACGTCCGCAAATTATACTTACACCGTTGATGGCGCGGCAGGCAATGCTACCGTGCAGATCGCAGATGACGATGATGTGCCTGCTAACCGCCTGTTGAGTGTAACTGCTCAGCTCAACGTGAACGAACCTGCCAATACAGGTACCTTCACGATCGCACTGCCTTCAGGCGTACTGGCACCGGAAAACATTACGGTTACCTACGCCATGAGCGGAACTTCTACTAATGGTGTTGATTATCAGGCGCTGTCCACAACTGCTATCATTCCTGCAGGTCAGAACAGTATAGTGGTTAATGTAACCGGAATAGATGACCAGCTTATTGAACAGACCGAAGACATCATCATGACCATCTCTGGTGGTACAACGCCCACTGCCGGAAACTTTGGGGTGGATGCCGTTAATTTTAACGCTACACTTTACCAGGCAGACAACGATTATACTGCAGCTACAAGACTGCTTGCTGTGACCAGCAATGGCAACCTCAGCGAACCAACTTCCAGCGGTGGCTTTACAATCAAACTGCCAGGCAGCTATCAAAGCTCCCTGCCTATCACTGTTACCTACACGCTCACAGGTACTGCCACGCATAGCGCTGACTATAGCGGGCCTGCTACCACCATCACACTGCCTGCTAATGCGAACAGTGTAAACGTTCCTGTCAGCGTTGTGAACGATGATCTGATAGAACCAACTGAAACAATTATACTGACTATCGTTAGTGGTGTAGCCACGCAGGGTGCAAGCGCGGTATTTACGCTTACGCCTGATCCGGCAACGCCCAATGCAACCATTAATATCACTGATGAGGATAATACTCCCGCCAATAAAACAATAACGGTTACTGCGCAGAGCAATGCCGCGGAACCTTCCACTACAGGCGCCTTCAGGGTAAGCCTGCCGCCGGGTGTACGTGCTTCAGAGGATATAACAGTTACCTATGCGATAGGAGCAGGTACAGCTAACCCGGGAACTGATTACACCGCAATAACCGGATCAATCATCATCCCTGCCAATAATAACAGTGTAGATGTTCCCGTGAAGGTGATCGACAACACGGTTATTGAACCCACTGAAACGGTGATCTTAAATGTATCAGGTGGTACATCCGCAAATCTCAGTTATACCGCGGCAGCTGTTAACAGCGCAACCGTTGATATTACGGATAATGATGCTGTTCCCGGTAACACCACGGTTGTGTTGCTTACAAAGATCTCTGATGCTATAGAAGGTGGCATAAACGGTCAATACCGGATATCGTTACCTCCGGGCGTAACCAGTTCAGAAAATATAGTAATCGACTTTACCACCACAGGCACTGCCGATATCTTTGATTATTCACTGCTCGGGCATTCAGGCAGCGTTATCGTGATCCCCGCAGGTGTCAATGAAGTATTCGTTGATGTAGATGCGGGTAATGATGGTTTGATCGAAGGCCCTGAAACAGTGATACTGACCCTCACAAATGCTGCATCTTTATCCCGTTCGTATACGATAGATCCGGCAGGAAATGGCGCGGCTGTTTCTATCGTAGACGCCAATGCTGCCAGCACCACACCGTTGCAGGTGATCGCCGGCACAAATGCGGCAGAACCTGGTACCAATGCTACGTTCACAATTAGGCTGGCCGGCGTTGCAACTTCTGCATGGCCGATAACCGTTGCCTACAAGGTTTCCAATCCAACCGCAGGCTCCCCCGGCGCTACATCCGGCCTGGACTATGAAAGTTTTGGAACGATTGTGATACCTCCGGGTGCGCCAAGTCCAGGCATGCCAGGTAGCGTTACTGTTACCCTGAATGTTAAGGACGATAACATTATTGAACCAACAGAACCCCTGACCTTCACCCTCCTTTCCGGTAGCGCGACCGATGGCGGAGGAAATGCCTTCATCTTCCCTCCGGACCCGGTGAACGAAAACATAGTCATAACCATTGCGGATAATGATGCCACTGCCGCCAACCAGGTATTGAAGGTGGAAAAAGTAAACGATGCGGCAGAACCTGGTACACCAGGTAGTTTTAAAGTAAGCCTGCCTCCTGGTTATACTTCCAGTGCTAACACTACGCTCAGTTATAGCATGACCGGCAGCGCTACCCGTAATACAGATTATTCGATATTTACGATAACGCTTCCAGCCAACCAGAACAGCGTATCCCTTCCGGTTTCCGTGATTGACGATAAGATAATTGAGGGTACCGAAACAGCTACCCTTAACCTCGTGGGAGGTACAGACGGTAACTTTTTCACCTATACCGCTGATCCTGCTTCAAATACAGCTAACCTGGATATCACAGATGATGATAACACTGCCGATAACCGGAAACTGAGTGTAGTCACCACCACCCATGCAGCAGAGGGTAACGCAACACCCGGCAGGTTCACCATCAAACTGCCAGCCGGGATTACCACTTCCACTGCCATCACTGTCAACTATGCAATTGGTGGCAGTGCTGCAAGTCCTGCTGATTATCCTGCATTGACAGGAACAGCAACCATTCCTGCAGGCAGTGGCCAGGTAGTTGTGGATGTACCCCCAACAGATGATAATGTGATCGAACAAACAGAAACAGTGACGCTGACTATCACCAGCGGTACAGACGGTACAAATACCTTTACCCCTGCTACCGGCAGTGCAACTGCATCCCTGAATATTGCTGATAATGATGATATCGCAGCCAATAAGATACTAAGGATTGTCAGAACAGCGCATGCTGCAGAACCGGCTACCAACGGTGGGTTCCGAATTGAGTTTGAGGCAGGCGCCGGTATTACATCAGCGGAAGATATTACCGTAAACTATACCATTGCTACCGGTGCAACTGCTGCCACCAATGGAACAGACTATAATACCTTAAGCGGCAGTGTAGTGTTGCCGGCAGGAAACAACGGCGTACCTGTAGCTATACTGGTGAAGGACGATCAGATGATAGAATCCATAACGGAAGTAGTAACACTGACGATTACAGGCGGTACTTCTGCGAGTTATACTTTCACTCCTTCTGCCACTGCAACTTCCCGTACCACAAGCCTGAATATCACGGATGATGACAATATCGCTGCTAACAAGCAGTTGATCCTTACAAAAACTGCTGACGCAGCAGAACCAGCTACGAACGGCAATTTCCGCATCAGCTTGCCGCCGGGCATCACTTGTCAGGTTCCCGTCACGGTGAATTTCTTCATTGGCGCAAGTACGGCAATAGCAACACCAACAGCAAATGCGGACTATACCGGCCTGCTCAATATTATTATTCCGGCAGGCAGTAACTATGTGGATATACCGGTAAAAGTGATCGATGATAGCAGAATTGAACAAACTGAAACGGTTGTACTGCTCCCTAACGGTACAAACACAGCTGGTCTTGTGGGTGGTCCTATCTGGACATTCCCATCCGGGGCCGTTACGGTGAATATCCTGGATGATGACAACACCCCCGCTAACCGTCATGTGAACGTGACCATGGCCTATGAAGGCACTGAAGGCGGTGCCGGGCAACTTGGCCGCATAAGGTTCAATTTCAGTTTGCCAACGGGAATTATACCTTCAGAAAACGTAACAATTAGTTACACCGTAACTGGTACTGCCGTATTAGGCACGGACTTTATCGGCACCCCTACGGCATCTCAATTTAGCGGAACTGCTCAACTTTCTCCAACAGGTTCGGGAGGCACGGCTTCTGTAGGTACTGTGGTAGATGATGATATCATAGAAGGCACAGAAGACGTGGTGATTACAATCACCAGCGTTACTTCGCCAAACTTCACTTATACCTTTGGCCCTGCCGCTACGGCCCTGATCTTAGATAACGATAATGCGCCGGCCAACCTTGAGCTTTCTGTGACCAAAACCGCCGATGCAGTTGAATCCGGCGCTGTTGGCAAATTCACCATCAGCCTGCCCGGTACAACAACCACCTCCACAGAGGATATCACGGTGAATTATACAATAACCGGTACCGCTGTCAATGGTACAGATTATACTAACTTAACCGGTACAGTGCTGATCCCTGCCAATAGCCACAGTGTAGATGTAGATGTAACCGCCGCCACCGATCAGATCTTAGAAGGTCTAGAAACAGTGATCCTTACAATCACAGGTGGTCAATCAACCAGCTTCACCTTCACTCCTGCCGCAGCAAACAGCGCCACCGTAGATATCACAGATGCAGACAACACGCCTGCAAACCTGATCCTCAGCATCAGCAAAGAAAACGATGCTAAAGAAGGCTCCAATCCAGGCAGAGTGAAATTCTCACTGCCAGCAAACATTGTAGCCGCACAGGATATCACGGTGAACTATACAGTGAGCGGCGGTACAGCAACATCAGATGTGGATTACCCCGCACTCTCCGGTACTGCTGTCATCAAAGCCGGTGACGACGGTGTAACGATACCTGTTTCCGTAATAGAGGACCAGGTGATAGAACCACTGGAAACAGTGATCATCACCCTCAACGGCGGTAACGGCGGCGGCCTTACCTATACAGGCGCAGGCAATGTAACGGTGAACATTGAAGACAATGACAATACACCAGACAACCTGTTGCTGAAAGTGATCAAAGACACAGATGCCACAGAGCAGGGTACACCAGGTAATTTCATCGTTTCATTGCCTGATGGTGTAACATCCACAGAAAATATCACGGTGAGCTATATCATAAGTGGAACTGCAACAGCTACTGACGACTATAGTGCTCTCATTGGGTCGGTTGTTATCACTGCCGGAAACAGTACTGCAAACGTACCTGTTACCGCTGTCAACGACCTGGTGATAGAAGGTACAGAAACCGTTACCCTGGAAATTACAGGTGGCTCCCAGAACGGCGGCATCACCTTTGTTCCGGGTCCGGATAAAACAGCCTCACTGGATATTATAGATGATGATCAGGACCCGGCCAACCTGGTACTGAATATCGCTCCGGACGCAGACGGCTCGGAACCTGGTACCAACGGCAGATTTATCATCAGCCTGCCTTTCGGTGTAACTTCTTCAGAAGATATCACTGTGAAGTATACTATCGGTGGTACTGCTACGCCTGGTTCCGATTACACGCCCCTCTCCGGTACTATAATCATTCCTGCCAATAATAACAGCATACCATTATCAGTAGATGTACTGAACGATGACCTCATAGAACCAAGAGAAACAGTGATAGCAACACTCACAGGTGGCAGCAGTACAAACCTCACATTCACCGGCACCAACAGCGCCACCGTGAATATAACAGACGATGAAAGCACCATACCTGCCAACCTCGGGCTGACTGTCACCAAAGTCAGCGATGCAACAGAGGGTGGCGCAGATGGCAGCTATATGATCAGCCTGCCGGGCACTGTACGCGCAGCAAATGATATCACGGTGAATTACATCATCACTGGTACAGCAACACCGGGAACAGACCATACTCTCGTTAGCGGCACTGCGGTGATCCGTGCAGGGGATGCAGGCGTAAGCGTTCCGGTTACTGCTCAGAACGATGATCTGCTGGAAGCAACAGAAACCGTTATACTCACACTCAACGGCGGCACCGGAGCAGGTATCACGTATACCGGTACAGGCAATGCCACTGTGAATATTACGGATGATGAAAACACACCCGCCAATCTGGTACTGAATGTAGCTGCTAATGGCGATGTATCGGAAGCTGGATCAGGCGCAGGCTTTATCATCAAATTGCCTGGCAATATCAAAACGGCAACGGATCTTACCGTTACCTATACAGTAACAGGTACCGCCATCAATGGTACCGACTACGCCACCCTGACCGGTACTGCAGTAATACCTACAGGTGACAATAGCGTTGCCATTCAGATAACCGGTAACGATGACCAGATAATAGAAGGCAATGAAACCATTGTGCTGACTATCGGCAATGGCGCTACTACAACAGGCATCGTTGTGACACCAGGCACCAGCAGCACTGCTACAATAAATCTGATAGACGATGATAACAACCTGGACATTGTGGTAAGCGCAACACCAACTGTTGCTGAACCATCCACGGCTGGTAAATTCACTATCAGCCTGGCCGGTGGCAAAGCGCCAGCAAGGGACGTTACTGTAAGATATACCATCACGGGTACCGCCACCACAGTAACAGATTACACCCAGCTCAGCGGCACTGCAGTGATCCCTGCAGGCAGCACCAGCGTGGATGTTGATTTAACTGTACTGGAAGATGAACTGATAGAGCCAACAGAAACCGTGATCATGACTATTGACGGCGGCTCTTCTACTGGTCTTACTTATACAGTTGGGGCTCCAAATACAGCTACCATAAATATCACAGACAACGATGCTACCGGTAACCTGGTACTGGAAGTTACAGCCAGCAAACCAAATGCTGATGAAGTTGGCAACCATGGTGAATTCACCATCACCATAGCAAATGGTAAACGCACAGTTGAACCTGTTACCGTTCAATACACCATCGGCGGAACTGCTACGTCTAACGCAGACTACCAGTCAATTACAGGCACCATCACCATACCAGCCAATGCAAACAGCATCACGGTTCCGGTACAGGTGATCAATGATCTGCTGGTAGAAGATGCTGAAACAGTGATTTTGACTATCTCCGGCGGTCAATCCACCAGCTTTACTTATACAGCTGGTGCTGCCAGCCAGGCAACGGTAACGATCGTGAGTGAAGATATTCCTGCGGGAGATCTCACCATCACCAAAGAACTGGTAGCTCCTGCAGCAGGCCCTTACCGCATCGGACAGGAGCTCACTTACCGGATCACTGTCAGCAATATCGGAAACGGCATCGCCAACGGTGTGGTGGTTACAGATACACTGGCCCTGCAACTCGGCCTGCCAACCAGCACAACTACCGGAAGAGGTACAGTGAGTGTGGCAGCGAACAGGATAGTTAACTGGACCATTGGTGACGTAATACCTGGTGAGTCAGTACAACTTGAAATACGCGTGAGGATCATTGAAGGCGGTGAACTGGTGGCAGGTTCTGAAGTCGGCTCCGGCTCAATCGATCCCGACATGACGAATAACAAGGCCTCCTTCAGGTTACAGATAGAGGGCCAGGACCTGAACTTCCCGAATGTATTCAGTCCTAACGGTGACGGTAAGAACGAGAAGTTCATTATCGGCGGTATTGAAAAATACCCTGGTGCAAAACTGCAGGTGTTCAACCGCTGGGGCAGCCAGGTCTACCGGTCTAACGATTACCGTAACGACTGGAACGGTTCCGATCTCAACGAAGGCACTTATTTCTATATCCTGGAAGTGAATAAACCGGATGGCATGAAATCTTATAAAGGATGGGTATTTATCGTGCGGTAATGATGAAAAAATGCTCTGCTGATCTTAAAAATAAAAAGATGCAAAAAATACTCAAGGCAGTGATAACAGCTTTGCTCCTCATCCCGGGAGCCTGCGCAACAGCGCAGCAGAACATACAGTTCAGTCAGTATGTTTTCAACGGGCTCAGTGTTAACCCTGCTTATGCAGGTTATAAGGAAGACCTCTACCTGAATGCCACCTACCGTCATCAATGGGCGGGTTTCCCTGGTGCACCACGCACCGGGGGCATATCCCTGGATGGTGTAACGCCTGCCAGCGAGGGCAGGGTTGGCCTGGGCGGACAGGTACTGTTCGATAAACTCGGGCCACAGGAATCAATTGCATTCTATGGTTCCTATTCCTATCGCATTCCGCTGGATGCGGAAAACACGCGCCGCATCTGCTTTGGTATTGGCGCAGGTGTAACCCAGTATTCCATTGATGGTTCTGCATTACAGTACGTGGATAACGATGACCAGGCCATCCCTACAGGCAAAACCAGCACCTGGGTACCCGATGCGCGCTTTGGCATCTATTACTATACTTCGAAATTCTATGCAGGTGTTTCTGTAATGGACCTGTTCTCCCTTTATTCAGATGCTTCGCGGTATAACTGGAAAGGGAATAACTACTCCACCATCCGCAAAACGCAACACATGTATCTTACAGCAGGTACTGTGTTCCCGCTCGGTGAAGGTCTTCAGCTGAAACCTTCCTTTCTTTTGAAAGAAGATTTCAAAGGGCCCACCAGCGTAGACCTCAATGCTTTCCTGCTGATCGGCGAAAAACTGTGGATAGGTGGTTCTTACCGCACGAATGTGAACATCTGGAAAAAGACAGCTTTACAACGCGACCTCCAGGAACAGAACGCAGCCAGCGCCATGATTGAATTCTACGCTACCCCGCAACTGCGCATCGGTTATTCCTATGATCTGAACGTAAACAAAATGGCAGGTTACCAGGGCGGTTCACATGAAATGTCTATCGGATACCTGATCCCTTCCAAAAAATTCACGGTACAGAATCCAAGGTATTTTTAAACCCATTACTCACGAAGTATGATACGACGTAGTTTAACTTTTATCGCAACCATAACGCTGGCTGGCAGCCTGTATGCACAGGAGCAGAAAAGTGTGCTCAGGCTGGCCGATGAAGCATATGCGCGGGAAGAATATGCACTGGCCAGTGCCCTGTACCAACGGCAGGCCAATAAAAAAACACCGGTAGCGCTGCTCATGAAGATAGCACATAGCTACCAGGAGATCGGCCGTTTCCAGGAAGCTGCCGGTTACTACCAGCAGATCATTGCAAAACCAGATCATCCTGCTGCAGCTTCTTTTGCCTACGGTGAAATATTGCGGCAACTGGAACAATACGATGCTGCAAAGCAGCAATATGCACTGTTCTCTTCCGGAAATGCGGATAGCATCAAACTGAAAGAAATAGCACTACGCAGTTGCGATAGCGCCATGATCTGGATTAAAACGCCCGCTCCTCTCCTGCTGCAACCTGTGAAAACGCTGAACACAAGCGGGTCTGATCTGGTGAGCAGTATAGCGGGTCAACGGCTGGTGATAATGTCCAACGGGTACCGCAAGTTATTTTCCAGCGGTATTTCGGAAACGGACAAGCGTACCCAGCAGCCTTTTTATAAAGCCTACGTTTACCAGCAATACCTGGAAGAGTTACTGCCGGAAGTATTTTCAAAATATGATTATCATATTGGGCCTGTATCTCTGAGCAAGGCGGAAGATACCCTCTATGCAACGATCAATATCCAGGGGAAAAATGTACAGAACAGTACCCGTGAGCTACAGCTCTGGCAATCTGTTAAAATTGATGGTAAATGGAGCGGGCTGGCATTGTTATCAGGCATTAACTTAGCAGGGTACTCCTCCAGTCATGCTGTACTGAATACAGCAGGCAATATCCTCTACTTCGTATCAGACCGCCCGGGCGGCCTGGGACAATCGGATATCTGGTATTGTGAAAAACAGGCTGATGGCACCTGGAGTGCACCTGTTAATTGCGGGGATAAGATCAATACCGTTGCGTCAGAAACATTCCCTACCATCAATGAAGAAGGCGTACTCTACTTCTCCAGTAAAGGGCATACTGGTTTCGGCGGATATGATATCTTCCGTGCGAAAGGGGAAAAAGCAAACTGGGCAACAGCTGAGAATATAAAAGCACCTTTCAACTCTGGTGCCGACGATATCGGTTTTGTGCTAAAAGATAACCGAACAGAAGCCTACCTGTCTTCCAACAAACAGGGCGGCGCAGGCAGTGATGATATCTATCACTTTACAGATCCTGATCTTCTCAACAGGCTCAATGGCATTAAAGCAACAGATGTTATCACGCATAACAACCAGCCTCAGGGCACAAGCAGTACCGGTACCGGAACAGGTACCCTAACAGGCGGCCAAAAACAGCTTACCGCCGCCGAAGAAGCTGATAAACGCAGTCTGGAACAGCTGAAGTTCTTATATGACTACAACAGCACCCGCCTGTTACCGGAATCTCAGCGAGTGCTCGATAAGGTTGCAGAAATAATGGCCCGCAACCCCGATTGGAAGCTCGTGGTATTATCGTTTGCAGACAGCCGTGGTGCAGATCAATATAACCTTGACCTCTCTGCACGGCGCTGCTACGCTGCCATTGAATACCTCGTAAATAAAGGCATTGATCTGAAACGGTGCTATTATGCGAACAAAGGAGAAAGCGCACCTGTAAATAAGTGTAAGGATGGCGTTCCTTGTAAGGAGGAAGAATACCAGCAGAACAGGCGCTCAGAACTACAGGTTATGTGGTAAAAAATGATAAAAATGAATAAAAAAGGCTGCCGTTAAGGTGGCCTTTTTTATTTTATGGCATTCGTCATTTCTTATCATTTGACAAACCGACGGTAGCCTATTTTCAGTACATTGCCGGTTCACCAAAACGTAATCTTATGATACAAACCAGTGTTATCAGGGGAACAGGCAAGCTCGGCGACGATGTCGGGTACAGGCGTGGTAAAAAACTCTGCTTCCGTAAGCAAGCTAAAAACGTCAGAAGAAGCGAACCCACCAAAGAAGCCGCTACCGACTTTGGCACCGCCAGCAAAGCAGGTAAACTGATCCGCCGGGCAGTACGCCAGGGGCTGAACATCCGCACGGACAACAATCTCACCAATCGCCTGAATGCAGCACTGCTGAACGTCCTTTATGGCAGCAGCGAAAAAAGGGGCAGCAGAAGTTTTAGGCGGGATAACCTGCCGGCATTAGCAGGCTTCAGGTTCAATATGAACACAGAACTAAGCCAGCTGCTGGACTTTCAACCTAAGGTTGTGCAGGATAAAAAAAGCCTCCGCATAGCCCTGCCTGCACTAACGGCTGAGGATATTCACCACTCAAAGAACACTTCTCATGTCGAAATAAAAGCGATTGCCGTAAACGTGAATTTCAACCAGGGTGAATACCAGGATGCTGCAACAGATAAAGTAATGATCGATTTCAGAAAACCAGCAGAAGCAAAGGAATTAGTACTTCCTTTCAAAGCAGGTGAAGACGAAACGATTGTGGTGTTACAGGTTACTGCATACCATGAATTGAATGGAAAGCTGTACAAGGTAGATAACCGCAAATACTTTGCTGCGGATATTATTGACGTGATACCATCACTGCCACAGGAAGATGAAGTAACTAACATCATACACCATGATCAATCAGGCAGGCATCCACTCTTCCGGCTACATGGAGATCACACTTACGCCGCACCGCAAAGAGAATAAACCAGGGCGAGGCGGGTGACAAAAATTGACGTGAAGTTTCTTCCGCAGGAAAAACTATGTCCCTAAAGTAAAATCAGCACATTTTTTGCTTTAAATTTGTAAAATGAAAGCTTGTTTTCAGATAATGTATCCACTAAAAGCACCCAAAAGGGTCACCATCTCCCCCTATAACACCGAAATACCCGCTTAACCTCCGCTTCACCTCCCCTCCATATCCGGTACACATCCTCTCCACATCCAGTCCACATTGCTCCCGTCTTTCTCATAGGAACCTCATAGCAGACAAGGATATCACCCCCATAGCACACCCTAAACACAGCACCATAAGCCTTCTTCACTGTTCACGGCTCACAAATTCGCCATCTACATAGCCCCCCTTGTTATAACGGAACCTGTCGTTCGTATGCCAGGCATAAACACCGGCAACTGATATACCCAGGTCCTGCACATAATCATAAACCATATCCCGCCATTCTCCAAACGGAGGCAGATGTTCATGCAGCAGCATAAATTCCTTTAGGTAGTTATCATGCATCTCCAGCGCCATCATATAGGCTTCCCTGATGGATACTTTATATTCATGCTGTACTACTTTTATGAGGTTCATGGTATCTCCCTCCCTGTGCAGCTCTTTGGGAAGGGAAATAAAGTCGTTATGTATGCCTATCAGCCAAGCGCAAAGCGTGTGGAGCCGTAAAATGTGCGGGTGCTCCAATATATCATCCGGCAACCGGCGGTAATCCTTCTGCATAGCTATGTATTTACAGAACGGAAGGGCTCCGCTTGTATCTTCCCTGATGATCAGGTAAACAGCAAGCGGCGGAGGAACATTAGCCTTGTAATATACTTTCTCCTCTGCATAACCAACAAATACCCTGCGTATGGCAGCTACAAAATTTTTATACAAACGTTCCGGCATTCCGCATTTAATAGCATCCTGCCTGAGTATCCAGAACTGGTGGAATATTCCATTATCAGTTGGTTCATCAGCATCTTCTCCGGATAACAGGGCCATTATGCGTTTTCCGATCTCATTCATCTCATTTCTCGAACAACGATCCAAATAATCATCCATCATGGCGCCGTTGGCTGCGTAATTGGCAAGAGGCCTTAATTCTGCGAGTGAATTTAAAAAAGGACAGCCACGCGCGGCTATATCCGTCAAATTATGTAACTTATGTTTCTCGCGGGCTTCTTTGCTATGTAAAGTATACTCCCTGTCAATCCAATCATAGTATTCTTCCCGCTGTTGTTGAAAATCCGGGTGTATAAAATCGGGAAAAGGATATGCTGGCTTAGGGAGGTCAAGTAATCCTGCATAAAATTCTTCGTCTGAAATTGTCTTTGACATGGTTAAAATTTTCCTGGGTTAAACATGAGGGTATAGTGTGAAAGTAGCCGTTTTTATTGAAATCATACTGCAGTAACTAATCTAATTATTAATATGAAAAAACAGGTGCTTTTTATCCACGGCGGAGGCGATGATGGTTACGGCGAAGACGCAAAGCTGGCAGCATCACTACAAAAGGAATTAGGAGATGATTATGAGATCACCTACCCTCAGATGCCCTCTATTGACGATTCTCCTGATTTTGGCTGGCTGAAGCAAATTGAGGAAGAGATCAGCCGTCTCAAAGACGGTGCATTTTGGGTGGGGCATTCATTAGGGGCGTCCATGCTGCTAAAATACCTCTCCGAAAATAAAGTACAGAAAAAAGCAGCCGGTATCTTCCTGATAGCTCCCCCATTCTGGCATGGTAAAGAGGAATGGAAGCAGGGTTTGAAACTTCAGAAAGACTTTGCGGAAAATCTTCCAAAAGCATTCCCGATCTTCGTTTATTACTGCCTCGACGATGAAGTAGTGCCTCAGGATCAATTTGCAACCTACAAACAGCAAATGCCATGGGCCACCTTTCGCGAAATTGAAAGCGGCGGACATCAGTTGGATAATAACCTTACCCCCGTATCAACGGATATCAAAAGCCTGTAAACCCTCAGGTTGTCGTATTTAACCCTATCATTGTCGCATTCACACACCGGGCGGCATACTATTGTTTACGAGATTTGCCCTAACAAAAAACCTACTATATGAATAAGCATGTTATAGCCAGTATCTCAATTGCAGTTGTTATGGCAGTGATCGCATCCTGCCAGCAGCCAGGTACAAAGGAAACACCAAAAACAGAACCCAAAGATTCACTCAGCACACAGCAGCTCAAACCCACTGATAGCGGTTATGCTGATGTAAACGGCTTAAAGCTCTATTATGAAGTATATGGAGCAGGCAAACCAATAGTTTTGCTCCACGGCTCCTTCATGAATATTCCCATGAATTGGGCGCAGATCATCCCCCAGTTTGCTAAAAACAGGAAAGTAATAGTTGCAGAAATGCAGGCTCACGGCCGCACAAAGGATATACCCAGGGAGTTTAGTTATGAAAGCATGGCAGACGATGTATCCGGGCTGCTCAAACACCTCAAGGTAGACAGTGCAGATGTATTGGGATACAGCATGGGAGGTGGTGTGGCTTTCCAGTTCGCAGTACGCCATCCTGAGCAGTTACGCCGGCTGGTGGTATTATCAGGTACCTATAAGCATGATGGATGGTGGCCTGATGTAGAAGCAATGTATGGTACCATAAATGCAGATATGTTTAAAGGCTCACCGATAGAACAACAATACCTCAGTTATGGTAACGATTCGGCTCATTTCCCGGAATTTATAAAAAAGGTGATGAGCATAGACCTGAAGCCATACGATTGGTCTAAGGAAGTAAAAAACATCAAGGCGCCGATATTCATGGCTATTGGAGATGCAGATGGCGTACGATATGAACATGCACTGGAACTCTTCCGCGCCAAAGGTGGTGGAAAAATGGGAGATATACACGGGCTGCCTACATCCCGGCTGGCTATTATACCAGGTACTACGCACATAGGTATGATGCTGCATATGGATTGGATGATACCCATGATCAATGATTTCCTGGATTCAGATCTGAATGCTCCTCCCCCAACCTTCTAGTTATGAAAATAAAAGCATACGGAATTAAAGATAAAAACGGCATCGCTGAGCCTTTCTATTATGAAAGGAATGTTGGTGACAACGAAGTAAGCGTGAAGATTATTTATTGCTCTATTGCAAGAGGTGATGTACAATTCATCAGTGATGACTGGGGCGATACAAAATTTCCACTTGTTCCCGGACATGAAATTATAGGGATTGTGGAAGAAACGGGTGCCAATGTAACTACTTTAAAAGCTGGCGACCACGTAGGTGTTGGTTATCAGCAGGAAGCCTGTTTTGAATGTGCGTTTTGCAGAGAAGGTAACGAACAGTTTTGTACGCAGCAGAAAGTAATTGGTGTGCATTGTTATGGTGGTTTGGCAGATCATATTATCGTTGATAACAGGTTTGCCTTCAAACTTCCGCCGGCACTTCAATCGGTTAATTCGGTCCCTTTGATGTCATCGGGCATTACAGTATATTCAGGAATTATGCGGGCACAGTTGCCCGCTAATTCCGTTGTGGGCGTGCTGGGTGCTGGTGGCCTCGGGCAGCTGGCCATCCGGTTCCTGCATAAAATGGGACATGAGGTATATGCATTTTCTCATTCTTTGGAAAAGAAAGAGATGATCAACCAGCTGGGCGCTGAATTTATACTTAGCTCAAACCTCAATACCAGTAAACAATTCGATTTTATCATCTCCACATTAAACGCCCCGTACGACCTGAATGCTTTTCTGAAGATCCTTAAACCGCAGGGAAAATTTTGCCTGGTAGCATCCCCTTTGGAAAAGCAGCCCATTAGTCTTGGCTTGCTCTATGATTATGCGCAGCGAACTATCTATGGAAATTATGTAGGAAGCCGGAAAAGTATGACGGAGATGCTTGCCTTCTCAGCAAAACATAACATTGGCAGCGAGGTAGCCGTTATGCCGCTATCAAAAGTGAATGAAGCAATAGAAAGCGTAAGATCAGGAAAAGTAAAGATCCGGTTAATAATAGAAAACGATAAATAATGAATTCACAGGAGAAAGTTTTGCATTGCTACAACCAGGTAGCTGATGATTATGCAGCTGATCGTTGGGATGAACTCTCCCATAAACATTTCGACAGGATGTTATTGAAGGAATTTGCGGCTGAGAATAAAGGCAAAGGGCTGTGTGCGGACTTTGGCTGCGGTCCCGGGCAAACAACAAAATTCCTGTACGACAATGGTCTAAAAGATCTCGTTGGCATAGATCTGGCACCAGCGATGGTGAATGTTGCCCAAAAGCTTTCTCCGCAGATTAAATTTGAAACCGGGGATCTATTGAATATCGCCTATCCATCTGGCGCTCTTGGAAGTGTACTGGCATTCTATGCGATCGTGCATTTTAATAATGAGCAGATCAGGAAGTGTTTCAGAGAAATTAACAGGGTATTAAAAGCCAAAGGTGCCTTTCTATTTTCATTCCATGTGGGAGAAGAGGTTGTTCATTTTGATAAAGCGCATGAAAAGGAAGTGGATGTTGATCTGATTTTTTTTAAAACTGATGATATTATCACATTACTTCATGAAACAGGCTTCAAGATAATCGATGCTATAGAACGGCGTCCAAACGAGGACGTAGAGTATCAAAGCAGGCGAGGTTATATCTGGGCAGAGAAAAGGTTTTAACATTTTATAAAGGTGCGGATAAACCATATAAAAGCAATTTCCCACCGGTTAAATAGAAAAAGTCCCCTAAAATAAACCCGTGTGTTGGGAAATAGCTGACAACCCCTACTTTCGCTGTTGTAATTTATTTCATAACCCAATTGCCCCAGGTTGATCCCAAAACAGTCTGCATAAATGCCAACAGGCATGGGCAATATTTATTAAAAAGTTTTAATCATAATGAATCCAAACAAAGCATTATGGGAGAAGGGCGACTTTACCAGGCTCGCTGAAACTATGCGTGAAAGCGGCGCAGCACTCGTTTCTAAGTTAGGTATCACTAAAGGTCTCAAAGTACTGGACCTTGGTTGTGGTGATGGAACTACCGCCATCCCCTCCGCAAAACTCGGAGCAGATGTTTTAGGTGTAGACATTGCCAGCAATCTCGTGGAAGCAGGAAACAAACGCGTAAAGGCTGAAGGACTTACCAATATTACCTTCCAGGAAGGCGATGCCACTGATCTGCATGAACTCGAAGATGAAAGCTTTGACCTTGTAGTAAGTATCTTTGGTGCCATGTTTGCACCAAAACCATTGGATGTGGCGAAGGAAATGGTGCGTGTTACCCGCCCCGGAGGAAGAATTGTGATGGGCAACTGGATCCCCGGAGATCCAACACTGGTAGCCCAGATCCTTAAGATCAGTTCCGCTTATACACCACCACCGCCAGAGGGCTTTATCAGCCCTATGCTGTGGGGAGTGGAAGACCAGGTTATAGAACGTTTTGCTAACGCAGGTGTGGCTAAAGAAGACATCTCCTTTGAAAGGGATACTTTCAATTTTGCTGTTGCATCCCCACCATCTGAATTCTTAGACAGGTTCAAAACCTACTACGGTCCTACCATGAATGCATTCGAAGCCGCTGAAAAGAACGGAAAGGCAGCGGAGTTAAAGCAGGAACTGGAGACCTTGTTTAACAATCAAAATAAAAGTGGCAGCAGCGATAGCACACTTATTCCGGCAACCTTTTTAAAAGTGACGGTGAATCGCAGATAGCGATTTAAAAAAGACCTGCGCTTAGCGCGGGTCTTTTTATATTTTAGAGATCAGTTTTAATGTCTTTAAGTCGTAAAGCAATATTTCACTTTTATCTGTCTTATCATATTTGCCGTTACTATTGCTATCATAATGCCCGGTAATAACAATAGTCCCGGTTTGATTATTAACTACCCAGGTACTCACAAAGAATTTATCTTCTGTTAACTGTACCTTCTCCTGCCCGTCTACTGAAACAATAATGATCTGTGTGGGATCATTCCAATCAATATGTTTGTTCTCGTCTAAGTTCACCGTACGGCCTGCCACCAGCACCTTGTTGATCTGCAGGCTATCTATCCTGATCTGCTCAACCTTTCCTATGGAAGCATCGCTGGAAAATTCAACCTTTTTTGACTGGCCGCTCCTGGCGTTGATGAACAAAAGATATTTACTTTTTACAGTAAACATTTTCCCTACATTTTCAATGGTGGCAATAACATAGTCAGAACCACTGAGTTCTATCAGCTTGTTGAAGTAAACATAATTATTCTTGTCTTGTCCGTAAGCTGAAATGGTGCATACTGAGAAGAATAAAAGGATAAGGATAGACTTCATTTTATTAAGTTTTTGTGTTTAAAGCTAAGACGATCCTATTCGGAAAAAGTTTCAGGTAAATCCTTATTAACAGGAAAAGGCCGCCCATTTAAGGTACGGCCTCTTCGCTCTATTAGTATGGCTGGTTTTAACTATCGTCTCTTCCTGTAGAGCAACAGCACGGTTGCAAAGATCAGGAGGGATACCGGTATCACGCCAAAGAAGAATACCCGCATGCTGAGGATCCCATTGTCATCACTGTCAATTACATCCTTTGATCTTACGGCACCGGTATTTACCGGGAACCTGCCATAGGTGAACCAGCGGAATGATTCCGTGATCAGCAGCTGGTTCCAGGTATCCGGTTTGCGCCGTCCCAGTTCTCCTGTGCTCATAAAATCAGCGTCCCCGGTAACGATGATCCGCTGTGTTTTGTCCTTTATTTTTCTTTCCGCCGCAATGGCCAGTGCCTGACCGTTTTTAGCCGTCAGTAACGGAATGGTATGAAAACCAAACTGTTGGCCATATTGAAGGTTTACAGCGCCTACCATGGATACTACCCCGCTATCAGCCTGGTATCCTGCGAGTTTGGGGGTGATCTCCCCTGCTTTATTGGAAAATGAGGCCAGGATAAAATCCGGTGCGTAATCCCTGCTTTCTTCCAGTATGGGAGCATCACCCAGCTGTACATCCAGCTGCTGCAGGATGGGTTTCAGTATTTCCTGCGATCCCGGTTCTGCGATCACAAACAGGTTACCGCCACTGGAAATATATTGGTCCAGCTTTGCCTGTGCTATAGGCGGAATAGCCATTTTAGGATCTGCTATTACCAGCACGGAAGTGGCTGCGGGAATTTCCTCATGGCTGAGGTTAACCGTATCTACATTAAAGCCCTGGTTGATCAGTGCATGCCTGAAGGACAGCTCGTTCACGAACTTCTTCAAAGCAGCATCCCCTTCTTTTGTAATACTTCTTTCACCATTGCCGGTAAGGAAGGTGATAACAGGTATTTCAGCAGGTGTTACAATACGCCTCAGTGCTGCCGTAAACTCCTGTTCACCGGGATAGATCATAAGGTCGTTGTAATACCGGAGGAAGGTTTTTTCCTTACCATATTGCAGCAACCTTACCAGGCGGTTTTCTTCCGGGCCCAGATCTACTGTTTTACGGATCTGATCAGGCGGTAATACTTTTTTATAATCAAGGCTCTGGATGTCTGCTACTTTTTTAGCAATGGCGGCATCACTTTCACCGGGATAATTTTTGTAGAGATTTTTGTTGTTGGAGAAATCATAGTAATACACATACTCCATTTTCAGATCTGGCATAAACCTGCGGTAAGGAGTGAGTACTCTTTCGTCTTCATTTTTTTTCTCCGGTGCACCCAGGTAATAGTTATTATCCAGGATGTTTACATAAGTGGTGATCTTAAGTGGCTTGTTCATCCCAGCGATCAACTCACGGCTTTGAGGCCCGAGTGTATGCATTCTGGTAGCCGTCATATCAACATAACCGGTAAAGATCGGGCGGGAACTGATGTAACCTGTGAGGAAACATAATGCGATTAACCCGATATACCTTGCTGTTCTTATAATAGCAGGTCTTGCTTCCCGCTGGTCCTGTAGGCGCATGCCTGTAATGGCCAGGAAAAAAGCAATCACCAGGAAGAAGTAAAAGGCATCTTCTGTACTGATCAATCCAAAAATGAACTGTTCCGTTCTTCCGGAAATGGACATGAAATGGGTGATACCTCTTACAGCATCATTACCCTGAAAGAGGCCGCCGATAAAGTTCAGGCCGGCTAATACTGCCAATGTGCTGATAGCTGCCACTACCTGGTAACTGGTAAGGGAGGACATGAAAAGCCCTATGGCAGCGTAGGCACAGATCAGCAGGTATAAACCCATTGAACCGGAAGCCAGCAGGGTCCAGTCTATGTTTTCAATGAAAAACGCGCCGGAGATGCTGTATAAACAAATGATGAGCAGCAGCAGTGCGCCATATCCCATCATGGCTACATATTTCCCCAGTACAATATCTCTTACTTTAATGGGAGAAGACAATAACAATTTAATGGAACCACTGTGTGTTTCCCGGCTGATAAGGCCCATTGTTAAGAGTGGAATATAAAGATATAATGTGCCTTTAACGCCAGGATAAAAACCCTGCTGCGGGCTGGCAAAGATCATGGCTGTAACGTTCGAAAAGTGGTTGCCCATCCGCTGCGCTCTGCCTATCATCTGGATGTAATGAATAAAATCCATCCCTATCTGTACGGGAAACACAATTAAAATGAGCCAGGCAACAGGCGAATGGAACAGGAGGCTCAGTTCCTGGCGGGCTATTCTGAATATTATTTTCACTGTATGGCAGGTTTAGATTTTTTATTGGATAACTGTGCAAAAATGGCATCGAGTGAACTCTTCTCCAGCGTGATCTCCTTTAAACGCCATTTCCTGAGAACACTCAGCTCTACGATGTTTTCAGCGATATCTGCCGCAGGTTCAAATCTTACACGGATGGTTTTCTCCGTTAGGAATTCCACATCTTTGATACCATTGATAGCCCTTAGTTCAGCTTCTGCCGGTGGATCTCCCAGGGTAGCAATGAGACTGTCCGGTTCAATGTAATTGTTGAAAGCATCCATGGTGTCTTTGAACACAATCTTACCATCTTCGATCATGATGATATCCTGGCAGGTAGCCTGTATTTCAGAAAGGATGTGCGAAGAAAAGATCACGGCACGATCAGCTGCTATTTCTTTGATAAGGTTGCGTACTTCCAGGATCTGGTTGGGATCAAGGCCGTTGGTGGGTTCATCCAGTACTACCAGCAGCGGCTTATGAATAAGTGCCTGTGCAATCCCTACCCTTTGGCGATAACCACCGGAAAGATTGCTGATGAGCCTGTTACTGAAATGTGCTACACCACATTTTTCCTTCACCGTATCTACTGCTTCTTTTACTTTGCGTTTATCTATCAGCCGGAGATGCGCACAAAAAGTGAGGTATTCATCCACCGTTTGTTCCAGGTAGAGTGGAGCATTCTGTGGCAGAAAACCGATCCTTTTCTTGGCCTCTTCCGGGTTAGCCCTCATATCAATACCCTCTATCAGCACTTTGCCCTGGGTTTGACTTAATACCCCGCAAAGGATGTTCATGGTGGTAGATTTGCCTGCGCCATTGGAACCCAGCAACCCCAGAATACCTTTTTTATTGATCTCGAAGCTCACATCTTTCACCGCCCAGTCTTTGCTGTAGCGGTGCGACAGGCCTTCAATTCTAACGATGTTGTCTTGCATGGTGTAAATTAATTTTCAAAAGGATGATAATGGCGCCGGTTAAATACCGGCGCCTTCAATAAGGCATGGTTATAGGAAAGGCTTATGATGGATTCAGTGGCCAGTCTGGATTAAACACCGTGGCATTGGGCCACAACTGGCGTAAATAACTATTGCTGCCAGGCAGTAATTCATACACTTTGCCTTCGGCTGTATGTTTGATTGTTTTCTGGAAGCGGGTTTCTTTGTTCAGGCGTTTCAGATCTATTACACGCATACCGGTGAATGCCAGTTCCCTCCTTCTTTCTTCCAGTACAAAGCGCAATACTCTTTCAGCATCATTACCAAAGTCTGCAGGTGAAAACGCTACATAAGCTGCAGGTACAATCCTGTTCGATCTTAACTTATTGATATCCGCGAGTGCATCCGTCATGTTATTTTCCCTGGCCAGGCATTCTGCGCGGATCAGGTACAATTCAGGTACGTTGAGGAAGTTGCTGTAAAAATCTCCACGCAGGTAGATCTTCACCTGGTACCTGGTCATATAATTGAACGGAGGCGCAGGAGGCCATCCGTTGGCATAATACAAGGTCCAGCGTTTATCATTGTCTGAAAAGAGTGCTGTCAGTTCCGGTGAAGCGCATACATCCTGTCCGAGTCCGAAGGGCCGGAGGAAATGCCGGGCCACGATGGTTTCTTTATTGAGCTGTCCGTCAGGAATATCCGTCCAGCCTACCGGTGCTCCTGGTACATTAGGGAATGGACCTGGTTTAGTGATCTTATATCCATTCATGTTCACCAGTTCACTTTGCAGGGAGAGTGCGAGGTCTGCATTTTTGCGGGCATTGGCATAGTCTCCCATAAAGAGATACACCCTGGCCAGCAATGCATATCCGCCTGCTTTACTTGCCCTGAACTTTGTGAGTTTATTTTTTACCGGCAGATCAGCAATTGCGGCATTGGCATCGCTCAGGATCTGATCGTATACTTCTTTTACGGTATTCCTCACAAACTTTGCATTGATATCCGCAATCAATGCAATGGGTACGCCGGGTTGTGTGGCAGCGGTAGCAGCATCATAATGATGCGCATATACATTCACCAGTTGCAGGTGTTCCATAGCACGCCCCAGGTAGGCTTCTGCACGAACGCTTTTCTTAGTGGCTTCTGAGCCTTCCGTTGCGTCCATGATATTGTTGATGATAGTATTGAAATAGAAGATCCTTTTATACCCTTCGCTCCATAAATAATCATTGGCTCCCTGTTCGTAAGGAGAAGTATTGAAGGTATAGATCTTCCTGCCCCATAATTGTTGCTTGGTATACAGGTTGCCTGGCTCACCTTCCGGCAGGAATGCATCGTCAGACAAGAGATCCCAGTATTGATCACCGAAGTTCACGATAGTACCGGAATTGAGCATGTTCTCAAAGTCCGTTACTGTAATAGGGATGAATTTATCTTTTGGTTTAATATCCAGGAACTTTGTGCAACCGGATAATATCAATGCGCTGGTGATGATATACAGTGATAATTTTTTCATGTTTCCTGGATTTAAAAAGTGATATCAAGTCCCGCCATATAAGTAGCCATTACCGGTAAAGTTCTGTTAGCATACTGGCTGGCGAACTCATAAGCTTCCGGATCAATTCCGGCAGAGTTGGCATACCAGTGGAAAGGATTCTGCACCTGCAACGTTAATTTAACTGCTGAGAACTTTTTAAAACGGGCCAATGCAGGCGTTAAATTATAAGCCAGGGAGATATCCCTTACTTTGATATAATCCGCCTTGAGCACATTCTGATCTGATGCATACCATGTGAGTGTATAATAGTTGCTTCCGGTACCTTTCAGATCTGGTGCCGGCAACATTCCCGGGATCTTTTCATCTCCCGGTTTACGCCAGTAGTTCAACACTCTTCTGTCTGTATTTGTATAGGGGAAAAGATAACCTACAGACGGCACCACATCTCTGATCACATGGCCCCCATTTCCGATGAGCATAATATTGAGGGTGAACTGGCGGTAGGTAAAACTATTGGTCAGCCCCATCGTATATTTAGGGCGCAGTGTGCCGCTATATACCAGGCCATTAATATCTGTCATATTAGCTACAATGGCACCGGTCTGATCATAGTTCTTTACTACTTTCCCATCTGCATCATATACCATCATAGAACCGTTGGTGGGATCAAGCCCTGCGGACCTGAAACTGAATACTGCATCCATAGGATAACCTATGCGGTTTACACCATAACCACCTGTAAGACCATAAATATTCAGGTCCCGGGTATTTATCTCCGTCATCTTGTTCTTATTGAAACTTAACACCAGTGTGGTACCCCAGGAGAAGTTTTTCTTACTAACATTCACCGTGTTAAGCGCCAGCTCAATACCCTTGTTATTTAAGCTGCCGTAATTGATTAACGCAACAGGAAATGCATTCGTAGGGTCAACAGCTTTTTCACCTAACAAGTCGGTGGACTTACGGATATAATAATCTATTGATCCGGAGATCCTGTTGTTCAGCACCACAAAGTCCACACCGATATTGGTAGTGGCCGTTTTCTCCCACCTCAATGATTTATTAGGCGGATAAAGAATGCTGGTAGCGGGAGCATTGGCTTCTGAGAAGAAAGTAGAAGTTGCCTGCAGGTATGGCCCTACTGTTCTGGCCACGTTTCCGCCGAGCCCATAAGTAGCGCGCACACTCAGGTTATCTATCCAGCTAACATCCTTGATGAAATCTTCTTCGGATACTCTCCAGCTGGCGCCAACTGACCATAAGGGCAGATACCGGTAACGGGGATCGGTACCAAAGAGGTTAGAGTTGTCTACACGTACACTTCCTGTAAGATTATATTTTCCTTTATAGGTATAACCAACATTACCATATGCTGAAATATACCTGTCCTCTCCGTAAGTGAAATAGTTATAGTTATTAAATCTCAGGGAGAAAGTGCTGCCCAGCGCTTCCGTTCCTTTCAGATTACCGAGAGCGATTTCATCTACCGGTGTATATTGAAGGTTATTATCGTTGTATCCCATTTTAAACACGGAAGTAGACGAATAGGCTACTGCTCTGCGTTCCATACCGGCTAATGCAGAGATGTGATGTACGCCATGGATCTGCCTGTCGAAGTTAAGCTGCGCACGGGCTGTATAGGATTTAGAGTTACCCCTTACTTCAAAGATCTGTCCGCCATCCGGTACATTTTTCACGATTGAATCAGGACGGTAATACTCCGTAGCATCATTGATCATCGTCTTCGCGTAGTAGGAATTCGGATTGTAATATTCTTTGTTGTAGGTGTTACGGCGCTCTGTCTGAAGTTTCAGGTCCAGCGTAAGGCCTTTGAGTATTTTAATGGTGAAACCTCCCTGTAGTCTGAAGTAATTTGAATTGTAGGAAAGATCAGAATTATTCATGTCTTCCAGGGGATTAAATGTTTCATCCAGCAGACCAAGGCTCTTCAGGCGCTCTATCTCATAAGGTGATTTTAGCATGGTGAATGATGTAAGGCTGCCATCGGGGTTTTTCAGTGTTTCATAGGGCATTCTTCTTTTGAGAAAACTTTCAGGGCTTTCTCGAAGGAATTTCCCGGTACTCACATTGGTACTAACTCCTATTTCAGCATCCAGCCAGTCAAACACTTTCACTTTATCTCTCATGCCCACGTTAATATTTTCATTACTGGTGCGTAAGGCATACGTTCTGTTACCAGTATAGTTCATGAAGATGTTATACTGATGGATCTCGTTACCGCCGCTGGCAGAAAAGCTGTGGCGCTGCCTGATCTCATCACGCATGAACAGGTCTTTAATCTGACCATAGCCGTCTGCATTCCTTAAATTATTGAGTGTATTGTCCAGTTCGGTTTGCGTGAGCCGGCCCTGCTCATGCTCATAAAGCGCTTCCAATACCGGGTTTTTACCTTCGCGCCTGAGAAGATCATTGTAAGAGCGGTGCCAGGTATTGAAAAGTTCCTTCTGGAGGTCCACCATCTCGGCTGAATTGAGATATTTCATGTAACCCATATCAGGTTTGGCAGTGTAAAACATCGTACTGCTGAAGTTCACCGTCAGTTTCCTGCTGCTGCCATAACGGGTGGTAATAGAGATCACACCATTCGCTGCCCTGGTACCATAAATAGAGGCTGCAGCCGCATCTTTCATCACTGTTACATTCACCACATCCGCAGGGTTAATGTAATTCAGGTCTCCTTCGTAAGGGAAACCATCTACTACATACAGCGGTGCCTGGTTACCATAAAGTGTGGAAAGCCCACGGATGGTTGCATTGCCATTCTGTATAAAGAGGCCGGGCACTGTACCTTCAAGGCGATCCATAAGGCTGGTTTCCATCCTGGCGCCGAGTGTTTTTTCCGTAATTACGCTGAACGATCCTGTTGCCCGTTCCTTTGGAAGGGACTGATATCCTGTGTTAGCAGTTACATTTAATTCTGTTAAGGTAGAAGAGATAACGGACAATGTAAGGTTACCAATGCTGCCGCTTCTAAGCATGGCAGTGGTCACCACTACTTCTTTTGTTCTATATCCTAAAAAGCTGATACGAAGTTTATCTCCTGCGTTTACATTCAGGGTAAAGTTTCCTTCTGTATCTGTAGCAACTGACTGATTGCTGCCCATAACATATACCGAAGCGCCTATCAGGGAAACGCCTGCACTGTCAGACACATGCCCTCTTACAGGTTCTGCCACAGGTGTTGTTACAGTACCCCCGGGTTTGCTATACAGCATAATGGTTTTGTCCGCTATTTTATAATTAAGCGGCTGATCTTTCAGGATCAGTTCAAGGAAGCTGGTCAGCGGCATATTTTGTACTGAAGCGGATACCGCACCTGCCTGTTTCAGGAGGTCCGATTTCCCCCATACCACAAAACCCGTTTGCTTTTTAATAGCCGCAAAAACCTTTTCCATGGGAACGGCCTTACCGGAAAAAGTAACGGATTGCGAAAAAGTGTTAGCTGAAACATGTAAACAAATGGCGAGAAGGAGAACACTGGTAAATCTCATGATCCTGAGCATTTTGGTTGGGAGCCGGCATGGCAAGTTCCAACGGCTCCAATAAGCAGTTTTTTGCATAGATTTGCAACGTTTGGTTGTTAAAAATGGAGGGCCTCGAAACCCGATTTGAATCAACCGGCAACCACCGGAAGTGTTAGTAGCACTTTCGGTTTTTTTATGCCGGCTGGTCCTTTTATTTAATTCATGTCTATGTTTCAGATTAAGGCATTACTATGAGTTTGTGCCCTTCTTCCAGGCGGAAATGCACGTCAGCGCGTTCCAGCCCTGATAATACATCAGAGAGTTTCAGCGTTCTGCTCATCTCCCCAAAGAACACCACATCCGGTACATTTCCTTCATATACAACTTCCAGGTTGTACCAGCGTTCCAGCTGGCGCATCATTTCTCTCAGGCCTACCCCTTCGAAATTGAAAAGCCCGTTTTTCCAGGCAACAGCCTTGTCTACATTTGCCTGTTGCACTAATGCCATGCCTGCGTCTCCTGCCTGCAGCTGATCTCCTGGTTTTAATACAATTCGGCCAGCGGTTTTGCTGGTATGGGATACGCTTACAGACCCTGCTACCAGTGTGGTATAGCTATGCTTTTCATTTGTATAGGCATTTACGTTGAAGGCTGTACCCAGTACTTCTATATCTATTTTTCCCGGCACCTTTACCTTAAATGGCTGTTCTGCATTTTTTGCCACTTCAAAATAGGCTTCGCCGGAGAGCTCCACTCCCCTTTCCTTTCCTTCGAAAGCAACGGGGAATTTCAGCGTACTCGCGGCGTTAAGCCATACTTTGCTGCCGTCTGGCAGGACCACTTTGAATTGCCGTCCTTTGGAGGTACTTATTGTATTGTATGCTATTTCTCCGGTACTACGTTCTCCGGGTGCGTATTGTAATCCGTCACTTTTTAATACCACAGTGGTTCCGTTCTGGCGGGTGATGATCCCATTGCCGGCACTGTCCAGTACCATTTCAGAACCATCGGCTAATGTAAGGATGGCCCCGTTTTTCCCGGGATCAACATCCAGTGGTGCATTCCCGGTGATAACGGCATCCGGTTTTGCGGGATGATTTTGGCTGAAAAACCAGGCGCCCAGGCCAAATAAAACTACCACTGCAGCCGCCCATCCCCATCTGTGCAGGTGATGAATACGGGTTGCCGGTTTGGCAAGCGGATCACCGGATAACTTATCCGATTGCAGGATCTGATCCGCCACCTGCATCCAGTGTTGCCGGTCGAAAGCAGGCCGTGCCTGCGGCTGGTTTACTTCCAGCCAGCTCTCCACGGCATCCATGGAAATGCCGGATTCGTCCTGGTCAACTAAACTTGTTAGTTCATCCAGTTCTTCCTTAGTAGCAGTATGTGCTGCCAGGCGCTCCAGTAAATAGGCTAATCGGTGGTTTTGTTCCATGTAAGGTGTGGTTTATGCCCCTCATCTATACCAGACAACTGAGCGGGAGATTGGTACCGAAAAAAAAGAAGTTTTTTTTCGGTTCAGATGAATATATCTATCAAAATGGCGAGGAATGGCAGGTAATCAGCCTTTTGCAGAGAGGTGCGGATGTTTTTCAATGCCATGACCAGCAGGTTCTTTACCGTACTGATGGCCAGCCCCATATGTGCTGCGATTTCATTGATGCTAAGCCCCTGTTCACGGCTTAAACGGTAGATCTGTTGTTGCTTTTCAGGTAATTGCTGCACGGCCTGGTTTACGAGGTCCAGCAGTTGCCGGAATTCTACCATTTCTCCCAGGTAGTTTTCTTCCTGCCCCACTGCATCCATCACTTTATCGTGGATGTTCTGACGGCGGACATAATTTACTGCCTGAAAAAAGCAGATCTTTTTAATCCAGGCGCCAGGTTGTGTAACTTCCGTCAGCTGGTCGCGTGCTATCCATATTTTAAGAAAGGTATCCTGTACCAGGTCATCTGCCACTGCTGCAGATCCTGTAATACGTGCTGCCATGGCCAGCAGGCGTGGTGCATAGATCTCGAAAAGGCCCCTGAATGCAGATTCATCACCAGCTGCAACCCGTTTATAAAGATCGGGGCCATCTATAAAATGTCCGTCGTTCAATAAAGTGATATTAATAATAAATCAGATAGATTCTGGTTGTTAAAAGGTGCATCCCGTATTTAACTTTCGAAATTGTACGGCAAGTTAAAATAATTGTGGGGTTAAGTTAAATTATTCCGGAACTTTAATGAGCCATGGGTCTTTTAAACTTCATATCACCTAATTTCATCGTTTCCAATCTACAGGAATCGGTATCATTTTATGTAGAGAAGCTGGGGTTTGAAGTATGGCACTTAGTGCCGGAAGAGGCGCCTTTTTTTGCCATGATCGGACGGGAGAATATTTCTATTATGATGAAGGAGATAGGTCCTGATGCAGCACCTATCCCCAACTCAGGTCATCATCCATGGGCAAACTGGGATGCATATATCAATACATCAGACCCGGATCAGTTGTATGAAGAATTCCGTTCAAGAGGTGTAACATTCCGTCAGCCCCTTAAAGTTAATGATGATGGTATACTGGGTTTTGAAGTAACAGATACCAACGGGTATGTTTTATTTTTCGGAAAACCTAACCTTTAAGTTTAGCCAGTCTTCCTTCTATATATTTCTTCTGCCCTTCATTAGCCTGGCCGGTTTTAACCTTCTGCTCTTCCAGTTGCTGCAGCCCCTTCTGGCAATACTTTATCGCTTCCGCTTTGTTTCCTGCATTTTCATATGCTTCACTCATACTATCATACAGGTTTATATCCTCAGGATACCACTTTAAACCCCAGTCAAAGATCTTCACAGCTTCCTGCCAGGTGCCCGGCCGCATAAAATAGTTATAGGATATCATGTTGATCTGGTCTGCATTCAGCTTATACCCGTAATTTTCTGCGAGCGCGGTAAAACGTTTGATGGTGTTCTCTGCCTTCCCGTAAATAGAACGATGATAAGCAGTCAGTCCGTTGATGAACCCGGTGAGGTAAGTATTCCCATGATTGTTTACATCCAGCACTTCATACTGCAGCTCCAGTTTTTCACGGTATAAGGGAACTGCTTTTTCAATACCCGGCGCAAAACGTGTTTCATAACTATCGTCTTTCCCCCTGGCAAGATATACAAAGGTGTTATGGCTGGCAGGCGTTCCTTTAATCCTGCTTATCAGCTGTTCATTGTCGTATTCGTAATTCGGGGAGATCATTATATGTGCATCAAACATTCTCCTGCCACTCGTCAGGCACCAGGTGAGGAAAGTGGCTCCCAGGGAATGCCCCAGTCCTATCCTTACGGGTGATGTTCTGAATTGTTGTGTTATATATGGGAACACCTCTGATTCAAGATGCGGTAACAGGGAGTCTGCTCCTCCGGTCTTCGTCCAGCTTTTATAAGGCCCGTCTGAAAGTAGTTTGGGCGTGAATTCAAAACGCCTGTTTGTTGACCGGATGCCAACAATAATGGTCGGTTCAAAACTGCCGGAGAAATTTAAATTTTGTATCAGCGAGGCCGCATAGCGGAAGAAATAATCATTTTGTGCATCGAATACATAGGCTACCTGGTATCGCTTTTTTAAACTGCTGGAATCATAATAACCTTCCGGCAGCGAGATCAGGAGCTTCCGGTCTGTTCCAAAATATCGGGAAGGAATGGTCCGGGAAATATGTAATTCCTGTGCGAAGAGAACAACACAGGATAACAGTAACAGCATGGTCAGTATTGTTTTTTGCATGGCGGTGCATTTTTAAACAAATAGACTGTTTTCCGCTGCCCTAAAATTGTACTTTTTGGCCAATAACTATTCTTTCAGGAATTGAAAGATCAGGTGATCATCCGCCAGCTTTTCTACCGACTTAAAGAATTTACCGGGATTGGAGCCTGTAATTTTCTTGTACATCTTCACAAAATAAGCCTGATCGTAGAAGTTGCTCTCGTAGCCGATATCTGTCAGGTTCTTAAATTGCTCGTTGAACAGGCGGTTTTTTAAAGAATGCCGGAAACGCGCAATCTTCCTGAAAGACACTGGTGTGATACTCATGTTATTATAGAATAGCCGGTTGAATGAACGAACGCTCACAGAAAGGCTTTCCGCGATTTCCTGCACGGGTAGTTCTGTGCTAAAATCCATTAAACTATGGATAGCTTTTAGAAGCAGTGCCTCATTATCTAATGGTTGGTAATACCTAAGCAGATAGTCTTCCAGCAGGTCCACCCTGGTTTCATTATCATTGGCATGGAAGAATGCCTGCAGGAATGCCGGTGTTTCCGCATATTGATCCCATTCATGGAAAGATTGAGAGTGTTCAGGCGTTACAGCAGCAAGGGGCCTCCTGATAAAATGATTGAGGCCGAGTGGTTTGAAATTGATGGTCACTTTATCCAGTTTACCTTCCAGCAATACCTGCAGCGGTGATTCATATTTTCCCTGTGCAATCATCAGGTACTTCTTTTCCGGCACACCGTATACGTGGGTGGAATTATTACCGATCTCACAACTGGCATTCTTATGGATATTGAAGGATTGTAAAGTATTGGGGAAGGAATAGTAAGCGGTCTTAAAATCCCGGGCATAGGTCCTGAGGAAATAGTAATATTCAATGTGCTCCCTGAGGATAGCATGTCTCGGATAGAAAGTTTCTATTTTCATAGGATCCGCATTCTGTAAGCATTCATGGCTGTATCGCCCAGTTTGGTGATCAGCCGGTAATTCACCACTACGCCTACTGCTGCTCCTACAACAGGCAACAACTGGCCGAGCTTGGCCAGGTCTATATGATCGCGGTACTCTATCTGAAAACTCTGCCAGTCGAAACCATGAATATCATCCGGCAACTGGCTGCTTTTTTCTTTCCAGTCTGTTATCTTTTCATATACATTCCTGCGATGCTCCTGGCTGCTGAAAGCCAGTTGGAAAATATAGAGCAGGTAGAGCCGTTCTTTATAATCCTTTACGTCAAAACCGTAAAAGGTAGCGATATCAAAAAGCAGTTTCAACTTCATGCTGAGCAGGATCGGGAAATCCGCGAGGCCTAATAAGATACCGCCTGCGCCGGTTATACCACCTTCTGCAGCAGCAGTTTTACGGTAAAAGTCCACCCTGCGGAGCACGGCTTCTTCCATATCATATAACGAAGCAAAATCCTGCTGACCAGGTACTGTATAGGTAGCGCCGAATAATACCCCACGTACCATTTGTTTGATGGTAACGGTAATGGCATCATGTACCTTTTGGGGAATAACGCGGTTAATGCGGGACTGCACGGATTTGGACATTTTGTCAAACATGGATGGCCGGCGCTGCATCTTGTGCTGCCAGGCTTCCATTTCTACCCTGATCCGCTGTTCGTATAACATAGCGGATTTAAGATAGCTAAATTTATTCTATTTTAGTCCGAATGAAAAATATCATATATACCCTCCTTGCAATGTTTCTATTTCAACCTGGCTTCAGCCAGGTAAAGGAGTACATTATCAAGCATACCACACCGGTCAGGGAAGCTGATTTTAATACCACAAATGATGCCGACCTTTTACCCATTGAAAAAGCAATCGGCAATAAACGGATCGTGATGCTGGGGGAACTGTATCATGGCGATGGAGAGGAGTTGAGGCTAAAATCAAGGCTTGTCAGGTACCTGCATGAACACATGGGGTTTAACGTTATCGCATTTGAAAGTGATTTCTTCTCACTCAACCACGGATGGGAAGCCTTTAAAAAGAATAAGATATCGCTGGACAGCTTGTTGTATCTCTCTGTGTTTCCGGTATGGACCCAATGCATGCAGGCCAATGATCTGTTTCAGTATATTAACAATAATGCCGGCAAACTAAGGATCACAGGATTTGATAACAGAGGGATCAGCGGATATGGCATGCGGCATCTCAAAAGGAGTATAGACGGGTTCCTGAGGGAACAACAGGTATCGTTTACCACACACCCTTCTTACAATACTTTTATTACAGCAATTGGCAGAACGCCTTGGATCCTGAACGGTAATAACAGAGAGGCGCTGGATAGTCTGTTGAAATTAATGCCCATTGTAATAGAACAGGTATCCGATCCTTTTTATCTGCATGTATTAAAAGGCTTATTGATCAATTATACCCTGGCTTTACATTACCGATATAATAAGGAACGAAAAGATCACCCACAACACGACTTTCAGATGGCGGAAAATTTAAAATGGCTGGCATCAGATAAATTCGCCAATGAAAAGATCATCATCTGGGCCCATAATTCACATGTTGAAAAAGGGCCACTGGAGAACGTAACCCACCGGAGTTATAATAGCATGGGCTATTATTTTAGCCAGGATCCGCAGCTGGCTGCACAAACCTATACCATAGGCTTAACCTGTTACGAAGGGACCGGTGGCTTAACGATCAGTGATGTTACTGAAAAGGTGACTAAACCTCACAAGAAAAGTATAGAGTCCTGGATCCACAGCATGGGATATCCATATGCCTTTACTGATCTTACTTTTCAGCAGGAAGAGGATCTTTATTATATGAAAACTTATATCAACACTGCATCCGAATTACCATGGAAGAAGTTTTATGACGGTATACTTTATGTGCGGGAAGCAAAACCCTGCCTGAAAAAATAAAAGGGGGTGTCTCAAAAGTAATTTTAACCTGATTTTACCCGGTACCTGATGGAGAGAATTTTCGTTTACGCGATTCTCAAGCTCATCAAATTACTTTTGAGACGCCCCCTTATAACGCTAAGCTCCTTACTTCCAGCCCCCTCCTAACTCCCTATACACATTCACTACTGCATTCATCTGTTGTTGTTTCGTTTCTATCAGTTCAAGCTTTGCTTCCAGCGCATCGCGTTGTGTCATCAACACTTCAAGATAATCCGCCCTGGCGGACTTGAAAAGATCATTGGAAATATCGATAGAGCGGGTTAACGCATCCACCTGTTTCTGCTTCAGGTCATAACTACTCCCCAGGTTGCTGATATTGGAGAGCTGTGTAGCCACTTCCAGGTAAGCATTCAGGATGGTACGTTCATAATTATACATCGCCTGTAATTGTCTGGCGTTGGCATTGAAGAACTCCGCTTTGATAGCCTGCCGGTTGATCAATGGGCCTACCAGATCTCCTGCGAGTGAGTACAATACAGACTCAGGGAACTTCACTAAGTAAGAGGGTTTAAAGGCCTGGAAACCAAGCGCAGCCGAAATACCAAAGGAAGGATAAAATTCCGCGCGGGCTACTTTCACATCCAGCTTCGCCGCCATCAACTGCTGTTCCGCCTGTTTAATATCCGGGCGGTTAGCCAGTAATTGAGAAGGAATACCCATGCGTACGGCAGCGGGCAAAGTGTTCAGGAAACTGCTTTTATCCCTGGCTATTTCCTGCGGGAAACGGCCTAAGAGAAAGTTGATCCTGTTCTCTGTTCCTTTTATCTTCTGCCGGATATCGAACTCCAGGCTTTGGGACTTCAGTACTTCCGCCTGGAATTTCTGCACCGCAAGTTCTGTTGCTCTGGCGGCTTCTTTCTGCACTTTCAGGATCTCCAGTGCATTCTTCTGCAGTTCAATATTTTGTTTAACGATTTCCAGCTGATTATCAAGGGCCAGTAATTCATAATAAGAATTGGCCACTTCAGCGATCAGGTTGGTGATCACAAAGTTTTTCCCTTCTACGGTGGACAGGTACCTGGTCACCGCAGCCTTCCTGGCATTGCGCAGTTTCTTCCAGATATCTATTTCCCAGTTTGCACGAACAGCCAGCGAAAAATCTGCCAGCGGATCTGGCATTTCTTTACCGGGTTCTATCTCTGTAGACGCATCTCCTGCACCCTGGCTGGTATAACGTCCTACTTTTTCAATACCGGCACCCACACCTGCTGTCACGGATGGAATTAAAGGGGCCTGTTTGAAACGGATCTCATTCCTGGCAATTTCTACTTCCTGCAAAGTGATCATCAGTTCCTGGTTATGTTTCATTGCTGAATCGATCAGCGTTACCAGGTAAGGATCTGTGAAGAAGTCGTGCCATTGAATGGCGGACATATTGGTAGTATCCGAACTGCTGTAACCGAAGGAATCCGGAACCGACCTGTTTTCATTGGCCGCCGTGATGGCCGGAACTTTACAACCTGCTACAGCCAGGCAAATGCTCAGCACAATAACGCACTGCTGTATCCTGAATTTATACATTATGATCAATTTCTTCGGTTAATGGATTCTCTTCTTCGTCTTTCACAAAGGAGTGTCTTTCTGCGATCTTGCCGAATATGTAATACAATCCGGGAATGATCAGCACACCGAACACGGTTCCGAATAACATCCCTCCTGCTGCTGCAGTACCAATGGTTCTGTTACCAAGCGCACCGGGGCCTGTAGCAAACACCAATGGGATCAATCCTGCAATGAATGCAAAAGAGGTCATCAGGATGGGACGGAACCTTACCCTGGAACCTTCCATGGCAGCCTGCAGCACTGTTGCGCCGGAACGATGTTTTTGTACGGCAAACTCTACGATCAGTACGGCATTCTTACCCAGCAGCCCAATGAGCATTACCATGGCTACCTGTGCATAGATATTGTTTTCCAATCCCAATACTTTCAGCAAAAAGAAGGCGCCGAAAATACCTGCCGGCAGAGAGAGGATCACGGCAAAGGGCAGGATGAAACTTTCATACTGTGCAGCCAGGATAAGGTATACGAAACCAAGGCAGATCAGGAAGATGTAAATAGCCTGGTTGCCCTGCGCCACCTCATCTTTGGAGATACCGGCCCAGTCGATACCAAAACCTCTGGGCAAAGTTTTCGCCGCCACTTCGTTGATCACTTTGATAGCTTCACCACTACTGTAACCGGGTGCGGCAGAACCACTGATCTCTGAAGCGTTGTACATATTATGCCGCGTGATCTCAGAAAGGCCATACACTTTTTCCAGTTTCATGAAAGCAGAAAAGGGCACCATTTCATCCTTATCATTCTTCACATACAGTTGCAGGATATCCTCCGGCAATGCCCTGTATTCAGGAGCTGCCTGCACCATTACTTTGTACTGGCGGCCGAATTTGATAAAGCTGATCTCATAGTTACTCCCTACCAGTGTGGACATGGTGTTCATGGCATTTTCTATACTCACGCCTTTCTGTTGTGCAATATCATTATCCACCTGGAGCATATATTGCGGGAAGCTGGCACTGTAGAAGCTGAAGATGGAAGTAAGCTCCTTCCGTTTTTCCAGTTCCCGTGCAAAATCCTTACTCACCGTTTCCATTTTCCTGTAATCGCCGGAGCCTGCTTTGTCCAGCAAACGCAGCTCGAAACCGCCTGCAGCTCCATATCCTGGTACAGCGGGTGGCAGAAAGAATTCAATGTTGGCACCTGTGATGTCTTTCGACTTCTCTTCCAGTTCCTCAATGATCTCCTGCACGGAATGTTTCCTTTCCGTCCAGTCTTTCAGGTTGATGAGGCAGGTTCCTGAGTTGGCGCCTGTACCTTCTGTTAAGATCTCATAACCTGCGAGGGAAGACACAGATTGTACGCCTTCTACATCTTCTGCTACCTTCTGCAGTTTCTCTGATATTTCATTCGTTCTTTCCAGGGATGAACCGGGAGGTGTTTGAATGATGGCATAGAACATGCCCTGGTCTTCGTTGGGAATAAAACCGGAAGGCACTTTACCATTCAGGTACCATGTTCCCGCACAGAAAGCGCCGAGCATCAAAAAGGTAATTGCTCTCCTGTTAACGATGCGGCCCAGCACCTTTTGATATTTCCCGGAAGTAGCATCAAAGCCCCTGTTAAACCCACCCAGGAATTTATCCATGATGGTTTTCTTCTTCGGCTTTCCGTGATTATTCTTCAGGATCATGGCGCAAAGCGCAGGTGTAAGTGTAAGCGCCACTATACCTGATAAAATGATCGCCGTAGCCATGGTGATGGAGAACTGCCGGTAGAAGATCCCCACGGGGCCGGACATAAATGCCACCGGTATAAATACCGCTGCCATCAAAAAAGTAATGGCTATGATAGCGCCGCTGATCTCATGCAAAGCTTTTTTGGTAGCCTTAAACGGCGAAAGATGTTCTTCTTCCATTTTAGCATGCACGGCCTCAATCACCACAATCGCATCATCCACCACCACACCAATGGCCAGCACCAATGCAAAGAGCGTGATGAGGTTAAGTGTGATACCAAAGAATTGCATGAAGAAGAAGGTACCTACCAGCGATACAGGTACTGCCATGGCCGGGATGAGCGTTGAACGCCAGTCTCCCAGGAACAGGAATACCACCAGCCCCACCAGGATAAAGGCTTCCACTAAGGTGTGAATTACCTTTTCCATGGATGCATCCAGGAATTTGGAAACGTCATAGCTGATCTCATAGTTCATTCCTTTAGGGAAAGACTGGGCTTTGATCTCTTTCATCCTCTCCTTCACGGCCTTGATCACCTGGCTGGCATTACTGCCATAGGATTGTTTTAATACAATCGCAGCAGAAGGTTTACCGTTCAGGTTGGAATAAATATCGTACATGGAACTGCCGAACTCTACGCTGGCCACATCTTTCAGGCGAAGTAATTCTCCGTCCGGGCTGGCCCGCAGCACCACATTTTCATATCCTTCTTTGGTAGTGAACCGGCCGGAGTACTTCAATACATATTCAAATGCCTGCGATCTTTTACCGGAACTTTCCCCGGTTTTTCCCGGTGAAGCTTCCAGGCTCTGATCTGCCAGCGCTTTCATCACTTCATCCGCAGAGATCTTATAGGCCAGCATCCTGTCCGGCTTCAGCCAGATGCGCATGGCATATTCCCTGTTACCAAGAATGTCCGCCACACCTACGCCATCTACCCTTTTTAATTCGGGCAGGATATTGATATCGGCAAAGTTGAAAAGGAATTTCTGGTCTGTATGAGGATCATCGCTGTACAGGTTGATGTACATAAGCATGTTGGATTCCTCGCGGGTGATCTTCACTCCTTCACGCACTACCAGCGGCGGCAACTTGTTCACAACCGATGCCACCCTGTTCTGCACGTTCAGCGATGCCTGGTTAGGATCGGTACCCAGGTTGAAAACCACCTGGATGGTAGCCTCTCCGTCATTACCTGCATCCGAAGCCATGTATTTCATTCCCGGAATACCGTTGATGGCTCTTTCCAGGGGAATGATCACAGATTTGATCATTAATTCACCATTCGCTCCGGGATATTCCGCCGTAACATTCACCTTAGGCGGTGAGATGGAAGGAAACTGTGTAACCGGTAACTGGGTAATAGCCAGCACCCCGAGGAACACGATGATAAGCGATATCACAATAGACAGTACGGGTCGCTGTATAAACTTATTAAACATTGCGCTACACTATTAGTTAGAAAACTATTATTCCGCTTTCAACCGCAGATGGGAGATCACCTCCTCTGGTTTCTGGTATTCAGCATTGATCTTATCATCCTCTTTTACTTTCTGCACACCGTCCAGCAGGATCCTGTCCGTTTCTTCAAGACCGCTTTCGATCACATACAGATCGGGCAATTGGCCACTGATGGTAATGTGCCTGGACTTCACCACATTGCTTTTATCCACTACAAAAACATAACGTTTATCCTGGATCTCGTAAGTGGCTTTTTGCGGAATGATGAGCGCACGGCTAACCGGCAGCGTCATCATCACTTTACCTGTTTCTCCGTGTTTCAAAAGTTTGTCCGGATTCGGGAACCTTGCCCTGAAAGCAATGTTCCCGGTTTCATTGTCGAACTCCCCTTCAATGGTTTCTACTTCTCCTGCGTATGGGAGGAGGCGACTGTTAGCCAGCAGCAGGTTTACCCTGGTGTTTCCTTTTGCTTTTTTATTGGAAGCATAGTCCAGGTATTCCGGTTCAGATACATTGAAATAAGCGAACATCTGGCTGTTGTCTGAAAGGCTGGTCATTAGTTCCCCTTCATCAACGAGACTGCCCAGTTTCAGGGGAATACGGTCGATCACACCATCAAACGGCGCGCGGATCTCTGTAAAAGAGAGATGCACTTTAGCCAGTGCGATCTCTGCTCTCGCCTGGTCCAGTTTGGCCTGGGCCATGGCCTGCTCATTTTTGGAAATCACATTTTTGTCTACCAGCGTTTTGGCGTTCTGCAGTTCTATCTCTGCGGCTTTGGCTTCCGCCTCTGCTTTTAATAGTTCTGCTTCATAAATTTTGGGCATGATCCTGAACAACAGCTGACCGGCTTTTACATTCTGCCCTTCATCTACATAGATGTTCTGCAGAAAGCCTTTTTCCTGTGCCCTGATCTCAATGTTCCGGACAGAACGTATCTGTGAAACATATTCCCTGGTAAAAGAAGTGTCCATCCTAACAGGACTGGTTACAGCATACTTAGCGGCTTCTTCCTTTTCTTTTCCTTCGGAAGATTTACAGCCTGTTTGGCAGAATAATGCCAACAAGCCAGCGAACATGACTAAACTTTTCATGATAATAAATGGGTATTAGAGCGATGGGAAATTCGGTGACAGAGCAATGCCCGGAGGCATGCATGGTTATGCCTTCAGCATCTCTGGAATGATGTAGATCAGATTCTTAACGTTCTTTGGGCTATGTATTTACAGGAAAGATGCCCCAGGTTGGGTGGCGGGGCTTTTAAATATTTGTTGAGGTTCTCTGCTAACAATGGGTCATCTGGCGAGCCTGAATAAGATCTGGCCAGCAGTTTGTATTTTCTGACAAGGAGGTGATTGACCTCATCATCCTCTATATCCTCGGCGATGAAGTATTCAGTTTCTTGCTCCTGGTGGGTTTCTTTGAATTCGGCGAAGTTCTCTTTGTTGTTGTATCCGGGGGCGTAGTGGAAGCTTTTAACGTGATGATGATGCGTAGCAATATACAGGCTGTTTGCCCCTCTTAAGAGGAGAAACCCCAGTAATGCAAAAAAAACAGCTACTCTCATTTGGGGGGCAAAAATAGTAAAATTTGATACCGGGGCAACCGCTTAATAAAATATTAAGGCTATTTTAATTTGAGGGAAATAACAATTTCTTAACCTTTAAAAGGCAGAAGGGATACACTGTTACCAATGTATCCCTTCTCTTTATTTCTTACCGATCCGGTATAGTCTGCCCTGATCAGTGATAGCATATAATGCACCGTCCTTCCCTTCCGTGATGTCACGGAAACGTTGCCCTTCATTGGAAAGTAATCTTTCCTCGCCGGTCACTTTGTTGTTCTCAATTACCAGCCGGGCAATATGCGTACTGCTCAGGCCGGCAATGAAGAGGTTGTTCTTCCATTCAGGAATACCTGCTCCGCTGTAGAAGGTAATACCACTCGGAGAAAGCACAGGGTCCCAGTAATAAACGGGTTGTTCCAGTCCTGCTTTCTGTTGTATACTGTCGCCTATTTTTTTGCCGCTGTATTCAAGGCCGTAAGTGATAATAGGCCAGCCATAGTTTTTACCGGCTTCTACCCTGTTCAGTTCATCTCCGCCTCTTGGACCGAATTCTGTTTCCCAGAGATCACCGGTTTCAGGATGGAATGCAAGCCCCTGTACATTGCGGTGGCCATAGGAATACAATTCCGGTCTTGCATCCGCTTTGCCTTCAAAGGGATTTCCTGCAGCAGGTTTACCTTCTTTAGTGATGCGGATTATCTTACCCAGTCCGGATTTGGTGTCCTGCGCCTGGGGCCTTGTTTCCAGGTCAGAACGTTCGCCGGTGCTGATCACAATATTGCCGCTTTTGTCAAACAGGATCCTTCCGCCATAATGTAAAGTGCCATTATAGGCAGGCGTAGCACGATATATAACGGTAGCACCTTCTATAGTTTTCTCATCGGCAGATAATTTGCCTTTGGCTACAGCGGTGAGGTTACCTTCCGGTAATGGTTCAGAGAACACCCAGTATACCATCCTGTTGCTGGCAAAGTCCGGATCTACACGGATACCCAGCAAACCACCCTGCCCATCGGAACTTACCTTTGGGATGCCGGTAATGGGCTCAGTCACTTTCCCTTCCAGGGTAGCGATGCGCATGGTGCCTTTCTTTTCTGTAATGATAAAACGTCCGTCTGGTAAGGAGGTGATGCCCCAGGGGGATTTAAGGCTGCTATCCAGTACTTTGTAGTCATATGCAGCGATAGTTTGAACGCTGGCTATCCTGGTCTGGCCTTCAAATGCAGGTTTGTAATCCGTATTGGCCGGCTTGGTTTCTACAGAAGCAACACTGTCTTTAGTTTCTGTGTTTTCGACTGATTTAGAGGTAGTCTGACCGCAAGCGGCTAAAGCCAGCACGCCGATCGTCAAAAAATAAGGGTTCAGGAACCTGTTCATAGATGAAATTTTATCCTTAAATATAATCTAAGTTCCTTTAAAATTAAGCATGGTATATTTGTTGTCCCCATTGCTGATCTTCAATCGTTATAAAGTATGAAAGAGTTCCTGCTGATTTTCAGAAACACTTATAACCCGCATGAGCATCCCTCTCCTGAACAATTACAGGAAAGGATGAACTGGCTGGGGAACATCATTGCACAAAACAAACTGGTGGACAAAGGGAACAGCCTTTCTGTTGAACAGGCAAAAACTGTACGGCCGGAAGATGTTGTAACGGATGGCCCTTACACGGAGATCAAGGAATTCATCAGCGGTTATATGATCCTGAGAGCGGAAACCATAGAAGAAGCCATAGCCATAGCAAAAGCAAATCCCAGCCTTAAAGATGGCGGGAATATAGAAGTAAGGGCGATCAATAAAAGTGAATGAACGAAAAGGATACATCCTGGAAAGAACTGCTCCCACACCTCTTCAGGCTGGAGTATACTAAAATGACTGCCGTACTGTGCCGTCACTTTGGCCTGCAGCATATTGAAACAGCTGAAGACATCACCAGCGAAACATTCCTGAAAGCAACAGAGGCCTGGGCACTACACGGCATTCCTG
This sequence comes from Chitinophaga niabensis, assembly GCF_039545795.1. Taxonomy (NCBI): domain Bacteria; kingdom Pseudomonadati; phylum Bacteroidota; class Chitinophagia; order Chitinophagales; family Chitinophagaceae; genus Chitinophaga; species Chitinophaga niabensis. The sequence continues at coordinate 2,504,457 of NZ_CP154260.1, read as the reverse complement.
AAAATCCCACGGCCTGGCTGTATACCGTTGCTAAAAACAAAACGAAAGATCACCTGAAACACCTCCGTGTTTTTGAAACACAGGTAAAAGATGCCATCCGGCCGGATGAATTACAGGCAGAAGAAGATCCTGACTTTACACCGCAAACCATTACAGACAGCCAGCTCGCGATGATCTTTGCGGTTTGTAACCCGGCTAATTCGGCGGAAGCACAGATCTGCCTTGCTTTACAGATCCTCTGCGGGTTCAGTGTGGAAGAAATTGCCAATGCCTTTCTCTCCAAAACAGAAACTATCAAAAAGAGGCTGCTCAGGGCAAGAGCGAATCTCCGCAAGGATAATTTCCAGATCAGGCAATTACAGGAAGCCACCATACAATCAAGGCTGGATGTGGTGCTCAGGACCATCTACCTCTTATTCAATGAAGGATATTTTTCCCGCAGCAATAACCACCTGATCCGGAAAGACCTTTGTTCTGAAGCGATCCGCCTGGCACTTATGCTTATTGAGAACCCGCTCACCAACACTACGCATGCCAATGCCCTGCTGGCATTGATGTGCTTTCAAAGCTCAAGGCTGGATGCCCGGGCAGATGAAACCGGGGAATCCATTCTTTTTGAGCAGCAGGATAAAAGCCGCTGGAGCACGGAGCTGATCGAAAAAGGGAATTACTACCTGGTGAATGCCTGCTCAGGGAATTATGTATCCAAATATCACCTGGAGGCCGGAATTGCTTACTGGCATACTACACCTACCGATCACAATAAATGGGAACATATCTTGCAGCTTTACAACCAGCTTATCCTCATAGAGTATTCTCCCATGACGGCCCTGAACAGAACATTCGCTTTTGCAAAGGTACATGGGCATGAGCTGGCTATTGAGGAGGCTGAGAAGCTGAAGCTGGTGGAGCATACGGCTTATCATTCTTTGCTGGGTTATTTATATGCGGGGGTAGATGAGCAAAAGGCGATAGTGCATTATAGTAAAGCCCTCAGCCTTACAAAGTCAAAAGCAGAGAAGAAAACCCTGATGAAGGAAATTGAACGGCTGAGCGGCCAGAACTCCTGGAATGCGGGGTAGGGTTACCAACGGTACCTGGAAGTATAATATACCGGAGTAAAGTATATTTGCTGCTGTTTAATACAATATTTTATGGCAGTGCAGTTACAGACAAGTTTCAAATTCCTGAAAAAGCTAAAAGAGAACAATAACAGGGAGTGGTTCAACGCCCATAAAACGGAATTCCAGGCAGAACAGCAATTCGTGGAAACCTTTGCGGAAGAATTACTGGGAAAACTCAGCAAACATGATCTGATAGAAACCCCTTCAGGCAAAAAAAGCCTGTTCCGCATTTATAGGGATACCCGTTTTTCAAACGATAAAACACCTTATAAAACAAACTGGAGCGGAGCCTTCAGGCGTGCTACCAAACAGCGCAGAGGTGGTTATTACTTCCAGCTGGAACCCGGCAATACTTTTATTGCAGGTGGCTTCTGGGGACCCAGCCCGGAAGACCTGAAAAAGATCAGGGACGATATTGCTTTTGATCCCGCACCACTGAGGAAAATACTCAAAAGCAAATCATTTATGTCCCACTTTGGTACACTGGAAGGAGAACAACTGAAAACCACACCCAAAGGTTTTGATGCTGGTCATGAAGGCATTGATCTGCTGCGCTATAAACAGTTCCTGCTCATTAAAAGGTTCACAGATAAAGAAGCATTGAGCGATACCTTTCTCAAAGAAGCCGATCTCACCTTTCAGGCCATGCGCCCCTTTTTTGATTATATGAGTGATGTGTTGTCTACAGATCCGAATGGTGAATAAGATTGTCGCATTCTACCCTGTATTAAGTCGTGTTTACACATCTCCTGCTACCTCTGCAACGTGTAAATTTGATATAAAAACAGGAAACTATGAGAAAGATAATTATCACTTCATTTGTTACAATGGATGGTGTGCTTCAGGCACCCGGAGGTCCCACAGAAGATCCTACCGGAGGTTTTAAATGGGGCGGCTGGACTGCCTCTTACGGAGACGAAATAACGAACCAGGCCATTGGCAGCATTATGGACCAGCCTTTTGACCTTTTGTTAGGCCGCTTTACGTACGATATCTTTGCGGCATACTGGCCATATATTAAGGACCATCCCATTGCGGATAAGTTCAACAAACTTCAAAAGTTTGTTGTTTCCAGCAAACAAATAGACCTGAGCTGGTCCGGGTCTCACCTGATCACGGGAGACGTGGTAAAAGGCCTGAAAGAACTTAAAAAACAGGATGGTCCTGATCTGTTGGTACATGGTAGCAGTAAACTCATTCAAACATTACTGGCCAATGGTCTTGCCGATAGGCTTCATATCTGGACGTACCCCGTAACCACCGGACCTGGTAAACGTTTATTCGGAGAAAGTACGCCGGCAGCTGAATGGAAACTGCAGGACATCAAGACCTCCGGCAAAGGTGTTATCCTGGCCACTTATGAACCTGCAGGAGAGATCAAGATAGGAACCTTCATAACCGGGGAGGTATCCGAAGCAGAACTAGCCAGAAGAAAACAGATCGCTTCATTATAAAAGAAAAAGCCGCTGATGATAAGCGGCTTTTTTCTTTTCTACGGAACTTGCATTTATAAATATTTCTCTCTACCTTAATGCAAACGATTCCATAACCCGTATTACCAGAACCCAAATATTCACAACCCTTAAAATTTCACGTATGAAAAAGACCCTTATCCTTGTGTGCATGTTATGCATGCTCGTATTACACAACTCCCAGGCAGCACCTGCAAACGTAATCCCACAAACCCTTAGCTGGAACCCTGTAAGCGTTATTGCAGAAAGTTACACCACCACGCCCGGCGTATTCAAAGTGATGGCAAGAGTTGGCAGCAACAATTACCTCACGCCTGTTTACGCAAGGATCAGCCATGAAAACGTTTATTTCATAGGCGTTGCCCGGATGATTGATGTGTATGTGCGCTTTTATGAAGATGCGGCTAACACCATCCCTGCCTATGTAAGCAACCTCCAGGTGAATTACAGGGTAATAGGGTATGATGGTTCTGCCCCCTACGACTTCACCAGTTCTGCATGGGCCAATGGCGATTATGTTGTGCTGGCATCGAATGTAGAAAATGATTACCAGGAAAATGGTGTGATGCGTTACAGAGATTATCACCTGGAGTCAGGAGATTACATTCCTCAACCGCTCTAGCAAAAACAAGAGGGTATGCTGCAGTATACCCTCTTGTTTGAACAACATAGGTCAAATATAAAATGATTTTTGTATTTTGATCAGCATGAGATATTTGCTGTGTTACCTGCTGTTATGCCCATTTACGCTACTGGCCCAGATCACCTTCAAAGTGGAAGGTGCAAACCGTGAACCCGTTCGTGTAATGCAACCCCTGAAGGGAAATTACCACATCGCCGCCTGGAAAAATGATACCCTCAACAACAATGGAGAACTGGTGCTTCCCAACCAGCCCGGCACCAACGAATTCATCTACAAACAGAAAACATACAGGTTATATGTGCGGCCCGGCAAAACCTATGTACTTACACTCAACAAGGATGAAATAAAGATCCAGGCTGAGGATGAAGAAGGACAACTGGCATTGAACCGCCTTTCCTTACCTTTTTACCAGGCGGTGGCTATGAAATACTATAAAGAAGACACGGTATTTGCCCATAACAAAATAAGGGTGCTGGCAGAAATGGAGCAACAGCTGCGACCCTTCCATACTTTAAACATAGATAAAGGATTTCATCAGTACGTTGAAAAGCTGGTAAAGGTCTATTACGCCAATATGCTGGCCTGCACGTTCATTCAGCCTATGATGAAACTGGATTTCAATAAAGACCAGGCGCAGATAAAAGAGATCGCCGGGTACTGGAAAGATGTATTCGCCATTGCTGATCCGCAGGATCCCGCCTGCATGGCCGTGAACACCTATTTCGATTATGCGAACTTCTACAATACCTGGTACCTTGCTTATTTCCTTCCGGGCTCAAAGGGAACGTATAAACGCCAGGTACTGGATGATGAATACTGGACCCGGAAATACGCTGTTATCCAATCTGATTACAAAGAACCATTGAAAGAATACCTGACGGCCCAATGGATCTATGCTATTACTATGGAAGGCGGCTTCCAGCCTTTTGCGCTGGACTGGTACAATGAATTCCAGACCCTCTATCCCCGCAGCATTTATACCGCTTATTTAACAAACGGGATCAATACCATCAGAGAGTACCAGAAAAAAACGAAGAACGATTTCTCCCTTACACAGCATTTCATAGAAGATACTGTTAATAGCTTTGATCAGCTGGCTGCAAAGTTTAAAGGGCAAACGGTATATGTAGATCTATGGGCTACCTGGTGCGGCCCCTGTAAAGAAGAGTTTGCCTATAACGAGGGGCTTAAACAGTTCCTGAAAAAGAACAATATGCAGGCCTTGTATATTTCCATCGATAAAGATGCCGTGGATCAGAAGTGGAAAGACATGATCAAGTATTATGACCTGCAGGGTTATCATATCCGCGCATCCGAAAAACTGTTGAATGACATCCGCAATATTTTCGGGGAGAACCGGGGCCTGGCCATTCCCCGTTATGCCATTATCAAAGACGGGAAAATGGTACTCAACAATGCCAAACGCCCCAGCGACCAGGATGCATTGTACAAACAGATTGCCCGCTTCCTGTAAAAAATAAAGCGCTATGAAAGTTTCCCTTCATAGCGCAACCCTTCCTCTCTGAAGATTACAATCCATTGATCTTAGCCACCGTAGTATCCGGCGCCTGGTGCCACATCTGGTACACATCTCTCGTTAAACCACTTCTAATCGCAAACTGATCATTCTCCACGCCTTCCAGGATGTCTGCTGCCAGGTCTTCCGGTTTCATTTTGTCTACTTCCACACCTTTCGTCATATCCGTGTCTATATATGGAGGGAATACTTCAAACACTTTCACCGCAGCGCCTTTCTGCTGTAATACCAAACGCAGGCCCTGCGAATAAGAATGCAGCGCTGCTTTGGATGCACTATAAGTTAAAGCCATGGTAAGCGGCAGGTAAGATAAAATGGACTGGATATTAATGATCGCAGCATCCCCGCTTTTCTTCAGCACCGGCAGGAACAGTTCTGTTAACTGCAACACCGCAAAGTAATTGAGGTTCATTTCATCTTTTGCCGTAGCCAGGAAGTTAGCTCCACCGTCTACTGAAGCACCATGTAATACACCGGCATTGTTCACCAGTATATCAATCTGACCGGCTTTTTGTACCAGGTTCTCTACATCCTGCTCATTCGTAATATCGCTCACGATATAAGAAGCATTGCTGATGGAAGCCACTGCCTGTTTTAAGCTGGCTTCATTCCTGCCGGTGAGGATCACTTTGGCGCCTTTGGCAGAAAATAATTTAGCGATATGTAAACCGATACCCCGGCCACCGCCTGTAATAAGTGCTGTTTTACCCTGAATGTTCATTTTTTTAGTATTTATGTATATTAGACCGATCGGTCTTTTAATAGGCAAAAAAAATCAAACACTGAATGCTGCTATTTCTGATTTTAGCATACTGATGATCAATTTCATTTGCTGATTGTTTCCAAATATCCTGCTGGTAAGGATCCCGCCCTCTACCAGGGCAAAGATCTTAATACTCAATTCTTTTGCGTTCACTGTATCTTTAAATTCACCCGCCTGAATGCCATCTTTAATTAACTGGCTAAGCCTGTTCTGTGTGAACCTTACTGCATCTGCCACCATACTTTGAATAGCGGGGTCAGTATCATCGCTCTCTGCGCCAAAATTCTGCATAGGGCAACCACCCACATCATTCACTGCCAGTTCCTTGTAATGGTCTAATAAGGCCAGCAGTTTCTCTTTATAAGATGTTTTCCCCTGCAACACCCTGGTTATACCTTCATTTAAATTCTTCATCAGGTAAGTAAACACCTCCCGGCAGATCTCATCCTTGTTCTCAAAATTCCCGTAGATCCCACCCTTTGCCAGTTTGGTAGCAGCCATAATATCAGAGATAGACGTTCCCGCCATACCCTTCTGATTTATGATAGAAGCAGCCTTTTCTATAATGAACTGCCTTGTTTTTTCTGCTGTTGCCATAACGGGAACAAAGATAAGACCGATCGGTCTTATCACCAAATATTTCTTCAATAACCTTACCTTTATTCTTAAGTGAATGTAGAAAAATACATACCATCGGCCACTTTAAGCCCTTTCATCAAGCATTACCTCATCGTTGAAATGCAGGATGAACAGGTAAACCACATCATGCCGGATACTTCCCTGGTAATGGTTTTCCGCTTTAAAGGGCAGGTGAGCTTCCTGGAGAACAACGCCAAAAACCACCTTCCGGCCTCCATGATCTCCGGTCTGAGAAAATCCGGCAAACTCGTAAACTATGCCCGGCACTCCGCCAACCTGATGGTGGTATTCAACGAAGCGGGTGCCAATGCCTTCATCAAAGCACCCCTCTATGAGTTATACGACAGCAGTATTTCGCTGGACAATATCTATAAGGACGTATCCGCCATCGAAGACCAGTTGGCTGAAGCACAAAGTAATACAGCAAGAATAGCGCTCATAGAACAATACCTTCAATCCAAACTCTACCCCGGCGAACCGGATAAACTGGTATTGGCTGCACTGGAAAAGATCCACGCTGCCAAAGGCGTTATTAAAATAAAGGAACTCGCCCAGTCCCTTTATATCAGCCAGGATGCCTTCGAAAAACGCTTCAGGCGCGTTGTAGGAGTGTCCCCCAAACAGTTCTCCAACATCATCCGTATGAAATCCATTGTGAGCAATGGCTTCACCAAAGAAACACTTACGGAGGTAGCATTCAATGCCGGTTATTTTGATCAGCCCCACTTTAACAAAGACTTCAAACTCTTCACTGGTAAAACACCCACCGATTTTATCAAGACCCCTCCCCTCTGGTAAACCAGATCAATGATTTTTTACAAGGCCGGGATTTCACTTGTTGATAGTTTTGTTGCATCAAACCATCACAATGAAACCAATTTATATGTTATTGCTGGTGCTGCACACCGCAGGCCTCACGCATGCACAGACTATTAAAAATGAAACCATGGAAAAGAACAAAGAAGTAGTACGGAAATTGTATGAAGAAACATTGAACAAACGTAACCTGCATTTATTACAGGACCTGGTATCTCCTGAATACACCGCCATTCAGGGTGTAAAAGGCCCCGCCGGATTTGAAACAACGATCAATGGCATCCTTAAAGGATTTGCAGATGCACATTGGGATGTACAGGAATACATCGCGGAGGGTGATAAAGTAATGGTAAGATGGAAATTCCAGGGCACACATACCGGTCAGTTCGCCACATACGCACCCACTGGTAAAGCAGTTAACAATGATGGGCTGGGGATTTATCAGTTGAAAGATGGTAAAGTGATCGCCACACAGATATACACAGACCGGCTGAGCTTTCTGCAGCAACTGGGTATATTGCCTAAGGAGATTTAAAAGAGGCAGTGTGTGTACACTGCCTCTTTACTGCTTACTACTGCATAGTTAAAACCATTGTATCTGGTTTATTAACATAGGCTTGACATAGGCTCAAGATAGGGCATTCCATCTGGAATCCTTATCTTTACCCTATGACTAAAGACTCCACCCAACGATTCTCCAACAAGGTGCAGGACTATATCAAATACAGACCTGACTACCCGCCGGAAGTGCTTACCTATCTCTGTAAAAAAACAGGCTTATCCGAAACATCCACAGTAGCGGATATTGGCGCAGGCACAGGGATCTTCACAAGACACCTGCTCAACCTGGGATGCAAGGTTTATGCCATAGAACCCAACACGGAAATGCGGGAAGCAGCAGATACCATGCTAAAGAAGGCATACCCCAACTACATTTCCATCAATGCGCCTGCAAACAATACTACCTTAAAAGATCATAGCATAGATCTCATCGTCTGCGCACAGGCCTTCCACTGGTTCAACACACAGGAGGCCCGGGCAGAATTCCAGAGAATACTTAAACCGAAAGCACAGGCTACCCTGATCTGGAACAACCGCCAGGTGAACACAGATAATTTCTCAAAGGACTACGATCAGTTATTACGCGAAAAAACAGCAGACTACAATGAAGTGAACCACCAGAAATTATCCCCGGATGATTTTAAAGCATTCTTTAAAGAAGGGAAATATGAAAAGATGATCTTCCCGAGCTACCAGGAATTTGACGAAGCCGGTTTCCTGGGAAGAGCTAACTCCTCTTCCTATGTACCCTCGGCAGACGCAGTTTTCCAGCAGTTACTGAAGGATATTTTCCAACGCCACCAGGTAAATGGCATGGTGAAGTTCCATTACGATACGGAAGTTTATACGGGAGAAGTCTGATTATCCAATCCTTCTATACTGGCAATACCCACTTTCGAAGCCTTCCCTTTTAAACGGATCATACCCAATGGCGTGGTACGGAGCCGGGCATGTTGTTCTCCCATCGCCTCCAGCATATAGGTGGAAATAAGCAGCAGCTTATTATAATCGTTGCAAACGCTTTGTATCCTCGATGCTGTATTCAGCGTATCTCCATGATAAGCAATATCCCGCTTCACCTCTCCTATTTCCACCGCCATTACTTTCCCCATATGCAGGGCTGCTTTAAAACGGGGCTGCACACCGTAATGGGACAAATAATAATCCATACGCTCAAAGAAACGGTATTCACAACCAAAGAAAAACCGTACACAGGAAAGGTCTTTAAGCCCTTCATCGATCCGCCAGGTTACTACAATTTCATCTCCTACATATTGATACACTTCTGCATTAAAAGGTAACAGCACCTGGTTAATGTCCATAAAACTATCGCGGATGAATGCGCTGTATTTCAGATGGCCCAATTGCTCTGCAATGGCTGTGGAAGATTGCAGGTCCATGAACATAAAAATGCGTTCTTCTTCTCTGGGGTTCCTGTATTTACCCAGTAACAAAGGCACCAGCACGCCCGGGCCGTATTTTTTATTCACCTGGTTAATGAAGTTGATGATCATGGTCATGGCCAGGTAATAGATAAGCATAATGTAAAACAGGTATGACCATGCCTTATGGCTGATGCTTAAACGCCAGAACGCCCCCCTGATCAGTATCAGGATCACGAAGATCAGGCTAACGGAAACGGCTGTTTTAAAGAGGATGACCTTACCCATGGAAAGCCGTTTATAAAAACGGCGCTTGTCCAGGTACCAGTCTGTTAACCCCAATGCAATACCATATAAAAAGCCCAGCATGACAGCCACGCGTGCTATCTGTCCATAACTTACCAGGGTTTTAATGTGGGTGGTTTCTTCAATGGATAAAGCCTGCAAATGCATGATGCTTCCCAGGAAAATATTGGCAATGATCCAGAAATTGATCTGTGTACCCAGGTAACTGAGCAATGGAAAACGAGACGTGAACCTCCTGGCTAAACTTGTATAGTCCATCGGATAGAATAAAAGATTTATGTAGCCGGCGATTGTTCACTCTTCAGCCGCCGTTGTGTCACTCGCTTCAGCTTACAGATGGCTGATCAGCTCATCTATCATGCGCTGATAACCTTTGTAACTGCTGGGTTTGCTCACTACCAGGGTTGCGCCAAGCATATTGCTTTCTTTGATAAGGTTATCGTCTGTGGAGGTGGAATACACCATCACCGCAATATCTGAATAGCGGCTGGTGATCTTTAGTTGCTGTAAGGTTTGCAGGCCATTGAGTTTGGGCATGTTCTGGTCCAGTATAATGGCGTCTGGCAGTTCCGTTGTGTTATGCAGGTATTCCAGCAATTCTTCTCCATTGCTGGCAATGGGTAGTAAATGTATATCCTCTCTCTCATGCAGGAAGTCGTGGAAGAAGTCCTGATCATCTTTATCATCCTCGGCCAATAAGATCTTCTTGCGTAGATACATGTTGTGTATTTTTCTCCTGGAAGACGGGTAATAACAGTAAAAATTCGGCCCCTTCTCCAGGTATCCCCCAGGCCTGTACCAAGCCATCATGTTTTTCTATGATCTTTTTGGTGATGGACAGGCCTATCCCACTACCTTCATAACTATCTTTTGAATGTAGCCGTTCAAACAGTGCAAAGATATGGTTCTGATACTTCTGGTCAAATCCTATTCCATTATCTTTTATCCGGATCAAACAATAAGGCCCTTCAGACTGCTGCGGAGCTGCAAATGATTTTTCCTCCAGGTAAGCACCACTAATCTCAATAACAGGTGCCTCCTCTGCCTTTGAAAATTTCAGGGCGTTGGACACCATGTTCTGGAACACCTGCCTGATCTGCCCCCTGTTGGCTTCAATCTGCGGCAGGTCCCCTACCCGGATATCTGCATTTTTCTCCTGGATGATCAGTTCAAAATCTTCCAGCAGGTCCTTTACGATCTCATTCAGATCAACGGGTTCAAATATATTATTGGCCGCAGATAACCTGGAATAGCTGAGTATATCCAGGATCAGGGTTTTCATCCGCTTAGCAGAACTCATTATTTTGTCCAGGAATCTTTTGGATTCAGCGGAAAGCGTTTTCCTGTTATGATCTTTCAGGAGGTTGGAAAATATCTGGATCTTACGAAGCGGTTCCTGCAGATCATGCGAAGCCACGGAAGCAAATTGCTGCAGGTCATGATTGCTCAATCCCAGCTCATGGTTCATCCTGGCCAGCTGTGCATTTTTTCTTTCCAGTTCCTGCTGGGTTTTCTTTTGTGCCGTGAGGTCTGTAACAATTATACTCAGCGCCATGTTCTCATTAAACTCCAGGGCTGTAAGTGAAAGCAGCACCGGTATCTCCAGGTCGCAGGTACGTAGTAATACTTCTTCCTTACAGTCTTTGGACCAGCTGTTTTCAAACAGGCGCCGGAGGTTGCGCTTGCTTTCTTCCGGCACAAAATCCTGGAAAGGCATACCTATCACTTTGGAAATGGGCATGTTCAGCAAAGAGGCAAACTGTGAATTACAGTAGAGGATAATTCCTTCGTAGTTAAGCGACACAGCGCCTTCCGTCATCTTTTCAATGAATACACGATAACTGTAATCCGCTGTTTTCAGCGTATACAGTTCATGACCATTTTTGCCATTCACTACAATGGCATCTATCTGCCCTGTGCGGATAGCTTCTATCGTTTCCTGCGCTTCCCATAGCTGATGCCGTAGTTCTTCCAGCTCAGCCTGCAGCGCTGTTATGTTTTGCTGTTCTTCCATCAGTGAGCTTTTAAACCAAGGCCTTTTAATACTTTGTCAGTATCAGATAAGTCTCCGATCATCCGCCTTTCCGGAAATGGATATTTTTTTATCAGCAAGGGAAGTGCCACAATCTGTTCCTGCTGTGCTATAGCAGTCTCCTGGTACACGTCTATCACTTCCAGGGAATACTTCCCCTTCAAATACTCTTCACAAAGCTCTTTCAGGTTTGAAATAGCCCGTACAGAATTAGGTGAGGCACCTGTTACAAATAGGCGAAGAACAAACTCAGCTTCCGGGGCCGATGGATTGATGTTCAACTGCTGTTCTTCTTTTTTTCGCATCTTATTTTTTTATGGGTCTGATGTTGAGTCCAACCAATACTTTTTCTTCGTTGGACAAGTCGCCTATAATCTTGCGGATGGGTACCGGAACTTTGCGTACCAATGTGGGGATCGCAAAGATCTGATCACCCGCAGCAAGTTGCGGCTGCACCAGGAGATCGATTATTTCAAGGGTGTATTTATCTTGCAAATGTTGTTCACAATATCTTTTCAGATTGGCGAGTGCCGTCATAGATTTCGGCGTATTGCCGGCAATGTATAAACGCAATTCCCATTTCTCTGCTTTTGCCTGTTTAATCTTTTCTTTTGCCATTGCTACGCTTTTTAGATAACTGATTACGGTTCTTTTCCATGATCTCCTTGCGAAGATCCTCTTCCACATACGACTGGTACAGTTCTTCCTGAATAGTAGCAAATTCTTCCTGCAGTGAGGCTACTTTGGCTTCCAGCACTTTGCGCTTACGGTCTATCTGTTTGTCTTTCCTGCCTAAGGTATAACTGCGCATTTCAGCACCGGTGACTTCTACCAATTGCTGTGCCTCCCGGGCAGAGCCTGTAAGGATTTCGCCATGCGGGCCATTATATACATCCATCAGGTCAAGCCCTTCGTCACTGATCATAAATTCACGTACCTTATTGGAATGCTTCATACCGCGGGATTTCATGATATGTAATCCCCGGTTACGTTCTGCATTGGTTTCAATATACCTGATCATGATCCAGGCATCCACCAGTGAGGATACTCCCTCATCCGTCTGCTCACTTACAGCGGTGTTCAAATTAAGTGCCGTAAACATTACCGTGATCTGGTTAACCTGCAGGTAATCGATCAGCCGGATCAGGATGGATTTCACTTCCGGCATCAGACCTGCAGTGATCAGGTTAGTGATGGGATCCAGCACAACAATGCGGGGTTTTAACTCTTCTATCTTTTTATGGATCGTCACCAGGTGCATTTCCAGTCCGTACAAAGTTGGCCGGGAAGCATGAAAATGCAGCAGTCCTGCATCCACATGTTTTTGCAGGTTAAGGCCTATGGATCCCATATTTCGGATGATCTGTGCGGGCGATTCTTCGAAGGCAAAATAAAGACAGCGCTCTTTCCTTTTACACGCAGCATCTACAAAATTAGCAGCAATACTTGTTTTACCTGTTCCTGCTGTTCCGGATATCAGTATAGAACTGCCACGGAAAAACCCTTTGCCATCCATCATCTGATCCATTCCCGTAATGCCGGAAGATACTCTTTGGGAGGAAACCTTGTTATCCAGTTTCAAAGAGGTGATGGGTAATACGGAAATGCCATCTTCCTCTATCAGGAAAGGATATTCATTGGTACCATGTTCTGAGCCACGGTATTTTACGACTCTTAAACGGCGGGTAGAGATCTGCTCAATCACCCTGTGATCCAGCAGGATCACGCAGTCAGATACATATTCTTCCAGCCCGTGGCGGGTTAAAGTACCATCTCCTTTCTCCGCGGTGATCACAGCTGTTACATCTTTATCCTTCAACCAGGCAAAGAGCCTGCGGAGTTCTGCCCGCAGGATACCTTCATTCGTTAAACCACCAAAAAGGTTCTCAATGGTATCCAGCACTACCCGTTTTGCACCAATACTGTCAATGGCATGGTTCAAACGGATGAACAGGCCGCTCAGGTCATATTCCCCTGTTTCTTCTATTTCACTGCGGTCAATATGTACAAAGTCCATTCTAAGCAGGCCGTCCTTTTGCATCTTCTTCAGGTCGTATCCCAATGATGATACGTTCTGCTGCAGATCTTCCGCCTTTTCTTCAAAGGTTACGATCACACCTGGCTCACCATAATCTGTAGCACCCCGCACAATAAATTCTATAGCAAATAATGTTTTTCCTGCTCCTGCACCGCCACAAATAAGGGTTGGGCGCCCTTTGGGCAAACCGCCCATTGTTATTTCGTCCAGCCCGGTTATACCTGTGGGCGTTTTCGGTAATATAGATCTGGTGTTCTTTTTCCTTACTGCCATGAAAATGTTTTTGTCCTACTACTGCTGTTTTACAATTCCTATGCCTTATTATAAAAAAGAAAACCTGCGGCAAGCGCAGGTTTTTCCAATATCTTATAAACAGCTGTTTATCAGGGGTATAAAAGATACTTTTTACGCATCTTCTTATAATTGCTCAATCCCGGTTCCCAACTTTGGCGAATTTCTTCCTCACTTTTCCCCGCTATGATCTGTTCTTTAAATTGAGCAACCCCTGCCAGAAAATCGATATTACCCATTTGTTTGCTCTGTGATCTGTCAAAAAACTTCGCCTTATCAGGATAAGCTTTGTACATTTCTATCATCCAGGCAATATGCACCTTACCCGCTTTACGGATCGCTGCAGTATTATAATTCCTCAGGTCCAGCCCGTAACAGGCCTTATCCTGGTGTAATGGTGTTTCAGATTTACCGGGGATGCTCACAGGGGTAAAAGTAAAGGGATAGATCCCTTTTAATAAAGGTGCACCCAAAACCGTAAAAGGCATATGTGTACCACGTCCCTGGCTGATGATGGTACCTTCAAATAAACACAGGGAGGGATAAAGTAATACCGACTGCTGTGTATTCAGGTTAGGCGAAGGACCTACAGGCAAAGTGTAATCCATGTTGTGCGTCCAGTTCTTTACCTTGATGATCTTAATCTTACATTTTACTTTACCGGCCATCCATCCTTCTCCGTTCACCATCTGCGCAAATTCCCCAACCGTCATGCCATGCGTGATAGGAATGGGAAACTGCCCGATGCCGGATTTATACTTCATATCCAATATAGGCCCATCCACATAGGCATTGGGGTTAGGCCTGTCCAGGATGATCAGTTCCTTGCCGTTTTCAGCACAGGCTTCCATGATGTCCCTCAGGGTATTGATATTTGTGTAGAAACGGCAGCCTACGTCCTGGATATCAAAGATCATGATGTCCAGCGCATCCAGTTCCTTTTTAGTTGGTTTCTTGCGGGCGCCGTATAAAGAGATAATGGGAATGCCCGTTTTGGCATCTATTTCATCCGCCACCTTTGCGCCGTTACTGGCATTTGCACGAAAACCATGTTCCGGGCCAAAGATCATTTTAATGTTCACGCCTAAAGCGAGCAGGCTGTCCACGATGGACTTACCGCCGATCAGGGATGTCTGGTTCACTAACATGCCCACCTTTTTCCCTTTCAGGGAAGGCAGGTAAGCGGATAACTGGTCAGCCCCCGTAAGGATGGGGTCTTTTGCTAAACTGACAAAAGGAAGGGCTATGAGCAATAGCGCAAAACGTAGACGCATGGGAATCTGGTTGATGATCTGATAAAGATATAAATTATTGAAACATTTCGTAACTTAATGTAACAAATCTCCCTGCTTATGGCCGCCGCATTTGAGCATGATATAGAACCCAACCTGGAGCATGATATAGAACCAAACAGAACCGACCTTCTTCCATGGTGGATCAGGTACTGCAACTGGCTCTTTATGCTTGGTATCATTACTGTTCCCATTGCATTTATTATGACGCTGACGGGTAGCGACAATGTGTACTTTGATGCATATGGCATCACTGCAAGAGATGTTTTCTCTCCTGCCGGCATCATCTTAGCCAGCGTTATCCTCTTCAATGCATTTACAGCCTACGCGCTGCTGACTGAAAATGACTGGGCTATTGATATCGCCATCGTAGATGCGCTGATTGGCATTACACTCTGTTCCTATGCCATGTCTGCCGCGCCGGGGATCTTCAGGTATGAATTGATACCTTTGGCACTCTTCCTTGGAAAGTTACTGGGGATCAGAACTCCCTGGGCGCAGCTAAAGAATAAATAAAAAACCCGGACAACATCGTTATCCGGGCTTTCTCTTTACAAAACGATTAGAGGAACTTCAGTACTTCGGCTCCCATTGCTTCCGTACCTAATATTTTATCCGCAGGTGTAGTGCTGTCTGCAATATCCCTGGTGCGGAAACCTTCTTTTAATACTTTATCTACCGCACTGATCACCAGCTCGGATTCTGCTTTCATGCCAAAGGAAATATCCAGCAATAAGGCGGCAGACAGGATAGACGCCAACGGATTGGCCACACCCTTACCGGTAATATCATGTGCAGAACCGTGAATAGGTTCATAAACGCCGGTACCGTCTCCAATAGACGCGGAAGCCAGCATACCCATGGAACCTGCTATCTGTGAAGCTTCATCTGTGAGGATATCGCCAAACAGGTTAGCCGTTACCACCACGTCAAAACGTTTAGGATCTTTGATCAGCAACATGGCGGTAGCATCCACAAACTGATGCTCTACTTCCACATCAGGATATTCCAAAGCGATCTTTTGTACCACTTCTCTCCAGAGACGGGATGTTTCAATCACATTTGCTTTATCTACAGAGCAGAGTTTCTTGCGGCGGGTACGTGCAGCATCAAAAGCTTTACGGGCAATACGCTCTACTTCAAAGCGACTGTATTCTGCAATATCATAGGCAGTATCGCCATTATTCTTCCGGCCTTTTTCACCAAAGTAAATATCGCCGGTGAGTTCACGAAAGAACAGGATATCTGCACCTTTTAATATTTCCGGTTTAATGCTGGAAGCCCCTAACAGCTCATCAAATAATTTAATGGGGCGGAGATTCGCATACAAACCCAGTTCTTTCCGCATTTTCAGCAGGCCTTGTTCCGGTCTTACTTTAGCAGAAGGATCATTATCATATTTAGGATGCCCTACCGCGCCGAATAATACAGCATCAGACTTACGCATCTTTTCCAGGGATTCATCCGGTAAAGGATTACCTGTGGCTTCAATAGCCACGTGGCCTATCAGTGCTTCATCATAAGTAAAAGTATGGCCAAACTTAGCCGCTACTTTATCTAAAACCTTTTTACCGACTGCGGTAACTTCCTGCCCGATGCCATCGCCCGGAACAATTAAAATATGTTTAGTTGCCATGCTATTGTTTTGAACAAAAATTCCGGCCCAAGATACGCAGTAGATCTGTATTTTAATAGGAATAAAATCAGAACTGCCAGGTCCGTTTTACAATGGCATAGTCACGCAGCAGGGAGAGTTCGCGCGTGCGGGTATAAACCATCATGGGATAGGTGGTATCATCTCCGGCTGTGGCACTGGAATACCCGATCTGCATCTCCCGGTCTGCCGTATTCCAGAAAATATGCTGCCGTACGGGCATACCTTCTACCTGTATATCAGATAAAGAGCTGGGCTGGCCGTAATTTTTAGTAAGCACAGCAGGTACATCCTGCTCCTGTTTGCTGAAGAAATGAACGATGATGATATTAATCCTGTCGTTTTTATCCACGCCAATGAAGATATGCTCAATCGCCAGCAGGAGTTCAATGCTGTCTGTGGCTTTGAGGATATCCCCGGTGAAATAGTAGAAAGAGGAAGCAGCAGGGCTTACAACGTAATCCCCGGCCTGCTTAAAATCCCGGAACGGGATCACATCTTTCTGGTCTGTTATCTTTTTGCCTAGGTGGATCTCTCCAATGCCGTGATCATGGAGCATAGTTGTCTTTTGGCCGGTAAGTGTTACCGGGATGATTATACAAATTAAAGAATATAGGATAGACCGGCAAATTCGCATCATAACAGTAAAAGCAGACACCCGGAGGTGCCTGCTCGTTTAATGATCAGCAATCTCTTCCTTTATATTGAAGTGGCCTGTACTTTGTGGCATCTTTTAATCCGAAACTGGCCGAATCATAGCCAACCCGGCTGGGCTTAACATTTTGCCCATCGTAATAATCAACTTGCAGGAAACGGTCCAGGTTCACTTTCAATGCTTCTTTAAACAATCGTTTATAGTGACCGTTGTCGATCTGGCCGGGCAGCGTTCGGGGATTGAGAATCAGGCTTGCGTTCAATACCGCAAGCACTTCTGCTTCAGCCAATGTAGCCGCTTGCGTGATCATGGCCTGGGCCGTACTATGATGAATGATGTTGCCATTGTAAGCAATGTAAGGTAAGCCTACTTCCATGGTACCTATTTCTATATAGTAATCCAGCCCATTGCCTGAGCGGTTGAACAATCCAAAGCGATAACCGGTCACTACAGCGGATTGCCAGCTGTCCTGCCTTACCATGTTAAAGGAAGAAGCACATGGAGGTGCCAGCTTATCTTCTTCAGCTACAGGAACAGGGGCGCCGGGCGGAGGATCTTCAACATGGCAGGGATCAGGGTCCGGGGCAGGATTGCTACCACCGCCACTACTTCCTCCGCCTCCGCCGCCTCCGATATCACCACCATCTCCTCCTCCGCCGCCACTTCCACTTCCGTAATCCGGCAGCCAGAAAGTTTCTGTGAAGCATTCCTGGTGATAATAGATCTCGCCAACGCAATTACCATTGCCATCACCGGCACATGTTGTCCAGGAATAACAGGTTGTAACTTCCAGCATCCTGTACTGCAAATGCATTTCTTTGCCAGGATTAGCTGCCCTGGCTGCTGCCAGCATTTCAGCTTCCCTTATGCTGTTTACACAATCTTCAGGAGGAACGGGATCAAATCCTTCGCCGGGATCATCAGGTGGAAGCCTGAAGTTTAGCGCCATCATCAGGTTACGCACTTTTCTACCGTTCACTGCGCCATTTTTATTGCTGGAGCCGTAACGGATGAAATTGTGGTTTTCATACACTTTGAACCGCATTTGCGCATCCAGTTCAAACACGATGGCACCGGTAAGACTTTTACCTTCCGGTTTCAGGGGAATGGCGTACAGTGTGGTTTCACCACGTTTGTCGATAATACCTTTATCCCATACCGGTTTGCCATATTTCTTCACAATGCCTGCTAAGAAAGGGGTACGGGTTTCCTCTGCTTTAATATGCTTCAGCAGCAATGGTAATCTTTCGTCTGCACCATCGGGAAGGGACAGGTATGCAGCAACTGAAGTGTCAACAGGCGTCTTTGTATCCTCTTTGTTTTTCTGACAGCCTATTGTAAGCAGGATAATGAGGGAGCTAACCGAAAACAGCGTTCGGAGCCATGGGTTAAGAAGGGCTTTCTTCATTTGAAAGGGTTTAGGGTAATTAGAATAAATAGATGTTGGAGCTTTAGTACTCTTGCCTCGCTAATTGTAGTATTAAATTAAATAAAAAACCTGAACAGAAAATATCTGTTCAGGTTTTTTACAGGAGAGTTTATTCCTTAAATTAAGTTCAGCATTTTTTGCGTGGCCTTGATGGCAGACACCGTCTGATCACTATCCAGTCCGCGTGTTTTAAACTCTTTGATATTATGCCGCCAGGTAATGATAGTTTCGCAGAGTGCATCACTTTTACCACCGGGAGGAATACGTACAGTATAGTCCGTAAGCAAAGGCAGGTCCTTCTTCAGCTTCTTATATACTTTCTTTAGTGCATTCATGAACGCATCATACTGCCCGTCTCCCTGGGAATGTTCTTCAAAGATCTCATCTGATATAGCGATCCGCAGGGTTACAGAAGGTTTGAGGGTTTTAGAATGCGTGAGCACATAATCCAGCACCGTTACCTTTTCTTCAATAGTATTACTGTCCAGCACATCGGAAATAATGTAAGGCAGGTCTGCCTGTGTTACCACTTCCTTTTTATCGCCCAGTTCAATGATCCGTTGTGTTACCTTTTTCAGATCAGGATCAGAGAGTTGCAGGCCCAGTTGCTGCAGGTTATTCTCAATGTTCGCTTTTCCGCTGGTTTTGCCCAAAGCGTATTTACGTGTGCGGCCAAAACGTTCAGGGATCAGGTCACTGAAATATAGTTTGTTCTTTTTATCACCGTCTGCATGAATACCCGCCGTTTGCGTGAACACGTTCTCTCCCACTACCGGTTTATTAACAGGAATCCTGAACCCGGAAAATGTTTCCACCAGTTTGCTTACTTTATACAGCGAACCTTCTGCCACACCCGTTTTCAGTTCCGGCATAAAATCATTTAATACGGCAATGGCACTGGCCAAAGGAGCGTTACCGGCTCTTTCTCCCATACCATTGATGGTCAGGTGAATACCATGTGCCCCTGCTTTTACGCCTTCCAGTACATTTGCAGTACCCAGGTCATAATCATTATGCGCATGAAAATCAAAGTGGGTGTTCGGGTAACGTTGTATGATTTCAGATACAAATGTTGTTACCTCTGCTGGCGTGAGGATCCCTAAAGTATCCGGCAGCATCACTCTTTTTACGGGCTGGGTTGTCAGAAAATCCAGGTATTGGAAAACGTATTCTTTCGAATGACGCATACCATTACTCCAGTCTTCCAGGTATACATTACATTCCAGTCCTTTCTTTTTTGCCAGTTTGATCACGGCGCCTACCTCTGCAAAATGCTCTTCCGGTTTTTTCTTCAGCTGGTGCGTAAGATGGTTCAGCGAACCTTTGGTAAGCAGGTTCATCACTTTCGCACCGGCCTTCAGCATCCATTGTACAGATACTTCACCATCCACAAATGTCAGCACTTCCACCCTGTCCAGCAAACCATTTGCCTTAGCCCATTTGGTAATAGACTTCACGGCAGCAAATTCACCTTCGGATACGCGGGCAGATGCAATTTCAATACGGTCCACTTTCACCTCGGTCAATAAAAGCTGGGCGATCGTTAATTTTTCCGAAGGGGAAAAAGAAACGCCACTCGTTTGCTCACCATCGCGGAGCGTGGTATCCATTATTTCTATGTAGCGTTGGGCAGAAGGCATAATAATCTTTCGTGGAATGTTAGTATATACTCTTGGAGGCGAAAGTCTCTATTTCGCTCTTCATGGCTTGCAGATAATCAATATCATCATAGCCATTGGTCATGTTCAGTTTCTTATAAGAATTGATGTCGAAAGACTCGCTTTCTCCTGTAGCCAGGATGGTGATCTTTTGTGAAGGGAGGTTCACTTCTAGCTGTGCATTGGGATCTGCTTCAATAGCAGTAAAGATCTTATCTAAGAATTCAGGGCTCACCTGTACCGGCAGGATGCCGATGTTCAGGGAGTTATTCTTGAAGATATCCGCAAAGAAGCTGGATACCACGCAACGGAAACCATAATCATAAATGGCCCATGCTGCGTGCTCACGACTGCTGCCGCTGCCGAAGTTCCTGCCTGCTACCAGTATTTTACCGGAGTAGATGGAATTATTCAGCACGAAGTCCTGTTTAGGAGTACCATCTCCATTATAACGCCAGTCGCGGAAAAGGTTATCACCAAAACCGGTACGTTCTGTAGCTTTTAAGAAACGGGCGGGGATGATCTGGTCAGTGTCCACATTTTCAATAGGCATGGGAACTGCTGAGCTGGTCAGTATTGTGAATTTATCGTAAGCCATTTTTTAATTTTTAATTGATGTGAATGATCAGTCTGCCATTAATACCCTTGGGTCTGTAACAACACCTGTTACCGCTGCTGCTGCTGCCACTAAAGGGCTGGCCAGCATGGTACGGGAACCAGGGCCCTGGCGGCCTTCGAAGTTCCTGTTGCTGGTACTTACGGCATATTTGCCGGCAGGTACTTTATCATCATTCATGGCCAGGCAGGCAGAGCAGCCTGGTTGGCGCAACTGGAATCCTGCTTCTGTTAAGATGTCCAGGATACCTTCTTCTTTGATCTGTGCTTCCACAATATGCGAACCGGGAACGATCCATGCCGTTACATGTTCTGCTTTTTTGCGGCCTTTTACAATAGAAGCAAATGCGCGGAAGTCTTCAATACGGCCGTTGGTGCAACTGCCAATGAACACATAGTCTACCTTTTTGCCCAGCATGGCATCTTCCTCATGGAAGCCCATGTAATCCAGTGATTTCTCGTAGCTGGCAACGCTGCCGCCTGCTGCTTTCGCGAGGGGGATGTGCTGGCTGATACCCATGCCCATACCGGGATTGGTACCATAGGTGATCATCGGTTCAATGTCTGCTGCGTTGTACACATGTTCCATGTCGAACTTGGCATCAGCATCAGTTTTCAGCGTTTTCCAGTAAGCCAGGGCTTTATCCCATGCTTCTCCTTTCGGTGCTTTTTCTCTTCCTTTGATATATGCAAAAGTGGTTTCGTCCGGCGCAATAATACCGCCGCGCGCACCCATTTCAATACTCATGTTACAAACCGTCATACGGCCTTCCATGCTCATGTTCTCAAATACCTCACCGGCATATTCTACAAAATAACCGGTAGCACCTGCTGCTGTGAGCTTTGAAATAATATAGAGCGTTACGTCTTTAGGTGTTACTCCTTTACCCAGTTTGCCATTCACCTGCACACGCATCTTTTTGGGTTTGGGCTGCATGATACATTGTGAGCTCAGTACCATTTCCACTTCAGAAGTACCGATACCAAAAGCGATTGCACCAAAAGCGCCATGCGTGGAAGTATGAGAATCACCACAAACGATGGTCATGCCCGGGAGGGTGATACCGTTTTCAGGACCTACCACGTGTACAATACCATTTTTAGGATTACCAAGGCCCCAGTGGGAAATGCCGTATTTGGCAGAATTGGTTTCCAAAGCCTTCAGCTGGTTAGCGGAAAGCGGATCTTTTACCGGTAAATGCTGGTTAATGGTAGGTGTGTTGTGGTCTGCCGTAGCAAAAGTCTTCTCCGGGAACATCACCTGGAGCTTCCTGCTTTCCAGTCCCAGGAAAGCCACCGGGCTGGTCACCTCGTGAATAAAGTGCCGGTCGATAAAGAACACGTCAGGTCCGTCTTCAATCTTCCTGACAACATGTGAATCCCATACTTTGTCAAATAATGTAGCAGGCATTTGGCTCATTTTTCATTTTTTAAACGTAACTGCAAAATTGTTAAATTTTATCCACATTTTTAGCATTAATTCCGGATATTTTCTAATCCCACAGTGAAAAAGGGGCTATTTTTACCCGAACAGCAATACATTCAATTAATATTTATGTGACACTAAATTAACGAAACATGCGTTTTGAACGCTTTATTATTCGTATATTATCACTGGATAGTAATTATTTTGCAAGTTCGACAAAAATAATCCCGTTCCATTATCGCATATGTAATTTACTAATGTAACTATTTTATCACCGACCTAAACTGATGGGATATGCGTTCACCGACCTTGCTTCATAAATACAGCAGCACAGCCGGCATCTGGGACGAAATGAGAGACACCGACCAGGTGCGCGAGCATTACAGTAAAGTTTTCCATGCTTTACAGCAGTTGGATACCAGCATCCTTCAGCAAAAGGACAAATTTGCCGGCGAACTCTTCCTCAGCCAGGGCATCACCTTTACCGTTTACAGCGACAATACCGGTATTGAACGGATCTTTCCCTTCGACATTATTCCCCGTATCATCACCGGAAAGGAATGGGACCATGTGGAAAAAGGGATCGCTCAACGGCTGAAAGCCCTCAACCTCTTTTTAAATGACATCTATGGGGAACAGGCCATCCTGAAGGACAAGGTAGTACCGCCGGAACTGATTGCCTCCTGCCCTCATTACAACAGGGATGTGTACGGCATAAAAGTTCCACACGATATCTATTTGCATATTTCAGGTACAGACCTCATCCGGGGAGAAGATGGTAATTTCTATGTACTGGAAGACAATCTCCGCACCCCTTCGGGCGTCAGTTATATGCTGGAGAACCGGGAAGTGACCAAACGTATTTTCCCTGACATGCTGGTGGCCAATCATGTAAGAAGGGTTAGCAATTACCCGCTTATCCTGCATGATATCCTCAAGCAAATGGCCCCCACTCAAATTTCCAATCCAACGGTAGCACTGCTCACACCCGGCATTTACAATTCTGCCTATTACGAACATGCTTTCCTGGCCAGGCAAATGGGTATTTCCTTAGTAGAGGGAAGAGACCTGGTGGTGGATAACCATAAAGTATATATGAAAACAACCAACGGCCTCAAACCTGTGCATGTGATCTACCGCCGGGTAGATGATGAATTCCTCGATCCCCTTACCTTCCGCCCGGATAGTGCATTGGGTGTTGCAGGGCTCATGAGTGCTTACCGCAAAGGGAATGTGGCCATTGTGAATGCTTTGGGCAATGGTGTGGCAGATGATAAAGCAGTGTATGCTTACGTGCCCGCCATGATCAGATATTACCTCAACGAAGAACCCATCCTTTCCAATATCCCTACCTACGAACTGGTGAACAAAGATGCACGTGAGCATGTGTTCAGTAATATTCAGAACATGGTGATAAAACGTACCAACCAATCCGGTGGTTACGGCATGGTTATGGGGAATAGTGTAACGGAAGAAGAATGGAACAAAGCCCGGAAGGAGATAGAAAAAGATCCCCGCAGCTTCATAGCCCAACCCATCATCAAACTATCTACCGTACCCTGTTTTATTGACGGCGCTTTTCAGCCAAGGCATGTAGACCTTCGCCCCTATGCACTTTACGGCCCCAAAGGTGTACAGATAGTACCCGGCGGCCTTACAAGAGTAGCCCTGCGGGAAGGCTCCCTGGTGGTGAATTCTTCACAGGGCGGCGGTAGTAAGGACACCTGGGTGGTAGATTTTTAATTACGAAAAAACACAGCATGCTGAGTAGAATTGCAGATTCATTATACTGGCTGAATAGATATATGGAACGGGCAGACGGATTGCTCAGAGTAGCATCCACCCATTACATCCTTTCCTTTGATAAAGACGTAAATGGTAACCTTACCTGGCGGCCTGTGCTGGAAATGTTCAGCACTACTCCCGATGAAGAGATCACCGCTATAGAAAACGATACGGGCGCTTCCTTAAAAAAGCTGATCACGGATACCACTAATGACAATTCCCTGAAAATGATCATGAGCCGCGCCCGCGAAAATGCAAGAGGTGTGCAGGACCATATCACAAAAGAAGTATGGGAAGAAGTGAATTCCGTCTATCACCTCATGAATTATTCCACCCTGGAAGGAAGGCTGGCCAATTACGAGGCGATTGAAGTACTGGGCGCTTTCACCCGCCACAGTGTGATGTATGCTGGCATCACAGATATCACCATGGCACGCGGCACGGGCTGGCATTTTATGAACCTGGGGAAATATATTGAACGCTGCCTGGAAGCCCTGGTGCTGATCAGTAAACAATATGCACTGATCAATTACAAACTGGATGAAATGAGGGACATTATGCAATGGCGATACCTCCTCATGTCCCTCTCCGGTTATGAACTGCACCTGAAAACATACGGTTCCTCCAATTACAACTACAACGTGATCCACCAGATCCTCTTCAACGAAGAATTCCCGCACTCGGTTATTTACTCACTGGCAAGGATAGAAAGGCACCTGGCGGAAGTGATCAAAGAAAACAACTCTGTTGAAAATGCGAACCTGATGCGGCACCTGGGAAGGATCCACAGCAAAGTACGATACACCGATATGGAATCCCTGAACGATCATACCCTCCCGCAATTCCTGGAAGAGGTACGGATGGAACTGGTGACCTTTGCCAGAAAACTGGCGCAGAACTTTTTCTCTTATTCTTAAGTTTTTTCACATGCCTACATTCAAAATTCATCATACCACCAAATACGAGTACGACAGGCCCGTTTCTGAAAGCATGAACGAAGTGAAGATCTTTCCCTATCAATGCCGGGAACAGGAAACACTGCAGCATGATGTTTTCATCACCGGGCAACCGGAAATAGCTACCTATACTGATTACTGGGGTAATAAATCTGGTAGTTTCAACCTGCTGCATCCGCATAAATTCCTTTCCGTGGAAAGCCGGCTCATCATTCGTACCACCAGTTCTTCCCAGCTGGAATTCAATTTTCATTCCGGCCTGGATCAGTTACAGAAAGAGATGGCAGGTAACCTGCAACTGATAGAACTTGCGGCAGCAGATCCCATTGCCGCACAGCAGGAGATCAGCAGGATTGCAGAGATCATTGTTACGGAAAGCACGAGTGTAGCCGCTATTGTAGAGAAGTGCAGTGAGTATATCTTCAAACATTTCAAATACATCAAAGGCATTACCAATATTGAAACTACGGTAGACGAAATATTAGAACACCGCGCAGGTGTTTGCCAGGATTTTGCGCACCTGATGTTACAGATCCTGCGCAGCCTGCATATCCCCTGCAGGTATGTGAGCGGATATATTTGTCCGAATAAGAACGGTATGCGGGGCCAGGGCGCCACACATGCCTGGGCCGAAGTATGGATTCCGGAATTTGGATGGGCAGGTATTGATCCTACCAATAACGTATGGGTAACCAATAAACATGTGAAACTTTCCGTGGGCAGGAACTTTTGTGATTGCAGCCCGGTGAAGGGAACATTTAAAGGACCTGCTGTACAGGCTTTGTCTGTAGTAGTGGCGGTTAGTTATGAGAACGGGGAGGTATTTGAAGAAGTGAACAAAGTACATTTACCGGGACAGCCTTTTGAGCCGCTTGACAGTTCTGGTAATGGAGTGTTTGCGGGGCAACAGTAAACGGCCCCGATAAATAAATTTGTCTATATTACGAATCATTCGTAGATTTACGAATATCCCGTAATCATATGAGAAGTATCATTTTTATGATCCTTATCTGTGCCGTATGCGGCTTTAGAACATCGTCCGATCTGAAGGCGGATGATGTTCTAAAGCGCATGGCAGATAAGCTAAATACCATTAAGACCCTGCGTTACCAGTACAACCGGGAGATCTCCTATCCTTCCGAAAATTATAAAGCCAGCACATCTGCCAGTATCTTTATTGATTTTTCCAGTAAGGATACCCTGCTGGGTTTCAGGTACCAGATAAACGATGCAGGTTACACCAATGTATTTAATGGCACGGAACAATTTGATCTGAACGAAAGAGACAAGACCATCCGTTTGCGACAGCAACCTTCGGCCAACAGTTTCCGTTCTATTTCCTATTTCTATAATTCCATCCCTACCCTGAAACGGATCATACCGGCGGTACTTTCAGATGAAACCATCACCAAAGAACTTACGGAGGATGATGAATATTATACAGTACTGTTATCCATGAATAAACGGGCATTCAATTACCTGGAAGGTTTTTCTGCCATTACCGCTGAGCGTGTGATCAACTACAGGATATTTATCGATAAAACAACCCTTCTCCCCCGCCGGATCATACAAACCAATAACGTGAACGATGATCTCGTTCAAACGGATTTCTCCAATATTGAAATAGCTGCGCCTTACCCGCCGGAAACATCCTGGTACTATTCCACTTATACAAAGGAGTACAAACCAAAAGAAGAAAAAGTACTCCACCCTATTGCCGTGAACACCATGGCGCCGGACTTTACGCTGCCTGGCTTGCAGGATAGTGTTTCTCTTTTTAAACTAAGAGGACAAGTAGTGATACTGGAATTCTGGATCAGGAACTGCGGGTACTGCATTTCTGCTGTGCCTGCCCTGAATAACTATCCGAATGTTTTTGCCATTAACGTACATGATACGCCTGCGGATATTGCGCTATTTGCGAAGAATAACAAAGCCACTTACAAGATGCTGTACAATGGAAAAAAGGTAGCGGAGCAATATGGCATTGATGCTTACCCTATGGTGGTGATTGTTGATAAGGCAGGGAAAGTAGCATATGTGGGAAGTGTTAATAAAACTGCGATCGATGATATTTTAAAACGGGAAGAAGCAGTTGCTCACTCCCGTTAAACAGCTCTTACAATGCTGGCTAGCGCTTTATAAAGGTGGCCTGCGAGCAGCAGAACGAAGATGAGTATGTTTTTCATACCTTAAAATTAAGGGCAGCAGGAAGAGGGATTGTATAACCTGGGTTATAATCTTTGCTTGGTGTGTAAGTTCATAAGCCAAATTTATGTAGCAACAATACAGAAAGCTGATGCCGGAGTCATCTTCTTAAAAAGGGTATCAACAATGGTATATCCATGGCTGCGTAACATTTCTTCTATGGGTTTTGCTGCTGCTATCGTAATATCATAAGGCGCCTGGTAAAACACATATAACTTCCCGTTGCGTTTGAGGCATTTCCTGATCAGGGCTAATTCTGCGGAAGGGTCTTTCCAGAAGAAATTCACATTAAAAGCCAGTACTTTATCGTAGGTCTTATCAGGAAGTTCCACACTGGCAAAATCACTGGTAATAAAACGCGCGTTAGCAATATTTTTCCTGGTTGCTATCTTTATCATGGCAGCGGAGCTATCTACCGCAGTGATTGTACCTTTTGTCAGCCTGCCTCCTATCTGCTCCACTAAAATACCCGCACCACAGCCGATCTCTAATAAATGACCGGATGGCTTTATATCGAGCACATCAACTGCCCAGGTGAATCTTTCATTTATTTTCATGATATAACACCAGGCTTAAAGATAACCAATTATCTCTTCCACCGTCCGTTTCGCCGTTCTGCCCACACCAATAATGGTAGCAGAAGCAAAACCCGTCCAGGAGCCATAACCTACCAGCCAAAGGCCATCTGCTTCAAGTGCGCGGGTACCTTTGGTGGTAATTTTATGCCCGTTAAAAATTGGTGCGAGATGTGAAAGCGATGGTTTGAAGCCGGTGCAAAAGATCACAACATCCACCTGTTCTTTTCGCCCGTCATTCCAGGCAATGCCATCCGGGGTGAAAGTATCGAACGGAGGCAGCCATGCCTGGTATACCTTACGATCCCTGGCTTCCTTTACAGCAGGTACCATCACAATATGCCCGAGTGACGGAGGTTGCAGCTCTTCTCCCCTTTGTTTCGCTTCATATAACTGTGTAGCGGCATCAAAGAGGTATTTACCATCTATATGGTCCGGCAGGAATTCCGGGCTGTTACGCGTGATCCATAATGTATCTGTTACTTTAGACAGTTCGGCAAGGATCTGCGCCCCGGAATTTCCTTCGCCTACCACTGCTACCCTTTTGCCTCTAAAAGGCGCACGGTATTCCGCAGAGTGAAGTATCCTTCCTTTAAACGATCCTTTATTGGGGATGTCCGGTATTACAGGTGAATGATAGCTCCCTGTAGCACTCACCACTGCTTTCGCATAGTAAGTGTCTCTGTTTGTATGCACCACAAACAAGCCATTCTCTTTGTTTACACGCTTTACTTCTACGGGCCTGATCACGGGTAATTGATATCTTTCCTCGTATGCAGTCAGATAATCCACCGCCTCCTGTTTACCCGGGTAATGCTCTTTTCCGCCGGGCATGATCACACCTGGCAATGAACACCATAATGCAGGAGAAAAAAGGGTCAGGGAATCCCAGGCATGCTGCCATGCACCGCCCGGGGCTTCCTCCCTGTCAAGTATTACATACCTGAGTGTTGTACGCCGTAAATAATAGCCTGTTGCTAAAGCACTTTGCCCGCCTCCTATCACAATTACATCATATGGTTCCATGTGTTTTCAGGTTCTCTTCCACGAATTTCTCACAATATTCTTTAATTAGTTCTCTTACCCTTCTGAATTCTTCCATGTCTGTGGACTTTGCCGGATCAGGAAAATTGTGGTGGAACTTTATCGCTTTGGAAGGAAAAACAGGGCATCGTTCTTTCGCGTTATCACATACGGTGATCACATAGTCAAAATCAATTCCAATGTATTCACTAATGTTGTTAGAGGTATGCCCGGAAATGTCTATTCCATCTTCCGCCATAGTAGCAATAGCTTTCGGATTCACACCATGTGTTTCCACACCGGCGCTGTAAATTTCAGCGAGGCTGCCCGCAAAATGCCGGAGATAACCTTCTGCTATCTGGCTCCGGCAACTGTTACCGGTGCAAAGCACTAATACTTTCTGCATAAATATTTATCTTTTAATGATGATACCATTTTTTACGGATCCAAAAAGCTACGTTCACTAATGCGATCAATGCAGGCACTTCTACCAGCGGGCCGATAACACCTGCAAAAGCCTGCCCGGAATTGATGCCGAATACGCCAATGGCTACTGCAATAGCCAGTTCAAAATTGTTCCCTGCCGCGGTGAATGCAATTGCCGCATTTTGCGAATAATCAGCCCCCATGAGTTTACCCAGTATAAAACTGATCACAAACATGCATACAAAGTAAACTGCCAGCGGAAGGGCAATACGTACCACATCCATAGGGATCTGCACGATCAGGGCTCCTTTCAGGCTAAACATCAATATGATGGTGAAGAGCAGTGCAATGAGCGTAATGGGTGAGATAGCAGGAAGATAACGTTCCCGGAACCATTGCTCTCCTTTCCACCTGGTGAGTGTATAACGACTCACAACACCCGCAGCAAAAGGAATCCCCAGGTAGATGGCCACGCTTTCCGCTATCTGCCCTATGCTCACCTGTATGGCCAAGCCTTTCATACCAAAGAATGGTGGCAGTACGGTGATAAAAACATATGCATACACACTGTACAATAACACCTGGAAAATACTATTCAGCGCTACCAGGCCGGCTGCATACTCCCGGTTACCTTCGGCCAGTTCATTCCATACGATCACCATGGCAATACATCTTGCCAATCCTATCAATATCAGGCCTGTCATGTATTCCGGGTAACCGTGCAGGAAGAGTAACGACAGGCCAAACATCAGTACCGGGCCTATCACCCAGTTCAATAACAGTGAAACGCCCAGTACCTTTGTATTCCTGAACACCTCTCCTATCTTATCGTAGTTCACTTTTGCCAAAGGCGGGTACATCATCAGGATGAGCCCTATAGCAAGAGGAATATTGGTAGTGCCGGATGAAAAAGCCTGGATAAAATTCCCGCTGGACGGGATAAAGTACCCAATACCAACACCCGCTGCCATGGCCAGAAAGATCCAGATCGTGAGATACCTGTCTAAAAAACTTAATCGTTTACGTTGGTTCATGTATGCTGTTTTAACTGCAGCAATCAGGGCCGCATCCACAAACAGGTTTCTCTGCATATACGGTAACACTGTAAATACCCGTGCCACTTTCCCTGAATTGTTTTATCTCTTCTGCTGATAAATAAGCGGAAAGGATATCATCCGGGATGTGAATGGTTTTTTCTTTCTGGAGCGTTATTTTAGAAAAGCCATTCGTTTTGATCAGATCAAGGTATGTTTGCTTTTGAATAGCGCCAGACACACATCCGGCATACATTTCAGCGGCTTGCTGAATATTCTCCGGCAGCGCACCAACCAGCACAATGTCCGAAATACTGAAATGCCCCCCGGGTTTCAAAACGCGGTAGATATCCTTCAGTACAGCATCCTTATCCGGTACCAGGTTCAACACACAATTACTCACTACCACATCTGCTATATCGTTTGATACAGGGATGTTTTCTATATCTCCCTCCCGGAACTCCACGTTATTAAATCCCAGCTTTTCTGCATTCTTCCTTGCCTTTTCCAGCATAGCTGGTGTAAAGTCGATACCGATCACTTTCCCCGTTTCCCCGGTTTCATGCCGGGCAACAAAACAATCATTCCCTGCACCACTGCCAAGGTCTATGACCGTATCGCCCTTTTTGATCTGTGCAAACTCGGTAGGCAATCCGCATCCAAGGCCAAGGTCCGCATCAGGGTTATACCCCTTCAATGCACCATAATCATCACTCATGATGTTATATACCTCTGTAGAACAGGAGCCGGCACCACAGCAGGATGCCTGGTTTTCTGCCTTATCCTGTAAGGCGATCTCCGTGTATTTCTGTTTAACAAGCTCTTTCATCGTATTATTGCGATTTATTTGGGTAAAAAAATAGTTAGCAGCATTTGCCGCTTAGCGTAACGTCTTTAAAGAAGGATTGAAATATATCATGATATTGTTTCCAGACTTTTGGGTTGATGCAGTAACAAACGCTCACTCCATCTATATCACCCTGTATGATCCCGGCATTCTTCAGTTCTTTTAAATGCTGGGAAGTAGTCGCCTGGGCAAGCCCCAGCTCTTCTACAATATCCCCGCATACACAGGCATTCTTTTTCACCAGGTATTGCAGGATGGCAATACGTGCCGGGTGTGCCAGGGCCTTCGCCATATTGGCAATATCGTTCTGTTGTTTCGTAAAGAGGTCTGTTTTAGTTGCGCCCATTATATCGCAATATTACGATAAGGTATTTTATCCACCAAATATTATAAAAGAATGCCCCAATTATATAAGTACTCCCAGCCCGAAAGGCCGGAACTTTGTGGAAAATAGATAATATGTCAACCGCTATCACAAAAGAAACTTTCCCGGTACTGGAAATGACCTGCGCGGCCTGCGCAGTAAGCGTGGAATCCATGCTAAAGTCCGCACCGGGTGTTAAGGATGCGGGTGTGAACTTCGCGAATCAAACAGCCTGGGTGCAATATGACCCTACGGCTGCTACTCCGGAAACCCTTCAGAAAACAGTACGTTCCATTGGTTACGACCTGGTGATAGACAAGGATAACCAGGATGAAGTAAAGGAAGAAGCACAACGCCGCCATTATAATGAAGTAAAACAACGCACCATCTGGTCTTCCATACTGTCCCTCCCCATTGTGATCATTGGTATGTTCTTTATGGATATGCCTTATGGCAACTGGATCATGATGCTCCTGGCCACACCGGTGGTTTTCTTCTTTGGCCGGAACTTCTTTGTGAATGCCTGGAAACAACTGAAACATGGCAAAGCCAACATGGATACCCTCGTGGCATTAAGTACCGGTATCGCCTGGATCTTTAGTGCCTTCAATACTATATACCCTGAATTCTGGCATCAGCGCGGTTTACACCCGCATGTGTACTTTGAAGCTGCTGCGGTGGTGATAGCATTCATCTCTTTAGGTAAACTGCTGGAAGAAAAAGCCAAATCCAATACTTCTTCTGCCATTAAAAAACTCATTGGCCTGCAGCCTAAAACGGTATTGCTGGTAGATGCCTCCGGGGGTACAAAGGAGATCCCCATTTCCAATGTAATGGTGCAGGATGTGCTGCTCGTGAAACCCGGTGAAAAGATCCCCGTGGATGGTAAAGTAGTGAACGGTGAATCTTATGTGGATGAAAGCATGATCAGCGGCGAACCGGTACCTGTGCTTAAAAAACAGGGTGAAACGGTATTTGCCGGTACCATTAACCAGAAAGGCAGTTTTCAGTTCAAAGCAGAAAATGTAGGTGCTGACACCGTGCTGGCGCAGATCATTAAAATGGTACAGGAAGCACAGGGCAGTAAAGCACCGGTACAAAAGCTGGTGGATAAGATCGCCGGTATCTTTGTACCCATAGTGATAGGTATTGCCATCCTTACTTTTATTACCTGGATGCTGCTGGGTGGTGAAAACGCTTTCACACATGGTTTACTGACTGCTGTAACGGTATTGGTGATCGCCTGCCCCTGTGCGCTTGGATTAGCTACTCCTACTGCTATTATGGTAGGCGTTGGTAAAGGTGCAGAAAACAACATCCTTATAAAAGACGCTGAGAGCCTGGAACTGGGCCACAAAGTGAACGCCATCATCCTGGATAAAACGGGTACCATTACAGAAGGTAAACCTGTAGTAACAGATATGATCTGGAATACAACAGCAACAGATCTGAGATCTGTTCTTTTCACACTGGAACAACAATCAGAACATCCGCTGGCAGAAGCAGTTGTATCTTATTTAAAAGTAAAACCGGTAAAACTGGAAAGATTTGAAAGCATCACCGGGCAAGGGATTAAAGGTACTTACGAAGGTAAAACCTACTTCGTGGGCAACAAAAAACTGTTACCTTTTGAATTGAACCAGATACAGCTTTCACAGGCCAGCGAGTTACAGGAAGAAGCTAAAACGGTGATCTATTTCGCCAATGAACAGGAGCTGCTGGCTATTATTGCTATTGCAGATAAGATCAAAGAAACTTCCAGAACTGCTATTACCGCCCTTCTGCTGGATGGTATTGAAGTATATATGCTCACGGGAGACAATGCGCACACTGCAGCTGCCGTTGCACGCAATACAGGAATTAAAAACTACAAAGCTGAAGTATTACCTGCCCATAAAGCGGAATTCGTAAAAGAATTACAACAGGCCGGTAAAGTGGTAGCCATGGTAGGTGATGGCATCAATGACTCACAGGCACTGGCTCAGGCAGATGTAAGTATTGCTATGGGCAAAGGTTCTGATATTGCAATGGATGTGGCCAAGATGACGCTGATCACTTCAGACCTGAACAGTATTCCCAAGGCATTAAAGCTTTCCCGTAAAACGGTAGCTACCATCAAACAGAACCTCTTCTGGGCATTCATCTATAACGTTATTGGTATTCCGCTGGCCGCCGGTGTATTATTCCCCGTGAATGGCTTCCTCTTAAACCCCATGATCGCAGGGGCTGCTATGGCACTTAGTTCTGTGAGCGTGGTGAGTAATAGTCTACGATTGAAAGTGGCTAAACTTTAAATGAAAAGAGGGCATATAGCCCTCTTTTTTTAAGGTTCTACTGCCCCATTCAATATCCAGGGCAGATTGAATTTGTGAAACTCAATAGACCGGTTACTTGTTGAAGAACTTCCTGTATTTTCATTCACTTCTATCAAAGCACCCACCATAAAATCCGCTGTTTTAGCCATACTTGAATAACCTCCTTTCCCCTGGTCAATGGCTTGCTGCTCTGTGAGGTTATCAAAGATCCTTCTGCTGACAGGCCAGGTACCCATTTCATCATAAGTGATCCTTACCCTCATTTTTCCTCTTGTTTCCGTACTGGCGGAGTTCAGGAACATGATCCGGTTAGGACTATCTGTATACCGCAATACAGAAGCCTGGCAGGCAGGATCTAAGAGATCCGGATCAGAGGTCCATGCAGGGAAGCTGGTGATGGAACCAACAGAGATCCTTCTTCTTTTGGAAAGCTCCCACTGGCTCATAACAGGCCTGTCGTTCCGGATCAGCCCGCCATTCAGTTTTTCGATAATAGTTCCTTCACTGGTGCCGGATGGAATGAGCTGATAATGCCAGGTAACTCCATGATCATCGCTGTAGATATTCCGGCCGATAGCAGGAATAATGAGCCGGCCTGTTGCGCCTGTTTTGCTCTTTTGTACTCCAACACCGGGGCCCATGGCATCCCAGGTATAATTGGAAGGTAACAGTGTGGAAGTAAGGTCCTGCTGCGGAGACCAGCTGGCGCCGTTGTTGTCACTGTAGGATACATACACTTTCCTTTCGCCCCAACTGTCTATCTTCTCATAGCCATCCGTACCGGATTGATTATGATCACCACTGTTCCATGACATGAACAACCATACTCTTCCGTTGGATTGATCTACTACAGCAGTTGGATTGCCCCAGGTACCAGGCCCTACACCTACCACTTCTCCCAGTGCAGACCAGGTGGCACCATTGTCCGTAGATCTTTTGTACACCAGGTTAATGTTCCCATAATCTTTGTTGCTGCTCATTCTGCCTTCGGCAAATGCGATGAGTGTGCCGTTGGTGGTTCTGATCAGGGAAGGGATCCTGAAAGAATGATAACCATCGGAACCACCGCCATCGAAGATCTTTGCGGAAGTGTGTACCTGTGCGGCAGCCAGCAGTTGGGCATCTGCAGCGGCATTCGCTTCAGTAGCGGGGTTGGGCTTTTCTGACAGGGTTTGCTGTTTTGTACAGGCAATAGAAAGCACCAGGCATAATGCGCTTATGCCCGCGTTCATTGTTTTTTGCATAACGGGTTTATATTTGGGTTTAAGAAAACTGGTTAACTAGTTCTTCTTCAACTTCACCGCAAATAACAACCAGGTAGCCAGTAACATGGCAACAGCGGATACCTGGTATATGATAGAAAGGTCTATCTGCGCATCTTTTAGCGCGCCACCCACATATACCATCAAACCACCTATGATGGTGCTTAAAAAATTCAGGAAACCATACCCTGTGGCAATGTATCTTCCATCTGCCACCTGTCTTAATATGGGCATCATGTTCGCATCGTTGAAACCTCTTGCCAAACCAAAGAACAACATGGCAATGATGGCAATGCTGAATACAGTAGTAGAGGCCATCAGGAATAAGAACGGTGCGCCCAGGGTAAAACCAATGATCAGTACGTATAAACGGCCCCGGTTGTTCTTACGCGTCCACCTGTCTGCCAGGATACCGCCTAATACAACACCAATAAAGGAACCGATCTGTATGTAACCGGTAGCGGAAATACCTGCTTCTCCCAGGTTAAGATGGAAATGATCTTTGAGGAAGGTAGGTAACCAGCCATATACCAGCCAGTTCACAATGCCCAGTACAGCAAAATATACCAGGAGTATAAAGAAGGAAGCTTTGCTGAATAATTCTTTCAATGCACCGGTAAGACTGATGCTTTCTGTTGCAACGGTTTCTTTCTCTTCTTCCGGAGTGGCTTT
The DNA here is from genome assembly GCF_039545795.1 of Chitinophaga niabensis. NCBI lineage: Bacteria > Pseudomonadati > Bacteroidota > Chitinophagia > Chitinophagales > Chitinophagaceae > Chitinophaga > Chitinophaga niabensis. Next base: position 2,468,657 of record NZ_CP154260.1, on the reverse strand, counting down.
ATAATCTTTCAATACATACAGCAGTATAATGGAATACACAATCCCTACAATCCCGAATACGTGAAAGCCGGAACGCCATCCCCAGAGCTCAGCAATGTAACCACCCAGGCCGCCTAATGCCAACCCTGCATAAAGGCCGCTCATGTGCAAACCTGTTGCCAGTGAACGTGTACGGCCTTTATGATAATCAGTGATCAAAGCCAGTGCTGCCGGAATATAACAAGCTTCACTCACGCCCATCAGGAAACGGGCGGTCAGCATTTCATAGAAAGAATGGGTAAAGCCTGTCCATAAGGTTACGGCAGACCATACCATCACGCTGAACACAATCACTTTTTTCCTGCTGTACCTGTCTGCAAAGAAACCGCCAAAGGGACTGAGGATACCATAGGACCAGAGGAATACAGAGGTCAGTAATCCGAATTGCGCATCCGTGAGGCCAAAATCGGCCACAATGGGATCGCGCATGGAAGTGATCAGTATCCGGTCCAGGTAGTTCAAAAAAGCCACTATCCAGAGCATGGCTACAATGGTCCAGGAGTAAAAGGAAGTGTTTTGCGTGGAATGCTTCATGTATCAATGCTGTTTAACAATACCTGTCAATACTTTAGTGGTGCGGATGGCGGGTTTTACTTCACCTCCCGGAATCACTACATTACCGTTCCAAACCGTCAATGTGGTTGTTACAGGCGGTGCTGCCGGTAACTCCCCTCTTACTGACCAGGTATCTGTATGTGTATGATAATTCAATATCTGCCTGGAAAAGCCAGGATGTTGATCTCTTTGTGCTGCTGCTCCGGTATCTCCGCCAAAGATCATCAGGCCAAATGCCGGTGAAGGTGCTGCTACTGTTGCATTCGGAAGGTTAGCCAGTTTCTTCCAACCATGTTCCGGGGAATATTCATACGCATCCCTCAGGTAATTGCGTACGCCATTCTCCAGTTCGGCACCACTGAAAAGATATAAATTTCCATTCAGTGTACCCGTTACCGCGAGCATACGGGAAGGGCCTGGCCACGGTGGTAATACCTTCCATGTTTTATCTTCCGCCGCAAGGTCCAGCGCCCAGCAGTTCTTTTCCGTCTGCAAAGCATCCGGTGTTTCCGTACCTCCTGCCACATAGATCACATCGCCTATCAGCACACCCGAGGTGTTAGCGATGGGTTTTGGCAGTGAAGGTAAGGCCGTGCAGGCTATCCTTCCATCTATATATTTCAGCATCCATACTTCCGCATGATGCCCCTGTTCATTGCTGCCGCCGATGAGGATGCATGCATCCTTCCAGCTAACCGTAGCGCCGTAGCCCAATGCATACGGTAGTATACCTGCTGCTTTCCATTCGCCGCCCGGTTTTTCCAGCGCAAAGATCTGCTGGTGCCAAACTTTTTTAGAACCTGTCCAGGGCGTGCCGCCATCAGGGAAGTTAGCACCGCCTGCCACCAGCAAAGTACCATTGGAAACACCGGCAAAAGAACCGGCAAAACCAATGGGATCAGGAATGGAAGGCAGGCTATCCTGCCAGATCAGATAATTCTCTTCTAACGTTTCAATAGCCATGATCAATCTATAAGCTGACGACTCTCTTTCACGATATTGAAAAAGTCTATTTCTTCCAGCGATGCTTTAAAATCTGCTGTTTCCTTTTCGTTCAATGGTTCCAGTGGTAAACGGCAGGTACCTAATTCAAATCCTTCCATTTTCATAATAGCCCTTTGTGCAGGGATGGGCGGATATTTCACCAGGCAACGTACCATGTTCACGGCAACCAATTGTGTAGCTGCAGCTGCTTCACTCATGCCTTCTTCATACAGCTTCATCACCTTCAGGTACAATGGCGCCGCAAAAGTGTAGGTACTGCCGATAGCTCCTTTGGCACCTACTGCCAGTGCAGGCAACAACATTTCATCGTAACCGAATAAGATATCGAACTTACCATTTTTATAATTTACACAAGCATGGTATTCGTGTAAAGTAGCGGATGTGTATTTGATCCCTGCAAGCGTGGGGATCTGTTTCTCCGCCTGCTTTAAGAATTCAATCATATCCATGGCCACACCCGTCAGCGCAGGAATGTTGTAATAATAGAACGGCGTGTTAGGTGCTGCGGATGCGATCTGTGCCATACTTTTCACCAGGTTGCTTACGGAACCGGGTTTGAAATAGAATGCGGCCACAGAGGAAATAGCATCTGCGCCAATCTTTTCTGCATGTGCTGCCAGCTTACGGCATTCTGCAATAGAACTGTGGCCCACATGCACCAGTACCAGGATGCGTTTGCTGGCTGCCTTTACATAAGCCTCTGCAATGGCCATTCTTTCTTCGATCGTGAGATTAGGGCCTTCTCCGTTGGTACCGCAAATAAATACGCCAGATAAACCGTCAGCGATCATTTTTTCAACAATAGCAGGAATGATCTCCAGGTTTACTGCACCATCTTCATGATAAGCTGCAAAGGTTGCAGCTATTAATCCGGTAATTTTGTTCATAATAGTTCTTCTAATTGTATGGTTTGGAACACCAGGTCCGCCTGGCTGCTTTCGTATAAAATACCAATGGTATTATTGTCTATGCTGGTCAGACAGGAATAACCTCTGCTCTTCCCTTCGTCCAGTAAGATCTTTTTATGGCCCGGCCATGTTTTACCATCATCGTAACTTACTTTGATGGTCATGTGCTGACGGGCTGTTTTTGAATCCGGGTTTGCAAACAACAGTACGGACCTTTTCTTTCCATTTTGTATAAAATCATGCCTGATGATGCTGGCCATGCAGGTGGGTTCCGGTAATGCATTGTGAGAAGTGGGATGTATAATCCAATCCTGCCCCAGGTTAACGGTGGTGGCCACTACCCTTCCATTTGTACTGGTGGTATCCCTGCTGTTGGCACCGGAACGCATGTTTAGCATGATGCTGCCGTCAGACAATTCTACCGCCATATTTTCTGTAGTAGATTCTTTTGTAGCGGGATTACTTGTTTTCCAGGTGTTACCACCATCTTTACTGTAGGTAATATTGGAGAAAGCTTTGCCCGTTGCATTCCTGCCCTGTGTGGGCATTACAAGGGTACCGTCTTTCAGGGTAATGCCCTGCCCGGGCGCGGGAGCCAGTAACCACCAGTCTTCCTGTTTGCACATGCGGGTGATGTTTACGGGTTCATTCCAGGTTTTTCCGTTGTCTGTACTTTTAGTGATCAGGAACTGGGAAGATTGTTTCACATCAAAGCCGGGCTGAGAACCTTTGGTTTTCCACTGGTGATTCCAGTCTTTACTTTCTGCGGTTAATCCTTCCACCCATTTCCCCTGTTCGTTGATCACGCCGTGCATCCATAAACCGGCGACAAAGATGTTACCGGTATTTTTATCTACCAGCACATTGGGGTCTGAAACACCATTGAACTTTTGCGGCAGATTGCCCCAGGTGCCCATGTCCAGCACAATCTGCATGGGCTGCCATGTTTTGCCTTTATCCAGGCTGCGGGATAAACCAATGTCTATATTCCCCTGCAGATCACCCCCTTTATCCCTGCGCACATCGTAGACGGCCAGCAGACTACCGTCTTTGGCTGTAGCAAGCCCGGGGATCCGGTACGTGTGTACCGAATCCTGGTTATGCTGTCTTAATGCAATGCCTAATCTGTTCGTATAATTATCAGCGGGTACTTTTACTGTTCTGTTATTTAACTGAACAGCTGTAATATTGATGTTTAAGCGATCTGTCAACAATGCTTTAACATCAGGCGTTACCGTTACCCAGAGATAATTGGCTCCCTGGCGGAGTGCCAGGTTTCCTTTTAAGCTTACTTTACTTCCTGCTTTCGCTTCCGCAAAAAGCGGCTTTTCACCTTTCAGGAAAGCGGAATCTGCTCCGGCGTTGAAAACCTTCAGGTTCCGGATAGCTGCACCTTTTATGGAGACTTCCATCTGCTGAAGGGTTTCGTTCTCCCCTGCCGCATCAATACGGATGCGTATAACAGGGTTGATCTCTTTCCCTTTCAGTACCGGCACTTTATACTTTTTCTGTTCCTGCGCCATCATCATAACGGGCAGTAAACATAGTGCGCTCAATATCCTCTTTGCTCCTCTCATATATTAATATCCAAAAGTTTGTACCATTTTAAAGTTCTTATTCACTTCGCTCTGTGGTAAAGGCAGCAGGTTATACCTGGTGTTCCATACCCGGGTGCTGGTTCTGGTACGTGCATAGAATGCCACATCGCCAAGGCCTGTACCGGTGAATACGTTCATGCCATGGAACTCACCACCCTGGCGGCCTTCCGGCTCCGTTACAATCTTCCATCTGCGCACATCAAAGAAGCGGTGCCCTTCGTATGCCAGTTCAATGCAACGTTCCCTCTGGATCAGTTTACGCATAGTAGCCTGGTCTAATCCTGCAGCTACAGGAGGGATCCCTCCGCGTACACGGATAAAGTTCAGGTAAGTGAGTACATCCGGGTTAGTGGGATTAGATTCGTTCAATGCTTCAGCATAGTTGAGATACAATTCGCCAAGGCGGATGTACATAGCAGGACGAACTACGTTACCTGCATTGGACTGAAGGTTCCTGCTGGCATTGGTATTTTTGCGTACCAGGTAACCAGTTTTAGGATACATGGTTTGTGTACCATTACCGTTGCCGGAATTACCATCAGGCCAGTATTCAACTCTTGTAAGGCCTGTTTTAGGCACAAAAGGAATAGTAGAACCGTTGAAGGTAACGTTGGTATAGAAGCGGGGTTCCCTGTTCACATACATATTGGAAGTACCGGCTACATAGAAGTTGGCTTTTGCCGTAGCGGTAAAACCTGTTTCTACGTAATTGCTGCCGGCTTCGTCAATACGGCGTCCGTTGATCATTCTGTACATATCCACCATTTCCTGTGGCATAGAAAGTACGGCTACGGTTTTGGTACCATTTACGGCACGTGGTGCACAATGTTCTTCCCATACAGCATAACCGGTAACCGTTCTTAACCAGATACCTTCATCCGCCCATCCTGTTAAGAATAAACCTCTATGAGAATTCACTGCTGCCAGGAATGGATCTGCATTGGTCACTGCGTATAATTTCCTGCCGTTTGTAACAGCATGATCGATCGCTATTTTAGCTGCTGTTGCAGCGCGTGCCCATTTCTGAGGATCAGCTGTGAGGTTCATCAGTTCTTTACCATCTGTATTTTTGAATCCTGCATAATCAGGATTACCATTAAAGAGCGGGCTGGCATCATATAATAACACCTGGCTCTTCACCGCTTCCACGATCAGTTTGGTGATGCGGCCGGTTTGTGTAAGATCATCTGCACCGGAAGATGGTACAATGTGTTTCTCAGGCACCATGTCTTTAGCCGCATCCATTTCAGCGAGAATGTAATCCACACATTCGCTCCAGGTATTCCGGGGCAACTGGAAGTCGTCATCCACACCGGCAATCTTATCTCCTACCAATACTACAGGGCCGTAGAACCTGATCAGCATCCAGTAATAGTAAGCTCTAAGAAAACGCGCCTCACCTTTATACTGCTGGATCAGTTCAGCGCCATTGGGTTCCAGCAAAAGATTGGTTTTGCTGTTCTCAATATTGGCCATGAAAATATTGGCCAGGCGGATAGCCTGGTAATAGGAAGTATACACGTTGATACTGCTCTGACCATTGATGGTTCCCGCAGCGATGATGGAAGGAGAATTGAGTTCCAGCTCATCGCAGAGCTCGCCTAATCCCCTGCCGGTAACCGTTCCGTCTGCCCAAACATCCGGCAGGCGGTTGTATACGCCGGCAAGCCAGCTTTCTGCTTCCAGTTTATTCTGGAATACCATTTCAATGGTCTGCAGGTCTTTAGGTGCACCATCAAAGAAACCTTTTTTACATCCGGTGGACAGTAATAAAGTGATGCTGAGTAATGCGGTATATTTTGTGATATGATATCTCATGATAGTATTCTTATGATATTAAAAAGAAGCCCTTACACCAAAATTGTACGCCTTTGTGTTGGGATAAGATTCCCCACGGGTATAGTTCGTTGAACTGGTACCGGTATCGTTCAGCTCAGGATCCCAGTGTTTCCATTTGGACCATGTGAGCAGGTTGGTTCCGTTCAGGAAAACGCGCAGGTTACTGATGCCGATGCGTTTGGTGAGTGTAGCACTTAAAGTATAACCGATCTCTGCACTTTTCAACCTCACGAAGTCGGATGGTTTCAGCCACCAGGTACTGTTCAGGTAATTGGAGTTAGGATCCTGGTTGGTATTCATCCTTGGATAAAATGCATTCGGGTTAGGGTTCGCTTCCGTCCACCTGTCTGTTGCCATACTCATCAAACCAGCGCTGATAGGCCCTTGAGAAAATGGTGTTGTTCCATCTCCCATGCCATAGCTCAACCAGGTTTTTCCGGTACCTTGTACAAAGGCGCCGATGTCAAAACCTTTCCAGCCAAACTGAAGGTTCACACCATACATCATTTTAGGAGTACCGGACACGTCTATCCGTGCAATGTCGTTCGCATCGATCACACCGTCTTCGTTCAGGTCTTTGTATTTAATATCGCCGGGGCGGATATCGCCTGTTTGTTTAGCTGACCTGTCGATCTCAGCCTGGTCTTTAAAAAGTCCTTCAGCGATGTACAGTGTTTTAGCATCTACCTGTTTACCTTTCCACTCCATCCATGGATAACGTTGCGGAGGAAGACCGTCCTGCAGGTTGGTGTTGTCGTTAAAGGTGAAAGTTCCTGTAACGTTTATCCAGCGTTGTTTAGAAAATGTTTTCTTATACGTCATGGTTATATCTATCCCTTCGTTCTTCACAATACCAATGTTGCGGGTAGGGTTCACACCTCCAAAACCTGATAAACCGGGGATGGTCTGATCCGCTCTCAGGATGCCTTTACGCATTTCCCTAAACAATTCTGTTACGATCTTCAGATCATTTTTCAGGAAGTTCATTTCTATACCCAGGTTGTGGCGGTAGGATGTTTCCCATGAAGGGTCTGTAGCGATCTGTGATTCAGCATATCCGCTGTAGGCAGGAGACAATGCGGTAGGTGTACCAAACTGGTAACCGGTTGCAGTTGTTTTTGCCAGTTGTGTGAGGTAGAGGAAACGGGTACTGAAACCGCCATTACCTGTTAAGCCATAGCTATACCTCAGTTTGAAGTAAGGCATGATATCTTTTAACGGCTCATAGAATTTCTCGTTGGAAATAATATAACCTACACCTGCAGACGGGAAGAAACCAAACCTGTTATCCGGGCTGAAGTTCTCAGAACCGGTGTAACCAAAGTTTCCTTCCAGGAAGTAACGGTTATCATAACCATACGTCAGCCTTCCGGTAAGACCGCGGTTGCGGAATGGCACAGCAGAAGTAAAGGTAGAGGCGTTTCCATCGATGTATTCAGACTGGTTAAACAATAACAGACCACCGAACTCATGTTTGCCGAAAGTACGGCCATAGTTCAGGGATGCTTCTGAATACATACGCCTGGTGGAACTCCGGGCGGAATAGTAAGTGAGTGCACCGTTGGCATCGCGGGTAAGCTGGTAGATCAGCTCTCCGTCTGCATCACGGCCTGTTGCGTATACGGATGGCCCGGAACGGGTGGTGGCCGTTGTTCCGTCTGTATAAATATCAAAAGAGAATAAACCGGAGAAGGACAATCCTTTTGTGATGAAATCAAGGTCTTGTTTCAGCCTTAAGTTCGGACGGATGGTAGCGGAATAATCGTTGGTAGCACCCTGGTCAAATGCAATCTTGCTGGGGCTGCTGAAACCACCAGGGTATTGGGAATACACGCCGTTAGGATATCTGCCTGGCATGATGTGCGGAGGAACACGCAACACCTGTAAGAACAGGTTATTGAGTGCATTCACATCTGCACCGCCCCAAACACCATTCCTGCTATCGATGATAGCAGCCATACCCAGGTCTACCTTGGTAGTGGCGGTTACATTCACACCAATGTTAGCCGTGAAGTTGTAACGTTTATAATAAGATTTAGTATCGTAGCTGTCCTGGTCTGCAGGAATATCCCGCAGCATACCGGTTTCCCTGTAATAACCTGCAGAGATGTAATAAGTAGCCCTGTCTGAACCACCGCTGATGTTTACGTTTGCCCTTTGCGTTACACCTGTTTTTCTGAAGATCTCATCATACCAGTTCACGTTAGGATATAATTCAGGATCGGTACCGTTCCTGTGCATTTCTATACGTTCTTCTGTATACAACGGCGCCCTGCCCCTGTTGGTCAAACCTTCGTTATACAAGGTCATCCAGGTGGGCGCATCTACCAGTTTCGGCACCTGTACCAGCTGGGTCATCCCCTGGTTCAGTTCAAATTTAACGGCTGGTTTACCAGCAACACCTTTTTTGGTGGTGATGATGATAACGCCGTTTGCACCACGTGTACCATATACGGCTGTGGATACCGCATCTTTCAATACAGTGAAGGTCTGAATATCTTCAGGGTCTACATCATTCAAAGCTCTGTCCGGCACCCCATCGATAATGATCAGGGGTGTGCGGGTGCTGGTACCAAAAGTAGCTACCCCTCTAACCAGGAAACCGGAGTTATCCTGACCGGGGCCACCACCCCTGGAAGTAGTGATCATACCGGAGATCCTTCCGCCCAATGTACTGGCGATGTCTCTTACCGGTAACTTGATATCGTCTACATCCAATGTTGACTGCGCACCAATTACACTGATCTTTTTCTGCTGGCCGTAACCAACAATGCTTACTTCATTCAGGCCACCTGCGGTGGCTTCTAATTTTACATTCAGGTCTACCCTGTTGCGTACGGCAAAACGGATTGTTTTGTAACCCACATAAGAGAACTCAAGTGAGTCTGTGGGGGCTACACTGATCAGGTATTTTCCGTCTGCGTCAGTTACTGTACCAAGGCGGGTACCTGAAATCCTAACACTGGCCCCGATCACCGGCCCATCCAATTCAGTTGTCACTTTACCAGAAACTTTTAATACTCTGTCCTGGGCATTAGCATCTGCGCCAAGAAGGAAAATGGATAGGGAGAGGAGGCATAAGAGCCTGGGAGAATACCCGGCGAGATAGCTGAGTAGCTTTTTATTCATAACTGGAAATGATTGATTTGGTTAATAGTACTTATGTAGTACATATCAAAAGTGGGAAGTATTTCTTATTAATCCAAATTATTTTTTGCTCCTGATAAGGGGAATTGGTTATAAGCAGCCAGCAGAGCGAATCTGCTGGCTGCCAGGCGGAGAAAGCTTAGTCTTTTTTAGTGATCCATTCGCGGTTGAACCTTTTCAGTACCATGCTATAGTTGAAACCTGTGCCGGCATTGGTTTCATACAGGCAATACACGGTACCGTCAGGCCCTACGGCTACATCGGAATAACCGGATGCACCGGGGTTGAGAACTTTCTTTAGGGGCCAGGTCTGTCCTTCATCAAAACTGACTTTTACGGTAAGGTTCCTGCGGTTGCCTTTGCTGGTATCTCCGCTATCCGGGTTGATGAATAACAGGTCAGGACCGAACCTTGTGATGGTGGCCATACAGATGGGTTCAAACAAACCTTCATCAAAAACAGGTGTGGTCCAGCCACTGATGCCATCAGGGCTGTAGCTCACACCCCTGCGGCGTTTCTCTGTTACGTTCCGGATGTTGAGCATTACACGTCCGTCCTTTAACTGAACAGGCATGGTTTCGCTGGGATTTTTAAATGCTGCTGAATTATCTGCAACGATGGCGCCGCGTTTCCAGGTTTTGCCAAGATCATCGCTATAGATGGTGGCAATGCAGGATGGTGCATGCGCTCTTCTGGGTGTGGTTTTAACCGGATTCGCCAACCATATGGCTGCGAGTAAACGGCCATTGGTCATCTGGATGGCGTGACCTGGGCCGGGAGCCAGTACTTTCCAGTCGTATTCCGGTTTGAAAGCATCAAAGGCATAAGTGATATCTGTTGCTTCGCTCCATGTCAGGCCATCGTCTTTGGAGAAAGTATAATAGGCCTTAGCATAATCGCGCTGGTACAATAAATGGATGGTACCCTCCTTATCCACGATGGGTGTTGCATTGCTGGTTGGCTGCCCGCTTACCTTCGGGGCAATGATCACGTTTGGTTGCCAGTTTTTTCCGCCATCGGTGCTTCTTTTCATGATCATATCCATGTCTGCCCAATCACTGGCAGTGCCGATCCTGCCTTCGCAGAAGGCGAGCAATGTTCCTTTTTTTGTGATCACTAATGCAGGGATACGCATGGAGGCATAAGGGCCTCCGGGTTCAAATACAAGGGAACTGTCGAACAGTGGAGCATTTGAAGTGAGGGTGCGGGAGGTTTTGCAGCCAAATGATATAAAAACAAGTGCTATTAAAAAGTATCTGTACACGGTGTTTATTTTGTTACGTTAAAAACTTCCGGTATAATTTGCCGGCATTGCTGTCTGATAGTTTCCACATCTTCTTCCGGGATCCACCTGTAAGGCCAGCGTAAACGTGTGCTGATGGGGGTCCAGGCACCAACAGCGGCCATGAATTTATCTACTGCCTGGTTCGCGTATCCTTTATCTCTTATATAGGGAACAATGCAATCGTTCATGAACTGCTGGATCCGTGTTTCCAGTTCAAATGCTGCAGGTTCTCCCCTTTTGATGCTGTTATACCATTGCTGTGCGAACAGTGGATTTAAGCAGGCCACATTTGAATAAGCGCCATGTGCACCACGGGAAACACCCGTTGCTAAATGATGGCCGGGGATAAATACGGAGAAAGGGACCGGCAGTTGTTTCATCTCTTCATACCATTGCTCATCGCCGCCGGGGACTTTACAGCCTACCAAAGGGATACCGGCATCCAGGATCTCTTTAAAATCCTTTGGCTGTAATTTCTTTTTGGAATGCGGGGGATTATATAATACCAGGCCAATGGGTGCTGCCACTTCCGCCATTACTTTCAAATAATCGATGATCTCCGGCATGGTGGGGATGAACCAATCCGGCAGGATGATCTGTATGGCAGAGGGTTGCAGAGCCTTTGCGCGTTTCAGTCTTTCCCGGGAAATTTCAGGGCTCATATGTGAGCAACCTACCTGGAAAGGCATGCCTGCGGCGTTGCATTTTGCGGCCAGCAGGGTGTTTACTTTATCGAACTCCTCCTCTGTTTGGTTATAGAATTCTCCGGCGGTGCCGTTGGAGTAGATCCCGTCTACTTTATAGGCGATCAGGGTGTCTATTTCCTGCTCCAGCTGGGCGTAATTGATGCTGTCATCGTTGTTCAGGGGCAACAGCAGGGTTGCCCAGTTGCCATATATCCCGTTTGCGCTTAATACCTTCATTTGGTCATTATGTAGTACATATCAAAAGTAGGAAGTGGTTTTTAGAAATCCTAATTGTATAAAAGGAATCAGGAATTATGTAATAACGGCGCGGGTGACGGGGTGTAATTTTGCAGTATATAAAAGATATTAAAATGGAAACTGTACAATTTAAGACGAATATTAAGTGCTCAGGATGTATTGCTGCTGTATCACCGGTATTGAATGAGCTGGCTGGAGAAGGTAAATGGGAAGTGGATCTGTTGAGTCCTGATAAGGTGTTGACGGTGAAATTAGAGAAAGCTAGTGAGGAAGAGATCCAAAAGGCGATTGAAGGTGTGGGGTATAAGGCGGAGGAGATCACAAGATAAGCGTAAAGACAATTTCCTTATCAGGGGCGATCGGAGAAATGGATCACAAGATCAGTGCAAAGGCAATTCCTTATCAGGGGCGATCGGAGAAATGGATCACAAGATCAGTGCAAAGGCAATTCCTTATCAGGGGCGATCGGAGAAATGGATCACAAGATCAGTGCAAAGGCAATTCCCTATCAGGGGCGATCGGAGAAATGAATCACAAGATAAGTGCGAAGCAATTTCCTTATCAAGAGCAATCAGATGAACAGGCATTATCAGTATCATTTTTACGGGCGGAGCATTCCGCCCGTATTTTTTTGTAGCTTGTCATTAGCGAACACAGCATGTACTAAAACCGGACATTTCTTACCATTTAAAAAATCATATCCATTTGATTTATAACAGGTAATGATTCTGGCATTCTCTTAGTGCATGCCTTGCTGATCAATTACCACGATATGCTGTATAACTACTTCCTTGTATCTTGGAGGAACATTGTAAAAGATAAAGTTTCTTCCCTCATCAATATAGGCGGGCTGGCTGTTGGCCTGGCCATTACCATTATGCTCCTGTTATGGATCAGGGATGCCATGAACTATGATAAATTCCATGCGCATCTTCCACAGATCCACCAGATCATGTACAATCACCAGATAGGTGGAGACATTGGCACCAGCAGGTCTGTAGCGGGGCCTTTAGCTGCTGTACTGCGTGAGGACGTACCTGATATCAAATACGTGTCCCGTACCAGCTACACCAATCAACAAATGATCCATGCCGGTGAAAACAGTTTCTATGAAAGAGGTTTCTATGCCGAGCCGGACCTTTTCCGTATGCTCAGCTTCGAAGCCATTGAAGGAAACCCCGTTACTGCCCTACAAGACCCGGGATCGGTAGTGATCACGGAACGAACGGCTAAAAAACTCTTCGGTACCGAAAGCGCACTCGGTAAAATACTGCGGCATGATAATGTTCGTGATCTGAAAGTTGGCGCAGTGATCCGGGACATTCCACAGAATAGCACTTTCAAGTTTGATATAGTACTCCCCTTCAAAATATTTGAGCAGGTAAACAGCGAATGGATCAACAAATGGGATAACAACAGCATCCAGACCTGGGTAGAATTAACCCCTTCTTCAGACATTACTGTTGTGAATAACAAAATACAGGCTGCTATTAAAAGACATGCAGATGTGGAGAAAACCACCTTCTTTGCTTATCCCCTGGCGGACCTGCACCTGTATGGCAGCTTCAGGAACGGGAAAGTAAGTGGCGGATTAATAGACGGTGTGAAAATAATGGTCATCGTAGGGATCTTCATTTTGCTGATTGCCTGTGTGAACTTCATGAACCTTGCCACAGCACATTCCGAACGCCGTGCAAGAGAAGTAGGTGTGCGTAAAGTTTTAGGCGCTCCGCGGAAAGTGATCATTATGCAATTCCTGGCGGAAGCATTGTGCATGACCTTCCTTGCATTACTTTTAGCCCTATTGCTGGCCAGGATGATATTGCCTTTGGTGAACCGCTTCCCCGATGTTCATTTCAGCTTTGATGTGTTTAACTGGCAGGTCCTGGGCGCATTAACCGGTATTACTATTATCACAGGCCTGGTAGCGGGTAGTTACCCTGCTTTCTTTTTAAGCAATTTCAAACCGGTGAAGGTATTGAAAGGCACAGTAACCAATAACAAAGGAGGCGCGCTGCTGCGCAAGGGATTGGTGACCTTCCAGTTTGTGATCTCCATCTTCCTGATCATTTCCATCGTTGTTATTTTCCGGCAACAACAGCACATACAGAACCGCCCACTGGGTTATGATAAAGAGAACCTGATCATCATACCTGCGAGAGGCGACATGGGTGACAAGTTTAATTTATTCAAAGCAGAAGTGCAGCAGATCCCCGGTGTGCAAAGTGTTTCAGCAGGCAGCAATAATATGATCAAGTTTGGTGGTAGATCAGACGGTGTTCAATGGCCGGGCAAAACAGATGATCAGAATTTCCCTGTCACCCTTACCTGGGTAAATTACGACTGGACAAAAACGGCAGGTTTAAAAATGGCGGCAGGCCGGGATTTCGATCCTGCTTATGGCGCTGATTCAACCGCCTGCCTGCTCAATGAAACAGCGGTAAGAAAAATGGGCCTGAAAGAACCCGTGATAGGTACTAAACTGGGAGATAAAACACTGATAGGTGTGGTAGAGGATTTTGTGTTCAACCAGGCCAGTTCCAATCCCGGCCCCATGATGATCCAGCTGGGCACTGGCGGCAGCTATTTCTTCGTGAGGTTAAGGAATGATAATAACTGGCGTAAAACAGTGAACCTGATAGAAGCTGCCGCTAAACGGAGTAATCCCAATTATCCCTTTGAGCTGCAGTTCATGAAAGCAGAATATGATAAAGAATACCGCGGCCTTCGTGCGGCAGCGCAACTCACTTTCGGATTGGGTGTACTAGCTATCTTCATTTCCTGCCTGGGGCTTTTTGGCCTTTCAACTTTCCTGGCAGAGAGACGTAATAAAGAGATCGGTATCCGCAAAGTATTTGGTGCCGGTATTACAAAGATCTGGTTCTCCTTATCCAAGGATTTTATGAAGCCTGTATTAATAGCTTTTGTACTGGCCTCTCCCCTTGCGGCATTTGTAATGCAACAACTACTGAAGGATGCAGACTACCGCATCGAACTATCCTGGTGGATGTTTGCTATATCCGGATTGGTGGCACTTATTATAGCAGTGATCACCGTGAGTTTCCAGGGCGTGAAAGCTGCCATGAGAAACCCGGTGAAATCGTTGCGGATGGAATAATGGTGCGCGACCTGAATATATTAGATTCCTTGCGGAAATTTGTATTCAGGCCCCCTCCCATTCTGCATAGAACTGTGCCAGGAATGTTTCCATGAAAGCATGTTTTTCTTCTGCCAACGCTTTTCCTGTGGCTGTATTCATCCTGTCTTTCAGCAATAGCAACTTTTCATAAAAGTGATTGATAGTGGGGGCCGTACTGGCCTTGTATTCCTCCCGCGTCATTTGCAGCTGGGGTTTTACTGCCGGATCATATAAGGGACGGTTTTTGAACCCGCCGTAGTTAAACGCGCGTGCTATGCCGATAGCACCTAATGCATCCAGCCTGTCCGCATCCTGCACAATGCCCAGTTCCACTGAATAGAACGCCCGTTCATTATTACCGCCTTTAAAGGATATATGCCGGATGATGTTCTCTACATGTTGGATCGTATCCGCCGGGATATGCTGTGTTTGCATAAAAGCCACTGCTTTAGCAGGCCCTATCTCCTCATCGCCGTCATGGAATTTTGCGTCTGCGATATCATGCAGCAAAGCGCCTAATTCTACCACCAGCAGGTCTGCCTTTTCTTTTTGTGCGATCAGTTTAGATCTTTGCCATACACGGTGGATATGCCACCAATCGTGACCACCTTCGGCCCCTTCCAATTCCTTTTTTACGAACTTAACTGTTGCATTAATAATGTGTTCCATAGTCCCAAATCTACTAAATCTGTATATAAACACGTTTTATGAAAATTATGTATACTTTAGTGTATCCTTAGGCCTGGTTATCCATGAAAAAGTACTTGCTCCTTCTTCTTTTCCTTTCTTTTTTTCAATATTCCTTTAGTCAGCAGAAGCAATGGTACCAATGGTATTACGGTAAGGGCGTGGGTCTTGATTTCCGAACTGTAGGGCCAACCATGATCACCGGCAGCGCATTGAACCAGATGGAAGGCTCCGCATCCGTTGCCGATGATAACGGGGCGCTTTTATTTTATACAGATGGGGTTACGGTTTATAATAAACTACACCAGGTAATGGTGAATGGCACTAACCTGCGGGGAAATATATCCAGTACACAATCAGCCCTGATTGTTCCCAAACCCAATGATAAGAACATCTACTACATCTTTACCATCCCCTGGCGCGGAGAAACCGGTCCGAATGGCTTAATGTATTCAGAAGTGGATATGCGGCTGGATGGCGGGAATGGTGCTGTCACTGCCGTTAAAAATGTTCTGCTGGCGGGGAATTGTTATGAGAAACTGGGAGCAGTGGTGCATTGTAATAAACGGGATGTTTGGGTCACTACTTACCGGCAGCCGGACAATACCTTTATTTCATACCTGGTAACTCCATCCGGCGTTAGTGCTACACCTGTTGTTAGTGGTAATGGGATGCGGATCATACCGGTAAATCAGACGGAAGGATATCTCCGTTACTCATCCAACGGGCGGAAACTGGCTGTTGCTTTTTTTGAGCTGGGCTTTCAGATATTTGACTTCAATAACCGGACAGGTGAACTAACGAACCCTATCTCCTTTAATTCCTGGGACTTCCCGGCTAATTATTTATCTCCATATGGTGTTGAATTTTCCTACAACAGCCAGAACCTTTATATAAGTTCCACCAATTCCTGGGGTGGCGGCGGAGAACTGTTAAGCATGGACATCTCCAGCTTTAACAGGAATGATATCATGGCTTCTGTAAGGCAGGTATTACCATGGGATGATTTCAGGGAAGTATTCAGCCTGGCCCTGGGACCGGATAAAAGGATCTATATGGCTGAAAAAATAACCAGCACTTATACCAGCGTTTTAACAGACCCCGATAACCGCGACCGGCCGGGTTATAGTGTTTATAATTTCCGTTCCGGCAACACCACACTTGGCCTTCCGAATATTATAGCCGGAGGGAATGATGATAATGAGGCTGTTATCAACACGGATTATGTTTGTAATGAACTGAGGACCATTTATAGTTTCAGCAGTATGAACCCTCCGGATTCCGTCCACTGGCATTTCGGAGATGGTACTGATACCACGCGTTTATCCAATGGCATACACGATTTTGCAACAGAAGGCAATTACAACGTGAGCCTTATCCTATATTATCCCTGCCATACTGATACGGTCTGGCAGGACCTTGATATGCGGATCCCCGTTGTAAACATTGGCAACGATACGGCAGTGTGTATCGGTAAACCGCTGGTGCTGAAAAGTGATCTTGCAGGAACCGCCTATGCCTGGAATACGGGGAATACAACACCCGAGCTAAACGTTACACAATCTGGTACCTACTGGCTGGAAGTAACGTATGGGGTAAATAACTGCAAAACACGTGATGAAATATATGTTGACTTCAGGCCTTATCCTGAATTAAAGGCATTGCGCGATACTTTTTTCTGTGATAACATTCCGGTACAGCTCGATGTGGATATACAGCAACCGGGAGCATTATATTACTGGCAACAGGTACAGCAGGGCCCTGCTATCAGTATCACGCAACCGGGCACCTGGCATGTAAGGATCTCGCTGAATGGTTGTGATACTGCTACCAGTTTTAATGTAGAGCAGGATGCACTGCCACGTTTTGAACTCGGGCCGGCTGTGCAGATCTGTTATAATGATAAATTGGTGCTTGATCAATCACAATACAATTATCCGCAGTATACCTGGCAGGATGGTTCTCATGCCGGGTCTATTACGGTAAGGCAGGGCGGGAAATATTATCTTGAAACCGCTAACCGTTGCGGTACTTATAGCGATACACTGATGGTTGTACAAAAGGATTGTGAACCGGAGTTTGTTTTTCCTACTGCATTTTCTCCCAATAAGGATGGTGTGAACGATCTGCTACGGCCCATATTCCGTGGAAATATTACTGACTACCTGCTGCAGGTTTATTCCCGCTGGGGCAATTTGTTGTACCAGTCCAACAATCCGCACCAGGGATGGGACGGGCGCCAGAATGGGACGCTGCTGTCCCCAGGCAGCTATGTATGGCATCTGCAATACCGTTCTCTTACTACCAAAGAGATAAAGCATAACACGGGTAGTGTGGTATTGATCAACTAGCTTTTGATATTATCAAAAATAATACTATATTTACAGGTATTACCCATGCTATAAACCCAATATACTTATGAAATCAATGACATTGTTTTTAGCCTGTAGCTGCGCTATCATGGCTATTTCCTGCCAGAAGAACAAACAAACGCCTCCGGCAGAGCCTCCCGTTAACAATTCCGGAACCGTAAGGGTACAACTGAAGCTTACAGGAGATATCTTAACCAGCGAAAGTCCCCTGGGAAGAAGAGCAAATGAGGATGTTTTATCCGGCGCGAGGAATTTTGGAAATACCACGCTATATTCTATTTCCGTAACAAGGGTGGGCGACTGGCGTCCGGCTTCTACCGGCCTGTTTAGTCATGTTGATTCCATGTACATTAATGCACCTACATCCGGACAATATAAAATAAGCATCAGCGTCTATAAAAAAGGAACAGGCTCTGGCTTATTTTACACAGTTCAGAACGGTTTGTTCTATTTTGATTATCCGATTAATTTCTCATTGAAGAACCGGATGGATTCAATAACAGATTATGTTTTTGCCAGGGATTCCGTGTATCATCTACAGTTAGCGAATCCGCTTGATTCATCAAACTATCTGCAGACCGTATACTATCCTCAGGTAGATTATTACCAGGGAGATACCAGCTATGCAGGATCTGCCAACCCTGCTCCTATCTCGATCAATGTGAAAAGACGTTCATTTGGCGTAAAGCTTAGTGCCACTAATTTTACAGGGGGAAAACTGAAAGCTGAATTTGGCTGGGACGCATCATCTCTTTCCTGGCCCCTCGCCCTGCCATTTAGTGTAACACCTGGCGATATCGGCAGCCGGTCCTATGTGCTTGCATCGGATGAATTAAAGTCAAGAGACAGTACCATGCCTATTTTAACCAGGGTAACATGGGAAAAACCAGGCGGAGGTACCGTTCATTTAGGTGATAAAACTATCTACTATAAACGGAATGTGCTCACAACGCTTCATGTGACCATCCCGACTACCGGCGGTACTTCTGTTGCACCGCGGATCACGGAAACAGACTGGTCCGGTAACGAGATCATAAACTTCTAACCTTTCAACATACGATCATTCAAACTGCCGGTACAATGTACCGGCAGTTTTTTATTAAAGGTTTCGTATACGAATGTCCCTTACGGGAGCATGATTTACCAGTCAATGGGAGAGCAAGAAGGTTACTGGCCGTGTATCTGGGGTGTAGTATGAGGGAACAATACAGGACAGATAAGGGATTGACGAGAGAATACCGGGAGATAGGTGGACTTGATGTGGAGATGATGTGTACTTGTGGTGGAGATGATGTGGGGTTAATGTTTAGGGCTTAAGTTTGGGGTGTTGGGTGCTAAAAGCTGCTTTTTAGCTAATGGAAAGAGAAGGTTGTTCGGATATTGTGTTTCCATTCTACAAATTTACTGCAAATAATGTGCTGTTTTTCCGTTATGCACATTGATTTTCCGGCGGAAGGAACACTTCACGTTAATTTTTGTCACCCGCCTCATTTGTATTCATTCCCTCTGAGGCGCAGCGTAGGTTTTATCAGCGTGCAGCAGGGAAAGGGATGGTTCTGTTGCATATGCCGGTGTTCCTGCTTCCTCTTCAGTGAAAGATGGAATAACATCAATGATGTCTGCTGCACAATATTTCCTGTTACCCGATGCATACAGGATACCATTGTCTTCACTGAAGGCCCTTACCTGTAAGACCACGATCGTTTCTGCTTTTCCTGCTTTGAAAGGGAGTACTAATTCTGTAGCCGCTGCCGGTTGGTGAATGTTGAACAATACTTTGTCTGATACTGCCTGTTCCTGTTCAACACCATTAAAGTTCACACCCGCTGCAATCGCTTTGATCTCAATATGTGTTGTATTCCCGGCATGGCGGATGGCTTTGGCTTCCATGGCTGGTATAGCGATCCGTAATTGATCGCCATCCTGTACTACTTTGGGTGTGGGAAACGGGAGCAACCTATCTAATCCTGTGGTTTTGTTGAACTGGAATCCCTTCAACAGTTCGAGCGCTTTGTTTTGGATACTTCTGCTGCCACGTTCCTGGCTGCCTGTATAAAGTACCTTCAGCATCTCTTTGTTGAGCCGGTTGGTCAGTGTGTGATCCAGCCGGATATCCAGGGTTGGTATTAAGGCCCTGCGGATCAGTTTGCCCGCTCTGCTGGCGGTGCCAAAGTCATTGCCGGAAAGTACCGTGGCGATACTTCTCCGTACATGTTTAGGCATGCGGCGAACGCAGCGTTTTCCCTTTCGGTTGTAACCGAGGGTCTCGTCCAGCTTGCCTTCATACTTGATAATTCCTGATTGTGTTGCCATAACGTATTTGTTTTTGGTGAAATGGCAACGTACGGAATAGGGCAGCCAAAAATGTTGATATAGATTAAGAAAATTGAAGGTTTATTAGTTTTGGGGATACTTTAACCCAGGATATCTGACCCTCGGTCCTTGCACAGGAATACCCGGAATTCCTCCCCAATTAAATCTAAAATTAGTTTGCTGGTTTAATTTCCCCTCTTTATAGTTAGAATACATCAGGCCAAGCTGAACTGTTGTCATGCCTACAGCCGCATTCATAGGGACATTATTTTTTTTAAGTTCGCCATAACTCCACATAAAATTATACTTAAGGTCCTGATTGAAAGTATTTAATCGCTGCTTTTCAGCATTCCATTTCCGTGCCATATAGTTACTCATAGTTCTGTCATCAGGGTGAATAAGTCCTGCTGTATGCCCAAGTTCATGAGCGATTGTATTGCGGTCCCTTCCACTTATGATCTCATTCAGGTGTTCATAATTAACATAAACACGCAGGCCACCCATCGGAGACCTTGCAAATGCATCCGCGTTTTGGCCTGTGAAGATCCCCTGTTGGTTAGGGTTGACGATTTCAATGATATGATCATTATCTCCTATTTCATTTTCTGATTTTACTGTTCGAAGATTCACGTGAATGTTTGAAGAAACTGTTGTTCCTGTATTATTGACTGGTATGTTGGTATTGAAGACCCGTTCGATCTGTTCTTTTATTACCCGTTCAAATGCTGCAGCATCATATGGTTTACCGCTGGAATTCTTGATAACACCATAGAAATAAATTTCAAAATGTATACTTCCATTCTCATATATAGTAATCGTAATCACCCATTTTTTCCCTTCAGGGTCGGTAACGATCATGGGGTTATTAGCAACAGCATGGTAAGGAGACCATTCAGAGTATTTTTCACCCAAAGGATCTTTAACATGCCAGCGTCCAAGCTGAGGCTCGTACATCCTAGCGCCAAAGTCGTACCATTCCAGGCCTTCGCCGTTTGCCATTTCACCATTTTGAAGTTCCTTACCATTGTATAAGAATTTATTTCCTTTTATGCCAAATGATTTGCTACTAATACCAGCCATTAACAACCCAAATGGATAATAGTGAGATTCTTCCAGCAACCGCCCTCTTTCATGCGTTAACATGAAGTTGTCGAAATAAACCATTTCATCACTTTCATTGCTGAAGTAAACATATACGTAGCCACTTTTTTTTGCCAGCACTGCATTTGCCAGCCGTTTATCTATCGTCCCCTTTTGATTCGGAATATAGGCCACGGGGATCACCATACTGCTGGCCTGGTCAAATGCAAACCTTTCATCAAAGAATAATATATTCAGATATGCCTTGGGAGCCTGATTTGCTCCACTGGAAGAAGCTGCGGTATTTAAAAGGCTCACAAGGGATGTATTGGACTGCAGACTGTTAGTGACCATAGTTGCGCCAGCCTTTATGATGCCGGGCACATTACTTAAAACGGGCAATGAGGAGAGCAGGCTGCTTACCAAGCTTGCAATGCCATTAGCCGGTGTATTGTTGGCATTTGCCACTGTATAATAGTATTCAACAGAGGTATGGATCCGGTCTCCTGCCATTACTTTCAGAAGTTTGGTTGCCCCAATGGTACCAGTGGATTTACGTGCCAGGATAACGTAACTTCCGTTACCGGCAGCAGTACCAAAAGCTGCGGGCCGTGCAATACGGCTGCCGGTAATATTGATGGACAGCCCATCTTTATTTTCCCAGTAATTGTTCTGCTGTAGTACTTCCGTAGTGCCTGCTGTACCCTCCAAGGTTAGTTGCGGGTACAGATCATTAGAAATTGCTTCAGACAATACGGCTCTCGTATTGCCCAGGTGGTCCTTCACGAAATAATCATACTGGAATGCCGCAGGATTACCGGCTACTGCAGGGATATATCGTATCCTTCCTTCCTCATGTTCAATCAGCTGAAGGGTATCATTATAATATACCAGCCCATCCATGTAAAGTGTATTGATCGCGGGAAAACCTGTTTCCTGAATCTGTTTTTTTAGTTTCTTCCCTTCTGCGTCATAAATAAAGTTCACTGTTCCTCTTACTACACCTCCGGCGCCTCTGAATGTAACTGTCTGGGGCAGGTTCAGGAAATTATAAACAATGCCATTATTGGCGGCATCACCGATATCTTTGTTACGGTCTTTAATAAGATTACCATTTACGTCATACGCATAGTCTACTGCGGCTGTTGTTTTCACGTTGCTTAAAGCGGTCATATATTGTTTGGAGCTTCTAAAATCCCCCAGCCGCGTGGCTGTGTCGTTACGGCGATCTATAACATTGTTAAGCAGATTGCTGTTTGCCTGATAGTTATATTGTAGGCTGTCAATTGTTACGCTGCCGCCAGGCTTCCATCCCTTATGTTCCATTAATTGAATGTTTCCGTTAGCATCGTACGCTGTGGCAGCATTAATGCCATCTCCGACTTTTGAACTGTAATCTATTCCGGCAGAAGTGTTCCAGGCACCATTGTATTGTGTAAAATCCGATTTCATCAGGCGTTTGTTGGCATCATATCCGAAGCCATAAGAACGCAGCTCTCCATCGCTGGCACCGCGCCATTTTATACCTGCAATATTGCCTGTAAAATAACCGCCTGAAGGAGCACTATGCCCATAGTCATAACTTAATTCCATCCCAAAATAACGGCCAGCATTTGCATTAGTTATATAATCTTTATTAATAGCCGTTAACCAACCCCGGATATTATATGCGAAGTGCAACGTTTCTACGGGATCATTGCTGTAGGTGGTGCCTGTTTTCTTTTGCCCAAGTTTCTTTTGCATGAGTTCTGCCTGTTCATTATAGGTATTGTGGAAGATAATGACCTCTGGATCCGTATTCACCTTTTTCCTGACCTCTGTGAGGCGGCCACCGGCATCGTAATAACTGGTTGTCAGAAGGATGATGTTTGCCGGCGTCATTCCTGTTGCGTTGCGGTTTTCTTTCCTTACCAGTACTTTTCCATCAAAGCTGTATTGGGTTGTTGCCAGGTCAGTGCCTCCTGTTATATTCCTGCGTTGTACCTGGATGGGCCTGCCATGGCTATCATAGAAATAAACAGCATATAGATAAGTACTTGTGCCTAAAACTTTGATCTTTGAACCGGTGAGTACTCCTTTTACATTGTAATCCGGTGTTAAGGCCCGCGCATAAGGAGCTACATCGTTGGATGCAGCATAAAAACCACTGGATGTTTCTGCATTGGTGAAAGTGGAAGCAAGCCCACTGCCACTTGCTGCTACCCATGAATAGTTGTCATAATAATTCTGATTTAATAATTCATACGTGCCGGTTAAAGTTGGATAGCTTGCACTGCCTGCAGCAACCGCTGCGTGAACAGCACGCGATTGATTGTTAGTCCACAGATATATAGCTGTTGGCCTGTTCCACGCATCAAACTGGTTCACCAGCCACTTACCCTGCACCTGCAAGCTACTATCCTGAGACATCACCAGACGGTCAAGATTATCATAGACCATTTTCATAGGGCCACTACCTGGTTCCTTTTTTACACTTACCCTACTCCGGGCATCATACCAGTACCAAAAACAAAGATCTTTTAACAGCGCCGGACCGGCGGCAAAACTCCATCCCGCAGGTTCCAGCAGTTCTACTGCCCTTGGAGATATCACACAGCGGAGATTGCCGAATCCATCAAATACACTGTATGTGCATAACCAGCCGGCATGTGCTGTCACAACCGCAGAGGTCAATTGCACTTTTCGAAGTACTATTTTATCCTGTTTGTTTTTGTACTCAACAATTATCTTACCCTCCTCATCTGTGTAAATGTTCCGGTGTAATTGCCCCGGAAGGTAAAAAGCTGTTGATGCGGGGGTAGCTCCTTCAGTATCTGCGATGGTCCACACCCTCACCTCATTGGCTGCGTTCACGCCGTAACTTCTGGCTGTTCCACGATCACTCCCAGCCCAGCTGTTCCCTGGCGGTATTGATTTCACAACCCGCCCGATAGGTGCCGTTTCATAGTTGATCTTACCATAAAAGAATTTTTCTCCACTTGCATGATGAGAAGGATTGTACAGGTTTTTGATAAAAACGTTTTGCTCAATAAACGGGCTGCTTTTAAATGAACCATTTGTATCTGTTGCTGAAGTATAGGAAATGTACTCATATTGCATCCGCCCCATATTGTCAAATAAATAAGGGGCCACCATATCCTTCCCATTGGCGCTGGTACCTCTGCGTACAACCTGAAGCGTTCTGCCAAGACCATCAAAATAATGATTCTCCTGTTTTACTTCTTGTACCGTCCGGTCGGGGCTCCACACATTCTCAGGAAACAAGTAAGGCTTGGAGGGGATCCATGTGCGGATGGAACTTACTTCAAAAGCGCTGCTATAGGCCTGTTGGACGGGTTGCAACGTTTGCGTAGTAGCAGCCGGAGTGGTTTGCCCATTCGGAACTATCTGGGTAAACCCAATAAGCCATAACATATTACAGAAGCAAAACGTACTGATATATTTTATTTTAGCTGGTATCATTTGCATTTCTTTTTCGGATTTGCAGTTATATGGTTAATTACATGGCGTCACGGAAGTAATGGTTCCGGAACTATTCACATTGAACGTGGCAGTTCCGTTGCTGTAATATCCCTGACCACTAGGTATTGTTAAGGCAATGTCAGCATAGAGCTTCGCTCCCACACCCAATGTTTGGCTATGATATACCGTATTTATTTTAGGCCGTGGGCAAAGAAGACTGCCACTAAGTATATTCTTCGACATTAATGATGTATGAACCGGTACCAGACTGCTACATGAATAAAAGGGGCCGGCTATACCATTTGTTGCACGGAAATAATTACCGTTATAAACATAATAGCCATCTTTGATCTTTGGACTAAAGCCCATATCTGAATACAGCGTATTACCTTGGGCAATTGTTCCGAATACGGGAACTAGGGGAAGGTCGGCGGTACACATAGCATAAAAAGTAGTGTCTGCATACTTTAGCATTTGCGGTGCTACAAATCCACAGGCATTACGGTAGAGGTATCTTCCATCAACCATGTACCAGTAAGTTCCTCCCGAGGTATGGCCGGCTCCGGTATTGATCTTATAAAATCCCGTTGGCAAAGGGTCTGTAAAATTCTTGTCCCAATAAAACTCCTTTCTGTCAAGTAATACCGGTGTGCCGGCGGTGTTGATCAGTTCCGATCTTGGGGAATAAGCACTGTAGGTTTGAATAGGCAGCCCGCTAGTACAAATGCCTGCCGCCGTAGTTGCCCTGAAAACTTCTACAGCTACATAATCTGCCCGTCCTTTACTACAATCCTCCACGTTTCCGGCATAGTTGTAGCAGATCGTTTTTGTGATCAGGCTGTCGTGATCCCTCACAATCGCCAGCCTGCCAAAATTATCATATTCATAATAGCTCCGCTTATTATTTGCATCCGTCATAGAGGTCATGCCGGCCAGTACATCAAAAGTATAGGTATTTACCATTGCAGATGCCATTAGCGGGCTGCTGCGCAGCGGCGCCAGGAAACTACGCACTTCTTCATCTGTTGGCATTTTCGCTGAAAAGGCCACAATCGCAGGTTTGCCGCCAAGAACTGATTCTATGGTAGTATAGTCTGCATTCTCGATCACGGCAACCGGGTGCACCTTATTGTAGCTCCATATATAACAGGTCTTGAGCCCATTATTAGCTCCTGCTGTGCTCATTAAAACATTATCAGTGCTATCATACAAGTTAAACCTGAACCTGGTTTCAGCAGCGTTGTTCATGTATTTTGTCTGGATCTGATAGGGAAAGATGAACGGCGGATTAACCCCTTCGCTGTATTCAACAATGTCTGTTTCCTGCGGCACGAGGTTTTCCTGTCTTTCACGTTCTATCACATAATTAACCATGCTGCGGTTAACCATTTTATTGTAGGTAACTGCAGCACCTGATGAAAGCATATCCTGCGGATACCTGTAAACAGTTTTGTGGCTGCGGCCATTACTGTTAATGATCTCAGTGGTTTTGGTTAACCGGTAGGTAGTGTCATAGGTATGCTTCAATACAGCAACAATGGAATCATTGGCTGTTCCATACAGCGTGGAAACTTCTTCTTTCAGGTAGGGGAAGTAAGTGTAAACTAAATTTGCTACCACCCGATGCGAGGGTATATCTGTTACAGTAAGACTATTAGCAGTTTGGTTAATTACCCTCACATGGTGGGAAAACCTGTTGGGATCATCGTTGTATTTATACACCTTGTTGGCTTTTATGACCTTTGCTGCATCATAAAGCTCTTCAGAAAGTAACTGGCCTCTTTCCAGGTTCATACTGGTGCCTTCATCTTCTTTCCAGAACTGTTTAATAGCTGTATTGTCTGAAACATAGTTCAAAGGTGGATGATCATTATATCCATTATCATAGTTCTTATACTTAAATACTGTAAAACCACCGTTTGCATCTACTTCCGTTACTTCCGAATAATCGACATGGTTACCTCTTGTAAAACCCATTGGAAAAATCGGATTGCTGCTCCAGCGATGATAAGTTAATGTACCATTATAATACGATGTAGACGAGCTTTTCCTTGCCGGCGGAACAACAGGCCCGCTGTAATTTTCAATATACACCGGTGTATAGGCTAATACGCCACTGGATAGGGTGCCATTGGCTTTGTAGTTCTTTTTATAGTAGTACTGCTTAAGCATGGAAAGCTGCCCCGTTCCATCGTAGCTGGAAATTTTTTTTATCCGCAGGCCACCAGTTATCTTATTGGCGTTAGATGGATTGGACTGCACAGCAAATGGCCAGGTTGTTACATAAGCTGCGTACTCATGTGGTTCGTATTCGAATGTTGTATAGCCGCGTGTAGGATAGATGATCTTCTTAAGCATTTCAGCCTGTAAATAAGCAGGGTCTGCATCTTTTGACTGCGTAAACAGCGCGGAATCCAGGTTAATATAATACGTTGCATCAGATGTATTGATATAGGGATTCCGGCCGTTGTAGAAGCCGTAGTGATCCGTTTTGTTAGAAAGATAAGGTGGTAATGGCAGTGTGTCATATTCAAATGCATAGAGCTGTGGAGTAATATAATTACCTCCCATGATCCTGGCCTCCAGTAACTTGAGACGTGTAGAACGGTTTTCCGTATAGGCAAATGCAATACGCCGGAATAATTTTCCATTCAGGTCCCGAACACTGATGGAATCCAATCGCAAGGGTACCAACTCTTCACTCCAGGCATTACCCACGTCCTCATAGCGGTCGAACCTGTTATCATTAATGGTTATGCTATTAAGCGTACTGTCTTTCGGGAATCTTAATTGATTAGTGGCCAGTGAATGGCTGAAACTGACGACCTCTTTAGGCGTGGTGATTGTTTGCAGATAGCAGGCATTTATCATCGTGCTTTTCTCTGCCCTGACCAATGGAAACCCTCCTCCATAATACGGACTCGGCGTGGTTGACCTATGCCAAACGGAACGTTCCACGTTGTTCACCCCTACCTTCGTTACAAAGGTGTGCTGCTTATAGTCCAATGTTATTTTTTGCCCGGTTGGGAATTCTATAGCAGTAAGAAACCAGGACATTGGCGATGCCATGTAACGCATTAAATGAACAGGTAAAGCTGGTGTCATTCCAAACCCAGGCCTGCTGAACTCTATGGAATTGTTGGTGCCTCCAAAAATATATTTAACCCCAAATCCATCTGTAATAGTGAACTTATAAACAAGTTTGCTTTTATTCAGAGAATCTTTATAGGGGAACCCTGGGGGATACCAATCCGGTCTTTGCGCCAGGGTCTGCATTTTGAATGTCTTGTCGTTCACGATTTCCCCTTTGATGGTGTAGTATTGATTATCAGAGCTCTTTAACTGGTAAATAGAATCGTGATCCATGAAAAATCTACCTGTAATACCACCAAACTCAAAGTAATACTCATCCGGGTTGCATATATCATCAGTTACGAAATAGCCTCTATCTAAGTATTCGTTCATTTTAGCTGTGGAGCTCCAATTAGCCAGATAGGTTGGATTATCGAAAATAGGTACAATTTCACTGGTGGCAGGGAGATAAGCCTCGAAATCCGGTATTCCTTTAACAACACGCGTTATAACCCCGCCGGCACTGAGCGCCCATCCTAAACCTACTTCGCCGGGAAATATATCCGGCCTGTTGCCGGAGCCATGATAATTCAGGGCAAAAGGCATCTTAAAGTTCTTATAGGCTAACTCATAGAGAGGCACGCCCACATTAACGGTACCTGTATAGTTGCCTACCGGCACCTGCCCGAACATCCCCAATCCGCCGGCATTTGGTGAAGGGGGTCTGAAGTCTTTACTTAGACCATTTGAAGTAGCCGGATTTTGATTGGTAAGGTTTTGGCCATCCACAGTTGGAACATAGGCCAGGCTCACCGCTACCAGAAGAAAGAAGATCCTTTTCATCATAGGAATTAGGAAGATTAAAAGTTCTGTGTCATCATTTAAAATTATACCCAATCCTGAATTTGACCAGCTGGGTCCGGGGCACCTGGTTGTAGCTTAAGAAGTCCCACATGAGCATGACCTTGGTTTCCTTCATTAGCCTTCCTCCCAGAGGTACTGTTCTGCTAACACCCAACAGGCCGCTTTGCGTCCATTCTTTCATATGGTAAAGATGCCGCACGGCACTGAAAGGCATATTGTAATTCATCTCAAAGGCACTGACTGCATGGAACACTCCTTTAAGGCGCCATTCCAGGAAAGAACGTACTGATGCACCCTGGCCGGTGACAACAATATGCCTGATATCCTTCCCCCAGCCTACTTTGCCCGAGCCGCCAATACCAACCTGGCATTTCTCATTGAGCTTATAGGCAACAGAGAGACCAATATCAGTATAGGCCGGGAAATAAGAACCGGAAGGTGTATTTTCAAAATTAGTTCCGAGCTGTATGCGCTGTAAGAAAGTTTTCTTACGGTCTGCCATACCGGGGGAGCCCGGTAACTCGTTTTCGTGGCTTTTCTTCTGCAGTCCTTCAAGTTTCTCCCTCAGGTCCGGCAACCCGGGCTGTGGAGCCACACCGGAAACCTGGCTCCTCACCATCTGTCCGGGATTTGCTTCTCTGCCCAACCGTTGCATAGTTTCCTGCTGTAACAACTGCCGTGTCTGTAAACCGGCAATGGTGGCCTGTTGCTCCACCTGGGCGCCTGGCAACCGGAACATAGCGGATAGCTGGGAGTTCCTGTTAAAGAAATCCGCAAATGCTTTCTGCTGTGATAGCCATTCTAGCAACCGCCTTTCAAGCAACTCCGGGTGCTCTAACATGGCTTTATACTGCTGCAACCTCCCTTTGTATTTCGCCAGATCTTTCTTCATCAATTGCAATTCTTTCACCCTGCCGAATAACGCCAGCTTTTCAGCGAAGTACGTTTTGCGGACCTCTAAATATTTTTCAAGGTCCCTGGCATTCCCTAACTCATCTTGTAAAGACTTTAGTTTTTTTAACGCGGCTTCAGCCAGCTTGTTATCAGAAAGGAAATTGACCGCCGTTTGCAGAGAATCGAGATAACCGTTATAGGTAACAAGAGATTGATCAACAGGATCCCTTACTTTACCTGATATC
The DNA here is from genome assembly GCF_039545795.1 of Chitinophaga niabensis. Taxonomy (NCBI): domain Bacteria; kingdom Pseudomonadati; phylum Bacteroidota; class Chitinophagia; order Chitinophagales; family Chitinophagaceae; genus Chitinophaga; species Chitinophaga niabensis. The sequence continues at coordinate 2,439,209 of NZ_CP154260.1, read as the reverse complement.
CCATTGACGAGGTTCTTTGCGAGGGTAGTATCTTTTCTTTGCAAACGCCTTAGCATACGTTGTTCCTGTTTTGCAAAGTATTTCAAATGTTTTTGGGAAGCAGATTTTATCTTTCGATCCAGCCTGTCAGACTTTTCTGATACCGCTAAAAGTACCTTACTGCCATTGACCTGCGACAATGCACTAACCCTTAAAAGCAGGATCAGTAAAATGAGGGATGGGTAAAAAAACAATTTCATACAGTATTTTATAAGTGGCTTCCTGGATTGTTTTATGCGATATAGGACAACAGCGTATTCCGGTTCACATTAAGTATGATACTGATGAAGATGGGATCGTCAAAACTTGTATCGGGTCAATTTGCACAGAAATGATCAAGCGGGTTACATACAAATTTCCGAATACTAAAATAACTTTCCAATACATAAGGGGAAATAACACATTAGTTGTAAACCTTAGGCAGATAATTTGGGGTAACAAAAAAAGAAAGGTGATATCCTCTTTAGATATACCTTTCTTTATCTTAGATCCGTTTAGATTTTATGCAATTAGGATTATTTCATCAGCGCCTGTAATTGTGCTACGGATAATTCCACTTTCGGTGTAAATGCTTTTGATGCCATGTATTGTTCAAGGCTATACCGTAGTTGCCTTGCTGCGGGCCTTTCTTCCAGTTTATTTGTGAGGTCCAGCGAAGTGAGGATCAGTTTTCCCTTTCCTACTTTTGCTTCTATCACATTGGCCATTTTCCTGTTCTTAAAGAAGTTATCGATCACGCGTACCAGCGGCGTAAGTTCCGGCAAAGGATCCATGACCATGGTTTTGGAAGAGGTGATAAGGTCCCACCACTGCCAGTTACTGTAAAATTCAGTAGGGAAATTTTTAAAGGCAGGATGTTGCGGATCACATAAAATGCCCATGGTGCCGGGCTGATCAGGGAAATGCACGGGGCTCCAGAATACAGGTGCAAAACGGCCCTGTACACCTTTGAGCGCGGCAGTATCCGGGTTCAGCAATACGTTCTTTCCTGCTTCCAGCAAGGGTAATGCTTCATTTAAAGTTTTTACGGCCACACCGGTTTCCAGTTTTTCAGGATATACCCAGATGGTCCATTGGTTCCTGTAACCGGCACCGTTAAGATGAATGGTCACTGCGGTGGCAGTCTTTATCTTTTGCAGATCAAAAGTAAAACTACCAAGGGATTGGCCAGTGCCCATTTCTATATCCTGTGCGGGGATCAGGCCTGCGGCGAGTTCTTTACCTGATGCATCTTTCGCCGTCCAGTTAATAGCGCTGTTTTTCAGGATAGCATTACTAAAATTAGCTACTTCTACTTCTCCTTTGAACTGTTCATTGTTGGTGTAAACGGCTTTATCAAAACGAAGCAATGGTACTACCGGGCCACAATAGGTACGGTGCATTTCTGCTGTTACCAGCCCCTTGCTATCCCAGAAAGCATCCAGGATACCGATCAGTGCAGTGCCCTGCCCGGGGAAATCATGGAGGTCCAGCAGCTGGAAACCGCTCATGCCTTTAGTTTTCAGGGCGCGTTCTATTTCTTCCTTGTAGAGGTTGGCTGCGAATTTACCACTGGCCAGCAGGAATTGATCTGCTAAGGGTAATAAGTTCTTTTTCTCTAAATCTTTTCTTATGGCTTTGAAGTTCAGGGGGTCCAGCACACCGGTGTATTTCTTTATCTCCTGCATGTTCGGGAACACGGAATACTGCCCTATTTCATGTGTAATAATGGGAACGGGGATACTATCTATCGCTTTGGTATAATCAGTAGAGAAGTTGGGGGCGTAGGTGTTGAAGATGCCCTGTCCCCTCACCCATCCTTTTTTAGTATACTGTGTGATGAAAAATTCATCTACCGGCTCCGGGAAGCGCCCATGATCTTTCTGGAAAGAAAAGGTGGTGCTGGTATATAAGTGCCGGGGATCCTGTTTCTTTAAGGAAGTTAAGATGTCTGCCAGCCAGTTGAAATCACCTTCCAGTTCATTACCCATAGACCAGAAACAGAAAGAAGGATGGTTGCCATAGTTTACGATGATGCTTTGCCCTTCTGCTGCCAGCCACTTATCCATCAGATCATCCTTTCCGGCATTCTTATTCCAGAAAGGTAATTCCACCTGCAAATAGAAACCCATGGAATCTGCCACCTCAAAAGCGGCTTCAGGCGGACACCAGGAGTGGAAGCGTAAATGATTCAGGCCATATGCTTTTGCTGCACTGAATACCTTTATCCATCCTGGTTTGGTCATTGGCGGGTAACCGGTTAAAGGAAAGATATTACATTCGAGTGTGCCTCTTAAAAAGATACGCCGGCCATTGATCTGTAATAAACCATTATCGTTGGAAAGCTGCCGCATGCCAAAAGCCGTGTTGGCTGTTTCTCCATTGAACTGTACGGATACTTTATAAAGATCAGGAGAAAATTCATCCCAAAGAGCTACGTTGTTCCCCATTGGAACTACCAGTTCTTTTGATCCGCCGCCGGGAGGGATAGTTACATCCATCTCTTTTTCAAAAACAAATTGTTTTCCTGTTACTTTCATTTTCAAACGGGTGTTGGCAGCGGTGCTCATTTCATTCAGCAGGAAAACAGCGATCTTAGCTGTTTTCTTTTGTACATCCGGAAATGCCTTCACATCATAGATATAGGCCTGGTTCTTTGCGATCAGTTTTATTTGCCCAATGACCCCATTCCACATAATTTGTGTGCCATTGGTATAAGCATGTGCCATATCACGTGTGCTCATATCATATAACTTCCTGTTATCTATCCTGATCACCAGCCTGTGTTTTTTACCAGGTGTCAGTAATCTGTGTAAGGGGAAAATATGTGGCGCACTCAGGCTTTCCTCCGTAAAGGAGGCTTCTTTTCCGTCTACCCATACCTGTGATTTCCAGATCACGCGTTCAAGGAACAGATCAATACGCTTTCCTTTCCAGTTGGCCGGGATATGGATCTCCCTGCTGTACCAGGCAGCACCGATATAGGAATGTTTGCGGGTAAGCATCAGCAATGTTTCCTTATTCAGTGAATCGGCTGTTAAGGTGGTGGGATCACCCACACCGGCATCGTCCAGCGTACCGGGCAGCCGGAGTTTATTTTCGAACGACTGGTTAAACCATTGTTCTTTGATGCCTTTATCCTGTGCATCCAGCCGATACCGCCATTCTCCTTCCAGTGAGATCGTTTGTGCCTGTACATTCAGCATACAGCACAATGCAAACAAAATTAAACTAACGCGCATGTAAAAGTGGTTGTTCCTGCAATTGCGGGATCATTGATAAATGTGTTTGTGCACCAAAGTGCATATCCTGTTCCAGTACCCGTGTAAAGATCTCTGTTGCTTTATCGTACTCCTGCAGTCCCAGCCATCCCAGACCCATCATATAACTGCAATGCAGGGTGTTCCGCAATTTAGCATCATCTTCAAAGATCAGCAGGTCCGGCAGAGAAACCGCAAAGTAATCGATCTTCACTTCATCCTGCAAATGTGTTTCCCCATACTTCAGCAGTTGCCGGAAGATGGTATTGGCTTTTTCCTGCTCTCCCAATGCTGCCCATGCAAGGCCCTGGTAAAAGATCTTATCAGGTGGCTGATCATTATAGAACATGGCGGCAGATGGCTCTGATAATCCCTCTGTAGCTTTCAGCAGGTATTGTTTTGACAACTCTCCATTGTATGCCATGCCCAGCCAGTAAAAGATATCATTTTCCTGTGCGCCGAAGAGTTTCCCTTCTCCTAATCCATCCGGGTATTCCTGCGCCATTTTCAACTTCCTTTTGGCTGCTTCATAATCTTTGTTCTGAAGATCCTGCCGTGCCATACCGGTAAGGCTGTAGAGATATTGGCCGGAGACCTTTCCTTCCCCTCCTTCCCATGGATGGAATTTCCTTTCCATGATCAGCTCAAAGGCTTTTTCATACTGACCCATGAAATTGTAGATGGCGGCTCTTTCCAGGTAAACATCATCCCGCCAGTTCACCAGCTTCAGGTTGTTTTCCAGCAGCAACAGTCGGCTGACAGGATCTTTATGTAATCTTTTATATAACTGGTCCAGCTCCATCAACACACGTGCATCTGTTGGGTCCAGTGCAAAGGCTTTTTCAAAATAATACAGGGCTTTGGTTTTGTTCTTCCTTTTATTGAACCATGCTATGCCCAGGTTCCTGAATACTGTCGGGAAAGTATTATCCCTTACGGCAGACAATTCCCACATTTCTATTGCTTCCGCATACTGCCTTTTATCATACCAGAGGCAGCCCAGGTAATAAGGTGCTTTGGCATCTTCGCTGTTCAGGGTCATGGCCAGTTTCAATACGGCCACATCTTCTATCCTGTTCGGGAAACATAATGCAGGATCTGCTTTGGCTGCTTGTTTAAAGTAAGCAAGTGCCTGTTCTGTATTACCTGTTTTGTAATGGAACCATCCCAGGTAGTATGCCTGCATAGGACCGCCTTTTACAAGGCCGATAAGTGCAATGGCTTCTTCATACAAACCGGCGGACGCATAATCGATGGCGTATTCTATAAAATTATGTTCATTCTCACGACCCAGTTTCAGTAAAGTATCCTGTTCTTTCAGTTCTGCATATAAGGTGAGGTTGAAGATGTCGCGGCGTAATGCATTTTTACATACTTCTCTTGCTTCATCCTGCCTGTCGAGTTTACGGAGGATCATAGCCTTCAATGCCCAGGCTTTACTGTTCCGCGCATTCCTGTCCAGCGACCATTCTATCTGCTCCAGGGCTTCTTCATAATTACCTTTGGCTGTACTGAGCTGGGCAAGGGAGAAGTAACTACTATCTTGCCAGGCACTGTTCCAGGTGGCTTTATAGAACATTTCATATGCTTCTTCTGCCCTGCCCTGTAATTGTAAACAGAGGCCCAGGTTATACAACGGTTCTCCGTAATAGGGATTAGGATTGCGCTGTGTAAGCGTTTCAATCGCCTTACGGAAATAGGCTTCGCTTTTCACTATATTTCCTCTCCTTAAATACCATACGCCCAGCGCATTGTTGCAACGCAGGTCTTTAGGATCGCGGCGTAATGCTTCTTCATAATAATCTACGGGGTTATAGGTAGCATGGCGGTATTGCTCCAGGTGTAAGCCTGTGAGGAAAAGCTGTTCGTTGTTCTCCACATCCTTTGGTTCCTGCGCGGCCATTGCTGCCTGGGGAATTTCATTCTTCCGGTTGGCGGCAGGTTCATAACGCAGTAGTTCTTTCCCGAGCTGGTCCTTCAATATCACCAGCAGCTCTTCTTCTTTTGCCTGTATGGCTTTCTGGTAAACAGCTTCAGGAGATACATTGATCTTCTCCGTGAAAAGTAAGGTGTTGTTCAGATACAACTCCAGTGTGATGCCGGTTTGAATACTGGTGGCAAATACTTTAACAGCGGTATCGCTTGCATAGATCAGCAGGTCTTTATTTGCATTCTTTACGATGCCCAGTTCCCGGTAAGGCATGAAATACTGGGTGAAAGACTTTTCCTCGTAAGGCATCAGCCAGCTGAAATCCGGCTGGTTATCCGTGAAAACACCTGTCATCAGTTCTATATACGGGCCATCTTCATCTGTGAGGTTTTTGTCCCATGCTTTGCCGAAATCACTATGCCCCCATGTCCATTGCTTTTTGCCGGGAGAGATATGGTGATTGGCCACATGCAGTAATCCTGCCTGCGTATCGTTTTCATATCCTCCTACAAAATCATAGTCTGAACGGATAGCCATATACGAAGTGGGTACCGGGATATTCTTATAGCGGGAAATATCTGTGCCAGGCGCGTAATCTACTTTGTAATAAGTACCGGTAGCGATCGGGAAAGTGGACACATCGCGTTTACCATGATCAAAAACGGCATTCACATCCGGCGGGAATACGGACTGATAATCGTCATTCACTTTTACAGCCGGATTGGCCCACCACAGGAAGGTCTGTGGCAGTGAAGTACGGTTGTAGAGTTTCCCTTTTATTTCCAGGTAAGCTTTATCAGGATGTAAGGTAAACCCAGCCATTCCCTTGGTATGGAACATCTTTTCCACTTCATTCACCCACACGGTTTTACTGCCATCCCTGTTTTCTTCTATGGTATGATCCACGGGTTCAAAAGTACTGGGGCGGTGATGCTGCGGCCAGTTGAATTCTATACCGCCGGAGATCCAGGGCCCGCATAAACCAACGAGGGCGGGTTTGATCACCTGGTTGTAATAAATGAAATGCCTCTGCCCTACTTTATCATAAGCCATCTGTATGCGGCCGCCTAATTGTGGCAATACCATGATCTTCAGGTAGCGGTTCTCCAGGAACACCGCTGTATAGACCTCGTCTTTCTTTTCATCAAAGATCTTTTCTATCACCGGGTTAGGATAAACAACGCCACTGCTGCCCTGATACACACGTTTTTCAAAGAACATCGGGTTTTTATCGGGTTTACCTATGCTATAAGTTGGGATACTGATCTTTTCTTCCCAAACATGCACCAAAGAATCACTACTCATGTCTGTGTTTTAATGTCCTGTTAAATGTTGTTCTAATTGCTCAAGGGATTGCCCTTTTGTTTCCTTTACCTTACTTCTGATGAACAGGAAACCCAGTGCGCAGATGCCGGCGTACAGATAGAATGGTCCATAAGTACCGAGTTGCTCTGCCAGGATGGGGAAAGTAAACACCAGGATGAAATAAGCCCCCCACAGGGAAACAACGGCAATGGATGAAGCCAGTCCCCTGATGTGGTTAGGAAATATCTCAGAGATCAATACCCAGGTCACCGGGGCCAGTGAGGTAGCATACAAAGCAATGGCCAGCATCACAAAGAAGGAAACGAGCCGCACATCCACCTGGTGCTGCAGCAGTGATGCCAGTATGATATACACTATGGAAAGGCCTGCCGAACCGATCAGCATCAATGGCCTGCGCCCCAGTTTATCCACCTGCCACATGGCCACTAAGGTGAAAACAAGGTTCACGATGCCAATGGTGATGGTTTCAAATAACTGGCTATTGAGGTCTGCCCCTACGGAAGCAAAAATGGTAGAAGTATAATTGAATACAATATTGATACCGCATAACTGCTGGAACACTGCCAGGGTAATACCTATTATTACTGCCGGCCTTACTGCTTTTTCAAATACGGCTTTATAGGATGGTTCTGCGGAAGGTTTTTCAATCACCACTTCCTCCGTGCCGATCTTTGCCAGGATCTTTTTTGCTTCTGCTGTTTTTCCTTTGCCGATCAGCCAGCGCGGGCTTTCCGGCAACCAGAACACGCCCAGTAAAAAGATAACGGAGGGTACTGCACCCAAACCAAACATCCAGCGCCAGGCTTCTGCACCTTTACCGGCCAGCGTGTAATTCACGAGGTTAGTGATCAATATGCCTATCACGATGGTTAACTGGTTGATGGAAACATTCCTGCCCCGTATATGTGCAGGAGAAACTTCTGCGATATACAAAGGACTGAGGATAGAAGCCATGCCCACACCGATACCTGCGGCAAAACGCATGCAAACAAACATCGTGAGGCTATTGGACCATGCCATACCTAAAGAGGAAAGCGTGAAGATCAGCGCGGCCAGCATCAGCCCCGGTTTTCTGCCGTAGCGGTCTGCCAGTTTTCCGGCAGCAAGGCAACCTACCATACAACCTAATGCCAGTGAGCCGGTTAGAAAACCTTCCCACCATGCATTAAGCCCAAAGGCATCGCGCAGGAAAGGCAGCGCGCCGGAGATCACTGCAAAATCAAAACCAAAGAGATATCCGCCTAATGCCGAAATAAATGAAATGCCGATGATGTAGGTATGATTGAATTGCTTGCTCATTATTGATATTTTCCTGTTAATGTTACAACAGATTTTGCGGGCACCCTAATTTCACTGGCAGTTGATTGTGTTCTCTTCAGGTTATTAGTAGCATCTGTTGTATACTGATCTAACACACCAACCGTTAATCCGTTCAGTTGTATGGTTTTTTCTTTTGCTTCCGGGTTCACCAGCACTACCACTACTTTCTTATCTGCTTCCTGTTTCCAGGCAGAGATCATCAATGTTCCGGCAGCTATGGCAGGATCATTGTTGCCGGGGATGGAAGTTTCCACACGTTTCATACCGGGCCTGATAAAACGAGCGTAGTTACCGAATGCCCAGAGTTGTTTTGATTCCACAACAATACCGTCTGTTTTACAGTTGGCCACATTCATCTGGCCGGCGGGATCATTGATGTATACCAGGGCATCGCTGTAATTATAAGGACTTACAGCCAGCCACCACTGCCAGGAATTCATGTTGGCAATCACAAGATCGTGATGAATGGTTTTGGCAACATACAATCCGTATTCGATGCCGGTGTTCCTTGGGGAGCCGTTGTACTGGCCACAGATATCTCCCAGGATGCCGAATTCAGTTTGCCAGGTGTTCAGTGTGGCATCCACCTGGCTGATCTTATTCAGCAGTTGCTGCCTGGTGCTGATCAGTGTGTTATCCGGACAGGTGGTAAAGTAACTGTGCCCTGAGATAGTATGCGCCATATTGGGCAGGTTGCCGATGTAGTTGGCGGATGCGGTGTTAAAGAACTGCGTGATCTGATCTCCGCGGTTATCCGTATTGGTGCCATAGAGGTAAGCCAGTGTGCCTGCCTCTCCTACTACGATCTGAGAATTTGTGCCTGCCAGTTTAGGCGCAATGGCTTTACAGAGTGCGGCTATTTCATCATTCGTACATTGCGTGCCTTCCTGACCGGCAGAAGTAGGTTGCCCCCAGGCCCATTGCGGTTCGTTTACAGGGCTTAAGTAATCAAACTGGAAGTGTTTGGTTACCTCCGCCATAAAACCCGCGTATGCGTCTAATTTGCCATCCTGTATGTTCAGGGCAGTGCCGCCGGAACTGTTATATGCTTTCCCGTTCTTAGACATGAATACCGGCGGGGTCAGGGAAAAGCCGAGGGTGTATTTCACACCACGTTGTTTAGCTGCCTGCAGGAACCATTGCTGGCCTTGCTGCCTGGACCAGTCGTATGTATTATCCGGGTTCATAAAACACTCCTCCCTTCTCCATTCATCCGCAATATTACTGTTCTGGCCCTGTTCAAAACTGCCGCCGCCGATGTTAAAGCGCCAGAGTGATAAGCCGATCCCCTTTGGCGTTCCGTTTGCCGTAGTGTCCATACTGAATAACAGATCAGCTATCTGATCTTTCTTCTGCACATTGGCCCATTTTCCAATGAACTTGGTGGTCCAGCAATCGGAAGCCCCAAAGCTGTGAATGGTTTGCTTTGTGCTGCCCATATTGATCGTAATAACGGTTTTCGGTTTCTGCAGGCAGGTATCCACGCCCAGGAATATACAGGTATTGGGTTCCTGACCCGGTGGTGTTGAACTTTTCCCACAGTTAATAGCCAGGAGCGCAAGGCAAAACAATTTCATGATCGTTCTCATAATTAAATTCCTTAAAAGTATCCGGGATTCTGCTTCACAGCTCCTTCAGAAATAATGATCTGGTTGGACGGGATAGGCCATAACGCGTGGATCTCAGGATTGAAATTGAAACCCTTGTTCTGCAATTCCACAGGATTCCTCTTTTCCCATACATCCGTACTGGTTTGCGTATTGTACAACACAAAACTTCCGTTCGGCCCCATGATGCTGTTGATCACCGGTTTGCCGGCCTGGTCTTTCCACCTGCGGATATCGTACAAACGGTCTCCTTCAAAAGCGAATTCAAGTCTTCTCTCTTTACGCACTGCATTGATGAGGTCCCAGCCGGTTAATGCCATATTCGTGGTGAGGTTCACCCTGTCGCGCACTCTTTTCAGAGAAGCAAGTGCCTCAGTTGTTTTATTCTGCATAGCACAGGCCTCTGCATGGATCAGCAGGGCTTCAGAAAACCGCAGGATCTTGTCGTTCAAAGCCGGCAATCCGTTCGCCGGTCTTTGTGCTTTTGGTATGTAATGTTTGCGGCTGAAACGTGCAGATTTAGAATGACTGTTCAACGCAGGATAAGGACGGCCATCGAAAGATGGTGTATTCGGATCACCTGCCACCGGTAAGCCATGGCGGTTGATGGTCCATTGCAAACGGATGCTGTCTCCTTCCGACTTATAAGCATTCTCCAGGTCGCTGGTGGCGGAATAATATCCCCAGCCGGCATCAGCAACAGAGTTCAGCATTTTTGCAAAATCGTTTGCCGGCAGGGCGGGTACCTGTGAGGAACCGTTCTGATGTTCAAAGATAGATTCCGTTCCATTCCTGTAAGTATAAGCCCATAACGTAGCAAAACTGGTTTCCAGGTTATATTCACCCTGGTCTATCACCTCTTTGGCTGCCAGCTCTGCCTTGGGCCAGTCTTCTATATACAGGTAGGTTTTAGCCAGCAGTGTTAATGCAGCGCCTTTGGATGCCCTGAACTTTTCCGTGGCAGGGTACTGTGATTTTTTAGGCAGTATTGCCACACCTTCCTGCAGATCGGCAATCACCTGGTCGTACACCTCTTTCACAGTGTTACGCGCAGGATGGTTATCCGGAGAAAGGATGGTTAGCACAATGGGTACACCTCCCCAGTTACGCACCAGGTCAAAGTAACACCAGGCGCGCAGGAACTTCAGTTCCGCAATGAACTGCTTTTTGCTGTTATCATCAATGGGCGCACGCTGGATACCTGCAATGGTGCTGTTGAAACGGCCGATACTTTTATAGAGGTCTATCCATTGAGCTTCATTCCTGTCGTTCGCAGCATCCAGTGTATAATGTGCTACCGCATCGTAAGTAGGGTGTGTGGATTGATAGGTGTTGCCTATCCACGCATTATCACTGGAAGCTTCTCCGGACAGGAAACGAAAGTTGAGTATTTCCCACCAGGTAGCATAATCTATAAAACGGTAAGCTACCAGTGTGGAAGTATTACATTGTGCGAGTGTGGTATAATATTGTGATTCTACGATCGCAGAGCCATAAGGGTCCTGGTCCAGTGAACAGGAACTCCCTCCTATAGCGAACCCTGCAAAGAGTAAGATGAATTTTTTCATAACAATGCTTTTGAAATTTTCTTTACAAACCAATGTTCAATCCGAATAAATAAGTTCTTGGAACCAGCATCTGGTAGTTATCCAACCCGTTGTAGGAGATGGAAGAATACCAGGGCACATCCGGATTCAGGCCTGAATAATTGGTAATGGTAAATAGGTTCTGTGCAGACACGTACACCCTTATATTCTTAATTCCTTTGATCAATTTTGGCGGAACGGTATAACCCAGTTGCATCACATTGCAGCGAACAAAATTTCCTTTCTCCAGGAAGAAGGTGGACATCTTTGTGAAGTTTCCATTGAGGTCTGTTTTCCGCAGGATCGGGAAACTATTCGTAGAACCAGGGCCGCTCCAGAACTGGTTCTGGAAACCAGACAGGAAGTTGTAATTAGGGCCGGGCACCATATTCCTCCTGTAGTTGTTGAAATTCTGCTGACCGAATACGCCGTACAATTCTGTTCTGAAATCAAAGTTGCTGTAATTGAGGGTGAGCGTTAAACCACCGGAGAATTTAGGGTAAGGGGATCCGATATCAGACAGGTCGCTGTTATCCAGTTTGCCATCTCCGTTATAATCCCTGAACTTCAGATCGCCCGCAGTAGCCTGTGGCTGCAGGCGCACGCCGTTCTTGTTCACATAAGCTGCCGCTTCTTCATTGGTCTGGAATACACCGTCTGCAATATACCCCCACCACACACCTGGTGCATGACCCACTGTGGTACGGGAGCGGAAAGTGGAGATCACTTCATTCGCTTCTCCGCCTATGATAGGATCTGAGGTAGAGAGGTAATTAATGGTACTTTTAAACTGGCTGAGGGTGAGGTTCAGGCCAAAGCTCAGTTTACGGGTGATATTATCCTTGTAACCTACTGCGATATCCCAGCCTTTGGTGGTCATCTTCCCGATGTTCACATTTTGTGTTGAAATATATCCCTGCGGATATCCCAGTACAGGATCTACTCTTACCGTTAAGGAAAGGTTATTGGGTGTTTTGATATAACGCTCTACGGTTACGTTCAGTTTATCGTGGAAAAGTGTTGCATCAAAACCTATGGTATAATCTTCCTGTATCTCCCAACGCAGTTCAGGGTTGCTGATGGTGCCGGGTGTATATCCATAGATAGGACCGCCGTTGGCATCTACATAATTGACAGGTGTTACATAGGACATGTATTCACCTACACTGCCAGGCAGGTTACCACCAGACCTTCCCCAGCCGGCCCTTAATTTAAAGTAGCTGAGCGTTTGGCTGATGCTTTCAAAGAAAGGCTCCTGTGACACCACCCATGCACCGGATACCGATGGGAAATAGCCCCAGCGGTATAAAGGATTTACGAGTGAAGAAGCGTCTGCCCGCATAGCGCCGCTGAGGTAATACTTTTCTTTATAGTTATAACGGAGTGAACCGAAGAAGGAAAGCATTTTCCCGAATGGTGCAGCACCGGGCTGATATCCTCCACCGCCGCCGGTTACGAGGTTACCTCCATTGATAAAGCGGAATGGTTCCGTATCAAAAGGAATATTCTCACGTGATGCATTAGAGCCTTTGGTAGTATAGTTATCATAGCTATGCCCCAGCAGTACGTTCACGGCATGGTCTGCAGGCAGCGGCAAAGTATAATCTGCCGTATTCGTGATCTTTAAGCGGCTGTTATAGGAAGTATTGGTACCAACCGTTGTTTTGGCATTGTAACTGTTTGTAGCGAAATAATATTTAGGCGCGTAAGTGTTCTGCTGAGAAAAGTTAGCGGTTGCATCCAGCGCTGTTTTAAGTACAAGACCCTTCAGTGGTTTCAGTTCCAGGTAAGTATTGAACTGGCCGCCGAAATATTCCCGCTTATCGAAATTAGTACGGAGGTTGAATTCCGGGCTCACAATGCCATTGAAGGAAGAACGGCCGACCATGCTGTAATAAGGATTAAAGGCCGTCATCAGGTCTGCGAAAGTACCTGTTAGTGCAGGCAGGGAAGCACGCACTTCTGCTTCCGTTCTATAAGGCGCTACAGTTGGGTCCATCGCAAAAGCAGGCCAGGTAAGGTTCAGCGGCGCAAAGGGATAATTCTCATAACGGGGTGCTAAGCCGAAACCCAGTTTCACCACTTTGTTGATGTCCCAATCCACATTCAGGCGGGCGGTGGCTTTCTTCCACTGGCCACCTCGGTCACCGGCATATGAACTCTCTGAATAATAACCCATGCTGCCAAAAACAGAGAGGCCTTCTTTTCCACCCGTCACGCTCATGTTATAACTCTGTTTGGTACCCTGCCCAAAGGTCTGATCCCAGTAATTGTTATCCTTCAACGTACTCACATCCGGGAAAGGAAGTGCTGTTCCGCTGTTCTCTGCGATCTTGTTCATAGTGGCAGCATATTCCTGCGCACCTGCGATCTTAATTTTAGGGGGTGTGGCAATACCATAGGCAGCCTGGAAGTTGATCTGCGTGGCACCTTTACCACGTTTTGTGGTGATCAGGATCACACCCTGACCGGAACGGGCACCATAGATGGAAGCGGCGGAAGCATCTTTCAGGATATCGATAGTGGCAATATCCAGGGGGTTAATGGTATTCATGAAATTGTAGCCTATTTCCATTCCATCTACGATCACCAGTGGTGTGGTATTACCGGTGATACTACTAAGGCCGCGCACCAGGATGCGGGGCTGCGAACCTACGGAACCATCTGCAGCCATCACCTGCACACCTGCCAGCTTACCTTGTATGGCTGTAGCCACAGTGCCGGAGGTATACGGTTCAATATCTTTGGCTGATATGGAAGAAATAGAAGTGGTCACATTCTTCCTGGCGGTAGACTGGTAGCCGATCACTACCACATCTGTCAGTTGTTTACTGTCCTCTTCCAGTGTAACGGCAATAAACTGGCGGCCGGATACAGATACTTCTTTTCTAATGAAGCCAATGGAAGAGATGATCAGTGTTGCGTCTGCCGGAGCGGTGAGTGAAAATTCACCCTGGGGGTTGGTAATGGCTCCTGTACCGGTTCCTTTCACCTGTACAGAAATATTTGGTAAGGGAGATTGATTACTGCCGGTGATCTTTCCTTTAATGACCGAGCCTTGTGAAAAAGCGGCATGGCAAAAAATGAAGGAAAAAACCCAGAAGAGCTGGAAGTGTTTTTTCATGTGTAAAGTTTTTTTACATCGTGGAATGAGTGTGGTTGACTGAGTACAAATATTGAAAGATAAACCCGGCGCTTCAATAGAGATTCTGATTGAAAAGATGGATTATCTTATTGGCGACATTTTACTACACCAGCAAAAACTTACCATGAAAGCTTCCCTCATGGATTTTTTTATTGTAATTTGGGCTGACCATGTTAAGAAAAAAAGAAGGATTCGAAGGCCAGCGGGCCATTATTGTTCCAAGGAAGATCATCACTGATCTCTGCGTCAGCAACCCGGTCATTGAAGGAGCTTTTGTGACGGATATCGGTTATTATCCCAAAGCGAAATATCACTTCCGCCAGCGGCTTCATGGTATTGATCAGAACATCCTGATCTATTGTGTGGAAGGAAAGGGAACTGCGCAGATCGGTAAACGCAAATATTCATTAGGGCCGGATACTTTTGTAGTGATCCCTGCGGGCAGTGCACATAGTTATGCGGCAGACGAAAATGATTCCTGGACCATCTATTGGATGCATTTCAAAGGCCCTGCCGCTAATGCGATCGTGGAAGCCATGATCAGGCAACACAGCGGGCATAGCGGTACCATTACTTTTCAGCAAAAGCGCCTGCATCTTTTTGAAGATATCTATGCCAGCCTGGAACGGGGTTATGGGAATGATAATCTGTGTTATGCCAATATGTGTTTATGGCATTTCTTATCTTCTTTTATGTATGATGATAAGTTCAACCTCTCTGAGAAAAAGCAAAGTACGGATGTGGTGGAAATGTCTATCAACTATATGCAACAGCAGTTGTCCAAAATGCTTACGCTGGCTAATATTGCGCAATCCGTTAACCTGTCTGCCTCCCACTATTCCAGCATCTTCCGGAAGAAAACGGGCTTTGCCCCTATGGAATACTTCAATCACCTGAAGATCCAGAAGGCATGCCAATACCTGATATTCACGGATCTCCGGGTGAAAGAAATAGCGTATAAACTGGGGATGGAAGATCCCTATTATTTTTCGCGGATGTTCAATAAACTGATGGGTGTTTCTCCCAATCATTATCGTACCAAGCGAGGCACCTGATGCGGTCAGAAACGTAACCGTACGCCCAGGTTGGCACCAAGACCACCTATATTGATATAGGACTTCAGGTCATTAGCAGGTGTATTATCATTCTTATAATTTGTTTTAGAACCGGCAGTACCGGTGGGTGTATTGGAATTCTGGTCCAGTGTGGTCACATAATCCGTTTCCCTTTCAGCAGTGCTGAGATCGTTCAGCCCTCTCCGTTGTGTTGAGATCACGGTTCCGTTAGTGGTGTTCACCACATTGGTCACTTCATTATACGCGGTCACTTCTTTGCTTTTGCTCTTCACCGGTACATTCCTGTATTCTGTTTCCAGGAAGATATCAAAGCGTTTGGCCACTGCATAAGTAACACCTAACGCTCCCTGGAATCCAATGGTAGGGCTTGGCTTCACTTCTTCCTCACGGTGTATGGCCGTCTGTGCCACTACGGTTGCCGGTTGCCCCGGCACAGCACTGGTACGGGTGGCTTCCGTTTCTATATTCAGGCGGCCCCACAATGGTACTACAAAACCAAAACGCACATAAGGGTTCCATTTTTCAAGACCGGGGCTGAACACCAGGCTGGGTGCAAAATCTATGGCATTCACATGCCCTCTTGATTCCACGCTCCCTACTGTTGTTGTAGTTCCCTGGATGGTGGTAACATTACGCGTCATCAGGTTCTTTACGCTCTGGAAGTAGTTGAAAGTACCTTCTATACCTACGTACCTATTGAAGTTATATCCCAGGGTTAAACCACCCCTGAAACCTTCTCCATAAGAGCCGGTCAGTACTTTTTCAGAAACCGTGGTGATACCGCCGGTAGTGGGGTTCACAACATCGTGCTGATCTCTTGGAGGATAAGGCCCTACATCCGGGAACTGGCCATTGGAAACACTGAAGAAATAACCTCCGGCGGCTTTTATGTAAAACTTACTTGTCTGTGCATGAGTAGTAGTAAATGCCAAAGCTAACATGGCTGTTATAAGCAGGTTCATCCGTTTCATATAAAACATTGTTTTGGTTACAGAAGCATGGTCTATAACACAGTAACAAAATATGAGCCGGGATGTTTCTGCCTGGGGTAATTTTAACATTATAGCTTAATGCCTTTCAGTGCTCATAAGTATTGAGGTTAAATGCAAAACTAAAGGTTACGGTATTTTTCAATGCCGCTTTCTCATTTCTTTGCGGTCAATGATCACCTGGGCTACCACACCCCATACCTGGAAGTCGTCTCCCTCCCTGATCATAATAGGATCATACACGGCGTTGGCAGGATATAACATCCAGCCGGCGGTAGATTTCACCAGGGTTTTAACCGTGAACTCTCCATTCAGTACAGCTACTACAATATCGTGTGGTTGTGGTTTCAGGGACCTGTCTACCACCAGGTAACTATTGTCTGGTATATGTTCATCCTGCATAGAATTACCATCTACCCGTACAATGTATACGGAGGGTTTGTTCATGCCTAAAAATGCAACGAGGTCTATATCTTCTTCCATGAAGTCTTGTGCCGGAGAGGGGAAGCCGGCTTTAACAGGTGTGCTCACATAGGGTAAAGGCAGCGTTTCTCTTTCCTGAAGCGTATAAAATTGCAGGTTCTCCTGCCGGGCAACGATTCTCATATCTACTAATTTATTTAGCAAACCTAGCTAATTAAATTAGTAGATATGAGGGGTATTAACCCAACACCGTCATCTTTTTATTTTAAGTTTAATGTAACTGTTTCCATGCCTTCACTTTTCACCGCAGCTACGTTCTTTCCATTTTTAGTATCCACACGAATGATGGCTCTACCGCTGTATAACTGCACAAATCTGGATCCGGAGGAAGTACCCTGGTTGTCTATCAGTTTACCATCTCCTGCCAGCGAGAATCTTACCCAGTTAGCAGCATCGGGGCAATACACATTATTACTGTCAAATACTTTTACTTCCAGTGTGGCAATACCTTTCTCCAATGCAATCTGCTGCAGGGTCATCTTTGCAGGTTTGCTCCATTTCGCTGTTTGGTATTCAAAAGAAACCTGGTCCTGTGTAGTTTCTTTTCCTTTGCGCGCCACTACTTTCACTTCGTTCTTTCCTTTATTGAACACTACCTCCCAGCGTAAACCTGCTGCAGGGAAATCCTGGCTGTTGCGTTTCTTTTTACCAAGGCTCTTTCCGTTTACAAACAACTCTGCTTCTTCACAATTGGAATATACTTTCACCATTTTACTTTCTCCTTCACTCCCCCATCTTACCGGCCAGGAATGGCCATAGATACGTGCCATGGGTTTGGTTGCCCAATACGACTGAAACACATAATATGCATCCTTGGGTGTGAGGTCTCTTTCCACCAGGCCTTTCTGATTCATATAGGGCACAGGGTTATCCGGCCGTATAGGTGTAGAGAAATCTTTGAACACCCATTGCGCGGTACCTGTGAGCCATGGCATGGTTTCCTGTTCTTTCAGGTGCCAGTCCATGAGATTGCAGATATAACTTTCACTCCAGTCTCCGTCTTTTGATACGCGTGCTGCGCCACCATATAAAGAAGCATCACCTGCACGTTCATCTGTACCATTGCCTGTTTTGACGTTCTGCAGCGCTTTATCCGGTGTTTCAGAATGGCGGCCTGCATGGCTGTCACCACCCCACTCTACGTGCAGGAAGCGATCTACTTTTTTGAATTCGTCTTCCGATGTTTGTTTATACTCTGTGTAAATACCGCGGTACCAGCCTGCCCAGATAGAGGGAGAATATACATCTACAATATCCTTACAGAAATCACAACGGCGGATGGCCGTTTTGCGGGAAGGATCCAGTTTATGAGAAAGATCATTCAGTTCTTTCATGAACGTGCGAATCTTTTCTTTATCGAATTCAGGGAAGTCGCCGGGCCAGTCGTTCTCATTCCCGAGGCCCCAGATGATCACGGAAGGATGATTGTGATGTTGCTCGATCATATTCGTGAGCATACGTTTAGCCTGCTCCTTATAGGTTTTGCCACCCAGTCCGCCACGGCACCAGGGGATCTCTTCCCATACTACAATACCAAGACTATCGCACAACTGCAGGATAGTGCGGGATTGTTGGTAATGGCCCAGGCGGATGAAATTCACGCCCATGTCTTTCATGAGGATCATTTCCCTGCGCATCATATCATCGGTCATAGCAGCAGCTACACCTGCATGATCTTCATGACGGTGGGTACCATTCAGCAAAAGTCTTTGGCCGTTCAGGAAGAAAGGTCCCTGCTTTTCGAATTTAAAAGAGCGAAAACCAATCTTTTCGATCTGTGTATAGGTACCATTCCCTGCAGTAACCGATGTTTCCACCGTGTACAATGCAGGAGATGTGGTGCTCCATAATTTGGGCTCTTTTACTTTGAATGCAGCAACAGGTACATGCGCTTTGATGTCCAGGCCATCAATCTCATAGGAAGCCTGATCAATTACTTTACCGGCGGGGTCTTTCAATACCGTTTTAAACAACGCTTTATTGAATCCGTACTTGTTGTACGGATAAACTTCCACCGCCATATTACCTGATGCTTCCGTTACCACCTGCAGTCTTTGAATAGACAAAGCCGGTGCATACACCAGGTTCAGGTAACGGTAAATGCCGCCATATACATTAAAGTCAGATAAGCTGGAAGGGATCATTTCCAGGTCACGGCTATTATCTGTTCTGATGGATATGGGAATATTTTCCTTGAACTGCTGCTTATAGGCAGGGGTCTTCCGGAAAGCAGCTACTGCATCCGTGATGTCTACCGTCCATTCATCATAACCGCCGATATGGCTGCCAACTTTGGTCGTGTATACATACACGTCCGTTTTCTGACCGGCACCTTCAAAGTGAAGGAGCGTTCTGCCGTTTGCATAAGGGTTGCTGATCTTCAGCTGTGTACGGTACCATGCGGGGCCCTGGTAATAGTTGAGATCCGGATCTACGCAATCGTTTGCATTAACGCAATGCGGAAGAGAGATCGCTTCCCATAAAGGAGATGCCTCCGGTGCGCCTTTGCCCACAGGGCGTACGGCTTCCCAGATGCCTCCCAGGTCCGACCGCAGGAATTCCCAACCGTTATTTAGTCTTGATTTTTGCTGGGCCTGTGTGGAGCAGGCACCTACCAGCGCAATAGCCAGTAATAAGTACTTTTTAATTTGCATGATCAGTTTATCAGAAGGGCAAGATAAGGAAGAGTTCTCAACCGCACAATCGGGGAATTGATGGAGAAATCGCATTTCAGGATACTTTTCTTACATTTCAATCGCTATTTTGGCATTTAAACACCCTTCGCCTATACCTTTATTAAAATTCAACGCTTGAAACGTATCATTTTATTGCAGCTATTTATCCTTATCGCTCTGCAGGCCATTAGCCAGGAAGGCCTGAAGCCTTCCCAGGTAAAAGCAAATCTTCTCTTAATCGGTGCTTCTGTTAATTATGAAAAAAGCATCTCCCGGCGTACTTCCTTAAACTTTGAAGCCAGCCTGAACTATGGTTTCTTTTATGCCTATAGTAGCTTTGCGGGTGAAAGTTTCGGTTATACATTAGCGCCTACGCTCTCCGCAGAAGGCCGCCATTATTATAACCTGGATAAAAGGGTGAGTAAGGGCAAATCCATCACCAATAACTCCGGGAACTTTCTGAGTGTGGAACTGGGTTATAGCTTTACCCCTATTGCTTACGATAATATGTACAATAACCCGGCTGTTGCCATCACTCCTTCCTGGGGTATGCAACGCGGCATAGGCAAACGATTCAGTTTTGAGCTGTTGCTGGGCTATTCCTTCCGGTACGACAGTCGCGCTGAAGAAGGAAGCGCAACGCCGGCCATAGGGCTTAAATTCGGCTATATACTTTATTAATCGTCTTCATCTTCGTCCTCCTCTTTTCCGGTATTCTTTAAAAAGGCGCTGCGCCGGGGAGCGGGCATTTCGCTCCACTCTCCTTTCACCGCCTTCCAGATCACCTCACTAAAGAGCAGGTCTGGTATCCGGTCTTCTTTACTGAAATCGAATTGCTCACTTAGTTTTGCACTGGCTGTAGTAGCAGTATTGCGCTCATTGAGGTCCACATTTGCCTTAAGCGCCCTGAAAGGCGCCAGGTCAGGTATTGCCATAAAACTTTTCCACATGGGAGTGGCAGCTGCGTCGTACTGGCTCATCGGTGGCAATCCCAGAATGAGTTCCATTGTTCTTAACATGGAAGAAGTGGAATACATAGTATGATCCACAAACCCTCTTTTAACATAGGGGCCGGCCACAAATGCAGTTGTACGATGTGCATCCACATGGTCCGGTCCATTCTGCGCATCATCTTCCACTACAAATACAACACTTTCTTTCCATACACTGCTCTTTGATAAATGTTCTATGAACATACCCAGTGCCCAGTCGTTATCCGCAACATGTGCAAAAGGTGTAGGACGGCCTTTTTTCAGGCCTTCTGTATGGTTATTGCCAAAACGGACCGTATTGAACTGCGGCAGCGCATTAACAGCCACCAGTGAATCAAATTCCTGCTTCCATTGGTGAAAACGGGTAGTATCTCTCGTAGTAAGGCCATAACTCGTGTAATAAGGACAAAAATGCCCTGCCAGTGCAGGGATATTGGGCTTCCCATCATCCGCGAACTCTCCGTAAGTGCGATAGCTCACACCGGCACGTTTACAATAGTCCCAGATAAAGCCTTTTTTGGGGTTCGCTACTTCACGCTGCCCTTCCCCCGGGTAAGTACCTCCACGGCCACCATAACTGGTTGGCCAGTTCTTTTCCAGGAAATCTGTGGCATGTGCTGAAGTACTCCAGTTATGCCCGTCTGCACTTACTTCTCCATCTACATAAAAATTGTCCAGCAGCACAAACTCCCGGGCCAGCTTATGTTGATTGGGGGTGATCTTTTCTCCGAACAACACTAAGCTGGTATCGCCGTTCCCTTCCGGCATATCACCCAATACCTGGTCATACGTTCTGTTTTCCTTGATGACATAGAAAACATGTTTTATAGGTGAGGGATCACCGATCTTCATAGGAATGGGATTACCTGCCTCACCGGAAGAAACGGTTTCTTTTTCCTTAGAATAAGGCGTGTTCATATACACAGCCCCGGAATATATTGCCAGGTCTGCATCTGACGGTTCATCGATCACAGACATCGTGCCTTTTAGCAGGCCACCGATATATTCCACCTGCTTTGGTGCAACAGCATCGCCCTCATGGCGGGTGACCCTTTGCTGTGGCTTCACAGGATTGGGGCCGTTAGGATTTGCAAAAGAAGAAAAGCCTTTTCCATTGGAAACAAAGATCCTTTTACCGATCACTTTAATGTTGGTGGGATACCATCCTACTGGTATAAACCCCTTTGATCTGCTTCGCCCCGGCTCCGCCACATCAAATACAGCGAGGCAATTATTGTCTGCATTAGCTACATATAAGGTCTTTTCATTAGTGGACAATGCAAGTCCGTTAGAAGTTGAGCCAGCAGGAGCATCAGGGTATAATGCTGCATTCAGCACCTCCTTTATTTTACGTGATCTTATATCTATCACGGAAACACTATTATCATTCGCATTGGCAACAAACAAATAATTGCCCTTTTTATTAAGCAGCAGTTCATTCGGATTATCGCCTACGGCTATAGTGGCAATGGTCTTTCTCTGCCTGGTATCAAGTACCAATAGCTTATCTCCTCCCCACAAAGAAATATATAGCTCATTCTTTTTGGGGGATAGTAAGCAGGTATAGGCTTCGGCACCCAGTTCCTGCCGGTACAGGGTCTTTTTATCAATGAGACTGATCACGTACAACGCATTATCTTCTTTCGTCACCACATACATCAACTGCGCCGCATCATCTATTTCAATTCCTGCCGGAGATATTTTCACTGGCCACTTTTCACCCAGGATAATACTGTCTTTTAAACGCAGTTTATGTTGAATGATCTCGTACTGAAGTATCCTGTTATCATTGCCACCGGAAGCATAGATGTATTTTTCATTGGCGCTGAATTTAAGGCCATACCATGATTTGGGAATCACCACATTATCCAGCACGGTTTCGGTTTTAGTATCGATTAACTGAATGCTTTGCACACTTTGCCCGTTATTGGTCACCGCTATCCATTTCTTTGACGGAGAAACCGCCATGTTCAAAGGCAGATCTCCCAGTTTCAGGGAACGGCCGGCGGGAGAAAGATGCCATCCGTTAGGAAGCCTTACCCGGCCCTGGTTCAATTGATCATCCAGCTTAACCTGCTGAGCTGTTGTCACTAGTGTGCTTAAACAAAAAATAAAGGATGCCAGGTGTTTCATTTATCCGGATTTTATTGGGAATCTGTAAATATCCTACATGTAATGTTACCCTATTATTAAGTTATTTTCCCAGTTTGGTAACGGCTACCCGCTGTGCGGAATAGATCCCTGAACGCCCGCTGAAATAATAGGCAGTGAAGCAGGCGATGGCGAAATACAGGATATGATCCGTGCCGAATAGTTCTGCTCCCATGATCGTACAGGCGATGGGGGTATTGGTAGCAGCGGCGAATACGGCAATAAAACCTAAGCCGGCAAAGAGATCTACCGGTGCACCGGTTAAAATGGCCAGGGTGTTGCCCAGTGCTGCACCTATGAAGAACAGGGGTGTTACTTCTCCCCCTTTAAATCCCATCCCCAAAGTAACCGCCGTAAATACCAGCTTCCAGAGCCAGCTCCAGGAGGTAACGCCGTTTTTTTGAAAAGCATTCACGATAGAAATGCCATCCGGCGACTTAGCGGTAACGCCCAGACCGAGATAATCGTTGGTCCCTGCAATAAACGTGAGGGCTATGATCATTACTCCTCCCACTACGGGGATCATCCATTTATGGCTTTTAATGCTGCGGTTGGCCAATGTTTTCACCCCATGAGAAGCTTCTGCAAATAAGTAACCGGCCAGTCCAAAGGCTACACCCGCCAGCACCACTTTTGCTATTAATACATAATCAAAGCGGCTAAACGCTGTGCTATTGATATGGTAGATGGTATGATGAATGCCCCAGGCACTGCAAACAATGTCTGCAAACAAACTGGCGATGAGGCAGGGCACCAGGGCGTTGTATTTGATCCTTCCGGTTGCGATCACTTCCAGGGCAAAGATGGCACCGGTGAGCGGGGTGCCAAATACAGCACCGAAGCCTGCGGCAATACCCATCATCAGTATAATGCGGATATCTTCTTTAGAGAGGCGGAACCATTTGCCTAATAACTGCGCCATGCTGCCGCCGATCTGCACTGCGGTTCCTTCCCTTCCGGCAGAACCTCCGAATAAATGCGTGATCAATGTGGTGATAAGTACCAATGGTGCCATGCGGGCCGGTACACCACCACCCGGTTCATGGATCTCCTCCATAATGAGGTTATTCCCTGCTTCTGCATTTTTGCCCCATAACTTGTAAAGGAAATGGATCGCGATCCCTGCAAGGGGCAATAGATAAAGTAACCATTCATGTTCCCAGCGGAACCGGGTAACCAGGTCCAGCAACCAGAGGAATAAGGCTACGAGTGAGCCGGCTACTATGGATACAGGAATTGCCAATACCGTCCAGTACAGGAGATGACGTGCGATTAAGAAATGTTCAAAGGATTTTTTCATACCTACAAATAACTTTTTTAACCGGCAGGGGCCAGTGTTAATTTGTAGGCGCCATTAGCTTCGGAGAAGCGGTTGGGTCAGGAAGACACCATTTCCTGTTTATGGGACTAAATTAATGAAATAATTCTAATTGTGAAATACCATCGTTCCGGGATGCTGATCTGCGGCTGCGGTTGGCCTTGGATTCCGGGAGGGCTTTTATCCTGTTGGCAATGGGTACCGACTTTTCCACCGGGGCACTGGTAACCTGGAGGGTAACAGGTTCCACCCTTTCCACCGGAGCATTGGTAACCTGGAGGGTAACAGGTTCCGACCTTTCCACCGGAGCACTGGTAACCTGGAGGGTAACAGGTTCCGCCCTTTCCACCGGAGCGCCCGTAACATGGTATACCGCTGTTTCCTGGTAGCGGGAAGCCACAATGATCTGCGTACCATTTGCATGCTGATCGAACAAAGACTGCACCAGCTGCGGATCATTATTATCCCTGGAAAGATGGGATAATAACAGATGGCTCATAAATTCCGGGCGGCAATTGGTAAAAAGTGTGAGTGCCTGTGTGTTGGACAAGTGGCCTTTGCCTCCGCGGATCCGGTTCTTCAGAAAAACAGGATACCTGCCTTTTTCCAACATCACCTCATCATAATTTGCTTCCAGGAATGCGGCATGGCATTGCCGGAAATGATGAACGAGGTTATTACAGGGCACGCCGATATCCGTGAATACGCCTACGGTGACAGCTTCCTGTGTGATGGTAAAGCTATGTGGTTCTGCGGCATCGTGTTCTTTGGCGAACGCCTTCACACTGAGTTTCCCAATATTAACGGGGTCCTGTATACTAAAAGGTGAAACCAGGTGGTCCTTTAATTGCAGGCCGCCATGTTTTAATGTATCTGACGTAATGTAAACCGGCAGCTGGTATTTATTGGAAAGCACGGTCACCCCGCGAATATGGTCTATATGTTCATGTGAAATAAACACCGCCTTCACCTTTTGCATGGACAGCCCCAGCCGCTGCATGCGCCGCTCCGTTTCGCGGCAGGATATTCCTGCATCGATCAGCACGGCCTCGTTGTCGTTTCCGACATAGTAGCAGTTTCCGTTACTCCCTGAATTAAGTGATGTGATGAATAAAGACATACGATCCACAAATGTAGGGAAATGAATTCGGGTACCGCGAATCAAATATTTCGATTAATTTCCCGGTAAATTTTCACTATGGGTACTTCTACAATTGTCATACTGGCCGTTGTTGTTATCATCGGGCTATGGGCAGTATCTCTCTACAACAAGCTGGTTAGTAAAAGAACGCTTGTAAAGGAAGCCTGGAGCGGCATTGACGTTAGCCTCAAAAAGAGGTACGACCTGCTGCCGAACCTGGTGGAAACAGTAAAAGGATATGCTGCACATGAAAAGAGCACCCTGGAGGAAGTGACACGTTACCGTACTGCTTCCATGAATGCAGGCTCCACCGCTGAAAAAGCACAGGCTGAAAGCGGGCTCACCCGTGCGCTGGGTTCCTTATTTGCCATAGCGGAGAATTATCCTGATCTGAAAGCCAGTGAAAACTTCCGGGAATTACAGGCAGAACTGTCTGCCATAGAGAATAACCTGGAATCTGCCCGCCGCTACTATAATGGCACGGTGAGGGAGAATAACATCCTCGTAGAAAGTTTCCCTTCCAATATTGTTGCCGGCATGTTCAAGTTTGAGAAAAGCGAATTCTTTGAAATAGAAGATAACTCCCATCGGGAAAGACCCCTTGTTTCTTTCCAATAACCCGCTTATGAAGAAATTCTTTTTATTCCTGGCAATGCTTGCTGCCACTGCTTGTGCGCAGGCCCAGGAGGAATACCATGCAGAAGAGATCCTCTCCTTTCATGCAGCCATCACTATCGATACTACCGGCCTCATTACGATCACGGAGCATATCAAAGTATTTGCTGCAGGGGATCAGATCAGGAAAGGCATTTTCAGAACCATCCCCGTTTACCGGAAAGATATTTATGGCCATAAAAAACGGGTAGACATTACCGTTCATGAGGTCACTAAAAACGGCCAGCAGGAACCTTATGTAACGTTAAATGAAGGCGAAAACACAAAGATCAGGATCGGTGATAAAGATGTTGACCTGGATCCCGGCGTATACGAATATGCCATTCACTATGAAACCAGGGGCCACATCGGGTTCTTTGAGGACTTTGATGAACTTTACTGGAATGTAACCGGGAACGACTGGAGCCTGCCTATTATCAAAGCTTCTGCATCTGTAACCTTACCTTCCGGCGCCGGCATCAAACGCACCGCCTGTTATACCGGCCCGTTTGGTTCAAAGGAAACAAACTGTTCTGTAGCATATGACTCGTTGGGTAAACCAACCTTCACCTGCAACCAGGTGTTGAACCCCGGAGATGGTTTCACCATTGCGGTAGCTTTTCCCATGGGATTGATAAAAAGACCACCGCCGCCCGGCATTGGTGAGCGTGTATTAGGTTTTCTCAATGACTACAAAGAAATACCCTTCCTGGCCATCCTGTTCGGCTTCTTCTTTTATACCTGGCGCAGATATGGTGTAGACCCGCGCAAACCTGTGGTAGTACCAACATTCGAGCCACCGGATAACCTCTCTCCTGCTGCGATCGCTTACCTCTATACCCGGCAGACCGGCAACAAGTCATTTACGGCAGCACTGGTAGACATGGCGGTGAAAAAAGTGATCCACATCAAAGATGAAGACAAAGAGGATTACGTGATTGAAAAAGGCAAAACGGCACACACCATCCTGCCGGTAGAAGAGCAGAAGATCTATTCAGAATTATTGCGCAACAAAGAGAATATCAGGGTGAATAATAAGAACCATGCAAAGTTTTCTGCAGCGCGTTCGGCGTTCACCAGCTCCATTACCGGGCAATTCAATATCAAATCCTATTACCGCTCCAATATCAGGCTTATTGTATATGGTGGTTTAATGTTACTGGCAGTTCTGGCACTCTACCTGTTCCTCAGCAATGGAGAAGATGCATTCCCCATTCTTTTCATTGTACCTTTTCTGGCCGTAGGAAGCGTGCTGCTCTTTACCGGTGTAAAAATGATAAAGGAAGGTTGCGCCGGCTATGCATTTCTGATAGGGGGCGGATTATTCCTGTTTGCACCATTGATCTTCCTGGTACAGTTCCTGGCGGGATTTTCCCCGTTATCGCTGGTGTTCCTTGGTGCGGTTGTAACAGGATATGTAGCATACATCTATCTGATCAAAGCCCCTACTCCTTTGGGTGCGGAAAAATCAGCAGCGATCGAAGGATTTAAAATGTATATGGAAACAGCGGAGGAAGACAGGCTGGACATGCTTACGCCACCAGAAAAAACACCGGAACTGTTTGAAAGGCTATTGCCTTATGCCATTGCCTTAGGACTGGAAAACGCATGGGGAGAAAAATTCAAGGACGTACTAACGCAGGCCAACTATACACCGGAATGGTATGCAGGTAACGAGATCCATAATTACAACCGTTTCTCCACTGCTTTTGTTTCTTCCGTATCACATGCGCAGATTGATCCTACACCTCCTTCCAGCAGCTCAGGCAGCAGCAGTGGCAGTAGCGGCAGCTCCAGTTGGAGTTCAGGAAGCAGCAGCAGCGGATCTTCCGGTGGTGGTGGCGGCGGCGGCGGTGGTGGCGGCTGGTAATTGCCTGCTATAACAAGCGCGCCGATGATGCCAACCTATAAGAAAAGCCTCCGGAGAACCGGAGGCTTTTTTCATTCTAATTGACTATTGATTCACGAATACATTGCTCTGTAAAACTTCGCGCCTTCAATCGCCAGCTCATCTGCACTATTGGCAAGCGGCCGCCAGATGCAGGCTGCTTTTGCAAGGGCTTCGGAGGGTGCGCCGAATGTTTCCAGCACAATAGCCCCTTCGTACCCTATTTCTACCAGCGCTTCTTTGATGCCGGCCCAGTCCAGATGACCAGTGCCCGGCGTACCCCGGTCGCTTTCATTTCCCTGGATATGGCAAAGCAGGTCTTTACCAATCCTTCTGATAGCGGCGGGTATATTCTTTTCTTCAATATTCGCATGAAAAGTATCCAGCGAGACCTGCAGGTGCGGGTTATTCACTTCTTTCACCAGCTCCAGCGCCTGGTCCACGGTATTGATCATATCCGTTTCAAAGCGGTTGAGCGGTTCCAGGCCAATTACCACACCATGATCTGCGGCTACTTTGGCGGACTCTTTTAAGCCCTCAATGCACCATTCCCTTTCCTGTTTCTTTTGCTCCGGGGAAACGATCCTTGTTTTACCAACAGCTGAATAAACAGGCCCGCTAAACACGGGGCTGCCTACTTTGGCGGCAATGGCTACGCAATCGGCAATATACCGGAGGCCCTGGTAGCGGATGCGGGAATCTGTACCGGAGATATCCCTGTCCTCCCCAAAAGCACCACTGATAGTGATCTTCAGGCCAAGGTCTTTTGCTCTTACCATCAATTCATCCCAGTCAATGATCGCTGCATCTTCTACCGCTACTTCAATGATGTCGTAACCGGCATCTTTGATCTTTGGCAGCAGGTGAAAAGAAGCAGTGGAAAAAGGAGAAACCCATATAAATGTACTCGCGCCAAACAGCATAGCTCTATTTTTCAAAATCAGGAATATGGATGCGTTTCCCATTGTTCATGGCAGACTCGTGGGCGCAAATGCCCGCACAGGTATAATTCGCTGCGATATGGGCATCAACGGCAGAATCTCTTCCTTCCACAATAGCCGCCAGGAACTCCTGTACCAGGTGCGGATGTGATCCTCCATGACCTGCACCCTGTAAGAAGGATACGTGATTAGGATCGTCTATTTTTTCCCGTTTGGTGAAGTGGGCTATTTCAGGTATCAGCATAGCATCCGTATCGGGTACATTTATCCTGCTGGCATTCTCTCCCCCATCAAATATTACATGTTCTTCATCCTGCAACTGCTCCCATTCGAAAGACATTTTAGTGCCGTATACATCATAGCTCTCACGGTACTGGCGCACCACATCAAAAAGAGAACGGGTAGCTTCAGCTACAACGTCTGAGTTTTTTAAGGTGAAAGTGGCTGTTTCCACTGCAAAAGGTGCATTATATCTTTTGGCGAGGTCATCGCTTAACCTGCCGGAGCCATGGCAAACCACGGATTCTGCTTTAGTGTTATTGATACGCAGCAAAGGCGAAATAGCATGGGTGCCATTCAGCATTGGCGGAAAACCTTTCCAGTATTCATCCCATCCGTCCATACTCATATCCTGTATATGTGAACCACGTACAAACTGGATACGGCCCAATTGCCCTGTTTCTGCAAGGTGCAGGCCATACAGGAACTCACGGGTATACAGTGCGGTTTCCATCATCATGTATACTTTGTTTGCTTTTCTTTTGGCAGCTACAATGGCGGCGCAATCTTCCACCGTCATGGCCATGGGAATGGTGCAGGCGGTATGTTTGCCGGCATTCAGGGAAGCCAGCGTCATCTTTGCATGTTCCGGAACAGGTGTTACAATGTGAATAGCATCCACATCTTCCCGTTTAGGCACATCCTCATAATTCGTAAATAACAAATCTTCATCAAGGTTGAATTTAGCCTTCAGTTCATCCAGCGTTTTACGGTTACGCGTACAAATGCCTACTCTTTTAATGGCAGGATGACGTTGATAGATAGGTATAAATTCCTTTCCAAAGCCCATGCCTACGATAACTACAGTGATCTGTTTCATTGCAATGCTGATTTATTATTAGAGATTATTTTTTAGCAGTCCATTTAACGGCGTTACGGAGAATCGTCTGGTACACCGGTAATTCATGTGATGCGGCATCATGCCCCAAAGCAAAACCCACAATACGTGCTTTGGGATGTTTCACCACAAATAAAGAGGGGAACACTTTGCCTTCGCTATCCGGCTCTGTGGAAGCGAGTACTTTAATACCAGGGCCGGCAGGGTCTGGTATGTAATAATAACGTTCATCCTTCAGGCTGAATTTCTTAACCGCACCTTTTGTTACAGGATGTTTGGCGTCCTTGATATTTACCGTAAACTCTCCATACCTGGCATGCCCGCGGCTGCCGCCGCTTACCAGTTTGAAGTTATACATCGGCCAGTCCTGCCAGTTATACCATAGTGCGGCATGCGCGAGGATCAGTCCTTTTCCTGCATTCACAAAATCAAAGATGCCCTGGCGCAGCAGGGTATCTTTCAACGGCTGGTTATTGCAAAGGAAAAGCACATCTATGTTCTTCAGCTGCGGCAGGATCTCTTCCGGCTTGTCAGTATAAGTAACTGTAGCAAGTCCATCGCGCTCCAGCGTAGCGGCATCTGCTCCTTTATACCATTTGTCAAAATCATGAGAGCTTCCACCGCCCACCATCAATACGCGGATCTGGGCAAATGAAGCGCTGCCAAGCAGCAGCAATAATGTAACGAGTTTCAATAGTTTCATAAAAGAAGGGTGTTTATTTAGTTACGACCATAATACCATTCATACCTCTCCAATGCCCCGGGAACGTACATACGAAGGGGTATTCTCCCGGTGTTTTGGGTGCGGTGAATTTCAGGCTCACGGTTTCTCCTGGATTTAATAACCTGGTTGCATGTAATACCTGCGATACTTTGGGCACATACTGCATTTGCGATGCTTTGGGATCTCTCACCATGGCATCCGCCGCAGCGCCCACAACAGGTAGTGTACCGGGTTTAATGATGAGCAGGTTATGCTGCATGCCATCCGGGTTTTCCAGTCGGATGGTTACCTGCTGCCCGGCTTTTACCGTAATACGTTTTTTATCATACTGCATAATATCCTTCACTACTTTCAGATCTATTACAACAGAAGGAATGGCGGCGGTAGTGCCTTCGTTGCCAGACTTATTCAGGGACAGCGATACATTGCGCAGATCTCCCCTCAACCTGCCGGAATATGCTGCCACACGCTGTTGCTCCGGCAGATCTTCTCCTGTGCGTACAGGTACAGTTAAAGCTGTGGTGAATAAACCGGGTGCTTTGCCGGTAGCAGCTACTACATCGTTGATGGCAATACGGATCTGCCCTGTTTTCAGCAACTGTGCCTTTATTTCCATCTTTTCAGGAAGTGGCTCCGTAGTAGTTGCGCTATAAGCAATCCCTTTCTGGTTCAGCACCATTGTAAGCTTATCCTGGGAAACAAACAGTGCATATCCATTCTCTTTATCGCCATGTGCTACGATCGGACCTTCCAGGCCGGCGCGGTTCTCTCTTTTATTGAGCAATGCTTCTATAGTGATCTCTTTGCCGGTAACATCCAGCGTTAAAGGCATGCTGCCACGCTCCAGGGAATAGGTAGCCTGTTGCAATGCTTTCACGTAGGGAGAAGCGGGATCAGCTACAGCTAAAAATCCCTGTTCATGGGTGATCACCGCTGCAAAAAGCGCGCGGGCCAGCCAGGGATCCTTCCTGTTCTGCGCCACCTGTGAAGCTTTGTAAAGGAGTGCACCAATCTGCGGAGAAGCAGGATAATCTGCCAGCGCACGGAATGCAGCAAGCCTTGTTTGCAGGTTACGATCGTTCAGTACACCGCTTTGTGAAATGGCAGCAACGCTTTTATTGTTGTGTGGCAATACTTCCAGCGCCGCCTTGCGTACGCCGGCAGCAGGGTGTTTCAGCGCTTTGTTCACTACCACCAGAGAAGCAGCATTCAGTTCTCCCAGGCCCTGCAGGGTCCATAAAGCATGTACAGCAGGGCTGTTCAGGCCAACTTCATCCACCTTTTGATCGTTGATGATCTTATACAGGGAAGGGATGGCACTTATTGCCCTGGATTCTACCAGCAGGCGTTGTGCGTGCATGCGCCAGAACATGTTGTCGTTGGACAAAGCGGCTACAAGCCCCGGCACATCCTGTACGGATAGTTGCAGAGGTTTGTAGGGCTTTGCATCTTTATGTACGATCCTGTAGATCCTTCCGTGTACAGAATCACGCAATTTGCTCTCGAAAGCGTTGCCTTTACCATGCGGTTGATCTGTAAAAGGCAATACGGTTTCCCGAGGTGCCTGTTCTTTTACAAACACATTATGCTGAATGATGAAATTGTACCAGTCTGCTATCCATACTGCTCCATCAGGCCCTACCTGTGCCTGTACAGGCGCAAACCATTCATCAGAACTGGCTAAGAGGTTCCAGCCATCTTTCTCTTTAAATCCTGCCCCATCCGGCTCCATAATGGCCTGGTGTACGAGGCGGACGGTTGGTTCGCAGATAAAAGCAATACGGTTCCAGTATTCTTTAGGGAAGTTACGTGCGGTATACAGGTGATGCCCTGTGGCAGAGGTAAAACCGCCCATCACATCCACCTGGCGGAGATTGGGCGTCATGGCATGCACATCATAGTGCCCGTCAATTTTCTGAACGGGGTCTACGGAAGGCTGCCCTGCTACCTTTCTCAGCATATGCCAGGAAGGGAGTGAATAGTATGCGCTGTGTGTGTTATTGGCGGTGGAAATAAATACGTTGTTATCTTCAGAGATGCCCAGCCCCCAGGTGTTATTGGAAGTGCGGCCCAGGAATTCAAAGTCTGTTCCGTCTGATTTGAAATGATATACACCCTGCGGAAAACGTTGTGGTTTACCATCGATGGTGCCGTTGAAGCCGGAGTAACCCACTACACCCCAGATCTTGTTATCAAAACCATACTGCAGGTTGGATGGGCCGGAATGCGTATCCTGTTTAGCCCAGCCGGTGAACATCACGGTACGCACATCTGCTTTATCATCTCCGTTAGTATCTTTCAGGAACAGGAAATTAGGCGCCATGGCGAGGATCACACCGCCATTTGCAAAAGTGATGCTGGTGGGGATGTTCAGGCTGTCCGCAAAGATGGTGAACTTATCTGCTTTGCCGTCACCGTCTGTGTCCTCACAGATCTTGATGCGGTCATTTGCCACGCTGTCTACTTCCGTAAATGCATTAGGATAGTCAACTGTTTCAACGATCCACAGGCGGCCTCTTTCATCCCATGCCATGGCAATGGGTTTGGTGATATCCGGTTCCTGTGCAAATAGCTGCATCTCAAAACCGGCGGGCACTTGTGTGAGCTTATTGGATTGCGCGGGCTGCAGGGCTTCCTGCATTTTGGGAACGAGGTATCTTTGGGTATAATCCGCAATGGTATCCGAGTTATAGATATCCACGTCCGGAATGTTGGCTGCAAGGATCTTTTGCTTTACACCGTCTCCTAATGTCCAGAGGATGCTATCCCTCATTTTGTTGAGAAAGGTATTGGTTTTCCAATCACTTTCCTCCGCTTTACCAGCGCGGAATACGCGGCCTTTGTAACTTTTGCCTGCAACATCCAGTAATACCAGCCCTTTGCCGCTTTCTGCAAAAGCCCTCACTTTCTGTTCCTGCACAGGTGTTAAGGGTGCATTAATGATCAATCCATCGTATAGTTCCAGGTTATCCAGTTTTTCAGAATAAGTGAGATTGATCCCGCTCTTGAATAACTTGGTGGCCAGCCAGGATGCATGCTGGGTTTTATTCTCCTTTCCAAAGAACAATACCTCCGCTCTCCTGCCTTCGTCCCGGGAAAAAGCGCACAACAATCCTGTGATCAATAAAACAATTACTTTCTTCATGTCTTTTATTTTACTTATTTACCGGTCGCAGTAGCACCGCCTTATATCCGCCTTTTGATCTGAACCAGAGGATCATAAAAACATAGCCGGCCAGCATGATCACCGGGAACAGGGATACTGTTCTCAGTGCATCTTTCTTTGCCTCTTCCTTTACGTCCTTAATGGTCCGCAGGGTTTCAGGGGAAGCATCCAGGATCCTCACGGGATCGATCACTTTGTAAATACCGAATAAACTGGTCTTTTGCTCTGTAACATAGGTACTGTGCAAAGCGGTGCTGTTCTTTTGATCGTACATGGCCAGGTTGGCATCCAGTTGTTTATCCTGCACAAATCCCAGTATCACTGCGCCGATCACCCCAACGCCTACCTGCCCTACAGCCCCTGTAAAATTCAGGGTAAGCACACCGCCTTTGGGGAATTGTTCTGCCACCACGCCCAGCATGGTACCCCAAAGGAATGTTTTGCCCAGCGCATATACGGTGGCGGCAACTATGATGAGTAAACCTGTTGAATAAGAAAGGAACTGTAAGCCAATGCATGCGATGCATGCACTGGCTGCCAGTAAACCCAATGGAGAAAAACGATGTACAAAGGGCCCTGAATAAAATCTTAGTATGGCCATGATCAGGGAAGTATAGATCAATACCCATCCTCCTTTCAAACCCACCTTCGCCATTTCAGGCGTCATCAGGTCTGTGATCCAGCTGTCTGTTCCCAGTTCCGTGGTAGCCAGCAGGATCATGATCAGTAACAGCAGAATGAACATCGGGCGGCCTAATGACCTTACGAAAAAGGCCAGTATGCCTGTGATGGCCAGGGTGATCACAATCTTGCCGGTAAGCGACCATTCCAGCAGGCTGCCTACCTGGAAGGTGCAGAGAGATACGATAATGAAGATCCCCACAATACCTACTTCCTTCACCATTTCAAGATAACTGACCCCTGCTTCCACGCGCTCGCTTACAGGAAATTGCTGTTTGAAAATGAGAAAACCATATACCAACACAGGCAAAAGAATAACGCCGATGATGGCTTCCCATGGGAAAGTATAGTGCATCATAAAGATGCCGCATAAACCAGCCAGCACCATCCCTGCAGGCCAGCCGGCATGCAGGATGTTGAGCCACTTGGTTTTTTCATTAGGATACATGGTGGCAACAACCGGGTTCACCACCGCTTCAGCAGCGCCATTGCCTAAGGCAAATAACAGCGTACCGATATATAACATCCAGTAACCATCAGCCAGTATGGTGAGTATTACGGAAGCACAATGGCAGGCAAAAGCAAAGATCATGGCGCTTTTATATCCTACCTTATCTATGATCAGGCTAAACAATACAATGCTGATACCGAATGGCCAGAAACTCACACCAAAGATCTCTCCCTGTTGTGTTTTACTGAGCCCGAACTGTATCCCCCACCCGTCCATCAGAAAGGAGCGGAATACAAAGCCAAATGCAGAAGCTACTAATACGGTAAAACAACCCCAGAATAGTTTCTTGTTATCGTTCATTTCCCCGTGGTTAGTGATTTAATTAACGCCGTTTCCGCAGGCCTGTAGGGCGTACCGTCCTGGCGGAAGATATCATGGAACCAAACCGGTGGCTCACTGCCATCTTTAATAGGTGTGTTCCATGCATAAATGGTATTGGATTTACCGGCCACAAGCCCCCAGTTGATCGCAATGATCTTTCTCTTTTTCAGCTCCGGAAGAATATTCTCAAAGCGGCTGTCGTTCGTTCTGGCCATGTATTCTGTACAAATGACCGGCAGGCCTCTTGGCGCCAGTATAGAATCAATGACTTTAAAATGTTTTTTATCGGTCTGGTAATCATGGTAAGTGATCACATCTGAGTTGTCTAACTGGTATTGGCTCAGCTCTTTCAGATCAAATTTCCATACACCCACAGAAAGCGGTTGATCAGGTCTTACTGCCCAACCCCAGCTGAACACTTTTTGCAACAGTGGCATGCTTTTATTGCCATGTTTTGAATTACCGGGTTCATTGTACAGGTCCCACAGTAAAATGCGTTTATCACTTTTGAAAGTAGTGAGGATATCTTTCACGTATGTTTCCAGTAAAGCGTGATCTACCTGTACTACGCCGGGATCCTGCACCCAGCCTGAATTGTGGATGCCCGGTTTGGGAGCTGGCTGGGTACCTGCTTTGTAGGTATCATTCCAGCAGTCATCAAAGAACACGAAGATGGTTTTGATCTTGTGTTTGTTCGCAATAGTGAGGTATTGCTTCATGCGGTCTTTAAATCCTTCCTTGTCTATTTCCCAGGCAAGGTGATGCAGGTATACCCGCATATAGGTCATACCTATCCCTGCTGCATAACCAAGGTCACGGTCAATGGTAGCGGGATCAAACGATTCTTTCTGCCACATCTCCAGCTGGTTAATAGCTGTAGCGGGCAGAAAATCTGCACCTGCGCCCCAGGCTACTTTACTGTACCACGCGTTTGCCTTTTCTTTTGTCCATTTTTGTGCTGAGGCCTGTAATGCTGCCGCCAGCACCATCAATAACATAAACTGTTTTTTCATTCGTTCCGTCTTTTTTAATTAGTCAATTAGAATATAGAGAATAAAAGCGCATTACCTCCCGAGAGATAATGCGCTGTTGTATTACAGTGTCAGCTTAACAACGGGTGAAAAGATCATGTCTTCCACACCGGCTACCTTTAAACCGATGCGGGCGAAAATATAATTCTGTGCAGGTACAATTGCAGGAACTGCAACTGTTAAAGAAATATTGTTCGGATCAGTAATGTTCGCGCCTGTTCTGCTTACCTGCGCTACATTGTAATTACCGTTACCGGATACAAAAGTTGTTTTATTGAGATAAAGGTTCACGCGCTCAATGTTCCTTGCATTAGCATCTGTGATCACCTTTTCCGCTTTGAAAGTAGCCGTAACATTGTTACCCGCCGCTGTGATCTGTGGTGTTCTGATCATGTAATACGGCGTTACTTCAAGGTCCAGCTGCTGACTGCCATTCATTGTTACCGTAATGGAATCAGGTGCACCGCTGGGTAGTTTTTTCCAGATGAAGGGCCCCTGTCCGTTAGGGATCAGGAGCTTATAAGTACCATTGAACAACAGTACGGAGTAAGTACCTTCCTGGGTAAAGGAGGTATTACTTACAGCGCCTGTTTTACCAAAACCAAACTGGTAGAGCTGGTAAGGCACCTGGTTGAATTCTACGTTAATCGCCTCTCCCTGGTATACAAGCTTTCCGCTCAGCTGGGCAGTTGGAGGATCGTAGTTATCCTTGTCGCAGGCGCATAGAAAAAGAGAAAAACTGAGTATGGCTATGATGATTTTCATGATGTTGCTTTTTACGGTTTAGTCCTGGTTCGGTTGTCTAACGATCTTGGGATTGTTGGACAGGATATCGTTGTTGATGTTAGAATAGTAATTACCAAAGCGGAAGCGGTTTGCGCCGGTCACCACCGGTGATCTTTGCATCCTGTATACCCATTTACCGTGATTGGGATTGCCTGGATTGTGCAGCTTATAAGACCATAAAGACCAGGGCTGTGTATTCCTCTGCATGGC
Source organism: Chitinophaga niabensis (assembly GCF_039545795.1). Taxonomy (NCBI): domain Bacteria; kingdom Pseudomonadati; phylum Bacteroidota; class Chitinophagia; order Chitinophagales; family Chitinophagaceae; genus Chitinophaga; species Chitinophaga niabensis. The sequence goes on along the minus strand of NZ_CP154260.1, from coordinate 2,402,162 downwards.
GGTACCTATATTATTGAGCAGATCTGCCTGGTTCATTGCCTGGCCGTCCCAGACAATGTGTGCCCTTCTCCAGCGCTTGTTATCGAAGAGTATATGCCCTTCAAAAGCCAGTTCTGCACGGCGTTCATGCATGATCCGCGCGAGCGTGATATCTCCTGCTCCCAGTGGTATGATGAGGCCTGCACGTGCGCGCACCTGGTTCATATAACCTGCGGCAACACCTGTTTGCCCCAGCTCAAAGGCTGCTTCTGCTGCGTTCAGCAATACTTCTGCAAAACGATAACGCACAAATGGCACTTCACTGCCTGTACCCCTTGAGCCGGAACCGATGGCCGGATCAATGTACTTGCGGATATAGAAACCGGATTGCGCGGTAAACTCCATGCCATTGATAGGGCCATCGTACCCTATCACCTGCACGGGTGTTGTAGTCCCCGGCAATGTTTTGAACTGTCCCCGCTGATCGCCGGAAACAATACTGCCATCTGCCAGGATATAACCGGCCCAGATATCTACTGCCCTGCCTTTAAAGCTGGTGCCAGGGAGCATAACAGTTCCCGCCAGGCGGGCATCCCGGCCGGCAAAGATGTCCTGCTGATTCGTATAGTAGATGGGGTTACCACCGGCATCTGTTACAGGCAGAGGGCCAAATGTATTATCCAGCTTCTCGAAGGAATGTACAAGGTTCAGGGATGGATTGGTACGGCCGCCTTCCTCTTCTTCCGCGCCGAACCTTGGCTGGTTGGCAGTTGTAAAACCATGTACTTTTCCGCTCTTCAGCTTGAAGTCTTCCATAAAGATCGTTTCAGGGTTATTACCCTTATCAAAGAAGATGGAAGCAAAATTCTCTCCCAGGTCCTGTTTCTTTTGATACAGGCCATAAGCCCCTGCAGTACCTCCCATCAATTCCTGGGCGGCCTGCAATGCTTTGGTATAATAGGCATTGGCCTGTTCAGCAGGGATCCCTGTTTCCCCGCCAGGTAAACTCAGTTGTGGTGTATTCACACCATACCTGGCAATAGAACCGGCATATAATGCAGCGCGTGTAAGCATAGCAAGCGCGGCGCCTCTTGAGGCCCTTGATTTTACATTTACATCCGCCGGCAGGTCTGCTTTGATAGCTTCCGCTTCAGCTATCACAAAATCGTACATCGCTGATTCTTTGGCACGCGGATGTTGCAAATAGGTGGGATCGCCTTTATAGTCATACTGCATGGATTCCAGGATCAGCGGTACGCCGCCCATCCGCTTCGTCATTTCAAAATAATGATACGCACGCAGGAAACGGGCTTCTGCCAGGAAACGTTTTTTGTTGGCTTCAGACAGGGCTGTTGCGGCATTACATCTTTCAATGAATAGATTCAGCTGGCGGATGTAACCGTAGTCCCAGTTAGACCAATCCCCATATCCCCAGTCAGTACGTTCAACTATATTTTTGTTCCCATTCGCAGAAGGAAAGGCTTCCCCGAAATCAGCCATTGTCACCCAGTTTTTAATGGTGGCAATATCCAGCTGGCGGTTATACAGGTTGGCCAGGATAGACAGTACTATTGCCGGATCAGAAAAAGCCTGCTCATTACTGAGGATAGATGTTGGCTGTACATTCAGGAATTCGCTTTCCTTTTTGCAACCGCCAGAACCCAGCAGGGTGGCGGTAAGTATCGTAACGGATAATATCTTTCTCATGATGATAGTAATAAGTTTTCGTTAAAAGGACAGGTTCACACCGAAGTTGATCACTTTATTCTGCGGGTATTGCAGACCGTTCGTATCATTCACCTCCGGATCAATATCGTATTCCCTCACATTGTCAATAGAGAACAGGTTGAAGGTGTTCACATAGAAACGTGCTCTTTGCATCTTTGCTCGGCTCACCAGCGAAACAGGGATCGTATATCCCAGCTCTATCGTTCTTGCCCTTATATAAGTGATATTATGTGCCCAGAAAGAAGATGGGCGGGTATTGCTGTGACCGCCTTCGTTGTAACGGATAGCAGGATATTTACCCGGTATCCAGGCGCTGTTCCGGTCAAACGGATCTGCACGGTGCCAGCGGTCTAAAAAGATCTTGCTTACGTTACCATCATTCTGAAACGGATTCTTCAGCTCATTTTCCTGGAACCAGGTGTATTGTGTAGCGCCGGAGAAATCAGCGGTGAAGTCAAATCCCTTCCAGGTAGCGCCAAACTGGAGGCCGATGCTGATATTCGGTTGTGAGCCGGTAGCCCATCCTATCGGGCGGCGGTCATTGTCCGTGATCCTGCCATCGCCATCTACATCTTTAAAGATCAGGTCTCCGGGCAGTAATGTTCTGTTGCCCTGCCCGTCTATATTCACGGGATAGCTATTGATCTGCTCCTGGGAAGTGAACTGCCCGATGTTTTCAAATCCAAATACAAACCCCCTCAGCCGGTTCAGGTCAGAAGTATAATACTGGTCTACGGAGTTAAAGAAAACACGCCTGTAAGCGGTGAGGAATTTTTCGCGGGAATAGGAAATGTTACCGCCTATCCTGTATTTCACTTCGCCGGCATCTCCGTTATACCCGAGAGAAAACTCATGTCCGAAACGGGCATCGCTGTTGAGGTTTTCATTTGGCAGGCTATAACCCAACTCTGATGGTATCAGCCTGTCTATTTTTGTATCACGCAGTCCCGTGCGTTTCCTGTAGAAGTAATCATAAGTACCGGAAACCTTACCATTGAACAGGCTGAAATCAAAACCTACATCAAACATGGAGCTTTTCAGCCAGGTAATATTGGTAAAGGGCACTCCCCTGTCCTCAGCCCCTATCACAGGTACGCCGTCCAATATGGACATACCTACGTTGTAGTTATAACCACCTACGTAGGAAAAGGCAGCCAGGCCAAGCGCATCGCCATCATCACCCAGTATTCCGTAAGAACCACGGAATTTCAGGTCTGACAGTACTTTATTATTACCGAGCAGGTTTTTCATGAAAGGCTCTTCCGTGATCCTCCAGCCTGCAGACACGCTGGGGAAATAACCTATGCGGTAACCAGGCGCAAAGAGATAAGAGGCATCTCTGCGCATGATACCTTCCAGGAAATATTTGTTACCATAAGTGTAGTTTATCCTGGCGGCAATACCTGTTCTGGCCTGCCTGGTGTCAATATCAGTATAAGTATCTGATGTGGCAAAATAGATCAACGGCAGCAGGTTGGAAGTAGGCACCGCATGGATCCAGTTCTCCAGGTTCTGGCTCTGCAAACGTTCGGATACGATCATGGCAGACACACTGTGTTTTCCAAAATCCCGGTCGTAGGACAGTCTTATCTGTGAAGTCTGATTGATCACTTTACGCTGCCGCCGTTCCCTCCAGGGATTAATACTTCCCCCGGTCCTTGTATACTTTTCATCAACAGGATTATAAGTATACGTGTCGTAAGTGTATTCATGGTTATTAAGCAACTGATCAGCCAGGTAGTAGGAATACAAACCTGTAAGTTTAAGGCCTTTTATGCCTGGTATATCCCAGTCTGCATCCAGGTTGATCTGCATTACACGCCAGTCGTCTTTATACCGGCCTGCATATTTATAATTGAGGTATCCCCAGTTGGTTTCATTATGTTTGATATCATTCAGGTAATTGGGGTTATCATTGGCATAAGGCCTTTCCAGCGGCGTATTGCGGATAATGGCAAAACGTGCCTGCCAGTAGTCATCTCCTGTTGGTACGCCGGGGTTTTCCCTTGTTTCTATCCTGCCGTTCACGTTGGCGCCTACCTTTAACCCGTTGGCCACTTTAGCGGAAACATTGGATTGAATGTTAGTTCTGGTAAATTTATATTCCCTTCCCAATACGGAATTCTGGAAAGTACGTGTAGCAGAAACATAATAGGTCACGTTTTCCGTTCCCCCTGTGAAGTTGAGGTTATATACATTCAGCGGTGCATTGCCCTGTACAATGAAATCCCTCCAGTTAAAGCTCTGATAGCCATATTCTGTTCCGGCCTTGTATTTCTCCAGTTCTGCGGGTGTGATATTGGTGGTAATGGGATTAGCACCAACAGGCAGCACCTTGTTCATTTCCGCTTCCGCTTTAAGGCTCATGTAATCATATGAATTCGTCAGCGGATTAATAAAGCGCGTCCAGTTCTGCAAACCAGTGCTGGCATCCAGGTTAATGGAGCTGCGTGCTCCTGCACGGCCTCTTTTTGTTTGCACCACTACCACACCGTTTGCTGCGCGCACACCGTAAATGGCTGCTGCGGCATCTTTCAGGAAAGAGATGCTTTCAATGTCGTTTGATGCAATGTTATTGAACTGGCCGGCGTCCTGCTGCACCCCATCGATAACGTATAAAGGGTTACCCAGGTTACGGATCTGTATGTTGGCAGATGCACCGGGGCGGCCATCCGGCATACGGAAAGACACACCTGGCACTTTACCTGCCAGTGTGGAACTTGTGGTGGAACCACCCCTTACGTTGCCGATATCTGCAGCGGATATGGTAGAGATGGCATTGGTAAGGGATTTACGCTTGGTGGCGCCATATCCCACAATCACTACATCGGTGAGTTCTGTTGCGGATGTACTTAACAGCACCGGTATATTTGTTTTTTCTCCTATTGGCACTTCCAGTGTTCGGAATCCTACCATGGTGAACACCAGCGTTGCACCGGCCCTCACATTGATCGTATAATTCCCTTCCGGTGTAGATAAAGTTCCATTCGTTCTGCCTTTTTCATAAATGGTTACATTCGGCAGCGGGCTGCCGGTGCTGTCCTTCACAGTACCCGTTATTTTGATGGGGCCGGTCTGTGAAAATACAGGCGATGCGAGTACCAGTAACAGTAAGAGCATACTGCTACGAAGTGGGTTGAGTAAAGGTTTTAGTGTAGTGTTGTTCATAAGTGAAACTGATTTTGGTGATTAGTGGAAGCAATAGCCATCCGGTTAAGCCGTTCGTGGAAACGCTCATCAAATAGTCAGATTAAAACATCAGGAATTATGGTCAATCCCTCATCACGTGGACATCGATTTTTTTTGGCATAATACAAAAGGATAGTACCCAGCCAATCCTTTTACTATCATGGATTCTGGTTTGTGTATAGATCAGTTCATTAACGTTATCCAAAGAAATAAAAATCATTTCAGAAGCATTAGCCGATTTATTTCATTTTTTAGCCAAAACGTAACATTATTGTTCGCAACAGATTATATTTGAGCAGCGCAAATAAATCAACCACGTTGAAATTCAAACACCTGTTATTCTTATTGGCCGTTCTTCTGACAAGCGAATACAGTAAGGCCCAGCAATATTACTTCCGGCATTACCAGGTAGAGAATGGTCTCTCTCACAACACCGTGTTCTGTGTGCTGCAGGACCATCGTGGTTTTATATGGATGGGAACAAAAGACGGCCTGAACCGTTTTGACGGGCATGTATGGAAAGTGTTCCGCCATGTGGAAACTGATCCCAGCAGCATAGCCAGCAACTTCGTGTATACCCTCCGGGAGGATAATAAAGGACAGATGTGGGTAGGTACCGGCAGGGGTTACCAGAAATACAATGCGTCTACCGTGAGCTTTGAATCAGACACAGCAGCCATCCCTCCCACTGCTTCCAGGCTTACTGCCGATACGCAGGGTATATTATGGTATATCAGCAGCGGAAAACTATACCGTTATGACCATGCGCAGGATAGCACCCGGGACTATACTCCTCCTATAGACCTGAACAATGTGGACGTTTTCCATATCACCAACAGCAATATCCTCTGGATCTCCTTATATAATGGTGACCTGTTCAGGTTTGATCCTGCCACAGGTGCCCTGAAGAAATATGATGTTTATAAACACTCCCCCAAAGCAGGCACAAGAGACATCAATGTGCTGTACGCTGCCCATGATGGCAGGCTACTGATAGGCACATCTGCACAGGGACTAAAAATACTGGATGAGCAAACAGACACTTATGAAGATGTTGTAACCAGTAACCCCAGCAATGTTAGTCTTTATGTGCGGGATATTATCCATAATACCGGCAGTGAATACTGGATCGCTTCAGAATCCGGCATTTACATCTACAACCTTCAGACAAAGCGGATCATTAACCTGCGCAAGGAATACAATAACCCTTACTCCATTACGGACAATGCCGTGTACTGCCTCCGCAGGGACCAGGAAGGTGGCATATGGGCAGGTACCTATTTTGGTGGTATGAACTATTATCCCAAACAATACACTTACTTCCAGAAATACTTCCCGGACAACAGCAATAATACAATCACCGGTAATGCCGTACGGGAGATCTGTGAGGATAAGTACGGCAACCTCTGGGTGGGTACCGAAGATAATGGAGTCAGTAAAATGGAACTGGCCACCGGTAAGATCACCCATCTTAAACCCGGCAAAATATCCCATACCAATGTGCACGGGTTACTGGCTATTGACAATGAGCTATGGATAGGCACCTGGGATAAAGGCGTGGATGTGGTAGACATCCCCAGCGGCAGGCTGATCAATCATTTTGAATCAGGCCCCAACACTTTCTCCAGTAATTTTGTTGTAGCGTTTTTCAAAACAAGCACAGGCGATATACTGGTGGGCACAGGGCGCGATCTTGTGAAATACAACAGGGCCGCTAATAACTTCTCAAACATAGATGAAGTGCCCTTCAGCAATAAACGCAGTATTACGGAGGACAAGGAAGGCACTATATGGGTAGCCACTTCAGACAGGGGGCTATTCTATTATAATCCGCATACCGGCGCAAAAGGGAATTACCAGTATGATGAAAAAGATTCTACTTCCCTTGCCGGCAATAGTTTGAATAGTGTAATGGTGGATGCAGACCAGAACATCTGGGCCAGCACAGAAGGCCAGGGCGTTTGCAAACTCAACCCGGATAAAAAAACCTTCTCCCGTTACACCACCCGCAATGGATTACCCAGCGATTATATCTTTAAGGTATTACAGGATAACAGCCGCAATATGTGGATCACCACATCAAGAGGCCTGGTGTGCATGAATCCGGTCACTAAAGAAGTCAAGGTGTTTACCAGCATCAATGGTCTTCTGAACGATCAGTTCAATTATAATTCCGGCTACAAGGATAAGAACGGGAAGATGTATATAGGCAGTGTAAAAGGCATGATCAGTTTCAACCCGGATACCTTCATTAAAGATACTTTTGTGGCACCTGTTTACATCACCGGGTTTAATGTAAAGAACAAAGCCATTACACTGGAAGATAAAAAAGCGATCATGCTGGCAAAGCGGGTGATACTGCCACATGATGAAGCGTCTTTTAGTATAGACTTTGCCGCATTAAGTTTCACTGCACCGGAAACCATTTCCTATGCTTATAAAATGGAAGGGCTGGATAAGGAATGGACCCACCTGGAAACCAACAGGGTTGTTTATTTTACAGACCTGAAACCCGGCAGGTACAAGTTCCTGGTGACCACCACAGACAACAACAATAAACGGGGAGAACATCCTGCCGCACTTGAAATAGAGATCCAGCCGCCTTTCTGGGCTACGTCCTGGGCTTACCTCCTGTATGCCTTACTATTGATATCCGGTTGTTACTATTTCATCAACCGTTACCATGTACGGCAGACCCTGAAACATAAACGTAAACTGGAGGAATTGCAGCATAAAAAAGAGAAAGAACTTTACCAGGCTAAAGTTGATTTTCTTACGAATGTAGCGCATGAGATCAATACGCCTTTAACACTGATCAAAGGACCATTGGAACAGGTCATTGAAAACCCTGAAGAGATCATCGCCAACAGGAACCACCTGCAGGTCATGGAAAGGAATACCAACCGCCTGGTGCAGCTCACCAATCAGTTGCTGGACTTCCGGCAGACAGAATCCACCGGCTTCAGCCTCTATTTCTCCAGGCTGAACATCACAGAGATCCTGGAAGACACTTATGAGAACTTTAAGATCCCTGCCGCACAGAAAAAATTGCAGTACCAGCTTACCGTGCCAGACCAGCCGGTGTTTGCCTTTGCGGATGAAGAAGGCCTCAATAAGATATTCAGCAACCTTTTCAGCAACGCCGTGAAATATGCAGATAAGCTCATAAAGATCCGGTTGTGGGATAACGATAACGGCATGATCACGCTGGAAGTTTCCAATGACGGGAACCTGATACCGGATGAAATGAAAGAAAAGATATTTGCACCCTTTGTGCGGCTGAAAAATAATGAGAAGCAGAAAGGCACCGGCATCGGCTTATCTATCTGCCGCTCCCTCACTACGCTGCATAAAGGAGCATTATATGTGGCTGACCGGAACGATGGCTTGAACACATTTATACTTACTATCCCGGGCATTACCGAAAACCACTAAAGAAACGCCATGCAACCTGTTATTTTATTAGTCGACGACAATGAAGAGATCATAGAATTCGTTTCCTCCATTTTACAGGCAGAATACATGATCCTCTCTGCAGAAAATGGAGAAGAGGCTATTGCTAAACTGCACCATGAAATGGTGGACCTTGTGATCAGTGATGTGATGATGCCCGTAATGGATGGTTTTGAGCTTTGTAAACGCATTAAAACCACTTTTGAGATCAGCCATATACCCGTAATACTCCTGACAGCTAAAAATACCTTACAATCAAAAATAGAGGGATTGGAGATCGGGGCAGACGCATACATTGAAAAGCCCTTCTCTCCTGCCTACCTGAAGGTACAGATCGCCAACCTGCTCAGTAACCGGCATAAAGTGCGGCAATATTTTGCCAATACTCCCCTGGTACATATTAATACCATTGCACACACACGCGAGGATGAAGCCTTCCTGGAAAAAATCTACAACTGCATCCTGGAAGAGATTGAAAATACGGAACTGGATGTGGAGCATCTCTGCAAATACGTGAACATGAGCAGGATCAGTTTGTACAGGAAGATTAAAGCAATATCCGATCTTACCCCGCATGAGCTGATCAATATCACACGGTTGAAGAAAGCCGCGGAATTATTATCCACCCAGCAATACAAGATCTACGAGGTGGCTATGATGACGGGTTACAAATCACAAACGCATTTTGGGAAGAATTTTATTAAACAGTTTGGCGTGAGCCCCAGCCAGTACATTATGCAAAAGAAATAAAAAGGCCCCCTGTACAATGGGGGCCTTTTCTCATTTAAACGTATACAGATACAACGAGTAATCCTGCTGAATACCCGTATGCCCCAATTGGCGTAACATGGCGGTAATATTGCCGCGGTGGTACGTGCCGTGGTTCACTACATGCTGTATGATATCTCCATAGCGGAAATCCATTCCCCAATAAAAGACAGTGCTGTTCATGTCCTGTGTTTCCACAAAGGCCAGGAACTTAGCCTGTATACCGGCAAGCAGTGCCTCCATTTCTTCGAGGCTGCATCCTTTTGTGGTTTCCACCAGTTGATCTATGCGCTCTTTTGAGGGTTGATAATCCGGTGTAACCAGTACTTCAAACCATCCAGTATCAACTACATACATATGCACCAGTGTATCGAAGATGGAAGGGAATACACTCTGCACCTGTTGAAAGACCAGCCCCTCCGGCAGGCTTTTCAGATGCATACAGACCCTGCCGTTAGCCCAGTTGTTGTAACGGCATAGCTTTGCTGAATTAAGATCCATGCGGAAAATAATTAAATACTACAATAAATAGGTTGTGATTAAAGCGCCGGGACGCTTTGGTGTATAGGCTCCTAAAGAGCCTGCCGGGTGTGTTTGCAATGGGTCATATTACACCTCCTTTTTCTTCAGATACGCCCGCAAGATAATATAAATTCAAAGTATAATTAATTATCTTTAGTCATTATGAAATCCCAAATGGTGGCTTTATACCAATTAGCTGACTTAGGAAACTCCTATTTACCGCCTTCTCACAATCTGCCGCTTTCTTATACAGAGCAGATCAGAGTTGCGGAGCCTGCACATTTCAGTGTGTTCCGGCTGGATGAATACCCCGGCAACCAGGCATTTGAGGCAAACAGGAACGATCTGTACAAGGTACTGCTGCTGACCAAAGGGCGCAGCCAGTTTCATTATCATGAGCAATCTTATCGCGCTGTTGCGGATTGCATCCTGTTCCTGAAACCTGCAGAGGTCAGTTCATGGAAGGATACTACAGCAGAACGGGAAGGTTACTACTGTATCTTCAATCCTTCTTTTTATGCTTTTAATGCTGTACACCTCAAAGCACTACAGGATAATATGCTGTTCAACAACCCGGTACTCCAGCTGAGCCCGGCACAGGCAACCATCTTCCGCGACCTGTTTATTAAACTGCACCAGGAATTCAATGATATCATTCAGTATAATACCGAGATGTTGCGGTTATACCTGCACATGATGCTGATAGAAGCAGACAGGGCTTACAAATATCAGATGGCGCAATTAAAAACGACTGCTGATGCGGCACATGTGACAGAACGTTTTCTGCAATTGCTGGCAGAAGAAGCTGACAAAGTGATGCGGGGACAGGAATTGCGCATGAAAACAGTAAAGCAGCTGGCAGATCTGCTGGAGGTGCACCCCAGTCACCTGAATACCAGTGTTAAAAGTGTTACCGGAAAAACCCCGCGGGCGTTTATAAAGAACAGGCTGGCGCATGAAGCACTGCAGAACCAGGCCGTACATTAATGCTGTTTCAGTTTCCCTTCCAGCAGGGAATACTTATAGAATTCCTCCACTTTGGCACGTGCCCAGGGCGTTTTGCGTAAGAACTTCAGGCTGGATTGAACAGAGGGATTGCTGATAAAGCAGTTGATACGGATCTGGTACCCCAGCTCCGCCCATCCATAACTCTCCGCAAGTTGTGTAACCATCATTTCAAGCGTGATCCCATGTAAAGGGTCTTTGGATGTTTGCATGCCGCAAAGTTAATTATACTCTCGGAACGCAGAAAGAAAACTCAGCACCTTCACCGGGCGCGGTTTTCACCTGCAATACCCCGCCATTACGTACAATGAATTCCTTACAAAGCTGTAAACCCAAACCGGTTCCCTTTTCTTCTTCCGTACCCTCTGTGGAATAGAAGCTGTTCTCTGAGAGCAGTCTTTCTACTTCTTCCGGATGCATGCCCATGCCATTATCCTGTACATACAGCTCCACTGTTTTAGCGCTAGTTCTGCAACCTACGAGGATCATCCCTCCTTTGGGGGTGAATTTGATCGCATTGTCCAGCAGGTTGCGCACAACCAGGTTCAGCTGGTTGAAGTCAGCCAATACCATTATGCCTTCAGGAATGTCTGCCTTCAGGTGAATGTTCTTCTGATCCGTGGCATACCAGTAGGTTTCGATGATCTGTAATACGAAGGGATATAAGATGATCTTCTGAGGCCGTGTTTCTATGCGGTTCATCTGGGAAAGGGACCAGTTGAGCATATTGTTCATGGTGCCTGTAATATGTTTGATGTTCTGCCGTACGGTGAGGGAGAAATCCTGTATTTCCCCGGCAGACAGGGCTTTCAGCTCCACCAGGTCCAGCATGCCGGACAGGTTGTTGAGCGGTTTTCTCAGGTCATGCGAAATAATCCCCAGCATTTTATCTTTCACATGATTGCTCTCTTTCAGTTCTTTTGTTCTTTCTGTAACTTCTTTTTCCACGGCTGCCAGCATGGCCTCCTGCATCGCTATCTTTTCCCTTTTCATTTCTGTATAATGACTGCCAAGTGCTAAGGAGAGCAGGCTCATTTCAATAGCAGAGGCAATCGGCAGGATGTAAAAGGTCCAGAAACTGAAAGGCAGGAAAGGCAGTAATCCTGTATTGGCAGTAGCAAACAACATCATACTCACCAGCAATACACTCCAGGCCGCTAAAAAATACCGGGCAGGCTTGTAGCGCTGCTTAAGGGCTTTAACGGCCATGTAGATAAAAGCAAAAGGCAGCAGGAAACTGCAAAGTTCCAGGATCTTGATGGCTCCCGGCCTGTATCCGGCCAGGTTGAAAACAACCGGGATCCACAACAGCCCGATGAGTATGAATAAAGCTTTCCTCAGCCTGGGTGCATGCTTTTTCCCATCCAGGAAAGAAACGGAAAACAGGATGGCGAACATATAGGTAACGGCTACAAAACTGATCCCGTTCATGTTGATGAAGTAGGATAACGCTTGCCCCAGGAACACGTGAAACCCGCGCAGGTAAAACAATACAAAGCCCACGAAGCAGATCAGGTAACAGAGATAATACAGGTAGTTGCGGGTACCCAGGCTGATATACAGGAAAAGATTGTAGGCGAATAAAGCCAGTACCACACCCGCGTATACCAGTTCTATCACAAACAAACCCATAAAGGAACGCTGCAAGCCCTCCGGCGTGGTCAGGGCCAATGGGATGATCACGGCATTACCGGAACGGACGCGTACCCAGAATTCTTTGGGCTGCCCGTTGGAAGCCGGTAGTTCAAAACTAAACCCGGGTACCTTAAAGCGTTTGTTCTTAAGCGGTAAATGACTGCCGGAAACGATTGTTTTAAGCCGTCCGCTGTCAAAGTAATACAGGAAAATGCTGTCTATATTCGCGAACTCCGCTACCAGGTAAGTTCTTTCTTTGCTATTGTAGGTGGCATGGATCCATATAGCAGCGTTGGTGATGCCATAGCTGCGCATATCATGTATGTAAGGCTTAAAATTTGCCTGGAATGCAGGCTGCATCACATCGTTCAGCGTAAGCTGCGCATCCTTATCCGTATACCAGCCGCACAGCCTGCCTATCCTTTGGTAGGATTGTTGGGTTGACAGCTTCACTACAGGTGCAGCAGAAGACTGAACTGCGAATAGGACTGTAAAAATTACATATGATAGTATGATTCTCAAACCGGGGATATATAAATGCGTAGGATGAATATACAATTAATATTCGTCCTGAAAGCCTTGCCAGTAAATAAGATGCAGGTTATTACGACACAATTTTGTTTGTGTGCGATACCTCTGATTCGGCAATCACTAAGAAATGCGATGCTATTTTAATAATTTTAGCCCATAAAAGACTGGAAATTGACTAAACCGATACTTGTTATAAAATTTGGAACGGCATCCATTACCCATGATAACGGCGAGCTGGATGAAAGTGTAATAGCCGCTATTGCGGAGCAGGTGGCTGCTGTGCATGCGGATTACAATGTGGTGCTGGTGTCCTCCGGGGCAGTGGCGGCAGGCAAGAAACACCTGAAGGCCTATAGCGGCACCATCAGTGAACGGAAAGCTGCGGCGGCCATCGGCAACCCGGTATTATTGAACCGGTATTCCCATTACTTCTCGGCTTATGGTATTGCCATCGCCCAAAGTCTTTGTGAGCGGCAGCATTTCTCTAACAGGAACCAGTTCCTGCAATTAAAGAAAACCTACGAAGAGTTATGGGCCAGCGGCATTATTCCCATTGCGAATGAAAACGATGTGGTGAGTGATGTAGAGCTGAAATTCTCTGACAATGATGAACTGGCTACCCTTATTGCCGTGGGCTTTGGGGCATCCCTCCTGCTTTTCAGCACCTCCGTGGCGGGTGTGCTGGACAAGGAAGGGAAAATAGTGCCGCAGATCGATGAAATAGACGAAGCAGCCTTTGCGCTGGCAGACAGGAAGAAGTCTTCCCTGGGCCTGGGAGGCATGGTATCCAAACTCACCTTTGCGCGTCTGGCCACCCGGATGGGTATTGGTGTGGTGATCTTTGGCATCAGCACGCCTGATGGCATTTCCCTGGCCATAGCAGGGAAAACAGGTACCCGCTGCCTGGCACAGGCCCGCAGTAATATGCCGGCCCGGAAGAAATGGCTGGCCAGCGGCAGCCTGGTTACAGGGCGCTTGCAGGTGGATGCCGGAGCAGAACAGGCGCTGAAAAAACGGCGCAGCCTGCTGGCTGTTGGAGTGATAGGCATATTGGAGAAGTTTGAATGCGGTGAAGTGTTTGAAATTGTAGACGAAAATGAGCAGGTAATAGCCGTAGCCAGGGCCAAGGTATCTTCAGAGGTACTGGCTTCTGGGAATAAAGCGCAGAATATAGAAGTGGCGCATGCAGATGATATTGTTTTGCTCTAGAAATATTTGAAACTGAAAGACAAAAGACATGGGATCGATCTTACCATTACTGGAACAGGCACAAAATGCCACCCGTTCCATCAAAGCCCTGGCCGACGAAGGAAAACAGCAATTGCTGCGTGACCTGGCGGCCAGGTTATTGTTACATACAGACGAGATCATCCGCGAAAACCGGAAGGACCTGGATAAGATGCCCGATACAGATCCAAAAAAGGACCGTTTACTACTGAATAAAGAACGTATCGCCAGCCTCGCCGCCAGCCTGGAAGATATTGCCCTCCTGCCCGACCCCGCCAACCAGGTGCTTTCTGAAAAGAAACTGGAGAATGGATTACGGGTGCGCAAACTCACCGTTCCCCTCGGTGTGGTGGGTGTTATCTACGAATCCCGCCCCAATGTAACGGTAGACGTGGCTGCCTTGTGCCTCCGTTCCGGCAATGCCTGTGTGTTAAGAGGTGGCACGGATGCCTTTCATACCAACCAATGCCTGGTTGCCCTCATTAAGGAAACCTTGCAGGAATCCGGTGCTGATCCAAATGCTGTACAATTACTGCCAACAGACCGTAACCTCATCAATGAGATGCTAACGGCTGTGAAATACATAGACATCCTGATCCCCCGCGGTTCCCAGCAACTGATAGACTTTGTACGGGAGAACTCCCGTGTTCCGGTAATAGAAACCGGCGCAGGGGTTTGCCATACTTATGTGGAAAGTACGGCAGACCTGGATAAAGCCAGTAAGATCGTTACCAATGCCAAAGTATCCCGGCCATCCGTATGTAATGCGCTCGATACGGTATTGGTAGATGCAGCTGTTGCTTCTCCTTTCCTCTCTTTACTGGCTCCTTCCCTGGCAGCCTATAATGTAGAGATCTTTGCGGATGAAACCGCATACGGCATTTTAAAAGCCGGTGGCTATCCCCAACTGGTGGCTGCGCAGCCGGAAGATTTCGGGCGCGAGTTCCTGGACTTTAAATGTTCCGTGAAAGTGGTGAAAGACGCAGAAGAAGCTTTGGAACACATCCGCCGGTATTCCTCCAAACACTCAGAAGCGATCATCTCCAATAATACCGCTTTGAGCGACAGGTTCCTGCAGGAAGTGGATGCTGCTGCAGTATACGTGAACGCCTCTACGCGGTTCACGGATGGTGGCGTATTCGGATTGGGTGCAGAGATCGGTATTTCCACTCAGAAACTGCATGCACGCGGGCCTTTTGCCCTGGAGAAACTGGTAACAGAGAAATGGGTAGTGTATGGTGATGGCCAGGTAAGATAAAAACAGACATCATAAAATGAAACGCTCCGGGACTATTTCCGGAGCGTTTCATTTTATAAAAAACCTCCCCGGATTTACCAGGGAGGTTATATTCGACGCCAAAGCGTCACAGTTTTCTTTTGCGGAGCAACCCGGTTAGGCGATACCAACCGAAGGTTTCCACGAATATCCTGTAGATTGCATGAATACCTCCTTTTTATTTGATGAACAATGAATTTACGGGAATTAATCCAAAAACTTTGTTAAACTATATATGATTGATTTGCATAATGCCAGATCAAAAAGTACAACTTATTCCTGTAATTGTCCATTGCTCACCGATTGTTAGTGCACTACTTTTACATCATTCTCCAATCAAAAAATATTTAGTGACAGTTGTAGGTTAACAATCGGGGGCCGTTTTCTATCGGCCCCTTTTTTATGCTTACGCTGATTGAATGCGTACACCCCGTATACCTTTGATCTGTCAGTTATTCGTTAACCCTTATCTTAAAAATTAAACCCTTATGAAAACATTGTTTTATTCGGCTATTGCCCTTAGCCTGTTTTTTGTTAGCTGTCAAAAAGATGGTAATTCCCCTTCAACCCCTCCTGAAGCCGAAAAATTCCCTGTTAGATTTTCTGTTACTGATTTCGACCGTCAGGTCACCGATCTCGATTCCAGGAAGGCAGGAGGTCAGGATCTTAGTAACGCGAGGGATTCTTTAGGCAACGCCATCCAACACCTGCATTATATAGCATATAATAGCAGCGGAAACCTTGTCAGTACTAAATACCAGTCCCTGGCCACTAATAATGTGGAATTTGGGCATATCACTGATTCGTTGCCTGCCGGTGTGTATTCTATTGTATTGATAGGTTCATCTCCGGTCCCGGCAACCATCTTTTACTCAGCCAGTGATTTCGGACAGGCAAGGTTGGATTTCAAGGATAGCAACGGGCAGTTATTGAAGATCCCGGACACCTACTATAAACGTGTGACCACAATGGTAGGTCCCAATAGTAAGCTGCCGGATTCAAGTATCCTGCTCCAACGCGTCATCAGCAGCATTGAAGTGCGTATTGCAGATGCCCTGCCTGCTGACAGTATTAATGTTTCTGTATCCCATCAGGCCACCAGGTTCTTTTTTAACAGGGATCAGTCTTCAGATGGGTATGATATCAGGTATCTCAGCAAAAAAGATGCAAAAACCTATGGTGATTATGTACTTTTCACAGAGATCCCTTCTACTGTAATTATTACAGCACTTGACCGTACCACAGGAGCAGCCCGCGTCAAAACAGTTTACAACGTGAGCTGCTACCGGAATAAGAAGGTTGTTTTATCAGGGAATATGTTTTCCAATAGTGATACCTCGGGCTTTAAGATAAGTGTAAATGATCAGTGGGATGACAATGGTGATCCGATACCTTTCTAATAAAAAAGCCCTCATACATGGACTAGCCCCCAATAGTTGGACTTTTTTAATTTTTTAAGTATTGAGCTCGGTATTGTACCGGGCTCTTTCCTTTTAGGTTAATTCTAATCCTGGTATGATTGTAATAATGAATGTATTCTTTGATGTCACTGGCTAACTCCTGGATGGATTGATACTTTTTCAGGTAAAACATTTCTGCTTTGATTGTGCCGAAAAAGTTCTCAATGATGGCATTGTCCAGGCAATTACCTTTCCTGGACATGCTGGGAGAGATGTTGTTTTCCAGCAATATTTGCTGGTATTGTTTCATTTGGTATTGCCATCCCTGATCAGAATGCAGAATGGGTTTAAGATCGCTGGTAAGCCGCCTGATAGTGCCTTTTAACATCTGTGTTATTTGCTCGAAGTTAGGACGCTCAGATAGCTTATAGCTAATGATCTCACCATTAAACAGGTCGATTACCGGGGAAAGATATAGTTTCTGATCTTTTACTTTGAACTCGGTAATGTCGGTAGCCAATTTTTGCATAGGCCGGTCTGCTTTAAACTTCCGCTGCAGCAAATTCGGCGTAGTTTTCCCTACTTCCCCTTTGTATGACCGGTATTTCTTCCGTCGGATCACGCTTTTAAGCCGGAGCTGTTGCATGAGCTTTAGTACCGTTTTGTGATTGATCTTAAGTCCTTTTGAGCGTAAGGCCAGCAGTATCCGCCGGTAGCCCAAAAGCCCTTTATGACGTTGATAGAGTTGGACAATCCGGCATTTTATAACCTCATACCGGTCTGCAACGGGCTTGTGGTTGATGTAATAGTAGAAAGAACTGCGGGCCATGGAGGCTATATGCAGTAGTTGCGCTAAATTCCCTTTTTGCCTTAATTCAAGCACTATGAGCGCTTTTTCTCTTTGGCTTTCTCCTCCTGTTTCTTTTGAATTAAGGCCTGAAGCTTTTTTAGGTATTGATTTTCAAGCCGAAGATAAGCAAGCTCTTCTTCCAGTTCCTGTTCCCTTGTTTTAACTTTTGCGCCTTTTGTTGCAGGCTTCTTCGGTGCCATAGACTTACGTTTACCTCTTTTCTCCTGCTTTAACCCTACATTACCTTCCTGTTCGTATATACGAAGCCATCTGCTCAGTACAGCCGTACAAGGAATATGGAAACGTAGGCAGGTTGCTTTTAAAGATAAGCTTTCCTGCAAATAAGTCCTTATCACCTCCATTTTAAAAGAAGCAGGGTAACGGTTGTTCTGCCGCTCAAGCCCGGCTGTGCCGAATGCCCGGTAGTAGCTGACCCACCTGCGTAGCATATCAATATTGATCTGCAGCAGATCTGCCTTTTGGCGTACTGATGATCTACCTGCGACCACCTGCCTGACCGCATCAAGCTTATAGGCCAAACTATACTTTTGTTGTCTACTCATAAAAATGCCCCCAATAGTGTCTAACTTTTTGGGGGCACTCCAACAATGTATGAGGGCTTTTTTTCTATTGTAGTTTTGTCACCACTAAATCATCGTAGTAAATGTAACCTTCCGTGGGAGACATCCAGTAACTCTGGCTGCCACCGCGGAAAGTATGGAAAGACATGTTCCTGATCAGCCTTTGCGCATCGTTGGTAGTCCAGCGCATTGCCCTGTCAAGCACAGTAGTACCGTTGATAATGATCCTTGCGCGGCCATTGGTACTGGAGCCGGTATTGCTCTTGGCATACATGGTTACGCTGTAGGTAGTGCCCTTGCTCAGGCTGCCGGAAGAAGGATAGGATACACCGAAATTATCGCCATACTGACCACCCTGATCGCGGTGATACACGTAGGGATGGAAATAAATACGGCCATTGTTGTTATACCACATCAACCTTAAGCTGCCGCCATTGCCATCTGTTCCTGGATCACCACCGGTATTGCCCTCTCCGATCAGGAAACCGAAACCAACTTTACCACCACGGCTCCAGTCGAACGCGCTGTGAAAACGGATGGTGAAAGACAACTGGTATTCTGAGCCATCGGAGATATCCGTATTGCTGATCAGGCCACCGGCGCCGGAAAGCGCATTAGCCAACAGCGTTACACGAAGATTACCGTTAGAGATCATGGTGCGGGAAGCATTCCACCCGCTTACGTTCCCAAAATCCGCAGCGGCCTGTGCCTGCGTGTATTGGTTACCGTGTGTGTAACTGTTCCAGTTCTCAGAGAAAGAACTGTTGATAGCGGCGATGCCAACCGTGGCTGAAAGCGTGTTATCCAGTTGTACCGGAGCGGCGGCTTCTTCTACCGCTGGTTTGGAACAGGCTGTCATCAAAAGACAGATGGATACAATGCATGTACCCGTAATGCGCATTTTTTTCATAGTTTGTTTTCATTAACGTGATTAAAAAAAGAAAAGCGATCAATAAGTAAATTTCTCCCAGCCGCCAATGGTGGGGCGGGTACAGGTCATGGCCTGCGCGCCGTTTTCGCTGGATATATAAAGTCCGTTATTTCCTCTTAAAGAAAAGGTACCATCTGTGTTGGATACCCAGTCGAATTTCTCCCAGTCGCCAATAGTGGCCCTGCTGCAGGTAATAGCGCTCGCACCATTCTCTGAGGATACATATTTGTTCATGCTCCTTAAAGCCACTTTGCCGCCACCGGCATCCACAACCGTGAACTGTTCCCAGGCCTGTGCGGTGGTACGCGTGCATCGCATGGCCTGTGTGCCGTTCTCTCCGCTGGCAAAAAGATTGTTGTTCCCCCTGATAGCAATGGTAGCACCAATAGGTGCCGTGTTGGGCGTACTGGTGATATTGTACACCCGCACATAATCCACCAGCATGGAGGCAGGCAATGCATTGTCGTTGATAACCTGCCCGGGCAGGTTACCACCTACCGCTACGTTCAGGATAATGAAGAAGTTCTTGTGGAATTCATCTGTGCCATTGATGTTATTCAGGATGTTGGCCGTGTGGAATTGCACACCATCCACATACCACCTGATAGAACTGGCATCCCATTCTACCGCATACAAATGGTAATTGCTGGGGGAAGTAGTGGTATTGCCACCATAGTAGGTATAGGCCGTATTAAACCAGTGAATGGTGCCCAGCACCGTGCTGCCGGTGTTCACGTGTTCCATAATGTCTATCTCCCCGCATTTAGGCCAGCCTACGTTCGGTTCGCCAATATTGGTGCCCAGCATCCAGAAGGCAGGCCATAAACCCTGCACGGCAGGTAATTTAATACTGGCCTCTATACGCCCGTATTTCTGCGAGAACTTTCCATTGGTATTGATGCGGCCGGAGGTATAAGGTTTTCCGCCCACGCTTTGCTTCCTGGCCGTGATCACCAGGTTACCGTTGCTCACGCTTACATTCGAGGTCTGATAATACTGCTGCTCGTTATTTACGTTCAGGTTCCCGTTCTCATAATTCCATTTGCCCGTATTGAGGCTGGTACCATCAAATTCATCGGACCATACCAGTTGTAATGCCTGGGCTGATACGGCAGCTTGCTCGTTGTCAAGCTGAACAGATCTGGATGCTTGCGTGTCTTTTTTACACCCTGTGGTAAACAGGAAGGTTACCAGCATAGCAGTAGCTGGTAAAAATAAGGAGTGAAGTCTCATAGTTTTTCTTTAACGTGTGAATTAATCCGGGTTTAGTGCTCTGCTCCTTTCTCCCCGGGTGTGGAAAGGGCGGTAAGAACGTGGATAATATACCTGGGTAACGGGGTCAAATATCCAGAATAATTACAGCAAGTAGAATTTCAACAGTACGTCAATTCTACGTCATCATTTTCTATCTGCCTGTAAATCAATCAGCCTTTAATACGCCACAACTACTTCAAGCTGTTTTCTTTATTTTTAGTGAAACGTTATGAATGAAAAGCCTTGTATTGTTTGTGCTGCCCCTGCTGATGGCAGCCATTACCCAGGCGCGGCAACTGATCGGCGCCCCATCCATACTTCATTACACTAAACAGCAATATGCCGGAGGCGGCCAGACCTGGGATGTGGATATGGACCGGCATGGGATCCTCTATTTTGCCAATAACGAAGGACTGCTAACTTTCAATGGCCGGCACTGGAAGATACACCCCTCATCCAACCACACCTATTTACGTTCCGTAAAGGTGGATAAAGACAACAGGATCTATGTTGGTGCGCAGGACGATTTCGGGTATTACCTGCCGGATGAGAACGGGCTGCTGCGTTATACCTCCCTTAAAACCCTGATCCCTTCCGGGGAACGAGAGTTTGCAGATATCTGGAATATTGTTTTGTATGAAGGTGCTGTATTCTTCCGCAGTAATAACAAGATCTTCTGCTACAGGAACAATTCCATCCGTGTATATCCTGCCGCGGGAGAATGGCGTTTGCTCTGCAGCACGGCACATGGATTATATGCACAGGATGCAGGGCAGGGACTGATGAAATATGTTTCCGGCAACTGGCATCCGCTGGTACCAGCCATCACTCCCCAAAACCTGCTGGTCTCTGCCGTACTCGAAGGGAAGCAAGATACCTTGTTGCTCTTCACCCTGAAGAACGGCATTTTTAAACTGCATAACCGGCAGCTTTTCCCCTTTTCAACACCGGTGGACAATGCCCTGCAAAAAGATCGTATCTACTGCGCAAAAGAATGGGATAATAATCAATTGCTGCTGGGTACTGCGGAAGGCGGTTGTTATATCCTGGATAAAAACAGCGGTGCAGTGATCCAGCAATTCAGCATCCGCGAAGGCCTGCAGCATAACAGCGTGCGGAAGATACTTCCGGATAACAACCGAAACATCTGGCTGGCGCTGGATAATGGCATAGACATGATCAGGTATAATTCTGCCATTAAACAGATCCATCCGGACCAGCATCGATGCCTTACCACATATGCTGCCAGGGTATTCAACCGGCATTTATACATCGGCACATCAGACGGCCTGTTTGTTACCCCGCTGCAGGATCATACAGACCTTAGCTTCCAGGACAATCAATTCCGGAAAGTAACATCTTCAGACGGGCAGGTATGGGGCCTGGCTGCTGTGAGAGAAGAACTTTTAATGACCCATCACGAAGGTGCTTTCCGTATCAGCGGGCCTACTGCCCTTCCCCTGTTCAAAGGGACCGGCTGCTGGTTATTTCTGCCGCAGCAGGCCAGAACGCTGATCGGTTGTTATAACGGCCTTCGTACCATGAGCCCGGAGTACGCACCTGTGAGGCAGGTGAACAAACTCTATGAATCCCTTCGTTTCATGACCGCAGAACAGGATAGTGTGATATGGGCCTCACATCCTTACCGTGGCGTTTACAGGATAGTGCTGGAAAAGGACACCACGCTGCGGTATACCCTGTACACACAGCAGCACGGGCTTCCTTCCGGCAATAACAATTTTGTATTCAGGATCCGGGGGAGAATGGTAGTAGCCACAACTGCCGGTGTTTATGAATTCGATCCCATTCACCAGCGCTTTGCACCTTCTCCCTGGCTGTATCCCATCCTCGGAAATGCCGCTGTTAAATACCTGACGGAAGATGCCACCGGTAATATCTGGTTCGTATCCGGGAAAATGCCCGGTGTGGTGGACTTTCATCAACCTTCTCTGCAAAAACCCTACAGCATTGTACAGTTCTCGGAATTAAAAGGAATGATCGTGAGCGGATATGAATGCATTTATCCTTACAACGAAGAGAACATTTTTATTGGCGGGGAGAAAGGCATGTATCACATCAATTATAAGAAATATAAACAACCAAAAACAAACCCCACCGTAATGATCAGCCAGGTGAATGCGCGGGACAGCCTGCTGTTCAGCGGATACATCCCCGCTTCAGCCACTATACTCAAAAAACTACCGAATGCATTTGCCAGTTTTCACTTTGAATATGCGGCACCTTCATTCGGCAATAACATGGAATTCAGTTACAAACTGGAAGGCTTTGACGGGGAATGGAGCGAATGGTCTGCCCGTACAGAGAAAGATTATACAAACCTGCCTCATGGGAAGTATGCTTTTTCTGTAAAGGCCCGGGATAATTTAGGGAATATATCAAAGGCAGCCAGTTATGCCTTCCAGATACTACCGGCATGGCATCAGACAACATTTGCAAAAAGTATTGCCGTATTACTGGGATTGATACTGATCTGGTGCTGCTACAGGCTGTTTGTAGCGCAGCAGCAGAGACATAAGAAGGAACAGGCACGCCTGATCCTGCATCATGAATATGAAAAGGAACGTTTACAGAATGATAAACTGGCAGCGGACATCCAGTTCAAGAACAAAGAACTGGCCATTACTACCATGCACCTGGTGCAAAGGGGCAAACTACTGTTCAATATAAAAGAAGAACTGTTACAGACCATTCAGAAGATCACTCCTTCTCCCCTGCCTTCCTTCAAAAAAGTATTACGCCTCTTTGATGAAGCAGATGAGAATGCAGAAGACTGGGAACAATTCTCCCGGCATTTTGATGAAGTGCATAACAATTTCCTGTCTATCCTTAAGAAGCGCTGCAGTGACCTGAGCACCACGGATATGAAACTCTGCGCTTATCTGCGCATCAACCTCACTACGAAAGAGATAGCACAGTCTATGGGAATATCTGTGAGAGGTGTGGAAACGAGCCGTTACCGGCTGAGAAAGAAACTGGAAGTACCCGCAGATGTTTCTTTATATGATTTCCTGTTGTCAGTGCAGGGCGTATGAGGGATTGTACCCGAACTGTTTTTTAAACGCGAACGAGAAATGTGAGAGGTTTTCAAAGCCCGCTTCGAAATACACATCCGAAGGTTTCCGCTTTTGTTCAAAGATCTGGTGATGGGCCAGTTCCAGGCGTTTCTGCGTTAGCCATTTCTGTGGCGTGGTGTTAAACTTTTTCTTAAAATCTCTTTTGAAAGTAGAAAGGCTCCTGCCGGTGAGATATCCGAATTTTTCCATGGGCATATTGAACATAAAGTTCTTCTCCATAAAATCTACCAGGTCTATTTTACCCGGTTCTTCAAAATGGGACAGGATAACATCCACACTTCTGTCAATAGAACGCAGGATAGAAATAGCTTCTTCTACTTTAACGGCAACAATATCCGCGGGTAATTCTTCAGACATGGTGAAGTAAGGCAGCATAGAGCCAAATAAGCTTTCCAGTAATGGATGCTGGTCCAGTATCCTGATGCGGGGCATTTCCCGCTGCTGCGGAGGGGTGATGTTATGCGCCACATAATATTTCCTCAACACCTCCTGCGGAAAAGAAATTGAGACAGCCTTGTAAGGCTCTCCGTTCAACGGTAATTTGGTGGTCATGGCTAATTCATTGCGCGGGAATAACAAAGTATCCCCTGCATGAAAAAAATAAGTGTTCTCCGACTGGATCATTTTCATTTCTCCGGAAATGATCCTTAACAGCGTATGCTCTTTGATCACCATTTCACGGCTGTAGTATTTTTCTATCACAACAGAAAAAAACACTTTACCGGTGGATAACAATTGCGGCGTTTCCATTTCCTAAAATTAAATAAAATTGTTGGTGCCGGTTACATGCCCTGGCACCAACAATCTGTGCTATGCTTTCAATAACTTTTCACTCAGGCTCCAAAGCTTTGCTGCTATTTCCTGATCTATTGCATATGGCATTACACCTGCAAACCTCGCTGAGGCACCAATATTCAAACTCATTGTAATATCCGTTGACATCAGTGGCGAAACATCGTTATCCTCACAATAAAGGCCACCGATATCATCGAGCTGAGGGCTTGTAGCACACCATACACTGGTGGAAGCGCCCTGTTCAATTGTTTTGAGTCCTCTTTCTGCATCACGGATGGGTTTGCCATTTTCATCTATTACCCCTGCTGTCAGCAATTCCTCTTTGGTAAGATGCACCGCTAACCCTGTACCCAGGATACTACCCGGATGAAGGGAAAAGGCCCTTATCCCTTCGTTCCTGCCACGTTTGTCCAGTTCTACTGCAAACAGCACGTTCGCTGTTTTTGACTGACCATAAGCGGCCCAGCGTTCGTATTCCCTGTTTTCGAAGTTGGGGTCCTCCAGTATAACCGGGGAATAACAGTGACCCCGGGAGGATACGGAGATCACCCGGGCGCCGTTTGCTTTTTGCAAAGCCGGCCACAGTTTGTTTACCAGCTGGAAGTGGCCCAGGTGGTTGGTGGCGAACTGGGACTCGTAGCCGCGGGTATCTTTCGTGAAAGGATTGGCCATGATGCCTGCGCTGTTCACCAGGATGTGCAGCGGGCGGTTGGAGGCCAGAAAGCGGTCTACGAAGGCGTTGATGGATGCAGGGTTCATCAGATCTAATTCTTCTATGGTTACATCCATACCCATCAGCGTGGTTGCAGCCTTTTTCAGGTCTCTTGCGGGTACTATCACCTGAGCACCTGCATTCCTTAATACCCTTGCTGTTTCCAGGCCGATGCCTGAATAACCGCCTGTAACGATGGCTACCTTGCCGGTGAGATCGATGCCTTTGATCACGTCTTCTGCGGTAGAAGCAGCTGAGAAGCCGGAGTGAATGGGTTTTTGTAGTGTGTTCATTGTTCCTATGCTTTATTTTCTACTGCAAAGCTAGGAGGGTTAACATTGGGGGACTTTGTTTAAAGGGTCGAATGTTGTTTGTTTTACGGGTCAATTGCGATATAATCAGGTACCAATCCCGTATCATTCCCGTATCATTCCCGTATCATTCCCGTATCAATCCCGTATCATTCCCGTATCCATCCCGTATTAAGGTGGGGTACCTGTCATTTTGGCCTCTCGATGGGCTATTTGGCATAAGCTATAGAAGCAGGGTTCGTTGCTCTAACAAAAGCCAACACTTCATTAAAAGTAGGTTTTGCGGGGTATCCTTTAGGATAATAAACCAGCGGTACAACCTGCGCATTATGAAACTTAATCTTAAGATCCGGATACATACAGGCTGATGACAGGGTTAAGGTATTATCCACAATGGCAAGCCGCATGGCATATTTGCTAATTGTAGCTTTATATTTATCCTTTTTGATCACAGGCCTCATCTCTGTAACGATCAGCATAGAATCCTTTTCCAACCTGTCTATTGCATAGCCATGTTGGGTGATCTGCTTTAGAAGCATGTTAAAAAGGGAATCCGATGCAATATCATATCTGGCAATTATTTTCTCTGCACCTTTAAATGGTTCGCCGCCCATTTGTTGCGCAAACAATGTTCCGAATGATAATAAAAGGGTCAGTGTCAGAAGAGCGATTGATTTCATAGTGGTAGAGGTTTACTTAAAAATACACCTTGTTTAAGGTTACTGGATATCACCTTCCCGAAAAGTTCTGTTAAATCGCCCTGATTCTTTTCTTGTTACCATCAAAAATCCAGTACCTTATTTTCCCACCAGCGTTCATTCCCTTCTGTACTCCTGCCAGCGGAAAAGTGGGGCTCCAGTGACCTATTTCGGCATAAACGGCACGTTGATTTTGGCAAGGCTTAAGGGCGGGATAGCTTTGCTCTATCGGTACCGAATACACGGGATTCAGGGAAGACGTCACCAGTTTTCCGTGTAAGAAAGGCCAAAGGGAGCCGGAAATATGACTTTCTATAAAAGTAAAGACGGGTATTTAGTACGGCAAAAAGCATCCTCCAGGGTTTCGAAGAGTTATCGAACCAGGGAGAATATGCAGGAATTTGCCCGCGCAGCCCTTGGTGCGAAGTACATCCGCACAGCTTTTGCCTCCATCATTAAGGAGATGAAGATTCCTTCCTGGTACGCAGGTTAAACCAGGAAATGGCGATGATCATCAAAACAGATATGAATTGTGCTCTACCTAATACGCCCCAATCTAACCCTGAACACTATTTTTTTACTACCCAATCCTGTCCACATGAAAGGCTTTACAGATCAGGAGATCTATGATGCGTTATTTGGTATGTTACATATGTTCCATCCAATTGTTCCTCCAACGCTTATTCCGGAGATCATTCAGAAGGAGATTCCTATCAAAAAGAAACCATTGGTGGTAAAGAGTATAAAGTATATTTAAAAGATGAATTGGGCAATTACAAATCTTCATATATTTAAGGATTGTAGATAATCTTACTACTGGTACAGATAAAGAAAGGCAGAAAATGGAAGACATACTATTTGACTTTATATCAAAATATATTTCTCTAACAGAAGATGAGAAGAACGCAATACTTTCGTTTGACATATTTCGTTCTATTAAGAAAGGAACTACTTTACTCAAAGCAGGACAAAAATCGAAAAATAGCTACTTTGTTCTAAAAGGTTGTATTCGGACATATTATGTTTTAGATAGTGAAGAAAAAACTACTGCTTTCTACACAGAAATGGAAGCTTTGACACCTCCTTGTGTAATAACCAAAACTCCGTCCAAATATTATATAAGTTGTATAGAAGACACTATACTTACAGTTTCAAGTTCTGATATGGAAGTAGAAGTAAACAGTAAATTTCCAAAGTTTGAAACCCTATGCAGAATATTATCCGAAGAAAACTTAGCTAAGCAACAAATAAACTTTGACGAGTTTAAGACTTCTTCCCCTGAACAACGATACTTAAATTTATTACAGAAAAGACCGGACCTTATCCAACGTGTGCCACAGTATCAATTAGCGAGCTATTTAGGTATCAAACCCGAATCTTTAAGCAGGTTAAGAGCAAGGATTACAGAGAAAAATAAAGGGTAAGGTTCATTTCTTAACCTAAGTGAACGAGTTATAGCATCCCGCCAATCTACCTTTGCATATCATTTAACAACCAGTATATTGATATGCAAAAGAAAATTTTGTTCATTTGTCTTGTCGTAATGATGACAAGCACGCTCCACCTCAAAGCCCAATATGCCAAACAAGACAGTACTTACAAACGGTGGTTCGTTGGTAGTACTATGTTTTTATTGGGTAATCTGGCTTCTACAAACAATCCCGGCTTCATTCAACTCAATTTAGGCTATCGTATTACAGGAAAAGATGTAATTACATTAGAACTAAAAACCTGGAAATATGCCTGGCCGAATGGTATTCACCCATTTTTTAACAAATCATACGGAAAGCCGGAAGAAGAATTTCCGGGGTATATTCGTGAGTATGGTTTATCAGTGGCTTACCAAAGATTTTTGTGGGAAGGTTTATATGCCGAGCTTAATGTAATGCCTACCTGGCAAACATTTGTGAATGTTGGCGGCAAAAAAATTGATAATGGATTTCAGTTTTTCAATACTTACCGCGTTGGTTATCACATCAAACTTTTTAAAGACAGATTTTTTATTCAACCATCATTAGCAATTACTCACCGTCCTTACCACACCAAAATGCCTGATGAGTTTAAACGGCTAGACGATAAATGGTCGAAATTTGTCTTCGGAGAACCAGGATTTCATTTTGGATTTAATTTTTAGTTGATATTTTATGAATACACAAAAAACACCACAAAACGAACTGAAAGACGTCAAAGTCAGTTTGAAATTGAAGCTTGCAGCCCTGTGGGCGAGTTTTATGTTTCTCTACATCTATGTAGATTATTTCCACCTATTTATGCCGGGTGCACTAGAAGATCTTTTAGCAGGAAAGGTATTTTTATTTGAAATTACGCAAGCATTCCTTTTGGTGGTACTCGCTATTTTGACGATTCCGGTGTTAATGATCTTTCTTTCTGTTGCCCTGCCGGCTAAAGTAAATCGCTGCGCAAATATCATTATTGCCGCAGTGTTTATTCCCTTTACGTTGTTTAATTTGGCAGGAGAGGCTTGGATACACATGGTGTTTGGCGCTGTTATTGAGGTCGTTCTTCTTTGCCTGATTATCCGTTATGCATGGAAGTGGCCTCGTACTGAAACATGAAAAAGAGATACCCTAAAAAAATCAAATGGAGCCCGTCATCACAACGAGCTCCATTCTTCTTTATAGTCAACCAATATACCCCTGTTTATTGCATCCAGTACACTTTCTTCTGTACCTGCAGTGTAGGATTCTCCCCATTCGTAGCCTTCTGCCAGTTCTCATGGTTATTCACATTCTCATCATCAGGATAAGGCAACTTATTCACCACCGAAGGATTATAGGTTGGATCCTTAGGCGTTAACCCCGTTCTCCGCACTGTAGCCCAGGATTCCGCCGGCTGAAACATTGTAGCCAGCCAGGATTGTGTGGCAATCTTTTTCAGTGCATCCGCATCGTTGGCACCGTTATACAGCACCGCAGGATTCGTGAGGAAAGCCGTCATTTGACCCGCTGTAGGCGCAACCGGCCTTGCAGGCGCCCAGGTGGGAGAAAGCTGGGTATAGGCATACCAGAAGTTCACAGAGGCAGTGATCCCCGCTTCATATTCTGTTTTAGCTTTTACTATATCCTTGGCAACGCCCATTCCACGCTGATAGATCTCTGCTTTCAGGAAATGCACATCTGCCTCCGTTACAATGAGTATGGGATAAAACACCCTGTCGTATGCCATCAGGTAATTCACGCAGGCAAACTTATTGGCAGGGTCGCTGCCGATAGCTTTTCTTTCCGTACCCACATCATAAGGACGGCCACCTTCAGGCTGAGAGCCGTTCTGGGGCTGTGGCACCCATTGGTCCGCATTATTGGTCATAAAGTAAACATAACAGCGCGGATCAAAGATGCCGGAACCGTCTGTTGCATTGGTGGAAGACATTTGCTGCCATACATTGCTGCTCATGCGGATGTTGGAAATGGATAACTCGCGATAGGAATCCCATTTGCTGTCCAGGGCACCCAGCGTCTGACCAGTTACCGTTACACGGCTGGGCCATAATCCGAAATTGTCCAGGTACAGGCTGGTGAGGTTCTGATTAGCGGGTAAGGGTTTGTTACCGCCGATGATATCTGTAATGATCCCGTCTGCCAATGCCTTTTCCTTAGCGTATAACCTTACGGCATATCTTAAACGTAAGGCGTTGGCGAACTTCTTCCAGGCAGTGAAATCACTGTTCAGGAAAGATTCTGAAGAACCCAGGTTCACCTGGCCTGTTTCTGTTCCCAGTCCATCGGCAGCAGCCTTCAGGTCTGCCAATACGCTTTTGTAGACTTCCGGTTGCGCATCATATGGCGGGCGGAAAAACTGATTTCCTTCTTTAGCCAATGAAGCCTGGCTGTATGGAATGTCTCCATAGTAATCCAGCATCCTGAGGGTTTTATTGGCCATCAGTACGCTGGCCATGTATTTGATGTTATTGAAGGATTGCGGATTAGCCTGTTCGCCGATCTTTCTAAGGATGGTTTTGTACACCAGCAGATCAGGATAGTACTGGCTCCAGTATGTTACGCTATAGTTCAGGTAAGGCGCTACCGTATTCTGATAGGCCTGCTGATTGGTGATGGGATATAGTAAGCTCACATTCAGCGCATCATCCCCGTATTTACCCAGTGAAGATACAAGGCCATTGAACAGACCGGATATGGATGCCGTATTCTCACTGGCATCTTTGTATGGTGTATTGATCTCTTCAAATCCTTTCTCACATGCACCTGCGCCACATAATGCCCCGCAGATGAGTAAACTGTATATTGATTTTTGTATGATCTTCATGATTCAACAGTTTTTAAATTATAAAGCAGCTTTCACAGTAAAACCAAAAGACCGGATCCTTGGCATAGAGGAATATTCAATCCCCTGCATATTACCAATACCATTCACGCCTTCAGGATTAAGCCCTTTGGGTATAGTGGTGAAGAGGTAAAAAAGGTCCCGTCCGATCAGGGAAAGGCTCAGGTTCTGGAAGATCTTTGTTTGTCTTACCACGCTTTGCGGCACCTGGTAGGTCAATGCCACCTCTCTTAATTTCATCCAGGTATTCTCAAATACAGAAGCGGATCTTGGAACACCCAGGTGATTCCAGGAAGTATAGGTACCCAGGTAATACCAGGGATAGGCTACCACATCTGTATTAGGCTTGCCATCTGCGAACACACCATCGAAAATGATACCTGTATTAGCGGTGGTACCATCAGGATAGGTCATGGGAAGACCGCCGCCGTTACGTTCTTTGGTAGTTTCCTGCAACAGGCCGTTACCCATGGCTGCGGCATAAGTACCGAAATAAGTATCGCCACCGAACTTACCATCTACCATGAAGTATAAGGAGATGCTCTTGTAGCGCAAAGTATTGGCAATACCGCCAGTCATAAATGGCTGGGAATTACCAATGGGTACTTCATTGGGTGTTAATACCCATTGTGTACCTGCTGCCTGTGGCTGTCCATTCACCATATAACTTAGTAACTGCTGGTTTTGCGGGTTCACGGCCCTCTTCACTACTTTTTTACCATTCAGGTAAGTGAAATCACGGCCATAAAGGGTACCGTAGTTCTCTCCTACTTTCACACGTTGTGAAACACCGCTTCCGCCAAAGAAAGTACCCAGTGAAATAGCATCTGTACCTTCATCCAGTGCCAGCACTTTGTTCTGTGCATGTGCACCATTCAATGAAATATTCCAGGAAAAATCATTGGTACTTACGGGATTGGCGCTGATGATGAATTCAATGCCTTTATTACCTAAAGATCCCTTGTTGAGCTGTACCGAAGTAAATCCGGAAGACATCGGCAAACTGTTGGAAAGGATCTGGTTGAACGTTTTCATGGAGTACGCTGTTACCTCCAGGTTCACACGATTATTGAACATGCCCAGGCTTAAACCGGCTTCATACTGGCGGGTCCTTTGCGGTGCAACACCGGGGAATTTTAAATTACTGGGAAAGGTTTGTGCAGCCTGTTGATTGTATGCCGCTGTATTTAATACGTTAAAGATAGAATAGGGGTCTGTATCACTACCTGTTTCCGCATAAGAGAGACTTAATTTACCAAAGTTCAGCCAGGGCAGCGCGGTCTGTACACCCGGAATACCATCCGAGAATACATAACTCGCATTAACGGATGGATAGAAGTAAGAATTGGTACCATCTGTAAGTGTGGAAGACCAGTCGTTCCTACCTGTTAACTGCAGGAAAAGATAATTCCTGAAAGACAGGTCTATAAATCCGAATCCTGAATTGATCTTCTTGGCATACCGGATCTCCTGCGCTGCTTCAGGAGCTTCTGATCCGTTATTCAATGCAAAAATAAAAGGACTGATGAAGTTACCTTTTGTTTTGTTGCTCACGGTATAATCGTTCCTGTAGTAAGATTCCACACCACCGGTGATACTGGCATTAAATTGTTTATCGAAGAGGTTGTCCTT
The DNA here is from genome assembly GCF_039545795.1 of Chitinophaga niabensis. Lineage (NCBI taxonomy): Bacteria > Pseudomonadati > Bacteroidota > Chitinophagia > Chitinophagales > Chitinophagaceae > Chitinophaga > Chitinophaga niabensis. The sequence goes on along the minus strand of NZ_CP154260.1, from coordinate 2,370,288 downwards.
GTACAATCTCAGCATCGCATTCAGGTTACGGCTCATATTGCGGGCATTGGCCTGCCTGTAAGCACCTTGTGTTCCCTGAACGTTCCTGGGATACTCCCTGATCTCCGTACCATCATTTGAGTTATCAATACTTCCCTGTGTGATCAATGTTAAAAAGTCCGTGAGGTTGGCAGTGAGTTTGATGCTACCTAACAATTGATTACGATTGAAAACGGTATTGTTCTTATAGATGTTCCAATAAGAATTGGCCATGTAAGAATAATAAGGGTATGGCGGAGAACCAGCAGGGAAATTGCTGGAGTTGGTGACGTCCCTTTGTGAACCATCCGGTGCAAAGTTGTTCAGCTTCTCCACATCCGGGCGATAGTCTCTTGTTGCGGCATAAGACATACCGGCCATAAAAGCTCCGGCTCCTACCGGTGGCGCATTCAAACGTTCGTAGTTAACGTAACTACCCGTGATATCCGCACTCAGCATTTTGCTGATCTTGATGCTGGAACCGATATTGAAGATATTGCTCTTATAGTTACTGTTCAGGATATTGGCTTTGCTATCATCCCTGGTATAAGAAGCACGGATGGTACCAAAATCACCGCCACCGGAGATAGACACGTTATGCTGGTTTACAGAACCGTTGGGAAAATAATCTTTCCAGTTATTGGGCTGTGCGGAGTAAGGTCTTTCTACACCATCATACCAGAGCACCGGTTGATTGTCGAACTTAGGGCCCCAGGATAATCCGCTGGGGAAGGAAAAAAGGTCCCATGCCTGCGTGCTGTTATCATAAGGCAGCATGCCGTAAGCACCTGTTTTGTAATCACCTGCAGCATAACTGCCGGAATAAGTGCCTATCTGATAACGTTTACCAGCACCGTTCACAGGGAATTGTTTTCCCTGATCTGCTGTCCACAAAGCGCCCACCAGGCCGGAACCAAAGTCATTCTGGAAATCCAGGTATTCATACACTTTTGTTGCGCGGCTGGAATAAGAGTAATCCACGCCCAGGCCTTTTCTTCTCTCCCCTTTCTTACGGGTAACGAGGATCACACCGTTTGCACCCCTGGCGCCATACAAAGCAGCTGCTGCGGGTCCTTTCAACACCGTAACATTTTCAATATCTTCCGGGTTGATGAAATTCAGACCGGTACCCCAGTCGTTATAACCAGAGACGTCAGCACCCTGCTGGGTACCAACGGCTCCACCGCCACCATTGTTCGCATTGTTATTAACAGGGTCATTATTAAGTGCCACACCATCTACAATAATGAGTGCGCGGTTATCACCTGTAAGTGTAGTATTACCACGGATCACGAGACGGGAAGAACCGCCTTCCACCCCACCGGATGCCTGGCTGATATTCAGACCGGCTACTTTTCCCATCAGCCCCTGGGCAATGGTAGGTGCCTGTGCGATGGTAATGTTACTGCCATCCACTTTCTGTACCGAATAACCGAGTGAACGCGGGGAACGTTTAACGCCCATCGCCGTTACCACTACTTCGCTTAGAGCTTTTTCATCGGTTTCCAGTACCACGGAGTACGAGCTTTCGCTCCCAACTTTCATTTCAATGCGTTTAAAGCCTATAGCAGAGAATACCAGCACATCTCCTTCATTCGCCTCTATCTGAAAATCACCATTCCCATCTGTGTTAGTACCTTTTGTAGTTCCTTTAATGCTCACTGTTACACCAGGAATGGGGCTGCCGCTAACATCTTTGATGGTGCCTCTTACCTGTTTGAAATTGATCTCTGTGGCAATGCTTCCTTGTGCCTGGTTCATCAGTACACTCATGAGCTTTTGCTTCCGCAATACTACCTGGCTGCCAATGGCTTCAAAGTCGATATCGAAGGGATCAAACAGGTTGGTAAATACTTTCTCCAGGGTTTCATCTTTTGCCAGCACGCTTACTTTTTCCTTTTCAGGAAGTGTATTGCGTGTATAGGAAAATTTCACGCCGGCTTTGAGGCTTATTTTCTGTAATACGGTTTTGAAGGATTCGCGCTCCACAGTGATGGAGATGCGTTTATCCAGGATGCCCTGCCCGTTTGCAGGCGCGGCCTGTACCCCTACGAAGAATGCAAGGGTCAGGAAATAATGTATGAGGGCTGCTTTCATAAAAAAAGAAGCTGAGTAAGTACACAATCCAATTTTCTTCATAACATAAAACGATTTAGTAGCGTGATTTAATAAGGTGCGGGAACACCTATGGAATAGTGCATAGGAGGCCCTTTCAAGAGCGGGCGCCCTGATTTTGGTTGTTAATCCATACTTGTTGTTTAGTTTCTGAGTTTGTTAACGTTAGCTGTTACTGATGTTTAATAAACGTGCTCATTCCTGTCTGTAAAACTAAATTCTTAGCGGCATCCTTTTCCCTTTAACGTTATGCCATAGCCGCTGTAACTATAAGATGCGTCCACTGTTCTTGTAATAACTTTTAAGATCTCTTCGAGGCTTTCATCGCCCAATGATATTGTTATAAAGCAGCCTGCAAAGGTATCTGCATTATATTGTATGGGGATAGCATACATTTTCTCCAGGGTATTGATAACGGAGTCCAGCGGGGCATCTTCAAAATTATAGCTCCTGGCTTTTTCCAGCCCGCCGGCAATCTGCAATTTATCTGTAAATGTTTCTGTGATCAGTTCCTTACCGCTTCCCGGGTACCTGCATACCTGCTGTGGCAGTACAATCCGGGCGGCAGACTGCTCAAGGTCCTGCCCTTTGAGGTAAACGGATACTTTACCTGTTTTAACTGCTACTGACTCCTGGTTGCCGGATGCCGTTACTTTAAAACTGGTACCGAGTACCTTTACCACAACGTTCTGTGTATAGATATAAAAAGGTTGTTCTGCATTTTTAGCCACATCAAAGAATGCTTCGCCGGACAGGGTTACTTCCCTTTTGCTGCCATTCATGAGCATATTATAAGAGATCCTTGCGCCTTTTGCCAGCACTACTTTGGAACCATCCGGCAGAAAGAGCAGTTCATCTTCTTTGTTGCCATTGTACCGGATCACATCTGTGGAATAGGCCTCTTTTTTATCTGTGCCTGTGATGGTGTTCTGTTTGGGAGCATACATAAACAGGGTCAATGCAATGGCTCCTGCCAGCATAGCCGCGGCCATGTACCAGTATTTTGCGATGTTTCTCTTTTGAGGGGCCGGCCTTATCTCTTCACGGATACGGTCCAGCATTTGTTCCAGCTGTACCTCACTCAGTTCCTGCTGCCCCTCTTCTTCTGCCAGCCTCATTTCCAGGAGAAAATGTTTTGCTTCTTCCAGCAACCATGCATGTTCCGGGTCCGTTGCAGCCCAGTGCAGCCAGTAGCCGGCATAGGGGCTTTGCGGATTGATCACCCAGTCTACGAACCGGTTATCCAGTAATAATGCATGTATTTTCTCCTCCTGATGGTCCATGAAATAGCAAGGTCTATATAAGGTAATGTCTGTTTTCTTACCTGGATACTCACTTTTGGAAAAGTTTTTTTTAGTCTTTGGAGGAACGGGGGGTATATTCTTTCCTTAAAGCCCTCAGGGCCCGCTGCATGAGGTTTAAAACGGACTGGTAATTCATACTCATCAGTTCCGCAATGCGTTCGTAGGGGATGTTCTGGTAAAAGCGGAGATAAACGGCTTCCTGCTGCCGCTGGGGTAGTTTATGTAACAATTGTTTCAGGGCCTGCCGGTTCTCGGCCTCTGTTTCCCTGGCGGTGATGGTTAATTCCACATATTCTTCCAGGAGACTGTCTGAAGCAAGACGCAGCTCATTTTCGCTCACAAAGGATTGCTTTGTTTGCGCTTTGGATAGTTTGTTCCGTAAAGCCCTGAAAAGATAGAATTTAGGATGGGAAGTATCTGCGAGGTTCTCCCGGTTGCGCCAGATCTCCAGGAAGAGGTCCTGGATACTATCCCTGATCAGGTCAAGATCATGAGTGAGTTTTAAGCCATACCGCACCAACGATCTGATGTGAGCCCTGTAAATAGCTTCAAGGGCGGCTGGATCACCGTTTTTCATACGGCTCCATTCCATATCGTGTTCACTGTTGATCAAAAAGTTGGTATTTATTGATACAAGGTATAGTTTTCCTTAAATCCAACCAAATAGTATAATATCAGGATAACGTTCTTTTTTGCCAGGATATAATAAAAGTTCTTTTCTTTGCGCAGTTAATAGTGTAACCGCAATATGCTTCAAGAGGGTATTTCAGGTTTTGTTGAGCGATGGCTGCAAGGGGATGACACTGCTTTTGAAGCGGTGTTTTATTATTTCCAGCCAAGATTGCTGCGTTATACTTTCCGCTATCTCAAAAATGAAGCTGCAGCAGAAGATATTACCACAGAAGTGTTGGTAAAAGTCTGGCAAAACAAACGTTCCATTACTAACCCTGCCACGTTTGAAAATTACCTGTTTACCATTGCCCGTCACCGTTTGATAAAAGCCTGGTACAAAAAGATGGATGGTTTGCTTGGCCTGGATGCAGCGGGAGAACTCTCCGACCCAACCGGGGCTAATGATCCTGTTTTATACAAGGAATTAGTGCAGCATTACCAGGAAAGCCTCAGCAAGCTGCCGGAACAACGCCGCCGGATCTTCCTGCTCCACCGGGAGCAAAATCTTAGCTACCGGGAAATAGCCGAACAACTAAATATCTCCCCGAAAACAGTTGAAAACCAGATTGCCGCCACACTAAAACAATTACGCGCTCAACTCGCCCAATACCTGGCCTCCCTTATTTTATAACCGGTTCCGTATTAACAAATTGTTACGCCATAGGGGTGTTTTACAAAAACAGGATATGTATAGGTAAGTGTTATAAACTTTACCTGTATGCAATCATTACCTGTAGATAAACAATTACTCCGGTTATATGTAGACGGTCACTGCACCAAAGAGCAATTGGATCTTATCCGGCAGTATTTGCACAACCCTGCTTACCAGGAAAGTCTTGATGAGTGGCTTCATGCAGACTGGCAGCAGGTTTCCGCGGAAACCTTTGAACCGGAACCTGGAGCCGCCGGTAAATACCGGCAATTTCTGACACTCGTTCAGCCTGCTGCACCGGCTCCTGTAAAACGGATCATAAGCCCCCGCTGGTGGCAGGCAGCAGCTGCTGCTATATTCGTTGGGGCCATAGCCTGGGCAGGCTGGCAACACCAGCAACAGGTAAAGCTGGAAAATGAATGGGTGTACCTGCATAATGAAGCCGGGAAAAGAACGGAAATTGTATTGCCGGACAGCTCTCAGGTATACCTCAACGCAGCCAGCGATCTCCGGTACAATAAAAATTATGGTATTACTAACCGGAACATTATCCTGGAAGGTGAAGCCTATTTTATCGTAAAACACGGCGGAGCACATCCGTTCAATGTTCAGACCGGCTCCCTTACCACGGTGGATATAGGTACCGTGTTTAATGTCCGCTACCGTATCACTGAACCAGTTGTCAAAGTAGCTGTTGCCGAAGGAGCAGTAAATGTAGTAGAACATGACCATCCAAAGGATAGTGTTATCGCTTCCCTCACTCAGCAGCAGGAGTTAAACTTTACTATTGCTGACAAAAGATCAAACGTTCAAACGCTCCCTGATACAGCACCGATCGGTGGATGGCGGCAAGGCATCCTTACATTCCATAAGCAAAGGTTAGGAGATGTTGCAAGGGAGTTAGAGCAGTATTATGGCATCACCATCCGGTTTTCCCAACCACAAACAGCCGATATATTGATCACTACTGTTATCGATAATGCAACGGCAGCAGAAGCGCTGGACATTATTTCCATCACTGCGGGTGTTACGCTAAAAAATTCAGGAAAAGAAGTATTGATAAAATAAAAAATCCGCTCCTGTAACAGAAGCGGAAATAAAGTATGTATTAGATCAAAACCACCGGGGACGGGAATCCAAAGGTGGTTATTTCAATAACACAAACAACAATTAAAAGTATGAAAAAAAAGCGAAAGAGGTATTGTGGCATCCCATTGCCTGAAAAAATGATCTATGCCCTCTGCCTGGGATGTCTGCTGTTATTCAGCACTGGCCTCTGGGCGCAGCAAGTAAACAAAAAAATATCTGTACAATTTAAAAACACACCTCTCCGGGAAGCCTGCAACAGCATTGAAAAACAAACGGGCTTAAATTTTTCCTATTCAGAAAACACGCTACTGGCTTATGGTAAAAACATTACATTCTCCTTACAGGATGCTGCATTAACCACTGTGCTGAACCAGATCTTTGAGAAAAGCCCGCTGGTTTACAGCATCAAAGGAAACCTGATCTTTCTTTCTCTGCATCCGGATTATAAACCAGCCAGCTCCAGCCCTGCTCAAAAAAACGGCATGGTAACCGGTAAGATCATCGATGGAGAAAACGGACAGCCTGTTGCCGGCGCTACTGTAAGGATCGCTGACAAGGGAACCACTACAAACATAAACGGCGCTTTCACTGTTCCGCTTCCCGCAGGTAACTATACAGCTACTGTCAGTTACGTTGGATATGGCACCAAGGTGATCACGGATGTGGTAGTGAAGAGCAACCAGACCTTTCAGCTGAATGCCACGCTGGAATGGAAAAAAGGACAACTGGAAACCGTAGTGGTAACGGCCTCAGCCAAAAAGGAAAGCGCAACCGCCTTGTATCTCAGGCAGAAAAATAATGCTGCTGTGAGCGATGGCATCAGCGCCGAGCAGATCAGGGCTACACCGGATAACAACGCAGCGCAGGTATTGAAACGTGTAAGCGGCCTCACGGTGCAGGACGACAAATTCGTTACGGTGCGTGGCCTGAGTGAACGGTACAACAGCATGATCCTGAATGGATCCAACCTGCCCAGTACAGAACCCAACCGCAGAAACTTTTCATTCGACATTATTCCAAGCAGCCTTATCGACAACGTTATTGTAAATAAAACGGCTACCCCGGATATGCCGGCAGAATTTGCAGGAGGATTAGTACAGGTGAACACAAAAGATATTCCTGCAGAAAACTTTGCCACCATTACCGTAGGAAGTGGAATAAATACCAATAGTACGGGAAAGTCCCTGTATTCAACACAGAGAGGGAATAAAGAATATCTTGGCATGGACGACGGCAGGCGCACATGGTGGGAAAAAGACTGGTCCCGCGATGCGTACAGGAAAGCTTTTTCAGCAGGAGATAATGTGAGCACCAGCGCAATGAACGCCCGCATTCCCAATAACTGGGGATTGAATAAATATGGTTATTCTCCGGTACAGAACTACCAGCTGGCAATTGGCAGAAAGATCCATCTCAGGGATGCCGCTTCCCTGGGTGTGACATTGGCCGGGACTTACCGGCATGAGGAAAACGTAATAGACGATCAGCGCTATCAACCTTCTTATTACTATTATGACAGTGCGAATACATATACTTTTAATACCGCGGTAGGCGCCCTGGCAAACATAGGATTTCAAAACAAAAACCATAAAGTAGTGCTGAAGAATCTTTTTAACAGGAGATTCAGCCATGAATCTGCCGTCAGCTATGGAAAGGAATTCAACTTCAAGGTAACTACTAATATAGAAGGCGATGATGTATTGTATTATTCAGACATGGTGCTGATCAATGATCTGTGGCAGAGCAGGCTGGAAGGTGAACATCAGCTGCACAAGCACCTGAAAATGGATTGGTCTGCTGATTATATCTCCGTGCACAGGGACCAGCCGGATACCCGTTCCGTACTGGGATACCAGGCGTATGGCCCCAAAGGGTACCATGAGTATATGTTGAATGAAGTAACTGGTTTTATTAACAGGGGTAACGCAATCTTTAACTCCGCCCTTGAAGAAAAAAGACAAAACGTAGCAGCGAATTTTACGGTTCCGTTCAAGGTAGGAGAAGCCAGTCAGCTGATCAAAGCGGGTTATGCGGGCGCTTTCCGTAAGGCGGACTTCAAGTCCTTAGCCATGAGGATGTTCTATGATCAGAAGGGTAACAGAGCTGCTATTGATGAGGCGGTATTTGGAATGCCAGATTACGAACTACAAAGCTTACTGAAACCAGGGTACCTCACGTACCGTTTTGTTTCCATTAGCGCCGGCGATGACGGAGAGGATTACCAGGGTGATCAGCAGTTGCATGCCGCTTATGTAATGGCAGACATCAATTTCCTGAAAAAATTCCGCTTTATTGGTGGTTTGCGTATGGAAAATAATGCCATGGATGTGAACGGTATTTCTTACAATAAAGCAACAGGTAATCCGGTGGATACTTTGGTGAAATACCGTAAAACAGATTGGCTGCCCTCCTTCAACCTGGTCTATAGCCTCACTAAAAAAATGAACCTGAGAGCAGCATATTCAAACACAGTTGCCAGGTCTGATTTCAGGGAAAGAGCTCCTTTTATCTACTATGATTTCAGGGACAGAACTTCTTACAGGGGAGCGGGTAATTTAAAAGATGCCGGCATCACCAATATGGATATCAGGTATGAGTATTATCCAGGGCCTGGAGAGGTTATCTCCGTATCCGGATTCTACAAAAAATTCAAACATCCTGTAGAAGTAGTGGCTTCGCCTGCCGGGGGGCAATTAAACTTATTCTATTTCAACCTGGAAAAGTCAACGAACATAGGGGTTGAAGTAGACTTCAGGAAGTCGCTTGGTTTTATGAAGCCTTCCGCAGCCTGGTTAAAAAAGTTATATATCAGCGGGAATGGCTCATGGATGAAAGCGAATGTAGTGTATGATGCACAGTCTTTGTTAAAGGCCGCAGCAGATGCAGGGTCAGCTCCGGGGCAGGCACCATCGGGAAACCGCGACCGTCCGTTACAGGGGCTTTCTCCCTATGTCGTAAACGGAGGGATCGGTTATTTCGATAACCTGCTCAGTATAAATGTAACATACAACCGCTTCGGGAAGAGAATATCGAACGCCGGTTTTAATCCCTGGCAGGATCAGTACGAAAATGCACGCGATGTAATAGACCTGCAGTTAAGTACCACATTGCTGAAGAATAAAATGCAGATCAGGCTCAATATCAGTGATCTGCTTCAGCAGGACTTCATCATCTATCAAAACGTAAAAGCAACCCCATCAGCAGGTTACGAGGGAGGGCGTTTTCTGTTTGATTCCGCGGAAGATCAGGCAAAAAATCCAAACCCCAACCATGATCCCAAAGGAACGTCCTTCAATAAAGATCTGGACTTCGTTTATCATAAATGGTTCAAAGGCAGAAATGTGAGCTTAAACATCACTTACAATTTTTAATGATCATGAATAAGATATTTTTTACACTCTTCTTTTTCGCTTTTGTTGTCACGTCATTCTATGCATGTAAGAAAGATGGTGAGCTTACAATAGCTACAGCAGTAATTAACTTTACTATTACCAGCTTTTCCACGAATGCCGGATCCGCTTTTGAAGTTGTAGTGAATAATGACCTGGTGGAAGACAGTTTGTTCAACGGGAATACCGCTACAAAATTGATCCCAAAGGCGAAGGATATGCAGCATGTGCTGATAAAAGATCGTGCTACCGGTACCGTTCTTATAGATACTTTGCTGAACATGCCCGGAAAGAAAGCTGCGCTTACCCTGTTGCAGCTGGATGCGGATAGGGATCCTGTTCTGGTAGGGCAAACTGATGAAAATATCCCTGATAATCACCGCCTGCAAGCCTTTTTTCATACCAATGATGTATTACCTGATGCTATTGGCGTTCAGATATACGCATGTCATTACGATCCTGTTTCCTTTACACTGGTGAAAACCGATACACTGGCAACGTTCAAAAACATAAAGAAGGGAGTGCTTTCTGAATTTCTGCTGATAAAAGACAATGCTGACCCCGCAACCATAGTCTATTTTTATCAGCCCTTGGATGTGAATACCCTGCAGCCATTGGCGAATATGGGCAAGTCATTCGATCCGGCGAATTATTCAGGTTATCAGTTTTCCTTTGACCCTGGTTCTAAAGGGACAGAGAAACATTACATCAACAATTTTACGACATGGGGCAACCAGGATCTTTTTGACGTATTTTCTGACAGGTTAATTTCATACTGAGATATTTATACCGCTATACCTATGCAACAGCCCCGTGATATGTGTTATCCGGGGCTGTTTAACACTTTCACCTTCTTAGGCACTTTTAGTAAGGTATTGATTCCAGTTTCACCGGGCCTAAAAGACCGGCAGATTGATATTTACTTTCAGATTTATAAGGGTTTACATTAGACCAGTATTTCCGCTCTTTAACAGGGAGTTTACTATCTCCTATAAGGCCGTTCACCCAGGTGTTCACTACTTCCACTTCCAGTTTATTTTCACCTTTCTTCAGTGCCGCTGTTACGTCTACTTTCCAGGGGGCTGTCCAGAGCGTACCAAGGTCTTTGCCATTCAGTTTCACTTTCGCCATTACCATTACGAGGCCCAGGTTGATATAGTAACGTTCTTTGCCGGGTGCGGCAGAAAAGGTGGTGCTGTAATAAGCGGTGCCGGAGAAGTTCTTTATGCGTTCATCAGGGTGCTGGCTCCAGTCTGTTAAGGTATTAAATGTCCAGGTGGAATCGAATTCCACCTGCCAGGGGCCTTTGAGTTCCTGCAATGTTTGCGGCTGTGGAAAATTGCTGCGGCCAGATGGTGTTTTAGTGGCGGGCTTGCGGAATACAATGAATGCACTTTCATATGCTTCCAGCTGCAAAGGAACAGTAGTACCATTTGCAGTAAATGTAAAAGAAGGCAGATCTCTTATTTTACCTGTTACTGCATCCCATAGTTCCGGCTGTTTTTCTTTGATGCGAAATGCAGGAGAAATATTAACCGTTTTATCGGATTGATTGGAGAGGAAATAGTAATCTGCATCTTTAGCCGTACGGTGCGTGTATAACACATCCTTGTCCAGTTGTACATCAGGAGGGAACTTCAATACTTCTTCCATGCTCTTCCCGGATACTACATTGGGGAGCTTCCACATCTCTGCTGAAAGTTTTTGAACCTGTGCATCTGCTTCCGGAAAACCCTGCAAGCTGGGAGAACGTTTGGGAGCAGGGCCTAAGATCAGCCCTCCCTGTTTCGCTAAAGCAAATAATTTTTTCAGCAACTCCGGCCGCATGGTTTCCAGCTCTGGCAATACCAGCAGGCGGTAACGAACGCCATCCGGCAATACAAACGAGCCATCTTTAACGCTCAGCCTTTGAAGGATCACTTCTGCATTGATATAATCGTATGAATAACCATGCGGTAATTCAGGATTTCTGATACCCGTCATTTTAGGCGCATCTTCTCCTATAAAATAGGCGATATCGTTCACCGGTTTACCCTGCTGCAAAATGAAATTACATCTGCGGAGATAATCCACAAATGCCCTGCCCTGGTAAAACCAGGTATTCTTGCGGTTAAACTCTGTGCCGAAACCTACGTTCACACCGGGGTTACGGTCTTCATAAGGTTGATGGATGAATACATGCAACAAAGTATGATTGATACCTTCTGTGAAAGACCAGTCGCCCCGTTTTTTGAGTAATGCGGGGTAACGCACGTAAGCCTGTCCGCCTGCGGTAAAGGATTCTGCGGCCACCCTGTTCTTACCGTAGATATGTGCAGCAGAAGAAGCTGCGCGGCATTCAATATTACCCAGTGTTCCTTCATTCCAGAATTCGCCGCCTACTTCATCTGCCTGCCCGCCGTATTTGAGAAATTCAGAAGGGAAGCCCCAGTGGCCATAATTCTCCAGCCACAAGCGCATCCCGTCTTTATGACTGATATCCCGCAAACCAGCTACATATTCATATGCCACCCGGTCCGCCACCAGTCTCCGCAGGTCCCAGAGGAAGCGGTCGCTTTGATCTGCGGTGCCTACTACCCTGCCGGAAAGAACTGGCAGCCAGGGTAAGGGATCGTAGCCGTATTGTTTTGAAAAGGACGCTGCCATATCATCCGTCCAGTTCTGGGAACCTGTTTCATAGCTATCTGCCACTACCCATTTGAGTGCGCTGCGTTCATTAGCAGGAATGCTGCTGCGGATCTTCCCCACGAATGCATCATAGTGATGCTGCATGGGAACGCGGTTGATCTTATCCACTTCGAGGCCTGCTCCTTCTTTGGATGCGGGCGCATTCATCACACCAGTGGTGAGCATGCCGTAACGGGTGATGATCCAGTTGCCGGCGGGTACATTCCAGCGCAGGATGCCATCCTTCCCGAAATATTGTGTGATATCTTTTACCTGTGATGGAGGAATAGTAAGTGTTGTATCCGTTGCCGTGGGATGTTGCGGCCATTGGTATTCATTCCACAAAGGCAGTGGCTGCTGGAACATCTTGGACAATTGTTTCTCTTCATAACGCTCAATGCGCGGGGCTTTCAGCAGATGTACTTCTGTAAGTCCTTCTTTGGAATTATTCTTTAAAAGCAGGCGGAAGCTTTTGCCTTTTACCGGAGGAAAAGAAACACTGAAAGGTGCGAAAGGCCTGAAACCCACATTATCACTGGGATTGGTACGGTCCACCAGGAACGTTGTAATGGAGCGGTAAGTGTTTCCTTCTTTCACCTGTAGTTCACCCTCTGCGCGGAAACGCCCTTTCATATAGAGGATGAGGCTTCTTGCGGTATTTTCTGCCGGCAGTTCCAGGTCAATAGATGTTTCTACTGCTTTGATATTTACAGCAAGCAGCAGGTCTTCCGCAGGTGCAGGATAAGCGAGCACCACTACATCCTGAAAGTCTTTTCCGGCTTCTTTTAAAGGCAGGGAAATTTGTTGCGGGCCTTTTACCATTACTTCCTCCCCCGCGAGATAACGCATGGACTGTGCAGGTTTGATCCATGGACCACCGCTCTGGCTCCATCCGGGACTGTTGAACAATCCTATCTCAATGCCCTTTTCACCGGCAGTGCGGATAGCCGTACGCGTTACCTTCCACCATTCATCTGAAAACAGTTTCACTTTGCCGTAGGGTACTTCGTTTTCATTATACCCGATATTACCAATAAAGGCTCGGCCGATACCGATATCCGCCATGGCAGCCAGGTCTTTCTTTATACCTTCTTCGCTGATATTGTCACTCATCCAGTACCAGTACATACTGAGTTTAGTGCTATCAGGCAGTGTGGTAAAACCTTTCTGCACGGCAGTTTGCTGTGCGGATGCGGATAAAGAACAGACGCAGAACAGGGCAAGTAAATATCTCATATCTTCGTAAAATAAGGAGAATATCAACTCATAGCATCCTGTACCGTCCTACTTTACTTCCATTTCAAAAAAGGCCAGTGTAATGTCGCTGTAATGTTTGGGGAGCTGAGAGATATCATCTGGTGCAAATACACCGAGGAAATTAAAACCACAATTGGTGTAATATTCGATGAGGCGGGCATTATCGCCCCAGGTGTCCATCCGTATATAGGCATTGCCGGTTTCTTTTGCATGCTGCCGGGCCCATGCAACAATGGCTTTTACGTAGTTGCCGCCGCGGAAGTTGGGATTGGTAACAATACGGTGAATGTAAATAGCTTTGCCATGGCCACGCTCTCCCCAGATGAACGGATCACTGTAAGCAATCACGAAGATGCAGGCAACAGCTCCATCTTCAATGATCTTCCATTGACGGCCTTCTTTGATCTCTGCTATTACCATCTCCCTGTCGAACTGTTTCCAGTGTTTATTGGAAACAGTTTTCTGAAATGCAACAGCTTCATCATACAACCTGAAAATTTCCTCCAGGTCTTTTTCGGTGCTTTGAACGAATTCCATGATGCAAAGCAAAGGAATTTAAGGGGAATAATATCACCTGATCAAAGTAACCGTGCCCTGCCTGCTAAACAGCCTGCCTTTGTAATCCACGCCCTGTACCATCCATACATAGGTTCCCATGGAAGCAGGTTTTCCTTTAAAGGTACCATCCCATACATCTGAGAGCGAAGTAGTGGAGAAAAATTCATGGCCCCATCTGTCCCATACCTTAAAGAAATCCAGTTTAGGTACACCAGGTGCAATCACGCGGAAATAATCATTCATGCCATCGTTATTGGGCGTAAATCCGGTAGGCACATAAAATTCAGGCCCGGCATATACTTTTACATGCATGGTATCATCATCCATACATCCTTCAGGTGAGCTGACTACAAAGCGGAAGGTCTGGTCTTTCTGCAGGATAGCCACCGGATTGGGCAAATGCGCATCATTGAGCCCTGTAGCGGGCTCCCAGGCATAGGTGAGTCCTGTACCTGCAGCAAGCCCTTCCAGTTGCAGGGGTTGATCGCGGGCAATGAGCGTATCCCTTCCTGCATGTGCTTTCAGGTCTATCACTTCCACAGGTACATCAATAGGTTTAGCGGCACAGCCAAGATCAGTCACAGCATGCAATCTCGCAGGATACTTCCCGCCTGCGGCATAACGGTAACTGAGATTTTCCTGTGTACTGTTATCACCATTGCCCAGGTCCCAGTACCATTTATGAATAGGTAAATGCGGTGTTTCATTGGTGCCGGTGAATACATTGAGTTCACCGAAACAGGCATTTTTCCCCGTAGCCGAGATCACCGGTTGTTCTGCTATCTGTACCTGTGTTCCCCCTGTTGAGCTGCAGCCTTCTTTGGAGGTGACGGTCAGTTGCACATTGTAAAACCCGGGGGTAGTATAAGGTGCTATCGGATCTTTTACATTGGAAGTAATACCACCGCCCCAATCCCAGTTCCATTTCTCCAGCGTTCCTACTTCAATGGTAGTGGCATCTTTCACCTGCAGCGGCGTACCCAGGCAAAGGATGGGCGGTTCAAAATCCACTACGGGATAAGAACCAATGGTGACGGGTGCTTTGAGGGTATCTGAAATGCAGCCACTATTATCTTCTATCACCAGTTTCACTTCATAATGCCCTGCTTTGGGATAAATATGTGCCGGTGGCTGTAATGCGGTGGAAGTTGTGCCATCTCCCAGATCCCACCAGCGGCGGGTGATAACGCCGAATGAACTGGAATTATCATTCAACTGTACCGCAGTACCATCACATAAGATCTGTTGTGAATCGAAACGGAATTCCGGGCGCAGGGCAGCACAGAACTGCTGCAGGTTGGAAGAGCCGCCGGTAGAACCGGCAAAACCCCAGAATACCATGGGGTCTCCGCCGAAGATATCCGTCACCAGGTCTTTCTGGATGGAGAGCCGCACATTATTATCTACGCTCACTTCCAGTTGATGGGTAACGGCATCCCATTTAATACGGAACAGGTGCCAGTTACAATCTTCTATATTCTCCTGCCCGTCCAGCAACATAACAGGCCCCGCCAGGTTGCCGGAGCTGCTGTGATCAGATAAACCATTCATCTGGATGGCCAGGTGATCATATCCCGGATCATTTTCATTGTCGTTCTGATAAGTATCGATCAGCACACCCAGTGAAGGAGATATTCCTTTGAAACCCAGGCCCTGGCCGGTAGCGCCGAGATTGGTGCCTTTGGTTTGCAGGATGAAGCCAATGCCATCGGCCCCGCTGCCGTCTTTGCAGCCAAGGTTCACATCAAATGCATAATCGAAAGACTGGGTGAGATCTATTTTGTTCTTATTCCAGGCAGTGCCGCTGAGGTTCTGCTGATCTGGTGTAAGTACATAGCAATTACAGGTCCGCTGCGTAGCAGAACCGTTCAGAATGTAAGGCTGTAAATTTTGCTGTGCATTTACTATTCCATGGAGGCATAGTATGCTGCTTAACAGGCATATTAGTCTTTTCATGGAAAGGAATAGTAGTTGGAACGTAATGGCAAATTAATACTTCTGCAGGGATTATCCTATATAAAAAGGGATCGGTGTATCTTTGGCGGGAAGAATAGAAACCAACAGCATTTATGGAATTGACGCATGAATCAACCTACCAGGCAGCCACAAAGGTCTGCGGCATTGTTGCCGCTCATTTCGACAAACACCTGGCCTGCGCACAAAAAAACGGAGAAGAAGAACTGGCCACCGCCCCTTCAGAGAAAGCAATAGAGATCATCATTGATGTTGCATTCTGGGCCAGCCTGCGCAAGGAAGAAGGTTATGTAACCCGTATTTCCCTGGCTTTTCTGCAGCCGCAGCAGGCAGGTAAACCCCTGCTGTTTGAACACCGCATTCCGCTTACAGCCAAAACATTAACCAAACTGGCGCCGGGCGTAGAGCGGCCGGGCGTGCATGTTGGGATCTGGTATGATGAAGATGGATTGTATATCTGGGGCACAACGATCAAATTGCCTAATTATTGTTTTGTACTGGATGTTTCTGAACCCGGATTGCTGGTGATCAAACACCGCCGTCTTTCAGGATTGGGAAAATTCACCAATGTGGCCATGCTCAAGGGCGACCAGGTGCGGGTAGTGAATGAGGATATCGGTCAGCAGCCAGACAGTCCTGAGATCCTGACCAACCTTCTGGGACTGAATGCTTCTGTGGTGTGGAATGAGCCGGTGAACGTGCTCATACAGATGGCGGTTTCCATGCGCGCGCATAAACGTGGCGGCATTTTACTGGTAGTGCCTTCTGCGCACGACAACTGGCGGGAATCGATCATACATCCCCTGCAATATCCCGTATCACCTTCATTTTCCGGTGTGGCAGACCTGATCCGGAAAGATGGGAATATTGTGAGTGAAATATACTGGCAGAATGCATTGCGGCGCGAAGTAGAAAATGTAACAGGGCTTACTGCTGTAGATGGTGCCACGGTGATCAACGATGAGCATGAATTAATGGCCTTCGGTGCAAAGATCACCCGTGCTAACCGCTCTACCCCTGTGGAACTGATCCGTATGTCTGAACCGGTGATGGGTGGAAACACAGTGATCTTACATCCTTCCGGTATAGGCGGTACGCGGCATCTTTCTGCCGCACAGTTTGTTCATGATCAAAGGGATGCATTAGCGCTGGTAGCCAGTCAGGACGGCAATTTCACGGTATTCTCCTGGTCTCCGGAAGCAGAAATGGTGCAGGCCCACCGTATTGATATCCTGCTTTTGTAAAATATCATTATATGTTTTAACAAACAAATAACGGTATGTAAAGAGATATTTTGCAAAATTCGTAATGTGAAATGAATTATTCGTGTTCACCTCTTTTTGCAAAACCCTCCGTATACGCATACATTAGACATCAATATTAAAACGGGTTTTGACATTGTCTCCCCTATACTTGCATCACACCATTGGGGGAGCTTCATCACTCCCCCTCTTTTAATGATCCTACTGTTGTATTGATCGCCCGTATCCTGTTCTTCCACATAATTGCCACAATAATCACCTGTACAATCACTAAAGCCAGCAAAACAAGCACTGGCCATAACCTGATATTGAAAGGCCATGCAAAATAGATGGTTAATCCGGCAGTATAAATTACCCGGGAAAAAATGGATACTATTGCAAATGTCTTCAGATCCTGTTCATATTTTTCAAGAGAAACACGCAGGTTATCTCCTCTCACAGATCTTCTCGCGTTAAAATAACCGATCAAATTGTGGAAGATCACCAACAGCAGGGAGGCCACCAGTATAATAATTGCATACAATGGTTTTTTATGCCCATCAAAGAAATCATAAAAGACCAATCCAAATACAGTGAGCCCAATGATCTCTACGATCATTTGCCTTCTTATCTTTTTGAGCACCGGGTGTTTATTTTCTTTTAACATTTCCTTAATATCTGCGGTGCTTTTTGTGGTATTTCCTGCGCCTTTCCAGGCTTCTTTTAATGGGTCCATGTTTGTAAGATTTTAACGATCCTGTTCCTGATACGGGTTAATTTCACCCCTACATAATTTTCACTGATGCCGGTGATCTCTGCTATTTCCTCATAGCTCAGATCCTCCAGGTATAAAGCCATGAGGGCTTTATCCGCATCATCCAGCTGTTTCAAAGCCGCAAACAGCTGCTGGCGCCGCTGATCTTCTTCTTCCGTTTGCGGAAGGTCCGGGAGTTCCGGTGTGTAGATAATGGAGGGTTTCTTTTTACGGAAAGTGGCCATGGCAGTACTCAGGGCCACTCTGTACATCCAGGAACTGAACTTTGCTTTTCCCTGGAAAGTGTGTTTTGTTTTCCATAGCTGGAACACTATTTCCTGGAAAAGGTCTTCCCGGTCTTCCGGGCTATCCCGGTAAAGCCGGCAGATCTTATGAATGATCCCCTGGTGCTGGTCTATCTGCTGTAAAAATGCTGCTTCCTCCATCATGCGGTTTAAAGGTAAGTTGTACTTTTCTACAAAAACTTACAGCTGGCTTCAAAATTATCTATCTTAGTAACTGATATGACACAAAGTACTATAGACAGCTTAAGAGAAGCATTGAAATTCTCGCCTGAGAATGTGCCACTAAGACTTCACCTTGCAGAAACCCTGTACCAGCTGAACAGGTTAGACGAGGCAGAACAGGAATACCTGGCTGCACTGGGCATCGAAAATAATGAAAAAGGCCTCATAGGCCTGGCCAATGTATACTTCAAAAAGGAGGCTTACGCCACCTGTAATGTGATCCTCGAAGATCTGCTCAAAAATCATCCTGACAATCCGGAAATACTGTTATTATACGCCAAATCCTCCCTGCGTGAGAATGCCTGGGATAATGCGCGTGAAGCTTACCAGAAAATACTGGAAAACAATCCGAATTTTTCTGATGAGGAACTGGATGCCAAACTGAGGGTACGGCAGCAATTCCAGGCGGAAGAAAATGATGATGACGAGGATGGCATTTCTCTTTTTATGCAGAAGCCGGACATTGATTTCTCTGATGTGAGCGGCATGCAGCAGGTAAAGAAAGAAATTGAAATAAAGATCATCCAGCCCCTGAAACATCCTGATCTGTATAAAGCATATGGCAAAAAAACAGGTGGCAGTATTCTGCTTTACGGCCCTCCGGGTTGTGGAAAAACAATGATCGCCAAAGCCACTGCCGGCCAGGTGAATGCCCGTTTTATCAACGTAGGGCTGAATGATATACTGGATATGTGGATGGGGAACAGCGAAAAGAACCTCCACCGCATTTTTGAATATGCCAGGAAAAATACACCCTGTGTATTGTTCTTTGATGAAATAGATGCACTGGGCGCCAGCAGAAGTGATATGAAACAATCTTCCGGCAGACACCTTATCAACCAGTTCTTACAGGAGCTGGATGGTGTGGAGAATTCAAATGAAGGCGTACTGATACTGGGTGCCACCAATATTCCCTGGCACCTGGACCCTGCATTCCGCCGCCCCGGCCGGTTCGACAGGATCATATTTGTACCACCGCCAGACCAGGAAGCCCGTGCAGCCATGCTGCAACTGAAACTGAAAGGCAAACCGGCTGAAAAAATAGATTACGAAGGATTGAGTAAAAATATACCGGAGTTTTCCGGTGCGGATATCGGCGCTATTATTGATATGGCCATAGAAGAAAAACTGGAAGCCTCTTTCCAGAACGGCATTCCGCTTCCGCTGAGTACAAAAGACCTGCTGCAGGCGGCAAAGAAACACAAAGCCAGTACAAAGGAATGGTTTGCCATTGCGAAGAATTTTGCATTGTATGCCAACGATGCCGGCTTGTACGATGATATCCTTCACTATATGAAAATTAAAAAGTAAGATGTCTGATCAAATGATACAACGCGCTATCCTGCTTTTGCAACAGCGCAAGTACAAGGAGGCGGAGAACATCCTGAACAGTCTTTTTGCGCAGGACCCGAATGATGTGAATGTGATCAGCATCATTTGTGAAGTAAAGATCCAGCAGAATAAATACACAGAGGCTTTAAACCTGGTGAACACTGCAATCGGTTTAAACCCGGCACTGAGCCATCTCTTTTATGTGCGCGCACGCATTTATGTGCATGAAGATAAATACGACCTGGCAGAGAAAGACCTTCAACAGGCTATCACACTTGATCCGGACGATGCGGATTATTTTGCTTTATATGCTTTGCTGAAGCTGGACAGGAAACAGTTTGAAGCCGCGCTGCAACTGGCGGATGCTGCATTGGAACGTGACCCTGAAAACATCAATGCCCTCAATGCCCGCAGCACGGCCTTACTGAAACTGAACCGCAAAGAAGAATCCTTCAGCAGTATAGAAGGCTCCCTGCGGCAGGACCCGCACAATGCCTACACGCATGCGAATTACGGCTGGGGTTTGCTGGAAAAAGGCTCCCCGAAAGAGGCGCTGTATCATTTCACGGAAGCATTACGCATTGATCCCAGCCTGCAACTGGCACAGTCCGGCATGATAGAAGCACTGAAAGCAAAGTATTTCCTGTACAGGATCTTTTTGAAATATGCATTCTGGATGGGCAACCTCACAGCGAAGTATCAATGGGGTGTGATCATCGGTATCTTTATCGCCTCCCGTGCCCTGCGTTTTATTGCAGGCAGCTACCCGGCGTTTGAACCTTTCCTGTATCCCGTTATCATCCTCATTGCCATCTTTGCTTTCTCTACCTGGATCATTACACCACTGAGCAATCTTTTCCTGCGGTTGAATAAATACGGCAAACATCTGCTGGACAGAGATGAGATCATCTCTTCCAATTTTGTAGGCGTGAGTGCTGTAACGGCCATAGCAGGCGGCGCATTATACCTCGCCACCGGGCAGGAACATATGCTTACGATCGTGATAGTGGGTGTTTCCATGATGGTGCCCCTCAGTTCCATGTTCAATTCCGTAAAGAACAGAACACTGCTGATCGTTTATACCAGCGTACTCGCGGTATTGGGTATAGCAGGCATCATCACCGGTTTCCTCAGTAAAGAACTGATCAACGGATTCACACTGGCTTATGTTGTGGGTGTGATGTTATTTTCCTGGCTGGCAAATTATTTAGTCATAAAAGAACAAAACAGATAAATGAAACCTGTATCCTTCCAAGACCTTCCTTCCCGCCAAACATTACCGGGCATGACAGGCAGATTCATGCATGGAGAAAAACATACACTGGCCTACTGGGAGGCGAAAGCAGGCACTTTGCTGCCGGTACACCAGCATCCGCATGAGCAGATGACCTACTTACTTTCCGGCACGCTGGAAATGGAGCTGGATGGTGTTGTACATACGCTGCAGGCGCATGATGTGGTATTGATCCCTTCCCATGTGGCACATGGCGGAAAAGCCATTACTGATTGCCGTTTAATTGATTCTTTCAGTCCTGTCAGAGAAGATTACAAATGAAACATTGTCTTTTAATACTCATCTGTGCAAGCCTGGGCTTTACTGCAAAAGCACAGGACACCCTCTTCCGTTTTGCATTGGTATCGGATACGCATGTTGGAACTGAAACCGGTGCAGAAGACCTGGAACGTACGGTAGCAGATATCAACCAGCAGGCAGATATTGCATTCGTGATCTTTTCAGGAGATATAACGGAGTTTGGCTCTGATGAAGAGCTAAAACTGTCCAAAAGCATTATCAGCAAGCTCAGCAAGCCCTGGCATATCATCCCGGGCAACCATGATACCAAATGGTCTGAAAGCGGCTGTAATTCTTTCCGTACTGTTTACGGCGATGAAACCTTCTGCTTTGAGCACAAAGGTTACCTGTTCTTAGGTACCAATTGCGGGCCTAATATGCGCATGGGGCCAGGCCAGGTACCCAGGGAAAATATCGTGTGGCTGGAGGAGCAATTGAAAAAGCAAAAGAACAAACAACAGCCCATCATCTATGTGAACCATTATCCGCAGGACAGTGGATTGAATAACTGGTACGATGTGCTGGACCGCCTCCGCAGCGTGAATGTAAAAGCCATGCTTTGCGGTCACGGGCATTCCAACAGGGCATATAGCTGGGAAGGCAAACCCGGTATCATGTGCCGCTCCAACCTTCGGGCCAAAGCAGCGATCGGCGGTTACAATATTATTTCCGTAACGACAGATTCCCTGCATTTCAATGAACGCACACCGGGTATGGAAACACGCAAAGCCTGGACGCATGTAGCATTGAATGGCCAAGCCTGGATGCAAAACCCGCCCCGCCCCTCTTACAGTGTGAACAACACCTATCCTTCTGTAAAAGTGAAATGGATGGTGCAGGAAGCAGGTGATATGGGCAGTGCTGTAGCGGTTGCCGATGGGAAAGTGATCTATACCAATACCAATGGAGATATTAAAGCGGTAAACCTGCAAACAGGCAAAGCCGCCTGGAAATATCACACCCAGGGAAAAATATACGCCACACCGTTAGTGTATGAAAAATATGTGGTAGTACCTTCTACAGATGGTAAAGTGTACTGCCTGAATATACAAACGGGTAAACTGGCCTGGCAGCAGGAAACCGGCAAAGCCATTGTTTCATCCGCCGCATTATCCGGCAAACTGGCTATCATTGCCGGTTCTGACGGGCATTGCAGGGCATGGGATATTCCTACCGGTAAAGTGCAATGGGACTATGATAGTGTGAAAGGTTTTGTAGAAACGAAACCGATGGTGTACGAAGGGAAAGTATATTTCGGCTCCTGGGGAAATAAGTTCTATGCGCTGGATGCCGCTACCGGCCAGCCTGCATGGACCTGGAGCAATGGTGCCAATAACAGGATGTTCTCCCCTGCTGCCATGTGGCCTGTAGCCATTGATCAGAAAGCTTATCTCGTTTCGCCGGACAGGTATATGACGGTGTTGAACACCAATACCGGCCTAGAGTTATGGCGCTTCAGGGATACCGCCAACTGGGTGCGTGAAGCAATTGGTATTTCAGCAGACAGTAACCGGGTATATGCCAAAACAATGCAGGGGAATGTGATGGCCTTTAATGCAAGGAGCGCTGCAAGAGAGGTAGTATGGAAGTCTCCTGTGGAAATGGGTTATGAGATCTGCCCTTCTCCTATCAATGAATTTAATGGCGTGGTGTATGTAGCAGGGCAATCCGGCGTGGTGCATGCATTATCTGCTAAAGATGGTTCACTGATCTGGCAGCATAAGTTCTCTAATTGTTTAGTGAACACGGTGCAGCCGGTGAATGATAAGATGCTGATTGCTTCTTCGATGGATGGGAAGTTGTTGTGCTTAGAATATTGATGCTATATTAACCGATAGGTCAGTACAAGGTGAAGACAACCTGAACACAAGGAGAAGACAAGGTGAAGCCTATGTGAAGGAAGGTGAAAATAGTATTTAAAACTATGGGGAGGTATACCCAAAGATACGAAAAAGGGGGGTTGAAAAAGTATTGCTGCTTTTCAGCCCCCTTTTTTATTTACAGATTAGCAATGACTTTATCTTTTGGATACTTCACGGAATAACTTAACCGCACTTTCTTCGTTTCTCCCGGCTCAATGCTCAGCTTCCAGGTCAACACACCCGTTTCTGTATTCACGGCTGCATCGGAGGATTCCAGTAACTCCACTTCCATATTCTTATCCGTAGAAACGGGATACTGATCTTTCAGCAGGAGATTCACAGGTTCTTTCTTGGCGTTGCGCACACGGATCTCATAAGTGAATGTTTGTTTCTTTTGACTGCCAAGGAATTTAACACCAGCGGCTACATCCGTGATCTTCTCTCTTTTCACGATCACTTTTTTATCACGGCCCACACTGAGGTTGAGGGTATCTGATGTAGCGTTGGGATCGATGAATGATTTACCTACGTACATGTTTTCAAATATGATGTTGGCTTCTCCGGGCAAAAAGTTAAACTTCTCATAATCCGTGATCTCTGCCATCAGGAAGGCATCCGGGTCTGCTTTAGGTACTGCATAGTATTTGTAACGTGCAGGAAGCGTGTATTCTTTAAGCGTTACACTGTGTTGTTTGCCGGTGGGGGCAATATCGTATGGGATATCAATATCAAAGGTGGCGCTGAGTTGGTTTTCATTGGCTGTGGTATAAGAATCAACACCATTTGCATAACCAACGACTACGGCGTCAGCAGCAGAAGGAGGAGGTGCAGCCCGCTCCTCTAATGTTTGTATCCTGTTCTGCAACTGCGCTCCGGTTATGCGGCTACGGATCTGAGCTTCTGTTCCATAACGAAGGAACCAGGCTGATAATACCGGTGCCGTACCATTCTGTGAAGGATTCCCGGTGGACAAAGTGAGTTTTACTTTCTTCCAGTCTATTCCCGTGGATTGCATCACATTAGCTTTGTAAATGATCTTCAGCGGCTCAGTGGTTTTATCTGAACGCAGATCATAGTATACGGTCCAGTATGCATTGGGGGTGAGATAGCTGATGGAAATATCTGCGGTGGCGGCATTCTCTGCCATCACCTGTAATACCAACTGCCCGCCATTCTTATCAGGATTGGCATTCAGTTCTTCCATCTGCTGCTGGATCTTTGTCACCTGCTTTTCCTGTACCACTTCTTTCTCCTTCAATTGGGCAATACTGTTCCGGAGTTCTAATTGTTTGGTTTTATAGTAATCAGCCAGCTTGATCAGTTCAGCTACAGAAGCAGAGTTACCATGCAAGCTCTGGTTCTTATCCAGCAGCACCAGGGTATTTTCTTCCGAAGTGCGGATATTACGGGTTTTGGTCAGTTCCCGGTTGGCTGATTTCAGGCTGTCTTCCAGCTTCAGGTAGGCAGGGCTTTTATTTTCATTTTTCAGGAAGTCCCTTTCAAAAGTGGCAGACATGATGGTTACATTGGTACCCGCCGCTATCTGGAGACTGTTTTCATCCAACACATTGGCTACATTGCTGATCAGCAGCTCGCTTCTACCCTTAGGCAGGCTGATACGGGCTTTGTGATTCAATTCCGCCCCTACCCGGTAAACGGTTGCGGATTCAAGGCTGGCTTGCCCTGTCAGCGGGCTTTGGGCTAATACGCTGATACTCATCAGGCACAAAGAGAAAGAGGTCCATAAGACTTTCATAAACACGGTATTTTTGGTAAAGATGCAGTTTTCTTCATAATTGCATAAATGAAGTGATTTCTGTATTTTGTACGCTTAATCCGGAAACTACTCTAGCGTGCGATTTTACTCTTGTCTCCTTTTCTGTTGTCTGTTCAGCCTGCCCATCTTTGCGCAAAAGAAGAATGACGCCTACCAGTTACATATCCGCAGGGCCACTTCTCCCGTCAAAATTGACGGCATCGTGGATGAACCTGCCTGGGCAGCATCGGACACGGCTACCAACTTTTATATGATCCTGCCCATGGACACGAGTTATGCAAAAGTGCGTACGGATGTACAAATGACCTATGATGATAAGAACATCTACCTGCTGGTAGTGAATTATAACGGCGCGCCCGGTCCTTATATGGTAGAATCCCTCCGCCGCGACTTCGCCTTCCTGAAGAATGATAACTTCCTGCTTTTCATGGACCCTTTCGATGATCAGACGAATGGTTTCTCCTTTGGCGCCAATGCTGCAGGCGCTCAGTGGGATGGATTGATGTATGATGGCGGGAAGGTAGACCTCAGCTGGGAAAACAAATGGAGTTCGGTTGTAAAGAACTACCCTGATAAATGGATCTTTGAAGCAGCCATCCCTTTCAAATCCATCCGGTATAAAAAAGGCATTACGCAATGGGGCATCAACTTCGGCAGAAATGATCTGAAAACAACAGAGAAAAGCAGCTGGGCACCGGTACCCCGGCAATTTCCTTCTGCTTCGCTAGCCTATACTGGCGTACTCGTTTGGGATGTGCCACCACCTGATCCGGGTGTGAATGTATCACTGATCCCTTACCTGCTGGGTGGCGTGAATAAGAACTATGCGAATGGGAAAGACGCCACATTCCGCGGAGATGCAGGGCTGGATGCCAAGATTGGGATCACTTCCTCTCTCAACCTGGACCTTACCGTGAACCCTGATTTCTCGCAGGTGGATGTAGATAAACAGGTCACTAACTTAGACCGTTTTGAATTGTTCTTTCCGGAAAGAAGGCAGTTCTTCCTGGAGAATGGGGATCAGTTCACCAACTTTGGTTATTCCACTATCCGTCCTTTCTTTTCGCGGCGTATAGGCCTTGGCGTGCCTATTCATTTTGGAGCGCGGCTAAGCGGTAAACTGAATAAGGACTGGCGTTTAGGGGTGATGAATATGCAAACCGGGAAACAAACGGCTACTGCTTTACCAGCGCAGAACTTTACAGTAGCCGCCCTGCAAAGGCGTATGTTTGCACGTTCCAATGTGGGCTTCATCTTTATCAATAAGGAATCATTGAACTACAATCCGGACAAAGCATTACCGGGCCAGCCTGCTTATAATCGCTATAACCGTAACTACGGGCTGGAATACAACCTGGCCTCTGCTAATAATTTCTGGACGGGGAAAGCCATGGTATTGAAATCCAATACACCGGGCAGGTCCGGGAAAGACTGGGTGCATGCGGCCAACCTGCAATATACCAGCCGTGTATGGAATATCAGCTGGCAGCATGAATACGTGGGCAACAATTATAATGCGGAAGTAGGTTATGTTCCCAGGAAGGGCTATATCAAACTGAATCCCCAGATCACGCGGCTCTTTTTCCCGAAGAAGGGTGCGCTGCTGAGTCATGGGCCACAACTGAGCACTACCAATTTCTTTGATGAAAAAATGAAACGTACGGATAATGAAGTATTGTTATCCTACGGTATGGTGTTCCGTCAGCGCAATACTTTTACGTTGTGGAGTTCTACCAGTTACATCAAATTACTGCAGCCTTTTGATCCGGTGAATATTGGGAAGGATAGTCTTGCTGCAGGTTCACAGCATAGCTGGAATACCATCGGCGCGGATTATGTATCTAAACCGCAAAGTCTTTTTACGTATGCATTATCCACCCGTTACGGCGGTTATTATGCAGATGGTAAACGTTTCACTTTTACGGGTGAACTGGGTTACCGTTTTCAGCCTTATGTGAGCCTTGCTTTGAGTGCGAACTATAATGATATCCGTTTACCGCAACCATGGGGTAACCAGGCATTCTGGCTGGTGGGGCCACGTGTGGATGTGACCATGACGAATACGCTTTTCTTCACGGGTTTTATGCAATACAATGAACAGATGAAGAATGTGAACCTGAATACGCGTTTGCAATGGCGTTACCGGCCCGCTTCAGACCTGTTCATTGTATATACAGACAATTACCTTCCGGAACCTTACTACGTAAAGAACAGGGCGCTGGTGCTTAAACTGGTGTATTGGTTAAACTTGTAGTTCACTATACACAAGCTGGCGTACTGGTTAAACCTTTAGTTTACCGTACCGGTTAAGCCCTCTGGCTTACCATACATAAGTTCCCACCGCACCATTCACCAGTTCCGTGGTGACTGTTTTTCCATTAAAACGGATGTTAAACGATTGCGGAGCATTCCCGTTATTCAGCACGATCAGTACTTTTTTTCCATCCGGCGTTTTGAATGCCACATTTTCCAGGTTACCCGAAATGTCTGATGCAATGCGTACTGAGCCCGGCCTTACGAATTTAGATGCGTGTGCGATGATGTAGTAAGCTACATTCCTTGATACATCTGTACCAATAGTGAGGGCACCGAGGCAGGTCGTGCATCCTCCTTCCGTATGTGGTTTATAATTGGCATCTGCAGCGAGGTTCCATTCCAGTACATTGCGGCTCCAGTTACGGGTAGCGCCGATAATGAGGGTACCTACATGCCATTGCAGATCACCGGCAAAGTTTCCGGGGCCGCCCACCCACTGCTCCGTGAAGTAGATATGCTTATCGGGGAAAGCATTGTGCAGCTGGGTTAAAGCAGTAATAGAACCACCATAAAGATGAAAAGCCGAACCGTCCACAAATTGCCTGGCTCCAGGATCCTTAAGGATATCAGCAGGATAATCAGGGCGATCTGCATTGTGATCATAAGTAATGATTTTGGTTGTGATATTTGCCGCCCGGAAGGCCGGCCCCAGGTGGTCCCTGATGAATGCCGCCTGTTCAGCAGCCTGCATCACCATACTGGGATTATTTCCGCCATGCAAGGGTTCATTCTGAGGGGTGATAGCATCAATCGTAATACCTTCCGCTTTCATGGCCTGAATGTATTTTACGAAATATTTTGCATACACACCATAAAATTCCGGCTTCAGGCTGCCTCCTTTAAAATCATTATTGGTTTTCATCCAGGTAGGTGCGCTCCAGGGCGAACCCAGTATTTTGATATGGGGATTCAGGGCCACAATCTTTTTCAATACAGGGATCAGGTCCGTTTGCTCTTTACTGATACTGAACTGCAGCAAGTTTGGATCTGTTTGCCCTGCAGGCAGGTCGTTGTACGAGAAAGTACCGGCGCTCAGGTCTGAGGCACCAATACTTACACGGAGGTAACTAACACCAATGAAAGTACTGTCCCACAGGAATAATTCTTTCAGGAGCGCATCCTGTTTAGCGGGAGATAATGAATTGATGAGGGTGGCGCTTCCTCCCGTGAGGGTATAGCCAAACCCATCAATGCCCTGGAAGGATTGTGTATCGTCTACCGTGATGGTGGGGAATGCATTCGCTGCATCCTTAAACACCAGGTTTACATGTTGTTTTTTGAATAATACAGACTTATCCGGTTTGGTTAACCAGAAGGCCACATCAGAGGCTACCGGTCCCGGAGGGCCGGGTGACGGGCCTATAGGACCGGGGGCATCAGTTCCGTTCCCTTTGCAATAGATGGCGCTAAAGGCGCAGACAATCAGTGTCAGAAAGATTCTTTGCTTCATGCTTCATGAATTTATAACGGCCGGCAGCAAGAATTTTTGCGAACCGTGTATTGTGTAAACCTAAGGGAAAATACTATACTCAAGGTAACTGGTTACTAAAAAGTACCTACTTGTTGCAGAGTACCATTGTACCTACCTTTGATCCTTATGGAAAAGATCAGATTAAGTATCCTGGACCAATCTCATGTTAGGCTGGGCAGCACCACCGCCAATGCCATGCAGGAAACCCTGGCCCTGGCTAAACTGGCGGACGAACTGGGTTATTACCGGTACTGGGTATCGGAACATCATAATATTGCGAATATAGCAGGCTCTACGCCGGAAGTGTTGTTAGGATTCCTGGGCGGGCAGACCAAACAGATCAGGCTGGGTGCCGCAGGCATTATGCTTCCCAATCACAGTGCTTTAAAAGTAGCGGAGAACTTCCGGATGCTGGAAGCTTTATTCCCCGGCAGAGTGGACCTGGGGATTGGCCGTGCGCCGGGAGGCGACAGGGTAACGGCGCGTTTACTGAATCCCACCAATACTTTCAGTGAAGCAGAGTTTGTGCAGCAGATCGTGGACCTGCAGCATTTTCTTACAGATAAACATCAGCAGGTGAAGGCCATGCCCAAAGCGGAAACGGTTCCTCCTTTGTGGATGCTCACTTCCAGCGGCGGCAGTGCCAGCCTTGCAGCACATTTCGGGTCTGCACTTTCTTTTGCACAATTCATCAATCCCACAGGCGGGCCAGAAGTAGTTGCACAATACCGCAAACATTTCAAGCCTTCCGCTACCCTCAAAGCACCGGAAGCTAACTTCGGCATCTTTGCCTTTTGTTCAGAAGATGAAGAAGCCATTGAGAGATGGCAGACCGTATTTGACTACCGTATCCTGCATATTGAAAGAGGAAGGGATACCCCGCTTCCTTCTTATGAAGAGATCGCCGACATGGAATATATGCCGGAGGAACAATTACGGATCAATTATAACCGTGGGCGCATGATATCCGGCACTCCTAAAAGAATGCGGCAACAGATAGAAACACTTTGCGCACAATATGGTGTGAATGAAGTGGTGTTAGCTACCATTTCCGAAAACGCGGAAGAAAGGGTTAATTCGTTTAAATTGCTGGCCAAGGAATTCGGAATTTAACGTTTCTATAAGGTTACTTTTTGAAGGACTGCGTATAAACAGGAAATCTATTTCCTATGCGCAGTTCCTCTATCTATTGGGTAGCTATACCCATGGTGACTTTGTTTGCCTGCGGCAATGTTCACTACGATCAAAAAGCAGAAGCTGTTACGGAAAATGCTGCACCCGCTGCAGATACCACCTCTCTTCAATCATCTTCCCGCAAAAGAATTAAAACAGCAGATATCCGTTGCCGTGTGCAGGATGTAACTGCGGCTACCACAAAGCTGGAAAAACTTGTAACATCACTGGATGGTATTGTAGTAGAAAGCGTCCTGCGCAACGATGCACAGGAGCAGCATGAATACCCTTACAGCGCAGATTCCATTAGACGGGTACAGCTCTATACACCTGTATCTACCCTCACACTGAAAGTTCCTGTCACACATCTTGATTCCGTTGTGCACACCATCACAGCGATGGCCGGTTACATTGATCAGCGCACGCTGCGCGACAATGATGTTACCCTGCAATACCTGGGTAATGAACTAAGGAATGCAGCGGTGATCAAAGATGAACGTACAACTGATCACACTAAAAAAGACAGTGAACTGGATGTACGCCAGTACAGTGAAGACAAGAAATCAGCTTTCATTGAACGCAAGATCGCCAACCTGGGCATCCTGGAAAATGTGGCTTATTCTACTATCACTGTACAGTTATTTCAACCGCAGGTAGCAGATGTACAGATCGCACTCAACCCTGCCAGCATTACGCGTGCCGGGTTTGGTACAGAAACAGCAACCGCGTTCCGCACAGGTGTGAATGTAACACGCAGCATTTTCATTTTCTTCCTTCAGCTCTGGCCATTATGGATCATAGCCATCCTGCTCTGGTTTGGCTATAAGCGTTTGTTATTCAAGCGGGCTTAATTCAATCGATTCGTTCTTGCTGGTTTTAAAAGTAAAGGTCCTGCCTGTTAAGATGGAGGATGCAGGTTTGTTATTGCGTGTAAGTTTCACTGCTTTACCCGGCCATGGATTCTCCATCTCACAGTCACGGCCTTTTTCGCTTTGCAGTTTCACGTATTCAACACGACCATTCTTCAAACTGCTGCTGATCACAAAAGCGCCATATGCCCGCAGGTTATTGAACTTTGCATCTCTTTTGTGATTCCAGTTAGGAAAAATGCGAACGCGGCCTTCATAACTTTGCAGCAGCATTTCATTGATGGTGAGCGGTACGGCAGATAGTGTTTCCGTTCCTCCTCCAGCTGCAGTGATCCAGCCATTGCGGTTGGATTGCGCATAGATCCTTGCTTTCAATTGTTTAATGATCTCATCTGCATCGTAACCTACACGCACGGCTGCCGGGAAACAGGTTTCAATACCATTGCCGAACGTATTACCCCAGCTGCCGGGTCCCTGCATCTTGTCTTTCCAATGTGAAACATCACTCAGTAAAATGGCGTTGAATGCGGAATCCGTAACAGGGCCGCACACTTCTCCGGGAAGGATCAATCCATGAATGGAAACCCTGGCCAGGCCCATTGCTCCGCTGTGCCAGGGAGAAGGACTTTTCTCTACGCTTTTTAAACGCACCCTGCCCTCTACCTCCTGTGTGGGAAATGGACTCAGGTGTGTGAGGATGTGTTGCCATTTGGCCTGCCTGGCTGCATCTTTGTTCAGGTAAGTGCTTACATTGATCATGCCTTTGAACAGCATTTTTACCAGACCCAGTGAAAGAGTGGAATTGTAATCTCCCAGCATGTGCCGCCACTGGCCTTTGTTTTTCAGGTTGGGCATTACTTCTCCGTAGTGATCATTTTCAATTACGTAACGGCCATTGGTGTATTTGAGATAGTCTTCCCAGAAGTCTGCACAGGCTAACAGGTAAGGGTATATTTTTTCCGCATACTGTTCATCATAAGTACTATAAAAACGCATCAGCATATTGGCGGCACCAAAAACGGCATTGATCTTCTGGCCCAGGAATTTATAGCCATGGTCGATGGTGTTTTCGCGGGTGCCGTAACGGACTTCCATTTCATCGGGCGTGAGCGGCCATAGTGTGGTGCATAATCCCCTTGGCCCGATACCTACCGGGAAATAGATGCCGCGCATATTCAGGAGGTCTTTTGCATGCCATCTCCCCTTTTCCATGTAATCCAGCAGTGGTTGATCATAGTTGTCCGTGAGGTCTATGTAGTTAGAGGAAAAGGCAGCCCAGTAGGGTGCCTGGTAATTATAGTTAAGGTGATAATCACCGCCCCATGCAGAAGAATCTTTGGTAATGAAAGGACCCCAGATGCCGGGGGCGTATTTCCCTTCGCGGGAAGAGGAAGCGAAAAGGTACTGGGAGTTAGTGTAGTATTTTTCCAGCATGGTATCGTTGATCTGTATGCCGGAACGTTGCCAGAATTTATCCCACCATTGCTGGTGAGCGGCTTTCATTTCTGCTATGTTCTCTTCAGGGGTTTTCCCAAAGGTTACCGTGATCGTCAGCTTTTTACCGGGCTGTAATTGCTGATCTCCGTATACTTTCATTGTGAGTGTAACTTCGCTGGGCCATTCCAGCAAGGGAGTGCCGGAGAAGGAACGGGATACCCAGCCGGGGCCTTTTTTCACAACGGAAGTGTTGCCTTCGGGTGCCCAGAGGTTCAGGTCTACCTTGCAGGTTTTGTTGGCCGTGATCTCCGTGATCACGGTGTTATGCATGGCGGTCACCAAAGTATTCATTTCTGCTTTTAAATCGTCTTTTGTAAAAACAGCATGGATGGAACCTTTGGTGGGGAGCTGTTCCGCGTAGTAGGTTGCTCCTTTCAAGCTGTTGATTGTTATATCCAGGCCACCGGGGAAGGCAATACCGCCACCGGGGTATACGGGATAAGCACGCCAGAAATCATTCTTTCCAAAATAGAGTTTCAGATGCTCTGGTGTTCCGCCAAATGTAAGGCCTATATCACCATTACCTGCCAGGGGGGCATCCGGTACTTTTGCAGTGGGAACATCTTTCGGTATTGACGTATAGACAAAGCTATAGTTACCCGGCGTTTGTGCGGCAGCTTGTGTAATAAAACACAGGCCGAGTAACAGGCGGCTAATTTTCATGCGGTGGAATTTGTTATCTTAGCCTAATGTACAAAAAAATCCTATTCCTATGCTGTTTTTATCAGACTGCAACCGCTCAGTCTGAGACCCTTATCACTGTAGATGTTAACCTGCACCGTAATGCTATGAAAATGAATTTTACAACATTTCATCTCAGGTGTTACCAGGAATACATCTTTGAAATGGTTCCCAGGATCGATACGAAAAAGTATATAAAGCCGGATGATATAAAACCGCCTTTCTACAATGACAGCAGTTATAATTTTATCAATACCGCGCTGCATAAATTTATAGAATTTAATGCTTTTACAGTTTCGGCAAAACCAACTGCAGCACAGGATCTGTCAATTAAACCGCTTGGCATCAGGATAATGGAGATCCCTGCGCTGGACAGCGCTGTGCGGATAGCGGATACCAGCATACGTGATATTAACTATATCCGTTACCGGGGTACGAGAGCTGGTAAAAATGGGATCAGGATTGTAACAGCCTATCTGCTTCCCGGAGAAAACACTACCCCCTACTCTTATCACCGGGGTACTGAGCAGGCTGCTCATAGTACGATTACGTGGGTAGAGGATATGGACCCGGTTACCGGCGCCATGTATGAAACACGGTTTAAGTATGAAAGCAGGAAGATCCCGGCACAGGACTGGAAGGTGATGCAGAGCTGGATAGACAGAACGGCGTGGTGATCACCTGCGGACATTGACTGTCCGGATACGGACAGGTATTTAAGTTTAGATAATTGATCCCCAATAACTTAACCCATGGCATAATTCCTGTTGCTGCTATTGCCATAAATAACCCGTTATGTTCAGGAACAATTTCAAGATCGCATATAGAAGTATCTGGAAAGACAGGGTGTACAGTGCCATCAATATCCTTGGCCTGGCACTGGCCACTGCCATTTTCCTGCTGATCATTCATTATGTAAGGTTTGAGTATAGTTACGAAAATGTACATGCCAAAGCGGATAACATTTATCGCGTAACGCTGGACCTGTATAACGGCGGAGAATTGGTGACTACAGATTGTGAAACCTATCCGCAACTGGGCCCTACCCTGCAAAAGGATTTCCCCGAAGTAAAGAATTATGCCCGGATAGAACATGTGGGCCACACTGAAGTAAAGTATAACAACAAAGGCTTTATTATAGACAGGGTATATGCTGCGGATTCCCAGTATTTTTCGATCTTCAATATAGACTTTACACTGGGAGATAAAAGCAGGGCATTGACAAATCCGAATGAGACCCTGCTCAGCGAAACCTCCGCTCAAAAGATCTTTGGAACAGAGAACCCCATGGGAAAGGTTTTAAAGGTGGGCGAATATACCTTAACGGTTGCCGGCGTGTTTAAAGACATACCGGAAAACACCCACCTCAAATTCGATCTTCTCATTCCTTTTTCCATTGAAACTAAAACAGACCTCAATGCAAAATGGCAAAGCAACAACAACTTCACCTATGCAGAATTAGTGCCGGGTTCCAGCGCGGAAACCTTTAATCAAAAGCTCTACAAGTTATCCCGGGAGCGTACGAAAGACGAAATAATGGTCGCAGGGCCAATTAAAGATATCCATCTGTATTCAAAACGCGCTTACGAACCGGAACCGGCGGGGAATGCCAATACGGTTAAATTCCTGCTCATTATTGCCATCCTCATTCTTATTATTGGCGCTGTTAATTATGTGAACCTCACTACCGCCCGTTCTTCAGAAAGGCTAAAAGAAGCAGGCATCCGGAAGATCTTAGGCTCCAGCCGCACCGGGCTGATCCGTCAATTTTTCCTGGAATCCCTGATCATTAACCTGCTGGCCTTTGTACTGGCACTGACATTGGTATATACATTCGCACCCTTTTACCTGCAACTGACAGGCAAAGCACTGGGCACACAGCTCTTTAATTCTTATTCTTTCTGGATCACCTGCGCACTTCTGTTCGGGTTGAATTGTTTATTGTCCGGCCTGCAACCGGCTTTTATACTTTCTTCTGTAAAGCCGGTTGTGGTAATGAACAGATCATCCGGTAAGGGTGGCGCTAAAGGCAGTGCATTAAGAAGGATACTGGTAGTAGGCCAGTTTGCAGTAGCGGTAGTGGTAATAGCTTTCACTATTGTCATTTACCGGCAATTGCAGTTTATGCGGCAGCAGGATAAAGGAATGAATCTGGAACAGATCCTGGTGATCAATGACCTGGAAGATGGAAAGAATGATTCCATTCGCGTAAGTATTCACAATGCACTCCGGAATGACCTGCTCAAAGTACCCGGGGTAGAAAACGTTTCGGTAAACGGTTCTTTACCGGGAGTAGACAAAAATTATATGAACACCACCAATAACATCAGGCTTTCCGGTGGGGAAAAAAATAGTTATACTTTTTCAACGTATGCTGTAGATGCCAACTTTGTGCCCCTGATGAAAATGCAACTGCTGGCAGGCAGAAACCTCAGGGATAACGCCACGAATGTTCGTGAAGTATTGGTGAATGAGGAAACCTGCCGTTTACTTGGCTTTAGTTCTCCTGAAAAAGCGATTGGCCGGAATATTACTTATAATATCGAATCTACGATAGTAGGTGTTCTGAAGAATTACGACCAGACGTCCAAGAAAGAAGCTCCCCTGCCAATGATCAATTATTACAATCCCAGGAATGGTAAATACATTGCCATTAAGATCAATACTCATCAGCCCGGCAAAATAATTGAAGCGGCTGAAAAGGCATGGTTAGCACATTCTCCGGGCAGAGCTTTTGATTACTTCTTCCTGGATCAGCTTTATAACCAGCAATACAGAGCAGATATACAATTCGGTAAGATCATTTCTATTTTTTCCATCCTCACTATTTTCATTACCTGCCTTGGCCTGCTTGGGCTTACCGCACATAATATCGCACGCCGTACAAAAGAGATCGGTATCAGAAAGGTGCTGGGCGCCAGTGTGACCGGGATTGTTCAGCTCTTTGCGAAGGACTATGTTAAGCTGATGCTGATAGCGATGGTGATAGGAGTGCCGGTTGCGATATGGGCCGGGCAGAAATGGCTACAGGATTTTGCGTTGCGGGCTTCCATGCCATGGTGGATCTTTGCACTGGCCGGGATGGTCACGCTGGTGATTGCGTTACTGACGGTTAGTTTGCAGTCAGTGAAAGCCGCGCTGGTGAACCCGGTGGATAGCCTGGCGAATGGGGATTAAAGGTAATTCGGGTGAATCCTTTGGTAGATGATATTGAATAAGCGCCCCGCTTTTACACGAGGCGCTATTTTTGGGGTTAAGTATTCGGACATTTATCCGTAACAGAGAATCCTACTGCTTTGATACCATACCATGGGAATACCGTTGAACTATCCCTGATCACACGACTACGTGCAGCCAGGCTTACTGTATATCCGCAATTATCCATGGCGGATACATCTACACTCCATGGTGCATTTTCATCGCCATCATCCGTATTATCCGCAAGGTTACCTACATCACCGGCATCCGGCAATGCATCATAATAACGGCTGGAAGGAGTTGGTACTGTTCCATGCGTATGGGAAGACGGTTGCAGGTCCAGGCTCCATAATGCGAAGTAAGGATGTACTGCTCTCAGGTGACCGCTCACGGTATGATTGGTAGCCGTTTTATCATAGCAATGGCAATCACCGCCATCAATCACCAGGTCAAGCGTTTTAGTGAGGTCAACAGATACGTTAGCAGTTGTGCTAATGGTCATGTGTACATTGTTGATCACTACTGAGAACAGATCAGCTACCTGCTCAATACCCAATGCATCTGTATGGGTAAAGCGGATGGTGTAATTACCATCAGCTAAACCATTCGTACTCCAGCCCGCGAGGTAATGTGTTTGATTGTACAAACCGATAGCGGGGTTTTCTTTGTAGATGAACCAGCCATCAGCAGGTGTTTGCGTATCGCTGAACTCGAGATTCGGGTCCGGTGCAAAATCAATCATAGAGAATGTTTCGGCTGTGGACACGGATGCATAGGTACTATCCGGCGCACCATATTTCTTGTACTCGATCTTGTATTTGATAATGCCATTGAAACCTGCACGGTTAATGATACCATGGAAACTTACCCATCCGCCATATGGACGGTTGTTGTGAGAAGTGGGGTTAGTTGTATCTGAGTTCACCAGGAAAGTTACCGGGTGTATCAGGTCGCGGTCCACTCCTCCTACATGCGTTAATTCCGCTTCTACTTTCGCAGCCTGGCTTGGGCGGATCTGTACAACTGCATCTACCCGGTTACCCCAGGTATTGAGATCATTAGGGTCTGTGGTAGAAGGTAATGAAGACCAGGAAAGCACAGCCCTCACCCTGATGATATTGGGCTGGGCACAGGTGCGGATGCGGTTGGTGAGATTGATGGGCAGGTCTACATTGTAGTATAAACCGTCTGCAGGGATATTGTCAATATCATGCACGGTGATACTGGCAGTGCCGAGGTATTCATCAAAGATGCCATTGTTATTCCAGTCTGCCCAGAAGGCCACGTGTTCCTGTGAGCCATTGTGACAAAGGTCACCACTGAAACCGCTGCTTTTCTTTAGTTTGATTACAGCACCGAGGGTGTCCAGGGGCGTATTTAAGCCCACGCACATCAATTCCTCGAAAGATACATCTGCCTGGCCAACGGGTTTAAGGATGAGGTCCGTAATGGCCTTTACGTCTATTTTCAGCTTCTGTACTTCAAAGAGGTTGTAACTGCTGAGGGTTTTGAACTTCTTCGCATTGGTGAGCAGGGGTGCTACGGTGGAATAGAAAGTTCTGTGATCGGGTACTTTCGCACGTTTGTAAGCAGCGTAGAAAGTTTCCAGCGGCGGGTTCGGCGGCTGCGGGATGTGAATTTCCTCGTTGACATTAATGTGGGCCAGGAAGTCCGGCTTGATCTTTACGTCCAGGGCCTGGAAGATATCTCCCCAGAAGAAACGTCTTTTGCGTTTCAGCTGGATGTCCACATCCTTTACGTTTCCGTAATGCGGGGTGGCATTGGGGTCTGTGGAGGGTACCACATTCCAGGATAATACGGCGCGGACGGTGGGGATCACAGCAGTTCCACAGGTCAGGAACTTACGGTACTTTTCATCATCGATGAAAAGATGCGTCATGTACTTGAGGGGGTGCTGGGGGCCTGCGGGGGCTTCGGAAATGTCTGCTACCTTGAAGCTGGAATAGCCCATGTCCTGGAAGCCGCTACCGTCTTTAAAGTCTACGAAGAAACGCACGTACTCTTTGGAGCCGTTGGAGCAAAGGCCGCCGCTGTAACCCGAGGCCAGTTTGACGCTTACAATGGCTTCCAGTTTTGCTTTTTCCGGGTTAAAACCTACACAGGTGATCTCTTCCCATTGTGTGATGCTGGCTGCCTTAAGGCCCTGCAGGAAGAATTTGTTAAGCAGGAAGGTCTGGCGATTGTACAATAGCTCTGATAGCTGCGCCGCCGACACATTAGGAATTTTGAGTTTTTCCATGATCGTTAATTTTTGGGGTGTATTATTTGGGGTGTTTCGAAATACTTATCTGGGGCTAATGGAGAAAGACCGGGTATAAAGTTAGGAGGGTTATACGGGAAAGGGATGCGTATTAATACGGGACTTATGAGGAGCGTTTAGGTTGATACCGGGGAATGCGAAAGGAATACCTGTGATGCGGGGAGAGCGTCCAGGTTCTTTTGAAGGTGTTGGGTTTTTCAGCCGGGAATGGTTTGGGCTTTAATATGTGCTTCTTCACTGGCATATTCCCAATTTACGAAAAGCCGGAGTCACATAATAAATAGAATATATTTATATATTAAAGGAATTTTTACTTCATGCGAAGGTCGTCTGTATCGTCTGCGTATTCGTTATCATCGTCCAGGGTTATTGTGCTCTGTGTTTTATCCATGGCGGCGAATACGCGTTCCAGCATATTGTCCTCTTTTACTTCGAATACTTCCTGGATCCAGTTGGCGATTTCCGGGCGTGGCATGGGGAGGCCTTTTCTATCGAGGAGATCGATGATTTCGTTGAAGTTTTCGGGGGTGGTGATTGTACCTAATTTCCGCTGCATTGTCTTTTTGTGTAAAGGTAGTAGCTGCGGAGGTTTTGCAATGCTAAGAGATTATTAAGTTTAGAGGAGCTGCAGTGTTCTTTTTGTAATGGCAACACTACCCCCGGTTAGTTGCGTGGATGATATCATCAAAAACAGGTCCCCTTAATTCGTCCTGTTCGAATTGCTTTATCTGTAAGCTGCCCTGGAAATAAACAGCCAGGTAAATAGTTTTACTTTTATTGAAAAGCGTGGTTTTCTTTTTGAATCTAAAATCTGTGGGACTACCACTTAGTGATCTGCTTTTGCCTTTATCATCATACTGAATTACCAGGTTATCATCATTTATGGTGATGGCTATGATACGATAGCGTTCTCTTCCGATCAATTTAAAATACTGCACCAGGAAAACAATGAGCGCCACTCCCAGCGCAATGGTGACCGGAGTGATCAACAGCCCGGCAATGAGGATCACGCAGGTTATAATGGCGGTAAAACGGAAGGTATTGCTGCGCCTTTTAACATAGGTGTTTTTTTCAGTGATGCTGAATTGGAAGAATGGCATAGTGTAGCAATATATAAAAAAGAATACACAGATTTCCCTCATTCTGCTTTCAAACTATTCACCGGGTTGGCCAACGCAGACCGGATGGCCTGGTATCCTACCGTCAGCAAAGTGATCAGTATAATAGCACAGCCGGTTGCCACGAAAACTGACATGCCCAGCGGAACGTGATAAGCAAAATCGTTCAGCCATTGCGTCATTGCCCACCATGCAAGCGGGAAAGCGATCAGTATGGCTATCAGCACCAGTTGCAGAAAATCCTTTGATAACATCAACACAAAGTTACCAACGGTGGCGCCCAGTACTTTTCGTATACCAATCTCTTTCCGGCGGCGTTCCGCAGTGAAGGCCGCAAGGCCAAAGAGGCCCAGGCAGGAGATGATAATGGCCAATCCGGCAAAATACCGGGAAATGGTGGCCACCAGTTTTTCTGAAGCATATTGCACCTGGTAGTCGTTATCCAGGAAGCGGTAGTCAAAGAAAAATCCGGGATTGAAAGTATTCCACAATCCGTTGATGCGGGCAATGGTTGCCTTTTCCTGACCGGCTTTGATCTTAGCCATCACCAGCATGGTTTCCTGTGGTGCCAGCTTGAAAATAAATGGCCTGATGGCTTCGTGCAGGGAGTTGAAATGGAAATCTTTCACTACGCCAACGATCCGTTTTTCCCGCTGACCAAGACTGATTGTTTTACCAATGGGATCTTTGATATCCATTGCTTTAATAGCGGTTTCGTTGAGGATCACGGCGCCTGTGTCTGAAGCATAGTTCCTTGAAAAAGACCGGCCTTCCATCATTTGCATGTCCAGCGTTTCTATCAGATCGTAGTTTACCGGCATCTGGTTAAAACGGATCTTACCGTCCTGGTTCTTTCCTTCCCATCTTACACTTCCATCAGGCACAAAACTGGGTAAAATGATCTGTTGCTCTATGCTGGATACATTTACTACTCCCGGAATATCTTTTACTTCAGCCAGGAAGGCAGCAGCCTTCTCTGCAGCCCTGCCCTGCAGCTCAAAACAAAGCACATTGTCTTTGTTATAACCGGGCGATTTCGTTTCTACATAACTGATCTGGTTGTATACCACCAAAACTGCTATGATAAATACTGCGGATACCGTGAACTGGAAAGTAACAAGCCCTTTCCTGGCCCAGAGTTCTCCCGCAGAGCGATGGATGGCGCCTTTAAGTGCCTGAAAGCGCGAAAGGTAAAATGCAGGATAACTCCCTGCCACCAGGCCGGTCAATAAGGTAATGCCCAGCACAGCCAGCAGCAATGCGGGATCGAACACAAACACTTTACCCGTAAGCTGTCTGAATTGCGGCAATAATGCCCATACAATAAGCAAAGCTATCAGTAAGGCTGCCAGGCTCATCAATACAGACTCTCCCAGGAATTGCCGCACCAGCGAAAACCTGCCGGCACCTAAAGATTTTTTAACACTGATCTCCTTTATCCGCCGGGAAGCCTTGGCGGTAGAGAGGTTCATAAAATTAATGCAGGCGATCAGCAGGATGAAAATGGCGATAACAGTAAACAGTTTTACATACCCTATCCTTCCTCCGGCCTGCACACCGTTTTCATACTTACCATACAAATAGCCATCTGCATAAGACCGCAGGAAAGGTTTTGTTATGGTATCATTGAAATTTGCATGCAACAGATCTGTGATCTGCTTACCCGGTATTTCCCTGGCTGATACGATATACGTATTAAAGGGACCGGTAAGTGTATTGGATGAAGGAACGATATCGTACCAGGCTTCCAAGGGTAATACAAAATCGTATTGTGCAGTGGAGTTAACAGGAAAGTCTTTGAAAACACCAGACACGATGCAGGGTTTTCCAAAGGTCAGCCACTTCCAGGATAACTCTTTTCCTATTGCACTATCCACAGAATGAAATAATTTTTTTGCCAGTTGTGCTGATATCACAATACTGTTTTTGTTTTCCAGCACCCTGTCTCCCTGCAACAACTCATAGGAAAAAACAGAGAAGAAGCCTTTGCTCACAAAGTTGCCTTTTGCACTGAGGGTGTTTTCTTTCCGGGACAGGTTGAAGTTCCTGAACCAGGCCGCAGGTGTGGTGGTTGCCGTGTACTCCACTTCAGGCATGCTTTTCAGGAGAACGTCTCCCACGGTGTTGCCGGTACCTTCCCTGGTGGCAATACGGTCTCCTGCGTTTTCATTCAGCATTACCTGGTATACATTCCTGCGGTGGAATTTATCTATGTTCAATTCATCGTGTATCCATAAGCCAATCAGTAATGCACACGCTAAGCCCGTAGAAAGGCCTGCAAGATTAAGGATAGTGAATTGACGGTCTTTGATCAGGTGGCGCCAGGTTGTTTTAAGCATCTTTAACAGGTTATTGCGCATTCAGGTACTAAAAGAATGCCTGAAAGTAAAAAGGTTTTATTCAGTATTATACATATTTATATTTTCAATACCTGTCCGTTTTTGATACATGAGGTGTTCGGTTATTAACCCGATTGGCTGATTAAATTCTGCCGCTTATAATCACTCAGTGTTTGCCCTGTATGATTCCTGAATACGCGTGATAAATAAGAAAGACTTTCAAAACCTGTTTCTTCGGCTATTTTATAAAAAGGAAGATCAGTAGTAATGAGTAACAACTGCACCCGTTCCACTCTTTTTAATTGCACATAAGCCAATGGCCGCTCCCCGGTGTTCTTTAGGAAAAGCCTCGAAAAGTAATCGGGATGCTGATTGGCTCTTTGTGCCAATCCTTCCACAGTGATATTAGTGAGCAGGTTGCTTTGAATAAAGTTGATGGCATCCATTACTTTTGGATGGATCATGGTCCTCTCTGCGATCCGAAAGTTTTCCGGAGCCATGAACCGTGAAAGCAACTGCAATATTAACCCGCAGGTTTCCATAAATACTGCCGGTGGTATGAGGTTATTCATGTCCTGGTAACTCCTGAGGATGTCACTCTTTTCGTAGTCCCTGGGGTTATAGGACGTCTTGATGGCACGGTTGGGATTTAGTGACAGGATGCGTTTTACGCAGTTAATATCTTCTGCACTGGCGGATTGTTTAAAGATCTTCCTGTTAGCGGCAAACAGGGAAATACCATCTGCAGATTC
This sequence comes from Chitinophaga niabensis, assembly GCF_039545795.1. Taxonomy (NCBI): domain Bacteria; kingdom Pseudomonadati; phylum Bacteroidota; class Chitinophagia; order Chitinophagales; family Chitinophagaceae; genus Chitinophaga; species Chitinophaga niabensis. The sequence goes on along the minus strand of NZ_CP154260.1, from coordinate 2,327,832 downwards.
TTCCATGAATGACACATAATATTGACTCAGTTCGTTCCTGCATTCATAATTGCAGGTAGTAAAACTGGGAATAAGATATAGATAGCCATCTTCCAGTGTTACGGCCCCTTCATCATTATACAGCTTCCCCTCCCCTCCGTCTATATAATATAACCGGTAGAAAATGCTTTTTATGTTATTGTAATGCCAGCTTTTGTTCAACTGTACGTAGTCCGTGTTCAGTAACGTAAAGGAATTCATAAAGTCGGATTTGTACAAATATAAGTTGTGTTTGTGTATTGCTGTTACAATAAGGGTTTATTAAATTTATGGACAACCAAATAAGTCGCTTTTATCCACGTAAAACATCTTTTAATGCGGCGGATCATTATTATACTACTGTTGCTTGCATTCGTGATCGGGATGAGTGTGTTTGTATTTTCTTCCACGACACCGGATATGCCGGATGATGTACAGGCTGCCTATGATGCCCTGAACGGGCCATTGGATTATAATATCGATGTAAAGCCCATCCTGTCTGACAAATGTTTTGCCTGCCACGGGCCGGATAAAGCAAAACAAAAAGCAGGCCTGCGGCTGGACATAGCTGACCATGCCTATGCTGACCTTCCGGAGAATAAAGGGAAAGTGGCCATTACTCCCGGCAACCTCCATAAAAGCGAACTGTTCCACCGGATCATTTCTACTGACCCAAAGTATTTAATGCCCACGCCGGAGTCCCACCTGAGCCTCACAGCTACAGAAAAAGCCATCCTGATAAAATGGATCGAAGACGGAGCGAAATATAAAACACACTGGGCCTTTGTTAAACCAGAGAAATCAAAAGTGCCTCGGGTTAAGGGCGTACAGGTAAATCCCATAGATAACTTCATCCAGGCTAAACTGCAAAAAGAAGACTTACTGCCGGCAGCGGAGGCTGATAAAGAGTTATTATTAAGACGGGTATCACTGGACCTTACAGGTTTACCACCCACCTTAAAAGAGATCAATGACTTTATCCGGGATACTTCTCCCAATGCATATGAAAAGCAGGTGGACCGCTTACTCAACTCTCCCCATTTTGGTGAAAAGATGGCAGTGGACTGGCTGGATGCTGCGCGGTTTGCAGACACACATGGTTATTCGATCGATGATGAAAGGGATATGTCTCCCTACCGTGATTGGGTGATCAAAGCATTTAATACCAACCTTCCTTATGATAAATTCCTGCAATGGCAACTGGCAGGTGACCTGTTCCCACAAGCCAGCAGGGAGATGATCATCGCTACAGCCTTTAACCGTAATCACCAGCAGAATATGGAAGGCGGGGTTGTGGAAGAAGAATTCCAAACGGAATATGTGGTAGACAGAACAAATACATTTGGCGATGCCATGTTAGGATTATCTATCGGCTGTGCCAAATGCCATGATCACAAATACGATCCCATCACCCAAAAGAACTATTACGAACTGTTCAGTTTCTTTAACAACGTAAAGGAGGCCGGGCAGATCTCATTTGATGGCGCCATGCCTACTCCTACCTTGCTGCTGACTACAGCAGAAAAAGAACGGGCTATGCAATCTATTAAAGACAGTATTGCACAGATAAAGGTCCCAACCAACGGCTTTGAACAATGGATGAATAGTAAAACCTATCAGCAGCTGGTTGCCTATAAGATACCCTCAGACAACTTACAGGCTTTGTTCTCATTTGATCAGGCTGATTTTAAAAATACGGTAAATAAAAAACAGGAAGGTGTGATCAGAGGGATGAAGAATGATCCCGGCAAGGGAAGTGATTTTGCAGCAAACGGTACCGGAAAAGCCATGAAATTAAATGGTGATAACTGGCTGGATGTGAAACCCATTGGCATGTTCCGTAAATCACAACCTTTTAGTATCGGATTATGGGTGAACATTCCCAACGCATTAACACAGGGTGTGATCTTTCATAAAGGAGACAGGGAACGTTTGTATAACTTCAGAGGGTATCATTTGTATCTGAAGGATAATAAACTGGAGATCATGATGGCACATACGGCACCTTCAGATGCCATTACCAGGATCAGTAAAGATGCTATGCCGCGTGATAAATGGATACAACTCACCGTAACCTATGATGGTTCTTCCACCGCAGCAGGTTTTAATCTTTACCTGGATGGTGCGCCCATGCCCATGGAAACCACCATGGACCAGCTCAGAAAGGATATCAACTTCGGGAATGGCCCCCATGAAGCAGGATTGCAAATTGGTGGCTGGGACCGCGGCTTTGGTATTACCAATGCATTGGTAGATGACCTTGTGGTATATAACCGCAACATTACGCCACTGGAAATAAGCATCCTGGCAAAGAAAACATCCTGGGCTGCGATTGCAGCCAAACCTGATCCGGTGGCTTTAAAACAATACTACCTGTCTGTTGCTGATACTGCTCAGCAAAAGGAACGCATACGGTTACGCAACAAACTGGCGGATACCGTGGCCACCATAAAAGAATTAATGGTGATGCAGGAAATGCCTGTTCCTAAAAAAACATACTTACTCAAACGCGGCAATTATGATATGCCGGGAGAACAGGTGTTCCCTAATACACCGGCCAGTTTATTACCTTATCCAAAGGACCTTCCTAAAAACAGGTACGGTCTTGCGCAATGGGTCACTCATCCTGATAATCCTTTAACTGCAAGAGTAACAGTGAACCGGTATTGGCAGAATTTCTTTGGCACCGGACTGGTGAAAACATCAGAGGATTTTGGCAACCAGGGTGAAATACCCAGTCATCCTGCATTGCTGGACTGGCTTGCCGTTACCTTTATAGACTCAGGGTGGAACGTAAAAGCGATCAATAAACTCATTGTAATGTCTGCCACATACCGCCAGGATTCCCGGGCAGGAAAAGCGGCGAAGGAAAAAGACCCGGATAACCGTTTACTGTCACACGGCCCTGCGTATCGTATGTCCGCAGAAATGGTGCGGGATAATGCGTTGCAGGCAAGTGGATTGCTGAACCCTGAAGTGGGTGGCAGAAGTATTAAACCTTACCAGCCAAACGGGCTATGGGAAATCAACAGCAAAACGTATCACCAGGATACGGGTAACCTCGTGTATAAACGCAGTTTGTATGTATTCGTAAAAAGATCTGTGCCCAACCCCACACTGGCCACCTTCGATGCGCCTTCCCGGAGTTATTGCATGGTGAGGCGGCAGAAAACAAATACACCCCTACAGGCACTGGTTACCCTGAATGATCCTACTTACCTGGAGGCTGCAAAAGTAATGGGGGAACAGATGGCAAAGGAAGCCGATAACAAACAGGCTATTACGCTTACGTTCAAGAAATTAACGGGCCGTTCACCGCAAGCGGCAGAGATGGAATTGCTATTACAACTACAACAGAAAGAACTGGCAAAATTCAGACAACACCCACAAAAACAAAGAGGCTGGCTGTATGCCGGGCAATATAAATTCAGCGGGCCCATAGATAGTGCCCTGGTAGCTGCGAACACTGTAGTGGCCAGTACTATCTTAAACGCTGATGCATCACTGATAAAAAGATAAACACATGTGCGATCATCATAAAGAAACTTTCAGGATCAACACACCTGATTTCAACAAGCTGAACAAGCAGTTGGGCCGCCGTGATTTCCTTACCAAAACTTCCATGGGTATTGGAGCTTTGGCATTGAGTTCTTTATTGGGGAACAAGTTGTTCAGCAACGCCACTACGGAGGAAGAAATACTGAAGGCCATTCCTCATTTTGCCCCCAAAGCAAAAAGAGTGGTATATCTTTTTATGGCAGGCGGGCCATCACAGTTTGAAACGTTTGATTACAAACCTGTATTGGAAAAGCTGAGAGGACAAAACCTCCCGGACTCTGTCCGGAATGGTCAACGCCTTACCGGCATGAGTTCCGGACAGGCTTTGCTGCCTGTTGTACCTTCTGCTTTCAAATTCAATCAGCATGGCGAAAGCCGTACATGGATCAGTGAACTGTTACCATATACTGCCAAAGTAGTAGATGAATTGTGTATTATAAGATCCATCCATTCCGAGGCAATCAATCATGATCCCGCCATTACCTTTTTACAAACAGGGAATCAGCTTCCCGGCCGGCCATCCATTGGTTCCTGGTTAAGTTATGGATTAGGGTCAGATAACGAAAACCTGCCCACTTTTATCGTACTGGTTTCTAAAGATGCTTCCAAAGACCAGCCCTTATATGCCAGGTTGTGGGGCAATGGATTTTTACCTTCGGAATACCAGGGCGTACAGTTCAGATCAGGCAAGGACCCTGTGCTGTTCCTCAATAACCCGGAAGGTTATGATGGCGCAGACCGGAAGGAAATGCTCGAATATCTTTCCAAACTCAATCAGCTGCAGAACAACACGTATGGTGATCCGGAAATAGATGCCCGCATTGCGCAATATGAAATGGCTTTCCGCATGCAAACATCCGTTCCTGATGTAATTGATGTAAAGGATGAACCCGATGAAATATTTGATCTGTACGGCCCCGGCTCAAGGGACTCAGGTACTTATGCCGCAAATTGCCTGCTGGCACGTAAACTGCTGGAAAAGGATGTGAAGTTTGTGCAATTGTATCACCAGGGCTGGGACCATCACGGCAGCCTGCCGGCCGGTATGCCTAAACAATGTCTGTCCATTGACCAGGCTACCGGTGCATTGATCACTGATCTCAAACGCAGGGGGTTACTGGAAGATACGCTGGTGATATGGGGTGGTGAATTTGGGCGTACCGTTTATTCACAAGGCAAACTCACGCCTGCCGATTATGGCCGTGATCATCATCCACGTTGTTTCACCATGTGGATGGCAGGCGCAGGTGTAAAACCCGGCATTTCTTTCGGGGAAACAGACGACTTCAGTTACAACATTGTGAAAGACCCGGTGCACGTGCATGACTTCCAGGCTACCCTGCTGCACCTGATGGGAATCGATCACGAAAGACTCACGTATAAATTCCAGGGAAGACGTTTCAGGCTAACAGATGTAGAAGGAAAAGTAGTAAAGGACATATTAACCAACGCATGAAATTATTAGACATCTTTACATTTTCAGGCCATCTGCATCCGCTGATCGTTCATTTGCCGATAGGCTTCATTCTGCTGGCCACCCTCTTTAACCTGCTGTCTTACGCAAAGCGGTTCAGTTATCTGAAACAAGCAGTGCCCATCACCTTACTGGCAGGTTTCATGGCAGCGGTATTAGCCTGTATCTTTGGCTACCTGCTTTCTTTAAAAGGAGATTATGATACAGATGCGTTAAGTAAACATAAACTGTCCGGCATTTCGCTGGCAGCTATTGCAGGCCTGCTATATTTCACCACTACTAAATTCTTTCTGAAAGAGATTCCCCTTCCCCGCCCCCTATTTTCTTTATTGCTTACAGGACTCGTGGTGCTCATGAGCTATAGCGGACACCAGGGAGCCAGTCTTACACATGGCAGTGATTACCTCACGATGCAGGTGCTATTGCATCAAGAACGTATGAAACCTTCAAGGGTTGAGGATGCGTTGTTATTTGAAGATGTGATACAACCCATTTTACAAAACAAATGTGTGCAATGCCACCGGGATGGAAAGAGCAAAGGGGATTTATCGCTTGAAACACTGGAAGACATTTTAAAAGGCGGTAAAAGCGGCCCTGCCATTGTTCCCGGCAAACCGGATTCGAGTGAGCTGATCCGGCGCATTCTGCTGGATGAAGATCATAAGGATTTTATGCCGGCAGACGGGAAACCACCGCTTACTAAAAATGAATTACAGCTTATACAGTTGTGGGCAACGGAAGGGAAAGCGGATAGTTCACTCATAGCACAGTATTTAGGAATAGATATCACTGAAAATATCATTTCAGTATCGGTATCTGTGGACACATCGCTGTTAGATAACCTCCGGAAAACAGGCTTTCAGGTACGGCTGATGCAACTGCAGCCATTAATGCTGGATGTTACCCTGCCAGCAGGTTCTGGTGTGAAAGCAGCGCTTATAAAACCTGTAATACACCCGCTCGCCAAACATATCGTTTGGCTAAATCTATCCGGCAATGACTTTACAAACGATGATCTGGATTTTCTACCTGCACTTATTAATCTTGAGAAGCTACGCCTGGACAAGAACCCTGTAACAGACAAGATCAGTGATCAGCTGATGGAGCTAAAACACCTCGAAGCTGTAAATCTCAATGAAACAAACATCACTGCAGCAGCTATTGATCAGCTGAAGAAAAACACAGCGATCAAAAGGGTATATAGCTGGAATAACAAAGGCCTCCCATAGCGGAAGGCCTTCGCCTATATAAGTTCTCTTTTATCTTACTTCAACGAATTGATCCAGCCGGCGATCTTCAGGGCATCTGCCTTTGGAACCTGTGGCATGGGAGGCATCTCTGTTGCATAACCAGGCCAGTTCTCCGGGTTAGGATTGTAGATCAGTTTCACCACCATCTCATTGCTGTAATGCTTTTTGGCAATATCCTTAAACGCAGGGCCAACCTGTTTCTTGTCAGGATTGTGGCAGGCGGCGCAGGTATATTTCAGCAGCAATGGTTTCACTTCTTCGTAAGTAGCTACTTTAGGTTTAGCAGCAACAGGAGTTGCTTCAGCTGGTTTGGCACCAGGCTTAACAGCAGCTGCAGGTTTTGCTTTCTCCGCAACAGCCGCTTTAGCAGCCGCTTCCTTAGCAGAGTTACGGGTGCTCACTCCACTCATCGCCAGTTTGTTACCCTCAGGGATATTGTTCAGTGTGTAATAACCCGTTGGGTGCACCAGTGAATAGAAATTATCTTTTGAACGCACACCTTCGAGTGTGATATTATGGATATAGTACTGACGCAGGTTATCTACGATCACCCGTACTTTCAGTCCATCATCGGATACCTTCACACCTTTCACTTCACATTTCTCCATGTTCACGGTAGGGCTGCCATAAACAGGATGATATTTGTAGATAAAGCTTTCCACCGCATAAGAAGCCAGGTCTTCTGCTGATTTCTTATCAACCGGTAAAGTGAATTCAATTTCAAAACCATCAGGCATAGCCTTTACGGTTTGCATTTCGAAAGGTATGCGGTTGTTCCATACAAGGCGTTGTAAACCTTCGTTGGCATCACCTGCAGAACCCCATCCGCGGTTGGTTTCTCCTACAAAGAGAGAACCGTCATGGCCCCATGCCATGCGTAATACGCCGGATTGGAATCCACTGCGGAAGTCGAATGCCACACCCTGGTATTCCCCTTTCACTTTTTCCATCACCACACGCATGATCTTACTTTGCCCCTGGTCGCCCACAAGCGTTTGACCGGCAAAGGGACCGAATGCACCTTCAGGGATCTTTACCATTTCAGAGTTGGAGATACCTAATACACCGTGTGGTAACCATACAGCAGGCAGTCTTAATTCAGGAATGGTTTTCTTTGCTTCGAACATGGTGATGAATTTCTCATCTATCACGTTCTCCGGTTTGATCATTCTGCCCTGCGCATTCCTCACTTTACGTTCGTCCACTACGGCATTAAATTGCGTTGCGGTGAGTTTGAGCGGGGAATTAGCTTCACCGGTCCAGCGGAGACCTGCAGGATGACCAACAAAGTCGCCTTTCTTTACACGCCATATACCACCGGAGCCCATATAGTCTCCCTGGTTCTCTGTGTAGAACAATTCGCCATCCACCATGCTGATACCGCAAGGGGAACGCATACCTGTTGCCCAGGGTTCCATTTTGCTGCCATCTGCAGAGATATGCATGATCCATCCTCTCCAGGGAACACGGCTTTCACCACGCCACCATTCTTCATCGCCGAACGCTACGTTGGCAGATACAAAGAAGGAACCATCCGGTGCTAATTTAGGACCAAAGGAATATTCATGATAGTGACCTGAAATAGGCCATGCGTATACAGTTTCATATACATCTGCCTTACCGTCCATATTCGAGTCTACCAGTTTGGTGAGTTCACCTCTTTGCGCACAATAGAGGGCGCCGTCTTTCCAGGCAAGACCCAGGATCTCATGCAGACCGGTGGCAAACTTGCGGAAGAATGGTCTTCTGCTGGTTGGGTTTTCCACGATGTACACATCACCACGGCGGGTAGATACAGCCAGGTCACCATTTGGCAGAACGGTAAGACCGCCTACTTCCAGCAGGGTGCCTTCCGGCGAGCTCACTTTATTTATCCTGAAGTAATCTTCTTCCTTCGGCGTTTCCTGTGCAAATGCTGAAACAGCAGCGCAGAAAGGAAGTAAGTATAATGCAGCTTTCTTTATAATATTTTTCATTGCGTCAGTTCTGTAAATGTTTAGAAAAGGATGGAATAGCTCAACTTGCCTTTCACCGGTATGATCAACTCTTTGCGGTTACCGGCATCACGTACTACAGGTTTGGCGCCACCGGCATCCAGTAACTGCAGGTAATACTGCTTCCCATCTATTACATACTGATCTTTTTCCCCTGCCTCTATCTGCGTGCCTTCTGCCAGTTTAGCGTAAAGGTCGCCTGCAGGTTCAGTCACTGTGATCTCGCGGGAGATACCATGCCCGTCTTCAGACACACGGATAACATCTGTTACGTTTGAACCGAAGATCTGGTATTTGAATGTTGGCCTGTCCTTTTCATCCAGTACATATCCTTTCGGGCGGTAGCTGGTGCCTGCGGAATCAGTTTTCCATGCATCCTGCTGGCTGGCTAACCTGCCTAAAGTGAAATAAGGCATGCCGAAAAGTTGTTTGACGCCTTGTGCGCGGGCGGTACCATTTCCTCTTTCATGCCACATAGGTGTGGTTTCCAGGAAATCGCCCCTCCACAATTGTACGATCATTCCTTTATCCAGGTCATACGTGTAATGCAGTTTTTCAGGGCTGCCTACAGATACGGCGTGTACCACTCTTGTACGGTTGCCGATATCCATGAAACTGCGCAGGATCGTGTTTGTTTCTGCGGTTACAAGGATGGGATCGGTATCATCAGGCGTGATGGCATCTCCGGTGTAGAATTCACGGATGCCGGGGCCTGCAATGGAAATGCCCAAAGCGGGGTTCCCCCTGTCTCCTTCTCTGCCATAAATGATCTCTACGGGCAGATCGCCTGCGGATAAGTTAGCTTTTCCTCCTCTTTGACCAAATGGTACCACCACCTGGTTATTGATCTTCACAAGGGCAGCGCCGCCTTGTCCGTTCAGGACAAAGGTATATTCACCTGCCGCTTTCACTTTGAGGGTGCCTTTATACAAGATCTGGTATTCCTGGCTTAAAGGGCCTGCATTAGCGGTAAGTTTTGCTACGGAGCCCTGTGCCTCCGCTTTTTGCGCGGCGAGGTTCACATTGGCGTCGTAGCGGCCTTTATATACGCTGTATTGCAGATTGCTGAGTTCAGGAATGGGCTGATCAAATTGTTTGATCTGGATATTCTTAAATGCCACGGCACCATGATCCCCCTGGATACGCAATGGCCCGGTAGCTTTTTCATCGCCGCCGCCAATGGAACCACGGGTGGGGCCCATTAATTCTAGGTTTTCGTGGATCACCACACCATTCAGTTCAGCGCGGATAATGCGGGCATTTTCTGTTTTTTTGCCGCTTGCGTCAAAACGGGGTGCCTGGAAGGACACTTTCAGATGCTGCCATAACCCAGGCGCTTTGCTGCTGTTCTGGCGGGGGGCATAACCCTGGTAGCCTTTCTGACCTTCAGGTTTGCTATCGTCCCAGCGTTCATAGATACCACCATTGTCCCCTGGTTTGGGAGATCTTACGCCCCAGCTGTCCAGCAACTGGAATTCGTACCTGCCCTGGAAATAGATACCGGAGTTGGAGCCTGATGCCATCATGTAATCCAGCTCAAGGTCCATATCCCCATGTTCCAGGTTGGAATAGAGGTCTTCCCCATGTGCCTTTTTACCGGGCATATTCACAAGGATACCGGTTCCCTTGGCAGTGTTGAGCACATTGGGCTTCAACAGGCTGGCGGACACATCTCCTGCTATCTGCCAGCTGCTCGAGGGATTCTTAAAAGAAGAAAAGTCCTGCAGCGGGATCTGGCCAGACTGGCTGAAGGCCGGCTGTGTAATGGTCAGCCCGGCACCGCATACATATAAAAAGCCGATCCATGACCGGCTTAAAAAACTGTTTTTCGATCTTAGTACCATGGTCGCAAAATATAAATAGTTTTTTTCCGGTTCAAATTATTCTTGAGGAATGGTAAGCCCGGCAAACGTTTGGCTAAACGATTGGCTAAATAAAAAGAAGCATGCAGCGGGGTTCACTGCATGCTTCCGCGATAAAAACTTGGTTCACTTTACCAACCTTCGTTTTGCTTCAGATTGGGATTCCTCAGGGTTTCATCGGTATGAATGGGAATAAGGTACATGGCGTTCTTCCATAAACGAATATGCGTAAAGCATTACGCATCCTCCGCGCCTCTATAGGAAATGATATGGCATGGCTGTTGTACTTTTATTTCCTTTCTTTGCAGGCATGAACCGTTACTTTATTATTCACAAACCTTTCAACATGCTCTCCCAGTTTACGGGCGGGCGGCAGACTGAAAGGCAGATCGGCGAACTGGATTATGATTTTCCGGAAGGCATACATGCTGTAGGCAGGCTGGATAATCATTCAGAAGGTTTGCTGATACTTACCACCAATAAAAAAGTAACACGCCTGCTTTTCCAGGGCGAGCAGCCTCATGGCAGAACTTACCTGGTAAGGATAAAGAATGTAATAAAGCCGGTGGACCTGGAGCGCCTGCGTACAGGAGTTCCTATCATCATAGCTGGCGGAGAACGGTACATTACACCTCCCTGCAAAGTGGAAATAGTGCAGAAGCCGGCCAACTTAGCAGACCGTGTTGGCGAATTAAGCGATGATTATCCGCATACCTGGCTGCTCATTACTTTAACAGAAGGAAAATATCACCAGGTGCGCAAGATGGTAAAATCAATACATCATCCCTGCCAGCGGCTGATCAGGGTATCTATTGAAGATCTGGAACTGGGCGATCTTCCACCGGGCGCTGTGCAGGAAATACCGGAAGCGGAGTTTTTTGAGAAGCTGAAGATCGCGAACTGGAACTGATGATGATCAAAGCGGTGATCACTAATCCAAACAGGGCCATTAAAGCAAAGGTCCATCTCAGGCCCGCTGCCTCTGCCATAAAACCGAACACCGGCGGCACCAATAAGAAACCAAGATAACCGATCGTAGAAACAGCTGCAATAGCAGGGCCATTAGCCATTGTAGTGGATTTACCTGCCATACTGAAAACCAGCGGCACTACGCAGGAAACACCTACCCCCGTCATCATAAAACCAATACCTGCAGGAATGGGATACGGCATCAGGGCTGCGAGTAATAAACCGGCAAAGATGAGTAATCCGCTGTATTTGATCATGGCTACAATACCTATTTTATGCAGGAGTTTATCTCCGCTGAAACGCCCTGTGGCCATGGCTGCCATGTACACAACAAAGCCAGCGGTCACCATTTCTTCCGATGCTTTCACGGCCTCTTTAAAATAGATAGCGCTCCAATCGATCATGGTGCCTTCGCAGGACATGACGGCAAAACAGATCAGGCCATATTTCAGCAGTCCTTTATCCGGTAATGCAAAACGCCTTCTCCCACTGGTAGCAGGTGGTTGTTTTAAACTGCCGGGATATGCAACGAAACCCAGTATCACCATCAGTATACCCACGATCAGAAAATGCCATGCTGTTCCTATTCTGAAATATACCATCACACCACCTAAACCTGCACCACAAAAACTGGCTACACTCCAGATGCCATGAAAGGTAGTTATGATAGACCTTTGATATAAAGCCTGTACACCTACTGATTGTGCATTCATGGAAATGTTAAGCAGGTTGCGGGATACACCGAAGCAGAATAAGCCTATCACCAATTGCCACACGGATGTTACAAATCCCAGTATACTTAACATACCGTTAAATGCCAGCGCGCCAATGAACATGATCCTGCTGCTGCTGTAACGTTGCAATAGCACACCTGTTACCGGCATAGTACATAATAAGCCCAAAGGCAATGCAAACAATACAACACCTAATTCTGCATTATTCAGTTGCAGCCGGTGCTGAATATCCGGGATACGGGAAGCCCAGGAAGAAAATCCGAAACCGGAAAGAAAGAAAAACAGTGCAATGGCTATACGCGCCCGCCTCGGTGAATTCATTACTCCTCGTTTTTAATACTGCCTGCCAGTAAGGTAGTGCCTAATCCTAATACAGCGATCATGGTCAGTGACCACCTGAGTCCAAACGCTTCTGCCACAAAACCTATCAGCGGCGGACCCAGCAGGAAACCCAGGAACCCGATGGTTGATACCATGGCCAATGCCACACCCGGTTGAATAGTACGGGAACGGCCTGCAATACTATACGTCATGGGTACAACGGAAGCCACTCCCAATCCCACCAGTAAAAATCCGATGGTAGTAGGTACAATGGCAGGGAATATAGCAGCGGTGAGTAAACCAATGAAGATAGTGACGCCGCTGATGCGCAGTAACCGTTTTACCCCAAATTTTGTAATGAAATAATCTGCAGCAAAACGCCCTCCTGCCATGGTGCTCATGAAGGCGGGAAACCCAAGGCCGATCAACTGAGCCGGCGCATGCACCACCTGCTGAAAATACACACCGCTCCATTCAAACATAGTACCCTCGCAGATCATACAGGCAAAGGTGATCAAACCCAATACAACAATATTCCTGTTAGGCTTTACAAAAATGGATGCCTGCTTATTCTTACGGGAAGCGTCCCTCGGCAGCAGGTAAGGCCCTGCTATGAGCGCCAGCACCATGGTAAGCCCGAAAATGATACAGTAATGCACAAAAGGCACATGCCTGTGCGCGGCCATAAAACCACCGATCAATCCCCCTGTAAGCCCCGCAAGGCTCCACAGGCCATGAAAACTGGCCATGATACTTTTACGGTACAACGCTTCCACACTAATGGCCTGGGTGTTAGCTGCGATATTGATGAGATTGGCACAAAGGCCGAAAAAGACTAATGCTGCTACCAGTAAAACTATTGTAGGCGCTACCCCTAACAGCACCAATGTGCCGGGATAGATCACTACGCCGATCAATAACATCAAACGGCTCCCGAACCTGGAAACGAGATAACCTGAAAGTACCATGCCCAACATTTGCCCTGCAGGCAATGCAAACAGCAGGCTGCCCAGCTCTGCATCGTTCAGGCCGAATTTTAGTTTTATATCCGGGATGCGGCTGGCCCAACTGGCAAAAACCAGCCCCTGTATGAAAAAGAAGATACTTAAGGCTATCCGGTAGATCCTCGGAACAGGTAATGATAACGGTAAGGTGTTCGAGATTTGCATTGGACACAAAATTATTACAAGACCTTACGTTCAACTACTCCTATAATGATCAATATTTGCACTCCATTGATCCTAAAATGCCTTAATTTTGCCCCTATGAGCAAAATTCAACTGGAAGAGATAAAGCCGGATTCCGGTAAGTCCTTCAAACTGAATACTTCCTGCTTCAAAAAGAGCTTTTTCTGGCATTTTCACCCGGAGTATGAAATTGTGTACGTGGAAGGTGGTTCCGGCACGCGCCACGTAGGGCAGCATTTATCCGGCTACGTGGATAACGACCTGATTTTCATAGGGCCTGATGTGCCTCATTTAAATTTTGATTACGGGCTGGGTTATGAGATCAACCAGATAGTGGTACAGCTGAAAGAGGACTTCCTGGGCCATGCTTTCCTGAATGCCCCGGAATTATCGGCTATTAAAGCCCTTTTTCAGAAAGCAAAATATGGCCTGTCGTTCACCGGGCAAACAAAAGCAACTGTTGCGGAGAAACTGAAGGCCATGCAAACGAAAGATCATTTCGGGCAGTTAATGGCCTTACTGGAGATCTTCCAGATCATGGCTACCAGTAAGGAAGTGGTGCAGCTGAATGAGGAAGTGAACCAGCAGCATAAAGAGAAAGAGCGCATGTCTGCCATTTACGATTATGTGGACACGAATTATCACCTGAAACCGGATGTGAATTTCATTGCGAAAGAAGTACACATGACAACAGCTGCCTTCTGCCGCTATTTCAAAAAACAAACAGGCTTAACCTTTACAGATTTTGTGAACCGCTGCAGGATCAACCAGGCGAAGAACTTGTTACTGCAGGACAGGTCAGTTGGCGAAGCCTGCTTCAGTACAGGGTTTGAGCAGCTTTCTTATTTCAATAAAGTATTTAAGAAACTGGAAGGAGAAAATCCGAGTGAGTTTAAAAAACATTACATCAAATGAACATCGACTTTCACACAACAGACTGGGATGCAATAACGCCCACCATACATCAAGGAGAAACCGGAGAAGCTTACTGGCGCACCATACAACTTGGCGATCTGCGCATTCGTGTAGTGGAATATTCCAAAGGATATAAAGCAGATCATTGGTGCAAAAAAGGGCATATCATTTATTGCCTGGAAGGAGAAATGACCACAGAACTGGCCGATGGCAGTTTGCATTCCATGAAAAAAGGAATGAGCTACCAGGTAACGGATGATCTTAGCTCCCACCGTTCTTTCACGGATACGGGCGCAAAATTATTCATTATTGATGGCTCATTCCTCCAAAAGTCACTTTAATATAAACTGGTGCTGCCCCGCGGCCAATGCCACTATATCCTTCACAGGCGCACCATTGAGGGTAATACTTTTACCTTTATCGAAACGAACGGTAGCAGTGGTATTGGCAGGAACAGTTACATTGTAAACAATACTATTGCCATCCCGTTTCCAGGAGGAAACCAATTGATGATGCCTTGCTTCAAACTGCGCTAAGCCTTCCACAAAATGCGGTTCTAAAATAGCATTCCTGAAACCCGGTGCCTGCTCATCCGGTTTGATACCTGCAAGGCCTTTGTACAGCCATGCCCCGATCTCCCCGAACATGATATGATTCCGTGAATTATCGTTCTTGCTTTCTATGCGCCAGTTCTCGGGTAAAGTGGTAGCGCCGTTCACAATCCACCATCCCCAGGAAGGGAAGGTTTCCTGGCTGGCTATTTTGTACGCTGCGTTTGCATACCCATTATCGCTTAATGCACTCAGGATCGCTTTTGTGCCCAGCAAACCAACGTCCAGGTGGAAATTATCTGCTTCTACCCTTTTGGCGAGATTCGCCGCTACCCTGGCTTTCAGCTCTTCGGGTACCAATCCCCAATATAAAGGAACACTCATGGCTGTTTGCACGCCTTCTCCATAAATAGCGGTTTGTTTATTCAGGTACTTTGCATTAAAAGCAGTTTTGATCTTCTCTGCCAGCGCCTTGTAATGCTGATGATCAGCCGTTTTATTCAGCAGTTTTGCTGCTTTATAGAGAATGGTTACATCCGCGAAATAATACGCCGTAGAAGTAAGCTCTACAGGTGTTTTGGATTTAACCGGCACCCAGTCTCCCAGCCCCCAGGTGGTAAGGCCGGATGGGTAATCTGTATCAATACGGTCTACATAACGTTTGATGTTATCATAACAGGCGCCAAGCAAAGTGGTATCGCCATAGAAGAGATAGATGTTCCAGGGAATGATGGCGATAGTGCTCGTCCAATCTGGTCCGTTACCCCATTCGTAGCCCCATCCGCCGGTGGGAATGATGGAAGGCAGTACACCATTGGGCTGTTGTTCATCCCGGTGATCTGCAAGCCATTTTTCGTACACCGTAATACCATCAAAACTATAGAGGCCTGTTTCGCTGGCAATGTGTGCATCACCCGTCCAGCCATTCTTTTCCCGCTGCGGGCAATCTGTAGGATAGCCGAAGAGGTTGGAGAGATACGCGTTGTTGGTAGCAGTCCACAATTTATTGATCATGGGATTGGAAGAAGCTATGCTTCCCACAACAGGCACATGGCTGTGCATGAAATAACCCACCAGGCTTTCCTTAGTAAGCGAAACAGGTTTACTGCTGGTTACTTCTACATACTGAAAACCTTTATAGTTAAAACGCGCAGAGAAACTTTCTTCTCCTTTTCCACTGAGGATATAGATATCCGTTTGAAAAGGATCCTTGTCATCCGTAGGACGATAGTGCATGTCGATGTTGGACATATCACCCGTGCCATCCGGTTTCAATAGTTCTGTATGTTTCAGCCGGAGTACGGTACCAGCTTCTCCCCGTACTTTTATTTTACTTACGCCGGCAATGTTCCTGCCCAAGTCAAATACATAAGTAGTATCGTTGATCTTATTCAGTTTAGCAGCGGGGATCTCTTCTACCTGTTCAATGGGACGCATTACCTGTGCTACGATGTTCTTAGAAGGTGCAGAACGGAGCGTTACATCCTTCCATTTCTTATCATCAAATCCTGTCTTATTCCAGCCCTCCAGTTCCAGCCTTGCATCATAATGCTCCGCGGTATAAATACTATTGAAAATAACCGGTCCCAGCGCCGTTTTCCAGTCTTTTTTAGAGCTGATGGTTTCTATGGAACCATCTTCATAGGTAATGCGGAGGTCCAGGCAAAAAGCCGGTCTTCCCCTCCAGGGTGCTTTATCAAAAAACCATACGGCGGTGGATTGGTGATTATACCATCCATTACCCAGCATCACACCGATGGCGTTCTCACCTGCCTGCAACTGAGCTGTTACATCATGCGTCACATACAATGTTCTGCGGTCAAAGCGGGTATACATGGGATCCAGCCTTTGTTTGCCGATCCGTTCCCCATTGATGTAGAGTTCATATAATCCGGCCACGGCAATATAGGCCCTGGCGGACCTTATCTTCTTCTTTGCTTCAAACTCTTTGCGGAACTGTGCAGCAGGCTTCACCTTTACGTCTGTACCATCGCTGATCCAGGCGCCCTGCCAGTTCTGCATATTCATCATACCGGTTTCAAATGTGGCGGTAGCAGAAACAGTAGCTTTATTGCCCAGCTGGTCATATACCTGCACTTTCCAGTAATACTTTGTAAAAGGCTGCAAGGCTTTTCCTGCATATACGGCAAGGTTAGCAGATGAATTCACTTTGGCAGAGGTCCATACATTTCCGTTACCTGATGGGTCTGTAGATACAAATACCTGGTAGCTTTTCTGGGCAGCACCTTTCCGGCTGTCTTCCAGCCGCCAGGTGAAACGGGGTTGTTTTGTATCAATACCTATAGGATCTTCCATGTATTCACATTGCAGATACTTCGCTGTAAACGGTTCATTGGCCTGCGCAGATGAAAGCAGGAAAAAAGCTAAAAGGATACTGATCAATTTCATGGTAACTCCAGTCTTTGTTTATCTTTTAATAATTGTGATTTAAGTGTTTCATATTTCACATCCTGCACCGCTATTTTACCATTAATCGCCAGTACGGCAGCAGTGGCAGCACTTTGCCCCAGGATCATAAATACAGGTTCCATGCGGATAGAACCATAAGCGATGTGTGAGCTGGACATGCAAACAGGTACCAGCAGGTTTTCACATTCTTTCTTCTTTGGAACGATGGAACCATAACCAATGCGGTAAGGTTTGGGGGCTTCCACACCAATATCTCCTTCATTCTGTACAAAACCATCCGGCTTCACGTACCGCTGCGCATTATGTGCATCCAGTGTGTAAGAACCCATGCCAATAGAGTTAGGCACGTTCTTTTTACTCAGGGTTTCATGTTCCGTCATCACTTCCACCCCTATCATGCGGCGGGCTTCACGGATATAGAGCTGGTGCGGCCAGCCGCCATTGTCTTTAAATTCGTCTTTTGCCAGTCCCCATTTGCTCACTGCCGTGCGCACATCTTCCGGCATGCGCGGGTCATTGGCCATAAAATACATGAGCCCTTTCTGGTATTGTTCATGTTCTTTGATGATCTCCTTCCGGCGCTCGTAGCTGGCATCCGGATAATCGTAGTTCATGCCAATGTTATCTGTGCTGAAAGGCCCATGATTATTGGTATCCGTTTTACGGTTGGGAATTGGATCATACTTAGAAAAAGTTTCTCTCCAGCCTGATTTGAACACCCGCAGCAACAGTTCATACTGCATGGGATCATACCCTTCCGGTTTAGGGAAAGGGATTCGGTTTTCCGGCAGATTGGTCAGGCACATCCGGAAACAATATGCCTGGATCTTATTATCGCCTTCTCCCCTTTTGCCGGGATCTTTATCGGAAACGCGGGGAAGCAAACCGCTGCTCTTATCTCCTTCTATCTTATACGGACTGATATTCGTCAGAAAATGATGCCGGTGATGCAGGATGCCTGTTTGCGCGCCATTCCACTCTTCTCCGTATACACTGTTAGCTTCCCTGCCTACATGATATTTTACACCGGCAGCAGCCATCAGGTCACCTTCGTAAGTAGCGTCTATGAACATTTTACCAGTGAAGGTTTTCTTTTGCAGGGTGGTGATGGACACAATGCGGCCGCCTTTCTTCACCACGCCTTTATTCCTGTCCAGCCACTCATCCCGGTACACCTTAATCCGGTGTTCTTTGATGAAGTCCTCCATGATCTGTTCTGCCACATGTGGTTCAAAGATCCACATGGTACGTTCCGCTCCGTCCATGGCAGGTGTGCCCTGCCCTTTGTTGCCGTAGGCTTCTTTAGTCTGCCATATCCATGCACCGGGTTGCTGGTAGTGCATGTATACACGATGATAGAATTCACGGGCCAGGCCGCCGATCACGGATTTGTTACCTGTATCAGTGAAGCCCAGTCCACCGGCGGACAATCCGCCGAGGTGTATGTCCGGTGAAACGATGATCACGGATCTGCCCATTTGTTGTACCTGTACTGCCGCTGTAACTGCTGCTGCGGTTCCGCCATACACGATCACATCTGCCTGCAGTTTTTCCTGTGCCATTAACCGGCCTGAAAAAAGTAAAATAAGTAAGGATATCCTCATCGTTAATCTGGATAAAGGCCAATGGATAAATATACCGAATTTAGCATCTTGGGACCATCCTGCTCTGTCATGCTGAGCATGTACAGCCCTTTGAGGGCTAAGGGGTGCAAGCAGCGCCTGTAATAGTTTTCTGTTTATTATCATATTGTACAAAATAGTTTTCTATAAGACACTTATAAGGGTAAATTATACGTAGCCGGTTTGCTAAATTTTTCCGGTTGGCACCTTATTTGGATACAGTATAAGGAACTTAAACTCTTTTTTATGAAAAAGATCGCTTTGGGAATTTGTTTTATCCTTGCAGGTTTTGCGTATAACGCATCCGCACAGGTTAGAATAAATGTGAATATTGGCAGCCAGCCTACCTGGGGGCCTGTAGGATATGATTATGCCGAGTATTATTACTTGCCGGATGTAGATGCCTACTACCATATTCCGGACCGCCGGTTCATCTATTTAAGCGGCAATAAATGGGTATTTGCACCTGCCCTGCCCCCTTCTTATCATTATGACCTCTACAGGGGCTATAAAGTGATTGTTAATGAACCAAGGCCTTATTTAAAAGCCGACATCTATCGTGAAAAATATGGAAAATACAAGGGATGGTACGGCAAACAGCCTATCATAAGGGATAGCCGTGATGAGAAGTATTATGTAGTGAAAGGACATCCGATGAACGGTAAGGGAAATGTTAATAAGAATAAAGGGAATAAAGGAGGCAAACAGGGTAAAGGCCATAAAAAAAATTAGGCAGCGTTAAACTTTTCTATAAACAGTTCGTCTAAACGGCAATCATATCTTTAAATCCGTTAGAATGAAAAAACAAATCCTTAGCGCTGCACTGATTGCACTGTCGCTTATTACTGGTGTTACCGCATGTCAGAAAGATGCATCTGAAAACAATGAAGGGAAGGCCCGCCTGCAGGTAAGACTTACAGATGCTCCTGCGGCTTATGATGCTGTGAATATTGACATTCAGAAAGTGATGATCAATACATCTGAAGATACCTCAACAACACAGGGCTGGGTAGAATTACCTTTACTGCATCCGGGTGTTTACAATCTGCTCGATTTTAGAAATGGGATCGATACTGTATTAGCAGATATGGAAGTACCTGCAGGCCGTATCAACCAGATCAGGCTGGTACTTGGCCCCAACAATTCAGTGGTGATCGCTGGTGTGCAACATGAGCTGAAAACACCTTCGGCCCAGCAGTCCGGCTTAAAACTCAAATTAAAGGCAGACCTCACACCGGGGATCCTTTACCGTTTGTACATCGACTTTGATGCCAACCGTTCTGTAGTAACTGCTGGTAACAGCGGGCAATACATCCTGAAGCCGGTGATCCGTACTTATGCAGAAGCTACAGGTGGCAGCCTGAAAGGTTTTGTGCTGCCTAAGGAAGCATTGGCAAAGGTATGGGCAATTCAAAATACCGATACTTTACTGGCGTTGCCAGATGCTGTTACAGGTTATTATTTCTTCGGCGGCCTTAATGCAGGCAGCTGGAAAGTAAACTTTGACGCGCAGGATTCTACTTTCAGGGATTCAACGATCAATGTAAACATCACTTCCGGTGTAGTAACCGATGCAAGTACCATCACATTGAAAAAATAATATCATTCATGGCTGTGAACGGGTTTGTTCACAGCCATTTTTTATCTGCAAATACCTGTTTGTTTTTAGCCCGGTTTCCCTTATTTTCAGTAAATGTTAACGCTAAACTTTGATCCTTACCCCGTTCTGACCACAGAACGCCTTGTGCTCCGAAAGCTAAGGGAAAGCGATGCAGATGAAGTACTTTACCTCCGCTCCAACAGGGAACTGATGCAATACATCCCACGCCCCTTGCAAAAAAACAGGGAAGATGCCCAAACATTGATACAAAGCAACCTGGAACTCATCCAGCGGAACGAAGCTATTAACTGGGCCATTACCATTAAGGGAGAAGACAAACTGATAGGGATGATAGGGCTTTTTAATGTTGAAAAAGAAAATTTCCGTTGTGAAGTAGGTTATCTGCTGCACCACAACTGGCATGGAAAAGGTATTATGGCAGAGGCTTTGGCTGCCGTACTGGACTATGGCTTCCGTGTACTGAAGTTTCACTCCGTTTCCGCATTGGTCGATCCGGCCAATATTGCTTCAGCCAAACTGCTGGAAAAGAATAATTTTACAAAAGACGCTTATTTTAAAGAGAATTTGTTTTATGAAGGCAGGTTTCTGGATACCATTATCTATTCCCTGCTCACACCATTCCGGTAAATGTATATATGGCAAGAACGTTTGTGATCGGTGATATTCATGGCGCGTTAAAAGCGCTGGACCAACTCATACAAAAGATCAAACCAAAGGCAGAGGACAAACTGATCTTTCTCGGAGATTACGTAGATGGCTGGTCTCAATCCGCCCAGGTGATCTCCCGCCTCATGGAACTGGATGCACAGTACAGCTGCATCTTTATGAAAGGCAATCATGATGAATGGTGTGAATCCTGGCTCATGGGCAACCCGGCAGACCCGGTGTGGTTATTCCATGGCGGAAGGTCTACCGTGGCAAGTTATGAAGGTATCAGCGCTGAAGAGAAAAATGCGCATATCAGATTCTACAATCGGTTGCGGCCTTTCTATATTGATGAAAAGAACCGTTTGTTCATTCATGCAGGATTTGCTTCCATGCATGGGCCCGAGCATGAACGTTATGAAACCAGCTTCCTTTGGGACAGAACTTTATGGGAAACAGCCCGCAGTATGAATAAACGTTTATCCAGGAACTCATTGCTCTATCCCCGGCGCCTACAGCTGTTCCACGAGATCTACATTGGTCATACGCCTACCATCAATTATAATAAGTTCACGCCCATGAAAGCAGCTAACCTCTGGAATGTAGATACCGGCGCTGCTTTTTACGGAAAGTTATCTGCCCTGGATATTGATTCCAAAAAAGTGATACAAAGTGATCCGCCGCAAGAACTTTATCCAGGCGAGAAAGGCAGGAATCCTTAAGTGTTATAACAGCTAACCCGTTAACCGATCAAACCAACCAGCTATCGGTTAAATCATACCATATACGAAGTCCCGTTTTTTCCCCGCTCCTATTCTGGGTAGCTTGCCAACCGATTTTAATGTTAACACCAAATTACTGATTATGAAATGCGTATTCCTCGCCATGGCGACCCTTCTTGTTTGTTTGCATGCTGATGCACAGCAAATTCCCCAGGAAGAAGAGAATGCTTCCGAAATTCTTTACCAGAAAGTGAAAAGGCCTGCTGTAGCTCTTCCCGAAGGTCCGGATGGAGATGAAAGTCCGGCAAGGATGAAAGTAGGGCCACTTAAACCGTTCACGGCTACACGTAGTATCAAGCCCATCACACAACTGATCTTTATTGAAGCAGATGCACCGGGCATTGCTAAAATGGAACGCGCCGGCGTTTGTGCACAACCGGTAGTAGAAGCTGCACTGGAACCTGTTTACAGTTCCGTGAAAGCACACATGCCGTTGTACCTGCCTTTCAAGAACAGCTCTACCGGCCTCTGGCAAGGCTTTTACTACAGCTGGGATAATGATGGTGATGGCAAGAAAGATGCCCATCGTGCCATCGATTATGGCAAAACATCTGTAGCTGAAAATGAAGATCCCACCTTTGGCGTATACGCCATTGCACCGGGGAAAGTGATTGATGTGAAATGGTCTAACGGTGGTGGTAACTATATCACCATTGAGCATACTGCACCGGACGGTTACAAATACCGCAGCACACACCTGCATTTGCGCAATGGCCATGATAACGACAGGGCTAAAGCCCAGGGCACATCCGGCAAATACAAAACATTTGCCACCAACGGTACCAACAGCAATCTGTGCTGGGGCACCAATGCCCAGAAGATCGCCGTTAAGGAAGGTGATAATGTAGGCGCCGGCCAATTCCTGGCGTATGCAGGTAATACCGGTTCCGGTGGTATTGGCGTGATCCTGAAAGATGATGGTACACTTAAAGATGCCAATACCCGTTCCTACAATGTACACCTGCATTTTGAAGTACGTGTGCAGGATACGCGCGCAGGGCACAGCGGAGAATGGGTACTGGTAGATCCTTACGGCTCTTATAATCACGGCGGCGTGGATTGTTATGACCTGGATGCCACTACGCCATATGCACGTTTATTTGCACCTTTTTATCCCAGCTTCCACAATGTTCCGCTGGACCTCGTGAATAAATACTGGGGCTATTATACCGGCATGGGTATGGGCCTCCAAACCGTGAGTGTGGACAAGAGCGGCAGCACCCTCTATGCTGCAGGTTCTTTCCAGTGGGGCATTCCCGGCTCATGGTATGCACGTTTCTATATGACCGGTGCTACTTACCAAAACTACTTTAACACTTACGATGGACAGGGTTACCGTCCGCGCCAGATCTCTGTTACAAAAGACGGTAGCGGTAATCCCCGCTTCTCTGCCATCTGGGAAAAGAAACCGGCCGGCCAGTCCGCTGCATCTGTCCATAATCAGGATGATGCATTGTTTGGTGCTACCTGGAAGAACTATGTAGAAACCAAGAAATGGCATGTGCAGGAACATGTGGATTATACTGTTGGCGGTAAACGTTATCATGCGGCTGTTTTTGTGAACAAGCCAAACGACAATGGTTTCTACCTGTACTATGGCATGTCCGGCACTGACTTCGACAAAAAATTCGATGAACTGTACAAAAACTGGGAGCTGAAAAGCATCAATGTAAATGGTAATACTGTTGGTGGTGTATGGCGTCCTAAAAAGAACAATTATGCTGCCTATTACGGTATGACTTCTGCTTCTTACCAGACCAAGTTCAACCAGGCCAGCTCAGAAGGCCTGCGCCTGATCAAAGTACAGAACTACAATGATAATGGACGCTTCAGTGCCATCTGGGGCAAGTAAAGTTCTCCTGATATCACCTACTCATTGCCGCAGGGCCGTATCAAAAGCATACGGCCCTGTTTTTTTTCGTACTTTTGTGCCCGCAAATGGTAAAGATCGATCATATCACCCTTCCGGATTTCCCCTTATTGCTGGCGCCTATGGAGGATGTCAGCGATCCTCCATTCCGTGTGGTCTGCAAGCATAACGGGGCAGATCTCATGTTCACGGAATTCATTTCCAGTGAAGGGCTGATACGCGATGCCATCAAATGCCGCCGCAAACTGGAGATCTTTGACGAAGAAAGGCCGGTAGGCATACAGCTGTTTGGCGGGGATGAAGAAAGGCTGGCCATGGCGGCGAAGATTGTGGATGTAACCAATCCTGAACTGCTGGACATCAATTTTGGCTGCCCGGTGAAAGGTATCGTGGCCCAGGGCGCAGGTTCCGGGGTATTAAAGGATATCGGTCTGATGGTACGGCTTACGGAAAGATGCGTGCGCTCCACTACCCTGCCGGTAACGGTTAAAACAAGGCTGGGATGGGACGATAACACCAAAAACATTGAAGAAGTAGCGGAAAGGCTGCAGGATGCCGGGATCAAAGCCCTTACCATCCATGGCCGCACCCGCTGCCAGATGTATAAAGGCGAGGCTGACTGGAGCCTGATTGCCAAAGTGAAGAATAACCCCCGCATTCACATCCCCATTTTCGGGAACGGGGATATAGACAGCCCGCAGAAAGCGCTGGAATATAAGAACCGTTACGGTGTGGATGGTATTATGATAGGGCGTGCCGCCATCGGTTACCCCTGGATCTTCCGCGAGATCAGGCATTACCTGAACACCGGGGAAGAAATGGCGCCGCCTACCGTGGCAGAACGCGTGGAGGTCTGCAAACAGCATTTACGCAAATCCCTGCAGTGGAAAGGTGATGGAGCCGGCGTATATGCCATGCGCCGTCATTACCTCAACTATCTGAAAGGTTTACCCAATATCAAAGAATTCCGTACCCGCCTGGTAACGCTGAACACCGTGCCGGAGATAGAAGCAGTGCTGGATGAAGTGCTCCGCACCTACGATGGTTTTGAGATGGAGAGAACACCCATCCAGCTGGTGAATTACCATGAGAACTGCCCGGTTTAAATGCAGCAAAACCTCCGTTAATAAATGCACGCAAGGCTGAATAGCTTTGAAACGCAGTCCACTCCTTTAATAAACATATTCCGGTGGCTGGATCCCCTTTGTACGCAGGTACACGATCAATTGCCCGCGATGATGCGTAATATGGTCCAGCGTAGCATTAAAGCCGCCTTCTTTGCCATTGCTTTCCTCATACGTTTTCTTTAACGTTTCATACGCCTTTTCCAGCGCAGTTATGATCTTTTTCTTTCCGGTTACAGGTTTCGGAGGTGCCCATTCTGTTTCCACGCCACGGATGAACATTTCAGACCACCAGTGAATACCATAAGCAATATGGTTCAGTTGCTCGCCAAAGCTCCATATGCCCGCTACCGGTTTCAGATCATAGGCCTCTTCAGGCATTAGCTCCGCTACGCCTAAAGTGTAGGCCCGGGAGCTTTCCAGGTGTTTTAATAGTTGTGCTTTCATGTTCCAAAACTAACATGCGGGCAAAAGAAAGGATTAAGATATCCTGCTCATTTTCTCATGGCGGTATTTGGCCGGCGGCAGTTCAAATTTCTTACGGAAAGCTGCATTGAAATATTCCATGCTCATAAATCCGGAAGTATAGGCTACATCAGACAAAGGCGTGGGGGTGTTTTCCAGTAAAAGTGCGGCATGCTGCAGACGGATGTCCTGCAGGAACTGGTAGGGAGAATAGCTGGTGAAGGTTTTGAAGATCCGGGAGAAGTGGAAAGGGCTTACATAACTGTATTCCGCTATTTCCTTCAGCGAAATATCTTCCATAAAATGTTGGGTAAGGTATTCCTTTGCACGTTCTATGGTAGTGAGATGGTTCTTTTTCAGTTTAGCATGAATACGTTCATCCGGCTCATAGTCCGTAATGCTGTTCAGTACTTTCCGGATCATATCAAAGATCAGCTGGTCTATATGCAGCTTACTGCCCGTGCGGGTGAGTACCAGCTGGGTGATATAGAAATGCAGGAACTCCGTTTCAGGATTGGTGCGGATCAGCGTGGAATGAAGGTCCGGATCACGGAAGAATTTGGTATGGGCATACTGTTCTTTCAGCTGCCTTAACAGTTCCGGAGATATTTCGAAGATGGTGCATTCATCCGGCACAGCATGCGTATGGGTGACCGTACGTTCATATTCTGGTTTGGTGATCAGGATGCAACCGCTGTAAGAATCCAGCGAGTTCCGGAAAACGTTGAAAAGGAAATTCCCCTTCCTTACAAAACTGATACAGAAGCGATCGCTCTGTTCCGGCTTGGAAGTGCGGCAATCTGTACACCGGCACCGGAAGTCCATGATCCGGTAGTAGTCAGAAGTATAAAGCGTATGAATATCTGCATCCATTGCTTACTCACAAGGGATTTTCTTAAAGGGTGATGGTTCAAACTTCAACAGGGCGGCATCCCCGTTGAAAACGGGCAGGCCATCTGAAGTAAGACTGTCTGCCTGCGCCTCATATGCCTGATCTCCCATGATCTTGAACACTACATTCCGGGTGCTCTTCACTCCTTCACTCTGGAATTCATAAGTAGCCCTGAGGATGTTATCCTGCAGGGTACCCGCTATTACACCGGTATTCTTATCCTTTTCATAAATGTTGTATTCCAGGGTGCCGTTCACCTTGTCTTCATCCACCACCAGGGATAATTTAATGGTATCCCGGCCGGTGATCTTATTATAACAGGAAGCAACCGCACCCTGCGGCGTGGTGTTTTCTGTGGCAGTGGAATCATTTTTATTACCGGTACCAGCCTGGTTGCAGGCGGAGAGCAGGATTACAAAGGCTATAGCAGTTCTCATATACGCATGTTTCAGTTATTTTATAAAAGTACGGAATACTGCTGACATAGGGTTGTCACACCCCCATGGTTCCTTTGTATCACAAACAAAAACGCAATTATATGTCAATCATTTCAAGCTTCCTCAAAGAAATGGAGAAGGAATCCATTACTACCCGTAAAATGCTGTCTATAGTACCGGAAGATAAATTCGACTGGCAGCCACATCCCAAAAGCATGACCGTTCGCCAGCTCACAACGCATATTGCAGAAATGCCCACCTTTGCCACACTGGCGGTAACCACGGATGAGCTGGATTTTAACACGCAGCCCTACCAACCGGTACAGATCAATAACAAAGAGGAACTGTTGCAGTACTTTGAAACAACCCTGGCAGACAGTAAAGCACACTTGGCCGCCGCGAATGAGAACATTTTACCTGAAACATGGACCATGCGTGCAGGAGATGCTATTTATGCACAACTCAGCAAAGAAGAAGCTGTACGTATGAGCTTCAGCCAGATTGTACATCACCGTGCACAGCTGGGGGTATTCCTGCGTTTGCTGGATGTGCCTATTCCGGGCAGTTACGGACCGAGTGCGGATGGGATGTAGGGAGAGCTTAAGATTTTACATAGCCAGCTGTTCAATGTTGTTGAGCGGCTGGTTATATCATGTTCATGCAAAGCCGATCCTATATATTTTTTTAACCCAAATGATTATTCTAATTTTACTCATCTCCAATTTCAGGGTTAACCCAATACTTCAGCTATAGCTATACATCCCATGATTTTATTCACGCCGTAAGGTGCACGAATTGTATTTATAATTATTAATTACAGATCATGGCTAAAAAAAGAGAAATTAACGTACAAAACATTCCTATTGCTGTTGTTGACCATAATAATAGCGATTACATATCTATTACAGATATGCTCAAAGCTAAGGAGGGAGATTATTTTGTAGAACACTGGTTAAGAAACAGGAATACGGTAGAATTCCTTGGAATATGGGAAAGTATTAACAATGCAGGATTTAATTACGTCGAATTCGACGTAATTAAATCCCATACCGGCCTTAACTCATTTAAAATCAGCGTGAAAGAATGGGCAGCGAGAACCAATGCAATTGGATTAATAGCAAAAGCAGGCAGGTATGGCGGTACGTATGCTCATAAAGATATCGCTTTTGAATTTGGCTCATGGATAAGCCCGGCATTCAAGTTATACCTGATTAAAGAGTTCCAGAGACTGAAGGAAATTGAGAGTAATACACATCACCTTGAATGGAACTTCAGAAGGAGTCTGGCGGCTACTAACTACAGAATTCAAACGGATGCAATTAAGGAAAAACTGATCCCCTGGAGCGACACACTGCAAAAAAGTGATGTATATATTTACGCGGAAGAAGCTGACCTGGTAAATCTGGCTTTATTCGGCCTTACTGCGAAACAATGGAAAGAGCAATATCCGGAAGCTGCAACCGGAACAATAAGAGATTGCGCAGATACCCATAGTCTCATTGTTCTTTCAAATCTTGAAAATCTCAATGCCGTTTGGATCAGACAGGGGATCGGTAAGAAAGAACGGTATGAGATGATGAGAGAAGCTGCTATTAACCAGTTGACCTCTCTTCAAAAATATTTAGCCGACCCTTCAACTATTGAAAGTCCCAATAAGACGAAAATATTACCAGATAATAAAACACTAACATTAAGGCCGCCTTACTGAGGCGGCCTTAATGTTTTAACAAGCTGCATAAATAATTTAATTCATCAGCGCAGACAAAGAAACCGGTTCCTGTGGTTTGTTGATATCAAAGAAACGCACACCATTCTTCACATATGCGATCAGTACGCCATGGTATGGGATCACGTCATAATAAGTATCTCCGTCCTCTATATACTTCAGTAATTTGGGTTGTTCCGGGTTTTTAATATTGAACACAGCCAGTCCTTTTTCAGCATCGCAAACATACAGTGCACTATCCTGTATACCCAGCCCATAAGGGCGTGTCAGCGGCAATTGTGTTTTAAGTACGGGATTTTTTGTATCCTTTACATCATAGACCATTAATGCATTCGCAGCACCTCCGCAGGTGCTCCCTCCTCTCAATGTTACAAAAGCAATAGTACCCTGTGTAACCACGGGATCACAACTTCTAAAGTGTTGTACACGACTTTCCTGTTTAGGGCTGGCGGGATCTGTTATATCAAAAATAAACATAGCAGAAGATGAGCCAATGAACAGTTTCTGATCGTAGGCAAAGATGGTTTCAATATCCCAGCCCAAAGATTTTGTTGCTTTATTAATGGGCTTGTCTGCATCCGTTATATCATACACCTGCAGGTTGCTATGATTCACTACATAAAGATAATTGCCTGCAATTGCAAATCTTGCAAGGGAGCCCCCTTTGCCGCCACCGGAACTATAGTCAGAAGAAGTTTTGGCGCCGTCTTTCGTACAAGAGATGGTGATCAGCAGCACCAATAATAAGTAGTAATATTTTTTCATCAGAAGCGGCATTTAGGGTTATTAACTTTTTTCACTTCCCATCTCACAATTCTTCCTTTACTGTAATCCGGGCATTCCAGATAGAAAACATTTGATGGCCTGTTATGGCTATAATATACAGAGGAATACCTCAGTTCCGGAAATACATTGGCGACACGGCTTTTTACTTTTACTTCGGGAGAAGCACTGAGGTCCAGAATGATCATATCTTCGAAGTTATTGGTGTATATATTGTCCCCTTTCAGTGCAACCTCTTTGCAACCGGGTACATTTAAAAAGCCAATTTTAACCGGCTTAGCCTTATCTGAATAATCAATGATGTGAATGCCTGAATCTTCTTCTACCTGGTACAGCCTGGTGCCCAATACGAAGATCTTACCTGCCTTTGCCGTAGGCCGGGCAGCCAGCGTGGTAATCTTCAGTTCTTCGGCATCCTCCGAAGCATATATGGGTACATAGGTATCTACAATACCAACGGGTGGAGGTTCGGGAGGCATCCGGTCCCTTTCACGTAATTCAAAAAGCCGGAAATCGCAACCGCAGAATGCAATTGCTACCAGGAGGAGTGTAACAGTTCTTAGCATAAGGATCGTTTTTGGGTTGATACATATGCTAAACGGCCCGGATATTGGGAAAGTTACTTCCGGGCTATAAATTTATCATTGATATAAAAAGTGCCGAAGGGGATCACGGAAGCACCCAATGCTATCAGCATCTTTTTGATGGACCAGTCCATGGCCAGTTTTACTTCTATGACGAGGATCACATAAAGCACAAATAACACCCCATGCGCCATCCCCACCTGCCTGGTTAACCAGGGTTCGTCTGCAAAGTATTTCAGGGGCATAGCTATGAAAAGCAATACCAGGAAGGAAATACCTTCCAGCAGGCCTATTACCCGGAGCCTTTTTACCGATTTCAGCGGCTTATTTTCCATGTGGCAAAAGTACTATGTAAAGAGCTGATGGAAAATGATCCTCGTCAGCCTCCTGAATATTCGTATTTTTGCCCCATGGAAGCGGTTAAATTACCTAAGCAGATATTGGCCCGCCAGCACGAGATAGTGGCTGAATTTATCCGGGAAGTGAATAAACATGTAGAGGATATTGCAGCCGGGCGCGCAACAGAAATGATTGAGATCAGGGATTTTGCGCAACTGATGCACATCCACCCTACCCATTTAAGCAACACCATCAAATTAACCACCGGGCAGGCCCCTTGTTTCTTTTTTGAGGAAAAGATCATGGAAGTGTCCCGCCGCCTGCTGAGTGAAACAAATGACCCCATTGCAAACATCGCTATGCAACTCACCTACGACCCTTCTAATTTCACTAAATTCTTCAAACGCTTCCAGGGGCTTACACCCAAACAATACCGGGAACAGGTTTACCGGGAGAAAATGGAAGCCATAGCCGTGTAAATCCTCAAAAAACGGAAATAGTCACCATTTAAACTGTAGCTGTCACCATAATGTAAGGAGCCGGATAGCTCAACTTTGTGTTATGAAAACACAACAAAACATTGCATTAGTAACAGGCGGTAGCCGGGGCCTTGGCAGAAATATGGTGCTTCACCTTGCCCAAAATGGCGCAGACGTTGTATTGACGTATCACTCCCGTAAAAATGAAGCGGCGGAAGTAGTAGCAGCCGTGGCGCAAATGGGACGTAAAGCAATAGCGCTTCAACTGGACACCGGCAAAACAGCTACTTTTGATGCATTCACCGCTATCCTTACCGCAGAACTCAAAGCAGTATGGAATACCACACAGGTGAATTTCCTGATCAATAACGCGGGTATTGACGCGTTTTCCTACTTCCCTGACACTACTGAAGAGGTATTCGATAACCTTTTCAACGTACATTTTAAGGGTGTTTATTTCCTGACGCAAAAGATGTTGCCGCTGTTAGCAGATAACGGGCGGGTGGTTAACCTATCCACCGGGCTGGCACGTTTTGTAACACCGGGATACGCCGCTTATTCCTCCATGAAAGGGGCCATTGAGAACTTTACCCGGTACCTGGCAAAAGAACTGGGCGGCAGGGGAATTACAGCTAACACAGTAGCCCCGGGGCCTATTGAAACAGACTTTACAAAGGGTGCCTTTGATGCACATCCCGGAACAAGGGAATACCTGGCTTCACAGACCGCTTTGGGCCGTCTGGGCCAACCGGAGGATATCGGGGGCATTGTGGCCTTCCTTTGCAGCGATGCCGCCCGTTGGGTGACTGCGCAACGGATAGAGGCTTCAGGAGGGACTTTCCTGTAAGCGTAGATAGCTCGCCTCAGGCGGGCCATCTTTTTTATAGAACCAGTGGGTTCAGTTCCGAAGCAGCCGGCCCGCCGATGGGTAAACCTAACAGCCAGGTGGCATGATCGTTCTCCTGAAACTTGTGCTTCGGCGCTGTGATCTTTGCATCATCAGCGATGTAGATAATCGTCATTACTTCCCGCATATTGGGCGAGTTATTACCAGGTGCACTGTGAATGGTATAGCCATAATGCCAGGTAGCATCACCGGCATTCATAGTGGATGCGCGGGTAACGGGAAATTGATGCTCATCCACATACTGATTAAATGCATCTTCGGATTCATCAGATATTTCATAATCGAACACAACGCCGTTTTTGTGGGAGCCGGAAGCAAAGGTGAGCATGCCCATCTCCACATCAATATCTACCAGCGGCATCCACATTGTAATGGTATTGGGTGTATCAATGGGCCAGTAATACTGGTCCTGATGCCAGGGTGTGGGGCCGCCGCCGGGTTCCTTGAACAGCGCCTGGTCGTGATAGATCCGTACATTCGCTACGCCCATCAGGTCCGCGGCCATTTTAGCGAATCGTTTGGCCAGTACAAATTTTTTCACCCGCTCATCCACACGCCATAAATTCATGATCTGTAAAAATGCTTTTCCATAAGTATCCCTTTCTTCCATCTTCCGCTTCTCCGTATTATACTTATTAGCAGCATCTACAATTACTTCGCGGTAAGCAGCTGCTTCATCGGTATTAAGCACATTGCTGATGAGTATATGCCCGTTTTTACGGAAGGCTTCCGCCTGAGCAGGGGAAATTTCCCGCACATCGTTTAATCCGGGCAGGGAGTGTGTGGTGGTATTCATAACTGGCAAGTTTTACTATTACGAAGTAAGGCATCTGCAGGCGTGGAAACAATGGTGGAATTGGTTATTTATTGGGGGATTTTATCCCATTACGCCAGAAATGTTAGCTTTATAATAAAAAAGGCCATGTTAAAAGCCTCCTACGAAGTACTGCAGCCGCCGGGTAATCATTCTTTCCTGGTAAGAACATTCGGGAAAACAGGTTTCGCGGCTCCCTATCATTTTCACCCGGAATATGAACTGACGTGGATCGTTAAAGGCAGCGGCAAACGGTATGCAGGGAGCAATATGGCCGATTTTTCGGATGGGGACCTGGTGTTATTGGGCCCTCATGTACCACATTGCTGGAAACTACAGGCAGACGAAAAGAAATCCGTTGCACGTTCTGTGGTGATCCAGTTCACCCCTGATTTTCTCGGAAATGATTTCTTCTCCAAAGCTGAACTGGCCAATATTCATCAATTGTTCCGGAGAAGCAGCAGCGGCATACAGTTTATAAAAAGAACACCCGCACTGGTGCAGGCACAAATTAAAGAACTCACGGAAGAGAAGAATAATTTTAAACAACTGATAAAGTTACTGGAGATTTTACAGCAACTGGCTGTTTCCAAAGAGTATGTATTGCTTGATCAGCATCCGCTGATAGCAGAGCTTTCACCCGCTAACCAAGCCAGGATCCATCCCATCTTTGCTTACCTGGTGGAGAATTTCAGGCGGGAGGTTTCATTGAACAAAGCCGCAGCCATTGCCAATATGACGCCCAATGCATTCTGTAAATACTTCAAACGGATCACCCGCAAAACATTTATGGAAACGGTGATTGAATACCGGATCAATTACGCCACACAGCAACTCATTCAATCAGATAAAACCATTTCGGACATCTGTTTCGATAGCGGATTCGGGGATATATCCCATTTCTATAAAATGTTCAAAGCCAAAATGCAGGTAAGCCCCCTGCATTACCGGCAACAATTCGGGGCTTTCTGATCAGTAAAAGGCAGAGACAAAAAAGAATTACACGAAAGATAACAAATTGTTAATCCTGGGATAACATGCGATTTTTTTCTTTGCGGCCGGAAACGCATAGAACAGTTATCTATGATAAAGATGATCTATTAATGATTGCCTGTGCCTAAACTTCAGACATTATGCAGCAGACAAATGAGCCGGTTTCTTTGTGGCAGAAAATAAGAAAAGGAGATAAAGAAGCATTGTTTGTACTGTATGACGATATGTATTTTCACCTCGTACGTTATGGCCTATCCGTATATGCTGATAGCGATCTGGTAAAGGATTGCATCGGGCACCTGTTTTTAAAACTATGGGATAGCCACACAACGCTGAACAATGTGGAGAACGTACGGTCTTACCTTTTCACCTCCCTGAGAAGAACGATCGTTGATTACCTGAACGCAGCGGGCCGTACGGCTTCTGCAATGCTTGAGATACACGAAGAAGAAGGCACGGAGGCCTCTTATGAGGAAATTATTATTGCAAGGGAAAGAGATGAAGAAATAAACAGGGACCTGAGAAATGCACTGAATACTTTATCCCCTAAACAAATAGAGCTGATACGCATGAGATTTTTCGAGAACCTTTCCTATAAAGAGATCGCCCATCTCAATTCACAAAGCGTTAAAACATCCTACAATACTATCTACGATGCTATTAAGATGCTTCGCCTGAAGCTCAAAATGTAGATTTTAAAAAAAACTTCTTTTTTCTCTAGGAAAACGATCCGATTTTACCGTCAATAGGAAACAAGCCGAAAAGTAAAACATGGATCTGCAACGTCCCGAGCCTGAAGACTTTCTTTGCGATGAATCTTTCCTGCGTTTCTGCGGGGGCGAATATCCTGACACGTTATTCTGGAACAACTGGGTAAAAGAGAACCCGGAGTATACCGCTGTGGTAGACAAAGCCCTGCGTTTATACGACATGCTGAATGCAGGCCAGGGTAACAGTAAAGAACAGCTGGCGGCGATGAAGGATGCCATTGCACGGAGAGAAGACTTTCAAAACATGGTCTCCCGTAGCAGACAGGCAAAGATGGTGCAGGTAAAAAGACCCTGGATACGTTACGCTGCGGCCGCAGCTGCCATATTACTGATTACCGGCGGATCACTGGCTTACCTCTGGAAAAAGGGGGCTGCAACCGGTTTACAGACCTATGAACACTATACGGCTGCTCAAAGCCGAAAAACCGTTGTGCTGCCGGACAGTAGCGTGATCATGCTGAATGCGAACAGCCATCTTTCCATCAGTAAGCATTTCGATAACGAACATCGCGAGGTAACCATCACCGGGGAGGCTTTTTTTGATATCAAACACGATCAGGAACATCCTTTTATTGTACATACCAGTGAATACAGGATCCGCGTGCTGGGTACATCCTTCAACGTAAAGTCGTATCCCGGCAGCCATGGTACGGAAACAGACCTCATCTCCGGTAAAGTAGAGATTGTGACAAATGGCAGTAATGTAAAAGAGAGGATAATATTAAGACCTAACGAAAAATTTGTGCTGGAACGCGAACACCAGCCAGCCATCAATAAAACGCACAGCGCAACGGTGGCGGTATCAAAGGGAACAGTAGAAAAAATAAATCTGGATACACTTACGCGGCAAGCCCCTGAAACGTCCTGGGCACGGCAGAAAATGGAGATCAAAGATGAAACTTTTGAACAGATAGCCTTAAAACTGCAGGCCTGGTACGGTATCAGGGTGATCTTTGCCAGCGAAGATGTTAAACAATACAGGTATACCGCTACTTTCAACGATGAAACAATATTCAAGGCACTACAGTATTTGAAACAATCCTATCCATTTAATTACCGGATAGAGCAGGATGCAATTGTAATCTCTCGGAGCTAATCATTTATTAAAGTATAAAATCTATGAAGGGGTATTTGCCGCTTCCTGGGCGTAGCATGCGCGCAGGTATGAGTATCTTTTTGTCCTTACTTGTCTCCCTGTTGCTGAGCCTCCACGGCTCTGCACAGAACAAGCCGGCACAAACCACCATTACGCTGGATGCGGATAATGAATCTGTATCTTCTGTACTGCACAGGGTGCAGCAGCAAGGTTACTATCGTTTTGTATACAACAATGGCCTGCTGGACGATAAACGTCTTATTTCCCTGCACTTAAAAAAAGGCACGCTCAAACAATTGATGGATGTAGTGCTGCGGAACAGTGAACTGATCTATGAATTGAAAGAGAACGGCATTGTGGTATTGAAGCGGCCGGATGTTTCGCCAACCATCATTGAAAGCAAACGCAAGATCAGTGGTCTTGTGCAGGACAGTAGCGGCATGCCGCTGCCGGGTGTAACCGTTGCGCTGAAAAGCAAATCCGGGGTGGGCACTACTACAGATCTCAATGGTGGCTTTTTCCTGGAATTGCCGGCCACAACAGAGGCAGTATTGGTATTTACCATGCTGGGGTTTAATACCCGCGAGATCACACTCACCGATCAGACCTCTCTGAACGTCAGGCTCTCCATAGCGCCGCGTGCACTGGGCGAGGCTGTGGTAGTGGCTTTCGGAAAACAAAAGAAAACGGACGTAGTTGGTTCCGTTACTTCCATCGATCCAAAAGAACTGAAAGTTCCATCCAGCAATCTTACCACAGCACTGGCCGGCCGCGTGGCCGGGCTTATAGCTTATCAGCGTTCCGGTGAGCCGGGTGCAGATAATGCAAGTTTCTTCATCCGTGGTGTGACCACTTTCGGTTATAAGAGAGATCCACTCATCCTCATCGATGGTGTGGAAGTGACTACTACCGACCTGGCTAACCTGCGTGTAGACGATATCGCCAACTTCTCTATCCTGAAAGACGCTACCGCTACTGCATTGTACGGTGCACGCGGTGCGAACGGCGTTATCCTCATTGCTACCAAACAAGGTAAAGAAGGCCGCCCTGAGTATTTTGTAAGGCTGGAGAATACAATGTCCTCCCCTACTAAGAACATAGAGCTGGCAGACCCGGTAACCTATATGAAACTTGCCAACGAAGCTGTGCTCACACGCGATCCGCTGGGACGCCCGCTATACAACCAGGAAAAAATAGACAGTACGGGCGTTAGTGCAAACCACTACCTGTATCCGGCTACAGACTGGCGTAAAATGCTGTTCAAGGATCATACCATGAACCAGCGTGCAGACGTGAACGTGAGCGGAGGTGCCTCTGTTGCACGCTACTATGTATCAGGTGGCTTCTCCCAGGATAATGGTGTATTGAACGTTCCGGTTGTCAGCAATTTCAATAACAACATCAAACTGAAAACATATTCCATCCGCTCTAACGTGGATATTAATCTGACAAAGAGCACCCTGCTCATTACCAGGTTATCCGGTACATTCCAGGATTATAATGGGCCGATCAATGGGGGCGCCGCTGTATATAATGATGTAATGCATGCTAATCCTGTATTATTCCCGGCTTATTACGAACCGGATGCGGCTTTTGCTATGACAAAACACATCCTGTTCGGCAACTCCGCCAACGGACTTGTTACTAACCCTTATGCGAACATGGTAAGAGGTTATAAGGATTATAACACTTCCAGGATCAATGCACAGGCGGAAATACGCCAGCAGCTGGATTTTATTACCCAGGGCCTGTCCGTTAACATAATGGCTAATACCAGCCGCTATGCTTATTACGCCATCAGCAGAGCTTATAAGCCATTCTACTACAACATTTCCGGGTATAACCGCCGCACAGGTGAATATGTGCTGAATGAAATAAATCCCAACGATGGAACCGAGTACCTGGATTTTCCCACCAATGGCGGAGACAGAACCGTAACCACTTCTGTCTATTTCCAGGCGATCATGAACTATTCGAAAACTTTTGGCAGGCATGGTGTAAGCGGCAGCCTGGTGTACCAGGCCCAAAATGCCGTATCCGGTGATCTGTCTTCACTACAGGCTTCACTGCCGGCCAGGAACCTGGGCATTTCCGGCAGAGGTACCTATAGCTACGATCAACGCTATTTCGCAGAGATCAACTTCGGCTATAATGGTTCCGAGCGCTTCGACAAAAATCACCGTTTCGGTTTCTTCCCCTCAGCAGGTGTTGCCTGGAACGTGTCCAACGAAGATTTCTGGCGCAAAAAACTGATCAGCACAATCAGCAACCTGAAGCTGAGAGCTACTTATGGCCTGGTGGGTAATGATGCGATCGGTGACGCAGATACCAGGTATTTCTACTTGTCCCAGGTGCTGATGAATGATCCGTCAAAAGCTGCACAGTTTGGTAATATACCGGGAGGCATCATCAGGAAGAACGGCATCAGCGTTCAACGTTATGCCAACCCTAACATTCAATGGGAAGTGGCGTACCAGACCAACCTTGGCATTGACATGAGCTTCTGGAACAAGATGAATGTGACGATGGACTTTTACAAGACCTATCGCTCCAACATCCTGCAGGAAAGGTCCTATATCCCTTCTACCGCAGGTTTTGCCTCAACACCCTACGCCAACATCGGCGCAGCTACTTCCAAAGGTATGGACGGTTCTATCGATTACAACCAGAAACTCAGCAGGAACTGGTGGATCCAGGGCCGTGCCAACTTTACACTGGCCATGAGCAAATACAGAAAGATAGAAGAGCCCGCCTATGAAAATGCACCCTGGCTGTCTAAAGTTGGCTATTCATTGTCCCAACGCTGGGGATATATAGCTGAAAGGTTATTCATCGATGATAAAGATGTGATGAACGCTCCTTCACAGATCGCCTTCGGGGAATATGGCGCCGGCGATATCAAATACAGAGATATGAACGGCGATGGCAACATCACTACGCTGGATAAAGTGCCCATAGGTTATCCTACAGATCCGGAGATCGTATATGGCTTCGGTTTGTCCGCCGGTTACAGATCTTTCGACATTTCCTGTTTCTTCCAGGGTGCGGGCAATTCTTCTTTCATCCTGAACTCTACCTCTACAGCACCCTTTGCTAACAACAACGCATTGCTGAAAGCGTATGCGGATGATCACTGGTCTGAAGACAACAGGAACATCTATGCACTCTGGCCGCGCCTCAGCCCTGATGTGAGCCAGAACAATGCACAGCCCAGCACCTGGTGGATCCGTAACGGTAAATTCCTGCGCCTGAAGCAGCTGGAGGTCGGTTACTCTCTGCCCAAGTCTACCCTCAACCGGCTCAAATTAAAGAGCTTCCGCATCTATGCAAACGGCAGCAATCTTTTCTCCCTCACAACTTTCAAACTATGGGATATTGAAATGGCCGGTAATGGATTGGGCTATCCGGTACAAAGGGTGATCAACATGGGCCTGCAGACAAGCTTCTAAAATCAGACTTATTTAAAACTTTTATATGCGCTTAAAAAGATCAGTGGTATTCGGATTATTATGCTGCCTGGCTGTCAGTTCCTGCAAGAAATATCTTGATGTTGTGCCAGACGGCGTAGCCACTTTCGATTATGTGTTCAGGCAAAGATCAACAGCGGAACAGTATTTATACACCTGCTATTCTTACATGCCCAAACACGGAGACATCTCCACCAACCCGGCTTTTATGGCAGCCGGCGAGCTGTGGTTCCAGTATCCTTATAACCTGCCAGGCTTTACCGTGAACCTCAATTCCTGGGAGATTGCAAGAGGTACACAGAGCGTAGCCACCCCGCTTGTGAGTTACTGGAACGGCACCAATGGCGCCAGCAATCTGTTCAGAGCTATCAGGGATTGCAACATCCTTATAGAGAATGTGAACAAGGTACCTAATATGGATCAGTATGAGAAAGATCAATGGGCTGCCGAAGCTACTTTTCTCAAAGCCTATTATCACTGGTGGCTGCTCCGCATGTACGGGCCTATACCTGTTGTGGACAAGAACCTCCCTGTTAATGTTTCTCCTGAAGATGTACAGGTGCCCCGCCAGCCGGTGGACTCCTGCTTCAATTATGTAGTAGCAACACTGGACAGCTCCATCACCAATCTGCCTGAACGCATCAACAACATGGCGAGTGAGGCTGGCAGAATTACCAAAGCCATTGCAATGGCGGTAAAGGCTGAAGTACTGATAACCGCTGCCAGTCCGCTATTCAACGGTAATACTACTTACGCCAACTTCAAAAGTAAAACAGGGCAGATCTATTTTTCCCAAACGTACGATCCGCAGAAATGGATAAGAGCGAAAGATGCGATAAAAGAAGCCATTGATATCTGTATTGCGCAAGGCTACCGTCTCAACCGCTTTTCTCCTTCTGTATCCGCCAACCTGCCCGCAGATCTGCAAAAAGTGATGGACATCAGAACGAGCCTTACCGATAACTTCAATTCCGAAGCAGTATGGTCCAACACCAACAGCCAGGCTGCTATGATCCAGGAAATGGCGCAGCCAAGAGCAACCGCTGCCCAGGCTAACAACATTTCTTTCTGGTGCCTCTCTTCCGTTCCCATGAGCATCGTAAACCAATTTTATACAAAGAACGGTGTGCCTGTTATGGAAGACAGAACGCTGGATTTTGTAACGCGTGGTAACCAAACACGCAAAGCCGTTGCTGCGGAGAAGAACCTCATCTTCCAGGATTATATTACTGCCGCCATCAATTTTGACAGGGAGCCGCGTTTTTATGCTAACCTGGGTTTTGATGGTGCTATACTCTATGGAAACGGTAATACCACTGTAGGCTCGCTGAACCACCTGGAAGCCAGGCAAGGCCAGTATTCCGGCTTCTCAGGCCAGGTGACCCGCTTCAATGTTACCGGCTATTTTCCCGTGAAAGTGGTGAACTACCTGAACGTATTTGGGCCTAACAATACAACCTACATCATTTCCCAATATGCCTGGCCGGTCATGCGCATGGCTAACCTCTACCTGATGTATGCAGAAGCGTTGAATGAAGTGAGTGGCCCGGGATCTGAAACAGAACGCTGGATCGATTCCGTGCGCCTGAGAGCAGGTATCCCCACGGTAAGAGAGGCATGGACCAACTTCTCTACCAATCCAGCACAGATAGATTCTAAGGAAGGCATGCGCCAGGTCATTCACCGCGAACGCCTCATTGAACTGGCATTTGAAGGCCAGCGCTTCTGGGACCAGAGAAGATGGAAAGAAGCAGAGAAAGCATGGCAAGGCCCCGTTCAGGGCTGGACCATTGGCCAGCAGGACGTTGTAGGCTACTACCAGTTCGCCACCCTCTTTAACCAAACGTTCCGCCAGCGGGATTACTTCTGGCCCATTGCAGAGGACGATCTGATCGAAAACAAAAATCTTGTACAAAATCCCGGATGGTAATCACTCTTAAATTTCTATACTATGTTGCATCATAAATTAACACTGCTCCTGACGCTGGGCCTGGTCATTGCCGGATGTAAGGAAGAATGTGTAGGCCCTTTACCGGCAAACGATGCCGCTCCCGCAAAGATCACCGATCTGAAAGTAGTGAATACGCCCGGTGGCGCAAAGATCGCCTATGTAGTACCTGCAGATCCAAACCTGCTGTATGTACAGGCAGAATGGGAATATAAGGGTTTCAAACGTAACACCAAATCATCTTACTACGGCGATACACTGGTGTTGCAAGGTTTTGGCGATACCGATGAATACAAGGTAAGTGTGTTTTCCGTAAGTAAAGCGGAGAAACGTTCCGAATCTGTGAACGTAACGGTAAAACCCCTGAATCCCCCTGTGTATGAGGTATACACCAGCCTGAAGGTGAAACCGGACTTTGGTGGTGTGAATATTGATTTTGTGAACGAAACACGCGGAGATGTGGTGATCACCGTGCTCACGAAAAACGCAGAGGGTAAAATGACTCCCGTAGACGCTTTTTATACCGGCCTGCCCAAAGGCAACTTCACCACCCGCGGCCTTGAACCTAAACCCACTTTATTCGGTGTGTTTGTAAAAGACAGATGGGGTAACATATCCGATACCCTGCTCACAGAAGAAACACCTTTCTTCGAAAAGGAACTGAATAAAAAGCTCTTCAGGGAACTGAATCCATACCCCGGCGATGTGAACGGCAATATCTACTCTGCTGCTTATCCCATGAAGAACCTGTGGGATGGCGGTAGCACCATCTTTGTAACTGCACAGGCATACGGTGTGCCGGTAAGTTTCTCCATCGACCTTGGTGTAAAAGCCAACCTGAGCCGCATGAAATACTTCCAGCGCCAGAGCACCGCATTCTACTTCAACTCCGCCACTCCCCTGGAATGGGATGTATACGGTTCCAACAGCCCTGCTCCGGATGGTAACTATAACAGCTGGACGCTGCTGATGCACTGCACTTCCCGCAAACCTTCCGGGCTGCCGCTTGGCCAGGCTTCCAACGATGATATTAACTATGCGCTCGCCGGGGAAGATTTCAACTTCCCGCTGAGCTCAGAAGGATATCGTTACCTGCGCTTCAATGTAACCAAAACATATGGTAGCGCCACTAACATTACGTTCGCCGAGCTTACCTTCTGGGGAGCTTTCTAATTCAATTATTCATGAAACGATTGATATACCTGGGAACCATCATTGGCATGATTGCACTGGTTTCCTGCAGTAAACAGGACAGATCTTATTACGATCACATCAAAAATGGTGCGATCGTATACACCGGCAAAGCTGAATCCTTAAAAGCTTTCAGCGGTAATGAAAGAGTGGTGCTCAATTGGGTGCTGACAAGCGACCAGAATATTACCGGTTGCAAAATATACTGGAATTTCGGAGCAGATTCCCTGGTGATGGCGGTGAAGAAAAGCCTCAAACCGGATACCATCAAAGTATCTGTCAATAACCTGCCCGAGGGTTCTTATAACTTTGAAGTGTTCACTTTTGATAAAGAAGGGCATACCTCCATAGCTACCGAAGTCATTGGCAACAGCTATGGCCTCAACTTCCAGTCAACACTGTCTAACAGGCCCATCCGCACTTCCACAAAGGTAACAGCTACCAATAGCATCAACATCACCTGGGTAGGCAGGGATGATAAATGCCTGGGCACCGAATGGAGCTACACCGGTAAAGACCAGCAACAGAAACGTTATTTCTCCGCGCAGGGAGATACAACGCTGATCTCTTCCTGCGACCTGGCCAAACCGGTTACATACCGCACGCTGTTCATCCCTGAAATGCAGGCTGCAGATACTTTTTATACGGCTTTTAAGGCGCTGTAAATATTATAACACATCATATCATGAAACGAATTTTTTACGCACTGAGCCTGCTGGCCATGAGCCCCGCAGCTGTGCTGGCACAGAAAGCCGCTACCGGTTACGTTTATAACGATGACAATGGTAACGGCAAAAGAGAAGCAAAAGAAAAAGGTGTTGCCAACGTAACGGTGAGCAACGGAAAAGAAGTGGTACTAACCGATGCGAAGGGCAAATACACATTGCCTGTAGGAGATGACAATATTATTTTTGTGATCAAACCTGCAGGCTATAAAGTGCCTTTAAACGCCAAAAACCAGCCGCAATATTACTATATCCATAAACCGGCCGGATCACCTGCTGAATATGAATACAAAGGCGTGGCGCCTACGGGCGCCCTGCCTGCTTCGGTTGACTTTGCAGTGATGAAGTACAACGAGCCTGATAATTACCGCGCACTTGTACTCGGCGACCCGCAGGTGCTGGAGCCACAGGATGTAGGGTTCTTCGACAAAGGCATTATGTCTGAACTCATAGATGTAAAGAACGTAGCGTTTGGCCTCACACTGGGCGACCTTGTGGGCAAGGTGCTCACCATGCACAAAGATTACATCAACGTAGT
Organism: Chitinophaga niabensis; assembly: GCF_039545795.1. Classification (NCBI taxonomy): domain Bacteria; kingdom Pseudomonadati; phylum Bacteroidota; class Chitinophagia; order Chitinophagales; family Chitinophagaceae; genus Chitinophaga; species Chitinophaga niabensis. The sequence goes on along the minus strand of NZ_CP154260.1, from coordinate 2,284,751 downwards.
AGCTAAAGCCAATGTGCCCTGGTACAATGTGATCGGCAACCACGATACCAACCATGAAGCAAAATCCATTGAAAAAAACGATGAAAGTTTTGAAGCCAGCTTCGGTCCTTCTACCTATTCCTACAACTACGGCCAGGCACACTACATTGTACTGAACGACAACCTGTACCCTGACCCGCGCGATGGGAAAGGTCTCTGGGGAGGCTTTCTGCCGGATCAGCTCTCTTTCATAGAGAACGATCTGAAATATGTAGATACAGGCAAACTGGTAGTGCTGGCCTTTCATATTCCATTGTACCAGGCGGAAGGTGCTTTCCGCACGGAAGACCGCGTACGTTTATTCTCCCTTTTAGCTAAATATCCGCATGTGCTCGCACTGTCTGCCCACACCCATAATCAGTGGCAGCGATTTTATGACAAAGAATGGGGGTGGACAGGTGCGAAGCCTTTTCATGAATTTAACGTAGGCGCAACTTGCGGTAACTGGTATTCAGGCAGAATGAATGAGCAGGGTGTTTTAGAATCTGTAATGAGTGATGGCACGCCACGCGGATATGCTTACCTGAACATCACGGGCAACACTTATACGGCAGATTACAAAGTGGCCAATAAACCTGCGGATTACCAGATCGGCCTGTGGCATCGTAAAGTGATGTCTACCATCTGGTGGGATGGCCGTGGTTTTGTATATGCTAACTTTTACATGGGGTATAAGGACAGTAAAGTGCGATATCGCATAGACGATGGTAAATGGAAACCCATGAAATATACACTGGAACCGGATCCTGCATTTGTAGACGAATTGTATAAATGGGATGGTACGGAAGAGATGTTCCGTGGCCGCCGCCCCACAGAACCTGCTAACTGTACCCACTTATGGAAAGCCCCGTTGCCGGAAAGCATTGGCATTGGTACCCACCGGATAGAAGTAGAGGCTACAGATCCGTTCGGGAGAACGTTCACACAGAAAAGCACATACAGGATAGAAGAAGCGAAATTTTAAAAGCCGTTAGCATAACAAATGAAGGCGTTCTCCATTTCTGAGACGCCTTCATTTTGCAAGGCCTACAACACCTCAAACCGGTAGATCCCGGGTTGAAACGCCAGCTGATATTTACCATTTACCCCGGCTCCTAAAATCTCCTTACCTGAATCATTCCTGATCCGCTGCTTACCTGGTGGTAATATATAAGTTGCAGATGTATTTTCCGGTACTTCAATTAATATCCGGAGTTTACCATCAGTTGTTCTTTCCCATTCTGAACGTACTTTCCCAAAAGAACTGTTATAAGATGATTTGCAAAAACTTAAATCTCCTATGGTTTTCGGTTCAACTATGAAATGCTTCATACCAGCACTTTCCGGATCAGCTTTTATCCCGCCGATACTGGAATAAAACCATTCCACCACACTTCCAAACATAGGATGGCATCTGGAACCTTTGCCGTTCCATGTTTCCCATAACGTGCTGTTTTTGTCATCGAGCAGGTAACCAAAACCCGGAAAATCCTTTTGGTTCATGATCCGGTAGGCAATATCATCCTTGTCATTTTGAGAAAGCACCTTTAATAACAGGGGTGTACCTAATATACCTGTATCAAAATGATAATTAAGGCCCTTCAACTGGTCTAATAAAGAATTAAAAACAAGGTTATAATCTTCCTCTGACACTAAACCAAATGCCAGCGCGAAGACATTAGCACCCTGCCTGCCTTCCCAGTAGCGCTTTTCAGCGGCATTATAATAAGCCTTATTAAAATTTACTTTTATTCCTTCCGCAAGGTTTGCAAACCTTACATGATCTTCATTTTTACCCAGCACCCTGGCTACCTTACTCATGATACTAGTTACATAATAGAAGTATGCTGTATTTACAAATGGTTCCGGAATATCCACCTTTGCAGGCGTACACCAGTCTCCCAAACACCAACCGTTTGGTTCTTCCCTGGTTACCAGCCCAGCCTTGTCCGTTCTTGTTTCCAGGTAGTCTACCCAATGTTTCATCCCCGCATAATGCCGGGCCAGTATTGTACTATCACCATAATAAGAAAAATACGCCCATGGCATGATCACGTATGCCGATCCCCATGCGGGACCGCCCCCACCACCTCCAAAAGGTGCTGTGTGCGTAACAAAGCCGGTCCGCCTATTCCGGGCATCTTCCATATCATCCAGCCACTTACGGTAAAACTGCCGCATATCATAGGTATAGATCGAACTTTCCACAATCACCTGCCCGTCCCCGGTATAGCCAAGTCTTTCTCTATGCGGACAATCGCTGCTCACACTCCCGTGAAAGTTTGCATTCTGCGTTTTTATATACGCTTCATTTATCTTATTCAGGAAGGGGTTAGAGCATTCAAAATTTCCATTTGATGGTACAACCGTATGTACCACCTTTATTTTTAAACTATTCTTATCCAGATCCACATCGTCAGAGATCACTTCAACCCGCCTGAATGCATGCCAGGTAAATTTTGGCTCCCAGGTCTCCAGCCCTCCCCCTTTAAGAATATAGCTATCAAACTGGTCATAGTCTTCCCCTTCCTCACTGACATACCTTATCTTCAGGCGGCTCCCTGCATTGCCCTTAACGCTTACAGATGCCCAGCCTGCCACCGTTTCATCCAGATGATAAGAATGTACGGTGTCCTTTGTTTTACCATCAAAAGACGGTATAAGTGTACGTGCAATTTTATCAAATGGGGCAGTTTGGGGATGCAAAGCACCTGTAGGCGGCCTTACCAACACAGCTTGTTTCCACTTAGCGTCAGCATAACCTACTTTATTCCATTCTCCCAATTCCAATCGGGCATCATATATTTCACCTGTAAAAATGCCATCCTTTAACAGGGGCCCGCTTGTTGTTTTCCAGGAATTATCAGAACCGATTATTTTACTGCTTCCATCAGTATATGTTATTTCAAGCTGGAAGATCAGCCTCGGAACATCATACCACATATCCCCTTCTACCCTCCTGTCCCGTTGATTATACCATCCGTTACCAAGTTGTATACCAATGGCATTTTTTTGGGAGGCGATATCTCCTGTGACATCAAAAGTATTGTACAGCACACGTTGAGCAGACTGATCATCATATGGGTAAAGCAAATTCTTAAGCGGTCTTTTATCATAATTGGTGACCGCCGGAGCCAACACCTGATCGCCAATCTTCTTTCCATTCAGGAACAGTTCATAAAACCCCAGTCCACTAACGTAAACTATTGCCTGCTTTATCTTTTTACCGACAGTAAACTCCTTGCGAAAAAAAGGGGCCGGATAGGTTATTGCGGAATCAGGATATGGATCCTCCGTAGCCCCGATCCACTTGCCCTGCCAGTCGGAAGGATGTAATAAGCCCATTGACCAAGAGGCCACCCCGCTCCATGCAGAGGGAGAATTTTTCTCGTCCCATACCATCACTTTCCAATACAGCTTCTTTCGCGATGTTAGTGGTTTGCCGAGGTACTTAACCTGATCAGAGGTATTCGAAATTACTTTATCACTATCCCAATAATCCGCTTTGCTTTGTTGCAGTAAAAAAATACTGCTTGCTACCATAATCCGGTAAGCAGTTTGCTTTTTTGCTTTATACTCAGACACCAGTTGCCAGCTAAGTTTTGGTTGCATATTCTCAATCGCTATAGGATTCGAAAGATATTCGCATGTAAGTCTTTCGACCTTCACTTCAATCTGCTTAGCCCAAATAGCAACTGGGAAAAAGAAACATAGAATGATACAGGGGGAAATTATTTTCACTTTATATTTTTTATTACCTATATCCTTTCGCCTGCAAATGGAACAGCTCCGCATACCTCCCATTCTGAGCCAGTAATTCCTCGTGGCTCCCTATTTCTATCAGCTGCCCTTTTTCCAGCACAAGTATCCGGTCTGCCATCCTTACAGTAGAGAAACGGTGAGAGATTAGCACCGCAGATTTTCCGCGCGTAAGATCAGCAAAGCGCAGGAACACTTCATACTCCGCGCGTGCATCTAATGCTGCAGTAGGTTCATCGAGGATCAGTAATTGTGCATCCTTCATATAAGCTCTGGCCAATGCTATCTTCTGCCATTCCCCGCCTGAGAGCTCCACGCCCTTATTGAACCGGCGTCCCAGCATCTGATCATATTTATCAGGCAGGCGTTCCATCAGTTCATCCGCCATGCTTTTATGTGCGGCGTTTTCAATCATATCCTGGTTATGCAGTTCACTGATATTGCCGATTGCGATATTCTGCGAAACCGTCATCTGGTAACGCTGGAAATCCTGGAAGATCACGCCTACCTGCCTGCGCAATTCCTGCAGGTCATATTCTTTGAGATCATGGCCATCCAGCAATATGCGGCCTTCCACAGGATCGTAGAGGCGAGCCAGTAGTTTTACCAGTGTGGTTTTCCCGGCCCCGTTCTCTCCTACCAGCGCCAGCTTTTCTCCGGCATGCAGTGTGAAGTTCAGGTGGCGGTTGGCCCATCTCTCTGAATTCAGATATTTGAAACCTACATTCTCAAACGTAAAACCTTCCAGGATGGGTTTAGGAAAAGGCCTGGCATTTTTTCGCTGGGTGATGCGCGGTTCTATTTCAAAAAACTCAAACAGGTCTCTCAGGTAAATAGCCCCCTGGGTAATGCTGGTGAAACGGATCAGCACTCCTTCCAGCAAACCTCTCAACTGCCGGAACGAACCGCCGAGGAAAGCCAGGTCTCCTATGCTCAGATGGCCTTTTACGGTTTGCAGGATAATGAACACATAGGCACCATAGTAACCAGCGCTGCCTACAATGGCAAATACCACCGCCCAGCTTTGGTAACGTAAGGTGAGTTGTTTTTTATCGTTATAGAATTTATCAGATAATATTTTGAAGCGATTCACCAGGTAGTCGCTCAGGTTGAAGATCTTCACCTCTTTCACCGATTCATCGCTGGCGCCGAGGTAACGGATATAATCCAGCTCCCGGCGGTCTGAGGTTTGCCCCCACGCCAGCGCATAGAACTTATCATTGAAATACGTTTCGGAAAAGAATGCAGGTAATACGGCAACAAACAGTAATAAAATGAGCCAGGGGCTGAAGGTCATTAAACCTGCTGCGAGGAAGATCATGGTAATGATGTCCTGCACCTGGCTGAGTACCTGTGAGAGCAGTATGGTGCGGCCGGCGGTTTGCTGGCGGGCGCGTTCCAGTTTATCGTAAAATGTGGAATCTTCAAACTGATCCAGGTCCAGCGTAGCAGCATGCTGCATGATCTTCACGGAAGTATGGTTGCCCACCTTCTCTCCCAGCAATCCATCCAACAGGCCAATTAAACGGCCCAGCACACCGGTGATGATCACCAGTACAAACTCCACCGCTACAAGCTCCCAGAGGTATTGATAAGAAGGCTCACCGGGTGTATTCGTCATCTTCACCACTTCATCAATGATCAGTTTGCCCACATACAACAATGCAAGCGGTGTGGCAGATTGGGCGGTACGCAGAATTGCATTGCCCAGCGCCATCCAGGGGCTGGTTTGCCATACGAGCCTGAAAAATGAAGGCAGGTTACGCAAAGCGGCCATCCTTTCCTTAAAACTAACATCGGGTTCTCCTGGTTTTCTGTTGGGCCTTTTCATATTGTGGTTGAAGATAAGCAATATAGGAAAAAAAGGCTGCCTCCAGTATTAGAGGCAGCCCGGGTTTCTTAGGAAGCATTCACTTGTTTATACTTATACTACTTTTTCCTGCAGGTGACTCATATACCGCGGCGTGTCCTCAAGGCTCCACCAGAAGAATCCTGAAACCATTGTTTCAAGTCCATCCAGGTAGGCTTTCACATCCTTGTTCAGCTGAGGGCCGAAGTCCGGCAGTTTACGCCTTAACTGTTCGATCTGGTGCATTTCGTAATCATGAATGCGGGCAGCTTCATTCAGTGCCTTTTCCATCGTCAGGTCTTCGTTGTACTTCAACACCATTACGAGGTTGTGATTGTCGCCATGCGCAATCTCCTTGGCCAGTGAAAAGATATCATTGGCCCAGCAAACCACGCGGCGGCAGAGGTCTACGATCCTTACAAAATCCTGGTCCTGCAATACGTATACCGGCAGGCTGGTAGCTGTTGCCAGTTCATTAATATCCGTACCCAGGTTGGCACCTGAAAAATAAGGGCGCATCCGCATGTACTGCTTCACAGTGGGTGGCGTTTCACTGTTGGCATTGGCGGCTTCCCAGATCGCCGCTTCAAAAGTGGCTTTCAAAGAGATGGTAAATTGGCATTGCCAGCTTGCCCTGCTGGCCGGGATCAGGTTTTGCCAGATATCGCTGAATGCGGCGAGTACGTTGCCACCTTCAGCAATGCTCACAAAATGATCATTACGCAGGATCTTCACAAAACCGCTGATAAAGTTCTGCAGGAAATTCTTGTCCCGGATCGCGGCAGTTTCCGGGCTGATGTGATCCAATTGTTCATCCAGCACAAAAAGCCAGGAGTAAAAATTGTTGATCGTGATAAGTAGCGGAAGATCTCCATCGGGAATGGTCCTGCATGTCATCCAGGCCATTTTGTAATTGGAGAATTCGTTGAATGCCTGTTCATTCGGGAACAGCGCAAATCGTTTCATCCAGGTATCCGTAGCTGCTGCCACCTCTTCCACATATGGACTCATACGGGAGGGGTACGGGCAATACAGATCCGGGATGGAAGTGATTGTTTCCATCTGCGGGTACTTTTAATGGTTAAGAAAAATTGTGTCTTACGCTAACTAATTTACACTATTATATTTGTGCATAAGATAAATTAACATAATATAAAGCGGTGAGGAACGGGTATTAACAAAAAACTATAAAGCCCTGACAGGCCTCATTCACATGGGATCTTTTCTTATTATTTTACGCTTACAAGTTCGGCTAACAGCAGTTCCTGTATGGCTCTGTGCAGTACGGAGAAACTAAATGGTTTGGGCACACATTTGCTCAGCGGATCCAGTTCAAGATTAAGATCTAACCCGCTTTCTCCCGTACAAAAAATGATGGGGGTATCTTTAATTACAGCATCTGCTCTTACATGCTGCAGCAGTTCTTTTCCGTTCATAATAGGCATGCGCACATCCGTAACAATAATATCAGGATGATATTGTTTTGCCAGGGCCAATCCTTTTTCTCCATCCACAGCTTCGTGAATGGCAAAGCCAAGGTCTTCAAGATAACGTTTCTGTAAGGCCCTGTTCATCCTGTCGTCTTCCACCAGCAATGCCGTGAGGCCGTTGAATTTCACGGTGGCTATCGGGTAATTCTTAATAGTGGATGGCTGGGCCCCATCATTGAATTTGATCACAGGCAGCGATACGGTGAACGCCGTTTCGCCTGAAGTTTCGCCGGGCGCATTTACGGTACTTCTCACTTCTATATCTCCGCCCAGTAAAAGCGCATAGCTCTTTGAATTAGCCAGTCCCACACCGGTACCTTCCACTGCATTCTGGCCCACGCGGGCATATTCTTCAAATATCACGTGCTGCTTTTCAGGAGGAATGCCAGGACCGTTATCGATCACTTCTACCATCCATTTATCCCCGGCCGGAGCCAGACTAAAATGCAATTTTACAGTTGTTCCCGGTGTGGTGTACTTGATAGCATTCCCTAAAAGGTTACTGATGATCTGCCGGATATAGGGTTCAATTTCATAGACCGTGCGGGGCATGTTCTCTGCAACATACAATTCAAGTTCTACTTCCGCAGAAACAGCAATGTAATGGAATGCCTGCAGCATTTCCTTACCAAATTCGTTGATATTGATCCATTGGCGGGCAATGGCAGGTTTCTTGTTATTGTCGAGCAGAAAACGGTCCAGCGTGTTGTTGACGATCTGCAGGGTATTGTAACAGGCGGCATACAGGTTAACAGAATCCGTCCGGTCTTCTACATAATCCGGCTTGATCTTAAACTGGGCAATGGAGAGGATGGTATTGAGAGGCGTTCTGAGTTCATGGGTTAATTCCCTGATGAAAATGCTTTTGGCATCCACTACTTTCCGCAGGTCTTCCGTTTTGATATCCACTTCATCTTCCAGGTGTTCTTTTTGTTCATTCAGCTCCTTCAGTAATTTATTGTTATTATTCACATAGTACCCGATAGCGAAGAGCGTGAGTATGATCACAACAGTTACGGAAGAATATTTTATAAAACTGAACTCCTGTTCAGTGAAGGTGAAGGATTCGATCAATGCATAGTATTTGTTGAGCTCTATAGCAGTGATCACCATTGCGCCCACACCGAGGAAAATATAACGGGCAGGCGAAGCCTTCATAAATGCAAGTGTTCCGCCACACAGGAAAACAGCTAATACATATACCTCAATGGCCTTGCCGAATACAACACCAAAATAGATCACGGCACCGGTGACAATACCCTGCAGCACAACACCTGCCCAAAGTGGGTGACCACGATGGTTCAGATAGATAATAAAAGCAAAGAAAACCGCTTCAATGTTAGTGGCGATGATAAACTCGATACGACCAGCGACCAGGTAATATATGACACCGAAAGCCAGTGATATAATTGCCAGGATCAGGGAAATGTTGTTGGTCAGTTTGATGCGCGCTTTTTCAGCCAGGTCTTCGGTTTTGTCTATGCCTCCTTGTACCAGCCATGTATATTTTTTACCTATATCCACTTGTGTAAGGTTATAAGGGTCCCTCAAAAATTATAGGTTTTTGACCCTATAATTTGTTATTCACTGGTTAATTGCAAAGATAAGAGTATTTATGTGGGTTGATAGGGTGAACGGAATAAAAAAAGGGCCTTCCGGATGGAATGCCCTCTTAGGTATTTATAATCAGTTATTTCTTATTCTGCGATGATCACTTTTACGCCTCTGTCCGTTAACATGCGAACGGTATCCGGGGCTACCAGGTTGTCTGTAATAATGTAATCCACCTGTTCCAGGCTGCAGATCCGGCCGATGCCCCGGCGGTCGAACTTAGAACTGTCCGCCATTACCACCACCGTCTGCGCCAGGTTGATCATTTTCATGTTCAGGCTGGCTTCCGCCAGGTTAGTGATGGAGAGGCCGAATTCCGGATCAATTCCATCCACCCCTACAAACAATACCCCGCAGGAAATATCGTCCAGCAGGCGCTCTGCAAATGAGCCGGCTGCAGAGGAAGAACTCTGGTGAATAAGGCCACCTATTTGCAGCACGTCCACAAATGGCTTGTTACAAAGCTCCATGGCCACCTTCAATGCAGGGGTGATCACAGTGAGATGTTTGGAGGGATGCAGTACCCGGGTCAATTCAAACACCGTAGTACCGGAACCGATAATGATGGAATCATTCATACCTATCAGGGCAACCGCTGCTTTCGCTATCTTCTTTTTCTCCTCGGTTTTAATGAATTCCTTTTCATTAATGGGCCTCTCTATCGTATAGGGGTTCTGGGTAGAACCGCCTCCTTTGGTGCGGAACAACAACTTCTTTTCTTCCAGCAATTTCAGGTCCTTGCGGATAGTGACACCTGAAACCTGGAGGGAATCACTTAATTCCTGTATATCAACCCTGCCATTCTCCTGCAATTTCTGGAGAATGAGCTGATGCCTGTCTGTAATGTTCATCTGGAAACCGTTAGGGTGGTAATCTTATTTATATTTAAATAGCTTTCGTCAAATGTAATGTTTTTCCGCAAAATCCTATCAAGAATTAACCTAAAGTTATTATCAGGCAAGGGATTGCGGATATTTGTCCTACATATGGCTGTTTCATAATCGAATAATTGCCATTTCATTAGGTTTAATATAGCTTTATTTGAAAGCCTCATTTGTTTAACTTTAATTTAATTTTGTTTAATTAAGTTTAATTTCTACTTTAGCACATACAGTAATTCCACCGTTTTACAATTAAGCCACTATTTATTATACGTTTATTCCATACTTCTACTTATTCCTGATCACATTTCAACTGGTACAAAATGTCCACTAACAACGTAACAATTTTTGACAAAGCAGGCATCCCCCGGCAATTACTCTGGGGTTACATCGGCATCATGATCTTTATGATGGGTGATGGTATTGAACAAGGATGGCTGAGCCCTTACCTCGTAGATCATGGTATGAGCGTTCAGCAATCAGCTTCCCTGTTCACCGTATATGGTATCACCATTGCCATTTCAGCCTGGTTCTCCGGCGTACTGGCGGAAGGATTTGGCGTGCGGCGCACCATGTTGCTGGGCCTGGTCCTTTACATGCTGGGCACTGTTGGTTTCGTGGGCTTTGGTATGCCGGAATTAAATTTCCCGGTGATGCTGCTGACGTATGCGTTACGTGGTTTCGGATATCCGCTTTTTGCCTATTCCTTCCTGGTATGGATCGCGTATAGCAGCCCGCAACAACAGCTGGGCCGCGCAGTGGGCTGGTTCTGGTTTGTGTTCACCGGCGGGTTAAATGTACTGGGTGCATATTATTCCAGCTGGGCTATCCTGAAATTCGGTCACCTCAATACTTTATGGACCTCTTTATTCTGGGCATTGCTGGGTGCTTTCTTTGCACTGGTGCTGAATAAGCCTGCTGCACAAAAACAAACGGCTAAGGGTTCTCAGATGCAGGAACTACTGAAAGGGCTCACCATCGTTAAAGAAGAACCAAAAGTACTCTTAGGCGGCATTGTACGGGTGATCAACACTACGGCACAATTTGCTTTCCCGGTTTTTCTGCCCATGTATATGGCCCGTCACGGTTTTGACACTACACAATGGCTGCAGATCTGGGGTACCATCTTCACCGCCAACATCATCTTCAACCTCATCTTCGGATTTGTGGGAGACCGTTTTGGCTGGCGGAACACCATTATGTGGTTCGGGGGCGTGGGCTGTGCAGTAACTACCCTCCTGTTTTACTATGCACCACAGATCTGGGAAGGCAGCTTCTTTATGGTATTAACCTGCGGCGTGCTCTGGGGCGCATTCCTGGCCGGCTATGTTCCCTTAACGGCTTTAGTACCCTCCCTTGTGAAAAAGGATAAAGGAGCTGCGATGGCCATCCTTAACCTCGGCGCAGGCCTGCCCGTGTTTGTAGGCCCTGCCATTGTTGGTCTGTTTATCGGCGGCGCAGGTGAAGAAGGTGTAATATGGATCCTGGCGGTACTGTATGTGATCAGTGCCATCCTTACCCGTTTCATCACTTTGCCGGATAATGCAAAGACCCTCCACCATCATACGTTACAAACTGAAATAGCATGAGAATTTTAATTACGGCGCCTTATCATGAGAAAGGCCTGAAAGAACTGGAAACACAGTTCGGCGAAGTTGTTTACAAATCATGGAAACCTAACGGACGTGCTTACAACGAAACAGAATTACTGGAACTGCTGGCTGACAGTAAAGCAGATGCACTGATCACAGAACATGATCATGTAACGGCTACGGTTATTGCCGCGAATCCGCAACTGCAATTCATTGGTGTATGCAGGGGAACACCCTCCAACGTAGCAGTAGCCACTGCTACAGAAATGGGCATCCCCGTATTTTTCACACCCGCCCGCAACGCACAGGCGGTAGTGGAAATGTTCATCTCCAATGTGATCATGCTGCTGCGCAACACCATTCCCGGCATCGATTGGCTGAAAGGCCGCAACTGGCAGGAAGGCGCACACGATTCCTACCTTGCCTTCAAAGGCAATGAACTCGCAGGAAGAACCATCGGACTGGTGGGCTTTGGCGCTATCGGCCAGCTCATCGCCAAACTGGTGAAGGATTACCCCTGCAAGATCCAGTTCTTTGACCCTTATGTAACGGAACACGACAAAGCTTTCCGCAAAACAAACATCGAAGAGGTATTTTCAACCAGCGACATCGTATCCATTCACCTGCCGGTAACCAATGAAACAAAAGGTATGATCAACGGCAGCCTGATAAAACTGATGAAAAAAGATGCCATTTTTGTGAATACAGCCAGGGCAGCAGTAGTAAAAAGAGAAGACCTCCTGGATGCATTGGAAAAGAATGCCATCAGGGGCGCTATCCTGGATGTGTTTGACAATGAACCGCCGGATGCACTGGATTACCGCATCATTGATATGCCACATGTGATCGCAACACCGCACATTGCGGGTGCAACACATGAAGTGGAAGACCATCATGTGGAGATCCTCAATAAAGCATTGATGCAGTGGTATGCAAAAGGAAACAAAAAGATAGCCGAACTGGCGAATAAAGAAATACTTACAATCCATATTTAATGAGCTATATCATTGTAGACATTGGCACAGGGAATGTTCGCGTAGCCGCAGCTGCTGAAGACGGAAAGGTATTAGGCGTTGCACGGGAGGATATACAATACATCAAAGATGCGCTGTACCCGGATAGTATTTACTTTGATCCCACCCAGCTGTGGGAACAGGTATTGCGTCTGGCTAAACAGGTACTGCAAAAAGTACCCGGCGCTGAAGTCAGGGCTATCACAGCTACCAGCCAGCGGGAAGGTATTGTACTCATTTCCAAAGATGGCAGATCGCTGATAGGTTTACCTAACATTGATCACCGCGGAAGGGAATGGGAAAATATAATAGAAGATAAAAGCAGGGTTTACCAGCTCACCGGCCGCTACCCTACTTCTCTCTTCTCAGCCATGAAACTGGTAGGCATCCGGGAAAGAAGACCGGAGATCTGGCAGGACACGGCTACTTTTTTAAGTATCAGCAACTGGATAGAATACAAACTAAGCGGAATTGCGCGTTACGAACACTCACAGGCTTCTGAAACGCTACTGTATGATGTAGCCCGCAAGGAATGGTCTGCCGAGCTTTGTGCGGTATTCGGGCTAAGCGGTGATCTGCTGAGCAGCATCGCTTCTTCTGCCACCGTACTGGGAAAGATCAGGCAGGATGTAGCTACTACCTTATCACTAAACGATACTGTGCAGATCATTGTGGGCGGCGGCGATACACAGCTGGCCATCAAGAGCACCCGCCCTGCCGTGAATGATATGGTGATCGTATCCGGTACCACCACCCCTATTGTAAAACTCACCGGCATGTACACGCTGGATGAACAGGAACGCACCTGGACAAGCAGGGATATTGAAGCAGACCGTTTTGTATTTGAAGCGAATGCCGGTGTAACAGGATTGAACTACCAGCGGCTGAAAGAGATCTTCTATCCCAATGAAGGATATGATGTGATTGAGCAAGAACTGGCAGAGAACAAACATACTTTCTGTATGGCTTCCCTTGGTTCTTTACTCGCCGATGAAGAAGTATCGCTTACACGCGGTGGCTTTATCTTCCCCGCACCTGTATCTCATCTGCTCACCCGCAGTTCTTTTGTATGGGCTACTATACTGGACATTGCCTGTTCTATTGCCAAGAACTACAGGATCCTGGCAGAAGTAGCAGGCCATACCCCTGATTACATCTGGGGTTGTGGCGGCGGCTTACAGAGTAAAGTATTACGCCAGCTGATCGCCAACCTCACCGGCAAAAAAGTACATGTGCGTAAAGAGTACCAGCAATCTTCTGCTGTAGGTGGCGCACTGATCTGCAATGAAGCACTACAGATCAGGGTGCAGATGGATGAAAGCATTGAAGTAGTGGCCCCACAGGAAGAAGCCTATTACGCCACGCTGTATGCTGAGTGGGAAAAAACAAGGGGTTATTTCAGGAACATGAATTAGATAGTATGGATAGTTTTATAGGGATAGATATCGGCACACAGGGTGCCAGGGTAGTGCTGATGGATGCGGCAGGTAATTTACTGGCCAGCGAGGAAGAGCAATTTCCCTTAAGCGCCGGATCAAGAGAAGAACAATCTCCCGCTGAATGGTGGGATGCGTGTTTGCGCTCGCTGCAACTCCTGCTGTCCGGCAAAGATAAAAGTAACATCAGGGCTATTGCCGTTACCTCCACTTCCGGTACGGTGATCCCTGTTGATAAGCAATACACACCTTTGCACAATGCCATCATGTACAGCGATGGCAGGCAAACTGCGGAAGGCACACTTTGCAAAGAGAAGGCCCTGCAATACCACCCACAAGGCTATACGGCATTTAATACCACCAGCGGACTTCCCAAAATGCTGTGGTTTATCAATCATTACCCGGAAAAAGCAGCGCAGTTACACAAATTCATTCACGCAGCAGATTTTATTACGGGAAAACTTTGCGGCAATTATGACGTGACCGACTTTACCAATGTGTTAAAATCCGGTTACGATGTAGCGGCGCAACGCTGGCCTGAATATATTTGGGAAACATTGCCCATCCGGGAAGAATGGTTACAGGATGTAGTGGCTTCCGGAACACCGGTTGGCCGGCTGGGTAAGGACCTGCAGCAAATGCTGGGGCTTTCTGACAATGTGGTGGTAGTAGCGGGCATGACGGACGGTTGTGCTTCGCAGATCGCCTCCGGTGCTGTGAACCCGGGAGACTGGAACACCACCATTGGTACTACGCTGGTGGTGAAAGGTGTAACCACCTCGGAGATCCGCGATCCGGAAGGCAGGCTGTACTGCCACCGTCACCCGGAAGGTTTCTGGATGCCCGGCGGTGCCAGCAATACAGGAGCAGACTGGGTAAGCAAAAACTTTCCCGGCAACCTGGATGCGCTGAATGAAGCCGCAGCCAAACTGATCCCTACCGGCCATCTCATTTACCCGCTGCTGCAACAGGGAGAACGTTTCCCTTTCGTAGCGCCGCAGGCAAAAGGATTTGAAACAGCAGGCCTGCCTGATGCAGCCCGCTTCGCCGCCAGCATGGAAGGCGTGGCTTACATTGAGCGGTATGCATACGAAGTGATTGAACAGTTATCCGGCGAAAAGGTGAAAGCCGTATTTACTGCAGGAGGTGCCAGTAATAGTGAAACCTGGCTCACTATCCGCAGTAATGTGCTGAACCTGCCCATTTATAAAATGAAATATGTTACCGGCGCTTCCGGCGCCGCTATACTGGCAGCATCTAAAACAAATTTCTCCTCTATCATGGAAGCGGCAGCCGCTATGACGCAAACGGAGAAACAGGTTAACCCGGATGCCGCGTTAGCCCGGGCTTACAACAGCAGCTACCAGGCATTTATTTCAACATTACAGGAAAAAGGATACATACCCGATCATACATATGCTTAACGTTTATTTACTGAGACACGGACAAACCGCCTGGAATGCGGATAACAACCGCTATTGCGGCAGAACGGACATCTCCCTGACAGCCACAGGCATCCGGCAGGCAGAAGCCGTAAAAGAGCAGTTAAAGGGCATTACGTTCGATGGCGTTTATTCCTCCCCCTTGGAAAGAGCTTTTATGACTGCCAACATTGCTACCGGCGGCACCCATGTAACAAAGGACGCCCGCCTTATTGAAGCGGACTTTGGCAGCTGGGAAAAAAAGACGAAGGAAGAATTCATTGCTGAGAATGCCTCGCTCTGGAACAATTGGATGGCAGACCCTGCAAAATATAAAGCAGGCGGTACCGGCGAATCAGGGATGGAGATAGTTACCCGGGTGGACGATTTCTTCCGGGAACTGCGTTTACGTTATACTTCCGGCAACATCCTCGTGGCTGCGCACAATGGTGTGAACCGTTTATACCTTGCCCACAAATTAGGCATGCCATTGAAGAACTACCGGATGCTGGTGCAGGAAAATGCCTCCATCACCATGTTCACGCTTTCTGCGGAAGGTGATTTCACTTTACAACATCTTAATTCAAAACTATGAAAAGAATATTCGTTATAGGGATGGCCCTCTCACTATCCATGCATGTACAGGCACAAAAGATGCATGTACTGAAGATCAAAAACGCACAGGAGCTGCGGGCCTTCTTTAAATACACCGGTAAAGATGTTCCTTTTATCAGCGGCCACCGTGGCGGCATCAACAAAGGTTACCCGGAAAACAGCATAGAAGCATTTGCCAATACGCTGCGCCATACACCTGCGATGTTTGAAATAGATCCGCGCCTTTCAAAAGACGGCGTACCCGTATTAATGCATGATGCCACACTGGAGCGCACTACTACCGGCAAAGGCAAAGTAGGTGATTACACGCTGGCAGAACTCAAACAACTTTACCTGAAAGATGTGGATGGCAATGTTACCAAAGCCCGCATTCCTACTTTGGAAGAAGCGATCAGGTGGGCAAAAGGGAAAACAGTATTGAGCCTGGATAAAAAAGATGTGCCTTTCGACACCACACTGGCCATTATCAGAAGGAATAACGCGGAAGGGTACGTGATGGTAACAGTACATTCTGCCAAAGAAGCCGTTTATTATCATGAACGCAACAAGGATATCTTTTTCGAAGCTTTTGTGAAAACACAGAAAGCATTGGAAGAATATGAAGCAGCCAGGGTACCCTTTACACATATGATGGCTTATGTAGGCCCGGATAACAAACCGGAGCTGAAACCATTATATGCTGAGCTGAATAAACGCGGGGTAATGTGCTTTATTTCCACTGCCTCCAGTTCAGACAAACTGCCTGATGCAGCACAGCGTAAAAAGATCTTCCAGGATATTATTAAGGATGGCGCCAGTTTTATAGAAGCAGACCTTTCCATTGAAGCGGCGGAGGCTATTAAACCTTTATTGCCGGCTAAGAGTGAGAAACAGAAGTTCTTCGGTAAAAAATAATACTCCAACCCGCAGGCGAAACCTGCGGGTTATTTTTTATTCTGCGCGCAAACTTTTTACAGGATTAGCAATAGCAGCATTCACAGCCTTATACCCTACTGTTATCCACGCAATGCCAATGGATAAAGCGATGGCGCATGCAAACACTCCCCAGCCCAAATCAATGTGGTAATGAAAATCTTCCAGCCATCCATGCATAAAATAATAACCCAATGGTGCGGAGATCAAAAAAGCGATACCTATTAGAACGGTGAACTCTTTTGAGAAGAGATAGACAATACTTTGTACAGAGGCCCCCAGTACTTTCCGCACCCCCACTTCTTTTGTTTTCTGTACTGCCATAAAGGAAACCAGGCCGTACAAGCCCAGGCAGGAGATAAATACAGCCAGAAAGGCAAAGACCTGGAACAACAGGCCTGTTATAGCTTCTGCTTTATAATAAGCCCCAACCCTTTCATCCATGTAAGTAAGATCATACATATAGGTGGGATATACTTCTGTAAATACCTTTTGAACTTCGGGCAATGTGGCCGGCATTTGTTCCGGGCGGATCTGCAGCGCCACAAATTCATAATAATTGCCTGAAAGCAGGATCATAGGTTTGATCTCATCCCGCAGCGATCTGTTATTGAAATCCCTGAACACGCCTACTACCGGCATTTTACCGGAATTATTGAACGAAACTGTTTTTCCCAATATAGCTTCCGGCGATGACAATCCTAATTTCCTCACCATGGTTTCATTCACCATCACTTCTTCCGTAGTATCACTTCGGAATGGTTTTCTGCCTGCCTGCATTGCAATCCCGAAAGTTTCAAGATAACTGCTGTCCCCAAACATCCGGGAGGCCAGGAAGGGTTGCTTTTCAGCTGAATTTTCGAAATAGAAGTCGGACTGCCAGCCCCACCTGTTAGAAGGCCCATCCATGCAAAGCGATACGTTTTCTACGCCACGGATAGATGCGAGGCGGGTTTTAAGGTAATTGTAACGGGTGGCTAAAGTACTGTCGCTCGGCAGATTAACCAGTACCGTAGATTCTTTATCAAAACCCATGGGCTTTTCACGGAAGTATTTCATTTGCTGCACTACTACCAGTGTTCCTATCACCAGTAGTTGTGCAATCACAAATTGCACTACTACTAATCCCCTGCGCAAAGAAATGCCTCCAATGGCGCGGGTGCTGATCCTGCTTTTGATAGCTGCAATGGGGTTAAAACCAGAGAGTACTACTGCCGGATAAAATCCGGCAAGCAATGTTACCACCACGCCAATGGTAAGCAGGAACAATATTACAGAAGGATGATTAAAGCTAAGCTCCCGGTCTATTAACCGGCCCAGAGGCTGTAAAGCAGCCATAGCGATCATTACACCCAGGATCAGGGAAAAGAAAGTGATCACCGCGGTTTCATTCAGGAACTGGTGCAACAATTGTGCACGGTTGCTTCCAAGTACTTTACGGACACCTATCTCTTTGGCCCTGCTGATAGATTGCGCAGTGGCCAGGTTGATGAAATTGATGCAGGCCACCAGGAGTAAAAATACACCGATCAATCCAATGGACCATAGTTCCCGGGTAGAAATAGCACTCCCTGTTGGTACCCTGAAATTTTTATCCAGGTGTATATTCTTTAAGGACTGCAGGCCCAGCGTACTATAGTTATGCGGATCACGCTGCTCTTCGTTGTAATACTTCTTTACAAAGGCGGGCAACTGCTTTACCATTGTTTCCGGCTTAACTCCTTCTTTCAGGAGCACGTATAAGGCATGATCATTTAAACCATTCCAATCGCGAAACATATCCGGCTGTTCTTTCCTTAGAGTTGCCACAGAAGGGCAGATCCTGAGCCGGAGATCTGTATTCCCCGGCAGGTCTTTAAATACCCCTGCTACTTTCAGGGGGATACGAAAAGAATATAACTGGATAATTTTGCCAATAGCTTGCTCATTCCCACCGAAAAATAATTTTGCAACGCTTTCTGTGATCACCGCTGTATTAGGGTCTTTCAGTTCCCGTGCATTACCTGCCAGCCAGGTAAAATCCAACATCTCAAACAAAGCGGGATCCGCCCAGGCAAGTCCCTCACCCTCTTTAAATCTTTTCTCT
The DNA here is from genome assembly GCF_039545795.1 of Chitinophaga niabensis. Taxonomy (NCBI): domain Bacteria; kingdom Pseudomonadati; phylum Bacteroidota; class Chitinophagia; order Chitinophagales; family Chitinophagaceae; genus Chitinophaga; species Chitinophaga niabensis. The sequence continues at coordinate 2,266,068 of NZ_CP154260.1, read as the reverse complement.
TCTTTACCCGGAATATAAAATTGGGCCTGCCCTATGAACCATAAGGAAGCCACCTGCTCAAATTGCGGAAAATCGTTCCGGAGGGCTTCGGGCAAAGCATTAGGCACATTGGGCTCCCAGGCTACTACTTCTCCGTTACTCCTGCTTTTAATGGTAGTGGTCACCCTGAAGACCCTGTCTTTTTTTGCGTGATAGTCATCATAGCTCATTTCATTCCGGATCACGGAAAAGATCAACAGGCTGGCGGCTACACCAATAGCCAGGCCAAGAATGTTCAGCAGGGAAAATGATTTCTTCCGCCAAAGGGAACGGAAAGCGATCTTCAGGTTATTGTACAGCATGAGGTTAAGGATTGTATTGCTTTGCACTACAAAAAGCGGGTCAAATTATAATCAATTAATTGCCAAACAATTAACATTCCCACCATGTCCGCTTATGATACATAAAGTGTCCGGTTCCGAACATTGATTATATTCGCTGGCAAAAGAACCATATGCACATCATTGTTATGATCCTCATTGGCCTGGTGGCTTTCATTCACCTGTACATCCTCTGGCTGGAAATGTTTGCCTGGACCACCAAAGGCCCTAAGTCCTTCTCCTCTATTCCCAAACATCTCTTTGAACCTACCAAAGTACTGGCTGCCAACCAGGGATTATATAACGGTTTCCTCGCCGCAGGTTTGATCTGGAGCCTCTGCATACAGGATCATCACTGGGCATTCAACGTAGCGGTATTCTTCCTTTCCTGTGTGATTGTTGCGGGGATCTATGGTGCAGCCACCGCCAGTAAAAAGATCTTCTATGTGCAGGCCTTACCGGCGCTGATCACTTTGATACTGATGCATTTTGCGCATAAAATATAACATGGAGGCAATGGTTCCCACCACACCTGTTATCCCTGTGACCATCACTAATTTCATATAGAAATGCAGCCAGTTAGTCTGTATGTGTAACACAGTTTTAGCGAGCATAACACCTACACTTCCCAGGTATCCGAAAGAGTCCGCGATATAGATCAGAAAACCTACATTCCCTGCAAACCGGAATGCAGCAATGAACCTGTCGAACAGGATGCTGTTAAAGGGGATGTAGACCATGTACAGGCCTAAACCAACAAAGAGCATCCAGTGATACATCGGCAGCTGCTGCTGTGCGTATAACCAGGTAGTAATAAGTGAGATGATAAAACCCGCAAGCATAATGCACTGGGCCAGCATGAATGCGGTAAAGCTGTTCCTTAACCAGATCATCACGGCAATCAATACCAGGATGATGATAGAGATAGAGGTTTCTGTTTTGGCAAACACACCCGCCTGGAACACTTCACCGGATTCCCGCCACATATCCGCCATGAAATTATCCCTTACTTCCCTTAAGATGGTTACAAGGATGTAGATGATCACGAGTACAACAATGCCAGGTAAAAAATCTTTCAGCAAAGCCTTCCTGTCCTCCTTCAACATCGGCTGCCGGTGCATCCTTTGCGCCACATCTTCTTCGTCCGGCGCAGGAATCTTTTCCAGCAGGAATACAAACAGGAACAGTGCCGGCATAAAGATGCAACCCACTACAAAAGGCATCCAGTATTCTGTTACATGAAAACTGTTCATCACCCATTGCGCCGTGCTTTTAGCAAGCCCTGATGCAAAGATGAAACTCACTGCCAGTGCTGCACTGATAAGGTCTGTTGTTCTGCGGCCTTCCACATAAGAGAACACCACACCCCATAATAAACCCAGTGGAAAACCATTCAGGAAGAGGCACCAGAAATTATAGGGAGCAGGTAACAGCGCGAATAAAAGCCAGGCCAGCCAGGAGATCCCCACTAATCCAATGATCAGCCAGTGGCGGCGGACCCGTTTGAGTTCGGATATAAAACGGATACCATAGAACTTACTGGCCATATAACCCAGTACCTGTGTTACCACCAGCACGGTTTTGAAATCCATGCCGAATAATGTATGCCCGCTGTAAGACGCCACATTGAAGGCTTTGCGGAAAGCAAAGATGGCAGTGTAGGCAGCAAAGCTGGTGATGGCGGCCATAATGGCTACCCAGATCTGGCGTTTTGAAAAGTGAACAGCTGGCATATGTTTGGAAGATACTGTTTTCCTTTTAAAAAAAAGGCTGCCCGGATGTACAGGCAGCCTTTACTGTAAGAAAGATCTGTTAGTTACCTAACTTGAGGAGTTTCAATATCTGACGTTTAGTACCCTGCGTGATCTCTGCATAGTAGATACCACCGTGATAATTGGCACCGATCCTAACAAGACTGTTCGGCGCAATATTACTGCGGGTTTCCACCAGCTGACCATTATTATTGTACACCCTGATAGTCAGCGGCTGCGGATCTTTGCTGGCCATCAGCAATACAAACTGGTGAAGGGTTGGATTAGGCATGGCAACCACTGCCAGGCCATCTCCATGCGTCCATGGTTTATTGGATGGTACCAGTACATCTGTTGATTGCGTACTTACATTACCCGCAGCATCTGTAGCAGTAACTTTGATGGTATAGATCCGTCCGTTACCCAGTATGTTACGTTCCGCACGCAGCCTGATGTGATGATCATCTATCACTTCCCAGTCAGGTGCACCATTCACCGCTTCGTTGCTGGTAATGGTGATTACATTTGTAACAGCACCACATTCAGCTACGGTATAATTCAGCGTTACCGCCTTCATCTGGTTGTTGGCATTGGCGATGATGAAAGGATCTGCAGCCAGGCCGGTGATCTGTGGCGGGATGGTATCTTTCACGATCACGGCAAAAGAACAGGTATCCGCTTTGCCACCTGCATTGGTAGCAATCAGGCGAATGATATCATGATGTTGTACAGCACTCCCCGGTGCGGGCAACTGCGTAAGCGTCACACCTCTGGGATCATTCACTACAGCCAGTGAGCGGTAATCCGGCAAAGCAGCGGTGCAGGATGCATCTGCCGTTAACTCCTGGTCACCAGGACAAAGAATATCCGGGGCCTGGTTAGCAGAGAGATTAGATAATCCGCTTTCATTGTGAAACCTGTCCACCGCCGTTACGGCATAATAATAAGTGGTATTAGGCACAATGCTCTTATCTGTAAAGGTAGTCTGGTCCCTTGTAGTGATAAAGAGGATGTTATCTGCAGAAGTAGTATCGATCACCGGATCTTGTGAACGGTAGATCACAAACTGACGGGCTTTATCCATTTCATCAGTAATACTGGCAGTATTGGTCCAGGTTAAGGCAACGGAATCCAGGCCGTAAGGTGTAGCATTCAAAGCTACAGGTGCTGATGGCGCAACATTATCGCGCCACAACATCACCGGCTGTAATGCCGGCTTTTTATAGAAATCCAGCCGCAGGGAATCCCTGAAACCTAAACGTGTAGTGGAACGCAGGCTGGAGGTATTGTAAATAGACTGCCCGAAGATATTCGTGTACTGGCTGTCCCGGTTCATTCTTACTTCGTTGGGGATCTGTTTAGGGTCCATCCATGGTGCTGCCTGTGCAGCATCGTTCACCTTATACCCTGCCATGCCGATATAGATATGGCGGCCGTAAGCATTGTTATTCCACCAGGGCACAATGGCGGCATAGTTTGCACCCGGCTGGCCGATGTACCAGTACACCTGCGGCATGATATAATCCACCCAGCCTTCCTGTAACCATTTGCGGGTATCTGCAAAAAGTGTGGTGTAATGCTCAAGGCCCGAAGTAGGCGTACCAATAGCAGGGTTGGTACTATTCCTGTAAATACCGGAAGGAGACACGCCGAACTTTACCCATGGTTTAATAGCGCGAATGCTGTCGTAGATCCTTTTGATCAGCAGGCTTACATTATCCCTGCGCCAGTCAGCCTTCACCGTGAAACCCCGCGGGTCTGCGGCAAAGGAAGCAGAATCGTTATAAGGTGTTGTACCGGCCGGTGCGGAAGGCGGATAGAAATAATCATCAAAGTGAATACCATCTACATCATAACGGGTAACAATATCATTTACCACGGTGGTGATATAATCCCTTACCTGTGGCAGACCGGGATCGAGTACCCTTAAAGTACCCTGGCTCAGCAGCCATTCCGGGTGTTGTTTAGCTACGTGGGTAGCAGCAAAAACCGGCAGGTTGGCGGAATTACCTACTGCGCGGTAAGGGTTCAGCCAGGCATGGAATTCCATGCCGCGTTTGTGGCATTCTTCAATGGCAAATTCCATGGGGTCCCAGGGAGTACTGGGTGCAACACCCTGTGTGCCGGTAAGGTCGGCAGACCAGGGTTCTATAGGACTGTTATACATAGCATCGCACTGGCTGCGTACCTGTACATATAACACATTGAGCCCGGTAGCTTTGTGGTGATCTGCGATAGTGATGAATGCGGCCCTTTGCTGCGCAGGTGTTTGCGTACGGTTAGGCCAGTCTATACCTAAGTAGGTAGCTATCCATGCGCCGCGTAGTTCCCTTTTGGGAGCCTGCTGGGCATGGCCCAGGAACGGCATTAAGCAACACAGGAGGATAACGTGTAGAATTCTAGGCATGTGTGGGGAGATTTTGGTTTATACTTATATAAGATCATCTCACCACCTTACACCGTTACTCCTTTTCAAAATAAAAACGCCCCGGTATCTGTGCGATCGTTCTGTGTTGCGCAGCAGTGAGCGCAAAACCTTTGGTAATATCCCAGAGAGCTTTCTGTGCCGTGGCCTGGTGATGTTCATCCTTCAGGTCCTTATCCTGTAACAGTTCCATTAGTTCTTTTATATCCACGTCTTCTGAAACAGGGCCCATCTTATACTTATCTTTTGCTTTGGTTACCGCTCTGTCTTCATTCAGGCAAAACAGCGCCAGGTTAAAAATGAAGGTCTCCCCTGCTGCCAGTACAAATGTTTCGTCCCTGATCAGCAGGCCGTTCTGGATCTTTTCATCCTGAGAAACGAAAATAAGGCCGGCAGGAAGGGCCACCGTAACAGACTCCTCCGTTTTGTTACGCAATGTAAGGCAGAGCTTTACAAGGCTGCCTGCACCCAGTTGACAACGTTTATTATCTGTTCCGGAGATATGCAGCACAATACCCTTTGGTAATTTATAGGCAGTGCCGGTGGGATACGCAATGGAGTTACCCATTCCTTTTTTAGTATCCAGGTTCAATTTCAATACGGGGGCTTTGGGGGTTGGCCGGGTCTTTACACTGTGCCTGGCGGCGGCTATAATAACCGTAAGCGAGCAGGCGAGCCAAACAAACAACTGAATTAACTTTTTCATTTTATTTTTATCCTTTTGACGCCGCAAAGATAGTACGGCGGCCAATGCCGGGTACTACGCCAAACGGATCAAAACCTACGCAGAACGGATCAATCCTTTGGGGTCTGCAATCTTACATCACTACTCTTTTTCTCCTGCAGACCGGTGAATTGTTCTAAGGCCTTTTCCCAATCCTGCCCATAAGGAATATTGAATACCGTGCCGGATGGACTGATCAGGAACTTGGCGGGATAACCCGGTACCTCATACTTTTTCTGCACCTGGTTATCTGACATGGAAGCAGGCATATCATAATTATGAGCGGTAAGATAGCTGATCACCTTATCCGGCTGATCACGACAGGCAATGGAAAGGAAAGCCAGGTCGGTACGGCCTTTAATCTTTTGCGCAAAAGCATTGATCTTTGGCATTTCTTCCCGGCAGGGCGGGCACCAGGTGCCCCAGAAATCCAGCAGCAGCCATTTCCCGCGATAGTCAGCTAACTTATATGTTATTTTATCATCCGGGCTTTTCAGGGTAAAATCGGGCGCCGTTTTCCAGGACTTTATAATATAATTATGAAAGAAGTTGTAAAAATCCAATTGGGGAAAGTTCTTTGAAAAGGAAGCTTTTAATTCTTCAAAGATAGAAGGGTCAGCATTCAGTTGTTCACTTAATACTTTCATGGCTTCTTTGTTGTTCCCCTGTGCAATCAGTGCTTCCGCAAAATCAGCACGGTAACTCTCTTTTGATTCCAGGAACACACGGTCGTAAAAACTGGAATATGCGCGTTCCTTTGCACTCTTAGGCGAATACTTTGCCGCTTTAGACAAATACGCCATCGCCGCCTTTTTATCAGTGGCTGCCAGTTCATCGCTTTTTAATTTATAGGCGTATGCCAGCATATTCTGTTCTGTATAACGATCCGCATCCAAACTGTCCAGCCTGTTCTTTTCCATAGCTGCGATCTCCCGGCTGAGTAACATACCGGCCTCCTTAGTATGCCCCGATGCCAGTAATTGCCGGTACACCAGCAAGGCATAGCGATGATGGTTATTATACCTTTTACTTCCATTCATGCTTTCCAGCTCATGGGCGATCTTTAGCAGGGAATCTTTACTGGATGTATGTTTCGTGGCCTGTACCCAGAGGTACATGGGGTATACTTCATTACGGATCAGCGTATCTTCATCATTGGCCAGCTTCTCCATCAGCGGGTAAGCAATGCGCCTGCCATTGGCTACATTCTTTGATAACTTACTTATCTCCTTTTCGGGAACGCCATGTTTCCTCCAGGCTTCCTGCAGTGCTTCAATGGATTCCTGGTGAAGGAAATCCTGCGCGAAGGTATGCTGGACCCAATCCCCGTAACCGCGCTTCATACGGCTGAGGTAACGAATGGTATTGTAAGCACTGTCTACACTGATATACTTAACTTCCTGGAGCTTATTATGCAAATGATGGGGATAGGCTACCAAAGCAGCATCGTCAATCTGCGTTAATACTTCATTATATCTTGAATACCTATCCTTCATATTGGAACTTTGCAGCATGCCCGCCTTTGCAATCCTGTAGAAAGTGATATTTCCCATAAGCGGCTCGTATTGTGCAAAGTATTGCTCCAGCTTCAGGGAATCATATCCATCTTCGTTCTTTAACGCTTCACTGAAGTCGGACATTTTAGCGATAGCTGCCTTTGCATCCTCACTGAGCGGAGAAGCCACTGCTTCAGAAGGAGCTACCCGGGTGAAGGACCTTTCAAAATGAATATCATCGCCGATATTATTCTCTATGGTAGCAGCGCTTATCATTCCGGTAGAAAGGTCTAAAGAAAGCTTGCCTGTAGCTTTCGTTTTATGCTCCTTCTCTTCCCGTGTCAAACCATATTGCAAAGAAGCGGCATCCCGGCTGAGAAGTGTAAATACGGACAGGCTATCGGAGGACAACCAGCTGCCCGGGAGTTTATCAGGTGTAGCTGGCAGGAATGGTACGATCCAATACAGTTCATTTACCAGGTACATTTTTTCATTCACCTTCATGTTCGCTGCCACATTCTTATCCAGTTGCCAGTCTTTCATGCGCCCTGAAAAGATGGCCCTGATACCCGGCTGCTCACTTATTTTTTCATGCTTATAGTGATACAGGAAGGGCTTGTTCAGTAAGGCCAGTACCTCCAGGTCCCTGGTATTCCCCACTCTGCTTTGATCGGTCTGTGCCGTATTAAATACCTGCCCATTCGCTTCCCCATCATAATTAAGCAGGGTACAATTGAGGAGCAGGCTGTCTTTGGTCACTTCCAGCACCTTAAAATACCAGGTAGCGGTATTTTTCTCATTCACCGTACGGTGCTTCACCCGGGTAGTGATCCTGTAATACCCTTCACTTCCTTTTTTAGGCGTGAATTGCTGTGCTTTGCCGGTATTGCAGATCAAAAGGAACAATACTGCGAATGTGAGAAGCTTTTTCATGCGGGTTAAATAGTTAGGGATTGTGGCGCTAAATATAAGAATTCTCTTTTATTTATCATGCTGACATATTATCATTATCTTTACCTAACACCTATATTAAAAATAAAGCATAATTAACTTGTATTTTCACGAATTTGATTTTGACGATGACTTACTGGACGGAATAGATGCAATGGGCTATACCACGGCTACACCAGTACAGGAAGAAGTAATTCCCATCATATTATCCGGTAGAGACCTCATCGCCTCTGCACAGACCGGCACCGGCAAAACTGCTGCTTTCCTGCTTCCCACCATACAAAATCTCCTCACTCATACCCACGATGCACAGCAGATCAATTCCATGATCATTGTGCCTACACGGGAACTGGCTGTTCAGATAGCACAAACACTGGAAGGAATGTCCTACTTCACCAATATCAGCTCTATTGCTGTTTATGGTGGCGGAGACGGGGCTTCTTTTGCATTGGAGAAGAAAGCGCTTTCATCCGGGGCAGACATTGTGATCTGCACGCCCGGGCGTATGATTGCCCACCTCAACATGGGATATGTGAAACTGGAAGGGCTGAAATACCTGATCCTGGATGAAGCAGACCGCATGCTGGACATGGGTTTCTACGATGATATTGAAAAGATCATCTCTTTCCTGCCCAAGAACCGCCAGACGCTTCTTTTCTCAGCTACCATGCCGGTGAAGATGCGGAACCTAGCCTTAAAGATCCTGCAGAACCCTGCGCAGATCAATATTGCTATTTCCAAACCACCTGAAAAGATCATCCAGGAGGCTTTTGTAGTGAATGAAGAGCAGAAGGTGCCCCTGATCAAAATGATCCTGGAAAAACGGAAAACGGAAACGGTGATCATTTTCTGTTCCCGCAAGCAAAGTGTAAAACAACTTACACAAGTGCTTAAACGGGCCAGATTTTCCGTGGAAGAGATCCACTCAGACCTTGAACAGGAAAAAAGGGAACAGGCGCTCCTTGACTTTAAAAACCGTAAACTGAAAATACTGGTGGCTACAGACATCCTGAGCCGCGGCATTGATGTGGAAGATATTGACCTGGTGATCAACTATGATGTACCAAACGACGGAGAGGATTATATCCACCGTATCGGCCGTACGGCCAGAGCAGCTACAGATGGTACCGCTTATACGTTCATTGGCCCTAAAGAGCAGAACCGCTTTGTAAGGATCGAAGAACTGCTGGGCCACCCCGTAGTAAAAGCACCCGTACCGGAAGAGCTGGGACCTGCTCCGCAGTATACGCCTAAGATGAGAAGACCCGGCGGCGGCGGTGGCAAACCCCGGCATGGTCATCACAGCGGCGGAGGCGGCGGAAAACGCAAATTCCATCATCAGCCAGGTGCAAAAAAGAACAGACCGTAATCACTTACGGTTTTTTTTATTCCCAGCCTATAAACAGGCTTACCATCACCCATACCAGCAGCAGATTGAAAGTATAATAGATCACGCTGATCAGGAATTCGTATAGTACCACCTTCCACCTGGGCATATCAGGAAAGAGGCCCCACATCACCCATACCGGATACAAAAAGGAGATTGCGAAATTAAAGTACCCCAGTACCCTTCCATCAACATGGAAGACCAGCGAAGCTATTATATAGAGGATAGCGAACAGGAAGGAGATCATGCCCGCATTAAAGATGTTCAGCACAAAATGCTCTGCATAGTTGTAACGCCGGTAAAACAACCAGGTAAGCAAAGATATCAGGGGCAGCAGGAAAACGAATAACAACTTCAGATTATGATGAATAAACTCCGTTATCCTTATTGCCTTTAATGCATCCGCATCCGGTTTTACCGGCTGTTTGGTAAGAAGGCTTAGTACCAGTAATTGAAAACCGATCATCAGTATGAATGCCGTGAAGGGATTGAAGTAACGCTTACGCTGCCCTTCCAGGTAGTTTTTAACAGTCTTTCCCGGATAGGTAAGCATGGCCTTTATAAAACCGAAGATGCTTTTATCTGCGTGCGTCACTGCATGGATCAATTCATGCACAAGATGATGTGTGGTAAATCGATGGGTATCTGCCTTCTGGCCGCAATGCGGACAGAAATTACCTGTGAAGGCTGTTTGGCAGTTCTTGCAGTTGGTCATAGCAGGAATAGGATAGTACTATATTAAATATAGGCTATTAAGTGAATAACTTAAAAGCATTCTTATAATTCTTTCCCACCAGTAATGTTTTCCCGTTCTTCAGCACTACCATATTCCCTTCCAGGTAATGTACGTGCAGTTTATTGACGATAAAGGATTTATGGATGCGGATAAAATCTGCCGCCGGTAATTGTTCTTCAAAACTGCTGAGTGTACGGGGTGTAAGCAGGAACTCATCCTTCAGCCAGAGTTTCACATAGTTCCCGGCGCTTTCCAGGTAGAGGACCTCTTTCATATCCAGCTGCACAAAACGTTTATCCGTTTTAATGAACAACTGGTCCGGCGCCGTACTTTTTTCCACGGCTGCTTCTGCGGGCTGCTGCAGGCGGTATTGTTCCATGGCTTTGGTCACCGCTTTAAGAAAACGTTCAAAGGCAAAGGGCTTTAAGAGGTAATCACATACATCCAGTTCAAAACTCTCCAGTGCAAATTCTCCGTATGCGGAGGTGATGATCACCAGGGGTTTCTTCTTCAGGATCTTTAAGAGATCAAGGCCTTTGATACGGGGCATTTGTATGTCCAGGAAGAGAAGGTCTACATGGTTCTTACTGAGGTATTCCAGGGCCTCTGTGGCCTGGTAGCAATGACCGGCTATCTGCAGAAAAGGGATGTCTTTAGCATACAGGCTGATCACCTCGTGGGCCAGTGGTTCGTCATCAATGATGAGGGCTTGCAGCGGCATGCAGTTGTAATTTTAAGGAAGCGAAAAATGTATGGCCATCTGTTTCAGTATGCAGCGTATGATTGCCGGGATATAATAATTGCAACCTGCGGCGCAGGTTTTCCAACCCTATCCCTTTTGCCGTTCCTTTCATTGCTGGTTCAACAGAATTCCTGCAACTGAAATATACTTCATCTTTTTCAGTTTGCAGTTTAATGTGCAGGAAGGAAGCACCTTCTGCAGGTTCCACACCATGTTTAAAAGCATTTTCAATTAAGATGATCAGCAAGAGCGGGGAGATCTGCAGGGAAGGATCATACCCTTCATGGTCCAGCTGCACATCCACAAATTTATGCATACGGATCTTTTGCAGGTGCAGGTAATCTTCCATATACTTTACTTCCGCGCTGAGTGTTACCTGCTCTTTCTGCCCTTCGTAGATCACATACCGCATCAATGCAGAGAGCTGCAGGATCACCTCAGGTGTTTTAGCGGAACGAGTAAGACTGAGGGCGTAGAGATTATTTAATGTATTGAAGAAGAAGTGGGGATTGATCTGTTGCTTCAGCACATCCAGCTCTGCCTGTACCTGTTGTTTTTCCAAGGCCGCTATCCTGCTGTGCTGGCGGAACCAGTGGATGGCTACGATCACAGGCAGGGTACCGATCAGCACCGCAAATACGCCCCATGCATTTTCCGCATCGAAGGGTTGGGAACTGATGATCTGAAAACGTTCATTAAAGGGCAGCCAGATAATGAGTTGTGCCAGTATGGGATATAATACTACAACCGTTCCCGCGACCCCTGCAGCATAATATACAATGCCCCGTTCTTTCAGCAAACGCGGCACCAGGAAGTAATGATTGATGTAGTAAATGATAAATCCGGCCAGCCAAAGCAGGAAGAACTGTAACCAGAAGCCCAGGAACAGGCCAAAGTTATCCATGATCTTCCCTGCATCAAACACACCACCTATCAGTAAGATGCCATCGTGATCAAAGCGGGGATCTCCTATGCCGGATACTGCCATCGCGGAACCCAGCCCTGTGAGTAATGCAATCCCCAGCAGAATGGCCAGATCCAGGCTGATCTTACGGAAGCTCTTGAAATGATGGATATAGCTGTTGGCTTCCAGCACAAGGTCCAGCCAGAAGCAGGTGATGAATACAGCGCCCAGTTCCGCATTGCCTCCTTTTATGGTGACGATCAACATAGCGTAACCCACAAATACGGTGAGCCATGCTGCGATGTATTGCCACCAAACCAGTTTTGTTTTCAGCCCCCGCCTGAACCATGCAAATACCATCAGCGGCAGCAGGAGCAGCGCATAATAGGCCAGTGAAGAAAAGTACTGCTGCCAGGAGGTTGCAAACCAGATGGCTGCCCAGATCGTCACTACAAGGTATATCCAGGTGTCCCGTTTCATAAACATTGAAAATAAACCCTGCGGATGGGTTGAGCAAAAATAAATGCCAAAGGTGACCCTGCCGGAGATGAAGGGAACATTTTTCCGGATGAACGTTTCATCGTCCCCATTACTACCTTGATCATTTTTACTTTCCGGTGGAGCAATACGCCTGTAGCTTGCTATTAAAAAAATGCTGGAGATACAACACCTGACCAAGATCTATTCCAACGGGGTGAAAGCGATGGACAACATCACCCTCAGCATCCCAAAGGGCATGTTTGGCCTGCTGGGGCCCAATGGTGCGGGAAAGAGCACGCTCATGCGTACAATTGCCACCCTCCAATTGCCGGACAGCGGCACCGTTACCTTTAACGGCAGCGCCGTTGATAAAAAACAACTGGGTTTTCTGCCGCAGGAATTCGGGGTTTACCCCGGCATATCTGCATATGACCTATTGCAGCATATTGCCATCCTGAAAGGTATGCACAACAAAGGGGAACGCAGGGCACAGATCCTATCTCTGCTGGAACTGACCAATTTATACGCCGTAAGGCGTAAAGCTGTGAGCACTTATTCAGGCGGTATGAAACAACGTTTTGGTATTGCGCAGGCCTTGCTGGGCAATCCGCAGCTGATCATTGCAGATGAACCTACCGCGGGATTAGATCCTGAAGAACGCAACCGCTTTCACAACCTGCTGGGTGATATCGGTGAACAGGTAGTGGTGATCCTTTCCACACATATTGTGGAAGATGTAAAAGAGCTTTGTCCGCGTATGGCCATACTGGGCCATGGTAAAGTGATACAGGAAGGTGTACCCGAAGAGCTGATCACGGCGCTGGCCGGCAAAGTATGGAAGAAAACCATCGCCAAAGCAGAACTGCCTGTTTATGAAAAGGCATACCCTGTTATTACAGCACGGATGGTATCCGGCAGAACGCTGCTGCACGTATATGCGGAGGAAGATCCGGGAGAAGGGTTCTTTCCTGCCGAAGCATCTCTTGAAGATGTATATTTCTCTGAACGTTATGGTTACGCCAAAACTCCTATCCCATGCTGATCTTATTTGAATGGACGTATCAATATAAAAAGAAGTTATTCCTGTTTGCGGTACTGTTCTTCGCCGCGCTGGGCTTTGCGGCAACACAGGGTAATATTGGCGGGCCGGACGTATGGAGCAACGGCCCTTATCCAATTCACTTCATCTTATGCCTGGTAAGCATCACCGCATTGTTCGCCATGACCATACTCTGTGCCAGTGCTGTACTGCGCGATAGTGAATGCTGCATGCAGGAGATCATATATGCTACCGGAATAACAAAGCAGGCATACCTGGCCGCGCGCTTTTCCGGGTTGATCATAGCCGGACTCTGTATCTTACTGGCCAGTATTATTGGTATGATCACAGGTGGCATGATGGAACCTGGCGGATCGGTACATCTGATCTATTACTTCCAGGCCCTGTGCCTGATAGGCATACCTAACCTGCTTTTCTGCGCAGCCTGCCTGTTCATGATCGCTATCCTGTTCCGCAGTACGGCAGCCGTGTATATCGGCGGCGTGTTACTGTACATTCTGTATTTTGTGGCTTCGCTGGCAGGTAATTCACCCCTGATGGCGGGCTCCTCTCCTACAGGCACTGAACATGCGCTACTATATGCCCTGGCGGACCCTTTTGGTTTTGTGCCCTTATTAGCGCAGACAAAAGGTTGGACGGAGCATGAAATGAATACACTGAGCATTGTGCCGGACTTTCATTTCACGGCGAACAGGATATGCTGGGTGCTGGTTTCCCTGCTGCTGCTCACCATCACTTATTTTCGGTTTTCCTTTGCTTCCTTTACTGCATCCGGCAAAGTGAAGAAACAGATAGCAGGCACTGCGCCGGGTATACCGTATGCGCCGGTGATTTTATCTGCCTATAACCAGAAGTCTGTGCTGCTGGAATCCTGGCGGCTGGGCACCAGAAGCGTACTAAAAAGCCTGCCGTTCCTGATCATGGTATTACTATGGTTATTTATGATGGGCATGGAGTTTTACCAGACCATCCTGAAGGGCATGTTTGGGATGCGGTTCATTCCTTTTTCAGGAGAAATTGCGGCACAATTGCGTGATACACATCTGCTGGAATTATTCCTGCTCTATTATGCCGCAGAGATCATCTGGCGGGAAAAGCAGGCTGGTATGCACGACCTGATTGATGCCACTGCCGCACCAAAGCGTGTATTATTCCTCTCCAAATGCCTGACCATGATCACCATTGTGGTAGTGCTGGTTACGGTGAATATTGCAGCGGCTGTTATTATGCAAACCACAGTGGGATATACAGATTATGAGCCGTTCACCTATCTCTCCCTTTATTATTACAGTGGTGTGCCTATGATCATATTCGGCATATTATTCCTCGTCATACAACGGCATGCTCCCAACAAATACATCGGCATGGTATTATCTGCCTTTGTGTTGTACCTCTTGCTGGAAGGAGATAACTTCGGTCTTAAACATCCGCTCTGGCGTTTTGCATCCCCATTTAAAATGAAGTATGATGCATTGAACGGATGGGGGCATTACAAAACTGCTTTCCATTGGTATATGCTGCTGGGTGTTTGCATCGCGTTGCTGGCTGCTGGTGTATGGCGTTATGTAACAGGTGCTGCAGCGCTGCTTGTTACCGGTTACATCTTTTATCAGACGCCATCTTCTGATGATAACCGGGGCAATGTGTACCGGGAAAAATACATGCACTATTCCACCCTGCAGCAGCCGGTGATCACTTCAGTTAAAACTTCTGTTGAGTTATATCCTGCAGAGAAAAAGTATACGGTAAAAGGTACCTACCACCTGCTCAACAACACTGCAGTACCTATCCCTGATATACTCGCAGGTATTACACCTGGTGTAAGCAGTATCAACATTTCCATCCCCGGCGCAACATTACTTGAAAACGATGATCGTTATAAATTCCAACGCTTCAGGTTACAACGCGCTTTGCAACCGGGAGACTCCATCCTGTTATCCTTTTCTCTCGCCGTTTCTACCTCTGCCTTTACGCCTTACAACCCGGAGAATTCCGTGCAGGAGAACAGTGCTTATATAGAACTGGAAAAGAACATTCCTTACATCGGTTACGCCCCTTCCCTGGGTTTAACCAAAGAGTATGATACAGAACCGGATGATAGTACGCTGCATTATAGCTGGGTACGTTACGAAACCACTATTGGTACCTCCATCGATCAAACAGCGCTTACCGTAGGTACACTGGAAAAACAATGGGAACAGAACGGGCGGAAGTATTTTCACTATAAGACGGAAGAGCCCATTGCTTTCATGTTCGCACTAGCTTCCGGGAAGTACCAGCAACAAAAAGTGAATGGTGTTGAGATCTATTATTACCATGAGAAAAATGTTCCGGTGATACTTACCTCCGCCCAACAATCCCTTGCTACCTATAGCCGTATCTTTAGTCCTTACCAGTATAAAACACTGCGGCTGGTGGAAATCCCGCATTACCCCGGAGCCGGTACAGCTTACCCGGGTATTGTATTCCTTAAAGAGAACTTCATTTTTGGCACCGATCTGAAAAAGATGGATTATGCCACTTCCGTTACAGCACATGAAATAGCGCATCAATGGTGGGCTTACCAGGTGGAACCGGTAGGTATAGCCGGTAGCAAGGTGCTTACCGAAACACTGGCCAATTATTCAGAGGCTATTATGACGGAACAGTTGCAGGGCAAGGACTGGCTCACAAAGTATCACCTGATCGAACATAACATTTACATCTCTTCCCGGGCAAATAAGGAAACTACATTGAAAGACAGCCGGACGGAAAGTTATGTGCACTATCAGAAAGGCAGCATCGTGATGCAGGCTATGATGGCTGAAATGGGAACGGATACGATCAATACCGCCTTACGCAGCCTGCTGAGGGTACATAGCTGGCCGGGAACAAGACCTACCACTGCAGATCTGCTCAATAACTTCTATGCAGTTGCCACACCTGCACAACAACGATTGATACATCGCTGGTGGGAAACAAAGTTCCTGTACGACTTTAGCTTAGCCGAAGCGAATATGAAAAAACTGCCTTCCGGGGAATATGAGGTGAAGCTGCGGGTAAAGAGTAACGCGCCGGAGGAAAAGTTAGGTATTGCTTTGTATGATGATGCAGGTAAAGTGATGTATGAAGGTTATCAAACACGCATTTTGCTAAAAGAGAAGCCGGCACTTGCAGTGGTTGACCCGGAGATATTGCGGCTGGAAAAGAATAGGGAGGATAATGCAAAAAAGATAGAATGAATGCCAAAAAGATCCCAACAATTATAAAACAGATGATCCAAATGATCATTTCATCCACAAAAATATAAAACACTCAAACAGATAACCCGCATGATCATTACATCCAGGCCATTCTAAAACAACAGAAGAGCGCTAACTGCGCTCTTCTGTTTTATCCTTAATCGTATCCATTACAAGATCCCATTGTTTCTCATTGTTCTGATAAACCGTTTCAGTAGGGAAATTGCTATGTTTTACTTTCAGTCTTGTACCTTCTTCTATTGGTTCCAGTTCCATGCGCACCAAAGAATAATTCTCCGCCTGATCCGGTACACCGCTGGAGCTGCTGTAGTAAGTATATTCAAATACCTTCTCTTTATCGAACACTTCAATAGTACCTTTATCCTCATATGGCTTGCCTTCATACTCTCCCGTAAAACGGATCAGGCTGCCCACTTTCCATTCACTGGTAGCATTCGTGCCAAAAAGATATTCTTTAATACCCTCCGGAGTGGTGAGAAATTTCCACACTTTGGAAACAGGCGCTTTAATGTCCAGTGCCTTTGTGACTACGAAATCCTGCAACATGGTATTGAATTTTAGTGAGGTATTACGTAGTGCAAAAATCACACCTAAGACATAAATTCCGGAGCATACTCCACCATGCCCGAAACACCATCCAATGCGCCCGGGAACAACTCCATTCCCATAAAAAAATTATCCGGTACATCAAAAGGCGATGTGATCCCCCATTTGGATGCAGGCACAAATCCGAACTTCGGATAATAATGCTCATGCCCCAGAACGATCACGGAGCCATAACCGGCTTCCGTTGCTTTAGACAATCCTTCCCTGATCAACATCCCGCCGATGCCCTGTTGCTGAAACTCCGGCAATACGGAAACGGGCGCCAATGCCAGGGCTTTCACATTCCTTCCACCGATCTTAATCTCGGTAAAAAGTATATGACCTGCGATGCGCTGACCGGTAATGGCGATGAGTGAAAGTGATGGAACATACATGGGGCTTGTGCGCAAACGGTCTACAAGGATGGCTTCCTCTTCCCGTTTAAATGCCTGCTTATGTATTTCAAAAACGAATTTATGATCAACTTTAGTTTCCTGTTGAATGATAATTGAATTAGGTTGCATGTTTAAATAATTGCCAATGATAAATTTTATATGTACTCAATACAGGGGTCACCCTCTCCATGTTTGCATGTAAGGCAGGCCGTTAGAGACTGGCAGAGAGGGTATGTTAGGCAATATCCATGAAATGCAAATATAATAACAAATCTGTCTATTTTTGCGCCATGCAAAATTCCTTTCAGCATAAAACTGTTGTGATCACCGGCGCTACATCAGGTATTGGGAAAGCACTGGCTGTTGCATTCCTGCAGACCGGCGCCAATGTATCTGTATGCGGCCGCAAACAAAATACCCTCGATGCCCTGCAGCAGGAACTGAACCATCCTGCTTTACATACCTTCCCCGCCGATGTGAGCAAAGAAGCTGATTGCAAAGCCTTCATAGAAAGTGCGCTGGCCCGGTTCGGGAAGATAGATGTGCTGATCAATAACGCTGGCATCAGTATGCGGGCTTTGTTCCATGATGCGGATGTGGAGGTCCTCAAAACACTGGTGGACATTAATTTCTGGGGAATGGTATACTGCACCAAATATGCTTTCCCGTCTATCCTGGCCAACAAGGGTACCGTAGTGGGCATCTCTTCCATAGCCGGCTACAGGGGCTTACCGGGAAGGACCGGCTATTCCGCTTCCAAGTTCGCCATGCAGGGATTCCTGGAAGCTTTGCGCACGGAGAATTTGCATACAGGCGTTAATGTGATGTGGATCTGCCCGGGCTTCACGGCTTCCAATATCCGTAATACAGCGCTGGATAAAAGTGGGCAATCTCAGCAGGAAACACCTTTGAATGAGGACAAACTGATGAGTGCAGCCACTGTTGCGCAACATACGTTAAAGGCTATATTAAAACGCAAACGCAGCCTGGTGCTTACTTCACAAGGCAAGATCACCGTACTGCTAAGTAAGCTTTTACCCGGCCTGGCAGATAAGCTGGTGTTCAATCACTTTAAAAAGGAACCGGGCTCACCTTTAAAAAGTGAATAATTTTTAATTTCCACATTCTCTTACTCTCATTGAAAATGACTTTCTTTGCACAGGATTTGCAATACCCTTGTGGGTTTTAGCGCCCAAACTATAACATGCCCATTATCACACTAACATCCGATATCGGTTTGCAGGATTACCTCGCAGGCGCCATTAAGGGCCTGCTGCTGCAACACTGCGCGGATGCTCAGGTGGTGGACATCTCTCATCACATCTCTCCTTTCAACCTTCCGCAGGCTACTTACATCTGCCGCAGTGCTTTTAAATACTTTCCGGAAGAGACCTTTCACCTCGTGCTGAATAACCTGTTCGACCGTAAAGCAGATTACCTGTTGATGGCGCGGCACAATAACCAGTTCATCTGCTGTGCGGACAATGGTATTGTAACCATGATCGCCGGGGAAAAGCCAACACAGGTAGTGCGCCTGCCCCTGGTACCGGGTGAGAACAAACACACGCTGAACATGGTGAAAGTGATGGCCCTGGCAATTGCTGCAATGATGAAAGGCGCATCCATGGAACAGGTAGGTACACCGGTTACGGAACTGACGGTGAAGAACAACCTCCAGCCGCTGACCGGGGAAGACTATATTGAAGGGCAGATCATTCACATCGATAACTTTGAGAACGTAGTAGTGAACATCACCCGGGAACAATTCATTGCCCAGCAGCAGGGACGCAAATTCGCCATCTTCTTCCGCAGGGATGAAATGATCACCCAGGTCAGTGAAACCTATGCAGATGTGCCGGAAGGACAGAAACTGGCGCTCTTTAACGCCGCCGGGTATCTTGAAATAGCTGTGAACAAAGGGAATGCTGCCGGGCTGTTTGGCCTGCAGGGCTTCCGGAGAGATCAGTTGCAACAGGCTGCTTATCAGCAACTGTCCTTTTACCAAACCGTGAAAATCATCTTTGAATAATGATCCGGATCGTGAAACTGACCTTCGACCCTGCGCAAACTGCTGCTTTTGAACAGCTTTTTGCGGAACGCCAGGCGGACATCCGCCATTTCCCGGGATGTACCCACCTGGAACTCTGGAAGGACAAAGCCCATATCGGGGTCTATTTCACCTACAGCCACTGGGAAAATATAGAGTCACTGGATGTTTACCGCCATTCAGAGATGTTTGCGGACATCTGGACGGCCATTAAAGGCTGGTTCACCGGAAAACCCGAAGCCTGGAGCCTGGAAAACAGAACCCCATAACCGCCTGATTTACCGTACTTCTTTCCGATTGCCCCGATCCATCCAATTGTTAAAATATTTATAAAAAGTTAAAACTGTTGTTCACATTAGCTTAATTGGTTACTTTTTCTATTTTTGTCGGAATTATATAAAACAACCTTATGAATTTTAACCGGATTAATAACATTACAGGCTGGATCGTGTGTATAATTGCCTGTAGTGTGTATTTAATGACCATGGAAGCCACGGGAAGCCTGTGGGATTGCGGCGAGTTCATTTCCGCGGCCTATAGGGTACAGGTACCTCACCCTCCGGGAGCTCCTTTGTTTGTATTGCTGGGCAGGCTCTTTACCCTTCCCTTCTCTCCTTCTGAAGCAGCCCTGGGTGTAAATATCATGAGCGCCCTGGCCAGTGGTTTTACCATCCTGTTCTTATTCTGGACTATCACCCACTTTGCACGCCGCATGTTCACCACTACCGGTGAAGAACTTTCCAGCCAGCAATTACTGGCCGTAATGGGCGCAGGCGTTGTAGGTGCTTTGGCATATACTTTCTCTGATTCTTTCTGGTTCTCCGCCGTGGAAGGTGAGGTATACGCATTTTCCTCCCTCTTCACCGCCCTGGTGTTCTGGGCTATGCTCAAATGGGAGCATGAAGCGGATACCAAGTACGGCGACCGCTGGATCGTTTTCATTGCTTACATGATGGGCTTGTCTATCGGGGTGCACTTGCTGAACCTCCTGACTATCCCCGCCATTGTAATGATCTATTATTACAAGCGCACCAAAACCCCTACCACTGCAGGGGCTATCTGGGCCTTTATTATAGGTTGTGCGCTTACCGGTATGGTACAGAAGTTCATTATCCAGGATACCATCAAGGCTTCCGGTATGATGGACGTGTTCTTTGTGAACAGCCTGAGCCTGCCTTTCTTCTCCGGTTTCGCATTCTATTTCATAGCCGTCATCGCTTTACTGATCTATGGTTACTACAAACCTAAATTCGGTTTGTATGTTCCCCTGATCATTGTAGCTTCTGTAGTACTGATCCCGGCCTTCACGGGTGGTGATAGCGCAGCTGTCCTCATTTTCCGCTTTGTAGTGGGCATCGGTGTACTGCTGATCCCTTACTTCATCAAATTATTCGGCATAGAGCTGAATGCCCAGAAACTGCGGCATGTGGTGCAACTGACGAATTCCTGCATCCTGTTCCTGCTGATGGGTTATTCTACCTACGTAACCACTATGGTGCGCTCTTCCGCGAACCCTTCCGTGGATATGTATAATGTGGACAATCCGGTATCCCTGGTAGGTTACCTGGGCCGTGAGCAGTATGGCGACTTCCCGCTGATCTACGGTCAGGTGTTCACTGCCCGCCCTGAATCTTACGAAGAACAAGGCAACCTGTATGCCCGTGGTAATAAAGAATATGTGGTGGTGGGTAAAAAACAGGTGCCGGTATATGCTGCCAAGGATAAAATGCTGTTCCCCCGCGTATGGGATGCCAGCAACGATCAAGGCCATGCTGATTACTACAAGGCCTTCCTGGGATTAAAAGATGGTGAAGCACCTTCTTTTGGCGATAATATTTACTTCTTCTTCAAATACCAGGTAAGCTTCATGTACCTGCGTTACTTCGGCTGGAACTTCATCGGTAAACAAAATGATGTGCAAGGGTTTGGGAATCCCCGCGATGGTAATACCATTTCCGGTATAGCGCCCCTGGACAATCTATTGTATGGCGATCAGTCTGAAATGCCGGACAGCCTGAAGGTGAATAAAGCACGTAATACTTTCTATTTCCTCCCGCTGATATTGGGCCTCATTGGATTCTTCTTCCATTACAACCGCCACAGAAAAGATGCGATCATTGTAGCATTGCTCTTCCTGTTTACCGGTTTGGCCATTGTGGTATACCTGAACCAGGCCGGTAACCAGCCGCGTGAACGGGATTATGCCTTTGTGGGTTCCTTCTACGCATTTGCCATCTGGATAGGTTTGGGTGTATTGAGCATCTATAACTTCATTGTGAAAAAACAAAAGACTATTGCAGCACCTGTTGCGATAGGCCTGGGCCTTCTCGCAGCACCCATACTGATGGGTGCACAGGGATGGGATGATCACGATCGTTCCAAAAAAGTGATCGCCCGCGATGTTGCCCGCGACTATCTGGAATCCTGCGATAAAAATGCCATCCTCTTCACCGTGGGTGATAACGATACTTACCCGCTCTGGTATGCGCAGGAGGTAGAAGGCATTCGTCCGGATGTACGGGTGATCAACCTCAGCTTGCTGGGTGTTGACTGGTACATTGATCAGCAGCGTAAAGCCGTAAACCAAAGCCCGGCCATTGAAATGATCCTGGGCCCTGAAAAATACCGTGGTGAAAACCGTAACTATGTGATGCACTACGATAACGGTAAGATCCCGCAGAACAGCTTCTTTAACCTGAAAGAAGTGATCCAGTTCGTGGGAGAAGACAGTGATGGCGCCAAGGTACCTTTACAGAACGGTGAAAAAGTGAACTTCCTGCCTACGCAGAAATTCTTCATTCCCGTAGATGTAAATGAAGTGGTGAAAAATGGTACGGTAGATATCCAGGATAGCGGCCGCATTATGCCACAGGTGCCCATCGTACTGCCTGAGAAGAAAAACGTGATCTATAAGAACGACCTGGCAGTATATGATATCATTGCAGCCAACGCCTTTAAACGCCCGATCTATTTCACCAGCCCGGTTGACCTCGGATTCAACGAGTTCCTGCAGGTGGAAGGATTAACTTACCGCCTGGTGCCAACACGCAGGCTGCCTTCCAACGAAATGCTACCCGGCCTGAACGACCAGGTGCAAACCCGCAAAATGTACAACAACCTCATGGATAAGTTCGTGTATGGTAGTGTGGACATTGCAGGTGTATACTTTGATGAGCCTAACCGCCGGATGCTGCAAAGCGTGCGGAATGCTTATACCAAACTGGGTGTTGCACTCGTAAAAGAAGGTAAAAAAGATAAAGCACTGCAGGTGCTGGACAGGCAGGATTCTGTATTCCTGCCCGGCAATATGCCTTATGCCATGACCTCTCCGGGTAACATGCATAACCTCTGGAGCATGGAAATAGTATATGCTTATTATATAGCCGGCAATGCGAAGAAAGCGGATGCTATCTCTGCAGAGATCACCAAAGACCTCGAGCAACAGCTGCGTTACTACCGCAGCCTGCCTGCAAGACTCTTTACCAACGATCTGCAGGATGATGCACAACGTGCAGAGCAATTCCTCGGCATGCTGAAACAACTCAAGGTTGATTTCAGTAATAAGGATACACTGAAGCAACAGGAAACCGGGCAGCAGTTCAGCACGGTACCTGATACCACTAAGAAATAAAAACAGAAGGCCGTCTCAATAAAGAGACGGCCTTTTTTTATGGCTAAAACCAAAGCCCCCGCTAAGCGGAGGCCTTATTGCTATCGAACATTTCCTACCTGTTACTTCAATACCGAATAACTCTCCGGTACCAACATAAATTGTATCACATTCCTCTCCGTTAAATAGAGATTGGCGGTTTCCTTTAACGCAGCAGGTGTTACTCCCTTCAATGTTTCAGCTGTTCTGGTCACCTCCAGCATATCTTCTCCATTCTCTGCCTGGCCGCAGAGGTATCCCAGCCAGAAACTATTATCCAGCAATGCCGTTTCTACGTTTTTAGCATAAGCCGCCCTGAACTTTTGTATGTCGTCCACAGTAACGCCCTCTGTTCTTAATTTGGCCATTTCTTCTTTCACGATCGTTACCAGGTGATCAATGTTCCTGGGTGCGCAGCCAAAGGCCACTACATACGCATACCTGTTCTTTGGCAGCTTATTGTACATAAACTGTACAGAAGGGCTGTATACTTCTCCTTCTGCCTCTCTCATGCGTTCCAGCAGTTTGATCTGCAGGATCTGGCCCAGGGCATTCATGCAGGTGTTATTCACCGGGCTGTAAGGATAATCTCCGCTGAACACCAAACGCAGGAGGGCTTTATCTTCTGAACCACCTCTCACTACTTTTACTAACTGGCCGGCAGGAATGTGTGTACCCAGGTCACGGGCGCTTTCTTTCCTGTTGAGAGAAGGTAAAGCGCCAAGGTATTGTTCCAGCAAAGGCTCAATAGTAGCCAGATCAAAGTTGCCGGTAAAAACGAAGGTGAAACCGGATGCGTCCGCAAAACGTTGTTTGTAGAGTTCATACGAACGGTCCAGTGTGATCATGCTCAGCTTGATGAGCGTAGGCGGACTGTTCCTGTAATGATAATCTCCCATCACATATGCCATGGTATCATTGAACGCATTATTAGGATCTGCATACCTGTTACGGATCGCTTCCTTTGAATTATTGATCACGGAAGTATACAGCGCACTGTCCTTCCGGGGCTGGGTGAACCGCAGGTACACCATTTGCAGCGCTGTTTCCAGGTCTTCTGTGGAAGTAGCGCCATTGACACTTTGTGAGCGGGCAGAGATGAATGTGTTCACGCCTACCTGTTTTCCATTGAGTGCTTTGGAAAGCTGCACAGGGTCCAGGTGAGCCAGGCCAAAGCTTTCCACGAGCCTGTCTACACCAGAGATCGCATCAAACTCATCATCTTCCAATACGGAGCTTCCACCTGCACTGAAACCACGGAACTTTATCTCATCGTTCTTAAACGTTGTGGGTTTAAGGATCACGGTGAGGCCATTGCTGAGCAGCAGTTTTGTGGTACCGATAGCCGGTTCGGTAGTTCTGGATACAATCTTTCCGGGTGTGGGCTTTACGGGCATGAGTGCCAGGTCTTCCGTCACATCCTGGTAGGCAACCAGTTCCGCTTTGTGTGCTTTGTTGATCCAGGTAATTACGGCAGCGCTGTCCGGGAGTGTTGCCTTTGCTTTTTCAGGTGCTATCACCAGGATGTCGCGGTTGGTATCTGAAATGTATTTCTCTGCTACTGCTTTTATATCTGCCAGTGTGATATGGTTAAGATGCTGCAGGGCAAATTGGTGTTCCCATTCAATACCGGGCGCAGCTTCTCCGGTCAGGAAATTACGCTGATACTCTTCTACCATGCTTACAGAAGAAGTTTTGTTCTTTTCCTTCAGCGAACTTTCCATGGTACGCAGGTATTGCTGCTTTGCGCGATCCAGTTCTGTTTGCGTAAAGCCGAAGCGTTTCACTTTCTCCAATACCTCCCAGGTTTGTGCGAATGCATATTGTAACTCTCCTTCTTTGGCCGTTACTTCAAACACCAACGCTTCCAGGCCTCCCTGTAAGTTTTGGAGGCCGGTGGAAGCATTGCTGAAACTTGCATTGGTTTTACGTGTTAGCTCTGCATACCGCCTGGAGCCCAGCATTTGCAGGAAAAGGTTCCGCCTGATGCTTTCCAGGTAGTCTGCTTCTGTACGCAGGGAAAGCGATCTGTGTTTTAAAAACACCTGCATAGAAGTGGCAGCAACTTCAGGGTCTGTTACTACCAGGAACTGGTTCTTTCCGGTCAATGGAATAGTATAGTCAGGGCGTTCCCTCGGCCCTGCAGGGTTCCTGAGATCGGCAAAATGTTTCTTTACCATTTTCTCTGTTTCCTTCACATCTATATCCCCTACTATGATCAGCGCCTGCAGATCAGGCCGGTACCAATCCTGGTGAAAGCGTTTGATAGTGGCCTGGTTGAAATTTTTTAAGATCTCTTCCAGGCCAATGGGCAAACGCGCTGCATAACGGGAATTATTAAATAACATGGGCAGGTATTTGCGCATCATGCGGTCTTTCCCTCCTTTGATCAACCTTCCTTCTTCCAGTATGATACCCCGCTCCTTTTCAATCTCTGCAGCGTCCAGCGTGGCTTCCTGTGCCCAGTCCCGCATGATCTGCACGGCGCTTTTCACCATGACGGGATCTGCTGTCGGGATGGGCAGTTTGTACACTGTTTCATCAAAGAAGGTATATGCATTCAGGTCTGCACCAAAACTCACCCCTGCTTTCTGCAGGTAATCCACCAGTTTGTTCCTGGGGAAATGTTTGGTGCCGTTGAAGTTCATATGTTCCAGGAAATGCGCCAGACCACGCTGGTCTTCATCTTCCAGAATGGAACCTGCTTTATTTACAAGATAAAAACTGGCGCGGCCTTTCGGCTCTTCGTTGTGGCGGATGTAATAAGTGAATCCATTCGCCAGTTTTCCCTGCTTCACAGCCGGGTCCAGGGGAATGTTCTGGGCAGCAGCCGTATGCCATAGCAATACGGTTGCGCCTAAACCTATCCATTGTTTGATATTGCTCAAGTTTGCATGTTTTAATTTGGAAAAATCTCACTGAGCTTTTGCTCTAATGCTGCACCTCTCAAACTCCTGGCAATGATCCTGCCCTGCGGATCTATGAGGAAATTAAGTGGTATCCCCTGGATGCCGTATAATTTCACCACTTCACTTTTCCAGTATTTGAGATCAGAGATCTGTGGCCAGGTAAGGCCATCGTCCTTGATCGCTTTCATCCATTTCTCCTTAGCGCCTTCCGCATCCAGCGATACGCCCAGGATCTCAAAATTTTTACCATGATACTTTTCGTAGGCTTTCACCAATGTAGGGTTCTCTGCACGGCAGGGACCACACCAGCTGGCCCAGAAATCTATCAGTACATATTTACCGCGGAAGGAAGAGAGGCTGATGGGATTATCGTTAGGGTCTTTCAGTGTAAAATCAGGTGCTATTTTATCAACGGCTACAGCAGTCTCAAAGGTTTCTGCATTTTTGATCCGTGCCTGCAGGTCTTTCACACCGGGCATTACTTTGAAAGAGTCCGGCAACAAGGCAATGACAGGGTTAAGTTTGGCGCCATCCAGTTTCCCCATGTTCTGCACGTAGGAATTAAATGCATAGCCCAGGATACGTGAGGAAGGATTATTACGGATATAATCGCCATACACCGCATCATTCCAGTTTTTGGTGAGGGTGGTTATCTCTTCATCTACAGCAGGATCTGTTTTGCCATTCCCCAGCATGTCCAGCTCCTGCTGCTTTTTCCTTAGCGCATTTATTTTTGCGTTGTAGGCTGTATTGATGGCCAGCAGTTTTTGATATTCAAGGTTTTCAGGAGAGCCGGAGAAAGTAGCATTCGCAAAAGTGTTCTTGTGCCTGATGGCAACATTCTCCGTGCCACCCAGGTAAATAGCCAGCAGGTTATGGGCATCAGGCATACCATTCAGGTTGCCGGCCCTTAATATTACGTCCCAGCCTGATGTGGCAGCAAACGATAACTTATAGGTGTTCCCTGTTACATCCACTATATCTGTTTTATAACCTTTACTGCCCCAGTAAGAGACCTGTACGGAAGTAGCTTTTACATTCTCCAGGTGGCCCGTGATGGTAAAGTTGCCATCCTGCGCATGGAGTGTGCAAGCCGTAGTGACCATGAGTAAGGTCAGCATCACTTTATTCATATTCCTGTTTTTATCCGGTTAATTAAATATTGACGTCATCATATCAGAGAGCGCTGTACCATTGAGGTTTTTGGCCACGATCCTTCCATTCGGTGCAATCAGTACATTCTGTAAAGGATAGGCGGAAGCGGTGACGCCGAATAGCTGCGCCACTTCATTTGCAGGGCCTTTACCGTCTGACAGGTGTGCACCGGGTATCCCCGCTTGTTCCAGTGTCTGTAACCAGGCATCCTTATTTTCATCCAGTGATATGGTGATCAGGGCTAAGCCTTTATCTTTATAATCGCTATAGGCTTTTTTCACATAAGGGAGATATCCTGAGTAAAAACCCTGATCGGAAGTTTTCCAGAAGGCGATCATCACATATTTTCCTTTGAAAGAAGAGAGGCTAACAGGATGGCCGTTATTGTCATTCTGTGTGAAGTCCGGCACCTTATGACCCAATGCAGATTTCAATTCCTTCTCCAATATTCCGGCTGCTGTAATACCGGCAGGACTGGCTTTAATATGTTCCGGCAGGCGGTCATAGATCGTGGCCAGGCTATCCACATACCCCGCAGGATTGGTGCCCATTTTCAGGTTCTTACAAAGCAGGTAAGCCGTTACAGGAGATCCAGGATGTTTTTTCATGAAATCCCAGTGTGCACCCCTTACACCGCTTTCCATTTGCTTGCCGCTCAGCATGAGCATATCGAAATAAGCTTTGTTCTTTGATTCCGTGTAAAGCTTAGCGATGCCCAGTACCGTATCCTTCCACATCAGGTTATCATGTTTCACGGCAACCAGGTAATCTTTGTGAACAGCAGAGCCGGTGACGGTAACATTATCCATGGTTTTATCAGAGGAGGCTGTCAGTTTTCCTTTATCCAGGAAGATCTTTGCCACATGTTCACTGGTGCCCAGCAAACCGGCATCCTTGATATCCCTGTTGTTCAGCAGCTTTGGAGAGATGTAAGCCAGTGCCGCATCATTGATCTTTCCTTTAAAAGTATACCGGCCATTTTTCACGATAGCACTATCAGCAGGGCGTGCATTGATGGAATCATAGATGAGGTAAACCTTTTCCGGCATAATGGGCAAACCTTTCAGTGTTCCTTCCAGCACAAAAGTATTGCTGCTTTGGATCAGCTGCGGGCCTTCAAGTTTGTTCTGTGCCGTTGCAGATACTGCCAGGAATAACAGGCAGCATAAGAGCGATTTGTTTTGCATAGATGACATGAATGAATGATTTAATTAAAGATCTTTTCCAGTTGTTTTTCCAGTGCGTCTCCCCGCAGGTCTGTAGCGATTATTTTACCATCAGGCCCCAGCAGGAAACACTTTGGCACAAACACTACCATATAGTTCCTCGCTGCTTCACCCTGGTATTCTTTCAGATCACTGACCTGCGGCCAGGTATATCCATCTTCCTTTGCAGCGGCCTTCCAGGCAGCAGCATCTCTATCCAGTGAAAAGCTCACGATCTCAAAGTTTTTATCTTTAAAGCGTGCGTATGCTTTCACCAGGTTAGGGCTTTCTTTACGACAGGGGCCGCACCAGCTGGCCCAGAAATCGATGAACACATATTTGCCTTTCAGGTCTGAGAGTTTGAAGGGCTGGCCTTCTGCAGTGGTGGCAATGATCTCCGGCGCCATTTGACCAGGCAGGATATGTTGCCGTATTTTGATCAGCTCCGCCACTTTTTTACCCAGCACACTATGCCGCAGTTGCGGTGCAAAAGCTTCAAAGCGCCGTTCTGCACGGTCCACTGATTCATTGGATACCATTTCGAAAAACTTCACCAGGCTGAGATAGTAATCAGGGTGCAGCGCTACAAAACTTCGCACCAGCGAGGCTTTCATGGCACTATCCTTCTCATCGCCGATATGTTCATTTAATTCAGCTACCTGCCGGGCATATACTGCCGGATCAATTTTATCTGCCTGCAAGGTTTTGGGCTGGGCAAATAAGGTCCCTGCTGCGAAACTTAAGATCGCAGCCAATAAGC
This sequence comes from Chitinophaga niabensis, assembly GCF_039545795.1. Classification (NCBI taxonomy): domain Bacteria; kingdom Pseudomonadati; phylum Bacteroidota; class Chitinophagia; order Chitinophagales; family Chitinophagaceae; genus Chitinophaga; species Chitinophaga niabensis. The sequence goes on along the minus strand of NZ_CP154260.1, from coordinate 2,237,106 downwards.
TAAAGCGCATATGATTGGTGTTTATTGGTACCCTGGTGTCTGGATCAGATTTGGATTAGCAAATACATCTGCTGTTGGAATAGGCCACCACTGTTTGAAGGTTTGCCATGCTCCGCCTTTTTGCGGTGCAACGGTGAGCATCAGTGCATCCAGTTTATTCCTTCTTCTGAGGTCCAGCATGCGGTGCCCTCCTTCCGTAAAGAGTTCCACACGCCGCTCCTTGTCAATAGCTATAAGCATATCTTCTTTCGTAGCAGCAGTTGTGCCGGTGAGTGCTGCTCTTGTTCTTACAGCATCCAGATCAGCCTTCGCACCTGTGACCTTGTTCAACTGCGCACGTGCTTCCGCACGTATGAGCAATTGCTCTGCCAGCCGGAACACAGAAAGGTATTCTGCTCCTGTGGTGTTTACTTTGTATTTATTTGGAAAACGATACGTAATAGGTGTACCACTTGTAGAAGAAACAGCTCTTGTCCAGGAAGTAAAACGTGCATCGCCGGCTTCAAAAGTATTCAGCAGGTCTGCAGAGATCACCGTATTCACACCATTAGCCGGAAAGAGTGTTACCGTGGCGGGCATACCGTTATTATATGTGGCAAAATCCTTTGCAAACTGAAAACCTGGTGTGCTGGGCATGAGCCCGAATATTGTTTCTTTACTGGCTGCCAGGAAAGCAAGGTCTGGCTGTGGCAATACGTAAGCAGGATCAGCAATGATGGTGGTGGATTGCAATTCTGCATTCTCCCATTCCCCCAGGTAAAGGTATACACGGGCCAGCAAAGCAGTGGCAGCCGCTTTATTCGGCCTTCCCCTGTTGGTGGTAACCAGGCCATCGCCCCCTTTATATTCTGCAGTTAAAAGTGTTTGTGCCTGCAACAGGTCTTTCACCACCTGTTTGTACACATCATTCACCGGGCTGCGGGAAAGGGCATTATTTGTTGTATAGGACGAACTAAGCGAAATAGGCGCATCTCCATACAGGCTCGCTACATAGAAATGCAGTAACCCCCTTAAGAAATAAGCTTCGCCTAACCATTGATTTTTATAGTTCAGCGTCTGTGAACCGGAGATCCCTTCAAGGGCCAGGTTACAGGCATAGATCTGTTTGTACAGGGTAGACCACATAGGGCCGGTATTATTAGCCTGTACATTGTTGGAATAAAAAAGATTTTCGGTCTGCGCGGTGGGATCAATACACTTTAATTCATCCGTATATAAAGCAGTTTGAAAAGCAATCCCTCTTCCATCGAGCACGCTGCCATTTGCCAAAGCAGCAAACTGGTCATTCAATACGGCAGAACTCGATCTGTCTGTTGTATAAGCCCCGCTACCAGCAATGGCAGTTGTTGGAAGTGGTATTTCCAGGAATTTCTGGCATCCGCTGAGCCAACCTGTACCGATAACAATACCAACTATTATTAAACGTTTCATGTTTCTTTTTTTACAAGTTCATTGAAATACCTCCGGTAAATACCCGCAGCGGCGCCATGCCTGCTCCCAGGTTCTCAGGATCAAGATCTCCATATTTAGAAATGGTGAGCAGGTTCTGCCCCTGCAGGAAAATGCTGGCCCCTTTAATATGTGCTCTCTTCAGGAGTGCCGCAGGAAAGGCATAAGTGAGGTTCACGTTATTCAGGCGGATGTAATTGGCCTTTGTGTATGCCCCGGTGCTGAAGTGATAATTAGCCTGGCCCAGGTAGGACAAGAAGCTGCTGCTCAGTCTGGGGATATCTGTTACATCTCCTGGTTTCTGCCAGCGCCTCAGGATGTCTTTGGTTGTATTTCCCATATAAAGGCCGAAAGGAAATGTTTGCATGCCCAGGTAATTAGGCCCTATCCTGTTGGTTAATGCCAGGAAGAAATCCAGCGTGATATTTTTATACTTCAGGGTATTCTGCATACCACCGTAGAACTTCGGCGCCAGGTCCACAAATTCCGTTCTGTCTTTTATCTGATCTAAAGGCCCTCCTGAAAGAAAGGTCCACTCCCCTTTCACACCATTCTTATAAAAAGTATGCTGCCCCGTTTGCGGATCTACGCCGGCATATTTAAACAGCGGCATACCATAGGTGGATTGTCCTTCTTTGATCGCATAATCAAAAAGCTTTTCACTCTGCGGATAGGAAACCAGTATATTCTTTGGAACAGAGAAATTGATCGTAGTTGTCCAGGAAAAATGCTTGTTCTTAATATTGGTGGTGTTCAGTACCATTTCCAGGCCGGTTGATCTGATCAGCGCAGGAGAATTCCGGGTAATAGTGCTATACCCTGTAATGGAAGAAAGCGGTTGCGGAATTAACTGGTTTTTGGTGAGGTTACTGTAATAAGAAACATCCAGTGCTATCCTGCCTCCCTTTAAGAATTCAAGGTTCAGGCCTATATCTCTTTTCAGGTTCTGTTCCCATTGCAGCTCAGGATTGGCCAGCACTCCCGGGCGCAAGCCTGGCCTGCCTCCGTAAGCAGTTCCCTGGAAGTAAGTGTTCATGAACTGGTAGTTATCAATCAGGTCTCCGCCGGATGTACCATAACTTCCGCTTATTTTAGCAAAACTCACTACAGGCAGTAAGCCTTTAAAGAAAGGTTCATCACTCATGATCCAACCGGCTCCTACAGAACCGAAAGTACCGAACTGTTTATCAGGTCCGAACTTGGTAGATCCATCGTAACGAAGGCTCAGGTTAATAAAATATTTATTAGCCCAGTCGTATCTTAAAAGACCAAAGTAACCCAGGTATCTTGAAGGGATCTGGTTATAGCTGGTACTGATATTTGCCGGAGAAGCGAATGTTGGATTATTTAACATCGCATCACTGATGAAATCAGATCCGGTAGTGGCCTGCGCATAGTTGATCTTGTCCATCAGCGTGGCGCCGGCCCTGGCAGTGAGTGTACCCTGGTTTCCCAGTTTGGTCACGTAATTGATATTAGGGTCCAGCGTCCAGGTGCGGATGTTGAAAATGTTCAGGGTGCTGGAGGTGATATAAGCACTCTGTGGATTGTAATAGGTAGAAGGATATCCATACAGCTGCCTCCCGTATAATGAGTTGTATCCAACCAGCGCACGGATGCTTAATCCTTTCGCTAATTCGTATTTAAACTCCATATTAGTGGTAATGTTATTTGTGGTGTGTTTGGAGATCATCTTAAAAGGGGAAACAATACTTGTTCCTGCGTTTCCCAGTGGGTTTGATAAGGCATCAGGCGCCCAGTTGATCTCACCATTTGGCAGGAACAAAGGAGCGGCATTGGGGGCCAGTGTACCTAAAACACCATTGGTAGTGAAATCAACTTGCAACATGTCATTCTGGGTAATTGAATAAAGACCGCTCAGGTTAATAGAGAACCGCCTGTTGTTGGTAACTGTATTGATATTAAAATTCAAACCACCTTGCCTGGAAGCACCCGCTCCTCTTTGTATGCTTTCCTGTACATTATAATTTCCCCCTACCAGGAAATTGATATTGCCTGTACCGCCTGAGTAACTCACATTGGCTAAAGTGGTTTGTGCCTTGCCGCCCTGCAGTTCGTTCAGCCAGTTTGTGTACCGGGTTTCCGGCCAGGTGCCGTTCAGGTCAAAGTCAGCAGCCGTTGGCTGGGCATTATTATTATTTTTCAATGCTTCCCTGCGGAGCATCAGGTATTCGGCTGTATTTAACAGTTCCGGAGATTTTCCCCTTAATGTAATACCTGACCGTACACTTAAGGACAGCTGCGGATTACCCGGTTTCCCTTTTTTAGTAGTGATCAGTATTACGCCGTAAGCACCACGGGAACCATAGATAGAAGTGGCATCCGCATCTTTCAATACTTCCACACGTTCTACCAGGTCAGGATTGATGTAATCAAAAATATTACCGCCCCGGAGGATATTAGGCTGGCCACTCACAAAAATAAAGGGCAACCTTTCACTCGGGTAAGCCACGCCATCAACAATGAACAAAGGTGCACTGTTACCGTTTAAGGTGCTTCTGCCCCTCACCTGCACACTGATGGGCGTACCGGGCTGACCACTCTGCTGTTGTATGAACAAACCGGGAACACGGCCCTGCAGCGCCTGTAAAACGTTGGGTGTGGGGTTCCTGGCAATATCCTCTCCTTTAACGGTATAGATATTACCAATGCTCATTCTCTTGGTAGTTTGACCGTACGCCGTGATCTGCACTTCATCCAGTTTGGATTCGGATGGCTTTAATATGATGTAAGTGGTGAGATTATTATTACCGATGGTCACTTCCTTGTCCTCGTAACCGATGTAGGAAACCACCAGCACATCACCGGTGTTGGCATTAATGGAAAACCGGCCTCTCAGGTCCGTCTGCGTACCTTCTTTGCTCTTCTTCAACCGTACACTGGCACCGGATAACGGCGTAAAATCAGCAGTTACCACTACACCGGTGATCACCTGGTAAGCGGGTACCACTACCGGCGCTTCTTCCAGCTGGCGGCCTGTTGGTCCGTCTACCGGCAGCGGGGCCTTTTTACTGATCACAATTGTTTTGCCACGGACAGTGTATTCCAGCGGAAGTTTTTTAAATACTTCTTTCAGGAAAAGGTCCAGCGGCATATCTATGGCTTTCACCGTTACCGGTTCAATGTTGCGCAGTATTGCCTCATTGTAAAAGAACCAGTAACCGGTTTGTTTTTCAGCAGCGGCAATTACTTTTTCCAAAGCCACTTTATTGCCGGTGAAGGTAACTGACTGAGCCGTGCTATTGGCGCTCAGTTGCAGGAAAGCAGCAGTGAGGAAGATGATAGTTAGTTTCATCGCTTTCAAAATTAATCTCCTGTTGACGGGATGAGAACCTCCCATGATCAATCTTAAGACTAACAGGATCTTGGTTGATGGCCAGCCCTTATGATACGGCACATGATGCTCCGTAACCAGCTGGTTGCAATACACATTTTTTTGCATAACTTGCAGTAGTTTGGTTGATTAAATAATTGACGTTTACAAGCGTAACTTCATTTGGTCCAGCCAGGCATCCAGTCGCTACGGGGCCTAATCCGCAGCGACTTTCTTTTACCTGTTTTGGGTACCGACTATGATCTATGTATTCCTCTAATGTTGGTTGGTTGTTTCTTCTGGCTAAGCAATATTTATATTAAGGCATTACAGTCAATGTTCTTCCTTCCATCTTAAAATTCACACCTGCTTTTTTCAATACTTCCAGTGCATCTGTTAAATTCAGATCACGGCCTATCTTTCCTTTAAATTTAGTGGTGTAAACAGCCTGTTCATAATTGATCTCGATATTATACCAGCGCCCTATCTGGCGCATTACGGTACGCACATCTGCATTGTTAAAAGAGAAGATGCCGTTCTTCCATGCTACCGTTTCTGATACATCCACATCGTTGACGAGTTTTATGGCACCTGCAGTATTTACCTGCGCCTGTTGCCCGGGAGTTAAGGTTTGTGCGTTGATCCTTACTGCCCCCTCTAATAAAGTAGTATTGATAGTTGGTTCATCTGTATAAGCATTCACATTAAATGCTGTTCCTAATACGAGAATTGCAGTGCGTTCGTTTACTTTCACCATAAAAGGTTTTGCCGCGTCAGGTGCTACCTCAAAGTAAGCTTCTCCGGTGATTTCCACTGTTCTCGTATTGTTAATGAAAGCAGTGGGATAACGGAGGGAGGATGCGGCATTCAGCCATACTTTCGAGCCATCCGGCAGGGTGATCCTGAACTGTCCGCCTCTTGGTGTAACCAGCATATTATAACTTAAAGAGGCTGGCTCGCCCTTTACATCATATTCCAGCTGGCCGCCCTGCTGGCGTATAGCGGTGCCCCCCTGGCTGATCACCCGGTTGCCGGTACTATCCAATGCCACAGTAGATCCGTCCGCCAATGTAAGAATGGCTTTTGTACTGCCTGGTGCTATGTTACCCGCTAAATCAGGGATCGGCTGCAGGGAGCGTTGTGACCAGAAGTAAACACCCGTGGCCACTGCCATAAGAACCGCTGCCGCAGCTACCCAACGGTAGCTTATGCGGCGTACCCGTGTATGATCTTTATTTTGTAGCAGGATTCCCGCCTGCGCAAGTTTTTCTGTTGATCGCTTTTGTGCTGTTTCCAGCTCCTTCAGGCCATTCGCCACATAAGCCTCCTTCAGTATACCCGCTATCAGGGCTGCATTGGCAGGGGAAGCCTGCTTCCAGCTTTCCAGTTCTGCTATCTCCTCTTCACTCGCTTCCTGCTTCAGCAGCCTGACGATCAATTCCGGAATTCTTTCTGTAGCATCGCTCATACTATATATACTGTGGGATGAAATAATTGTTACGGAAAAAAGAGAGAAAAATTTATTGAGGAGGATAAATTATCAATTTCATTATGATAATCAATTCAATACGGTAGAGGGAAGATCGTAGTATCTTCAGGGCTTCTGCCTTCCGGACCCTTACGGCGGCATCTTTCATCTGTAACAGGCTGGCAATTTCCCCGTTCTTCAGCCCATCTATATAGGCCAGTTTAAACACTTCCCGCATATGCGGCGGCAGTTCTTCTATTTCGTTACGGATAAGGGTAAATACCCTCGATTCAATAATCTCATGAAAATGCCGGTCCTCATGCTCCTGGTCGCTGATATGCAATAGTTCCTGTAACTGCTGCACATCCCGGTGTTGTTTCTTCAGGTGATCAAAACAGGCATTCCGGGTCATTACACGCAAATAGGCCAGCAGGTGGGCCCTGCTTTCGAACAATTTTCTTTGCGTCCACAATCTGATGAAAACATCTGCTACTACATCGGGGGCATCATCTCCTATCAGGTGTTTGGACAGGAAATACAATTCGGGGTAATAATCATTATAAATAGTAGTAAAAGCGGATGACTCACCATCTGCTAACTGCTGTAATAACACATCATTCATATAATAGTAGGTCTGCCCTGCTGTAAATTTATAACAAAAAAGCCGCATTGGTATTTGCGGCTTTTTGGAGAGAGAGCAGGTATCCTGATCAAATAACAGGTGCTTTCATTACATCCCCGTCCATTTCAAGTACAATCACATAGTTCAGCGGAGCAGGTGTAAGGGTCAAATTAATCTTCCCTTCCTGCTGGCTATATGTAACCGGCTGCTGTGTACCCAGCACAAAAGCTTTATTTATTTTCCTGCCTTCTATGACGGGTAGAGAAAGTTGCGTGGTTTCTGTTTTCAGGATATGGATAAATACTTTATTTCCTCTCCGGGTAGCAGCGTACTGATCAGTAGGCGAAAACGGCCCGCCCCAGGTGCTGTATATAGCTGTTCCATTCTTTTGCAGCCAATCCCCCATTTCTTTCAAGCGGGTTATCTGCCGCGCCTCTATGCGGCCATCGGGCATAGGGCCTACATTGAACAACAGGTTGCCGTTACCACCGGCTGTTTTTTCGAGGATGAACAGGCATTCTTTTAACGACTTCATCTTATCATTCGGCTTCCAGGCCCATTGACGACAGATAGTGAAGCAGCTTTCCCAGGGCATGTTCATATTCATTCTGCCCACCACCTGCTCCGGCGTATCATAATCACCGATCATGGCAGCAGCGTCTATCTTTTTATTTTCCACCGCGGCAATCTCTTTACCCAGGCGGTTATTGATAATCACATCCGGCTTTATTGATTTCAGGTAAGCATACATATCCTTCCCCATTTCATTCGTCCAGGGTTTTTCCCAGCCACCATCGAACCACAACATATAGGGATCATAATTGGTGAGCAGTTCTTTCAGCTGCGCTTTCATGAAAACGATGTACTTGCTGATATCGGATCCGGGATCCGGCGTTTGATCATGTGCAGAATGGATCGGGTATTCAGGGTGATACCAGTCCAGCACGGAATAATAAATGCAGAATTTGATGCCTGCTTTTTTACAGGCTTTGGCCAGTGCGCCTACAATGTCTTTCTTATAAGGTGTGGCGGTGATATCATATTCCGTATAGGCAGAGGGCCACAAACAAAAACCATCGTGATGGCGGGCAGTGATGGTGAGGTATTTCATCCCTGCATCCTTAGCTGCTTTCACCCATTCATCTGCATTGAACAATACCGGGTTGAATTCTTTATACAACTGATCATAATCTGCTTTGGATATTTGTTTATCGCGGGACCAGCCTATTTCCTCTCCCCGGAGCGCAACAGGGCCCCAGTGTATAAACATTCCAAAACGTTTGTCCATGAAGCCATCCATAACGGCTTTGGAAGTTTGCTGGGCAAGGGCGCTGCAACTCATGCAGGCAATAAAGAGTAACATGGTGATCCTTTTCATCATCCGATAAAGTTAGCATGCCACGTTACCCGATCCAATAGATTATCATTTTAGTTTGATGGACTATCCGATTACCTATAAATTAACATAACATTATGATCATCTTAGAGAAGTACATTTACGTTTTCTACTTATTTTTAATCGTGGTCTCACAATTGAGATTTAACCTAAGAAAGCTGCCTTTCTTTAGATGCCTAAATCCTTAGCCTCCATGCAGAAGCACTGCCTTTTGAAAACAGAAAGCGCAAAACGCCTGCATTACACATCAGCGGGACTGCTGGCTATATTCCTCCTTCTGGCTGCCCTTCCCAAAGCATATTCACAAAAGCATACCCTCACCATCAGCGTGATGGACAGTACGCAATCGCCTGTACGAAATGCTACCCTGAAAATAAACGGAAATGGCATAGCTGCTGACTCCATGGGTAAAGCATCCATGCTCTTAACCCGGGGTAACTACAAGATAATTATCAGCGCTATCGGTTTTGAAGATGCCTTCCACAATATCACTATCAGCAAGGATTATACGTTAAATGCCACATTGCGACAGCGCCTGACAACGTTAAAGACTGTAGAGGTCACTGCCAGCCAGGAGATCTATAAAAACCAGATGAGCATACATAAACTGGATATAGCGTTGATGAGCAAACTGCCTGTTATCCTGGGAGAGATTGATCCGCTGAAAACGATCACGCTGCTACCAGGGATTAAAAACGGAGGAGAAGCCGGTGCGGGTATTTACGTCAGAGGCGGAGGGCCGGATCAGAACCTCGTGCTGCTGGATGGCATACCAGTGTACAACCCCAATCACCTGCTGGGCTTCTTCAGTATTTTTAACGGCGATGCATTAAAAAACATCGAAGTGATAAAAGGCGGCATGCCCGCCGAATACGGTGGCCGCCTGAGCAGCGTGATTGCCGTTAACACCCGCGATGGCAACAAAGATTCCTTAAAAGTAACCGGCGGCATCGGTCTTATTTCATCCCGGATTGCTGTAGAAGGCCCGCTGGTGAAAGGGAGATCTTCCTTTATCATCAGCGGGCGGAGAACCTACATCGACCAGGTGGCGAAACTGGTAGCTGCAGATACCCTTGGCAACAGCGGCTATTTCTTTTACGATGTCAATGGCAAACTGGATTACCAGATCAACAGCAGGAACACATTGTATTTTACTTTTTATGCGGGCAGGGATAATTTCAGGTTCGCCAGCAACGATACCAGCGGATGGAACCGGGAGTTTAAGACCATTTGGGGTAACACGATACTGGGACTTACCTGGAAGCAACAACTGAATGAAAAGCTGAAACAGGAACTCTCCCTGGTGCGAAATGATTTTAATCTCAGCAGCGAAATTACATATGGTACAGCACAGTTACTGTTTTCATCCGGTCTTACCGATTACCAGGTTAAAAACGACTGGACTTTTGTATCCGGCAGTAAGATAAAATGGAAAGCCGGACTCCAGTATACCTGGCACTCCTTCCGGCCGGGTGCGGGAAGTTCAACACAAGGCATCCAGGAATTCAGATCAAATATACGGGACCAGTATGCGCAGGAGGCAGCAGCCTATCTCAGTGCCGACATAGATCTAAGCCCGCAACTCAATGTGGTGGCAGGCATGCGGTATAGTTATTTTAACCAGGTTGGCCCTACTGAGCGTGTGATCTATGGAAATGACGGAGCGCCAACCGGTACAACAGAATCTTATAAGAAAGGAGAAAGTATTGCCCGTTACAGCTATCCGGAACCCAGGCTCAACATATTGTACAGGCTGCCTTCGTCCGCAAGTATAAAGTTATCGTACACCCGTACCATCCAATACCTTCATCTTGCCACCACCAGCGCAGCAACCTTCCCCAGCGACCTGTGGGTACCATCAGGGCAGCTTATTAAACCTGGTATTGCCGTGCAGGTGGCCGCTGGTTATTTCAAAGAACTGAGCAACGGGAAATATGAAATGAGCGTGGAAACGTACTACAAAACAATGAACAATCAAATTGAATTCAAACCCGGCGCGCAGTTATTGTTAAACCAGAATATGGAGGGTGAAATGATCTTCGGCAGCGGGAAGGCATACGGCATCGAATTGTTTTTACAGAAAAAAACGGGGCGCCTGAATGGATGGATAGGTTATACATTAAGCCGGTCCGAACGCACTTTCCCTGCCATGAACGAGGGCAAGGCTTTCCCTTACAGGTACGACCGCACGCATGATCTAAGCGTGGTAGCGAATTACAAACTGAACAGGAAATGGGATGCTTCCGCCGTGTTTGTATATGGCACCGGGAATGCGCTTACATTACCCACCGGTAGGTTTGTTTATAACCTGGGATTCAATCTGCGGGAAGGGCAACCCATTTTTACGAATATTGATCTTTATAGCAAGATCAATGACTACCGCATGCCGGCCTATCACCGGTTTGACATCGCATTTACTTATACGCCAAAACCCCAAAGCACAAAACGTTTTAAAAGCAGCTGGGTGTTTAGTCTTTATAATGTATATAACAGGGCCAATCCCTTTTTTATCTACCTGGATGTGGATGAAGACAGCCAGCAGATCAAAGGAAAAAAGGTGTTCCTGTTCCCGGTTTTACCCGGCATTACCTGGAATTTTAAATTCTGAAAGATGAAAGTGCTGAGATTAATACTGATAACAAGTATAACGATGGTTTCCTGCGAACGGGACTTCGATATTAATATCAAGGCCTCGCCGCCGCAACTGGTGGTGGAGGCATATATCAACAATGAAATACCATTGTATAATTATGTGATCCTTGGGCGCAGCCAGGATTATTATGCGCCAAATTTCGAAAACACGCCGGTAACCGGCGCTACGGTGAGTATAACAGAAGGTACACTGCTGGCGGATAACACGTATCAATGGGATGCCCGCACCAGGAAGTTGCTGAAAGAAGCCGCTATACCCGGTATCACGGAAACATTGCTGCCGGGTATCTATTTCGACACCACACTTGTTACCAATCCCGCCGGTGCATTGCGCGGCCGGCCAGGTAAACACTACCTGCTTGAGATTGAAGCGGAAGGGAAAAAATACACTGCAATTACCGCATTGTTACAACCCGTACAGATAGATACCCTCACTGTTGGCGACTACTTTACCGATGTGGATGAAGATACAGTTACGCAGAGAGCACGCATCACCGTACATTACCAGGAACCGGATACTATTGGCAATACCCAAATGTACTATTGGCAGGGGCGTAATGAGCGCTTTAACCTGGGTTGGGGAGGAATGGAAAACAGCCGCTTCGTAACGGGTACGGACGATCTGGTGAACGGCCAATATATGGGCTTAACTATGCAACGCAGTTTTGAAGTGGGAGATACCGTTCTATTCCACATGATCAGTTTGGAAAGAAAGGTTTACAATTTCTGGGACAGCTTTAATAAAGCAAGATCCAACGGCGGGCCATTTGCAACACCGGTAAAGCTGCTGGGTACCGTTAGTGGCGAGAATGTGATCGGCTGTTTTAGCGGATTTAGTTTGAGTAGCAGGGTGGTTATAATCAGGTAAAAGCTATCCGCTTACTCATTCATCAAATGCCGAAGGTATAATGCCGGATTATCTAAAAAAGATTTAGTGAGATTAAAATGCTCCGTATCCTCGTAGCTGGTTTCACGGATACCGCTTTCATCAAACTGGTAAATAGCGGCGCCGGGGTAGCAAATAAGCATCGGCGAATGAGTGGCTATCAGGAACTGCGCCCGGCCGCTTCGTTCGAGTTCATGTATGACAGACATAAAAGCCAGGATCCTTGCCGGCGACAACGCTGCTTCAGGTTCATCGAGGATATAGATGCCTGACTCGAATTGATTATTAAATAAAGAGAGGAACGATTCTCCGTGTGATTGCTCATGCAGCGACCGACCGCCATAAGCCTGTAGAACACGGCGGTCTTCACGGGCTATTTCATCAATATAGGAAGCAAAATTAAAAAAGCTTTCTGCCCTCATGAAAAAGCCATCGTTGATCTTCCGTGGTTTCCAGGACAGCGTCAGGTGAGACGCCAGTGCCGATTCGTATCCTTCAAACCGGTGACCGGTATTAAAATTGTGATTCCGGTTGCCGCCCCTGAGCGCAAACCCGCACTTTTCTGCAATGCCTTCCAGCAAGGTAGACTTCCCTGATCCATTTTCGCCAACAAAGAACGTTACGTTATTTTTCAGCTCAAGTTCCAATCCCTTGCCCAGGCTTGGAATATGATGAAGGTAACTGCCATATGGCAAGGGCGGTAGTGATATGTGAGATAGGAATGGCATACTCACAACAAACATACTAAAGCTTATTCATTCCGCAAGCTGTTCACCGGATTGGCTAATGCAGCTTTAAAGCTCTGCCAGCCGATGGTAAGCAAAGAGATCAGCAGCAGCAATAAAGGAGGCCCCGCAAAAATGAACCAGCTCAGGTTGATATGGAAAGCAAAATTGCTGAGCCATTCATTGGCTCCCATGTAGATGATCGGGAAAGCCACAATCGCTGCAATACCTACCAGCTGAATGAAGTCTTTGGAAAAAAGATACACGATAGCATAAGTAGTAGAGCCCAGTACTTTTCTGATACCGATCTCTTTGGTACGGAGTTTAATAGCGTAGGTAGACAGGCCAATAAGTCCCAGGCAGGCAACAATGATAGCCAGTATGGTGAAGAGGCCGAATATATTGCCAAACTGCTGGTCTGTGCGGTATTGCTTATCGAAATGTTCATCCAGGAAAAAACTTTCGTACGCAGCGTGAGGGAAAGTTTTCTTAAATAATGCTTCTATATAAGCGAGGTTTTTTGACAGGTCTTTTGTACCCACATTCATGGAAAAATAATTCGGTATTGCCTGGTTGAAATAGTAAAAGAGCGTAGGTTCATATTTATCCTTCAATGACCTTTGGTGATAATTCTTCACCACCCCCACTATCTCACAATTAATATCACCGAACCAGGATGTGAAGATCACTCTTTCATTAAGGGCCGCCTCATTGTTTGGATAACCCAGTTTTGTCACCAGTGTTTCGTTGATCAAAACTTTGGCCTGCTTTGTCTCAAATACATTCACAGATTCATCTTGCGGGATATTAGTACCTGCCGCCAGTTGCATCTGGTATACCGGTATAAAATGCTTATCAATTTCCGTTAACCCGATCATAAAATCCTTTGTTTTATCCTCATCAGCTTTTCTTACGCCATTACGTCCATAGATGCGGCTGCCGGGTATGTCCTTGGAGGAGGTCATACTGCCAATGGCCGGATTTCTTTCGATCTCTGATCGAAAGAAACTTAGTTGTGAATGATAGGTGGAATCCCTTGGTGGTGGTACTTTAATAACAAACAACTGATCCTGCTTATAGCCCAGCTCCTGGTTGCGCATATAGGATAGCTGGCTGTACATAGTAATAGTACCTGCAATCAATATGATAGAGAGAACGAACTGAAATGCCACTAATGCTTTGCGAAGAGAGATGCCTCCTTTTGCCGGCAGGAGTTTCCCTTTCAATACGATGATCGGTTTGAAAGATGATAAGATGAATGCAGGATAAGCACCTACCTGTAATGCCCCCGCAATGAAAACCGCGAAGAAGATGCCCCAGAAATACCAGCGTTTCCACAGGCCGGAGTTGATAAAAGCTTCGCCGATATGTTTGCCGATAAACTGCTCAAAATAAGGTGTGAAGGCAATCACCATCATCGTTGCCATCAGCAGTGCAATGCAATTGATGATCAGGGATTCAAAAATAAACTGTGTGCTGAGTTGCATACGCGTGGCACCAACTACTTTCCGCAATCCTACTTCCCTGGCCCGTTCCATGGACTTGGCAGTAGAAAGGTTGATATAGTTGATCCAGGCGATAACGATGATAAAAACACCCAGGATGCTCAGGAAATAAATAGCACTCTGGCTGCCGTTCACTTCCAGTTCTCCTGAATAATTGGATTTGAGATGTATATCTCCCAGGGGCTGCAAACTGTATATAACCTTAAAATTCAGTTCTTTCATTTTGGCGCCCAGGTGATTATTCACGAAGGCAGGGAATTTTGCCTCTACCTTTTTAGGATCGGTACCAGGCTTTAATTGAACATAATTGTAAAACTCCGGCCAGCCCCACTCTGTTAACCCGAAATTCGACCCTCCAATATTGATATTGGCCAGCAGATCAAATTTGATATGCGAGTTTTCCGGTATATCCCTGAAAATACCTGTTACCTTAAGGGGTCCTCCATTGAAGTCAAGCGTTTGATTGAGGGCGCTGCTATTACCGAAATATTTCCTGGCGGTGGTTTCCGAGATCACAATATTCCCGGGCTCGTTCAACGCAGTGGCTGGGTCTCCTTCCACGAAAGGAAAAGAGAACATGGTGAGAAAAGAAGGGTCGGCAACGAAGATCCTGCTTTCATTAAACCTGGTTACATTTCCTTTTCCGTCATCGTGGGATACGGTGATGTTTTTTTCAAAAACACCGGCGGGTGCGATCCTTGCCTGCGCAATTACTTCAGGAAATTCCGCTTTCATGGCAGGGCCTACGGCCGGGTGGTTGAGTATATTGGCGCCCTGTGAAAAACCGCGGACATGAGTGATGGGAACACGGTAAATGTTTTCACCGTTCACATGGAACTTATCGTAGCTTAATTCAAAACGTATATATTGAAAAATGAAAAAACAGGCTGCCATACCTATGGCCAACCCAAAAATGTTGATCAAAGAATAAACCTTGTTCTTTAACAGGTTCCGGAAAGCGATCTTTAAGTAGTTTTTAAACATCTGGGCGGATTTTGGTGATGGATAAACAACAACAAGACTGCCACAATTGAAGCCATTCGGAGTAACGAACTTAAACAATAACAAATTTATATATTTGTCCGAATACGAACAGTTACTGTCCGGTTTACATTTCATCTTATCCTGATATATCCCGGGAGTTCATGGAACGCTTCCAATGAAAAAAGCCACCCCTAAGGATGGCTTTTAAAAGCTTTTAAGAAGATTATAATTTCTCGATCACCGCCCTGATATTCTTCACGCTTTGCGTGATATCCGGTACGCTGTTCTGCCAGTTATGCTCATACTCCGCAGAGAAAAGGCCCTGGAACTTCTGTTTTTTCAGCTCTTTCAACACACCTTCCATATTGGAAACACCGGTGGTCCAGATCACATCATGCGCTTCACGCGATTTTTCGTTCAGGTCTTTGAAGTGCAGGCTGAACACTTTGCCGTTCAGTTTCTGGATGCACTCTACAGGATCCAGGCCTGAGCGTACCCAGTGACCAATATCCGCGCAGGCGCCCATGTATTTGCTACGGCCGTTGATGGCTGCCAGCACACTGTCAGGATGCCAGTAACGGGTTGGTTTCGGGTGATCGTGGATGGCCAGTCTGATCTTGTACTCATCGCAGAGCTTGGACACAATATCCAGGTCCTTACGGGCAGGTTCTGAAGTGATGCTCTTAATGCCCATTGCTTTGGCAAATTCAAAGATCTGCCTCCACTCTGTTTCATTATTGCCGTTCACCACACCAAAAGCCAGCATGGTTTTCTTTTTGCTTTTCAGGAGGTCCAGCACCTGGGCACGCTTGGCGGCGTCCATCTTGTAGTCCATTTTCCCTTCAATACCACCACCGATGGTTTGGCCGGGGTAACATTCCACATACTGCAGTCCGCAGGAATCCATTTTATCCAGGGCCTCTGCCAGGGTAAAAAGTCTGAATGAATAAGCCTGGGCTCCAAATTTCCAACCCAGTTTAGCTTCTTTTTGCTGTGCAGCGGCAGGCATGGCATACATAACAGCCATCAAACCCATTGCCAGCAAGCCTTTTTTCAGTGAAATCATAGACGTGATCAATTTTTCCGTAATGAAAGATGCTGGAAAATTAAGCGCCTTTTTTCAGTAATGCAAGGATAACAGCAGAAAAGGTGTGGTAACTCATTTTATCGTAATTTAGTCCTGATATGAAAGGCTTTATTTTCTCCAGGTACGATCCGTCCGAAAATAGCCAGTCGCCGTTTGAGAAGCTGCTGGACATTTTTACCCAGTTACTCACTTACACCAGCGGTGACGTAGCGGAAGCACTACAGTGGCTCACTGAGTTAGATAAAGAATACCAGTTGAGCAACAACGAGTATGGCATAGGGGACTTTATACAGGATCTGAAAGACAAGGGTTTTATTCGTGAAAACGAGGAGAACGGCAATTTTGCAATAACATCCAAAACAGAACAAACCATCCGAAAGCGCGCGTTGGACGAAATATTCGGGAAACTGAAGAAATCTTCCATCGGCGACCATAACATCCGTAAATCCGGCATGGGAGATGAAATGAATGCGGAAACACGCCCCTACGAGTTCGGGGATCCGCTGGAGCAGATAGACATGACAGCCTCCATCCGCAATGCCCAGATCAATCACGGCATAGACGCCTTCTCCATGCAGCAGGACGACCTGGAGATCAGGGAAACAGACTTCAAAACCCAGACTTCCACGGCCCTGATGATAGACATCTCCCATTCCATGATCCTTTATGGGGAAGACCGGATCACGCCCGCTAAAAAAGTGGCCATGGCCCTCAGCGAGCTGATCACCACCCGTTACCCCAAGGACACCCTGGATATCATTGTGTTCGGCAATGATGCCTGGCAGATAGAGATCAAAGACCTCCCTTATTTACAGGTAGGCCCTTACCACACCAATACTGTAGCCGGCCTGGAACTGGCCATGGACATCCTGCGGAGGCGGCGCAATCCCAACAAGCAGATCTTTATGATCACAGACGGGAAGCCCACCTGCCTTAAACAGGGCAAATCCTATTACAAAAACAGCTTCGGGCTGGACCGCAAGATCCTGAACCGTACGCTGAACCTGGCAGCGCAGTGCAAAAAACTGAAGATCCCCATCACTACTTTTATGGTGGCTACCGATCCCTGGCTGCAGCAGTTTGTGAATGAATTCACGGAAACCAATAATGGTAAAGCTTTCTTCTCCGGCACAGATCAGCTAGGGCAGTTCCTGTTCTATGATTTTGAAAGCGGGAAAAGGAAAAAAGTATAATCACAAGAAACACGAGACATGGAAAAGATCAAAACACTCGGCGATCTCAAAAAGAGCGGTTACGTATACAGAACTGTAAAGGAAGAGATCCGCCAGAACCTCATAGAAAAATTAAAAGGAAAAGAAAGCACCTTCCCCGGCATCATCGGTTACGATGATACGGTGATCCCCGATACGGAAAGAGCCATCCTTAGCCGGCACAACATCCTGTTCCTGGGTTTACGGGGGCAGGCCAAAACGCGTATGGCCAGGCAAATGACGGAATTACTGGATGAATTCATCCCCATCATTGCCGGTTCCGAAATAAACGACAATCCTTTTGCGCCCCTCTCCCATTACGGGCGGGATATGGTGGCCAATATGGGCGATAAAACACCGATCGACTGGCTGCCCCGTGCAGCACGTTACGGTGAGAAACTGGCCACACCGGATGTGTCCGTAGCAGACCTGATCGGCGATGTGGACCCTATCAAAGCAGCCAATGAGAAACTGACCTACGCGGATGAAAGGGTGATCCACTTCGGCATCATCCCCCGCTCCAACCGCGGCATTTTTGTGATCAACGAAC
Organism: Chitinophaga niabensis; assembly: GCF_039545795.1. Taxonomy (NCBI): domain Bacteria; kingdom Pseudomonadati; phylum Bacteroidota; class Chitinophagia; order Chitinophagales; family Chitinophagaceae; genus Chitinophaga; species Chitinophaga niabensis. The sequence continues at coordinate 2,219,237 of NZ_CP154260.1, read as the reverse complement.
TGCCCGATCTGCAGGCCCGCATACAGGTGGCGCTCTTTAACATACTGCAGGAAGGAGATATCCAGATCCGCGGGTTCAAAGTAAGGATGCCGCTGGATATCCTCTTTGTGTTCACCGCTAACCCGGAGGACTACACGAACCGTGGTGCTATTGTTACGCCGCTGAAAGACCGGATAGAAAGCCAGATCATCACCCACTATCCCAAAACGCTGGAAAACTCCCTGCTGATCACAGAACAGGAAGCCAATATACATGCGGAACAGCAGGGCCTGGTGCAAATGCCGGACATCATTAAAAGACTGATAGAGCAGGTTGCTTTTGAAGCGCGTAGCAGTGAATGGGTGGATAAAAAGAGCGGTGTTTCCGCAAGGCTTACCATTGCCGCCTTTGAAAATGCCATCAGTGCGGCGGAACGCAGGGCCATTATCAATAAAGAGAAAAACACCTTTGTGCGGATCAACGATCTGCAGGGCATTATACCAGCCATCACCGGTAAAATAGAGCTGGTGTACGAAGGGGAACAGGAAGGCCCCCTGCAGGTAGCTTTAAACCTGCTGGAAAAGAGTGTACGCACCCTTTTTGCCCAATACTTCCCCAACCCGGATGCTTTCAAGAAACGCAAAGCAGGAGCAGCGGATGTGAACCCATACCGCAGCATCATTCAGTGGTTTGACAAAGGGAACAGCGTTCAGCTGCTCCAGGATACTACGGACAAACAGTACGAAGCCGCTTTGCAGAACGTGGCCGGCCTGCCGGACCTGGTAAAACAGCTTTTCCCGAAAGCCAATAAGCAGGAGTCGCTGCTGATGATGGAAATGGTCTTACACGGCCTTTCTGCCTATTCCCTGCTGAGCAAAAAGACCATTGAGAATTCCACCCGCTTCTCCGATCTGCTGGGTACCATGATGAACTTCAGCACAACGGAAGAAGATACCGAGGAAGAATTATAATTGTCTGATTGAATTTTATATCTTGGTTAGGATTTTTTCCACGTCTTAACCAAATGAAAACTTTATGCACAGAAGGAATTTCCTGCTCAATACCTCCGCTTTCCTGGCAGGTTCAGCCCTCTTACCCTCTTCACTGCGCGCTATAGCACCCAGTGACCGTATCCGTTTTGCCGCTATTGGCATCAACGGTATGGGATGGAGCGATCTGAACGCCCTGCTCAATCACCCGGAGGCAGAATGCGTAGCGCTTTGTGATGTTGACAAAAACGTACTGGAGAAACGCGCGGCAGAACTGGCCAAAAAGAACATCAAGGTAAAACTCTATGCAGATTACCGTAAACTGCTGGAAGATAAAGACATTGATGCTGTTGTAATAGGCACGCCGGACCACTGGCACTGCCTGCAAATGACGGATGCCTGCTCCGCAGGAAAAGATGTGTATGTGGAAAAGCCGATCGGTAATTCCATCCTGGAATGCCGCGCTATGATGGCTGCCCAGCAACGCCATAACCGGGTTGTACAGGTGGGCCAGTGGCAACGCAGCATGCAGCACTTCCAGGATGCGATAGACTTTGTGCATTCCGGCAAACTGGGAAATGTAAGGCTGGTAAAGGCCTGGGCTTATATGGGCTGGATGAAGTCCATTCCCAAACAGGCCATCACCCAGCCACCGGCAGGCGTAGACTATACCGCCTGGCTCGGCCCCGCTCAGCAACGCCCCTTTGATCCGAACCGTTTCCATTTCAATTTCCGCTGGTACTGGGATTATGCAGGCGGTTTAATGACAGACTGGGGTGTACATCTCATCGATTATGCGCTGTATGGCATGAAAGCCTCCAATCCCAAATCTGTAGTAGCGGCCGGCGGCAAATTCGCTTACCCGGATGATGCAGCTGAAACTCCTGATACACTTACCGCTATTTACGAATTCGAAGGTTTCAATATGCAGTGGGAACACGCAACCGGTATTGACGGAGGCCCTTATGGCCGTACGCACGGGATTGCCTTCATTGGCAATAACGGTACGCTGGTGCTGGACCGTGGCGGATGGGAAGTGATCCCGGAGAAAGGCAAAATGGAAGCCATCCCTTATACAAAAGCTTCTGACAATGGCCTGGTGAAACATACCAAAAACTTCCTGGAAGTGATCAAATCCCGCAAGCTCAGTGATCTGCGCTGCGATATTCAAACCGGCGCCAATGTAGCGGTGAATGCGCAGATGGGAAATATTGCCTTTAAAACCGGCAAAAAGGTGTTCTGGGATAAAGGGAAACAGGCATTCACGGATGCAGCTGCCAATAAGCTGATGGCGGCAGCATATCACAATGGTTATAAGTTACCTAAAGCATAAAATCAATAACAGATGTATTCTATCAAATCTCTCATTGTATGCTCCGCAGTTATGCTGCCTTTATTTGCCAGCGCACAGCAGGGCGACCCGAAAGCTACTGAAGTATGGGAACCCGTACCGGTTAAAGTAACGCCCGGAACAGGTACCTCCGCTCCTTCAGATGCAATTGTATTATTCGATGGCAAAAACCTGAACAGCTGGGAAAGCGACAAAGGCGGCGCAGCTCCGTTCACACTCAAAAATGGCGCTATGACCGTTGCCCCTAAAAAAGGCGGTATTAAAACCAAAGAAGCTTTTGAAGATTTTCAACTGCATATTGAATGGCGCGCACCCTCTGTTGTAAAAGGAGAAGGACAAGGCCGCGGTAACAGCGGTATCTTCCTGCAATCTTACTATGAGCTGCAGGTGCTGGACAGTTATGAAAGCAAAACATATTCTAACGGCCAGGCCGGTAGTTTATACAAACAAACTATTCCGCTGGTGAATGCCTGCAAAAAACCCGGAGAATGGCAGACCTACGATGTGATCTGGACCGCACCGCGCTTTAATGAAGACGGCAGTGTGAAATCTCCTGCACGCATCACCGTACTGCACAACAACATCCTGGTGCAAAACAATACAGAACTGAAAGGAAAAACGGAGTACATCGGCCAGCCGAAGTATGTGAAGCATGGTGCTATGCCACTGGCTTTGCAGGATCACGGGGACCTGGTGAGCTACCGGAATATCTGGATCAGGAAGTTATAACCGGCAACGGTACGCAAAAGAAAAGGCTGTTCTTCTCAGAGCAGCCTTTTCTTATGTTGACTGGCCATTTTGGCCGGATTGTCCGGAATTGACCGGTTTTTTGATTCATGTATGGCTCATCCATGGGCCAACCATGGGCCAAGCCCGGGGCATCCCCGGGCCAACACCCGTTTTACGATGCCTTTGCGTGGGCTTTGTTTAACCTCCTCTTCACCAATTTCTCTATCTCCACCGCCACAAATACAACTCCTGAAACACCTGTAACAATCAGCAATTCCTGCCAGGAGAGCGGTGCTGTATGAAACAGCTCATTAAAGTAAGGCACATAGATCACCATTAACTGCAGCAGAACAGTAACGCCTACCGCCAGCAGCAATGGCCTGTTACTCCATAATCCCATGCTGAACAATGACCTGGTTTCACTGCGGATAGCCATTACATGATAGAGCTGGCAAAAACAAAGTGTTGTAAATACCATTGTTTGCCAATGATTGCCATCGTGATGAATGGAATACCATTGCATGCCCACCGTTAACAGGCCAATGAAAATACCCACCCAAAGCACATGAATTCCCAGCCCCTGGGCAAAGATGCTTTCATCCGTTCTGCGTGGCGGGCGTTGCATGATATTCTTCTCCGGTATCTCAGTGGATAAAGCCAGTGCCGGCAAACCATCTGTAACCAGGTTCACCCATAAAATATGTACAGGTAATAGAGGAATAGGCAGCCCAAGAAGCGGCGCCAGGAACAGGCACCATATTTCCGCTGAATTACCGGTGAGGATGTACCGGATAAACTTCCTGATATTATCATAGATCCGCCGGCCTTCTTCCACGGCATCTACGATGGTGGCAAAATTATCGTCCACCAGTATCATGTGTGCGGCTTCCTTGGTAACATCCGTACCGGTGATACCCATGGCCACACCAATATTGGCTTTCTTCAGGGAAGGCGCATCGTTCACGCCATCTCCTGTCATGGAAACAAACTGGTCCTTTTCCTGGAGTACTGTTACAATATCCAATTTCTGCTGGGGTGATACACGGGCATACACGCGCAACTGTTCTACCTTCTCCCTGAATTGCCCTTCCGGCAAAGCCTCCAGTTCCTTTCCGGTGATGATCTTTCCTTCCTCTTCACCAATGATCTCCAGCTGCCGGGCAATGGAACCTGCCGTCAGCGGATGATCTCCGGTGATCATTACAACCGCAATACCGGCCTCTTTACATTGGAGGATCGCATCTTTTGCTTCCTGCCTTGGGGGATCTATCAAACCCACCAGGCCGATGAACTGCAGGTCTTTCTCTATCTGTTCAGGCGTTATCTCTGCAGGAAGTTCATTGAGTTCTTTAGTTGCAAAACCTATTACCCGCATGCCTTTCTTCGCCATTTCTTCTTCACGGGTTTTTAGTTCTTCTTTTTCCGTATCCGCCATCATAGCTGCAATGGCTTCTGTAGCACCTTTTGTGATCACCCAATATTTTCCCTCTTTTTCAAAGATGGTGGTCATCGCTTTACGGTCTGCATCAAAGGGGATTTCTTTTACCCGTTCGAAACGCTCCTGTTCTTTAGCATATTCCACCATGGCTATTTCTGTTGGGTCGCCTATGAGTTCACCTTCCTTTTCTTTCACATCATGGTTCAGGCTCATGGCAAGCAATAATGGCCCGTTTTCCCATACTTCCTGCACCGTCATTTTATTTCGCGTGAGGGTACCTGTTTTATCTGTGCAGATATAGGTAACTGAGCCCAGTGTTTCCACGGCATACAATTTACGGATCAGTACATTTTTCTTCAGGAGGCGTTTAGCGCCCAGCGCCAGTGAAACCGTTACTACGGCAGGTAATGCTTCCGGTATAGCGGCCACTGCCAGAGAGATAACAGTGAGCAGCATCCTTTGCAGATCTTCTCCACGCAGAAAACCTATAAAGAATAATACGGCGCATAAACCCAATATGATAAATGTGAGTTTCCTGCTAAAATCCTCCATCCTTTTCTGCAGGGGCGAACTGCTTTTGGCATCTTCCAGCATCCCTGCGATCTTGCCCAGTTCCGTTCGCATGGCGGTAGCTATTACTACGCCCTTTCCCCTTCCGTTAGTGACCAGTGTGCCATTAAAGGCCATATTGCTCCTGTCCCCCAAAGGCAGGGAAGCATCCTGCAGGGGATCGGTGGTTTTATCAATAGCATTGGATTCTCCTGTTAAACTGGCTTCATTGATCTTGAGGGAATGGCTTTCCAGCAGGCGGATATCTGCAGGCACCATATTACCCGCTTCCAGCAGTACGATATCTCCCGGCAGTAATTCTATGGAAGGCAACTGAATGGTGCTGCCGTTACGGATCAGTGTACTTACCGGGGCTGCCATCTTACGCAGCGCATCCATGGCTTTTTCCGCGCGGTATTCCTGGATAAAACCTACCACGGCATTTAAGATGATGATCACAATGATCACGAAGGTATCTGATACCTCGCCAATAAAGGCTGATATAACAGCTGCTACCACCAGCACCAGGATCATCACTTCAAAGAACTGCCTGAAAAATAAAAGCACCGGGTGTACTTTCTTTTTTGTCTCTAATTCATTTTTCCCGAATTCCTCCAGTTTTTGCTGAACGGCGTTATCGTTCAGACCCTGCATGCTACTGCCGGTTTGTTGGAGTGTTTCTTCTGCGGTGATGGTATGCCAGATTATTTCCATATACTTGTTTAAGACAAATTCTACAGTTATAATGTTTTAACAAGGATGGTACCAGAGTGAAGGGGATTTCTCATGGAGGGGAAATAAAAAAGGGCCATCTTAAGAAAGATAGCCCCTTTTGGGAGGTATCGAGCGGATTCGAACCGCTGTAGGAGGTTTTGCAGACCTCTGCCTAGCCACTCGGCCACGATACCAGAATTTTGTGGACTGCAAAAGTAGTAAATTTTCGATATTTGCCAAATCTGATTCAAAGATATTCATTTACGGATTATAAAAAATGAAAGACAATATGACCAGAATAGCCGAATCTGAACTGATACTCAATGCCCGCGGTGCCGTTTACCACCTGGATGTTCGCCCGGAAGAATTAGCACATACCGTTATCACCGTAGGTGACCCGGAACGCGTAAAAGCTGTCAGCAAACACTTCGACAAAGTGGAAGGTACTTACCAGCACCGCGAATTTGTGACACATACCGGCTTTATCGGGCAAAAAAGGATCTCGGTAGTATCTACCGGCATCGGTACAGATAATATCGATATTGTATTGAATGAACTGGATGCATTGGTGAATATAGATTTTGCCTCCCGTACAATAAAGGAAGAACTAACCTCCTTACGTATCATCCGCCTCGGCACTTCCGGCTCTTTACAGGAAGCTATTCCGGTGGATAGCTTTGTGGTTTCCTCTCATGGCCTTGGGCTTGATAACCTTCTCCCCTTCTATACTTATCAGAATACACCTGAAGAACTTTCTTTGCTGGAAGCTTTCAGGGGGCAGATCAGGATGCAGCCAAGCGCAGCAAGACCTTACCTGATTGAAGCCTCCAAAGAACTGAAGGAAAGGTTCACAGAAGGTTTTCATACAGGCATCACTGTTACCTGCCCCGGCTTCTATGCGCCGCAGGGCCGTGTATTACGTGGCGGGCTTTCCCATCCTGAACTGATAGATCAGCTGACAGGTTTCAGTTATGAGAACCAGCACATCACCAACTTTGAGATGGAAACAGCAGGCATCTATGGCCTGGGACGTGTTTTAGGGCATGAATGCCTTTCTATCAGCGCCATCGTTGCCAACAGGATCAAAAAGGAATTCAGTGCAGATGGCGGGGCTGCTGTGGAAAGATTGATTGCACAGGCATTGGAGCGGATTGCACAGTAGCATTACTACAGATCCAGTGAGTGACACAACGGCGGCCGGATAGCGTACCAAAAGCCGGCGCCACAAATTCCTCAGAAAACTATTTTACCTTTGCAGGGAAATGAACATACACTTCTATAAATACCAGGGCACAGGCAACGATTTTGTGATCGTAGACAACAGGAACGGCGAATACAGCTCCCTCACCACGCAACAGATCGCACATCTGTGCGACCGCCGCTTTGGCATTGGGGCAGATGGATTAATGATGCTGGAAAACCATGCTGATTACGACTTCCAGATGAAATATTACAATGCAGACGGCCGCGAAGGCAGTATGTGCGGTAATGGTGGCCGCTGCCTGAGCGCTTTTGCCCGCCAGATGGGGATTGAAAAACCTGCTGTAAAGTTCATTGCGGTAGATGGCCCTCATGAAGCGAGTTTCAGGGAAAATGGCTGGGTGAACCTTAAAATGCAGGATGTGGACTGGGTAGAAGTAGGCAATATGTATTTTTATCTCAACACCGGCTCCCCCCATTTCGTGAAATTTGTAACGGATGTACAGGAAGTGGATGTATACGAAGAAGGGCGTGCCATACGTTATAATGAACGCTTTGCTGCAGAAGGTACCAATGTGAATTTTGTACAGGAAATGGACAAAGGAATATTTGTACGTACTTACGAACGGGGCGTGGAAGATGAAACCTATTCCTGCGGTACCGGTGTAACTGCCGCCGCATTAACCGCTGCTCCCGCAGAAACAGGGGAATACACTATTCCGGTAGAAACTATCGGCGGACACCTGGAGATCCAATTTGCCAGGAACGGGGAACGCAGTTTCTCCAACATCTGGCTCTGTGGTCCGGCTACGCTCGTATTTGAAGGAAATATTAATATTTAGCCCGTAAGCTATTGGTAAATTAATTCCCCTACCTTTGCGCCCGGATGATCCAATACTTCAAAAATATCGATGCCCGCACTGTTGCAATTGAGGAGCCTGAAAACGGCGCCTGGGTGAATATTACGCCCCCGCTCAAGCAGACGGAATTTGAACAGTTGGCAGAAGAACTGGACATTCCCCTAGACTTCTTAACGGACTCCCTGGACATTGACGAAAAGAGCCGCTTTGAGCTGGAAGACAATGTTAAACTCATTGTATTAAAAACCCCTACAGAAAACAATTCCATCAACGAAAGCGATGCCTTTTACATTACGATCCCTATCGTGATCATCCTCACGCACAACCAGATCGTAACGGTGAATTCTTTCGATAATGCAGCCATCAAAAAGTTCCTGAACACCTTCCATAACCGCCATCCTGAAAAGCGGAATATGATGGTGCTCAAGGTATTTGAAAAAGTGGTCATGAACTTCCTGGATTACCTGAAGGAGATCAATCACCGCCGTAACCTTTCTGAACAAAGACTGTACGATTCCAATAAGAACGAGGAACTGCTTTACCTGATGCGGATCCAGAAAAGCCTGGTGTATTTTGTAACAGCCCTGCGCAGTAATGAACTGTTACTGATGAAGCTGGAACGTACCAACTTCCTGGGCTTGAATGAAGATGAAAAGGAATTCCTGCATGACCTGATCGTAGATACTTCCCAGGCGCTTGAAATGGCGAATATCTATACCAACATCCTCAGCAGCACCATGGATGCCTTTGCCAGCATCATTTCCAACAACCTCAACTTTGTGATGAAGCGGCTCACGTCCATCACCATCGTGCTCACCCTGCCTGTATTGGTGGCCAGCATCTATGGCATGAACGTGGAAATTCCATATGCCCACTCTACTTACGCCTTCTATATACCCATCACCATTGCCATTGTTACGGCAGTGATCATGAGCTGGTATTTTATGAAGAAGAAATGGTTCTAAAACCTAGAACCTTTCCTTCACTATTTTAGTCACTCTTTTATCTGTAGGAAGCGTTATAGCATCCTCTGTAAAGTCCTCCCAGTCTATCCAGCGTACCCCTTCTATCTGCACCATCGGATCATCCGGCAATTCAAAATCAAATGGTTTGCTGCCTGTATGAATATTAAAAGGTGAGATGCCTTTTACGAGGTAATAGATAGCAATGATCTGCTGTTTGTTGTTAAATGCATTCATCTGGAAGAAGTCCGTGGTATAAAGATGTTCCACTACTTCAATATCCTGGTTGATCTCTTCTTTCCATTCCCTTACCATACATTCCAGGGTGCCTTCTCCAAACTCAAGGCCACCGCCGGGGAACTTGGTGTATAATCCCCCACGAATGTGTTCGTCACTCACCAGTACCTGTTTTTTCTCATTGATCATGATCCCGTATACACGGACTGTAAATAAATTGGACATGGTATGCTGTATGCTTTGTTTGGTTTATAGTTTAGTTATTCATGGCCATTTGTTTCATCTCTGCGGCTTTATTATGGCCCAGGTAACGTTCTATGATCCCGTGGATCCAGTAGATCACCGGCGTTAGCAGGATGGCTACTGCAAATTTATAAATGTAATTGATCACGCAAACACTTAACACCAAACCAAAAGACCAAACGGCTTCATTATTGGGATTATACAACCGGGGGCCAATATAAAATGCGATGAACAATACCACAAAACTGTCTACCAGCTGGGAAACGAGCGTAGAACCCGTTGCACGCAACCAGATCTTTTTTTCCCCGGTCACTTTTTTGATCTTATGAAAGGCAAATACATCCACCAGCTGCCCTACCAGGAAAGCGGTCAGTGAGCCGATAATGATCAGGGAGCTTTGCCCCAGGATCTGCTGATAGGCTTTATCCATATCCGGCACACCTGAGTTTACTTTCATGGTTATAAAAAAGCCGGCCGGTGTGAGGCTGGTAGCAAAATAAAAAATAAGAAAGGCAAAGATGATGAGCCCCGCCGCCATGAAAGAAAGGAATTTCACCCCCTTTACACCATAGTATTCATTAATAATATCCGTCATGATGAACACTACGGGCCACAGCAATACGCCGGCCGTCATGTTAAAACTATAGGGATCTCCAAGGATCATCAGGTTAGCCGGGGATAATCCCAGTGTAGCTTCCAGGGAAAAGATCTTCACCCCTATTATTTCCGCGATCAGTGCATTGGCTACAAAGATGCCGCTCAGTATCACGAACAGTTTCGTTGGTTTATCCTTTAAAATATTGATTATCATATGAACAATTCCAATTGGATCAGCAATATAATTACATTCAGAACAAATATATAGGGATGGATGTTCGTCCATTGCACTTTCCTGGTCAATAATAATATAGTAGTTAAGAGACAGGTGATGATATTAAGGGGTGCGGCTACCAGCCCGCCCAATACCATGATGTGTTTCACCACATGCTGATAAGAATCTGTGTACTCCACCATCCTGATGATAAACCCTATTAAATAACAGCAATTACAGATAAAGCTGAACTTTAACAGGAAACGTAGCCAACTCATATTGAAATTTCCGATAAAATACAGTTATTTTGGATTCTTTAAAATTAAACCTGAAATACCCGATGAAGCAAAACTGGCAAAAAGCTGTTCTTCCGCATGTGTATGCCATCCTTATTTTCCTGGCATTGTCTTTCGTATTTTGCTTTCCGGTATTGAATGGACTGGAGATCAAACAGCACGATACCGTTCAATGGCAGGCCATGAGCCAGGAGGCGCGTGCTTATAAAGATAGTACCGGTATCAATCCTATCTGGACCAACGCCATGTTCGGCGGGATGCCTACTTACCAGATCTTCATGGCACAGGATAACTATACCTATCACCTGCATACCCTGCTCACCCTGGGTTTGCCTAAGCCGGTGAATTTCTTTTTCCTGGCCATGGTAGGGTTCTATATCCTCTTACAGGTAATGCGTTTCCGCCAATGGGTGACCATTCTGGGCGCTATTGCCTTTGCTTTTGCTTCTTACACGCCTATTATTATATCTGCCGGGCACGATACCAAGATGTTCACGATCGCTTATATGGCGCCCTTACTAGCGGGGATCCTCCTCACCTACCGGGGCCGGTACCTGATCGGGGGCATCATTACCTGTATCACCCTCTGCCTCATGATCACCTCGGGGCACTACCAGATGGTGTATTATATGCTGCTGCTTTGCCTGTTCATTGGTATTGCGCATCTTATCAACGCCATCCGCCAGAAACAGGTGCCGCAATATGTTAAAGCCACTGCTGTGCTGCTTTTCTTTGGTGCTTTGTCCGTATTACCTTCTACCGTAAGCCTCTGGACTACCACTGAATTCAGCAAATACACCATGCGTGGCGGCCATTCTGAATTAACACCTCCTCCCGGCCAGGAAAGCGATAAATCTGCCGGCGGCCTGGATAAAGGATATGCCTTTGATTGGAGCCAGGGACCTTTTGAAACACTTACCATCCTGTCTCCCAACTTATATGGCGGTCCCAGCCAGGGGCCATTGAGCACTTCCAGTAAAACCTATGCAACTATCACTCAGTTAGGGGTTCCTCCTGTACAGGCAGAACAGATCATAGAAGGCATGCCGCGTTACTGGGGCCCGCAACCCATGGTGGATGGCGGTATCTACTGGGGTGCTGTGATCATTTTCCTGTTTGTACTGGCGCTGTTTGTTGTGAAGAGCTTCCATAAATGGTGGATCCTCGCAGGCTGTATACTGGGTGTATTCCTGGCCTGGGGCGACCATTTCGCCATCTTCAACTATTTCATTTTTGATCACCTTCCTTTGTATAACAAGTTCCGTGCACCTTCCCAGGCTTTGGTATTGCCACAATTGCTGGTACCTTTCCTCGCCTGCTGGGCATTGAACGACGTGGTGAACGGCGCCATCAATAAAGAGCTGCTGCTGAAGCAACTCAAAAAAACGGTGTATATCGTTGGCGGCCTTTGCCTGCTGTTGCTGGTTGCCTCTTTTGGCATGCTGGACTTCAGTTCCGCTACAGACCCTGCAAAAGGTTTCTACCAACAGTTCACCGGTGGTAACCCACAGGCCATGGATCAGTTGCTGAACGCCATAATAGAAGACCGTGCCTCCCTCATGCGGATAGATACTTTCCGCACCCTGGCGATCATACTGATCGCAGCAGGTTTGATCTGGGCCTTTATTAAACAGAAGATCCAGATGGGCCAGTTTCTTGCGGCACTCACTATCATTGTGGCACTGGACCAGATGCTGATAGACAGCCGCTACCTGGGCAAAAGGTTCTATGTAACACCCACCGATTATAAAAATGCATTTGCACCCAGCCCTGTAGATCAGGCGATCAAGCAGGACCCTGACCCATATTACCGTGTATTCAATACCGTTAATTTCATGGATGCCATGAGCTCTTATCATCACCGGTCAGTAGGTGGCTACAGCCCTGTGAAACTCGCGCGCTTCCAGGACCTGATAGATCATCAGATCGGTAAAGGCAATCCTCGTGTGATCAATATGCTGAACGCCAAATACATCATCTTTGCAGATAATAATCCGCAGGGGCAACAGCAGCTGGCTTACCAGATAAACCCCGGCGCACTGGGCAATGCATGGTTTGTAGACAGCCTGGTATGGGCAAAAAATGCAGACGATGAAATGAAAGCGCTGGATAGCCTGCCTGTAGATCACGCTGCTGTGATAGATCAGCGGTTCAAACCAGAACTGAACGGCTTCACGCCCGCTAAAGATTCTGCCAGCCGTATTAAACTCACGAAATACGGTTTAAATCAGCTGGATTATACAAGCTCCAACAGCAAACCGGGTTTTGCCGTGTTCTCTGATATTTACTACCCTGCCGGCTGGAATGTGTATATAGATGGTAAGAAAGATGAGATCGTTCGGGTGAATTACCTGTTGCGTGGTGTGAAAATACCCGCTGGCGATCATAAGATAGAAATGAAATTTGAGCCGCGCTCTTATTACCTGGGTAATGCCATCACACGCTGGTCTTCCATACTCATGCTGATAATACTGGCAGGAGCTATTACGTTTGAAATAAGGAAGAGTGTAAAATCACAACAAGCTTAATACCACAAACGGGCTTTTACAGCCTTCAGATATTTCCGGGCGGCAGCATGTAATGGCTGCCGCTTTTCTTTGCCCGGTATCCGGATGATCTCTATCCAGCCCTTAAACCACTCCGTCCAGTTCCAGGCACTCTTTTGCAGGAATTCAAAAGACCACATGGCGGCCGTGCTGATGAAATAAACAAAGGGCAGATAACGATAAGCCACTTTACTTTTATTGATCCACAACATCTTCATCTTGATCATCTGCGGTGTACGCCCCAGTGGCGATTCGTTATGCAGCACCACAATGTTTGCCGTATAGGCTATGGAATAACCCAGGTTGATGACCCGGTAGGTAAGATCATATTCTTCCATGCCATAAAAGAAATCTACAGGATATAAACCTGCTTTATCATACACTTCTTTCCGGATGGCATGCCCGCAGCCAATGTAATAAGGCGCCAGGAACTGTGTTTTATTTTTATACGCTTCAAACTGTTTGTGCGGAAAAGCATTCACCTGCATCTGCCCGGTACTGGCATACAGTACTTTGAAACAAAGGATACCGGTGTTATTAGAAGTAAGGTAAGCAGAATCAAAAGCAGCTACGATCTGCACCAGGGCATCTTTATCCCTGAACCAGGCATCATCATCTATGGTTACCAGCAAAGGTGCTTTAGCCTGTGCAATCCCTGCATTACGCCCCCTGGCCACACCCAGGTTTTCCTCTGAATACTGGTAACGGAAAGGGATTTCCGGATGTGCGGCAATGAACTGTTCTACCGTGCCATAGTCTGCCGTAGAAGCATTATTGATGATGATCACTTCTTCCAGTAATTCCGCAGCCTGTTGCTGCTCTGTGATATTACGCAGCAATATCCCCAGGTCTTCCGGGCGGTTATACGTGATGATGATGATGGATAATTGCTTCATAATAACAGCTTACGATAGGCCTCTGCAAAGGCATTCATGCCAAAATGTTCCTGTGCATAGGCGATATTGTTCCGGGCAATGGTTTCCAGCAGTGAGGGATCTGATTGCCAGATATCCAGCAGGTCTGCCGCCAGGCTTACCAGTTCTTTTTCTGTTTTGGTATGGTCCAGCAGAAAGCCATTCTCCCCGTTCTTCACATGATACGGAATATCTCCCACATCTGTTGCCAGCACGGCCAGTCCGCGTGCCATGGCTTCCATGATCACCATGGGGAAACCTTCCCGGGAAGAGGTGATCACAATCACCTGGTGTTCCCGGTAAATGTGGTCTATGGCAGCGGCATCTGTTTGTTCTCCATAAAAATGGCAATACGTGCGCAATTCAGCAGGGATGGCTTCTTCCACTGCTCCCATAAAACCGGCAATTGTATTTGCCTGCTGTGCAATGCGCGCTACGAGGTAGGGGCGTTTTTCCGCGGTGCCGCGGCCAACGTAGAGCATCAGGTTTGAAGGTAATGCCGGTTGCACAGCCGGTAAGGGAATTCCGTTCATGACCAGCTGTATCTTATCCGCATAAAGCTTAGGGATCTTATACGCTTTATACAAGGTAATATGCTCCCGGATACTATCCCGGCTGATCATCACCGTGGCAGTATAAAAAGGAATAAAAGGAATACGGATGTAAGAGAAGCTGCAGAAAGAATGGATCAGCTCCACCTGCCGGATACGGGCAGGCACATGCGGACTGAGCTTATAAGCGAAATTACATTGCCCGTTAAACACCACAGGAACCTTCGCCTGCCTGCTGATATAAGCAGCAATGATGCCACGGTAGACCAGGTTATTGAAGTACAGGTACTTGTTATCCGTATAACGGGAAATATTCCGGATGGTAATATTACTGCCTTCAAACTTTGGCAGCATGGCATCGTTCACAGACTTCTTGGTGAAGAAGATGATCACCTTTTTCTCCGGGAATAACTGTGCTATTTCACTATGTACTTTTTCTGCACCGCCTACATGGTAAAAGGGGAAGAATAAAAAAAGGTCGTATTCTTCCGGTAAAGGTCTGAAACGTGCTATCAGCCTGCCCAGCAAAGCAAACGGGAAAATAAAGATCCCTTCTATCTGTCTTTTTAAAATGAGCCACTGATACATTACATCCTTTGTTTGATCCATTTAACGATGCCGGTGATACCATCTTTACACATTCCTGCCACTACCCTCGCATCAAAACCATTGAAACTTCCCTTCGCCAGCCTGGCTGCCAGGTAACGTCTTTTGCAATGGAACTGCTTAAAGAAAAGGTTCTGCCGTTTGATATTCACGGTGGTAACAGATGCACTGTGCACGCGGTAGAGCAACAATGCTTCCGGTACTTTCTCCATCACCTCTCCCTTTGCCTGCATGCGCAGCCAGAGATCATAATCTTCTATATGCTGCTGTACAGGATTATAAAGATACTGTCTCAGCACCACTGTTCGCACCATAACGCCGGGATGCGCTATGCAATTCACATAAGGTAGTTGCCGGCGCACCTGTGTTGCGGTATAATTCTGCCGGTCTGCCGGCCAGGTACCCGTTTCTACGCCTTCTTCATTAATAAAAGTGATAAAGCAGCCAACCAGCGCCGTTTGCGGATAGGCTTCCAGCCAGGCAGCCTGTTTGGCAAAACGTTCCGGCAGGCAGATATCATCCGCATCTATCCGGGCAATATAGGTACCCTTTGCTTCCGCGATCCCGCGGTTAAGTGTACCCACCAGTCCCATATTGGGATGATGGAAATAACGTATCCGGCTATCCGAAAAAGACCGGATCACCTGTTCACTTTCATCCGTTGAACCATCGTTGAGCACCAGCAATTCAAAGTTCCCTTCCGTTTGCGAAAGGATGCTTTGCAGCGTAGCTGCAACAAACGCGGCACTGTTATAGACCGGTAATAAAACTGATATGAGTGGTGATCCGGACATATGTTATATTCTGTGCCAGCTGGCGGGAACAAGGTCTTTTGCACTCAGGTTGTCAACAGCAAACCATTTGGCCGGCGCCACAACCTGTTTCTCTTTATACCTGTTCAACCAGGCTGCCCACCAGCTGAAACTACTGTTGGCAATGATCTGATGCCTGCAATGGCTCATCAGGAAGAGGTCTTCATACTGCGTACGGCTCAGCTCCCCGCTCACGATCTCGTGGGAAATGCCTGCCGGGAGATTATCTTTTACCCAGGCAGGATCGTTTGTGAAAATATAGAACTTCGCCTGTGGATGATGTGTAAGCATGTATGCCGCAGCAGCATCGTAATAGGCTGGTTCACAGATCCCATGATAAGCCGCGGTGGTGGCATCTGTATAATCCCCCCGGCGGAAATGCATGGCAATACTTTCCGTAGCCTGTAATTCAGTGGCTTTGTTCAGTATCTGCTGGGAAAAAGGAAGAGCGAAAGTGAAATCCTTCAGTATAGTATCCTGCACCGGTTCAAAATAGCGCCAGCTTTGCCAGTACCCCCTGAGGTATACAGGAGGGCGCGCCTGCAGGAATTGCGGATCGTATTCATAATGAGGCTCTTTATAGACCCTGCGGAATTGCACCGGCAATACCCGGTTAAGTACCTTGCCGATCGTTCCCGGCCGGAAGGCTGCAAGGTCCGCAGGCCCGGCTACGGCAGCATCTATGTTCAACCCGTTCAACGCATACATACCTGCCTGCCGGGGTTCGTAACTGGCCGGGTCCAGCAACAGGGGCACGCGGTATTTTAAAGCCAGGGAGCGGCCCGCTGCATATTGAAACATCTGGTTGCCCAGGCCGCCTTTCAGTTGAACAAGGATCAAAGCTTTCTCATTTTGGCCGTAAAAATATCTATTTTCGCGTTCATTATTGTTGATTACGCTTCCGGAGCCAAATATTATGGGAATAATCAGAAATCAAAGTATCCGCTCTTCCTTCATTACCTATATAGGTTTTGCCATTGGTGCTTTGAACGCTTACCTTTTCAGTAAATACGTACCTCCTGAGATATATGGTCTTACCAGGATCTTCTTCAGTACCTCCATGATCTTTTATGCCTTTGCCTCTTTTGGCACGGCTACACTGCTCAATAAATTCTATCCTTATTACCGGGATTATCTGCCCATCAAAAAAAGAGACCTCTTTGGCATTGTGCTGATCGTTAGCATGACGGGTTTTTTGCTGGTAACAGCCGGCACTATTGTATTCCATGATCTTATTGAACGTAAATACCAGAAGGCGTCTTTATTCCTGCAATATTTCTATCTCATTTATCCTTTTTCTTTTTTCCTGTTACTGTTCACACTCTTTGAGAACTTCAGCTATAACCATTATAAGTCTGTTTTCCCGATCTTTCTAAAGGAAGTATTACTGCGTGCTCTCACTTCCATCCTGATCGTTATACTGGTCTTCCAGCTGTTCACCACAGTACAGTTCATCTGGGCTTTTGCTTTTTTATATGCGGTGCTCTTTTTTGTGCTGTTATTGTACCTGAAATCACAGGACACACTTCACTTCTCTTTTAAAACAAGCAGTGTCACCAGGCGGCTGGCCAATAAGATGATGACGTTCAACCTCTGGATCTTTGGCGGCAGCATCTTCAACGCTGTGCAACAGAACATAGACGCGATGCTGATCACGAGTACCAAAGGGCTCTCTTATACTGCCGTACTGGAATTCAATACATATGTGAGCAATGTGATACAGGTGCCGCAGCGGAGTGTAGTGGCCATTGCCGTACCCGTACTCGCCAAAGCCTGGAAAGACAGGGATATGCATGCCATTCAGCGCATCTATAAACGCTCTTCCATGACCATGCTTATCTTTTCGCTCCTGATATTCATGATGATCTGGCTCAACCTTGAATCTGCTTACAAGATCCTCCACTTAAACCCATTGTATTGGGAAGGCCGTTATATCATTCTTTTCTACGGCATCAGCAGGATCGTAGAATTAGGGGCAGGTGTGAACGGGCAGATCATCGGTACTTCCAATATGTGGCGTTTTGATTTTGTGTCCAACCTGATACTGATCGCATTAAGCGTTCCCCTCACTTACCTGTTCATTACACACCTGGGCATCACAGGCCCCGGCATTTCGCAACTGATCACCATATTCCTTTTCACCCTTATACGCTACAGCTTCCTTGCACGCATGTATCAGTTACAGCCCTTCACCATGAAAACGCTGTATGTAGTGCTGCTGGCCCTGCTGGGCTGGGTGGTAGCCTATTACCTGATTGTTCCGGAAAATCATTACCTCCGGGTGATACTGCGTACTGCCTGGTTCATGGCTGTGTTCCTGGGGCCTATTGTCTTCTTTGAATGGTCGCAGGATGTTACAGAAACATGGCACAAAGGTTTGGCTATGGTGCGTAAATACTTAAGAAAATAAACGTTTGATCTTACGGATAATGAGTTGAAGCGTATTCAGCGGAGCGTCCGGTGGGGCCTGGCGCATAAAAGCGCTGCCGCCGAAACGACCTTTGTCCCGCATGAGGATGGCTTTCTCAAAAGGCAGCTCCCAGCCTTCAGGGTAAGCGTAGCCGGGTGTGAGTACTTTAGGGTGTTTATTCGCCACATATTTATTGAGCTGTGACTCATCATGCCAGATGGCGATGATGCCATTATCCAGGTCTTTCTGTGTGTTCTCCGTGAGTTGCCTGATCAGTTGCAGGTAAGCCTTGCCGGTTCCGCCATTCAGGCATCCCTGGAAATACTGGTGGCGCTCGTTTGAAGGCATATAGGCAGTAGACTTCTTCTGTGTTTTTTCATAAGGGAATGCTTTCAGCGGCTTATTATAATAACCCGGATGTAATACCACGGTTAAGCCATCTTCTGCATCGGTGGGTAATATTTCTGCTGCTGTGATAGGTTTGATGAATTCCGTATTGGCATTGAAGAAAAAGATATAATCAAATGCCGTCAGTTCTTTTTCAACACGGGAAAAGATGCTGAAACGCATCAATGTATCATAGGGCCAGCCCAGCTTTTCCTGGTGATGTACATGTACATTCTCAGCATCTTTGAATGGCAGGTCTGTATCATCTGTAAATACAAAATATTCCTTGTCTGCGTCCGGCACAAAATACTGTTCCGCGCTTGTATAAAAATCCTTCCAGAAAATACTGTACTTCCCGGTACAGATGAACAGTAACGCTATCTTCATGCTTGACGCTTTTGAGCCAGGATGCCGCAATAGGGAGATTGAAACGCAGCATCGGGCAATTGCTTTAACAGCGGAGTAAGTTTAAGTACCACTTTATTACCCAGCTTTTGCAGGGAGCTGCGCTCCTGGGCATCGTACCAGTAATCGAAGCGGCCAAAGTATCCTGCAAACTGTACATCATATCCCAGCTGCTCCAGCTGCGCTTTCCAGAGATGCGGTTTCATGGAAGGCAGGTAATGGCGGTCCAGGTTCTCTTTATCCAGGTTGCGGTGCAGGAACTGTTGCAGCCCGCCACGGAAATTAGGTGTAGTGATCATCAGTTCTCCGCCGGGTTTCAGCAGCTTATCATGCAGTGCTATGATCTCTGAAAAATTCTGAAAGTGTTCAATGAATCCAAAAGAGCAGACCACATCATACCTGTCCCCGGAGTTAGCAGCATAGGCCAGTACATCCCCTCTTTCCAGTTTGCCGGTTTGAACCCCCTGCTTTTGCAGCCAGGCGGTGAAACCTTCATCCATATTGGGTGCAAGGTCCATCCCGTTCACAACAAGGCCCATTTTACCCAGGTGCGCCATATATCTTCCGGGAAAACATCCCAGTTCAAATAACTGTCCTCCTTTTTTCAGGTAAGCGGCATGTTTATCCATCCATTGCGTAACGATATCGTCCGCTACGAAATAGCTGAAGTTATTGTAGGCATCATCCCAGTATTGTTGCTGTACCAGATCCATAACTTAGTTATTTACTTTCCTGAAAAAATCTTTTAGCCCGTTGCCGTAATCTTTGGTGATCACCTGCAACCTTTTATCCCTGACAGCCTTCCGCCATTGCCGTATTTTATCCTTCCATGTTTCGGGCAGCATAGCTGCGAGAGATTGAATGGCACCTTTGCTTTTAGCCTCCTGTGTACCCTCCTGCTGCCAGAGAATGAATTCATAGTCACTCTGCTGCGGTGTGGTGGTGAATAAAGGCTGATGCGCCGTTTTCTTTGCCAGCACCAGCAGGTAGGATTGCCTTGCATTTTCCAGCAGGATCCTGCTCTTCACTACTTTAGGATCAGGCACTTCATACCAGGGCGCAAAGGGGCGCGTGGTGGTGAAATACACTTGTTCCATTGCATATCCATTCTCCGGTGATAATACGCGGTAGAACAGCTCCGGGCTGAACTGGTAAAACCCATGTCCGAAGAAGTTATTAGCAATGTTGATGCTCAGGAAGTGACCGCCTGGTTTTACCATTTGCATGGCATTGCTGATGGCCTGCGGGAAATTAAATACATGTTCCAGCGTACCGGCATCTATCACCAGGTCATATTGCTGCTGCAGTTCTTCCGGTATTGGTTTATTCAGATCATGCACGAGGGTGGCATTCTCGTAATGTGAAGCATCCATACTATGCACGGTTACAGCACCCAGGGAATGGAGGAAAGGTTCCACATATTCCCGGTCTTCTTTGAGTAAAGCCGCAGCTTCTCCGGCCGGCCGGCCATTCTTTACCAGGCATTTCTGCAGATCGGTGGCGCTCAGCTGGTAGCTATGACGCCCCAGCATGAGTGTTTTCGTAAAGTTGACGTTCTTCTTTTTGGCAAAGAACAGGAAATTAACCGCAGCAATATCAAAGCCCATAATTAACAGATTGCTTTAAAACGGGGCAAAAATACAAAAGTCAACCTGCATTTAATGATAATATGAAAAACAAGCGTTAATTGATCCTGCCGGCATAGTACCCTTACCTGGTAGATGAGTATTATTGATCCTGCCGGCATAGTACCCTTACCTGGTAGATGAGTATTATTGATCCTGCCGGCATAGTACTCTTACCCGGTAAATGAGTACTTAATTGATCCTGCCGGCACCGGCATAGTACCTTACCCAGTAAGATTCCCGCAGGTCGCTGATCATAACACCCGCGCTGGAAGAGGCATGTACAAAACGGTCGTTCTCCAGGTAGATGCCTACATGGGAAATGCGCTTTTTGCGGTTGATGGCAAAGAATACCAGGTCGCCTAACTGGAGCTCGCCACGTTTATGGAGTTTTTTGACCTGGCTATAGAGTTGAACGGAATTGCCCACCAGGTTGATCTGGAAAACGGCAGCCATGAGTGTATTTACAAAATTGGAGCAGTCGATACCGCTTTTGGAACTTCCTCCCATCTGGTAAGGAGTGCCCCACCAGTCTTCAATAAAACCAAATAGTTTTTCATTCACCACATCTTCTACCGGCAGGTCCAGCAGCTGGGCATATTTAAATTGCCAGGGCCTGGCTTCTTCAATACTGTTTACACCGGTAGGTACGGAGTAAATAGAAGTATTGCGGTTTTTTGTACGATGTTCAGAAGTTTTACCTTCACGGGGAGTAGCAATGCCGTCAATAAACACTAATTTTTCTTTTGCAGGTTTTGCCGTTGTTTCTTTTGCCGTTTCCTGCCGAGGCTTCAGCAGTGCGCAACTTCCCAGCAGGAGTGCGCATATTGGCAATATCAGATACATTTTCCCCGTTCTTCTAATCATGAACACCAGTTTTAAAAGTCTGCAATATAAAAAAAATGTCGATTTTTGCCGTTTAGTCTGCTTCCATACAATCTGAAAAAATGAAATTTTCTCACCTGCACGTGCATACGCAGTTCTCACTGCTGGACGGAGCTGCCGATATTAAGTCGCTCTACAAGAAATCAATGGCGGATAACATGCCCGCTCTTGCCATCACTGACCATGGTAACATGTTCGGTGCATTTCAATTTGTTGCAGAAGCATACAATAACAAGTTAAATCCGGAAGATCCAAAGGATAAACGCCTGAAAGTGAAGCCTATTGTGGGCTGCGAATTTTATGTGGTGGAGAACCGCCACAAGCGCCAGTTTACAAGGGAAGAAAAAGATGCACGTTACCACCAGGTGATGCTTGCAAAAAATGATGAAGGTTACCGCAACCTCATCAAACTCTGTTCCATGGGATTCACGGAAGGGCTGTATGGTAAATATCCCCGTATCGATAAAGAACTGATCCTTCAATATCATAAGGGGCTGATCGCTACCACCTGCTGCCTCGGTGCTTCCGTTCCAAGAACTATCCTGCGTTATGGAGAAGAAGCCGGGGAAAAAGAATTCAAATGGTGGCTGGATATATTCGGAGAAGACTTCTACGTAGAGCTGCAACGCCACGGCATTCCTGAACAGATCACCGTGAATGAAGTACTGGTAAGATTTGCACATAAATACAACGTGAAGATCATTGCCTCCAATGACTCTCACTACGTTGATAAAAAAGACGCCAACGCACACGACATCCTGCTTTGTATCAACACCGGCGAAAAGAAAAGTACGCCTACTATGAAGGACTTTTCTGACGATGATGTGATGACAAAGAATAAACGTTTCGCATTTTATAACGATGAGTTCTTTTTCAAGACCACGGATGAAATGACAAAACTGTTCTCTGATCTTCCGCAGGCGATAGACAATACAAATGAGATCGTTGATAAGATAGAACTGCTGGACCTCAAGCGGGACATTCTGCTGCCCAACTTCCCTATCCCTGCCAACTTTTTCACACAGGACCAATACCTCCGCCATATTACCATGGAAGGTGCGCATAAGCGTTATGCAGAAATGACGGCGGAAATTGAAGAGCGTATCAACTTTGAGCTGGATGTTATTGAGAAGATGGGATTTGCCGGCTACTTCCTCATTGTATCCGACTTTATCAAAGCCGGTCGTGATCTGGGTGTATTCATCGGCCCGGGCCGTGGTTCTGCGGCAGGATCTGCCGTAGCTTATTGCATTGGTATCACCAATATTGACCCTATTAAATACGACCTGCTGTTTGAGCGTTTCCTTAACCCGGAACGTAAGAGCATGCCGGATATTGATACGGACTTCGATGATGAAGGCCGTCAGAAAGTAATTGATTACGTTGTTGAGAAATACGGCAAGCAACAGGTAGCGCAGATCATCACCTACGGTACCATGGCGGCTAAAATGAGTATCAAAGACGTAGCCCGTGTAATGGACCTGCCACTCATGGAATCCAACATCCTGGCCAAAATGGTACCGGATAAACCCGGTATTCAGCTCTCCCGCATTTTCAACGCGCCGCTGGAAGGTGAAAAAAGCCTCCAGGAAAAAGAAGGGTTGGCCGGTGAGGATATTGAAAATGTGAAGAAACTCCGGGAACTGATCAAAGGAAACGATCTGCAGGCAGAGGTGCTCCGGGAAGCCTGCGTACTGGAAGGTTCCGTACGGAACACCGGTATCCACGCGGCGGGTATCATCATTGCGCCGCAGGACCTCTCTGAACTGATCCCCGTTGCGGTAGCGAAAGATTCCGACCTGCTGGTGACCCAGTTTGAAGGAAACATCATTGAAAGCGCCGGCGTGATCAAGATGGACTTTTTGGGTCTGAAGACCCTCACCATTATCAAGAATGCTCTCCAGCTTATTAAAAAGAACCATGGTATAGACATTGTGATAGATGATATTCCGCTGGATGATGCCCTCACCTACGAATTATACCAGAAAGCAGAAACCAACGGTACTTTCCAGTTTGAAAGCCCGGGGATGCAAAAGTACCTCCGCGAGCTGAAGCCGGATAAGTTTGCTGACCTCATTGCCATGAACGCCTTGTACCGCCCCGGCCCGTTGGAATACATCCCCACCTTTATCCGCCGTAAGCACGGATTGGAGCCGGTGGTGTACGATGTGCCCATCATGGAAGAATACCTCGCAGAAACCTACGGGATCAACGTATACCAGGAACAGGTGATGCTGCTCAGCCAGAAGATGGCTAACTTCTCCAAAGGTGATGCGGACGTACTGCGGAAGGCCATGGGTAAGAAACAGAAGGCGGTACTGGATAAAATGAAAGCACAGTTCATGGCAGGCTGTAAAGAGAACGGCCATGATCTGAAAATGTGTGATAAGGTCTGGACGGACTGGGAAGCATTCGCCTCCTACGCGTTCAACAAATCCCACTCCACCTGTTATGCCTTTGTGGCTTACCAGACGGCTTATCTCAAAGCCCACTACCCTGCTGAATACATGGCTGCTGTACTGAACAACGCCAGTAACCTGGAAAAGATCACCTTCTTCATGGAAGAATGTAAACGCATGGGCCTGGATGTATTGCCACCTGATGTGAACGAATCTTACAAAGGTTTTGCCGTGAATAAAAGAGGCCAGGTACGTTTTGGACTGGCTGGCCTGAAAGGTGTGGGTGAAGCAGCTATTGAAAGCATTATTGAAGAACGGGAAAAAGACGGGCCATACGCTACCATTTTCGATATGGTGAAGCGGGTGAACCAACGTGCGGTGAACAAGAAGTCTATGGAAGCCCTGGCCATGTCAGGCGCCTTCGATTGCTTCCCGGAACTGCACCGGGCACAATACTTCTACAAAGCAGATGGTGATAACACCACCGGGCTGGATAAGATCGTGAAGTTCGGGCAGCAGGTACAGGCCGGCAGCCAGAATTCAGGCGGCCTCTTTGGAGATGACATGATGCTGGACATCCAGCCGCCCAAGATCCCCAACTGCGATCAGTGGCCGCTGACCATCAAACTTAATAATGAAAGGGATGTGACGGGGATCTATATCTCCGGGCATCCGCTGGACGATTATAAGTTTGAGATGAAGTATTACAATATGAACACCATCCAGGAGGTGCTGGACTACCAGAACCTCATTTCTGTGGCTTCTGACAACAATAAGGGCCGGGAACGCTCCTTCCGCATGGCTGTTTTTGTGACCAGCGCGGTGGAAAGGATCTCCCGGAACAATAAACAGTTCGGCATCATGACCCTGGAGGATATGACAGGGAAGTTCGAATTTGCCCTCTGGAGTGAGGATTTTCTGAAATTCACCACCCATTTCAAGGCGGGACTCTGTTTATATGTGAATGGCGCCTTCAAATCCAAGCGTTTTAACGAAAACGAGTACGAATTCAAGATCCAGGGCATGCACCTGCTACAGGAGGTAAAAAGGGCTCATACGAAGAAATTAGGGCTGGTTACCATGCCGCAGCACATTACGCCGGAGATTATCGACTTCCTGGTGGACAACGCGGCTAAAAACCCGGGGAAATGTGAGATTTACATGCAGTTGATAGACCGGCAGGAAGATCTGACCGTAAAACTGCATACTTTTAACCGGCATATTGAGATGAATGACGAACTGGCGCAGTTCTTAATGAAACAGCCGGATATCGATATCTATATTGACACAATCAATAAGTAGGCGTGTCAAAAAAGCAGTACTTTTACACCGGTTTAGTTTTTGCATATATTGCAGAGCGAAACACAGAAACCAATCATAGAAATTATAAACTTTTAAATCTATAAAAATGGCTTTAGAATTCACAGATGCGAACTTTCAATCCAGTGTATTGAATTCGGATAAATTAACCGTGGTAGACTTTTGGGCAGAATGGTGTGGTCCTTGCCGCGCAATCGGACCAGTGATCGAAGAATTGTCTAAAGACTACGATGGTAAAGTGAACGTAGGTAAAGTGAATGTAGACAACAACCCTCAGATCTCCATGAACTACGGCATTACCAGCATTCCTGCTATCCTGTTCATCAAAAATGGCCAGGTGGTAGACAAGCAGGTGGGCGCTGTTCCAAGATCTGTACTGGAAAAGAAAATTCAGGCAAACCTCTAATCTTTAGAGAAAGCATAAAATTGAAAGGGCCGCTCATTTGAGCGGCCCTTTTTTATTATCGTATCAGGGTAAAAGAACCCTGTTTCTTTTCTATCACTACTTTCCCGGTATCATCCCAGAATCCATACTCTACTACGTAGATATAAGTGCCTATATCCGCCGGAGCATTATTGAATTTACCATCCCATCCTTTCCGCTGATCTGCAGTCTGGTGCAGCAACTGCCCCCACCTGTTGTAAATGAGCATATGAAACACTACCAGCCCCTGGCTTTTAGGACGGAACAGATCGTTCACACCATCCCTGTTGGGAGAAAATGCAGTAGGCATCTGGAAAGATCTGTTATAAGTGAGCGTTACATTCACCGTATCTGAAGTGATACAGTTAGTGCCCGTAAGCGTACGCACAATATACCTTGTATCTCTCACCGGCCTTGCGCTGGTAATGGCGCCGGTTAAACTGCTCAGCCCGCCATCTATTGGTTCCCATACATAATCAGGTGCATTTTCTGCTCTCAGTATGATCTCATCCCCGATATTGATCGTTGTATCGTTATTAATGATCCGCACACGGTCTGTCCGGTTATTGGCAATGCTGAAATTTGTTGTGCTGCCGCAACCATTCACATCACTCACTGTTACACTGTAATCATCTGCAGACAGGCCCGTGAGTGTAGTATTGGTGCTGCCATCACTCCACAGGATATCGTAAGGCGCAGTGCCGCCTGTAACAGTAACACGGGCTGAACCATTTCCATTATCACACATCTCATCCAGGGTTGCTACCGTTGCAACAACCTGTGCAGGTGCTACCAGCGTCACCATCTGGCTATCCAGACAAACACCGTTCCGTGCATATATTTTATAGGTACCTCCCGCTAATCCTGTAAAGTCCGGTTGCGTTTGAAAAGGCGGCTGTGTTCCCAGCGCAAATTCAAAAGGAGGAATACCCTGTGTTACCAACACTGAGATAGTACCATCCTGTAAGCCAAAGCATGTGGGATTCTGCCCGGATGCGGTGAAGCGGATGATCCTTGTATTATCAATATTGATAGCAAAAGTTTCAGTGGTGATACATCCAACCGCATCCCTTACGCTGATGATATGATTTCCCTGCGCCAGGTTGGAGAACACATTACCGGTGGTTTCCGTTCCGTTGTCCATGGTATACCTGTAAGGCGCAGTGCCGCCCGTGACGCCAATAGTAGCGGTACCGGTGGAATGCGTACAATCAATATCTGTGGTAACCGGATTGACGGTCATGATATTATTGAACGTTACCTGTATCTGGTCTGTTGCTGTACATCCGCCATTGTCTACCGTTACATCATACAGTCCGTTGGTGGTCACAGATATCTGTTGTGTATTAGCACCGGTACTCCAGGAATAACGGCTGAACCCTCCGCCGGCATTCAGGTTAACGGTTGCTCCATTACAAACAATGATATCCGTTCCAAGTGTTACAACAGGAGGATCTAATACCACAATGTTCTTACAGAAACTCTGCTGGAAAGCCGTTCCTTCATCCGTGATCAGGTTCACCGTATAATGCCCGGGGCGTGTATAGTGGAAAGCAGGCGGCGTGGCGGTTGTTGCATTTGGAATGCTCGCATCCGAACAGCTCCTGAATGCCACGCGGGACATGGTGCCATTCTGCACATTTGGAATGAATGCATACAATTCATTATCCACACGGAACACAGAAGAAATGGAAGCAGGGAAAGCGAGTGTTGATCCCGGATTACCCAGGTCAGTACCACTGGGTGTTCCAGCTACCCCACCCGCAAAGTTCAGGCGGGAAATAGAGGGAGTACCATTGAGGATACCATTCACCACTACAGCCATCGTTTGGCCGCACTCTTTCACAACACTGATATCCCGGGGATGGTTAAATACATTTCCGGGATTACCAAGGTCTACCGCAGTGGGCGTGTTATTCAGCAGCGAAGGCCCGAAATTTAACCGCACCAGTTTATTGGAACCTTCATTGGTTACGAGCAGGTACCAGTTGCCGTTTTCCTGCACCGCAAAAATACCGGAAGGTCTGTTCATCAAACCACCGAAGTTACCCATGTTAAAACCCGTTGGCGGATTGCTGAAGTCAGTTCCAAAATCCAGCCGGGTAATGGTGGCGTCTTGAAAGTTATTGGTGAAGCCATAATACCTGCCTCCTTCCTGGAAAATATACAGATCTGTAGGATAAGCCATACCTCCTATATTCCCCCAGTTGGTAACGGTGGGTGCATTATTAGCCAGAGAAGCTCCGAAATCTACCCGCACAATCCTTGAACCCTGTGCCACGGTTCCTCCTACAATGATTGCATGCCAGCCTGCAGCATCCTGCACGATCTGGATACCTTCCCCGCTGGGCGGTACCAGGTTCGGCAGACGGATGGACGTTGGCGTATTCAGCAAACTGCTGCCGAAATCAAGTCTTACCAGGTCCCGATGCGTATTATTGACTACAAACACATAGTAGTTATTCCCTTCTTTGGCGATAGCAGAGAATACCGGGTCAGTAAAATTACCTCCCGGATTGCCAAGGTTGGTTAGTTGAGGCGCACTATATACCGTACCGGAACAAAAGTTCCATAAGTAATTGGTAATGCCGGCAGAAGTATTCTGAAGATTGATGGGCTCATTAACGCAGACCGTATCCGGTGCCAGGAATCCTGCAGTTTGTGCGGTTGCTATACCGGGAATAAAGAGTACGCATAGGCAGATAAACAAACGGTTGAATCTTAACATACTTAGGTAAGGGTAAAGGCCACTCGGGAATTATTGAAAAATCTGGCGCAAGTTAACTATATAATATTAATTTTCATATAACACCGCCGCATTATCAAATAAATTGCACACCTTTTTCTCTTCATATGGCTACTTTCCCTTATTTTGCTCTATAATATGCAACCTCACAACCAAACCTGTTAATGCATGCTACATTGGGAAAATCTTACCCGTGGATTCCTGGGAATGTTCTTTCTTATCCTGGTTTGTTATCTGCTAAGCAATAATCGAAAAGCCATTAACTGGAAACTGGTAGGGCTGGGCATCTTTGCACAGGTTATGTTTGCTATGGGCGTACTCAACACCCAGGCCGGCGGGCAACCCGTTTTCTGGGAGCTCTTCATCATCATGGTATTGATCTTCACCTATAACCGTTTCCGCAGGAAACAGCAGGAAGGTTTTGATCTGCCCAAAGATGCACTGAGCTGGCTGCTGGCACTGGCAGGATTGGCAGGTTTCTATTTTGGTATCATCCGCAGCCATCAGTATGCTTTTCCGGCCATTGCATTTACAATAGGTCTTGTGCCCATTGTTGCCATGATCAAAATACTGCAGAAGCGCTCTCTGGAATTGCTGAAATGGACCATCCTCACCGCCTGCATCCTTTTGGCTGTTTGTGTATTTACGCGTTTATGTAATCCTGAAATATTCCGCAGCGTTCTTTCTTCCGTATCCAGTTCTTTTGTGGCGCTGATCAATAACAGTCATGCCGGTACAGAATTCATGTTCGGCGCACTGGCAGATGCCAGCGGTAACTGGGCTTATATTTTTGCGGTGCAGGTATTACCGAACATCATTTTTTTTGCAGCGCTTTCTTCCATTCTTTACTACCTGGGCATCCTGCAAAAGATCGTATACATCTTTGCTTATCTCCTGAATAAACTGAAGATCTCCGGTGCTGAAAGTCTCTCTACCGCCGCTAATATTTTCCTGGGCCAAACGGAAGCGCCGCTGATGATCCGCCCTTACCTGGAAGGCATGAGCCGCTCTGAGATCCTTTGCATTATGATCGGTGGTATGGCCAACACCGCGGGTAGCGTAATGGCTGCCTATGTTGGTATGCTGGGAGGAACGGATGTAACACAGCAGGAATATTTTGCCTTACACATGCTCAGCCAGAGCATTATGAGTGCGCCTGCCGCCATCGTTTGCTCTAAAATATTATTCCCGGAAACAAAGGAACACCTGATCTCCAAGGAACTGAAGATACCGAAAGAAAAACTGGGCGATAACTTCCTTGA
Source organism: Chitinophaga niabensis (assembly GCF_039545795.1). Classification (NCBI taxonomy): domain Bacteria; kingdom Pseudomonadati; phylum Bacteroidota; class Chitinophagia; order Chitinophagales; family Chitinophagaceae; genus Chitinophaga; species Chitinophaga niabensis. The sequence continues at coordinate 2,189,587 of NZ_CP154260.1, read as the reverse complement.
TGCCCTTTCGCTGGGTACTACAGACGGGTTGAAACTCGCCGTGAATGTAGGCGCTATGCTGATTGTTTTTACCGCTATGATGTATGTGCTGAATGCCATGCTGGGATGGGTAGGTGATCAAACCAACCTGAATGCGGAGATCAATGCCATCAGCGGGGGAAGGTATAAGGAATTATCCCTGCAACTGATCCTGGGGTATGTGTTCTCCCCTATTGCCTGGATCATTGGCGTACCCTCGCAGGATATGCTCAGCATCGGCCAGTTATTAGGTGAAAAAACCATCCTGAATGAATTCCTGGCCTATAAATCCCTGGGAGAGATGAAGGCCGCTAACCTGATCACCAATCCCAAGTCGTTACTGATCGCTACCTATGCACTTTGCGGTTTTGCCAACTTTGCTTCTATAGGCATCCAGATCGGGGGGATCAGCCAGCTGGCACCCAATCAGCGGAAGAACCTCACGGAACTCGGCGTAAGGGCCCTGATAGGTGGCACCATCGCCTGTTTGATGTGTGGTTGCATAGCCGGCGCCTTATCCTGATCATTCAACCGGAAAAACAGTCCGTTAATCGAAAAATAACGCAGATTTCGCCTAGTGTGAGTACATTTACAGGAAGGAAAACCGTGCATTTTTTGCATATACTATTCACTATCACCTATAATGAACACAACTTGCGTAACTTTACCCTGATCTCCATATTCGTTTTCTTAGGTTTTGGAAGCTTTGCCCAACGCAAATGTGGTACTGCGGAAGTGCTGGCACAAAAGCTGGCGGCACAACCCAAACTGGCAAAAAGGATGCAGGCTATAGAACTGGACCTTCAGAAGAAAAGACCGGACAACAGGCTCTTCCGTGTAAATCCGCTCATCAATATCCCCGTAGTAGTACATGTTGTATTACCCAACCCTTCCCAGGTAACAGACCAGCAGATCCTGGACCAGCTGGCAGCACTTAACCTGGATTACCTGGCCGCTAATACAGATATCAATAAAGTACCAGCCGTATGGCAGGCCCGGACAGGCAACCCGCAGATCCAGTTCTGCCTGGCCGTACGTACGCCGGACGGGGACCCTTCTTCCGGTATCACCCGCACCACCACTACACATGCTGCCTTTTCAGTGAATAGCAGCGCCAGTGAAGTAAAATATACCAGTTCCGGCGGTGCGCCCGGCTGGGATAACACCCGCTTCCTGAACATCTGGGTATGTGACCTGGCCAGTGATTACCTGGGCGTAGCCACCCCTCCCGGCAATATATTCCCTACTGCAGAAGATGGCGTGGTAGTGGATTACAGGGCCTTTGGCAGAATGGGCAGCGCACAGGCTCCCTTTAACCTGGGCCGCACGCTGACGCATGAAATAGGGCACTTCTTTGGACTGAAACATACCTGGGCTGATGATAATGGTGGTTGTACACAGGATGACGGCGTGGACGATACGCCCCTGCAGAGCGATCACACCTACAACTGCCCCGCTTTCCCGCAGCTGGACAATTGCACCAACGTTGCTCCCGGTATCATGTTCATGAATTACATGGATTATGTGAATGATGCCTGCATGTACCTTTTCACCACAGGGCAAACAGACCGTATGCGGAATGCGATAGATGCACAAAGGGCTTCCCTGATCACTTCAGACGGCTGCACCCCTGTGAACCTGAAAACGAAAGACGCCGGCATTACTGCAATAGCCAAACCGCAGGGTTATCTCTGCGAAGCAGGACAAACACCCGTTGTGACTTTAAAGAACCGCGGATCTGAAACGCTCACCAGCGTAACCATCCGTTACACCATCAACGGCGGTACACCGGTAAATTACAGCTGGACGGGCAGCCTCACCATGCTGCAGCAAACAGAAGTTACCCTCCCTGTTCTTACGGCCGGGGAAGGCAATTCCACCTTAAAAGCATATACCGTTCAACCAAACGGCGCAGCAGACGATCAGCCGGATAATGATACGACGGCTGTGAACTTCAGCTACCGCCGTGAAGTAAGCATACCATTTACAGAAAACTTTGATAATACGCTCTTCCCTCCTGCCGGATTCAGTATCTCAAATCCTGACAGGAGCTTTACCTGGGAGCGTTCCACCATTGGCAGCAAAGGCAGCGCCGGTGCTGCATTGATGCGCAACCTCGGCTATGCCCGCAATGATGAAATAGATGACCTGCTTGGCCCGATAGTAGATGCTGCCAATGCAGACTCTATCTTCCTCTCTTTTGACCTCGCCGCTGCTACTGCCAGTCCTGTTGGCATGCCCAATAATCCCTGGGATACACTGGAAGTATTGCTGACAACGGACTGTGGTAAAACATTCATTCCCACCGGTTATAAGAAATGGGGCAGCTCGCTGGTTACCAGGACCATCCCTACCACCCAGGAATTTGTTCCTGCCGCCAGCGAATGGCGTACGGACACGGTAGACCTTACCCCTTTTATCCGGAATAAGCAATTCAGGGTAGTGTTCCGCAATACCACCAATTACGAGAACAATGTGTATATAGACCAGGTCAATATCTTCAAAAAGGATGTGAACAGCACCCTCCGGGATAAAGGCATTCTTATATGGCCCAATCCTTTCAGCCGGCAGTTTTATGTTGAGTTCAGCACCTGGCCGGAAGACCTGCTGGGCATTGCTCTTTTTGATGCCTCGGGAAGGCTTGTATATCAGCAGCAACCGTTAGCCCGCGTGGGTAACAGGGTGACAATTGATTTGGTAAATGGGGCAAATGGTGTTTACTTTGTGAAGTTGTTTTACACGCAACAGGTGAGGACTTATAAAATAGTGAAAGCAAAATGACGACGACCATAGCAACACAGCCGGGACTACTGACCATACTCAATGCCGCTTCTCTGGACAAGGATATACGCCGGATCGCTGACAAAGTTTTGCAACAGGAAAGGCTTACGCAGGAAGACGGCGTAACGCTGTTTGAGAAAGGAGATATCGGCGTACTCGGTGCACTGGCCAACCATGTAAGAGAAAGGAAACATGGCAACAAAACCTACTTCAACCGTAATTTTCATATAGAACCTACCAACGTTTGCGTATTTACCTGCAAATTCTGCTCTTATTCCAGGTTATACAAAAACCGTGAAGAAGGTTGGGAACTTAGCATCGACCAGATGCTGGACATTGTAAAGAAGTACGATAGCCAGCCTGTTACAGAAGTACACATTGTAGGTGGCGTACATCCCAAAATGAACCTGGATTTCTTTATTGAACTCATGCAAAAGATCAAGGCACACCGCCCTGACCTGCATGTGAAAGGTTTCACACCGGTAGAGCTGGACTATATGTTCCGCAAAGCAAAACTCAGCACGGAAGAAGGCATGAAAAAAATGCATGAAGCCGGCCTGCAGTCCTTACCGGGTGGCGGCGCAGAGATCTTCCATCCTGATATCCGCAACCAGATCTGCCACGATAAAGTGGACGGAGACGGCTGGCTGGAAATTCACCGCATTGCCCATAAACTGGGTATGCATTCCAACGCTACCATGCTCTATGGCCATATTGAAGAATACTGGCACCGCATAGATCATATGGAGCGCCTCCGCCAGCTGCAGGATGAAACAGGCGGGTTCAATACCTTCATTCCCCTGAAGTTCCGCAACAAACAGAACGACATGGCACATATACCGGAATCCACCATTGTGGGAGACCTCAAGATGTATTCCGTTGCCAGGTTGTACATGGATAACTTCCCTCACCTGAAAGCCTATTGGCCTATGCTGGGAAGGAATACCGCACAGCTCACCCTTTCCTTTGGGGTGAACGATCTGGATGGCACTATCGATGACACCACCAAGATCTATTCCATGGCAGGTTCAGAAGAACAGAACCCTTCCATGAACACCGCACAACTGGCCATGCTCATTAAACAGGCTGGCAGAGTTCCGGTAGAACGGGATACCGTGTATAATGAGATAAAGGATTATGGTGACGTTGTTTTTTCAGAAGAAGAATTACTCAACTGATATTTATGAATTTTAAGATCATCATACTGGCTGCATGGGGCAGCCTGTATATGGCTTCCTGCCAGAACCAACCAACCGGCACACAGGCGGACTCATCTGCTGTTTCTACCGTAACAGCTCCGGCTCCTGCAGCGGATAATGGCCCGGTTTTCAAAAAAGAAGGGGTACTTTCTTTCATCGGCAAGGAAAAAGGCGATACCATCAAAACCATTGATATTGAGATAGCTGAAACAGATGAAGAACGCGCCAGGGGGCTCATGGACCGCAAATCCATGCAGGATACACAGGGCATGCTGTTCATCTTTGCGGAAGCGGAAGAACAATCCTTCTGGATGAAAAACACCTACATTTCATTGGATATCATGTATGTAGGGGCAGACCAGGAGATCGTATCCATCCAGAAATACGCCACCCCTTTATCTGAAGAGAGCCTCCCCTCCTTCAAGAAAGCCAAATATGTAGTGGAAACCAACGCCGGCTTTGCTGATAAATACAAGGTGAAATACGGCGATAAGATCGTTTTTACAAAAAATTAAAATAAGGGGGTAACAAAAAGGAACATCTGCTGATCTACTTGCAAACAAACAAAAGCAAGTATGAAAACATTATCCTTAAAACCACTGTTCCTCTCTGCGATTGCAGCTCTCAGCATTATTTCCTGTAACAAGAGCGATGCGCCTGAAACACCGCAGAACAGGGATGCTGCCTTAATTACCGAATTCTTTGCCAAAAATGGCCCCGCCGTTGAACGCTTTACCGTGGACGCCAGCACCGGCGGCGTGATCAGTACCTCCAAAGGCACCAAATATAAAATACCCGCCGGTGCATTCGTTAACGCCTCCGGCCAGGTTGTTACCGGCAATGTGGTGGTAGATATAAAAGAGATCACCAAAGTGAGTGAAATGATCCTGGGTAACAAACCTTCCACTACTACAGATGGCGGCATCCTCGTGTCCTACGGAGAATTCTTTGTAAAAGCTTCCCAGAATAATAACCAGTTGCAATTGAAGAAGGATTCTGCTGTACTGGTACAGGTGATCGCTAAACCGGCAGCACAGATCAGGGAAATGCCTATATGGGATGGAGATTCCCTGGTTACTTATACTTCCACTGGTTATGACCATGAGAACACTGCGGTGACCATCACCCAGCAATACGCCGTGAACAAGGGTATCCAATGGACACAGGCGAATGGTTATGCCTTATTCAACGGCACTACCGGTACGCTGGATTTCAAACTGGATTCTTTGCTGAACTGGCGCAATTGTGATGTGCTCTATAATATCCCCGGCGTTAAAACTACGGTAATGGGTTACTTCGCTAATAACTTCAATGAGGAAACAAGTGCGGCCTATGGTGGTGAACAACCCAGCATGCTGTTCTTTAAACCGAAGAATGAGAACTCACTCGTTAAACTATACAATGTGATCCTGAATGCACCAGCTGGTAAAAAAGGATTTCACAGTTATCAGACATCTATCCCCATCGGGCTGGAAGGTACCTTCCTGGCTATCAGTGCAGTGAATGGCAAGTTCTATGCAGAGATGAAAGATGTAACCATTGCAGCGCCCCTGGCAGGCAAAACCTATACGGGTGTAACATTTGATCCGCAGGAAGTTTCAGAAACTGCGCTGCTCGCGTTGATCAATCAAATGAATTCAAAGTAGGCGTGGTACTGTGGGAGTATGTACCGGTACTGTTCAGCCAGTACCGGTTTTTTTTATTTAAATTCTTCCATGGTGAAAGACTTCTGCCGGCCTTTATATTTCCCCCGCACACTCAGTATATCCTTCTCCGTTACCTTCTCTGCTTTATTACCCCATGCGTTGCGGATAAAGCTCATAAGCTGCGCAATATCCCCGTCAGAGAATTCATCATTACTGCCAATCCCCGGCATGTCCGCATTGATCTCAGGGGCTTTGTACAATTTGCCATTCACTTCTACCGGACCGGTCAATCCAAACAATACAATGGCGATCAGTCTTTCCTTTTTACCGGTTACAATTTCAGAATGGTTCAAAGGTGGTGCAAGGGATTGGATGCCTTCTCCATCTGCACCATGGCAGGTTTGGCAAACGGTTTTAAATATCAGGTTGCCGCGCGGGAATTCTTTTGCCAATGCATCGCCCTGGCTGGCTTTCCGGCGGTTAGCGATGTCTTTTAATACCTTTTGCAGGTGACGGCGGATCACCAGGTTGGTATCCGGGTTCCATGCTATCACTTCATCCAGCAACGCTGCTTCCTGGTCTTTTGCATTACTGATCAGCGCATCTGCTACAAAAACATCTTTCGGGAAACCGTAGAAGAGCGCATCAGATAGACGTTTGGCCATGCCTGCATCCAGCTTTTTCAAAGCAGGGAGCACAAGCGCCAGGGAGGGCGCCAGCTGCTTATCTATTAACAAACCGATCAGGATATCTGCAACGGCTGCTTTATTACTGTTATTGAGGATAGAAGGTAAAGTCCAGATGGCCTGTGTTCTAATGGTTACATCCGGCTGCTTCGTCAATGCTTTTACATCTGCTACGTTCAATGCATGCAGGCCTTCCAGTGTCCATAAAGCGTGGAACAGGCCAATCGGTTTGCTCACATCGGCCAGGCGTTGCCTTAACAATGGAATAACAGATGCATATTTACCATCTACCAGCATTTGCTGTGCTTTATCCCGGATCCATCCATTTGGATGATCCAACGCTGCAACAAGTTGTGCCGGATCTGTTGTAAGCTTGAATGGCGTTGGTTTTGCACCATTAGGTAGTATACGATAGATACGCCCGCAGTTCAAAGGATCTGTGAGCTTACGTACAGCAATTTCATTTTTGAGATAAGGAGTGATGAAGGTCCTGTGCTGGATGATACCGCGATACATATCCAATACATACAAAGCACCATCCGGTCCAACATTAAGGTTTACAGGGCGGAAGCGTTCATCTGTACTGGCCAGGAATTCACGGCCTTTGTAAGCCTGTTTACCTTTCACCTGGTAACCACTGTCTTCCAGGATATTGCGCTTTATGAGGTTGGCGGAAGGTTCCGCCACAAAAGCATTGCCTTCATATGCCGCGCCGTATAGCCCTGCGCGGTAGATCACCGGGCCGCATGCTGCGGTGAACCTGATCAGGCGGAGACTATCGTCCAGCACCTTTTTCATGTAACCACGGTTCACACCCGGCGTTGGCCGGGCAGGATATACATTGTTATCCGGTACGATGTTTTCATCATACCCTTTTACATTGCGCTGATTAGGATTGGCGGCGCCCAGTCCCGGTGAGAAATAATCTCCCAGCAGGTTCTCTGAGTTGTTGTTATAGAACAGGCGGCCGTAATTATCCTGGGTAATGCCCCACTGGCCGCGGAAATGTGTATCCTCTTTCAACCAGCGGTTACCTTCTTTCCGGTATCTTTTATTGGATTTGGCATTGTAGATCCAGTTGTCCATAGCCCGCAGGAGGCCGTTGGGCTGGTGTTCCACATTACCACCTTCTGTATAGGCTGAATCCACAAGGGTGCGTTTGCCGGCTTTATCGCCGTTTATTTCAACAAACCAGAGCCGGGGAGGCTCGGCAACGAGGAGGCCATTCTCTATGATGCACAAGGCACGGGGTAATACCAGGGAATCCAGGAATACCGTACGTTTATCAATAGCGCCATCTCCTGTTGTATCTTCCAGGATCACGATCTTGCCGTTCATGGCATTTTCGCCGGTACCCGAAGTATCCGGCATATAACCGGTCATCTCCGCTACCCAGAGGCGGCCCTTTTCATCAAAGGTCATTGCCACGGGTACAATTACCTGCGGTTCAGCTGCTACCAGCTGAACACTGAACCCGTCTTCCGCTTTTAAATGTTGGAGGGATTGTTCTGCCGTCAGCACCGGGGATTCCGCGTATTGCTGACGCATGGCAATGGAATCAGCTTTGGGGGACTTCCCCTGGTTACCACACGACATAAGCGCCAGCCCCGCTAAAGCACATCCGATCAATTTAATCATAGCCCGAAAAGATATAACTCCCAAAATACTGCGCTTCCGCTAATATTCAAATCCACCCATCAAAAAAACCTGCGGCTGAAAATAAGAGGGGCTGGAATAATCACTTATCTAAAAAAACTTACGCCGGGAAAATCCTCCTGAAGGAAAAATAACCACCTTTCTAAAAAACTTACGCCGGAAAATCCTCCTGAAGGAAGAATAACCACCTTTCTAAAAAACTTACACGGGAAAATCCTCCTGAAGGAAGAATAACCACCTTTCTAAAAAAACTTGCGCCTGAAAACATTCTTAATAGTGGAATACCCCGTCATCAGGTTGCCTATCAGGAAGCTCTGCTTGAGGTTATGCCGGATGGTACTGCGCATGATCCGCACCACCATGTCCTTTTCCACCTCTCCGGTTTCCTTCACCCTGGCTAAACGGTTCACCGCTATCAGGGCCAGCAACGCCCCGAAAGCAAAGAGGAAGTTCCATTCATGCAGCTCCACGAGGTGAAAGGCTTTGGTCCAGTTAGGGCTCCCCCACTCTGCATCTATCTTCAGATGGCGGCCGGTGAAATAATCCGCCAGGTATCCACCCGCCAGCGGCGCGAGGGAAGAAAACACTGCTGTAATAATATTCTTTGTGGCAAGATAATAGATGGCGTCCGACTGCGGCGCCAGCTTCAGCCCTATATTGGTGAGGGACAGGTTAATACCCGCATTGGCAAACCCCATCACGATGTGAATACCCGTCAGCAACACCAGGTTAGGCCATAGTTGGGAATAGATACCCACAAAACACCAGCCCACGAGGCACAGAATATACAGAGGCGCACCAATGGCAATAATGGTTTTATTACTGTACCGGTCTGCAAACATACCCCAGAGCCGGATAGTGAGGATGCTGGACACCTGGCTGAGGATGGTGAGGCCAATGATATAAGAAAGCCCCAGCCCCATACTCTTCATCATAAAAACGGTAAAAAAGGGTGCCGCAATGTTCACCGCAAACACCCAGGCGGAATTGAAGATCAGCAGGCGCCTGAAGTTACTGTCCTTTAACGGGCCGCGTAATAAACGGAAGATATTCTCCTTGGTCATATATACCTGCGGTTCCGGCGTTTTGGAAAGGAAGATGGTACCGGAAAGCCCGATGATGCCCGCTGCAATGAACATCCAGCCATATACATTCAGTTCCATCAATGGCTGATGATCACGGATATAGTCTACGCCCAATGCCAGCAACAGGCTTAACACCGCATTCAGCGTTTGCATATAACTGCTGCGTTTGGCAAAATAAGCACCCAGCTGATTGCCCGGCACCAGGTCTTTCATCCATGAATTCCAGCTGGCACCGGCAATAGCACCGGAAAAATAATAGAAGAAAAGAATGGGGATGATCAGCTCTATGGTAGTCCATTCCGGCCAGAGCAGCGGAAATATGCCAATAATGATCAGGGGAAAACGGGCCAGGAAAGCACAGGTCACCGTTACAGCACGGCGGTTGTTAAACCGCCGGACCAGCCAGATAGAGATCAGCTGGAACAGGTTCACCAGGGTGGGCAATGCGGCTATTAACCCCAGCTGCAGGTTATTGGCACCCAGCAGAATAGCCATGGCCACAATGAAGGCACCACCTGTTAAGGTGGTCATCGCTTCGGAAGCCAGCCCATCTCCAATTACCAGTTTTAAACCCCTGCTTACGTCTGTTTCTGTAAGTGACTGACTTGGCTTCAGATCCATTACAACTATTTTTTCGAGGTAAGTGGGCAATCATTGTACCATAAAAAAAGGTGTACTGTAAGAACAGCACACCTTTATAAAAAGTTGATGTAAATTTTAATTCAGACTCCTGAAATCCACCGGTACCAGTTTACTTACACCGGCTTCCTGCATGGTTACCCCGTAGATCACATCCACAGCCGCCATCGTTTGCTTGTTGTGCGTTACGATAATGAACTGGGAGTTATCGGAGAACTTGCGGATCATATTGGTGAACTTACCTACGTTGGCATCATCCAATGGCGCATCCACCTCATCCAGGATACAGAAAGGTGCTGGTTTGATCAGGTAAATAGCAAAGAGCAATGCCGTAGCCGTAAGGGTTTTTTCTCCACCGGACAATTGTGTAATAGCCGCCGGGCGTTTCCCTTTCGGTTTAGCGATGATCTCAATACCCGTATCCGCCAGGTTGGAAGGATCGTTCAGGATCATATCGCACTGATCTTCTTCCGTGAACAAAGCCTTGAACACCCGGATGAAGTTCTCTTTCACCTGGTTAAAGGTATCCAGGAACTTCTGGTTAGCCGTGGATTCTACTTCCTGGATAGTTTGCAGTAAGGATTCTTTAGCCGTCACCAGGTCGTTCTTCTGTTCTAAGATGAACTCGTAACGTTTCTTCATTTCCGTATACGCTTCAATGGCTGTTGGGTTGATCTCACCCATGTTCTCCAGCCTTTTCTTGAGGCGTTCCGCATTGTTTTGCAGGTCTTCCACAGACTGGCTGCCCGTGCGGTCTTCATCCAGGATCTCATCCAGGTTGATCTTGAACTCCACGCTCAGCCTTTCCTTCATGGAAGAGAGTTGCAGTTTGAGTTCATTCACCTTGTCTTTGATCAGGTTCAGGTTCTGGTCCAGCAGATCGCGCGTTTTCAGTTTGGAACGCAGCGTGCTTTCCAGTTCCTGCAGGTGGTTACGGAAGTTGTAATACTCCTGGTCCTTTTCATTCACACTCTTCTCTTCTTCTTCACGGCGGCGGAACAGGTCTACCAGTCCGTCTTCAGAAGAAGCCAACCTGTCTTCCGCTGCAGCGATGTTACCCGCTGTATCTTCCAGTTGTGTTTTATTGCTTGTTACCTGTACATACAGGTCACTCAGCTGTTTACGTTTAAAATCCAGCTCCTGTTTGAGACCCTGCACTTTACTGTGCTGGCGGGTATGTTGCAGGTTCTGGTTATTGAACTGCACGCTGGCCTGGTTGAATTGCTGCTCTGCTTCCTGTGCTGCCCTGTCTGCCGCCTGAATGCTGTCGTGCAGGTTATGCACTTTTTCATTGAGGCCATCCAGTTCATCCCGTACGGATGCAATACTTTGTTCATTGGCTTCCAGCTGCTGCTCCATTTCTGTGAGGCGCTTGCTGCCGGTTTCAATCAGGTGATGGAAGTTCTCGATCCTGTTCTGCAAACCAAAGAGCTGATTGTTCAGCTGGTTCACTTTTTCCTTTAAAGCATTGATCTTGTTCTCATTCAACTGACTGTTGTAACCCAGCACCTGATCATGCTTAGCTTGCAATTGTGCTTTAAGGCTGCTGCATACAGCTTCCAGGTCTTTGATCTCCTGGTCCAGCTTCTCCAGGTTCTTGGCGCGGCCTAATTTCTTTCCTTCGAACAAACCCACAGAACCACCGTTCATGCTGTATTTACCACGGTGAACGCGGCCGCTCTTTTCGGTGATCAGTACATCCTGGTCCGGCAGTTCGGCGAAGTTCATGGAAGTGAGGTCGTTCGCAATGAACACCTTGCCCAGCAGGTAATTACCCAGCCCTTTATATTTCTCGTCAATCTCTACCACTTCCAGTGCGGAAATAGTGCCCGGAGGCGCAAACAGGGTACCTGCCTGGTGATTGAACTGGTCCAGTATAAAGAAGTTAGCCTTCCCTTTTTTGTGGAGGTCCAGCAGCTGGATAGCCTGGATGGCTTCCTCTGCATTGTTCACTACATAGAAGTTCAGGTAAGGTTCCAGCAGGTTTTCTATACAGGTGCGGTAAGCTTCCTGGCAAAAGAAAATATCGCTGAGGATGGGAGCTTTATTATTCCAGTCTGTGTTCTTTTTGAGGAACTTGATACTCTCGGGATAACCTTCCAGGCTGTCCACAAGGGATTTCAACAGATCGTACTCGTTCTTTTTCGAATCCAGTTTACGGTTCTCGTCTACCAGGCGGTCCCGCAGGCCTTCTATTTCACCTTGTGTGGTGAGGATCTTGCCTTTTGTTTCTTCCTGGAAGTTCACCATTTCTTCCAGCTCATCTTTGCTGTTTTCCAGTACTTCCTGCAAACCGCTCTTCTCTTCTTCCAGTTGCTGGATCTGCGTTAAGCGGTTGGTTTTTTCTTCCTGTAACTGCTGGATGCCGCGCTGGAGGTTCTGTACGGAAGTATCGGCGATAGCCACTTTCTTTTCCGCTTCAAATTGCTGGCGCTGCCATTGCTGCTGGTCTTTCCGGAGGTTTTCCAGGCTGAGTTTCTTCTCTGCAAAATGTTCTTTCTTCTCATCCACCATTTCGTGGAGGGTTTCCAGTTCATCCTGCATGGAATCAAATACTTCCTGCTCGTCTGTCACCTGCGTTTCAGTGAAGGCGATAGATTCCGTGAGGCCTTTTGCCTGGCCTTCCGCGTTGTTGAGGAAATCTGTCAGGCTTTTTTCCCTTTCCTTTAAGTAGGTCAGTTGCTGGGAAGCCAGGTTTTTATCATTCTCCTTGGTGCGGATGGTAGATACAAGTTCGTTGAAAGAGCGCTGCAATACCTGCAACTCCCTTTCTTTCGCCACAAAGTGCAGTTTATCCTGTTCCACCGCTGCCTCATCTGTAGAGATCTCTGCTTCGAGGGCAAACTTGCGGTCAGTTTCCTGCTGCTGCTGCTCTGTGAGGTCTTTAAAGGTGTTGTTGAAACCTTCCAGGGAAGCTTTGGCCAGCTCAATGCTGGCCTCTTTATATTCCTTTTTGATCTCGTAGAACCGTTCCGCTTTGCGGGCCTGGCTCTCCAATGTCTTGAGGTTGTTATTGATCTCGAAAAGAAGGTCCTCGATCCTGTTCAGGTCACCTTCTGTGGCGTCCAGTTTGGATTTGGCTTCCTTTTTCCGGGTTTTGTAGATGGAAATACCGGCGGCCTGTTCCAGCATCCGGCGGCGGCTGTTCTCCTTATCCTTGATGATATCGTCCACCATCCCTAACTCGATGATGGCGTAGGAGTCTGTACTCACCCCTGTATCCATAAAGAGGTTATGGATATCCTTGAGGCGGCAGACCACATCGTTCAAACGATATTCGCTGTCGCCATTCTTATAGAACTTACGGGTAACAGTCACCGTGGTGAATTCCGTAGGCAATACGTTCTTATTGTTCTCGAACGTAAGGCTTACTTCCGCCATACCACTGGCGGAACGGGTACGGGAACCATTGAACACGAGGCCAGCCTGGTTATCTGAACGCAGGTTACTGATCTTATGTTCTCCGATCACCCAGCGGATAGAGTCGATGATATTACTCTTGCCGCAACCGTTAGGGCCAATAACGCCTGTTACACCTTCATCGAAGTGTAACACCGTTTTGTCCGCAAAACTTTTAAACCCTTTGATCTCTAGTGTTTTTAAACGCACAACACCTCCTTTTTATGAGCCGCCAAAGATAATTGAATTAAGTTGATATCAGCATCATGGGGCTTGCCGCTTCGGGATAGCGGTACGCAGATATGGTCACACTCACACGTAAAATTCAATGATGCTGAATCATTTGGTAAGTTACCGGAGAACGTATAATATTTTGTATTTACTTATTCACAGTTGGGGATAATTTTTTCACAATCTGGCTATAAATAATTGATAGTGAGATAAATATTGAACTTATCTCATTTATTACCAGAAGTATGGGTAAAGGCCGGGATAAGGCCGATAAAGGCCGGTTCAAGGCCGATCAAGGCCGTCACGAGGCCGTAAAAGGCCATTACAAGGCCGTAACAAGGCCAGTACGAGGCCGTGGATAACAAGGAAAAAATCTCTGGTTCATATATTGTAATTTTGCACACGATGCAAGAACGTTGGCTCAAAGAAGCAAAAGCCTTTATTTTCAGTTACCATTTCAGCAACGGACTTCGTACTACCCTGAGCGTTGTTGTGCCCTCTGTTATTTTTGCCGCTATCGGGCAACTCAGCACCGGGATAGCAATATCTATGGGCGCTTTATGTACAGCCCTTGCGGATGTTCCCGGCACTATTATCCACAAACGGAACGGATTGATCATCAGCACCATCCTGATCTTCCTGCTGGCTTTAGGAACAGGCCTGCTGCTACCTCACATGGCGCTGTTGACCATCTGGGTGGGGCTTTGCAGTTTCTTTTGCTCCATGCTGCTGATCTATGGCAACCGGGGTGGAAACATAGGCATCGGAGGTATGCTGGTGATGGTGAGCATCATGGCAGAGCAGTACACCACCTGGCAAATGGCAGTGCAGATTTCCTTCCTTACCCTCAGTGGCAGTATATGGTATGCCCTGCTTGCACTATTATTCTGGCAGATCAGGCCCTACCTGACCGTGCAGCAGACTTTAGGTGATTGCATCCAGTCAACCGCAAAATACCTCCGCCAAAGGGCTAATTTCTACGAACCGGATCTCGATATCACCGAAACTTATAAAGATGTATTTGCCCAGCAGGTGATCGTGAATGAAAAACAGGAAGCCGTGCGCGAGCTCCTGCTTAAAATGCGTTCCGCACAACAGGGTACTACAAGTATCAGCAAAAGCATGGTGCTCATTTTCCTGGACCTGGTGGATATGCAGGAACAGATCATGGCCTCCCAGATCGATTATACCTCCCTGCAAAAACGCTTTGCCGGCACCAAAGTGATTGCACAATTGCATGAAACGATCATACAATTCTCAGAAGAACTAGACAACATAGGCATCGCAGTATCAGTGGGTTTTCGCTCTATGCCTAAAGTAAATTTGAAATTAGAATTAGAGAAGGCGCGCAAGGAATTCAAGAACTACCAGGCCAGCCTGCCTTCCCTCAAAGAACGGGCAGACCTGATCCCTTTCGAAAGCATCTTCGACAACCTGCAGCATATCACCCAGCGGATGTATAACATGCACCGCCTCACCAGGCTGGAAAGAGTGAAGGAAGCGAGTTTCGATCATCAGCTTGAGCTTTCCAAATTCACTACCCGCCAGTCGTACGATGTTACTACATTCCGCAACAACCTCACCTTTAACTCCCACATCTTCCGGCATGCGGTTAGAACGGGAATAGCCATGGTATCCGGTCTGCTGTTGGGCCAGGCGCTGCAGCTCAGCAGAACCTACTGGATCCTGCTCACTATTATGGTGATCATGAAACCCGGTTTCAGTCTTACTAAAACCCGGAGTTTCCAGCGGATCATCGGTACGCTGATCGGGGCTTTCTTTGCAGCGGGGATCCTCTATCTTACAAAAGACGATACGGTTATCTTCTGTGTGATGCTGGTTTGCATCCTGGGAGCTTACAGCTTCCAGACCTATCACTATATCACCAGCGTGGTGTTTATGACACCCTTTATCATCTTCCTGTTACACTTCCTCCATCCGGCGGATTTCAACAACCTCACCAACAGGGTGATAGATACGGTGATCGGTGGTACAATAGCCTTTATTTTCAATTACATCTTCTGGCCCAGCTGGGAATACAAGTTCCTGCCGGATTACATGGTCAAAGCCATCACCGCCAACAAACAATACCTCCAACAGGTCACTAACCTGTACACGGATAAACCCTTCAGCTTAATCGCCTATAAACTGGCCCGCAAGGATGTACATGTAAGCATTGCGAACCTTACTGCCGCTTTTCAGCGGATGTTATCCGAGCCAAAGAGCAAACAGAAACACGGCTCGGAGCTCTATCATTTTGTAGTACTAAGTCATTCATTATCATCGCATATAGCGCAGTTATCTGCTTATGCACTGCAACATCATTTGAAGTATAAGCGGCCGGAATACAAGGATATCCTGTTGTTCCTTCTTACCATTATGGACCAGATAGAGCAGTATGTATCAGTGGGTGCTATTATACCTGACCCGGAAACTCCAACGGCATTCCACCGCCTCGAAGAAAGACTGGAAGAACTGTTGCATCTGAGGCAGCAGCAGATCAATGATGGTCAGGGGCATACTGTTGAAAGGGAAGAAATGCTGGAGATCAAACATGTGCGGGATCAGTTCCAGGCGTTGTTCACGGTGCTAAAGGATATGAAGAAGGCTGCGGTACACGGGGCTGTGATTGTTGAAGGCTGAGGTTGGGCCGCGCATAAAAGGGCGGAGTGTTTTATATTTAGAAGGAAACATTCCTTTATTTAGATAGAACAGATTCCTTCTTCCAGATAGAAAAATCCCTTTGCCAAAAAAGAAAAAGCCGCTCTCTGATGCGGCAAAACCTTAAGGCAGCAGTAGAAGGTGTTTTTAAAGGAAGAAAACACCTTTAAAGAAAGGAAACATCATCAAAAAAGAAATGGCCAACCGGCCATTTCAAATATCTTTTTTAAATAAAAATTGTGCAGCAAAGGTCTAATCAAATAAAAAAGCCCTCTGGTAAAGAAAAACACCCTTTACAGTGCAGCAAACGTCTAATCAAATAAAAAAGCCCCCTGGTAAAGAAAAACACCCTTTACAGTGCAGCAAACACAACTTCTAATCAAATAAAAGTACGCTGGTAAAATAAAAAACAATCCGCCCTCTGCTGCGCGGCAAGGTCTAAGCAAGCCTCTACTCCTCCGAAATCACCCCAAACTGGTCCGTTACCGGCTTCACCGCCTTCAGCATCATATCAAACCAACCCGGCCCATATTGCGCGTAATAAGGCATAAAGTTCTCCTTCCGCTCCTGCAAAGAATTACCGGGAAACAACCGCTCTTTCAAAGCCCGGATCTGCTCTGTTTGCCAGGCAAACTTCTTCTTCTCAGCCCGCAGGAATTTATGCTCAAGCTTACCAATAGATTTCAATGCACGCGTGCGCTCTGCATTCACGGTAGCAATCAACGTAACGTCAATTGTCTTTGCTTTCTCTTCCAGTTCATTGAACAGCTTCTCCACCGCCGCATATTCTTCCCGCAACACTAAAGCTGCATTTGTATGCTCATGCACAAAACGGTTCACCAGCAACTCGGTATCCTCAAACAAGGCTTCCGTGCTGATCCCCAGCTTCCGCTGACGGTCATGCAGATCCTTCTTTATCCAAAGGAAAGAGTTACGCAGCAGGATAACAGGATAAGGTACTTTATGATGCTGGAAGAGCTCTTTTAATTCCAGCCAGTAAGCCACTTCTCCTCCACCGCCAATAAAAGCAATGTTCGGCAGAATGGTTTCCTGCAGGATCCCACGAAGGATCACATTCGGACTAAACCGTTCAGGATGTGTGTATAATTCCTCTTTCAATTGCTCCCCGGAAAACGACAACGATGTGTGTAGTATCTTCCACAATTCCCCATCTTTAACAATCCTTTCACGTTTATCCTCAATGAGATAAAAAAGATTTATTTCCCGCGGATTCGCCTGAACTTTATAATGTTCTGCTAATTTTTCGATGGTTTTGCCTACAATAGCAGCAGAACTCTGTTGCCATAATTCTTCCTCCATCACCGGAATCAGCTGTTGCTTGAATGCCGGATTGTCAGGTATCAGCACTAGCAGCCCGTAACAACCAAACAAATCGTTAACAAGGCTTAAAGTAGCCTCCTGGATGGTTTTATGCCCCAGGTAAGCCTTTTCCAGCATTTCCACCAAAGCAGGCCCATGGGGCTCAAACCCCACCGCATCTGCTACCTTTTTGATCATTTCATCCAGCCCGGTAGTGTTCATCCGGCCTACCGCCCCCTTCTGATCCGTATCCCAGGTAAGGGTTTTACCATTCAGCTGTATGGAGCCCAGTTCGTCCAGGTCCGCATCCTCGCTGCCCATGTAATACACCGGCACAAAGTGGTTCTTTGGGTACTTCACCGCTAAATCCCGGGAAAGCTTGATAGTTTGTAGTATCTTGTAGATGAAATAGAGATACCCTGTAAATATATTCGGCTGATGAGCCGTACAGATTGTAAAAGTATTGGTGGCCTGCAACAGGCCTATATTAGCCCTTACTTCCTCCCTTATTTCTACCCCCTGGTATTGTTTATATAAGGCATCTGCCAGTAAATCTCTCCGCAGTGGCTGCGTTGATTTGACATGCATGGCTTTATCAAAATCAGGATTCACCTGTATATACTCATAAAAAGAGCGCAGGGGCGTACGACCTGTCAAAAAATCCGCTATGATCGGACTGCAGAACCCCGTTTCCGTAAATGGCAGGTAATGTTGGCACATTACCGGTTGTATATGATTGATCACTCTTCGAAATTTGGATGCACGAATTTAGGGAATTTGATGCAGCCACTTTTAGAATTTGTTGATGAGGTTACTATAACGGATGGCTGGTAAATCTGGCAGCGAATTTGTAAAATGATCTATGTCCTGCAAAGCACTAAGCTTTCCTGCCCTATACCCCTCAATTAAAATGTAAATAATATTATCTCAATATGAAGATAGCCTATATAGCCTCGTATTTTCCGCGGGAATGCGGAATAGCAACGTTCACCGAGCATCTCATTCGTGCGATCTCTAATGAACAGGATTCAACAGCGCCGGAAGTATCTGTGATTGCGATGAACGATGAAGGGCAAACGTACGAATACCCGCCGGAAGTTACCTTCACTATCCGCCAGCATCATCTGCAGGATTACCTCAACGCGGCGGACCATGTGAATGAAAGTGGTGTGGACTTCGTGATGGTGCAACATGAGTTTGGTATTTTCGGTGGAGAGTCCGGCGTATACCTCTTGCCGTTCCTTCACCGTTTGAAGGTACCTTACCTGGTCACCTTCCATACGGTACTGAAAGAATCTTCTTTCATGCAGCGGATGGTAGTGAAAGAAATTGCACAACATGCGGCGAAGGTGGTCGTAATGAGTAATCTCGCCATCAACTTCCTGGTGAACCTCTACGATATAGAGCAGGATAAAATACTGATGATACCGCATGGCGTACCTGATTTTGAAAAGCTGAGTATTGATGCTGCCATTCTTCCGAAGGTATTACGTGAACGCAAAGTTCTCTTCACCTTCGGATTGCTGAGCAGGAACAAAGGAATAGAGACTGTTATACAGGCACTCCCCGCCATTATCAGCAAACATCCTGATGTATTGTATGTGGTAGCAGGCAAAACCCATCCCGGCGTACTGCGTCATGCAGGTGAAGAATACCGGGACTACCTGCGTAAGCTGATCACAGAACTGGGTGTGGAAGATCATGTAATGTTCATTGATAAGTTCCTTACGGAAGACGATCTGTTTGCGTACCTGATGCACAGCAGTATCTATATAACACCGTACCTGAACGAAGCGCAGATCACCAGCGGCACACTAACGTATGCCATGGGTGCCGGAGCTGCTGTAATATCAACACCTTACTGGTATGCAAAAGAATTACTGGCAGAAGGCCGTGGCCGCCTCTTTGGTTTTTCACAACACGAAGAGCTGGGCGCCATTATCACAGAATTGCTGGACAACCCTGCCATGCTGGAAAGCCTGCGGGAACGTTCGCTGAACTTCGGAAAGGAATTACAATGGAGCAGGATGGGTGCACGTTACCGCCAGGTGGTCCGCAGAAGGCTGCAGAACCCGCCACCAACGCCCATGCTTACACGTAATCTCCCGGAGCCATCCATGCTGCCGCATTTGAACCTTACACATATTCGCCGTTTAACAGACAATACAGGTATTATACAACACGCCAAGTTTGGTATACCCAACCTGAAAGAAGGGTATTGTGTAGATGATAACGCGCGTGCATTGATGATGACACTTATGGTGGTGCCGCACCGCCCTTCCAAAGAGATCCTTGACCTGCTGCCCATCTACCTCAGCTTCCTGCATTACATGCAATTGCCGGATGGTAACTTCAGGAACTTCCTCAGCTTCAGCCGGCAGTACCTGGATGAAGTGGGTTCAGAAGATTCCTTTGGCCGTACTATCTGGGCACTGGGTTACCTGATCCGTTATGCACCTAATAATTCCTACCGGGAATTTGCGCAGGAAATGTTCCATGCTGCCATCCCTCACTTCAAAGACCTCGAACATCTCCGCGGACGCGCCAATGCGGCCATTGGGGTTTGCCATTACCTCCATTATCATCCTTCCGATGAAAGGTTGTATGTGGCCC
This sequence comes from Chitinophaga niabensis, assembly GCF_039545795.1. Taxonomy (NCBI): domain Bacteria; kingdom Pseudomonadati; phylum Bacteroidota; class Chitinophagia; order Chitinophagales; family Chitinophagaceae; genus Chitinophaga; species Chitinophaga niabensis. The sequence goes on along the minus strand of NZ_CP154260.1, from coordinate 2,169,653 downwards.
TGCGGACGCTCATTGAACCTTTAACTGACGGATGGGAAAAGAACAGTAACGAGGCATGGCAATGGTTTGAAAAAGATATGACCTACGATAACGGCATCCTGCCGCTGGCACTACTGCATGCGGCAGAGTTCACAGGTAATGAAAAATGGAAAGAGATCGGGTTGCAAAGTCTCTCCTTCCTGGAAAACCTCACCATGCGCCAGGGTTACTTTACGCCCGTAGGCAACGAGGGCTGGCATTGCGAAGGCGGTGATTGTCCTTTATTCGACCAGCAGGCGATTGAAACAATGGCCATGGTGTTACTGTATCAGCAGGCGCATGTTATTACCGGTAACAAAGTATACCTGCAACGTATGTATACCTGCTATAAATGGTTCCTGGGAGATAATGCATTACGCCTCTCTCTGTACGACCAGGAAACACATGGCTGCTGTGATGGACTGGAAGCAAGAGGACTTAACCGTAACCAGGGCGCTGAAAGCACATTGGCTTATTTCATTTCACACCTCAGTGTGCTGAATAGTTGTGCAGCCGTTCCCAAACCGGAAAAGATCCTCAAAACGGCCGTTATTTCAGGAGGCATTGTGAGCAAGATCATTTAGACAGTAAGCAGATATGAAGATTGCAATACTCTCGCCCGTAGCCTGGCGTACTCCGCCGGAGCACTACGGGCCCTGGGAGCAGATGGCCTCAAATGTAGCGGAGGGATTAGTGCAGCATGGTTGGGATGTAACACTTTTTGCCACAGGCAACTCGCACACCGCCGGTACATTGAAGGCCATTTGCGCAACAGGGTATGAAGAAGACAAAACCCAGGATGCTAAAGTTATGGAGTGTATGCATATCAGTTACCTCATGGAGCAGGCAGCTGATTATGAGATCATTCACAATCACTTTGATTTTCTACCCCTCACTTATTCCCGGCTGATCAATACCCCCATGGTCACCACCATTCACGGTTTTTCATCTGAGAAGATCATCCCGGTGTACAAGCGGTACAACGATATCAATCATTACGTATCCATCAGTAATGCAGACCGGCATCCGGAGTTGGATTATGCCGGCACGGTATACAATGGCATCGATCCCGCAGGTTTTGATTATTGCGAAACACCGGAAGATTACCTCCTGTTCTTTGGCAGGCTGCATCCGCATAAAGGTGCGCATGATGCCATTACCCTGGCTAAGAAAACAGGGCATCGTTTGATCATTGCCGGTATCATACAGGATGAAGCGTATTATAATGAGAAGATAAAACCACATGTAGACGGTGAGCAGATCCAATACCTTGGCCCGGCAGGTCCGAAAGAACGGAATACTTTACTGGGAAAAGCAAAAGCCTTATTACACCCCATCTATTTTGAAGAACCTTTTGGTTTAAGTGTGGCGGAAGCCATGATGTGCGGTACGCCTGTGATCGCTTACCGCAGAGGATCTATGCCGGAACTGATCATTAACGGGGAAACCGGTTACCTGGTGAACGACCTCCATGATGCGGCAGAAAAAATAAACACGCTGCCCGAAATAAGCCGGGCAGCGTGCAGAATGTGGGCCATCGAACAATTCAGTATGCAAAAGATGGTAAAAGATTATGTACGGATCTACGAATCCCTTAACCTTCTTTGATCTTCGCTAATAGTTTATCCAGCTTCACGGTTGCAAAGGAAGAGGCGTAGTCAGACAGGCCATAAGGAATGATCAGTTCATCGTTATGGATCAGTGAACCGCAGGAATACAGTACGTTGGGTACATACCCTTCTCTTTCATCCTTATTGGGAATGATCAGGGGTTCCTTCAACCGGCCCAGCTCAATGGTTGGGTCTTCCAGGTCCAGCAGGGTCATACCCAGGCAATAGGTACGCATAGGTCCCACGCCATGGGTGAGCAACAGCCAGCCTTCAGATGTTTCTATCGGGGATCCGCAATTCCCTATCTGCACAAATTCCCAGGGATATTTGGGCGTTTGCAGGATCTGCGGGTTTTCCCATACATTGATCTTATCCGAATACATGATGTAATTGTTGATCCCGTCTATACGGGATAACATGGCGTACTTGCCATTGATCTTCCGGGGGAACAGCGCCAGGTTCTTGTTCTGTGCGCCCTCTCCATACAGCGGCATGATCTTGAAACTGTAGAAATCCCGTGTTTGCAGGAGTTTGGGCTGAATAGTGATACCGTCAAATGCAGTATAAGTAGCATAATAGGTAACACCGCTTGTATCGCCGGTGTACTTCACAAACCTGGCATCTTCAATACCCCTGCTTTCTGCTTCGGAATAAGGGAAGATCACCCGGTCTGAAATATCGGTATCCAGTGAAAAGTTAATGTCGTAATAAGAATCTCCCAGCCATAAGAGGCGCTCCAGGTTCCTTTTCAGCAAATGGTCCACCTGGTACCGCTGCTGCATTTCCCTTATGGCCTGTTTCAGTGCCACATACTCAAATGTATCCGGCAGCATCCCCTTCACCTCGTTCATCACGGAGTCCGGCAACTTAATGGAAACAGCATTCTGAAAGAAAGTTTCTTTATGGTAAACGGCATTGCGGATGATCTCGGGTTCATCCACATAGTTCCCGGCCGGTACAAAACTTACTTCATTATCCTTGCCTATCAGGCCACGGCGGAAAACGATGGAAGAAACGTGCCCTTCCCCTACTGCGCGGAAGCTCATGATCACCCGCTTCTCCCCATCTTCCAGACCACTCTGGTCAACATCCTCCACAATGGAAGGATTGAAGAAAGCAGCAGATTCAATAGAGAATTCGTTGGTGAAGAAAGAACCGATCAGGAGTTTCTTTTTGTATTCTACCCCACTGTAGTCGATGTTCATAGCCAGGAACAGATTGCGCAGCTTCTCTGCATGGCGTTCAAAGATACGAGTGATGTTACGGTGACGTTTGGAGAAATCCCTTAGTATAGGCGTAATGGTGATATCCACTTCTACTTCTGACATTTCCAGTACCTTCAGTATTATTCCTTTGGCTCTCGCATCTCCGTTAAAGAAAAAACGTGCTACCACACGTTTAAGGTCGGGGGTGATCTTTGTTGCCTGTCTTTCAATAGATAATCGCATATACCTTATTTAATCAATAATAAATCCCCCGGGCAGCATAGTCTATGCGAGGCATTGAAAACCATCCGGGAGTATTGCTCCTTTCTTCACAACTACAATGCCATCTTTCACGGTATATTTTTCAAAATCTCCATCTTCCATATGTTTACCGCCATTGATCCTCACATCATTGCCGATGCAGGCATTTTTGTCGATAATGGTATTGTTAATATAACAGCGGTCCCCGATACCAATGGGAGGCCTTCCGTGACTCCGGGCAGCGTTGATCTCGTCCAGCGTCTGGTAGGTATCATTCCCCATCAGGTAACTGTTACTGATAGTAGTACCTTTCCCGATACGGGTACGGATACCCACCACACAGCGTTCCAAACGGCTGGCGTTAATGATGCAGCCATCCGCGATCACGGTTTTCTCCAGTGTGGTGCCGGAGATCTTGGCAGGCGGCAGCATGCGGGCGCGGGAGAAGATGGTCTGGTGATTATCGAACAGGTTGAACTGTGGAATATCATCGGTAAGGCCAAGGTTGGCTTCAAAGAAAGAAGAGATGTTCCCGATATCCGTCCAGTACCCTTCATATTGGAAACTGAGCACCTTATGTTTGTCGATGGAATTAGGGATGATCTCCTTACCAAAGTCCGTTGCTTCCGGCGTGCCGCTCAGCAGATCGAACAGTAATTGTTTATTGAAGATGTAAATACCCATGGAAGCCAGGTAATTCCTTCCCTCCCGCTGCATATCCGGGCTCACCTCGGAGGTCCAGTCCGGCAGCAGGTCTTTCTTCGGCTTCTCTATGAAAGAAGTGATAAAGCTCTCTTCATTTGTTTTAAGGATCCCAAAGTCCGTAGCATCCTTTGCATTCACGGGGATGGTGGCAATGGAAATGTCTGCCCCCTTTTCCATGTGATGCTGGATCATTTCGCGGAAGTCCATCTGGTACAGCTGGTCCCCGGAAAGGATCAGTGCATATTCAAACTCAAAATTCTCCAGGTGCCGCAGGGTCTGGCGTACCGCATCCGCAGTACCCTGGAACCATGTGGGGTTATCAGGCGTTTGCTCCGCAGCCAGTATGTCTACAAAAGCTTTACTGAAATGAGAAAAGTGATACGTGTTCTTGATATGCTTATTGAGCGAAGCAGAGTTAAACTGCGTCAGTACAAAGATGCGATGCAGATCGGCATTGAGGCAATTGGAAATGGGGATATCCACCAGGCGGTACTTGCCTGCAACCGGTACGGCAGGTTTAGAACGACTGCGGGTCAGCGGGTACAGCCGCGTACCGGCTCCTCCCCCAAGGATGATTGAGATCACTGCGTTAGACATAACGTTATTTTTATTTTAGGCTGGTGTATAGATCTAAATATTGCTGCGCTGCTTTGTCCCAGGAATGATCCAGCTGCATGATCGTTTTCCTGATCTTTGAAAATTTGGTTTTGGTGTGGAATAATTCCAACGCCCTGCCGATGGCATGACACACATCCCCAACACTGGCATGATAAAAACGGATCCCGAATCCATCCTCATCACCAAAGTCGATAACGGTGTCTTTCAGGCCGCCTGTAGTACGTACAATGGGCACTGTACCATACCGCATGGCATACATCTGGTTCAGGCCGCAGGGTTCCACGCGGGAAGGCATCAGCAAAAAGTCGGCCCCGGCATATAGTTGATGGGAAAGGGCCTCGTTATAACCGATATAAACATTAAAGTGTTCTCCTGCATACTGCCTTGTTTGCTGCAACATCCATTCCGTATGTGCATCTCCGCTCCCTAATATAAGGAAATTCAATGCACCCGGGTTTTCAAACAGGGAACGCCCGATGATCTCGGGCAGCAGATCTGCCCCTTTATCACCTACCAGCCTGCCGATAAACACAAACAACGGCAGTTCAGGGTCCAGCTTAAAAGTTTCGCAGAGATGCTGTTTATTGGCCTTCTTTCCTTTCAGCTGGCTGCTCATGGTATACTTAGCTGCAATCATACCATCTTTGGCAGGGTTCCAGACTTTGTCGTCTATACCATTGAGTATACCGGTGGCTTTCCCTCTTTCTGTATTGAGCAGGGCCTCCAGTCCGTTTGCGCTGGTAAAAAGCTCTTCCATGTAACTGGGAGAAACCGTGTTGATGCGCCATGCACATTTGATAGCTGCCGCCAGTGGGTTGATACTGCCTCCCCAGTCCAGCATACCACTCTTCCACAGGTCAAAAGAAGGGATGAGGTATAATTTATCCCATCCAAACTGGCCCTGGTACTGTGCATTGTGAATGGTGAGCACCGTGGCGATGTTCTGCAGGCGGTTGTACTTGTAACCGAAGCGGACGAGGAAAGGGATCAGGCCGGTATGATGATCGTGGCAATGGATCACATCCGGCTGATGCTGCCATTCATTCAGCCAGTCCAGCACCGCCACCTGGAATCCGAGGAAACGCTCTGTGTCATTCATGTATCCATATACACCGGGGGTATCCAGTAAACCCGGGATATCCACCTGGTAAAGATCAAAGCCCAGTTCATTGGAGTCTTCTTTCCATACATTGAAATGGAACCATGCATGCCCCACCCATAAACCGCCCTGGTGAACCAGTTCATAGGTATGTGATTCCCGGAATTTTGTCAGATATGCGGGCATCACTACTTTGGCAATTGTTCCTGCCTCCTGTTGATATTTGGGCAGGGCGCCCACTACATCGCCCAAACCACCTACTTTTGCCACCGGATAACACTCCGCGCTAACGTGTAAGATCTCCATGCTTTTTGTATTCGTTTATAAATTAAACCGGAAAAGCCAGAAAACAAAGGGCTTGCTAAAATATTGATAAACAAAGATGAAATGCTATGGTTGTCCACATGTTGTCAGTTGATTAAAAATTAATATTTTAACAGCATGCAATTCGGACGTACAGACCTCGACCTGTTGAACGACATCGACTTCAAACTCCCTGCGGAACCGGTTTTCAACCAGGGCGTACTGCCCGGCAGACCGGCATCAAAGCCCTCCTTTTATCTCGGCGCCACCAGTTGGAACCGAAAAGACTGGGTGGGCAGTGTATTTCCAAAGGGCACCAAAGAAAAGGATTTTCTGGAGCAATATGCCAAACATTATAACTGTGTTGAACTGAATGCCACGCATTACAAGATCTATCCGCCGGAAACTATCCGCAAATGGGCAGAGAAAGTAAAGGGCCGGAATTTTCGTTTCTGTCCCAAGGTGCCTCAGAGCATCAGTCATTACAGCAACCTGGTGAATGCCAAAGAACCCACCACCGCTTTCCTGGAAGGCGTGATGGCTTTTGAAGAATACCTGGGCCCCATCTTTTTACAGATGGGCGAACAGTTCTCCCCTGCCCGCAAAGATCAGTTATATAATTACCTGGCCTCCCTTCCCACAGACCTTACCTTTTTCCTGGAGCTGCGTCACCCGGAATGGTTCATTCAGCCGCAGGAGTTGTACACCACCCTCCGGCAGCTGGGCATCGGGCTGGTGATCACGGATGCTGCGGGGCGGCGGGATTGTGTGCATATGCATCTGCCCCTTCCCAAAGCCTTCATCCGGTATGTGGGCAATGGCTTACATCCAACAGATTATGTACGGGCAGATGATTGGGTGAACCGCCTGCATTACTGGCTGGAGAACGGATTAGAAGAAATCTATTTCTTCCTGCATATGCATGACGATGTGGCGGTTCCGGAAATGAGCATTTACCTGGCAAGCAAGCTGGAAGCGGCTTCCGGGCTTAAACTCACCAAACCGGTCATTCACCGCGATAATACCCTCTTTTAAGTCACGTGTAGAAATGTTAATTTCGCACCATTATGATCAAGCGTGAAAAGCTGGTACAACTCGGCCGGGAATTACGGGGAGAGCTGTACCTGGATGATACAATGCGGACCCTCTATGCCACAGACGCTTCAGCTTACCGTGAAATGCCTTTGGCCGTAGCCATTCCGGAAGATACAGATGATATTAAGACACTGATCCGGTTTGCCCGGGAGCACAAAACCTCCCTGATCCCGAGAACCGCGGGTACTTCGCTGGCGGGGCAGGTAGTTGGGAACGGCATCATTGTGGACGTTTCGAGGAAATTCACTTCCATCCTGGAGATCAATACTGAAGAACATTGGGTACGGGTACAACCCGGCGTGATCCGCGATGAGCTCAATTACTTTCTGAAACCATACGGCTTTTATTTTGGCCCGGAAACATCTACCGCCAACCGCGCGATGATCGGTGGCATGGTGGGCAATAACTCCTGCGGTTCCAACTCCGTTGTATACGGCAGTACCCGGGAACATCTCCTGTCTGTTAACGCCATCCTCAGCGATGGGTCTGAAGCCACGTTTTCCAGCCTTTCACCGGATGAATTCCATGCAAAATGTGAAGCTACGGACGATAGCCTGGAAACCAGTGTATACCGCCAGATCAGGAAGATACTGGGTAATGCGGATAACCAAAGTGAGATCCGCAAACAATTCCCCAAACCTTCTATCCTCCGCCGTAACACGGGATATGCGATAGATATGCTGCTGGAAAGCGCACCTTTCACCGCAGGTACAGAAGACTTCAATTTCTGTAAACTGATAGCCGGTTCAGAAGGTACCCTCGCTTTCCTCACAGAGATCAAACTCAATATATCCCCGCTGCCGCCAAAGGAAACCGGCCTGATGTGTGTACACTTCCCCACCATCGATGATTCCCTTCGCGCCAACATCATTGCCATGCGCTATAAACCCAGCGCGAGTGAGCTGATAGATCATTATATACTGGAATGCACAAAAGATAATATTGAGCAAAGCAAAAACCGCTTCTTTGTACTCGGCGATCCCGGCGCCATCCTGGTGGTGGAGTTCTGCAGGGATACCCGCGAAGAGATAACGGTTATTGCCAACCAGATGAAAGCAGAAATGGAAGCAGCCGGTTTAGGTTACCACTTCCCCCTGCTGTTTGGAGACGATACCAAAAAGATCTGGACACTGCGTAAAGCAGGATTAGGCTTGCTCAGTAACCTGCCCGGCGATGAAAAAGCCGTACCTGTGATTGAAGACACAGCCGTTGCAGTAGAAGATCTGCCTGATTTTATCGCAGACTTCAATGAAGTGCTGAAGAAACACAGCCTGTACGCTGTGCATTATGCACATGCCGGCAGCGGGGAAATACACCTCCGCCCTATCATCAATCTGAAAACCGTAGAAGGTAACCAGTTGTTCAGGACCATCGCTGAAGAAATAGCCATCCTTGTAAAGAAATACAACGGCTCTCTCAGTGGTGAACATGGAGACGGCCGCCTGCGTGGTGAATTCATCCAGCAGATGATAGGCCCGAAGAACTATCAATTATTAAGAGAAGTTAAATATACCTGGGACCCGGAAAACATCTTCAATCCGCACAAGATCGTAGATACACCTTCCATGAACAGCTTCCTGCGTTATGAACCGGGAAAGAAAGCGCCGGACCTGAAAACCGTGTTCCATTTCCCGGAGCAAACCATCCTGCAGCATGCAGAGCAGTGTAATGGTTCCGGGGATTGCCGTAAAACAGAACTGAGCGGCGGCACCATGTGCCCCAGTTACATGGCCACCCGTAATGAAAAGGATACCACCCGCGCACGCGCCAATATCCTCCGCGAGTTCCTCACGCATTCTACCAAAGAAAATAAGTTCGATCATAAAGAGATCTACGAAGTACTGGACCTCTGCCTTGCCTGTAAAGGCTGTAAATCAGAATGCCCTTCCAATGTGGATGTGGCCAAACTGAAAATGGAATTCCTGCAACATTACATGGATGCCAATGGTGTGCCCATGCGCACCTGGCTGATCGGTAACTTCCGCATGATGACCAGCCTGGCGGCCATTGCTCCCGGCATTTACAACTGGCTTGTTAAAACGCGCTTCACTTCCCAACTGATCAAAAAGATCTGCGGTTTTGCGCCTGACCGTTCCATGCCCACGCTGGAAAAGCAAACACTGCGTAGGTGGCTGCGTGCTAATCCGCAAAAAGGAGTGGAAAGCAGGAAAGTATATCTCTTCGTAGATGAATTCACCAATTACAATGATACCTATATTGGGATCAAAGCGGTGAACCTCCTGCGTAAATTAGGATATGAAGTGATACCGGTGGAACATCCGGAGAGTGCAAGAGCTTTACTGTCCAAAGGATTTTTAAGAAAAGCGAAAGTGATCGCGGAAAAGAATGTGCGTTTATTCAGCACACTCATCACAGGAGAAACACCGCTGATAGGCATAGAACCTTCCGCCATCTTAGGTTTCAGGGATGAATACCCTGATCTTGTGGGCGATAACCTGCGCGACACGGCTAAGATGCTGGCAAAAAATGTGCTGCTGATAGATGAATTCATTTCCAAAGAAATAGACCTGGGGCATATCAAAGCAGCACAGTTCAAAGGCGCTAAACAACATATTAAACTGCATGGGCACTGTCAGCAAAAAGCATTGTCCAGCGTACTGCACAGCAAAAAGATGCTGAGCCTGCCGGAAGGTCATACCGTAGAAGTGATCCCATCCGGTTGCTGCGGTATGGCGGGGTCTTTCGGGTATGAGAAAGAACACTTCGACATCTCTTCCCAGATCGGAGAACTGGTATTGTTCCCGGCAGTTCGCAGTGCGGCGCAGGGAACCATCATCGCGGCGCCGGGCACCAGTTGCAGGCACCAGATCAAAGACGGTACCGGAGCTTTGGCCAAACACCCTGTTGAAATATTGTATGAAGCATTGGTTTAACCAATGCTTCATTTTTTTAAGAAGAACTTACCGCCTGTTGAACCCCAGGAGCCTATACGCCAGATACCGGCTAAACTATCCGGCTTATGCAGGGTAGCCTGTATAGAAAAGGTACTGCTGGAGCCACGCACATACGTATATTCACCAAACAGTTTCCCGTTTTTCATGCTGTAGATCCCCTCCGCCATTAACGCAGCGTCTTCCTTACGGCCATCGTAAACGGTCATGGTACCATTGTCTTTAAAATCGATCGTGTAAACGGCGGTGAGCGGCCCAAATGCAGTATCTCCGGGTTCAGGTGAATTGATGTTACCATATCTGCCCACCCAGTTGCCGTTCAGCAACTTTGGTTTAAGGGGGTCTTTTTTACAGGCAGAGAATACTAATAAGACCAGGCATAGTTTCCGAAACATAATATGGGGTTTAATTTGCAAAGTTACATTGGCGGGTGGTCGCCTTCACCCACATAAATATGTGAACAATTCTTTCAGCGGGATGTTAATAATCCTGAATATGAACCCAAAAGCAAGTATCAACATCCTGCTGATATGTTTAACAGCCTGTACCCCGGCTGCAGCGCAATCCGGAGAACTTAGCCTGGCAGACTGTTTCCGGATAGCCAGGAATAAGAATCTCGCGGTAGAACAGGCGCGCCGCTCCCTGCAGGCCAGGCAATACCAGCTGAAAGCAGAACAAAGCACCTACTTCCCCAAAGTGGACCTGCTGGCAGGTTATAACTATCTCAGTCAGCCACTCGAAGTAAACCTGCAACAGGTAAAGAATGGTATTGTAGAAGGTTCTTCGCAACAAAGTGTATCCACTGCCAATTCCGTGTATCAGCAGATCACGGGCAATCCTCTTCCCCAACCGGTACAGGATGGTATTTACAATACCACCAAAGGCATCATTAATACAGTATATCCCAATTACAACCCGGCCCTCAGCAAGCAGCAATACTTCACGGCCGCATTAGGGCTGCGCCAGCCTATTTACCTTGGCGGTAAACTGGCCACCGCAAGAGACATTGCAAAAGCAGAATATGAATCCGGCATCGTGAATGTGGAACTCGTGGAAAAGCAAATGGATTTTTTATTAGCTGCTGCTTATATCCGCATCCTGTATTTTAATGCCGTACTGCTTTCCCAGGAAAGGATCGTAGCATCCATGGAGCGTAATGAACGTTTTGCCATTTCCCTCGTCAATAATGAGATCATTCCACCTTATCAAAGGAACTGGGCTACCGTAGCACTTACTTTCGCACGCTCCCGCCATGAGAACATAGCATTGGAAAAGATCAATGCCATGGTGGAACTTAAACGCCTTATGCAATTACCGCAGGATACCACACTCACTATCACGGATACACTGCATTACAAACAGCTGGAAAGCATCCTGCCGCCGGAAGGGTTCTATAAAGGCAATCCCACATATAAAGCCGTGGCCAGTAAAACAGCCCTCGCAGAAAGTACCGTGAAAGCCAGCAGATCGCTTTCACTGCCCAACATCTTTGGTATTGCCAGCCTGAACCTCTATCAGCGCGATCTCCCCATTACCACGCCACCCTGGCTGGTAGGTGTGGAAATGCAATGGAACCTGTTCAGCGGTTTCTCCCATCAGAAAAAAGTAAAGGCCACTAAGCTTTGGGTAGATGAAGCAAAGATTGCTGCAGATAATACACAGGCTTTACTGGAAGCAGGTGCTGCCGTAGTAAGGAATAAAGTAACGGTGCTGCAAAGGGATATGCAATCCCTCTCACAGGCAAGGGCACAGGCGCAATTAACCACTGCACAGGTACAGGAAAGATTAGCCAACCAACTCTCTTCCGTAAAAGATGTAAATGATGCGCTGCTGATAGAAGAAGAAATAGGCAAAGCCTATTATACCGCGCTGTTCGGCTACCTGCTGGCAGCTGCGGAATATTATAACATTCTTGGAACACCACAACAAATCACTACGCTGCTACAATGAAAAAATTCTTCTCACAATACTGGGCACTGTTCATTCCCGTCATCATCCTGCTGATTGCATTACTGTTCCTGCTGCGTAATCCTGCCGGCAACGATAACACTTTTCTTGGCATGGTGGATGCCTCTTATGTGGATGTAGCCGCAGAATTCCCCGGCAGGCTGGATACCCTGCTCGTAGAAAGCGGCGATACCGTAAAACAGGGACAGCTCCTCGGCGTATTAAGGACCACAGAGATCAACGCTATCCGCCGCCAGGCAGAAGCCGCTATTGAAGCAGCTTCTTCACAGGTTAAACTACTGCAAAAAGGCGCGCGGCCGGAGATCATTAAAAATGCCGGTAACCTCTACAACATTGCGCAGGAACAGTATAACCTCGCACAGAAAACATACCAGCGTATGGAACGCCTGTATAACGACAGCGTAATATCCGGCACGGAAAAAGACCTTATCCACTTCAAATACCAGGCAGCTAAAAAAGAAATGGAAATTGCTCGCCTCAACCAGGAGATGCTGGAAAAGGGCACACAGCCGGAGATCATACAAACAGCTACCGCTATTTTAAAACAGGCGGAAGAAGGATATGAACTCACCAAAGCACTCACAGACAACACCCGCATTTATGCACCGGCAGATGGTATTATCTCTTCCTTAGTGATCCACGAAGGGGAGATTGTAAGCATCGGGTATCCGATGATGACCCTGCAAAAGCATTCATCTTATTTCATCCGTTTCAATATCCGGCAGGATAAAGCCGGTGCACTGCCGCTCGGTGCTAAAGCCCGCGTGAAAGTACCGGGCTGCCAGCCGGAAGAATTTGATGTATATGTTTCTGCCGTAGCACCATCGCTGGAATTTGCGAACTGGGTGCCTGTAAAAGAAAAAGGGAAATTTGAACTGCGCACTTTTACAGTAGAATGTAAACCTGTTGATGTAAACACTATAAAGGGTCTCCGGCCGGGTATGACCGCAGCCCTGCTAATCCCATGATCAAGGCCCTGCTACAGATCACCCTGCGGGAATGGAAACGCATTCTCACCCGCCCGGAGCATAACCTTGTGCTGCTGGTGATCCCGCCGCTGCTTTTCTTTTTCTATGCATTCATCTATAACAAACAACAGGCAGAAGACCTGCCCGTTGCCATCTGGGATGAAGACCACTCCCCCGTTTCAAGGCAGATCACTTTCCTGCTGGAACAAACGGCCAGTATTCATATTACTGAACAGGTGAGCAGCCAGGCAGAACTGGAGCAACGCATGCAGGAACAAAAGATCATTGGCGCTATCCACTTCCCCAAAGGCATGGAAAAAGATATCAAAAGCCGTCACCCTGTAAGCGTTACTATTTACACCAATGCTGCCTCACTGGTGCCGGGGAAATTAATTTATAAAGATGCATCCACCGTGATCATCACTGCAGGCTCCGGTGTGAACCTGCAGAAGTTCATGAAAACTGGTATGCCGCAGGAGAAGGCCATGGCATTGATCATGCCGGTGAGCCTCACGGTTTATCCCTTATACAATCCCACTTATAACTATCAACATTACCTGGTGCCCGGCCTGATCACGGTAGCCCTGCAGATGATGATCATTATGGTGGCGGTACTGATCATTAACCAGGAATGGAAAGAAAGTACGATGGAGGCATTGCGTGTTACAGCACGTAACAGCGCAGGACTGATCATCACAGGTAAAACCATTGCACACCTCACTACCTCATGGGTGAATTTTGTGCTGATGACGGGTGTGATCTTTCCTATCTTTTCTTTAAGTCATCCCGGTACACTCTGGCAGTTGTTTTTATTGTTTAACTTATTAGCGCTGGCCTGTATCGGTATTGGCATAATGGCTTCCGTAATTGCCAGTGATGTAATGCTGGCACTGGACGCAGGGTTGTTCTATACTTCGCCGGCATTTGTGTTTAGCGGTTTTACATTTCCCCGTTGGGGCATGCCCTGGTATGATCAGTATTATGCCAGCCTGATGCCTTATACGCCTTTCCTGGATGGCTTCTTCAAATTGTATTTCATGGAACTGCCTTTGCGGTATGCCATGCCGGAGATCACCCGGCTGCTGCTATTCATTGGCTTTACTTTTTTTATAGCGGTATTCTTTTTACAGATCCGGTTGAATAAATCAGTGAGATATGCTATTACTCCGTGAAGTAAAACTGGTGGCTAAAGATCATAGCCTGCTGCTCACCTTGCTCATTGCACCATTGCTGTATGCTTTCTTCTACGGTAGTATCTACTCTTATAAAACGGAAGAAGAAGTACCCATTGCCGTGGTGGATGAAGATCATACCGGTTTATCCCGTTTAATGATCCGGCAGATAGACAATACGCAGATGGTGCATGTTGCTGCCGTTACCAATCTCGCTGCCGCAAAGGAAAGTATGCTGCAGGGAAAAGTACAGGGCTTCCTGTACATCCGTGAAGGCATGGAGAAAAAAGTGCTCTCCCTGCAGCAGACCAATATGGTATTAGCCGTGAACGCCGCACGTTTCCTGCCTTCCAGTGATGTGATGGGCACCATTACACAGGTAGGTTTAACAGTGGGTGCAGGCGTACGTTTGCAATATCTTCAGAAGAAAGGGATGAACACGGAAGCATCTTTGCAGGAAGTGATGCCTGTGAAGCCTGATTTCCGGCCACTCTTTAATAACAGAACAGATTACGGCACCTTTCTCCTTCCCGGCCTGCTGGCTATGATCCTGCAGCAGACTTTATTGCTGGGGCTGGCGGGAGGTGTGGCGGCGGAAAGACAAAGGGGTTCTCTTTTTTATGAGGAAAAAAATCTCTCCTCTGCCCTCTGGGGTAAAGGCCTCTTTTACTTAATCCTCTTCAGTTGTTATGCCTTCTTTTTCCTCACGGTGAACTTCGGGGTACTGGACCTTCAGTTACTCGGTAATCCCTGGGAGCTGGGTGTTGCTACAGCACTGTTCCTGTTATCTCTCATTCCAATGGGCATTTTCATTGGCCTGTTATTCCGCAGCCAGTTATTGTGCACACAGCTGATGGCTTTTTCCACCTACCCTATTTTCCTTATCACCGGTTACACCTGGCCCATCCAGCAATTACCGGATGCCTTAAAAGTAGTGTCCGGCATTCTGCCTATCACACCTTTCCTTTCACTTTATCAGGGCATTGTGCAACAGGGTGCGCATATCAGTGACCGTATGCCGGAACTATTTCACCTATGTGCCCTCTGGCTTTTTTATACCTTTATCTGTCTGATGAAAATGAGAAAGTGGGCATAAAAAATACTTACTTTGTAGCATGGATAAAAAGAAAGGACCAATAGGCGTATTTGATTCAGGATATGGCGGTTTAACGGTACTGAAAGAGATTGTGAAGGAGTTACCGCAATACGATTACATCTACCTCGGGGATAATGGCCGCGCACCTTACGGAGGGCGTTCTTTTGATACCGTATATCACTATACGCTGGAGTGTGTACAGCATTTATTCAATATGGGTTGTCACCTCGTAATCCTGGCCTGCAATACCGCTTCCGCAAAAGCATTGCGCACCATTCAGCAGAACGACCTGCCGAAGATAGATCCGGAACGCCGTGTACTGGGCATTATCCGTCCTACTACAGAGATCGTAGGCAATTACACACAGAGTAAACAGGTAGGGATCTTTGGCACCAATGGTACCGTTACTTCCCAGAGTTACCCCATTGAAATAGAAAAATTCTTTCCGGATATCACCGTTTACCAGCAGGCCTGCCCTATGTGGGTGCCCCTGGTGGAGAACAATGAATACAATAGCGAAGGGGCAGATTATTTCATTCATAAATACATCCGGCAACTGATGGTGCAATCATCAGATATAGATACCATCGTACTCGGATGTACCCATTACCCGCTGTTAATGGATAAACTGCAACAACACCTGCCACCCAATGTAACACTGCTTTCCCAGGGCCCCATACTTTCACACAGCCTGAAAGCTTACCTGGAAAGGCATCCGGAAATGGCCGCAAAATGCAGCACCGGCGGCAGCCGTACTTTTTATACCACAGATGATATTGAAACCTTCGACAGGCAGGCTGGCATCTTCTTCGAAGAAACAGTTAAAAGCCGTCACCTATCCTTATAATTCGTATATTTAAATCAACTAGAACGATCTCTATATGTTAAGTAAAACTATTCAAGAAGCGCTGAACGCACAGGTGGCGCTCGAAGCAGCCTCCTCGCAGGCATACCTGGCTATGGCATCCTGGGCAGATATTCAACCCGGCCTTCCCGGCGTATCCGAATTCTTCTACAAACAATCAGATGAAGAGCGTGTGCATATGCTGAAACTGATCAAGTTCATCAATGAACGCGGCGGTTTTGGCGTGGTACCCCACCTGGGTCAACCCATTATCACCTTCCTCTCTATCAAACGTGTGTTTGAAGAATTCCTCTCACATGAGATCAAGGTATCAGAAAGCATTAATGAACTTGTTCATATGTCTCTCCAGGAGAAAGATTATGCTACCCATAACTTCCTCCAATGGTATGTTTCGGAACAGATTGAAGAAGAAAGACTGGCCCGCACCCTCAACGAGAAGCTGGAAATGATCGGTGAGGACAAGAGCGGTCTTTACCTGTTTGACCGGGACATCCTTAACTTCCGCATGCAGCAAAGCGGCGGCGGTGGCGGCAGAGGCCACTAAAAATACCAGGGAGAGCGGCCAGGCCACTCTCCCTTTTTATTACCATTAAAAAGAAATCCCTGAAATGCTGCGTAACGATTAACCCAAAAATAAAACCACGCGCGAAGCGTGGTTTCTGCAATTTTAGCCCTGACGGTAGCAATCTTTTTTTGGGGCTGTCAGGGTTATAAAATTTCGCTAACGTTAATGCGTTGAGGCAGGCAAGTATGATGCCAAGCACTAACCAATTCATTATCAATACTATATTTCTTCTTTCCCTGTGCGATCCCGCACAATTTTGTTCGAAGACGGACAGTTGTTATTCTAAGTAATCGAGATCCTTTTCAAATGTTTCATCCATCCACCATAATGCAATCACGGCCAGCACAACAGTGAGCAATCCCACTACACCTGCACTGTTCAGAATGCCCCAGTACTGCTTCAGCCAGAGGAATAAGATCGTTAAAGGAATAGTAGCGCCCCGCACAAAATTAGGAACGGTAGTAGCTACCGTTGCGCGGAGATTGGTGCCAAACAACTCTGCCGCTACTGTTACAAATAAAGCCCAGTAACCATTGGCAAACCCTAGCAGCACACAAACGATGTAAAAAGTATTTGCTTCTTTAAAGGGCAATAAAAGATAAATGCCTACCATGATGGCAGACATGCCGATGAACAAGGCAATGATCTTCTTCCTGCTGTGAAAGAACTGGCTGAATAAACCACTGGCGATATCGCCCACCACCTGCCCTGCAAACGCCAGCATCACTGCTTTACCTGCCACTATAGGCATGTTAAGCCCCATGGCCCTGCCGAACTCCGGTGAGAAGGTGATCAGTATACCCACCACAAACCAGATGGGTAACCCAATGGCAATGCACTGCAGGTATTTCAATAGTTTCTTTTTGTGTGTAAAAAGCGAAAGAAAATTCCCCCTGGATACCTGCATGGCTTTTGTGCGCAGGTAGATCCCCGATTCAAAAACACGCATTCGCAGCACAAGCAGTAATAAACCCAATCCGCCGCCTATAAAGTAAGAGATACGCCATTGAAACAGATCGGCCATAAAGTACGCCAGGATCGCCCCAATGACCCCAAGCGTGGCAACCAGGGTGGTACCGTATCCCCTGATGCGTTTAGGCAGTACTTCGGTAACAAGTGTTACCCCTGCGCCCAGTTCACCTGCTAATCCAATGCCTGCAATGAAACGCATCAGCGCATATTGCGGAACGGACTGTACAAGACCATTGGCGATATTTGCCAGTGAGTAAATGAGGATGGAGCCGAACAACACAGAAAGGCGGCCTCTCTTGTCGCCCAGCACGCCCCAGATGATACCGCCGATCAGCAGGCCGGCCATTTGCATATTCAGAAGCAAAGCGCCTTTACCTAACATTTCTTCTTCCGGTATACCTAACGACTTTAAACTGGGAACACGTACTACGCTGAACAGGAAGAGGTCATACATATCAACAAGGTAGCCCAATGCAGCTACGATCACGGGCAGGCGGAGCAGTTCTTTTCGCGTGGAGTTCTTTTCTTCGGGCATAACAAAAATTTATAAACGTGGTAAGGTCAATCCGCCATCTATCATAATCACCTGGCCGGTTGAATAAGGCAGGTCGCCTGCAGCCAGCATGGCCACGGCTTTTCCCACATCCTCCGGCAATCCCCAGCGGGGCTGTACCAGCAGACCGTTGCCGATCAGCTGATCATATTTTTCTTTTACGCCGGCTGTCATATCTGTTGCAATGATGCCCGGTCTTATTTCATACACGGGTATCCGATGTGCGCCTAAACGTACGGCAAACAATTGCGTCATCATACTGAGGCCGGCCTTTGAAATGCAGTATTCTCCCCTTGTTACAGAGGCTACCGTAGCAGAGATGGAAGATACATTGATGATGCATCCTTCCTGCTGTCTGATCATCATATTGGCAACAGCCTGTGTAAGAAAGAAGGCGCCTTTGAGGTTCATATTCATCAGGCGGTCGAAGCTTTCTTCTGTTGTTTCCAGTATGTCTTTTCGCTCTTTGGGTGCAACACCCGCGTTATTCACCAGCACCTGTAAAGTGCCGTAATGATCAGTTACCTGCTGCAACATCTCCGCACGCTGCCCGGCATTTCCAACATCCGCACGGCAATAGATCACCTCTCCGCCATAAGACTTCAACTGCGCAATAGTATCCAACACAGCATCCTGCTCTCTCACACCATTGATCGCAAGATCAAACCCGCGCTGTGCAAGCTGTATGGCAATGCCTAATCCTATGCCACGGCTTCCGCCGGTAATGAGTGCTGTTTTTCTCATAAAGGGTCAATATTAATCCAACAACGTTTTGCCCAGCTTTCCATTCCTTTCTCTGCCAGTTGTACCCCTTTGGCACCTTCCTTCAGGTCCCAGGGGAAAGGCGTATCTATCACTACATGTTTCAGAAAAAGTTCCCATTGTACTTTGAACGCATTCTCAAATACTTCCTGCTCCGGTACTTTCGCCCAGCCATCAAAGAACTTTACCGGCTGTTCAATATCCGGGTTCCATACCGGTTTGGGCGTATGGCCGTAGTGCTGTACGTAACATTCCCGCAAACCGGCTACTGCGGAACCATGTGTGCCATCTACCTGGATTGTGAGCAGATCATCCCGGCGCACACGGGTTGTCCAGGAAGAATTGAACTGTGCAATGATGCCGCCTTCCAGTTCAAAGGTGGCATATGCCGCATCGTCTGCTGTGCATGCATAAGGTTTCCCCTGTTCATCTATCCTTTCCGGAATATGCGTGGCGCCGAGGCAGGATACGGCTTTCACTTTGCCGAAGAGATGGTCCAGCACATAACGCCAATGGCAAAGCATATCCAGTATAATACCTCCTTCATCTTCTTTCCGGTAATTCCAGGATGGGCGTTGCGCAGGAATGGAATGCCCTTCAAACACCCAATAACCGAATTCTCCTTTCACGGATAATATGCGTCCGAAGAAACCCTGCTGCATTAAGCGCTTTAATTTCAACATACCCGGCAGCCACAATTTATCCTGCACCACACCGTGTTTAAGGCCTGCGCTTTTGCACAGTTCGTATAACGATAACGCCGTAGCCGTATCAGCAGCTACCGGCTTTTCACAATAGATATGTTTGCCTGCGGCTACTGCTTTGCGGATACTTTCTGCGCGGCGGCCTGTAGTTTGTGCATCGAAATAGATACTGTATTTGGGATCGCTGAGCAGGCTGTCTAAGTCTGTGCTATAAACCAAAGCGATGCCCGTTCTTTCCGCCAGTTGTTGCAGGCGTGCTTCGTTGCGGCCTACCAGCACAGGTTCCGGCAGTATGTATTCTGTATCGCTGATCTTTACGCCGCCTTGTTGTATAATAGGTACAATGGAACGCAGCAGGTGCTGATTGGTTCCCATTCGTCCCGTGACGCCATTCATGATAATACCAATGCGATGGATCTTTGTCATCTTGTATGAATTTTCAGGAGTGATGGAGATATGCGTGTTTGATCTTTTGTAAGAAAAGCTGCTGATCGCCGGACCAGTATTCCGTGGAAAAGACCTCTACTTCATGGAAACCATTAAAGCCCGTACCTTCCACCCATTCACGGATCTGTGCGATGGGGATACAACCTTCTCCCATTAAACCACGGTCCAGCAGAAGATCCCGCGTAGGTGTGCGCCAGTCGCAGATATGAAAGGCAAACAGGTACTGGCCGCAGCGTTTGATCTCCTGCTGCAATGCAGGGTCCCACCAGAGATGATATACATCCACTGCCACACCCACCCAGGGAGAAGCAAATGCTTCCGCCATATCATTGGCCTGTGCCAGTGTATTGATAGCGGAACGTGTATCTGCATACATGGGATGCAGGGGTTCTATGGCCAGTTTGATACCTGCTGCTTTTGCATAAGGTTCAATCGCAGCAATCCCTTCCTTGATCTGCTCCCGCGAGGTTTCCAGGGATTGGCCTTTTGCTGCGCCGCATACCAGCACGATCATCGGCGCGCCCAGTGCTGCAGCTTCTTCTATGGCTTTTAAATTATCATCGACCGCTTCTTTCCTTCCGGCTGCAGTAAGGTGTGGGAAAAAGCCACCGCGGCATAAAGAAACTATTTCCAGTCCTTCTCCCCTGAGCATATTACCGGTAGCGCGTATATCCCTTCCTTCCAGTGCATCCCGCCATACCGTTATGCCCCGGATGTTCTCCCGGCAGTAGCTCTTTGCCGCCTCTTCGATGCTTAAAGGTTTTGTAGTGATGGTATGTACACAGAGTCTGTTTAAGTTCATAACACACAGTTATAGAACGTATAATAAGGTTCGTTCCTGATCAGGCGCTGTACGGTAAGGGCCAGTTCGCGGATGTGATAATCGCCCCACATGCAGGATTCCCCGTAAGGTACCTTGCTGCCGGGAGGTGTGTAATCCCATCCGTTAGGCTGGTGATAAATGGAATGTAATAACAGTCCCTGGTGTTCTGTGTCCGTACTCAGATAAGGCGCCTGTAACAGTGTATGCAATACCGTGAGGCCTGCCTGGAAGTATTTGCCTTCTCCCAGATACCTTCCCAGGCGGATCAGGCCCTGGGCCGCAATGGCAGCAGCAGAGCTGTCCACCGGTTCAAAGGGATTGAAAGGATTGGAAGGCTGGTTCAGGTATCCTTCAAAATGCGCCAGTTGTGGTGCGCCTGTATCCCAGTATGGCACCCCATCTGTTGGCGTGTTGGCGATATAGAAATCACAGGTGGCTTTCGCTGCTTTCTCCATCCAGGGCAGGTGTTCCTTTGCGGCCGGTTCGGTTGCCAGGAATTCCAGTTCTTCTGCAAACCCCAGCATGGCCCATGCAAGGCCGCGCGTCCAGGTAGTGAAGCCGGAAAAACCCTGTTGTGCATTGGGTGCGCGGAAGTTACCATCTTTCACATTGAAGATGCATTCATGCGCTGTACGGCCCGCAACATCGTAGGTATCCCTGCCTTCTCCGTAATAGATATTAAAGTCTGCCGTTGCTTTCATGTGCTGCACAGCACGTTGCAGCAGGTTTGTTCTCACATCATTCTCTCCCTGCAGCAGATGGCCCAAACGATGGCTGAGCATCAATATCCTGCAGGAGCGCATGGTATCCACAAATAAAGAATGCGGGCCATTGAATGAATAAATGAAACCTCCATTTTTAATGGGTGTCCAGCGTGCAGCTTGTGTAGCGCCGGAAACTTTCAGCGCCAGTTCATAGAAATGCCGTTCCCATTCATTATACGGGATGCGTTCTTCTTTCATCAGGCGCAGGAGATTGCCATAGGTGCTCACGTTATTGAAGCCGTGATCATGAACACCGGTATGGCTCACATGCGGAGCCATGGCCTCTACTGTTTTCTGCCTGCCTATTTCCAGGAAGGCATCATCGCCGGTTGCATCAAACTGGAGAATGGCAGCACCATACTGGAAGCCCTGCGTCCACTCCGTCCAGCCCCGGGTGGTATATTTCCCTTCGCGGGTAAATACCGGTGCGCCCTGTGCGGCATCATAATGTTTTTCGATGTGAAGGATCTTGCCGGCGGAAAGTTGCCAGAATTGCTGCAAAGGTCCGGCCAGTTGATGTGGCTGTAATGAATAGTTGATCTGGAGCATTCTTAGGGGATTTCATACGTGGTCTGTAATAAGCAAACGATTGTCTGCCTATCAATATAATCCAAATTTTACAAGAAATGAAACAGTTATTCTGGCTGGGGCGGCAGGGTTTTCAGATAACCGGAAGGTGTTTTGCCCGTGTAGTCCCTGAAAACGCGGCCAAAGTGGGTCTGGTCGGAGAAACCCGTCATGTAGGCAATCTCTATTAAAGTGTATTTCTGTTCATGGATCAGTGCTAATGCCTTCTCTATGCGCAGCTTACGCATGTATTCGCCAAATTTAAGCTCATCCCAGTATTTGGAGAACTCCCTGGAGAGATGTTCCGGATTCACATCCAGGTGGCGGGATAAGGCCTTTACATCCATCGTGAGGTTGGTATCTATCTGGTCCTGCACAATCGACTTCATCTCCGTCATCCATTTCGGCTGCTCTAATCTTTCGCTGTATTTGAGCGAGAGGAACTGGTGAAATACTTCCATCAGGCGCAGCGAAGAATAATCATAGGTATGTTTCTCCTGCCTCCCGTTTTTGGCCCAGCTATACAAACCATCATAAATGCGCAGGCCATATTGCAGTAACTCCTGGTCGTCCTGGATATTGCTGGCCATACCGGATGCAATGGCCAGGAGGCCTGCTGCTTCTGGGGCAAGGTCGTGCCGGTCTTTATCCGCGCCTCTTATCACCAGCGCTATTTCATGCAGGGCGGGTTCCCGGAGTGCATATTTATGCAGGAGGTAATCGTACGTGCAATACTCTTTATAAGCCGTTAGTTCTGTATCAGGAACATTAAAGGGAGTGGCTCCCAGTGAAGCTGCTTTATCCAGTACTTCCGCTGCAGGTGCGAACAGGAAGACGGCTTCAGTGTCAATAAAACGGAGGATCAGCCATGCACTTGCAATACTATCAATTTTGGAATGATGTGCAGATATCCATTTCATAGTGATTGGTTTGATTGTGCTTATGTACGCAGATAATAGGAATAATGATCTTTCGGTAAAAAAAGTACCTGGTTAAGGTAGTAAATTATTTGTTCTTTTTGGGTTACAATACAGCAAAAATGGAATTAAAAAAGGTATGAAATATTCATACCTTTTTCCTTGTGTATTCTGAAAATGTTCACCGCTGCACTCCTTTCTCCAGGACCTGCACACAGGACGAAGGCCCCAGGTCCGGATCTTTCCATTGGTGCAAAGCCCATACTACTTTTTTATCCGGCGTTACTTCTATGAGCTGCACCACTTTATTCCAGTCTTCTTTCCTTAAGAAGCGGCCAGCAAATGAATATCGCTGTATTTATTGAGCTGCCCTGCGGCATCTTTGATGGGAATAGCATACTGCCAGGCAATATGCCCTTTGCGGACCATGGAAATTTACACCAGTGCAACCGTTTGCACTGAAAACATAAAAAAAGGCATGAATTGCTTCATGCCATGTTTTTTTATTTCTTTTCAGGGATCTTCACTGCCTGACGGCCAATCAGTTTCCATTGCCTGCCTTCCTTACTCCACACCAGCATCACATAAAGATTCACCGTACCGGTTTTACCATTATCGTTGGTCTGTGCGCTGAGCGTATGCCTTACTATGGCCGTCTGCCCTGTTACGGTAATGGTCTGCGCACTGAGGTCCATTGTCACAAAATCAGATTTACCGCTGGAGATGTTGCCGATGAAAGTAGCCTGGTCTTCAATATTACCACCGGAATGCCCGTAACTTAAAGTAGGCGCGGTGATCTTTTCAAGTCCGGCTTTATCAGCATCTATCATGGCTTTACGCAATGATTCTACAGCTTGTGCTACAGCAGCTTCGTCTTTTGTTTGCGCTGCTGCCACATTGAAGAAAGAACTAAACATAATGATTGTCAGCAAGTTTTTCATGTTTTCATTTTTGTGGAATACCACCAAAATACAAATATTTCCTATTGCTGCGGGGGGAAATTATAAGGCATCCATTCCGGCAGGCTGCTCAGCTCCTTCTTTACCGCATCACTGACGGGAATGCCCCATTTCTCAAAGAAAGGCGCCACATTACGGCCTGCAGCACGGGAAAAAGTACCTGCCCAGAGGTCCCGCTTCTGCACATCTGTTTTAGCATAAGTACCATCCGGATCTTTAGCGGCCAGGGCCTGGTATTCTCTGAAGAACTTTTTGAAAGTTTCCCATCCAAATGCTTCCTGCAACTGGCGGAACATGATCAGGCCCAGGAAAGGGCTGCTCTTCCACTTTTCATAATCTGCGCCTTCGCTGAAATATTTCTTCATCATGTCCTGTGTTTCTTTATTGGATACACCGGTATGTGCATCATCCCTTCCTCCTAATAAACGGTCGAACATATAGAGGGAAAAGAAATTACAACTCACTTCGGTAGTACCACCAAACACCCAGTCCAGGTTCTGCATGTTATGCCCTATCTCGTGGAAGAAACCCCAGTTGGCGCCACCTTTACTACCTACCATCAGCTTAAGCGGATTGGCGATCACATCGGCAGATAACATCCGGCGGGTGGGTGAATGATGGATCATTACAGGATACCCGCTATGCATAAAACCACCACCGATATGTTCATCTATCACCATGCGCTGTGGCCGGTAAAAGGGCTGCGGGATCTGTGCCAGCTCTGCTTCTCCGCCAATGATCAGGTCCCAGATCTTCATCACGTAGGCAGGGTCTGCTACCTGTTGCAGGATAGAATCAGGAATGGTGAGTACAATCTTTTCCGTAGCCAGTTCTCCCCAGGGTGCTTTATTGTTCTGCAGCTGTGCTTTCCATTCTTCCGGTGTGGTGATCCCCGCCTGATATAAGGGAGCTTCAATGGCCTGGCTGATCTTTACATCCCCGGCCCAGGAGGCTGCTTTCGGAGCAGTGGTTACATAGATCAGACCACCAAAGGGAGACGCGATCCTTGTAGTAGTCGCTTTCAGTTGCCGGGTACTAACAATGAGGGGCATACGCCGCCAGTCCTCTTTCCCTGCTACCCATTGGTTCAGGTTATCTGAATGTGCCCCCACCTGGATACCGATGCCTTTATCCAGTAATTCTTTGGGCACCGTTACTTCAATGTAAGCACCAGGTGCTGCATATAAACCGGTGCTGTAAAGGTTCTCGCGCCAGGGTTGTGAATAGTTGAGGCGGGATACCACGGGTACCAGCGCATCGCTGATCTTATTATGCGTAATATGCACCGTTTTGGTAACTGGCTTTGCCCCTTCCTTTATTTTGCCCGGAAAAACCGCTGCAGAAGGATGTGCTTTCAGGGCTTCGTAATCATCGCTGTTCAGCTGTGCTTTACTCCATTCATATACCTGTTTACGCAGGCCGGTGTTTTTGGAGGACAAGGGTTGGTCAGGACTGATCACAATAGTGGCAGCTTCCTGTGCATGGGATAACATCGCGATCATCATCATCGCGGAAGTAAGAGTAGCGTGTTTCATCATACAGTTTTCAAATTAAGGAGATCAAGATAGGGGAAGAAAGTTATTTCTCACAGCAGTTTATGGATGACTGGTCAACAATACGTAGCTTAGCCTGATGAAAACGATCAAGATAGCCACAGCGCAGTTTGAGAACCGCAGTGGCGATAAGAAATATAATCTTTCCGTGATACGGGAACTGGCCCAAAAGGCCGCAGCAGATGGTGCAGATGTGATTGCTTTTCATGAATGCTCCATCACCGGTTATACTTTTGCCCGCCACCTGGATGTTTCACAGATGCTGGACACTGCAGAATTCATACCTGATGGCCCCAGTGTTAAAACCCTCACGGCCATCGCGGAAGAACTGAACATTGTGATCCTCGCCGGGCTGTTTGAAAAAGATGCGAACGACAATTTATTCAAAGCATATGTATGTGTGGACAGGAACGGCCTGGTAGCCAAATACCGCAAGCTGCATCCTTTCATCAATCCGCATCTCACACCCGGCAATGAGTACGTGGTGTTTGATCTCCTGGGCTGGAAGTGTGGTATACTGATCTGTTACGACAATAACATCATCGAAAATGTAAGAGCCACTACCCTGCTGGGTGCAGACATCATCTTTATGCCGCACGTAACCATGTGCACTCCTTCTACCAGGCCCGGCGCCGGGTTTGTAGATCCTGCATTATGGACCAACCGGTATAACGACCCAACTACACTGCGCCAGGAATTTGATGGTTTAAAAGGCCGTGCATGGCTGATGAAATGGCTGCCCGCACGGGCTTACGACAATGCCATCTATGCGGTATTTTCCAACCCTATTGGTATGGATGATGACCAGTTGAAAAATGGCTGCTCTATGATCCTCGATCCTTTTGGCGATATCATTGCAGAATGCCGTAAGCTGGATAATGATTATGTGATAGCCACCATCACACCGGAAAAATTACAGCAGGCCGGAGGATACCGGTATAAGAAAGCCCGCAACCCGGAACTGTATAAAGATATTATCGGGCAGGAAAATACGCCGGAGCAGAAAGTAGTGTGGATGAAAGAAAAGTAAAAAACGAAGAGGTGTTGCAAGATCTGCAACACCTCTTTTTATTCATACACCTAGTGAGTTTTATATTTTATCAAACGCCTGCTGCAGATCACCTTTGATATCTTCAATATGCTCGATACCCAATGAAATACGCAGCAATCCTGGCTCTACACCTGCGGCTTTCTGCTCTGCCTCGCTCAATTGCTGATGCGTGGTGGTAGCAGGATGAATGATCAGCGTTTTTGAATCGCCTACATTTGCCAGGTGGTAGATCAGTTGCAAGGATTGTACCAAAGTGTCTGCCGCCTCTTTTCCACCCTTGATCTTAAAGGACAACACGCCACCGAATCCGGCTTTCAGGTACTTCTTACCCAGTTCATGATATTTGTTGCCAGGCAAACCGGGATAATTCACGGAAGCTACTTTCGGATGTTTTTCCAGCCATTGCGCCAGTGCCAGTGCATTCTCTACTGTACGCTGTACACGCAGGGAAAGTGTTTCCAAACCCTGCAGGAACAGGAAGGAGTTCTGCGGCGCCAGGGAAGGGCCCCAGGTGCGCAGGCCGGTCACCCTTGCACGGATGATATAGGCAATGTTCCCGAATGGACTATTAGCCCCGAAAACATCCCAGAACTGCATGCCATGGTATGCTTCATCAGGGTCTGTGAACTGCGGGAATTTACCATTGCCCCAGTTGTAATTACCGCCGTCTACGATCACGCCGCCGATACTGTTGCCATGCCCGCCGATCCATTTGGTGGCAGCCTGTACTACAATGTTGGCACCATGTTCTATCGGGCGGAACAAATAACCTGCTGCGCCGAAAGTATTGTCCACCACCAGGGGCAGATCATGTTTCTTAGCCAGGGCCGTTATCTTTTCAAAATCAGGGATGGCAAAACCGGGATTACCAATGGTTTCCACATAGATGGCCTTGGTGCGGGCATCTATCTTCTCTTCAAAACTGGCCACATTGTCCAGGTCCGCAAAGCGGGCTTCCACCCCTATCCTTTTAAAACTTACTTTGAACTGATTGTAGGTACCGCCGTACAAATAAGAGGAAGTAACAAAATTATCCCCGGGCAGGAGAATGTTATGCAAAGCAATGAATTGTGCTGCTTGGCCTGAGGCTGTGGCCAAACCGGCTACACCGCCTTCCAGTGCTGCTACACGTTTCTCGAACACATCCGTAGTGGGGTTCATGATACGGGTGTAAATATTTCCGAACTGCTTCAGCTGAAAAAGGTCCGCCGCATGATTGGCATCATCGAACGTATAAGATGTTGTCTGATAAATGGGCACCGCAGCCGCTTTGGTAGTTGGGTCCGGCTGATAACCGGCATGTACTTGCAATGTCTCAAATCGTAATGGTGTGTTTGACATGTTTAATTGTTTTGGGATTAAGTCTACAAATTATGTAGACTATCCGAATAATCAAAATAAAAAATGCCTTATGTCAAGAAAAAGGTGCACATCATCAAAGCTTTTCCTTACTCATGCTGTATTTGCCTTGTTTTGTGGTATAAAACATACACATCATGAAAACACTCACCAACATCCTCGGAAAGGCAGCAGCCCTGGCTATTGTCTGCCTTAGCGTATTCTCCATCCCGGCGAAAGCAGGCGGAGATTATTTCAAGGTATACCTGAACAATAAACTGATCCTTGAAAAACATGTGAATGATGCTTTTGACCTGAAACAGCTGCAGCTGGATAAGTCCAACATCAACGACAAGCTGGTGTTCCACTACAGCCATTGCGGTCAGATAGGCAACGGCCGTAAGATTACGGTGAAAGATGCCAAAGGGAATATTATCAAAGAATGGAAATTTGAAGATGTAAGCGGCAAACATTCCGGCATGATCATCCCGGTAAAAGAACTGTTGCAGTTGAAGCAGGACGACCTGCAATTTGTATACACCGCGAAAGAACTGCCCAAAGGCCAGCTGATGGCATCCGTACGCTTAACAGATAAAACTACCGGGTACCGTTCTGTTACTCCGCAGGCACGCGGCGGTTGGTTAATGGCCATTATTTTCAGATGGAACAATGCTGCCGTTTGTTAGAGTTTTGGTAGATTTACGGTATGTCCCGCACTTACCGCATCAAGTCAGTACAGGTAATGCCTGTTACTTTGGAACAGGCCTGGAAGTTTTTCAGTGATCCGAATAATTTACAACATATTACTCCGCCGGGCATGGGCTTCACCGTTAAAAGTGAGGCCCATGGCGATAGGATCTATCCCGGCCAGGTCATTGAATATTCCCTTAAGCCCATGCTCGGCATCAAAGTGTACTGGATGACGGAGATCACGCATGTAAAAGAAAACAGTTTTTTTGTAGATGAACAACGCTTCGGGCCTTACAGCCTCTGGCATCATCAGCATCATTTTAAAGCCATTCCCGGCGGTGTTGAGATGACGGATATTGTTCACTACCGCATTCCCCTTGGCTGGCTGGGAGACCTCGCCAACAACCTCTTTGTACGCCGCAAACTGGATAAACTTTTTGCTTACAGGGCAGATGTTATTTCCCCGATGCTTATATTAGGGCCTCAATAATCCAGATCAGTGATGATACGCGGCCTTACTGCCTTTTTCTTATTGCTTTCTTTATCTGCCGGCGCACAATCCATAGGCGCATTGCTGGATAAAAGGGTGATGATCGTAGCCGATCCTCCCTTTGAAGCCTGTCATGCTTCTACTATTACCGCCCTCAGCAGCAACCGCCTGATGGCTGCCTGGTTTGCAGGGAAACAGGAAGGCAGTAAAGACGTGGGCATCTGGATAGCTGTGAATGAAGATGGAAAATGGGGCGCGCCGAAAGAGATCGCCAATGGTATTATCAACGATACCCTGCGTTATCCCTGCTGGAATCCTGTACTCTTTAAAACCAAAGCAGGCAAACTGTTCCTCTTTTATAAAGTAGGTAAGAATCCCCGGGAATGGTGGGGTATGATGATGACTTCTGCCAATAATGGCAAGTCCTGGTCCAAACCGGAACAATTACCGGAAGGTATGCTCGGCCCCATCAAGAACAAACCTGTTCAGCTACAGAACGGCGATATCCTCTACCCTTCCAGCACTGAAAGCCTTGATGAAAAAGAATGGCATATACACCTGGAAAAGTCTGACAAAAACGGACAGCACTGGAGCCGTATTCCCATCAATAACGATACCTTCAGCGTGATACAGCCCGGCATATTGCAGTATCCGCATGATTCACTGCAACTGATCAGCAGAAGCCGCCACAACTTCCTGGTGGAATGCTGGTCTAAAGACAATGGCGCCACCTGGGGGCCTTTAAAGCTGACTACATTACCTAATCCCAATGCCGGCACTGATGCGCTGACATTGAAGAACGGCATCAAAGTACTGGTGTATAATCCGCTGTTCAAAGGGCAGGAATGGTGGGAAGGAAGAAGCAGGTTGTACGTGGCTGCTTCTGAAGATGGTATTGAATGGAAGAACATCTTCTCCCTGGAAAACGGGGATAAGGGTGAATTCAGTTACCCGGCTGTTATTCAAACGGATGATGGAAGTGTGCACATTACTTATACGGCGGACAGGAAGAATATCCGGCATGTGGTGTTGCAGGTAAGGAAGAAGGGAGCGGATGGATTAATGGAATAGTTACACGATCACCACTTCAATACCCATATCTTCCAGCACCTTCACCATGTGCTCTGAGATACCTTTATCGGTAATGATCTGGTCCACATCTTCCAAACGGCATATTCTGCCGAAACCGCGTTTTCCGAACTTGGAAGAATCCGCGAGTACGATGGTTTTCTGTGCAGCCGCCATCATTTGCTGGTTAAGATGTGCTTCGCCGATATTGGTGGTGGTAAGGCCGAACTCTACATCAATCCCATCTACTCCCAGGAACAGTTTACTACAGGAAAAATCGCTGAGGATCTTCTCTGCATAGGAACCTGCCACGGAAGAGGAATTGTTGCGGATCACACCGCCCAGCTGCAATATTTCAATATCATGAAAACGGTTCAGCTCCAGGGCTACATGTAAGGCAGAAGTAATGA
Source organism: Chitinophaga niabensis (assembly GCF_039545795.1). Taxonomy (NCBI): domain Bacteria; kingdom Pseudomonadati; phylum Bacteroidota; class Chitinophagia; order Chitinophagales; family Chitinophagaceae; genus Chitinophaga; species Chitinophaga niabensis. The sequence goes on along the minus strand of NZ_CP154260.1, from coordinate 2,139,125 downwards.
TCATGAGCGGGCCCCGGGGCTGTATGTGTTTGGCCAGTGCCAGTACGGTGGTACCCGAAGCAATGATGATAGCATCTCCCGGAACAATGAGGGATGCGGCAGCTTTACCGATATTGTTCTTTTCTTCCCGCCGGATCTTCTCCTTTTCATTCACAGGCTTATCGTTCGTATAGGGGTTCTGTACGGTAGCTCCGCCGTGAGAGCGGTATAACAGGGATTTATCTTCCAGCAGTTTCAGGTCTTTACGGATAGTAACCCCTGAAACATCTAATTCTTTACACAGCTCCACTACGTTCACATAACCTTTCTCATAAAGTTTGCTAAGGATAAATTTGTGGCGTTCTGCTATGTTGATCATCGACATTTTTATCAAAGTTGCGCTTGCAATATAAGTAAAAAAGCCCCGAAGGGCTTCTTTACCTGTTAATAATGCTATATAATATCTTTCGCCCCGGCCCATCCAGCTGACCTTTGGTACTGAGGGAATCAGCCGGGATAAAATGCCGTTTAAAGGCCTGCACCGCCTCTGTTGTATCCTTCACATCATATCCCACCAGCCGCAATGCCATCGGCACGCTGAAAGGCTCCGGGACCTGTATATTGGTGGTATCCCCGTACCAGATCCCAAAACCTTTTTGCGCCAGTTGCTCCCAGGGGAAAAGTACACTCGGGTCTACCTTTCGTTTAGGCGCAATATCTCCATGGCCGATGAAATTATCTGCCGGGATATTATAGCGGTGTTTGAGAGTATCCAGCAATACGATCAGGCTGCGGATCTGCATGGAGTCAAAGGGCTCGCTGCCGTTATTATCCAGCTCAATGCCGATAGAAGATGAATTAATGTCTGTTATACTGCCCCATTTGGATACACCGCCATGCCAGGCACGCAGGTAGTCGTTCAGCATATGATGAATGGTACCGTTCCTGCAGATCACATAATGCGCGCTTACCTGCGTACGTTCCAGCGTAAAAGTGCGCAGGGTTTGTTCACAGGAGTTCTGGGCAGTATGGTGAATGATCACTAAATTAGGCTTCCGCAGGTTGAAGTTAGTGGTACCAGCCCACCAGTCTGTTGCAGGCACTGCATTCACCGGAATATTGCCCGGCTCCTGCCGTATCACACCAGACAGTGCTTTTGCCTGCTTGCGGTAAACTTTGTTGGTAACCTTGTAAGGTTGCGGCGCACAACCACAGATCGAAACGATCATGGTTATGATCAGCCATTTGTTCTGTTTTCCCATTGTTCTCAAATATAAGAAATCCCTATCTTTATCAGATTGAAGAAAGTACTGCAAATAATATTCCGGAAACCGGTTATCTGGCTCGCCAACAAATTATCATCCCGGCCTGAAAGCAAAGCTGTTTTCAGTAATCTCACGCAATTACAGCAGGATATCCTGAAAGGCAAGCAGGATAAGGGCCCGCTCCTCTCCTGCCATCCGGAGAGCGCGCGTTACATTATCCTTTCAGATCAGCATAAAGGTGCAAAAGATGCTGCGGATGATTTTATGATAGCGGAAGAAAACTACATGAAAGCCCTTCAGTACTACTACAATGAGGAATATACGCTTATTAACCTGGGGGACTGTGAGGAATTATGGGAAAGCACCCCTTCCAAAGTGATAGAAAAGAACCGTTTAACCTTACTGGAAGAGGCAAAATTCCTTCAGAAAGACCGTTATTACCGCATCTTCGGGAATCACGACCTGGAATGGAATTACCTCATTCCCCGGAATCAATTCCTGAAACCCATCTTCGGCGATAAACTAAAGATCTATGAAGGCATGATCCTCCAGATGCCTTATAACAACAAAACTTTCGACATCTTCCTCACCCATGGCCACCAGGGAGATCAGCGCAGTGACGGGAATGCTTTTTCCAAATGGTTTGTAGCTGCTGTCTGGACGCCCATTCAACGTTTGCTGGACATCCGCATGGATACCGTATCAGATTCCTTTGACCTGGTAGACCTGCATAATATTGTGATGTATGAATGGACGCTGCAGGCGAAGAACACCTTCCTTATTTCAGGGCATACACACAAACCCGTATTTGTTTCCCTCGATCATATAGACCGGCTTACGAAACAACTGGAAAAAGCCACGAAGGATCAGGATGAGGCCCTGATTAGTGCTTTACAGGACTCCCTTGCCAAACGCAAAAAGGAATATGAAGGGAAAGTGCTGATAAAAACAATGGCGCAGCCCACCTACTTTAATACAGGCTGTTGTTGTTTCAGTGACGGGGATATTACCGGCATTGAAATAACAGATGGTTTCATCCGCCTGATCAAATGGGAGGACGGCGCCAGGAAAGTACTGGAAGAATCACCGCTCTATTATCTATTTGAGCAGATCTAATTTCACTTTTTTACCGCTGGAGATGGCTTCATAAATACCTTCTATCACTTTCATATCCCGCAGCCCTTCTTCACCCGGTACATTGTTCGGCCGGTTCTCTAATATCGCTTTGGCCACTCCATCCATGTGCGCGGCCTGCTGATTGATAGGTGTGATCTCCATAGGGCCTTTGCTGGTACGGCCCTGCTGGCCCCTGTAGCCATATGCATTGTTCACTTCATACCATCCGCCTTCCGCTGCAGCATATAAACGGTTCACGCCGGTGACATACGTAGAAAAGGAATTGGCAATAGCACCGCTGGGGAAATACAGCTGCCATGCGAGTGACTCTTCAACATCCTTAAACTTCTCCGGCTCTGTTTTCGGGAACTCCTGCGCCGTTACATATATCGGCTCTTCCCCTACTGTGTAACGGGCGCCCTGGATGGCATAAATACCTACATCCATTAAAGGCCCGCCGCCGGATAAAGCATGTTTCAGCCGCCATTGATTGGGATCGCCTGCCCTGAAACCATCGCTGGCTTCTACGAGTTTTACTTTCCCGAATACTTTCTCCCTGGTGAGCCGCATCATTTCAAGATGGAATGGGTCGTAATGCAGCCGGTATCCTATCGCCAGTTGGCGGTTCGCTTTTTTACAGGCATCGATCATGGCCTGCCCTTCTTTCACACTCACTGCCATTGGTTTTTCGCAGATCACATGTTTTCCTGCTTTTGCGGCACGGATAGTATATTCTGCGTGCATGGAATTGGGCAGTACGATGTACACCACATCAATGTCCTTATTATCAACGATCTTATCGAAGTTTTCGTAGTTGTAGATGTTTTTGTCCTGGATCTTGTACTTCTCCACCCATACAGGGATCTTAGAAGGCGTGCCGGTAACAATGCCGCGCAGTTCAATATTTTGTGTTTGCTGCAGTGCGGGTGCCAGTTGGTTGGTGGCATAGCCGCCAAGGCCTACCAGTGCGATACCCAGTTTGCGTTGCTGCCATGGCATGGCCAGTCCTGCCAGCGGTGAGGCAAATGCGGATGCCCCCATTACTGCTGAATACTGAATGAATTTTCTACGGGAATGTGTCATAACGAAAGGGTTTTTTGAGGAGCTAATAAGATACATCATTTTTAAATATTTAGGTAGCATGGCCGGGCAGAGACTCATTTTTTTTTACTACTTTGAGTAAAGTAACCGAACCGCAACTGAAACACACCATGTATGATCAACCTTTTCTCTCCGCTTAGGACGGTGATGATCTTTATAATATTTGGTATTATATGGCTCCTCACAACGGAATCCCTGCTGCGCTCCCTTGCCGAACGTATTCCGACGCTTTTCTGGCATGGTCACTTCCTGAAAGGGATCGTTTTTATTTCTATTAACGGCCTGCTCTTATACTGGCTACTGAATAAATACATTACTTCTTTACATCATTCTGAGAAAGCCTATATCCGGATCTTTAAAGAAAGCCCTCATGCCATGTGGATCTACGACAGAAATGATCTGCGGTTCCTGAAAGTGAATGATGCCGCGCTGAATATCTACGGTTACACCATGGAAGAATTCATGCGCATGACGATACTGGACATCCGCCCTGAAGAAGACATTATCAAGATCCTCAATAATCAGGCAGCCTATTCGGAAGGGTTTCACACCGATGGTACCTGGCGGCACCTGAAAAAGGATGGCACTTTAATGTACATACAGATACAATCCTTTGGTACTTCCTATAATGGAAAAGAAGCGGAAGTGGTAAGTATCTGGGATGTTACAGATAAATACCTGGCGGAGGAGGCACTGGTACAGCAGGAGAAATTACTGAACACTATTATCAACAGTACGGAAGACCTGATCTGGGCGGTAAGTGCGGACAAACAATTCATTGCCTTTAATAATCCATTTCAAAATACCATTCAAAATTTCATGGGCGTAAAGCTCGAAGTAGGAGATAATTTAACCAAAGTGGAAACTGAAAGCGATTATCTCCGCTGGAGGGATTTCTATGATAAAGGCTTGCGGGGGGAGAAGCAGGTGATTGAGGAAGCCAGGGAACTGGAGGGTTTTGGTATGGCATATGCAGAGATCACCTTCAATCCTATTGCTGTTGAGGGAAAAATAACCGGTGTGGCATGTTTTGCAAGAGACATCACGGAAAGGAAACAGCAGGAGATCCAGCTTAAAAAAGCCGTGGAGCGATATGAGATAGTATCCCTGGCTACGAATGATGTGGTCTGGGATTGGGATCTGACCACAAACAAAGTGATCTGGAATGCCAATTTAAAAGAATTATTCGGCTATGAGGAGGTGGATGACAATGTTTCATGGTGGAAGAAAATGGTGCATCCGGATGATTATGCAAAAGCGGTATTCACGCTGGAAGAAGTGATCAGAACCCGGCTGAAACACTGGGAAGTGGAATATCGTTTTAAGAATGCAGAGGGAGAATACAGGTATGTAAACGACAGAGGGTATGTGCTCTATAATGAAGACGATCAGCCCGCCAGGGTGATCGGTGCTATGCAGGATATTGAAGATAAGAAAAACTACATAGAAGAACTGCAGAAAGTGGCACACATGAGTTCCCATGGCATGCGGCGGCCGGTTGCCTCTATGCTGGGTGTAGTTGGTTTATTGAACAAAGAAAACTTTGCAGACCCCGAGAATCTGCCGTTACTGGAATACGTAGAAAAAATTGCCAAAGAAATGGACGGCATCCTGCATGAGGTAGCGGATAAGTGTAATGCCATTTTCATGGATGTGGAAAAAGAATAGGGCTCCGCACCGCATTCCGGGAGAGCCCTTATCGTATTTATAGTAGACCGAGTAGCCTTATGTTTTTGCTTCCTGGTATTTATCTCCACTGCCACTGCTGCTTTCCGTTTCCAGGATGATCACCTGTGGTATTTTATACAGCTGTACGGGCATGTGGAACAGGTATTGGTCTTTTGCTATTTCCTCAAGACCCTGTTTGGTTTTAAAGCGTGTACCTGCAGGAGCTTTTATTTTCAGTAATCCACTTACCGGTATGTTGAATACTACCAGGTTGAGGGTATTACTTCCTTTCTGCTTTGTATAATATCCCCAGTCCTGCTTTTCCCAGCCGGCATAGTCACAATTGTAGATAACATTGCCATTTGCCTGCATCCATGCGCCGATTTCAGTGGCGATATGCTGTTCTTCTTTTCGGATGCTGCCATCTCCGGCAGGGCCAAAGTTGAGGAGGAAGTTGCCGCCCATGGAGGTTGTATGTACTACCATCTCCAGCAGTTCTAATGGTGATTTTACGTGGCTGATGCTCCAGTCCTTATGATAACCCCACTGGTTCTCGGGAACGGTCATACAGGCCTCCCAATCCCATTTAGTTACCTGCAGGTCTTTATAAGGACTGGGGAGGCGGCGTTCATAGCCGGATTCGTAATCTCCCATCAATTCGCCATTGGAATCAATATGCCTTTTACCAAAATCATCTGCACGCAAACGGCTGTTTACGATAGCGCCGGGTGTTACTTCCTTTAGCATCTTCTCTACTTCCAGCGTCCACCAGCCGTTCTTCTTGATGGAATTATCCCAGGTACCATCAAACCAAAAGGCTTTTACGGTGGGATAATTCGTGCCCAGTTCGCGCAACTGATCCGAGGCGAACTTCAAAAACCTACGGAAGGCAATACTGTCTTCTGCGGATTTGATATCATAGCGCCAGTCGGGGTGATGCCAGTCCAGTACGGAGTAATAGAAGTTCACATCAATGCCTTCCGCATTGTATGCTTCCACCAGTTCTTTCAGGATATCCTTTTTGTAAGGCGTATGACTGATATTGAACTCCGTGAACTTTGTAGGCCACAGGCAGAAACCTTCATGGTGTTTGGTAGTGATGGTCATGTACTTTGCGCCCATCTTCTTCGCCATTTTAGCCCATTCCTTAGCATTAAACTTCAGCGGGTTGAACTGGTACATCAGGGAATCCCAGGTGCTGGTAGGTATCTTGGCGCTGGACTTCAGGAACTCCGCCGCATAGTTATACGTTTTACCATTCCATACACCACCGGGAATGGCATACAATCCCCAATGGATAAACTGCCCGAACCGGTTGCTGCGCCATTTGTTCATGGCGGCGTCTGTTCTTTTGCCGGTGTACTGTGCACCAAACTGTAGTTTTTGCTGCGCGGTGGCAGAAATAGTAAGCAGTAACAGCAATACAGATAATTTATTCTTCATCGTTTTCATCATCATTACCAGCCCGGGTTTTGGATCAATGCCTGAGCGCGGTTAATCTCCTGTTGCGGAATAGGCATAAAATACATCTGCGGGCTTCTGAAAGTTCGAGTTTCAAAAACAAAGCGCTCCGGCGTAAATGTAGTTTCATTTACTTTGATAAGGCGCATGCCATACATTTCACCAGCTGCTTTTTTATCCAGCTCTTTCCAGCGCAATAGGTCAAAGAAACGGTGTCCTTCTTCCATAGCCAGCTCTACCCTCCTTTCGTTACGTATAACATCTCTCATCGCCTCTTTGCTTAAACCGCTGGTTAACTGGTATGGATTAAGGCCGGCACGTTTGCGGATCATTTCCACTGCATTGTATACTTCGCTTCCTGCACCGCCGTATTCATTCATGGCTTCCGCATAGTTCAGCAGGATCTCTGCATAACGGATGGCTGGCAAACAGCGGTTGGCATCTACGCCATAGTTACCACCTGCATTCTCATCCATCATTTTACGCCATAAATAACCGGTACGGGTAGCATTTGCATTTGTATTCAAACCGTCCTGCGGCGCAAACTGGTACAGCCATACCGGCTCTTTCTTATTGCTGGTCCTCAGCAACCAGGGAGCACCATTGTACAGGATGGATAAATAAAAGCGCGGGTCTCTGCCTTCATAAGGTTTGGCTGCATTATAACCGGAACCAGCTTCATTGATCATTTTACCATTCGCCATCGGGAATGCATCTACCAGTTGCTGTGTAGGAAAACTATAGGTGTTACCTCCGCGGGAAACAGGCAGCTGGTATAACTCCACGAACTTGTTATTTCCCTGCATGATCAGGAAGATCTGTTCTTTGTTCTTCCGTTGAATGAAAGTAGTATAGAAACCATTTCCGGGGCGGGTAACATTATCTTCCACCAGTTCATAGATCCCCAGGTCCATTACCGCCTTCAAAGCATCAGCGGCTTTTTTCCAGCGTTCGTTATCAAAGGAAGCATATCCCAGCGCGGCTTTCTGCGCTGCGGTTTCTCCCAGGTTCTGCCCGTTGAATAAAGGGCTCGCAGCCAGGAAAAGTGTTTTTGCCTTTACTGCCATGGCCGCACCTCTTGTAGGCCTGCCATATTCACTGCCTATTTGTTCCAGCGGAAGAATGGCGGCTACTTCATCCATTTCTTTAACGATATATGCTACACATTCTTCAAAAGAAGCACGCGGCAGGTTAAAATCGTCTGTAAGATCATATAAGCGGTCTCCGATCAGCGGAATACCACCATGTGTACGGAGCAGGTGAAAGTAATAGTAAGCGCGCAGGAACCTGGCCTCTGCTTTGGCCAGGACCTTCCGGCCTTCGGATAAAGGCCCCTGGTCTATACTGGCCAGGAAGATATTCACCCGGCGGATACAGGTGTAAGGATTCGTCCAGTGGTCTGCACGGATCCTGGCAAAATCTGCGCCGGTAGAGAAGGTAGCGGAATTATAAGCCTGTGCGGTTTGTGCTACGTTGCCGCTCCAGCGCATTTCAGAATCGTCTGTTATATCTGAATAACCCCAGAGTCCACCGCCAAAAAGACCATTGTCCAGGAAATACACAAAAGATAACTGGCGGTATACACCATTCAGGAATTGCATGGTCAGCGCACTGTCCGCAAATGTTTTTTCGCGGTCGATGGTGCCGGTATCTGTTTTGTCCAGGAAGTCGTCACCATTTGTTTTTTTACAGGCTGCTGCTGCTAATGAGAGTGCTATTGCACCAATGAATAATTTCTTCATGATCAAACTATTTAAAGGAAACCTGTAAACCAAAATTGAAAACCTTCTGTTGCGGATAGCTGCTGTATGCTTCTGTAAATGCACCGCCCCTCGCTGATTCAGGATCCACATCATAGATCTTGAGATTGAACCAGGTAATAAGGTTCAGGCCGTTTGCATACAGGCGGATATCCTGTACCCCTATCCTGTTCACCCATGCCTTAGGGATATGATATCCCATTTCCACATTCTTCAAACGCAGGTAATTCAAAGGCCTTAACCAGAAAGTAGACATATCAAAGTTCACACCACCCAGCCTCGGATATTCTGCGATATCGCGGGTTTCAGGGGTCCATCTCTTTTTGTGGATCTCAGAAGGTATACCGTTGGAGTTACCGATCTGTAACATGGTGGAAGCATCCATGCTGCCACGCGCTGCTCCCTGGAAGAGTACAGACATATCAAAGTCTTTGTAGCTGAAACCAGCACTGATACCATAGGTTACCTGCGGCAGGTTGGGATGGCCTATCGGCCCGATATCGTTCTGGTCTATCTTGTTATCGCCATTGATGTCTTTGAACTTAATATCTCCGGGTTTTACTGTTTTACCTACTGCTACAGGGCTCTTGGCAATGTCCGCATCATCATAATAGAAACCATCGAAGATATAACCATAGATCTGCCCTACCGGCCGGCCTGTTTGCAGCAACAGCGGATTGGAAGCATTGAATGGTTCATCGCGGAAGAGCACTTTGTTCTCTGCAAAAGAGAAGTTGCCTTTCAGGAAGTAATTCACGGCGCCGATCTTATGACGGTGCGTAGCTTCAATTTCATATCCTTTATTGCTCACCCGGCCAATGTTCACAGGTGGTAAAGAAATACCGGTATATACAGGTACAGAACCACGGGTAGTGAGGATATCGTAACGAAGGTTATCAAAGTAATCTGCTACGATCTCCAGTTTACCTTTAAAGAGGTGCAGTTCAATACCAACATCTATCTTACGTTCCCTTTCCCAACGCACATCTTCATTCGCCAATGCGCCGGGGATCACTACACCGGAAGCGGTGGGCGATTCTCCGAAATTGTAATCCTGTGAAGGTTTGGTGTATACCTCTTCGTAAATGTATTTGAAGGTGTTGGACAGCTGATCGTTCCCTACCTCCCCTATTGAACCACGCAATTTCAGGTAATCGATGAACTTCACATTATTCTTGAAGAAAGGCTCCTCGCTTACGTTCCAGCCTGCAGATACTGCGGGGAACAAACCATACCTGTTCTTTGATTTAAAACGGTCAGAACCATTGTAACCCATATTGAACTCCAGGAGATACCTGGAGCGGAAATCATATCCTACCCTTGCAGCATAACCTCTGAATTTACCGGGTACGTTAGCCCCCTGCACATCTGCACTCTGGTTCATCAAAGCCAGGCCATATAAGGTATGGTTGCCAAATGCCCTGCGGTAATCCAGGATAGCCTGCGTGTTCAATACACGGATAGGCCTTTTCAATCCATTCTGAAAATCCGCATCTTCTGCCATTACCGGGATCCTGAAGAGGTCTGGGAATACTGGTTCATAAGTATCCGATCCGGAGATATATTCATATACCGGGAAGCGGCCTCTTGTTACACTGCGCCTGCTCTGGAAATCGTTCCGGTAAGCCAGCGTTCCGCGAATGGATAAACCTTTGGTGATGAAATCCAGTTTATGATTAGCGGTGAGGTTGAGGTTAAGGTCGTTATCATATTGCCTTTTGTAACCGGCGTATTTGAGAATGCCCACGGGATTCAGTGTACCTGATTTTTTACCCCCGTAAGAACCATCCGGATTATAGATCGGATATACCCAGGGTGCTAAAAGACCGGAAGTGATCCTGCGCCAGAAAGGCCATGCACCACCACTTGTTACATCCGGGAAGTTAGGTTCATTGATCTCGGAAAGACGTGCAGAAAGGTCCAGCCGCAGGCTGAAATCCTTTGTTACATCTACATCAAGGTTAGAACGGAAGTTGTAACGTTTCAGATAATAGTTGCTGTTGAAGTCTTCATCTTTAGGCAGTTCCTTCATAATACCATTCTGGAAAATATATCCCAGGGAAACGAAGTATTTCACAGATTCCGTACCACCACTTACATCCAGGTTGTTCCTTTGCTGCAGGGTACTTTTTTTCATCACTTCATCATACCAGTTCACATTCGGATATTTATAGGGTTCATCTCCCAAACGGAAATGCTCAATGGCTTCAGGACTGGTATAACCTGGCAGCAACACATTGGGATCCTGCCCTGAGTTGGTATAATGTTCTATCAGTAAAGGAATGGCTTCGTGAGAAGGCAATGGTTTGCGGTAAACGGTTGGTTTCTGAAAGCCGGCTTCAGAGCGGAGCGTTACTTTCGGCGTACCTGTTTTACCACGGCGGGTAGTGATCACCAATACGCCATTTGCTCCTTTGATACCATAAATAGCGGTAGTAGAGGCGTCTTTGAGGATAGCAATGCTTTCCACTTCATTCGGATCTATCTGACTCACCTGGCTGTAATCATATTCAATATCATCCACTACGATCAGCGGATTGCTGGCACCGGTATAGGTACTGCTGCCACGGATAAAGAAGTTAGCACCATCTTTACCCGGCTGCCCGCTGGTTTGCTGTTGGAATAAACCCGGCAGGCGGCCTACGAGCGAGTTCTGGATACTGGCGGCAGGACTTTGGCGTAATTCCTTTCCACTGATCATGCTCACCGCGCCGGTGCTCGTCATCTTCTTTTGTTTCGCATAACCTACTGTTACCACTTCTCCCAAACCAGTTACGGCTTCATCCATCAGTATGCTGATGTTTGTTTTCCCTTTTATGTTCACTGTTTTGCTGGCATACCCTACGGAAGTGATAATGATCTCGTTGGAAGCTGTTTTCAGTGTGATGGTGAAGGCCCCTTTATCATCACTGAGCACCCCGTTTTTAGGATTCCCTGCTTCCTTTACGGTAACAAAAGGTACAGGCCCGTTGGCATCCGCAACGGTTCCGCGGATGGTCCTTTCCTGCGCTACCGCGGCAACAGCAAAGAAAGAAAGTAGCAGAATAGATATAATTCTTTTCATAATAGTTTTTTTCATTTGCGTTAATACTCCCAACCAATGTTCTGTTTCATATTTGGATTGGTTTCTATCTCGCTGTATGGGATAGGATACCAGTACATCCGGGTGATATCAAATGCGGAGGTGGTGGCCGCAAACCTTGTATAGCTGAAAGTGCCGTCTGTATTCTTTACGATCTTCATACCGGATAAAGGTGCATTCATCACTTTGCCGGCTATCTTCCAGCGGCGGATGTCCCAGTGGCGGTGTTCTTCAAATGCCAGCTCTATCCTTCTTTCATTCTGTATAATGCTCCGCATGGAATCTTTAGTGATGCCGGCCGGTAATCCGTAGGTGGTACCGGTGATGCCTGCTCTCTTCCTGATAAGGCCCAGGGCATCGTATACCGGTTTAACAGGACCGCTTTCCTCATTTTTTGCTTCCGCAAAATTGAGCAGCACTTCCGCATAGCGGAAAAGTATCACCGGCCTGATGGTATTACTGTAAGCAGTGGAGCTTTCAAATTTGCCCATGAACTTGCGCAGGTAGTAACCTGTTTTTGTTTGGGTGATGATGCCACCGGGTTTATCCAGCCCCCCTTCGAATGTTTCTACGGAGCGGTTCAGCCATTTCTTTCCGTTGTACAGAATAGTGGCTTCAAAACGCGCATCTCTTTTTTCGTAGGGTTTGGAGGCCACATAACCGGAAAGCGGGTCTGTAATGGGCAAACCGTTATTCATGGGGAAGGCATCCACCAGTTCCTGGGAAGGGCTGGTTAATCCTTTACCGGCTCCGGCATTCAGGTATCCTACAGGGCCATTGTACTGCTCTACGTTTTGGTTAGGTGTACCATTTTTAGCGAAGATCATTTCGGTGGTCTTGCTGGTGATGAACAGGCCCGGGAAGTCAGCAGACAAAGTGTAAACACCGAGGTCAGTTACTTCCTGTGCAGCATTTGCTGCGTCCGTCCATCGCTGTGTGATGTTATCTGGATTGTATAAAGGGCTGGCCCAATACAGCAGTAACCTTGCTTTCAGGGCAAGCGCCGCACCTTTGTTGGCACGCCCCACATCTGCATCATTCATATTGGCGGGCAGCAAAGAATCTTTATAATTTGCTATTTCTGCGAGGATATAATTCTTTGTTTGCTCCACCGTGCTCCTGCTGAAATTTAAATTATCCGTGATCTTCAGAATGGTGTCGCCCATCAAAGGCACGCCACCCCAGCGTTTCATCAGTTCAAAATAGAACAGGGTACGGAGGAAGCGGGCTTCCGCTTTCCAGGCACGTTTTAATTCTGCCGTGGCTGGCACCTTGTCTATTTTAGAGAGGAACATGTTCGCACGGCGGATACCACTGTAATTAGTTCCCCATGTATTATCTGTTACGTTCAAAGGACTGATGCGTCCTTTTCGGAAATCTTCCGTTCTGTCCCCGTCCTGTGAAGCCATGCCATCATCTGTGGCGTTATCTATATAGGCATTCTCCGTACGGTTGTAACCGGGAGGCAGTTGCGCATAGATGCCATAGAGGAAAGCTTTTGCATTGTCTGCATTCTTGTCCATTTCATCAAACACCAGGTCGCCCGTAAGCCGGTCCTGCGGCTCAGATTCGAGCACGCGTTTGCAGGCGGCCTGCAGCACACAAACACCTGCGAGTATATAAAGGAGATATTTACTTTTCATCATGGATTAGAGTTGAATGTTCACACCGAAATTGTAAATGCGCTGATTGGGATAAGCTCCCTGGTAAGATTCAGGATCTACACGGTCCAGCGGTGTAAAGGTGAGCAGGTTGTAAGCATTTGCAAATGCGCGGATGCTGCCTAACCTGGTGAACCTTACCCAATCCTGTGGCAGCGTATAACCCAGTTCCAGGTTCTTGAGGCGTAAGTATTTACCATCTTTCAGCCAGAAAGTAGAGTTGCGGTGATTGTTCACATTGGTGCCCACGGTTAATCTTGGATAGCTGGCTGTTGCTGCTGTAGCAGGCGTCCATCTTCCGAGGTGATGTTCCTGGGCCTGGCCTTTCCCGGCGTTCTGGAATTCATAGGTATTATTGCCGGTGAGGAAAATATAACGGTTCATTACTCCCTGCCAAACCATGCTGAGGTCAAAACCTTTCCAGTTAAGGCCTATGTTCACACCATAATATACCTGTGGTTTGGTAGTACCTATCGCACGTTCATCAAACACATTGATCACCCCGTCATTATTCAGGTCTTTGTATTTGAGATCTCCCAGCACAGGTGTGTAACCATCCAGCGCGGGGTGATTATCCAGTTCATCTTTAGTATTATAGAAACCATCAGCTACGAGCCCGAAGTTCTGCCCTACCGGCATACCGGTACGTTCATTCCAGCTGTAACGGCGGCTTACTTCGTCCATATCGTCCACACGGGATCTTATGAAAGACACGTTCGCATTTACATAATAACCGAGCTGCCCTACCCTGCTGTGATAATCTGCGCTGAACTCCATTCCGCTGTAAGTGCTGGCGCCGATGTTCTCAAGCGGTATCGTATTTCCGATGATCGTGCTGGCATTGGTGCCGCGGCGCATGATCAGATCAGTACGTTTTACATTAAAATATTCTGCGGTGAATTGCAGTTTGTCCTGCAGGAGCGAAACATCCAGCCCTACATTCGCCTTCTTTGCTTTTTCCCAGGTGAGGTAAGGATTAGCCAAAGCTGATTCGGTGATACCAGGGTAACTGGTAGCCGGGCTCCCTAATGCATAGGAAGTGTTCTGCGTATAGAATTGCAGGTAGGTATAATAACCTGCATTGCTGCTATTGCCTGTTAAACCATAAGAACCTCTGAGCTTCAGCGTTCCAATGGAGGGCAGCGCTTCCCGGAACCAGTTTTCCTTCGCTATGTTCCAGCCGATGCCCACAGCAGGAAAGTACCCCCACTGTTTCTGATAGTACATGTTATTGCGGGAATAAGCCATCGTGAATTCCAGCAGGTATTTCTGTGCGTAGTTGTAAGCGGCGCGCGCAGAGAAACTGGAATTAATGAGCGGCAATTGTTTCCCGTCCGTATAGGTATCTCTGAAATACAATCCAACAATGCTCAGCTGGTGGGCGCCGAAAGTAGAATCATATCCCACCTGGAATTCTGTATAGGCCTGACGGTTCTCGGCACTGTTGGTAGCGCCGTTAGACTGTGTGCCATCTGTACCTATTTTACTGGTACCATTATATACTGCAAAAGATTTACTCCGGTTGATGTTCTCATTATAGTACCCGTTAAAAGAAGCCAGTCCTTTTACGAACAAACCCGGCAGCAGCGCATCCAGTTTTTGCTTTACGGAAAGGTCTATAGAAAGGTTGCGGTTATAATTAGGCCGGTAACCTGAACGTACGGCCTGTCCATAAATGTTATTGGTGTATTCTGCATTTCCTCCCAAACTGCCATCATTATTCAGCATGGGGTAAGCGTTATTGGGTGTGGTGAGAATGGAAGAATAGATGCCCGAAGTTTCTGAGCCGGGTTCATTTCCGTTACGGATGCGGCCAAAAACATTCAGGTTCACCAGGGTGGTTTTAGTAAGGTCTACATCTATATTGGTTCTGAAAACATACCGTTTATAGAAGTTATTGGTAGGATAAGTGTTCTTACTGTCGGTTATAAAATATCCCTGCTGGTTCAGGTAATCCAGGTCTACGAAATAACGGGCAGACCTTCCGCCGCCTGCAATATTCAGGTTGTAACGCTGCATACCAGCCTGGTCTTTCAGCACGGTATTGTACCAATCCACATCCGGATGGCCAAAGGGATCACTGCCTGTCTTCCAGGCTTCCAGGTCTGCCGGGGAATAAATGGGCTGTTTGCCATCGTTCTGCAGGGCTTCGTTATAAAGACTTGCATAATCGAATGCCCTGAGGAACTTTGGTCTTTTCAGCTGTTGCTGAATAGCGCTCTGGGCTGTAAAAGAGATCCGCTTTTTACCATTGTAGCCGTGTTTGGTAGTGATCAGGAGCACGCCGTTCTCTCCGCGCATGCCATACATGGCAGTACCCAATGCATCCTTGATCAGGCTCACAGAAGCGATCTGCTCAGGATCAATGGAGGTAATAGACCTGGGCACCCCGTCTATTACAACCAGGGGGCCTGCGCCGCGGATAGACATGGTGGCAGCATCCTGCCCTGGCTCTATACTGGTTTGCAGGAGATACAATCCCGCCAGTTTGCCATATAAGCTGTTTTCCAATTGTGTTACCGGCATGCTGCGGATATCGTCATAACGGACAATGCCGTAAGACTGGAGCATGGTAGTACCGGATTGAGCACCAAATAAGACCGGAACGGTATCTTTCAGGGGTAAGATACGGCTGGCTGCTGCGGGCAGGCTCTGAGAAACGGAAGCCCTGCGAATGACCGTATCTTCCATTGGCTTTGCTGACATTGCCCGGATACCGGGAAGGCATAACGTCAGCCCAAAGAAAAGTGGCGTTGCGTACTTTTTCACCATAATAACGTAGTTGAAAACGACAATTGGTTGATTGATCTAAGTAATTGGTTGATCTCCAAAATTAGGGGGAAGGAAGGGCTAAGGTACCCGTCATTTGCTGCTTAAATACGGGTGAAATCCATCAAAATAGAACAGGTCATTTGTACACAAAAGGAGGAAAATGAGCCACTATGGCTGAATTGACTGAGAAGCGGCATAATCACGGGGTGTGCTGCCGAATTCTGTTTTAAACCATTTGCGGAAATAGTCCACATCAGAAAAACCTACCATATATGCTACCTCTGTAACGGTAAATTCGTTCCGGGTTAATAATTGCGCCGCACGTTTTAAACGTACGCTTCTGATAAATTCGATGGTGGTTTGGTTGGTGAGTGCCTTAATTTTCCGGTAAAGGGTGATGCGGGTCATGTTCACTTCTTTGGCCAGTTGTTCCACATTGAGGGTAGGCTCCAATATATTGGCGTCAATAAACGCCATCACTTTTTCCAGGAAGATCTCATCGGCTGAGGTAATGGCAATATTGCGGGGCTGCAACATAATATCCTTACTATACCGTTCCCGGAGCAATGCCCTGGAAGCCAGCAGATTATTTACCCGCAGCTGCAATAAGCCCAGGTTGAAAGGTTTGGTCACATAATCATCCGCGCCGGTTTCAAACCCTTCCATCTGGAAAACGAGGGGTGTACGGGCTGTGAGCAGGATCACGGGGATGTGGCTGGTCCTCTCGTCCTTTTTCAGTTTGCGGCAAAGGTCCGTTCCGCTCAGGCCCGGCATCATTACATCGGAGATAATAATGTCCGGCAGTACCTCTGTGGCTATTTTCCAGCCTTCTCTGCCGTCAATGGCTTCGTGCACAGTATAGTGCTGCCTGAAATGGCTGGCTACGAAGCTGAGCATTTCCGCATTGTCTTCCACGATCAGCATTACCTGGCCGTTGCCTTCTCCTTCTGTTTCTGCTTCCGCCGGTATTTCTGTTGTGTAGGGTTCCGGCCTTTCCGGTGTGCTGCCACTGATCTCACTTTGTACATACTGTTCCGCATGCATGGGGAAAGAAACCGTAAAACAGGTTTCTCCGGGTGTATTAATAGTGGATTGCCGGCTTTCTACCGTAATAGTTCCCCTGTGCAGGCTTACCAGTCCTTTTGTAAAAGCCAGCCCGATACCGGTACCCGAAATAGGTAAACCCGTATCATTATAATGATGGAAGGGATTAAAGATCTTACCAATATGCTGCGGTGCAATACCTGCTCCATTATCTTCCACACTGATCACTACCTGCCGCTGTGCGTTCGTTTTCACGGAAACTTTGATCCTGCCACCTGCCGGGGTAAATTTCACGGCATTGGAAATGAGGTTGAAAAGGATCTTTTCCAGTTTATCGTGGTCAAACCATACCCGCATTTCCGGTTCCGCTGCCTGCATAGTGAGTTTCAGGTTGCGTTGCCGGGCATAGGCATCAAAAGAAAGGATCACTTCCCGGATAAACTGCACAATATCCTGCTCCGCGATCTGCAGCTGCATATGCCCTGCTTCAAACTTGCGGAAATCCAGCAACTGATCTGTTAAACGCATCAGCCTTTCTCCATTCCGCTGCATGAGCAACAGCTGGTTCAACACTTTGTTATTGCCCTTCTCTTCATCCACCAGTTTTTCCAGCGGCGCCAATATCAAAGTGAGCGGCGTTTTGATCTCATGGGAAATATTGGTGAAGAAGGACAATTTGCGCTGCGCCAGTTCCTGGTCCTTCTCACGGCTCCGCTGCTGCAACAGTATTTCATGTTTCAGGCGGGTGGTTTTAATGGAATGGGACCAGAAGATATATAAGATACCGCCTATCACCAGCAGGTAGAAGAGGTAAGCGTACCAGGTTTTCCAGAGTGGCGGCAGCACCGTAATATGCAGGCTGGCATATTGTTCATTCCAATAACCATCGTTATTGGCGGCTTTTACTTTAAACACATAATCTCCTGCATCCAGGTTGGTATAAGTAGCCGTTTGCTGATTCCCTACATAGTTCCATTGCGTTTCTCCATGCAGGCCTTCCAGCATATAAGCATATTGGTTGGTGCTGGAATTGATATAGTTCAGTGCTGCAAAACCCAGCGTAAAATAAGCCTGGTCGTGCGTGAGCGTAATATGATCCGTATAACTGATGGATTGCTCCAGGGGAGAATGTTCTCCGCCAATGGGTACCGGTTTGTTTTTAATACTGAAGGAAGTGAATACCACCGGGGCTTTCACTTTATTGATCACGAGTTTGTCCGGGTGGAATTGAACGATGCCGTTATTGCCGCCGAACATCACTTCCCCAGATGCTCTTCTGCATGCGGCGGCCAGGAATTCATTACTGCCTAAGCCATTGTTCACGGAATAATTCACTACCTGCACTTCCTCTTTCGTAAAAGGCCCATGTGCTTTTCCTAAGGTGATGCGGGCAATACTCTGGTTAAAGCTCACCCAGAGATCTCCTTTTTTATCCTGCGTGATGCCATGCACAATATTGGAGGAGAGGCCGAAAGCGGTATCCAGCGTAAAGAACTGGTTGCGCTCTTTATTCAGCAGTTTCAATCCTCCTCCCCTTGTGCCTATCCAGATATTACGGCGGTCATCCTCATAAATACACAGGATCGCGTTCTTGTTGAACACGCTATCGTATTCTTTCAGGTAATTGACGAATTGCTTCCTTCCCTTCGGGAGGCAGGACAGGCCTACTTCAGTACCGATCCATACACCACCTTCACTATCCTGCATCAGGGTATTGATATCATTGGAGATGATGCTGTGCGGATCTTCTTTTTTATTCCGGTAACGGGTAAAAGCGCCGTTCTTATCCATCTGGAACAAACCGCCTTTGGTACCTATCCAGGTGTTTTCTTCATCTCCCACAATACCATATACCACATCATCCAGGAGGTGTTTAGGTGTTTCTTTCAGGGGATAGGAAAGCATTTTGCCGGAAGGCTGGTGATAACTGAAAAGCCCTTCCAGTGTACCTATCCAGAGGTTCTGTTTTTCATCCAGGTGAATGGCTTTCACCATTTCAGGATTGATGTGATGCGGTGCGCGGGGATTTACGCGGATGTATTGAAAAGTATTATTCTTTGTATTGTAATAATTCACCCCGCCGCCTTCTGTAGCGATCCAGAGGTTACGGTCTTTGTCTTCCTTGATGCTGCTCACCACCTTATAGCTCAATCCCGGCTGGCGGCCTAGTTGCTCGTTGATGTAGCTGAAGTTCTCATTCCCCGGATGTTCAATGCTGAGGCCACCGGCAAAGGTACCTACCCAAATGCTGCCGGCATTATCTTTCATAAAACAGAGCACCGAATTACCTGAAATGGAATAAGGATCGTACTTGTCCACCACATAATTCTTTACGATAGTTCTGCTGCCATTAATGGTGTACAGCCCGTTGCGTGTACCTATCCAGGCATCTCCGTTGTGAAAGAGGATAGCCCGTACCATATCGCTGCTGATCTGTAAAGGGCCGGTTTCTGAATTGTAGTTCTCTACCACATCCGTTTTGCGGTCCCATACGAGTAAACCATCTTTTTCCGTACCTATCCAAACATTCTGCACACTGTCTATGGCAATGCTGTGTACAAAGCTGTTGAGGTAGCGGGGATTTTGAAGAAGGGAAGCCGGAACCGGCAGAATGCGGCGGCTCTGGGGGTTATAGCAGATCACATCTTTTGCGCTGCCCAGCCATAATATGCCGTTTTTGTCTTCTGCAATGGCGCTGATAGAAGGCCTGCCGGGACCTTTGCCCAGATCTACAGGATGCAGCACCCGTTTCTTTTCATCATAACGGAACAGCCCTTTGTTGGTGGCTACCCAGAGATTGCCTTTACTGTCCCTTTTAATCAGCTTGGCGTATCGGAAATTGAAATCATTCCTTTTATCAGAGGAAACTATTTTATGGAAGCGTTCCAGCTTGCAGTCGAAAAGGTCCATGCCCAGGGAGGTGCCTACCAGCAGGTTACCCTCACTGTCTTCTCCCAGCGCAATGGGTTCATTGGAACTCATGCTGAAAGGGCGGGTCTGATCATATTTGAAGTGGCGGAAGCTGTAGCCATCGTAGCGGCTGAGACCATCAAAGGTACCTATCCAGATAAAACCTTTGGAGTCCTGGTAGAGGCAGTAAACGGAGCTTTGAGACAATCCTTCCGCGATGCCCAGATGTTTGAAACGCAGTTGCGCCTTCAAGGTAGTGGACATCAATAGAAACAATAAAGCGATTATATAGCAGGATCTCATGCTCACTTATACGACTCGGTTGAGCCGCAAAATACAGCATATCTTTAAACTTTATACTGAAGCCGCCAGTTTCTGTCGTAATAAACAAAGAAGGCGAGCCAGATACTCCGCGAAACCCGCATCAATATGGGTTGTAAGATAACCAGGAGTGCTCCGTTGATGCCCAGCCACCAGAAAAGGCGGCTATCATACAGGGAGAAACCCAATAAAACGTACCAGGCCACAAAGGTGGCCACACTCAGGGCAACGGAAAGGGCATAACTTACATAACCGGTACCAAAGTAGAAACCTGTTTCCGGCTCTGTGGGCTGGCCGCATACAGGGCAATGTTCATTCATTTTCATGAAGCTGCCCAGGCGGTAGGGATTTTTTTGCTGATAGAGATCTCCCCTTCTGCAACGCGGGCATTTATTACTTAATACACTGAGGATGAGGTTGGGTTTGTGGTCTGTTTTTTCGGCACACATATACTAATTATTTAAGCTTTTCCTGAAATCATCCGGGGTGAAACCTACATACTTTCTGAAGAAGCGGTTAAAGTAGGAATTATCCTGGAAGTTGAGTTCATACGCAATCTGTGTAACGGTAAGGTCTGCATTGGTGAGCATACGTTTTGCTTCCAGCAGGATCCTTTCCCGGATCAGTTCACCGGCAGTTTTGCCCAGGAGGTCCTGGCAAAGGGCATTGAGGTGATTAGGTGTGATATATAACAGTTCTGCGTATTCCTTTGGTAATTTAATGGTACGGTAGTGTTTGTTGATCAATTGCTGAAAGTTGCGCAATACCAGCAGTTTCTGCTGGGGAATGGCTTTCTTCTTTTCCCTTACACTCGTTCTTTCAATGAGCAGGAACAATTGCAGCATCAGCACACGGATCATATCATATTGCAGCGTTTCCATTTCTGCTACCAGTTTCTCAAACAAAGCTTTCACTTCTTCTCTTGCGGGAAGTGGTACTGTGAGTACCTGGTCTTTACTGTCACCACTGAAAAAAGAGAAACGTTCCAGGTAATCGTGATGCATCAAAAAAGAGCGGAAGAAGGTTTCCGAAAAATGGATCACATAACCATCCGTATCCGGTGAAAAGTGCCAGTTATGCACCTGGCCCGGGATCATAAAATAAACCTGGTAGGGCTGCACGCTGAACTTCGTAAAATCCAGGGTGTGGGTACCGCTTCCTTTTGTAAATAATACCAGGTGGTAGAATGAATGGCCATGCTGGTGCATGGCCTTGTGGTAGTTGTTCTGCAGGTAATGGTTTAATCTTTCTATCAGCAGGTCCTGCTGATCTTTCCCCATACTGAGGCTGCAAATATCATATACCGGGATGGCTGGTTTCATGATGGTACAAAGGTACTGCAGCGGGGGAGAATGGCCTATGACCAATCAGGGATTTTGTGGTACTTTTTACTGATTGGCAGTGTTTAAACCTCCAGGTTCTCTACTTCTATGATCGTAAACGTTTTCTTCCCGGAAGGTACCTGCCACATTACCTCCTGCCCTTCCCGGAATCCTATCAGGGCTACGCCTACAGGTGCCATTACGGAGATCTTCCTTTGTTTGATGTCTGCTTCGTCCGGCATTACCAGCACCAGCTCCATCACTTTATTGTTGCCTGCTTCTTTTAGTTTCACTTTTGAATTAAGGCGTACCACATCAGCAGGGAACTCATCCCGGCTCACCAGTTTTCCTCTTTTGAAATCTGCTTTCAGTGTTGCCATTACATGTGCGCCAAATGCGCTTTCGCGCTGTGCATCGTTCAGACAGGCTGTTAACATTTCATAATCATCTTCTCTGAACACCAGCTGATGTTTTACTTTTTGCATAGTACTTAATTTATGGTTTTCTAATAAGCCAGAGGAAGATCAGTGATAATGGTACGGTTATTACCAATGCCAGGTACCACCACTCATTTCCTGTAACCAGCGCGGCTTTGAGCACAAGCGCATTAGCGATTACAAGAATGAGTAAGATCATGCCTCTGACCGAAATCTTTGTTACAGGATTCCTGGTCATCGCAATTCAATTAAACATGTGAAATAAAGGTAGAAGGGGGCCCCTGTTCCTGTCTAGCAGGCCAGGGTCAGGGTATTGAAGTCTTTAAAGTTTGAAATGTAATACAGCTTATTACAAAAGGTGCGGAATTGCTTGTTGCCACAGGCGCTCACAGGTGCTGCATCAGGTGCGAAGCGCCTGATGGATACCTTAGTGATATGTGAAATAATGCCTGACATGTTATACAAACATAAGGAATTAAAATTAAACGGGTATTTATAGCTGTTTTTTCCAGTATTAATGCGCTTATGCCGGTCCTATTAAAAAAACGACCTTAGCTCCGATAAATTGTACAGGGTGATTCCCTTCTATGGGCACCATTTTTATTTTGTGTAACCAAAAGGTTTCTTATATTTGTAACCATAAGGTTACCAATTAATGTAAAAATCAATTCATATGACGGTATCTCCATTTGTAATCGAAAGGACGTACAATGCTCCTGCCGATAAAGTATGGCAAGCGATAACAGATCCTGCCAAAATGAAATCATGGTATTTCGACCTGCCGGGTTTTAAACCTGAAGTTGGCTATGAGTTTGAGTTTTATGGAGGGGAAGAAGGCGGTGAGCAATACCAGCACCTTTGTAAAGTAACAGAGGTGATCCCGGGTAAAAAGCTGACTTATAGCTGGCGGTATCCAAAATATCCCGGCAATTCCTTTGTTACCTGGGAGCTTTTTCCGGAAGGGGATAAAACCCGGTTGCAACTGACGCATGCAGGGCTGGATACTTTCCCGCAAGACAACAAGAATTTCAGAAGAGAAAGTTTTGCACAGGGCTGGACGGATATTATTGGTACAAACCTGAAGGCATTTTTGGAGCAATAGGCTATAAAAGTTTATCAAAGCCGGCCAGTATTCTGGTCGGCTTTTTGCTTTCTGTAAAACATGCTGCGTAATGTAGAGATCATATCTGCCCCCTCTATCCTGGGTTTAAGGCACACGGGTGTTGAATACCTTGCAGACAGCTTGCTACGGGCTGGTTTGGCTAAACAGCTCCATGCAGCCGTTCATCATGTACCCACACTTAATGCTGATTATAATCCACAAAGGGACCCACATACGCAGTGCCTCAATCCACTACTGCTGAAAGACTTTTCTCTCACTTTGGGTAAAGCTGTTTCGGAGGCGGTTCATTTCCCGATCGTGCTCGGCGGGGATTGCAGCATTCTGCTGGGTATTATGCCGGCGTTGAAAGCAAAAGGGAATTATGGGCTCCTTTTCCTGGATCAGCATGCTGATTTCTATGAGCCGATAAAATCCACTACAGGGGAAGTAGCAGATATGGACCTCGCCATTGTTACCGGCAGAGGCCCTATGCTGCTTACAAATATCAATGGTTTGCGGCCTTATGTGAAAGATGAACATGTGGTTCACCTTGGCCAGCGGGATCAGGAAGAAACGGAAAAATATGGCTCGCAGGACATCCGGGAAACAGCTATCAAATGTTTTAGTCTCACAGATATTGAACGTAATGGAGTTGATCAGATCATGACTTCCGTACAGCAATACATCGATACCTTAAAGCTGGATGGTTACTGGCTTCATTTTGATACAGATGTATTGTCTGATGACATTAATCCCGCAGTAGATTACCGTTTGCCGGGAGGATTATCTTTTGAACAGGCGGCTACTATTATGCGCAGGCTGCTGCATGCGAATGATATAGCGGGCATGAGTGTAACCTGTTTTAATCCTACGCTGGATGGGGATGGAAGTATTGCGCAAGGGATCACTGCTTGCATTGTTGATTGTTTAAGCACATAATGCTGAAGCAGAATAGACTGTTGCACAGTACAAACTCTTTCACTTAAGTTGCAAAGTCATACAAAATCCAAGCTCACCTAACTGATAACAGGCGTGCCTGGATAAATATCTTATTACTATTTTTATTCAGATACAACCCGCGTCATTAATAGCAGGCGGGCTTACTTATCTTATTTCAGAAACAAACCCACTTCACTGATAGCAGGCGGGCCTGGATAAATATCTTATTACTATTTTTATTTCAGATACAACCCGCTTCACTGATAGCAGGCGGGGCTTACTTATCTTACTTCAGATACAAACCCACTTCACTGATAGCAGGCGGGCCTGGATAAATATCTTATTACTATTTTTATTTCAGATACAACCCGCTTCACTAATAGCAGGCGGGCTTACTTATCTTATTTCAGATACAAACCCACTTCACTGATAGCAGGCCTGTCTGTTGCACTGATGATCGTTACTCGTACTTTCCAGATCGTTTCCTTTGGGAATTCAGCTGTTTTACGTTTGCCGATAGCAGTACCTTCCGCTAACAATTTCCAGTCGCTGTTCACCTGCCCTTCTACTTTATAAGCTGTCACCCTATTCCCCAATACTTCGCTGATAGCAATGGCACTGAGTTCTGCAGGGTTTTCCATATCAATTTCCAAAGTACCGGTTGTTTTACCTTCATCTGTAGTCCAGTACGTAGCGGGATCACCATCAAGGGTATTTTCACCACGTGTACCACCACTTGTATTAATCGGGCGGTGTAAGGCTTTGTTGATGCCGTATACAGGATCTGTTTCTGCTTTCAAAGGAGGTAATGGCGCTACCTGTTTATTGGTGAATCCTCCATTCTCTTTATACCCAATATTCTGCAATGCTTTATTACCCAGGCGTTCGGATAATTGCGCCAGATAAAGACTTTGCGGAAAAACCGGTTTATCATGGGAATCAAAATTACCATCCGGCAAGATAGGACTGCTGTCAAACAAACGCGCTGTCTGGTATCTTGTACCAATACATCCGATAGCCCAGTTTGCAGCACCGGGGGGGTTTTGGATCACATACGTTTTAGCTATACAATTCCATGCAACACCCCAACCCATCGTCCAGCCATGACCTGAGCCGGCAACACCACGGTTCATGAAATCAATACCTCCATCTGCTACGGTACAATTGTCTACCAGCAAACCGGTTGACCAACGCATATGTGGCTGAATACGGCTGCCATGGCCACGGAAAGTACTGTTCAATATAACATTGGGCCCAGCTCTCAAACCAGCCGTCCAAACAAAGTAAGTGTTACCTCCTGTTACTTCGCAGCGGTCTATCAGGTTCTGGCTGCCTTCCAGGCTGAAATCAGTTGGTTTGGAAGCACCCAGGTTGGTGTAAGTATGTGTTACCACCACCTGCTGCATGGTAATGCGGTTACCTGCTAAGGTAGTGGTGTTCATGGTTTCTTCGCAGTATACATCTTTCACCCAGCAGTCGTCTGCATTGATCTTAATACCGGAATACGGTGCATGACCGTAATCAATTTCCAGTGGCGGGCATTGTATGTGCAATTGTTCCACACCAGCATCTGTAATACGTGTGGAAGCTCCGGCATGGCTGATCACAATACCCTTTCCACCATCTGCCAGTGGAATATCTATGGTGATGGTATTACCGGAAATGGAAGTGATCTTCCGTTCCATTACCAGGAAGGAATTCTTACTGATCCATGTCTGTGGTTTACCATCACGTTTTAAATTATCCATTTCCATCTGGTGGATCCATTCTTCTGTGACAGGTTTCTTTACGAGGATCTGATCACCTTTTGAAAAAGCAACAGCATCGGCTACTTTGAAGGAAGAAGTACCTGCAGGAAGGTAAGTATCTGTTACAGGAATGCTTTTGGAACCAGCAGCTTGTTTTCCTGCTACTCCTATTAAAATGGCTGCATGTTTGGGGCCTGTCATTTTAATAGTAGTACCATTTTTACCACTTCCACTGCCACGCAACACAACACCTGTGGCATGTATATTCAGCGAACCGGCACAGGTAAAAATACCCGGCTCCAGTAATACCGTTCCCCGGAAGCCCTGTTGTAAAGGCAAAGCGGATACTTCGTCAATGGCGGATTGGATGAGTTGTGTATCATCTGTGCTACCGGATGGGGCTACTTTTTTCTTCACAGGTACATTGGGCAGGACTACTCCGCCGCCTTTATATCCTGCATAAGAGAAGTCCATGATACGGTCCCCGGCGGCTGTGGTTTTATAAACGAGCCGGCCTTTTTTATCGGGATATACCCATTGAGACCTGTTCTGCGCATAGGAGAATGTGCTGCCCAAGACAAAGAAGCAGCAAAAGATCATAACGTGTTTCATTTTCCAATATAAAAAACTTCCGCTACCTTTTCCGCCCATTCTTTATAAACCTTCCCTGATGGATGCAGTTTATCTTCTACCACACTTTCCTGTAACATGCCGGTGCTCCGGTAGCCGGTGGTAATATCTATGTAATGGAATCCTTTTTCTTTACTGACTTTCAGATTAACGGCGTTGAACTGATCAATGGCATTGTGAATAGCATTGGCATCACGATCCTGTGCAAAAGGAGTAACACCCCAGTCGGGAATACTGATCACCACTACCCTTTCCACATGATTATTGGTGAGCTGTAATGCTTTTGCAGCCAGCCATTCCAGCGTAGTTTCAAAATCCTTTACATCCATGCCGCGGTATTGGTTATTTACACCGATCAGGATACTTACCATATCATACTCCTGCTGTAAACGTACCTGCTGTATATGCGCGATAAGTTCATCACTCGTCCAGCCGGTTTTGGCAATGATCTCCGGCGCGTGGAATAATAAGCCACGATTACGCAGTAACTGCAATGCCTGGTAAGGATAATTTTCGTGTAAGGGAACGCCTTCGCCAATGGTATAAGAATCGCCCAGGGCCAGCCAGGTATTTATTTTCATCTTTTCAATTTAAGTACTTCATAAAACCTGAATACATCCATATAGGAACAATACAAAGGTGCAGGTGCCAGCCGGATCACACCTGGTTCACGATAGTCACAGATAATACCTGTTTCCATCATTTGCGCGTGAACAGCCTTTCCATTTTCGGGGAAGAATAAAGAAAGCTGTGCACCTCTCTGCGTTGGATCTTCCGGTGTGATGATCTCACATGGTAAGGGGGATTGGCGGATCAGGTGTTCCAGGTAAGCGGTGAGCTGCAAACTCTTTTCGCGTAATACATGGATACCTGCTTCCTCAAATATTTCCATAGATGCTTTCAGGGCTACCATATTAAACACCTGTGCAGTGCTGATCTGCCATCCTGCAGCTCCTTTCCTGGGCACAAAACCTTTTTCCATTTTGAAGCGGGTTTTCTCATCATTTCCCCACCAGCCACCTAAACGCGGGAAAGCAGGATCATTCCCAAAACGTTCATGTACATACAGGCCACCTGCTGCGCCGGGGCCGGCGTTCAGGTATTTATAGGAACACCAAACGGCAAAATCCACATCCCAGTTATGTAACTGTAAAGGAATATTGCCAGCCACATGCGCGAGGTCCCAACCGGCATAAGCGCCTGTTTTATGAGCTGCTGCAGTAATAGCGGGTATATCATAGAATTGGCCGGTGTAGTAATTGATGCCGCCCATCAGCACCAGTGCCAGGGTATCCTTATGGTCCTGTATGGTTTGCAGGATCACTTCCCTGCGCAATAGCTTTTCACCGGCTACAGGATGTACTTCCACAATAGCGGTTTCCGGATCAAAGCCATGGAGTTTTACGGCGGTTTCTATGGCATACTGGTCAGAGGGGAAAGCACCGGCTTCCATGATGATCTTAAAACGATCCTTCGTGGGGCGGTAAAAGCTTTGCAGGATCAGGTGAAGGTTTACGGTAAGCGTATTCATGACGGTCACTTCTTCCTCACTGCAACCCATCATAGCAGATAATCCTTTCCCGAAATTGTACTGATAGTATAACCAGGGATTTTTAGCACGAAAGTAACCTTCTACCGCCATTTCCTGCCAATCGGATAATTCCTGCTGTATAGCCGCAGTGACGCTCTTTGGTTGTAATCCGAGGGAATTGCCACAGAAATAGATACTGTCTTTTCCCTGGTGTTGCGGGAAGTGGAAACGGGATTTCAGAACGTGCAGAGGATCAAGCACATCCATGCTTTGCGCAAAAGATGCGGAGGCTTCAAATTTTGTTGTCATAAGCAGCAAGTTAGCAATTTATGACAATTCAGACCAAAAAGATTAGTAATCAACTACTTCCGCAAAAGGGAAGATTTTAATAACTGTTAAGTTTCGGTTAACAACAGTAAAAACGCTACGTTCACCAGATAAAACTGCACGTTGGCAAAATGAAGTATTGGAGGGAAAGTTCTCTGCCTATCTTTGTTAAGGTTTTTCATAGGATATGGTTAAAAAATTTATGAGGGCGGTATTCTTACCGCCCTTTTTTTATGTCCTGGGCTTTCGTCCCAACATATGTAACATCCGGGCATGGTCCCAAAGGGCATGCAGGAAAGTAGGCTGTACATTATAGGGCAAACCAAAGGCTTGCGCGGAACTATGAATGATAGGCGACAATTTAGCGTAATGCACATGGCAGATACCCGGGAACAGATGGTGTTCTATCTGGTAGTTCAATCCACCAATAAACCAGGAAAGCCATTTATTACGGGGCGCATAGTTAGTAGTGTTCAGTAACTGATGCACGGCCCAGTTCTCTTCCATCCTTTGTTCACCACCTTCATCCATTACCGGCTCAGCATAAGAAGATGTTTCCATCACGTGGGCCAGCTGGAATATACAAGCCAGCGCAACACCTGCGATCACATGCATCACGGCAAAACCTACTAATACCATCCACCAGGAAACGCCTGAGAACAGTAAGGGTAATGCAATGATATAACCGTAATAGAACAGTTTATACAAAGTAAGATGGGTGATGGCTTTTGGCAATGTGGTTTTAGCTTTCTTGAGCAGGGAGAACTGATTGTAGCGTACCAGCTGACGGTATTCTTTTACCGTCATCCAGAACAGGGTCATTACTGCGTAGAGGCACCAGGCATAAAGGAACTGAAAACGATGGAACCAGCGCAGCTTATGATTCGGAGAGAAACGCAGCAGTGCAGTGGTATCAATATCTTCGTCCAGGCCGGATACATTGGTGTAGGTATGGTGCAATATATTGTGCTGAATCTTCCAGGTAACGCTGTACCCGCCGATCATTTCCAATATATATGCCATTAGTGAGTTCACATTCTTTTTAGAAGAATAGGTACCGTGATTGGCATCGTGCATTACAGAGGTACCAATCCCTACAACCCCCAGGCCCATCAGTGCCCAGAATCCAAGATAAAGCCAGTTACTGGATGCACCAACACCGGTAACCATCAGCACATAAGGTGCTACGTAGATCAGTATCATCACCACTGTTTTCACCCACATGCCTTTAGTGGCATAACGGGATAATTTATTGGTAGTGAAATAATCATCCACTTTCGCTTTCACCATTTCGAAAAAACTGTCATTCCCCTTTGGTGCAAAGCGGACGATGGCATGTTTTTTATTCTTGTCATTCATGTTGTTAATATGTTATACGAAATTCACAAAAATGTATACCTGTAAGCTACGTTTTATTTATAGTACTCAGTGTGTTCAAAACGTTAAATAATAAACCAAGTATTTATTTGGTTTATTATTACCTTTACGCCCATTATGTTCATTACAAAGGAAAAGACCGGCTGGGCGGCATTGCTTACAGGAAACAACGGCATTAAATCAATAGCATTGGCAGGTGGCGTAATGCTTCATGCAACAGACGTTTATTTAGCCACAACTATCATGCCCTCTATCACCAGCGACATTGGTGGTTTGAATTTCTACTCCTGGGCTACTACGGTATATATTGTAGCAGCTATGATCGGTTCTGTGATCTCTTCCCGCACGCTTGTAAAACAAGGGCCCCGTGTGGCTTATAGAACAGCGATCCTTTCTTTCTCTGTTGGTGCGTTGATCTGTGCGCTGGCACCATCCATTTATATTTTACTGGCCGGCCGTTTTATCCAGGGCATCGGGGGCGGATTATTATTCGCGCTTTCTTATGCAATGGTGAGCATCGTATTTGAAGAGAAACTCTGGCCCAGGGCTATGGCATTGATCTCTGCCATGTGGGGTGTGAGTGCGTTTTCCGGTCCTTTTATTGGGGGTATTTTTGCACAGTTCGGGCATTGGCGTTCTGCTTTCTTTACTTTGCTGGGTATTGCCTTCATCATTGTACTGTTAACGGAAAAGGTATTACCGAAGAAAGAACCGGGTGGTGCGGAACCGGATAAGATCCCTTTATTTAAACTACTGCTGATCACTTTGGCGGCGCTCTCTATTTCTGTGGGAAGCATCACAGCACATATGGCTGCAAACATCGCAGGAGTTGCTGGTGCTGTTATATTACTGGGCGCATTGGTGTTAAGTGAGAAAAATTCTTCCAACCGGTTATTACCACATGGCGCCTATAAGATCTCTTCCAAACTGGGCACAACTTATCTCGTGATCTCTTTTTTAGCGATCGCTGCCACAGTTGAGATCTATGTACCTTATTTCATGCAGGAGATCCATCATTTTTCACCACTCAAAGCAGGTTACCTTACCGTACTCATTGCA
The DNA here is from genome assembly GCF_039545795.1 of Chitinophaga niabensis. NCBI lineage: Bacteria > Pseudomonadati > Bacteroidota > Chitinophagia > Chitinophagales > Chitinophagaceae > Chitinophaga > Chitinophaga niabensis. The sequence goes on along the minus strand of NZ_CP154260.1, from coordinate 2,108,513 downwards.
TTGGGCTGGTCCGCCGCATCTATTGCGTTTGCAGGAATGGATAAACATGCCAATAAAATGATCCTCATGGGACCGGTATTTATTTTTATCGGGCTGGCAGGTTTGAGTGTGGTATTACCCGGGAGTTTTAATATCATAGGGATGTCCTTGTTACTGGTATCTGTTGGTGCAGGCGTGGGAATGGGCTGGTCACATTTACTGACCAGGGTGCTCAAAGCAGCAGCGCCGGGAGAAGAAGCAAAAGCTTCTGCTTCCATTTCTATTGTGCAGTTATTGGCCACTTCCTGTGGTACTGCGCTGGCTGGCCTGGTAGCGAATTCCACAGGTGTATTATATCCCGGAGGGATGGTTGGCGCACAACAGGCGGCAGGCTGGCTGATGGGAACATTTGCGATTGCTCCCCTGCTGGCATTTGTATTACTGCTTAAGAATGGGAAGCGCCAATAGTGAGATGCTGGTAGTATATTAACGATTACGCTGGGTCCAGGATGGGTATAGGATAGTAAAACGAATGATACAGGAGTACCCTATGTGAAGGAATGGTAAAATAGTATTAAAACAGAAGGTCTTTCTGTGTTTAGACAGAAAGACCTTTCAGCTAAAATACGATTTTTTTCTTTATAATCTACGGATGCGGATATTCCATTGCGCCCTGTGAAGCCCGGTTTTTCCCTTATAATCTGCGGATGCGGATATTCCATTGCGACCTGTGAAGCCCGGTTTTTCCCTTATAATCTGCGGATGCGGATATTCCATTGCGACCTGTGAAGCCCGGTTTTTCCTTATAATCTGCGGATGCGGATATTCCTGAACCAGATCTTGTTCCCATGGTCCTTTGATCATGCTTTCAGATGTAGGTGAACAGATGCTTTTATTTCAGCGTCCTGGCCTGTTATCTCTCCATGCACTCTTAACCAGTTGCCGAAATGGGATACTTTGCAGAAGTAATGCCCGGGTTGATCTATAGCCGGAAATACGGATCCTTCTTTGATCCAGTTGATACCATCTGCTGAAATTTCTACACATGCGTTTAAACGGGCATCCTTTCCTTTTAATTCTTCTATGATCAAAAAGAAGATGGCTTCTCCTGCCCATCCGGCTTCCATAGGGTGAGAGCTCATTGTCCCTTTAAAATACTTCCTGCGCTCTACGGCAGATGCATGAAAATGTCTCATATCAATTAATAATTATTCGCCTGAAATAACAACCGAGTCTGCATAAAAGAATACCCGCCTGTCTGTATCGTTTTCCACCCACATACTTGGATTGAACAAACCTTTTATTCTCGCATAGGGAGCGGTAAGTGTGGGTTTCATCCCTCTGAGGTCAAAGATCTTACTGCCGGACTGCAATTCCACATATTCTCTCTTTTCTGTGTCTATCAGCAGGCGCAGGTAACTCCAGTTGATCTTGTCGTCACTTTCATTGTAGCAGAGGTCCTGGTAACCATCGGGGATAAATTCAAAACCATCTGTGGAACCATCTGCATAACGTTTGCCGTACCACATGGCATCGATGCCCATTTTACACCAGTCGTTCTCCACGCCATAGGCCCATTCCACATCCGTTACTTCCTTTGCTTTAAAGATCTGCCAGCGGCGCACCATTTCTCCATTCACGGCATTCAGATAGCGGGCACCAATGAAATAGCGGTATTCATCATCCTGGATATCAAAGAAAATTCCGAATGCGCGCATGGCCTGTTCGCTGAGTCCCTGCCTGTCCTGTTCAGGTGTATAGGCATACCACATTTCATACTGGCGCAAGCCTTTGGGAAGATGTGTGGTCAAACGTTTTATGCCATGTGATAAACTACCGGGTGCAGGTGCTTCTGTATAAGGATTTGCTGCCTGGCGGGTGGATAATTTCAAGGAGTATGTACCATCCATGGAACCATGTGTGCCTGCCAGCCTGAAACTGGCACTGCTCAACATCAGCGGCCCCCATTGTGTTTTATCCACATGGCTGTACCGCAGTGTATTGAAATCTTTCCCGACATAATTAGGATGCAGGTCCATCCAGCCGTTCAGGCCTTTATCAAAATCATCATAACAAATGATCTTTTTCAGCGGCTGGTATTTGTTCATCCCTGCATCCAGCGCAATAACATGTTCCATATTTATTTCTCTTTTAAATGATCTTTGATCGTATAATAAGTAAGTCCCTGTAACCCTCTTCTGCCCGGCAGGATGCAACTGGCCAGGTAACCGATGATGTAACAGCTCAGGAAACCGATAGCGCTGTATAACCAGAAGCTAAGTGGTGTATATGTTTTAACGCAGTACAGGATCAAACCACTGCTGATCGCTCCGATCAATGCACCGGTGGCATTGGCCTTTTTAGTGAAGATGCCCAGCATGAAGAGCCCGGTGGAGGCACCAATGAATAAACCTGTGATCTCCTGGAATACATCAAGGATGGAATTCACACCCATAAATACCAGGACCACGGAAAGGCCAGTTGCAAATACGCCAAGGATCACGGTGGCGATCTTTGCTACTTTTGCTGTTTCCCGTTGTGTAAGGTCCTTTTTATACCTGCCGTAGAAATCTGTGGTGAAAATAGTGGCTACGCTGTGTATGTGACTTTCGAGGGTAGCCATAGACGCGGCAAAGATGGCTGCAATGATCAGCCCGCTGAGTCCTACCGGTGCATGCTGTGCAATGAACATCGGAAGGATGCCATCCGTAGTAACGGAGGGATTGAGTTGTTCAGGATGTTGTTTATAGAAGATGTACAACGCTGTTCCCAAACCGTAGATCACAATGGCCCAGGGTATGGATACTGCCACGTCTGCCCATACACTTCTTTGTGCCTGTTTAAGGTCCTTGCTGACCATATATCGTTGCACTACTGCCTGATCGCTGGTGAGGTTGCCTAAACGGATGAAGATATTCCCGATCAGGATCACTATCAAAGAGGAAGAAGTAAAATTCCAGTCCGCCTGCCCCAGGCTGAATTTCTGATCTGCTATGCCTTGTGTGAAAAAATCAGACAGGCCTCCCTTCAAACCTATAATCGCCAATACCGCGCAAACCAAGGCCCCGCCGAATAATAATACCGCCTGTACCACTTCTATCCATATCACTGCTTCAATACCTCCTACTACAGTATATACCGTGCTCAGCACACCCATGATCATGATACAGGTAATGATATCCAATGGGGTAACGGCGGATAATGCCAAGGAAGGAAGATAGAGTACCAGCCCCATGCGTGCCAGTTGGTAGAACACAAACACCGAAGCAGCAAAGAGCCTTGCGCCTGAATTGAACCGTTCTTCCAGGTAATGATAAGCACTCGCCACATTCAGTTTTCTGATGAAGGGAATATAAGCTTTGGTTACGATGGGCACTGCAATAAACCAGGTGAATACACCAGCGAAATAGGCCCAGTTAATAGCATAAGCTTTAGCCGGTATGCTCATGAATCCTATAGCACTTACCTGTGTGGCCATGATACTGATCCCCGCCACCCAATAAGGGATATTCTTACTTCCCAGCAGGTAATCATCCGTTTTTTTGCGGGAGAAGTAATAACTCATCAATGCCAGTATCAGGAGGTAAATGACCAGCGTGCTGTAATCGATCCAGCCGAACTTACTTTTTTGCCTGGCAGTTTGTAATGCAGCAATCTGTATCTGGCTGGTGCGAACGCCGGGGCGCAATTCTCCTCCTACCAGCATAAGCTGGTTATTCCAGCGTACGGCTGTAGCCCCTGCTACACCTGTAGGTACATCGTTCAGTTTTATCCAGGTATCCGTGATGGTATGATAGGCCAGCACTTCTTTTACCATGTGATAATCATCTTTCAGCTCAATTGCCTTATTTGCATCATGCCCGTCTGATCCACTGAATAAGATCACATGTGTTGGGCCCAACACTATAGCAGGACTGAACCATGCCGGCCTTGGCAATGCGGCCAGTGTTTTCCATGTACGTTTATTGGTATTATAAGCAAAGGCATCTTTTAAATATCCCGCCGTTCCTTTACCACCAAAGAGGTAAAGGCATTCGTACTCTCCATTGCTCTGCGTGAGCATCACTGCGCCTGTTCTTGCTGCCCCCGGCCAGGATGGCAGTGCCTGCCATTCAGGTTTTGTAAGGTCCAGTTTCCAGAAACCCTGAGATGGCTGACCTGCATCATCCAGCCCGGCAGCAACATAAATATTGTTACCAGCTTTGGCTGTTGACAGAGAAGAGAGTTTCGCAGGAAGGCGAGGGTAGTTTGTATCTGTTTCAACTTTGTTTGTTACAGGATTCCAGCGCAGTAAGAATACTTTATCCGAATTGCTTTTACCATTGGTACCCCCTATCACCAGCAAACCATTGTTTGTATTCACTACTGCCGCATTCGCTAAAGGGAAAGGCAGATTGCCTGCTTCCTTCCAGTTCATGGTTTTATCATCGGTGGTAACATAGATCCTGTCGTAAATGATCTTCTGCCCTCCTTCCTGAATGGGTTGATTAAAATTGCTGCCACCGGCCACAATCAAAGCACCGTTACTGATACCTGTTATGGTATTGCTTAATCCTTCCTTCACCGGCAACTCCTGTGTTCTGTTCCATGAAAACCACTGTTGCGCCTGCACCTTTAAAGAGAACAACACTACACAGAGCAGGTATATATATTTCTTCATATTATTTCTTATCTAATCTAAAACGGGCCAGTGACACCGTGTCCGGCATATGTTTATTTCCTCCATGCCCATACAGGCAAATGATGCTTTTATCTGGCAGCACGGCTAAGTCTGAATAAGTAGCGCTGCCTTCCTGCAGCAATCTATCCGTTACCCAGGTATTACCATCATCTTTACTTAGCCTGATGGTGAGGTCTCTTCTTTTCTTAAGGTCAGCAGGTTGCGATACGAGTATGATATTAGGCTTTGAGGCATAACGCACTAATCCAATATCACATACACTGCCCGTGAGTCCTTTATCATATACTATCGGAGAAGACCAGGTGATCCCTTTATCCTTGCTGACCACCTTTGCCTGATAAGAACCATCTTCTCCTGCATGTGTACGCCCGATCAGCAGGATATCTCCATTTGATTTCGTTACGATCTGTGATTCATTAAATTGACCAACAGGTGCGTCCTCTCCCACTTTCCAGGTTTTACCATGATCATCGCTGTAGATACAATTAACGCCGTAAGCTCTTTCTGCAGCAGCGAAGGAAATAGATCTCCTGTGCCATACCGGAACGAGCAGGCGTTTGTTCTTCCATTGAATACCATGGCCGGGACCGGGCAGGTGGAAGGTCCAGCCTTGTTTATTGTTCTCAAAGATGGAAGTGATCTCTGTTGCGTTGGACCATGAAAGGCCATCATCCTTACTGCTGATATAGAATACCTGTGTACTGGTGTTGTGATGATTGAGGGCATAAAAGAGGAACAACTCCTTTGTTTTAATATCCTGTACAATCGTGGGATTCGTCCAGGATTGGCCATCTACGCTTTTCACGAGGATGACAGAAGGAGAAAAGGAATTTCCTTTATCTGTACTTCGTTTCAAAACGATATGGTGTGCGCCATCGTCTTTACTTTCTGTTATCCGGGCTTCGGCAAAAGCCAGTATGGTTCCTTTATCCGTTACCGTGAGGCCATAAACGAAGTGTGCTAAGATGTTATCCTCGTTTGCTGCCCACAGTGTTGTTTTCTGCCCCTTCGCCAGGAAGGGGCAGATCAGCAGCAGTATGATCTTTATTACTTTCATTACCATTCTGGATTCTGTATGATCTTAGGATTCAGTTTTATTTCATTGGCCGGGATAGGGAACAACAGATTTTTATCTGTAACCGGATAGGTAGGATGAATAGCCTTGATGGTTTCCACCAGTCTTTTTGTTCTTACCAGGTCAAACCAGCGATGGCCTTCAAACCCCAGCTCCAGCACACGTTCATTCAACACGGCATCCCGGAAGGCATCTTTCGTTAAGCCGGACAGGTCAGCCGGTGTGGCGGAAGGATTGGTTCCGTTCCGCTTTCTCGCTCTTCCCCTGATGGCATTGATCATGGCGTATGCATCAGCAACAGGTCCTGAGATCTCATTCAGTGCCTCAGCCCTCATGAGATAAACATCCGACATCCTGAGCACTACAAAGTTGCCGGAAAAGGCAGCAGCATCCCTCGTTGTGCTGGTTTTATTGATATACTTTTTAGCAGGACTGGGATAAGGTACTGCCAATTGTTGCCAGGTGATGGTATTTCCGTTCTTATCAGGCCCTGAAGTATAAAAGGTACATTCTTTACGGTAATCGTTATCAGGATATTTGTTGAAATAAGTCACCTCACTGGCAATAGATCCTCCGTCAGAAGCCGCCTGGCCGGGTATTACATACATTCCTCTTGGTAAAGAGAAAGAACCTAAGACGCATAACTCGCTGGAAGTAGTTAAAACACGGTCTCCCTGCCATTCAAATAGTGATTCTTTATTAAATTCATCCTCTCCTCCTATTGCTTTTTCATAATCCGGCAATAGTACGTGTTCCGGCATAGCCAATACTTCATTGCAGAGGTCCGCACATTTCTGATAATCATCCGCCTGTTTAGCTGCTGAGGATGCCTTCGTCAGATAGACCTTTGCCAGCAAAGCTTTTGCAGCTCCTTTCCTGGCCCGTCCATTCTGATTGGAAGGCGCCAGGTGCAAACCTGCGAATTCAAGGTCTGCGATGATCAGGGCATACACATCACTGATTGGTGAACGGGCAATATCCACTTCGCTGATAGCGGTTACTTCTTTTGCCACAAGCGGCAGATCGCCCCATAACCTTACGCCATAAAAATAACTCAGTGCCCTGAGGAAATGTGCTTCTGCCAGGTATTGCGTTTTCAGGTTTTCATCCATGTTGATCTTCGCTACCCTGTTGAGTACAATGTTAGCCTGGTTGATAGCTGCATACATGGAATTCCATACCCTGGATACATCATCGTTATCTGCAACGTAGCTGAACTGATCCAGGGGTTGCTGTGCTGTAAGTGTGGGAGGTAATGCTTCATCAGAAGCGTACCAGGTAATGTAATGCAGCCTTCTGGCCATATATGATTCACCGCCACTGCCCAATGCATCGTAAGCACCTGTTAGTGCTATAAATGCATCTTCGGCTGTTTTATAATAGTTCTCCGGTGCCAGGAAACTTTTGGGCTCTTCTTCCAGGAATTTTGCACAGGAAGTGAATGAAACACCAGCGAGTACGAGCAAAGCAGTGGCTATATTTTTAGTGGTTGTTTGCATGGTTTTAGAGTTTAAGGTTTATGCCGAACATGAGTGTGGTTGCAGTAGGATATCCTCCGCCACCATCGGGATCATAGCCGATGTAATCTGTTTTGGTCAGCAGGTTCTGGCCGGACAGATACACACTGGAACCTGAGCGGAAAGTATAACTCAGCTGTACATTCCTTATTTTCAGATAAGATGCATCCATCAACTGATATGTAGAAGTAAGTACATTGCTGTAACCTGCTCTTGGTATATTGCTGTTGGGATTGGACGGCGTCCATCTGTTCAAAAGGTTCAGGGATTTATTACCTGTGCCGGAAGGATCATTTAAACCTGTGCCCTCTGTTCTGTCTGCGCCCGCAGCTCCCTGCAGGAATACCGTTAAACTGAAATTCTTATATCCGAATACATTACTGATGCCATAGGTGAATTCAGGCAGGGAATTCCCCATTACAATCCTGTCGTCCGCATTCAGGAAACCATCGCCGGTAACATCTTTATATCTTGCGTCTCCTGGTTTAACATTGGTTTGCACGGTCTGTGCATCAATTTCGGCCTGCGTATGAAATACTCCTTCATACACATATCCAAGGAAGTTGCCGGGAGGATAACCAACAAACAAGGTGGTAGAAGTGGCACGGCCCAGGGAGGTGATCTTTGATTTATTATGCCCAAGGTTCATATCGGCCGTCCAGGTGAAATCACCGGTAAAGATGTCTCCACCCAGGCTTATTTCAAATCCTTTGTTCTGTAAGCCACCTGTATTATAGAGTGCGCTGCTATAACCGGAATAGGCTTGCAGGTCGATCGTGAACAAGAGGTTCCGCGTATCTTTCTTATAATAATCTGCTGTTAATCTCAGGCGGTTATTGAAGAAGGCGGCATCCAATCCAATATCCCACTGCCCTGTTTTCTCCCATTTCAATTCTCCGTTTTCCAATCTTGTATGCCTTGCAGCAGGTACCAGTTTGTTATCGAAGATATAGGCGTTGGAAGTGGTTAAAGTGGCGAGGGACTGATAACTTCCGATCTCCTGGTTACCGGTAAGCCCATAGCTGCCTCTTAATTTCAGATCGGAAATGAATTTCAGGTCTTTCATAAAAGGCTCTTCAGATAACCGGTATCCCAGTGCTACAGAAGGGAAATAGCCCCATTTATTATCTGCGCCGAATTTAGAAGAACCATCCGCCCTGAAAGATGCCGTCAGCAGGTATTTATTATCATACTGATAATTGACCCTGCCGATGAAAGAGGCCATGCTCCATTCTGTTAAAGAAGAACCAATGATCGTAGCGCCGGTAGCACTGCCAATGGAATTGAGTCCTAACCGGTCGTCCGCAAAACCGGAAGGTTCTGTGGTAGCGCTAAAGTCTTGTTCTTTTTGCCAGGTAAAACCGCCCAGCAATTCCAGGTTGTGTTTCTGCTTAAAGATCTTTGTATACCGTACCGTGTTTTCGTTGAGAACATTCGTGACCTTTCTTTCTCCGATCATGCCCAGGCCGCCTAAAAGTCCTCCTATATAGGTGGTTGCCCTGGGATAATATTCCTGGTTACTCCTGTTGGTAAGGTTGATACCGAGCAGCGATCTGAAGGTGAGGTTTTCTATTGGTTTGTATTCGAGTGCTACATTTCCCAGGAAGTTATCTCCTTCCAGTTTGTTCTTTACGCTGAGTAAAGAAGCTACAGGGCTTTCTGCTTTTGCAGCATTGTACCAGTAATCCACATAATCTCCGTTCTCATCAAATACAGGAATGGTGGGGGATGTTTCGTAGATCTTCTCTCCTACAGACCTCACGTTGCCGCTGCCTGCTCCTGTTGTAGGTACAGAGCGGTTGATGGTTCTGCTGTAAGACAAAGACTGTGAAACTTTTACTTTCTCATTGATCTTCGCATCTGCATTTACGCGGAAGGAATATCGCTTCATGTTTGAATTGATCACAATACCATCCTGGTTATAATAGTTACCGGAAACAAAGTATTTCAGGTTTCCTTTTCCGCTGGATAAAGATACCTGGTGGTTCTGGATCATGGCAGGCCGGAACAGTTCATCCTGCCAGTCTGTTCCTTTTCCAATGGAATCCGGTTTAGCAAAAGGGATGGGCAGGTTGCGGGTTTGTGCCCAGTCGTTCAGGAATGCAGCATGCTGCGTTCCATTCATCAGCTTCAGTTTGTTTGCTACTGTTTGCACGCCATAATAACCATTGTAATCTACGGCCACCCTGTTGCCTGATCCGCGTTTGGTAGTGATGATAATTACCCCGTTAGATCCTCTTGAGCCATAAATAGCGGTGGCAGAAGCATCTTTCAATACCTGGATGGATTCAATATCATTCGGGTTCAGTGAAGCCAATGCATTGGTGGCAGTGAATGTTCCATAGGAAGTACCCGAAGGATCTTTACTGCTGTTGTAAACAGGCACATCATCAATTACAAAAAGCGGTTCGTTACCGGCATTCAGTGAGCTGGCTCCCCTGATGCGGATATTCAGCCGTCCTCCGGGAGCTCCGGAAGCCTGTGAAACATCCACACCGGCAGCCCTTCCCTGTAATAACTGGTCCACACTCACAGCCGGTTGGTTTTTGATCTTACTGGCTGATATAGTAGAGATAGAACCTGTGATATCTTTTCGTTGTTGTGTACCATAACCCACCACTACTACTTCCTGTACAGAAGCAGCAGAAGGATCCAGCACGATATTTATTTTAGTCTGTCCGTTGAGCTTTACTTCCTTTGTTTTATAACCAACGTAGGAAATGATCAATGTAGCATTGGGGTCTGAAACGCGGATGGTATAACGACCTGCAGAGTCAGACCTGGTGGCGTTTGTTTTTCCTTTTTCCAGTATCCCTGCTCCGGGCAGGCTTTCTGCATTTTCCGAAGAGGTGATGGTACCTGTTATGACCTGTGCGCCTGCAGAAAGCAGCAGCCCACAGAGCATACATAACGTAATCATTAATTTCTTCATGGCATTAGTTTTTTCATAACGGTGAAAGCTTATTGGCGTGCGAGCCTGTCTGTTTCGGACAGCGAAAAGCGGGTGCTCACTATGGAATTTTTGTTCTCTCCGGACCGGTATTTAATGTAAGTAGTGGCCACGAATGTTTGGTCCGGCAGTAGTTCCAGGCCGCTGTATCCGCAATCCCATGTTTTATAACTGTGGAGTAGTTTTATGCGGTATTGTCCGGGTTTGCCCTGGATGATATCTTCATAGGTACCTACCCAGGCCATGTAATGATCTTTTGTGGCGCTTTTCTTTCCAGTGTCCCTGAAAACCACTACCAGTCTGCCATCCGGACTGTATTTTGCTTTGTGTCTGTCTCCCCATAATCCTTCAGGGAGTGGTTTGATCGTGGACCATGTTCTTCCTTCATCATCACTGAGCATGTATAGCGAGATCTTGTAATCGTTTTCTCTTATTAAGCAAAGCAGTTGTTTACCATTCGGAGATCTTATGATCTCCGGCTCGCAGGGCTTCAGGCCCATGGTATCTAAAGTTGTTTGTAATGGCGACCAGGTGAGTCCGCCATCTTCAGAGATGCTTTGTACGAGGATACATGATTTCTTTTCTACCTTTTCGCCGGGTCTTCTTTGGTTGGTCATGCCCAGTAATCGCTTGCCGCCGTCTATTGGTATGATGGTACAGAATGGCATGCCTGTGAGATCCAGGCCGTTGCTTTTCATCGGGCCCCAGGTATTGTTTTTTAGTATGGCCTGCTGCATCTGGTGATCAGGTCCGCTTCCTGCGAATGCGATGACGTTTTGCCCTCCATCCGGGCGGGGTAAGAGATAAACTGCAGGGCAGTTTACAGCGGCACTCCAGTTTTCAGGTACAGGCTGGGGTACCCAGGTAAGTCCGCCATCGTCACTTCTTTTTGCCGGGCCGCATTTACCGCCATGGCCATAGGTCCATACACAGTGGATTGTTTTTCCATCCGGCAGCAGTACGGTGGTAGGCTGGCCGTTATAAATATCCGGTGTACCCTGTGCTACTACTACCTGCCGGGTGGAGTCTGCTGATAGATCTACAACAGGCAAAACCGACCGGCTTCCGGAAATAAAAGGCATAAAGAGGCCTGTAAGCAAAAGTATCTTGCTTAAAGTCATAACTGTGGAGATTTGATTATGTGAAGGTGATATGTTCTATATGTACTACATATTGACAAATCTAAAAAATAATTCCTAAGCTTTCCTAATTTTTTTTGCTTAAAACCCGGGGATGTTTGCTGGGAGGGGGATTGGGGTTATTTTATGCGATCAAAATGGGGTTTCAGGTGCTCGTACATCGCTTTCTTAAAATCTTCTTGGGGTTATTTTATGCGATCAAAGTGAGGCTTCAGATGTTCGTACATCGCTTTCTTAAAATCTTCTTGGGGTTATTTTATACGATCAAAGTGAGGCTTCAGATGTTCGTACATCGCTTTCTTAAAATCTTCTTTAGTGCCGTTCTTTAAGATATTCACCAATCCCCTGTGGTCTATCTTACCACTGGTGGGTTTATCAACAAGGGTGATCACATAAGCGAAAACAGGGAGCAGCATGATCTGGAAACGCTTGAGGGTACTGTTACCCGTCATTTCATAAAGTTTACCATGAAAAGCGATCTCATTCTTTACGAGGAAGGACTTGTCTTTATTGATCTCACTGTTGGCAATCTCTTCCAGTTCATCAATATCATCCTCCGTCATGCGGGCATATAATAAGTCTGCCAGTCCCATTTCCAGGACCAGGCGCAGTTCAAATACATCTCTTAAGGTGGTATCGTCTATAATGAGGGGGTCCAGTACCCGCTCAAAGGCTTGCAGGATATCCGGGCTGGCCAGTACCATGCCTTTGCGTTTACGGGTTTCGATCATGCCTAACATGCGTAAACGGCTCAGGGCCTCTCTGACTACATTCCGGCTTACGCCCAGCGCTTCGGCGAGGTCTGTTTCCTTGGGGAGGGCATCACCCGGTTTAAAGGACATCTTCTTGAGATACTGGCGGAGTTTGACTTCTACCGAATCAGCCATTGTATTGGCCCTTACGCGCCCGAGGTTTTTGCTCAGATCGTTTTTATCATCTTCTTTCATCATGCTCAGATAGCTTTGTCCATTATGTACTACAAATATACAAAGTGTATCGATTCCCCCTAAAAAAGATTACCTGGCGTTTTTGAGGCGCCAGGTAAAACCATTAATATTTCTGATCTGTAGCTGGTTCTCAGCTATAATGATCAGCAGCTTGCTTTTGAGCAGCATTGTGATCTACTAGTTATTCAGTAACATCTCAATCTGCAGCTTGAGTTTCGTTTCCACTTCTGCTCCTTCAAATCCGATGTTGGCAAACTGTATATTTCCTTCCTTATTAATAATATAAGTGGCAGGGATGATATTGAATTTGAACTTATCTCCGATAGCGGGATCTGTATTATAGTACACGGGGAAGGAATACTTCTTATGCCCGCTCCAGCCCTGTGCATCTTTCAGCGTGTTGCGTGCGCCGCTGTTAACAACCAGGAAAGCAATGTCCGGGTTGTTCCTGTATTTATCGTAGATCTTCTGGAGGTAGGGCATTTCTTCCATGCAGGGAATACACCATGTAGCCCAGAAATCAATGACCAGGATCTTGTTCTTCCAGGTTTCCGGAGGAACGGGCTCTCCTTTCATATCAACAAAAGTATTCAATGTGGGAACAGGTCTGTTGGTGCGGAGTTTCGCTATTTTCTCCTGCAGCAGTTTTTCCCGGAGCACCTGTAATTCCGCCAGCCTGGCCGTATTGCCGGTTTGCTGAAAGAACACCGTGGCGTTATCCAGTGTTTCCTTATCTGATGATAATTGCAAGGCTTTATCCATATTACGTATAGCTTGCGGTAACCGGCCAGCTTTCATGTCTATCAGTGCTATGATGGACAGCAGGTTGGCGGAAGATCTATCAAACACCGCTTTCCGGGTGCTATCATTGGCATAAGGCAGGATATACCCTGTTTCCGGAAAATGACGGATGATGCCGGTAGGGAATTTATCTGCCATGGCCAGTGAACGCTGTGCATAAGCACGTGCAGAATCCAGCGCAATGTTATTCTCCATGAGCGTTTGCGCGATCATCTTCAGTGTTTCCGGTTTATAGGGGCTATCATCATTTCTGGAGAATTTAGGTGCATGCAACAAAGCTTTGCTGCTGTTCTTCTTAGCTGCGTATAATTCAAATAACCGGCGGTGCATGGCTGAAAAGGAAGCAGCGTTCTGGTTTGTTTCCTTCTTTAACTCCTTTTCAAACAGGGCGATTTGTTTAGCCGTGTCCTTTTCTTTGGAGATCATGTCTGTCACCAGGTCGCGGCCTACTTCTGAGTCTGGGTATTTCTCCCGGATCACTTTGCGGATAGAATCGAGGCGGCTGTTCTCTCCTATGATCAGATATCCCATCGTTACTTTGTTGATGTTTCCCATAACGGTGGGCGCTTCATAAAACTTATCTGCAATCACTTTCTGCGCCTGTTCCCTGAGCCACTTTTTGTCCTTATCGTCTGCTTTGCTCATTTTATATACGAGTAAACGCAGCTTTGCTTCATAGTTGGCGGGATACAGCGTTAGCTCTTTTTCATATTGCTCCGCCTGTTTTACGGCCACCTCAGGAGATTTTCTCATTTGTGCGCTGAGGCTGTATCCCCTGTACAGGTTGCTATTCTGTACAGGCGTTTTATTTTCATACACCATCACTTCATAATGACTATCTGCTCCCGGTTTCTGAATAGCCTCGCCACTTTGCAGGTAGAAAGTAGCAAAGGCGGCAAATTTAGCCAGCACGAAAGAAGCTGTCCATACTTCTCCTTTCTTTTCCATGTCTATCCGCCAGGGTAGATCATAAAAAGTGGAATAAGAGAAAACGAGCGTAACAGTTGTAGCGCTGGCAGGTATTTGTGCTCCCGCAGCAGCAGGATCATATGTGACAGTCACAGTTTGACCCCGTTGCGGGTATTGCGGTGAAATCGTCACTGCCTGCTGGGCTAATGTGATCTTTCCTATAAAGATGAACAGGATGGCTATTAATCGTTTCATTATTTGTACCCTTCATTCTGCGTGAGAAATACATTCGTTCTGACAGCATCGCTGGGGATGGGATAGATGGTATCCGTAGCCTGCCAGTTAGCGCCTTTGATAGGACCGAGCACTGCGGTTGATCTGTTTGTACGTTTCAGATCAAACCAGCGGTGTCCCCATTCTACAAAGAGTTCCATCTTACGTTCTTTTTCTACGGCACTGATGAGTGCTGCCTTATCCAGGTTGGTGGGCAATGCAGTTAAACCTGCACGCATACGGATGGAATCAAGATCTGCACGGCCGGTTTCCAGTTTATCCTGCTGCACGCGTGCTTCTGCACGGATCAGGAATTGTTCTGCGACACGCATTACCATGGAAAATTCTGTTACTGCGCCGCCGAGGTTGGTGCGCACCTTGTATTTCAGGGGCAGGTAATAAGTAGCACCTGCAGTTGTTTTGCGGAAGTCTGTCCATTTGGCCAGCCGTTGATCACCTGCTTCAAATTTGCGAATGAAGTTGATGGTATCCAGCCTGAATAAGGCAGTAGCTACAGGTGTTGCAGGCGTTGACGCAAAACCTTCCCAGGTATTGCGGCCGCCGGCCACATTCACCGGTTGCAATTGCCAGATAGCTTCCCGGCTGTTGGCGAGGAACACAGTGTTCAGATCTTTCAGCAAAGAATACTGGCCATTAGTGATCACTTCATTTGCTTCTGCTTCAGCCAGTGCCCATTGTTTGTTGTACAGGTAAGTTCTGGCCAGCAAAGCAGTAGCTGCTGCTTTATTCGGGCGGATCCGCTGACCGGTAGGATAATTAGCACCCATCAGCTTTTTAGCTTCTGTAAGATCGCTGATGATCTGTGCGTATACCGCGGCAGTTTTCTCTCTTGGCTTTACATTGTTCACTCTCCAATCTGTGCTGGTGATCAAGGGAACATCGCCATACATATTCACCAGATAGAAGTGAAAGAAAGCACGCATAAAATAAGACTCACCCAATAACTGATCCTTCACAGCAGGAGTTAATCCCTGTGCTACGGAAAGCCCTTCTATGCACGCATTCGTCTGATAGATATAACTGTATTGATCTCTCCACATGCTTTGTACATACTGGCTGCTGGGCAGCAGATTGTTCATCAGGAATACATCGTAGTTGGCAAAGTTTGTATAATAATACATATCATCTGCCTGCATGGCAGAGAGATAACTCAGCAATACGTTTGCGAAATAATAGTTCAGCTGGTTCATGTCGCTGTATAACCCGGTAACGGAAGCCGTAGCCGTTTTATCATCTGTAAAAACCAGGCTCGAGGCCAGTTCGTTCTTTGGCGTTGGTGTTTCCACATACTTTGAACAGGAGAACAAAGTGAGTGAAAAACCGATGAGCAGTATATGAAGTTTTTTCATTGTTATAATTTTTAGAATGCAACATTCAAACCAGCCGTAATTGTTTTCATTGGCGGCATTACATAACCTTGTGTTTCAGGATCAAATCCATCATAGCTGGTAATGGTGAACAGGTTTTGCGCCAGCGCAAATACACTTACTTTATCCAGTTTCCAGCCTTTTGTGAACCGGGATAGATCATAACGCAGCGATATGTTCTTCAGGCGGATGAATGAAGCATCTCCCCATACGGCGGTTGATTCGCGGTAAAGGTCAAAAGATGAATTAGCTGGAGTAAGGGCTGCTTTGGGGATGCTCTTAATATCTCCTGCCGCTTGCCAGCGCTCCAGTGCACTGAGGTCTTTATTCCTTGAGCCTCCGTAGGCACCGGACAATCTGCTATAGTTAAGCAGGTGCCCCTCCTGTTTCACAAACTGGAAGAGAAAATCCAGTTCAAAGTCCTTATATATGATAGTATTCTGCAGACCACCATAAAAATCAGGCATGGTTTTACCCATCACTACATAATCATCATTTTCTGCAATGGTGCCGTTCTTATCTACATCCAGGAAAGTAGCTTTCCCGGTTTGAGGATCCACTCCTGTAAACTGATACCCGTGAACGATAGTCAGTGATTTACCGATCGCGAAATCATATGTATAGGCAGAAGATTCGAAATCAGGATAAGCAATCAGCTCATTCTTATTAAATGTGAGGTTGAAAGAAGATTTCCAGGAGAAAGATCGCTTATCCACGTTCACGGTATTCAATTCAAATTCCCAGCCTGCATTCAACACCTTGGCGGGAAAGTTGGCTACTATATATTCAAATCCTACCTGCGGCGACAGTTGATAATTCACCAGTTGATTAGTGGAAATATTGCGATAATAGTTAGATGTCAGCAGGATGCGGTCTTTGATAAAACCCAACTCCAGCCCAACTTCCATTTTCCTGTTCTCTTCCCAGCGGTAGTCAGGATTAGCAAGTCGTGAAGGTCCAAGGCCGGCTAAATTATCATAAGGATAAGCAGTGGAAGTCCAGCTATCGAGGTATTTATATTCACCTATCAGGTCATTACCGGTGGTACCGTAACTGCTGCGCAATTTACCATAGCTCAGCACAGCACCTTCAGGGATAAAGGATTCATTGCTGAAGATCCATGCAGCGCCGATGGAACCAAAATTACCAAATCGTTTACCTGGCCCGAAACGGGTAGAACCATCGCGGCGGAATGTTGCATTCAGTACATAACGTTCATCCCAGTTATAAGTAGCTCTTCCGAATACAGAATTGTAGCGGTAGAACTGGTAACGAGAAGGCCTGGAGGTTAGTTTGCCAGCCGATTTAATGTCTTCCAGTAAAGCATCGCTGGAATAATTCTCTGCCAGGATACTTTGCCCCTGGGTGAGTTTCTCCTGGAATGTGCCTCCTGCCAGCAATTGCAGTTTACCTTTGTCTATCTGTGTTGTATAATTGAGTTGCGGCTCTATGATATAACCTTCACTACTACCATTCCCGAAATAGGAAAAACTGCCTGTAGAGAGCGCCGGATTAAACACCTTTGTTGGAAAGATCTGTTTCTGGTCCTGATCACCTTTATTATATCCCAGGTTCAGGCTTACTTCCAATCCTTTTATAATATTATACCTGATCACACTGTTAGCAATGAGGTTGGTGCTGCGAATATCCGATCTTCTTAATAAATAAGCCTCAGGGTTCTGTTCTGTGCCAAACCAATAATAACTACCATCAGCATTGAAACCGGGATAATTAGGTGGCATGTCAAAGAAAGTAGTAAGATCGCTGGCCAGGGAATTATCCTTTGTGCTGGAATAATTCACAGAAGCTGTGATATTGAATTTTTTATTCTCACTGCTGTGATCAATATTCATATGTACAGATCCACGTTTGAAAGCATTGTCATTCGGCAATACAGTTCCATCTTTACGGTAGGTACCACTCAACAGGTAACGGGTGTTTTCGTTTCCTCCGGAAACAGAGCCTTGCACCTGCAATTGCTCAGCAGTATTTCCGCCCAGGCGTTTTTGCCAGTCTGTATACTGTGTCTGGTTCCAGGTGATGAGATCCGGCGCTGTAAATTCATCTGGTACCTTATTATCGTTTACGAATGCTTCTTTGCGCATTTGTAAGAACTGTTCAGTATTCAGCATCTCTACCCTGTTCGTCACTTTACTTCCACCGGTGAACGCATTGAAGTTAAACTGTGTTTTACCTGCTTTACCTTTCTTAGTGGTGATCAGGATCACCCCGTTTGCACCACGTGAACCGTAAATAGCAGTAGCATCCGCATCTTTCAACACATCTATCCTTTCAATATCCGCAATATTCAACGCTGCCAGCGGGCTTTGATTACCGTTAGCAGAAGTGAACTGGTTCAGGGATTCAGAATAGAAAGGCACTCCATCGATGATATATAAAGGTTCATTACCGCCAGAGATCGAATTCTGCCCACGCAGCATTACTTTGAAACTGGAACCCGGTAAACCGTTGGAGGACATTACAGACAAACCCGGTATCCTACCCTGCAATGCAGCCAGTGGATCCAGCACCGGCTGATTAGCCAGATCCTTTGCTTTCACACTGGATACACTACCTGTATTCGTACGGCGGATGGCAGTTCCATAACCTATTACCACTGTTTCATCCAGAGAGCTGGAAGAAGGTTTCAATATGATATTGAGGGATTGAGAAGCAGCGACTTCCTGCGTTTCAAATCCTACATAGGAGATCACGAGGATCTGCCCGGCTTCAGCATTCAATGAGAACTTACCTTCGGTATTCGTTACCGTACCGGTGGAAGTTCCTTTCACTCTGATACTTACACCAATGAGGGCTTCCCCATCGGCACTTTTTACAATGCCACTCACAGGCACAGGAACTACAACTACAGTATTGGCGGAAGGAGTTGGCTTTCTTTTGATGAAGATCGTTTTGTTCTTGATGGCGTAATCCAGTGGCTGGTCTTTAAACACCGCAGCCAGGAATTCCTGCAGGGCAAGATTATTCGCCTGTATGGTCACCGGTTTGGTGCCGTTCAGCATGTCCCTGTCGTAAAAGAACAGGAAACCCGTCTGCTGTTTTACAGTAGAGAAAACTTCTTCCAGTGGCGCTTTTTTAAGGGATACGGAAACAGACTGTGCGTAAGTTCCCGCGGTAACCTTAAGGCAGGCGACTGTTATGAGCAGTAAAGTCAATCGCATGATTAGAACAGTTTTACTTCGTTCAGTAATTAACCTCCTGAACGGCCATTTGGTTGATGAAAGCCCCGGTATAGATCGGGCTTTAACATGATGATTCAATTGCATAGATTTGCATTGTTTGGAAGGTGTGATCAATATTTGTCAAGAAAGGTTGGTATACTCCTCATCCAGGCATAGCCGGGGGCGGGTCCAAGCGCCTCCGGTTTCCTTTTTTTTAATGTTTATGGTTTTACTATGATCTTCCGGCCTTCGATACTGAAGTTGATCTCCGTATTCTTCAGGCCTTCCAGTACATCTGATAAATTTAAGTTCCGTTGGATCTCTCCCTGGAACCTGCGCGCAGGAATCTTTCCGCTATAGCTTATTTCTACATCATACCATCTTTCCAGCTGCCGCATCACTGCCTGGAGGTCTGCATTCCTGAAATAGAAGAGCTCATGTTTCCAGGCCAGCGCCTCATCCAGGTCTGCTTTCTCTATCAATTGTATGTCTCCCTGGCTGTTCACCTGTGCCTGCTGGCCGGGAGAAAGTGTGCGGGACTGTTCATTCACCGTTAATCTTACGGCTCCCTCAATTAAAGTGGTTTTAATACTGGCCTCATTGGTATAGGCATTGATGTTAAAGCTGGTGCCCAGTACTTCTATAGCTGTTTGCGCATTGATCTGCACAATAAAAGGCCTCGTTGCATGCTTAGCCACTTCAAAATAAGCCTCCCCGGTTACTTCCACTTTACGCGTTCCTCCCACAAATGCAGTGGGATAACGTAAAGAAGAAGCCGCATTCAACCATATTTTGGTTCCGTCTGCCAGTGTGATCTGGAATTGTCCGCCTTTAGGTGTGCGGAGGGTATTGAAACTAATTGCAGCCTGTTCCCCATATTCCAATTGGCCACCGGCTTGCCTGATCCCCTGCCCGATCACTTTATTCCCTGCACTATCCAGCGTTACGGTGGATCCATCTCCCAGTGTGAGGATAGCTTTATGGGTGCCGGGCTTTACATCATTCACCAGTTCAGATACAACGGTTTCTTTTGTTGCCGGCTTTTGCTGGTTCCAGAAGTAAACACCTGCCAGTAGTACCACGGCAGCTGCAGCGGCCCATTTCCAGCGGATGGTTCTTACTTTGGCGGGTGGAAAATGACGGGAGGTAAAGGCATCCCAGGCAGCATCTGTATCAAAACTGCCCAATTGCTGTAGCTTTTGCAGCAACTGCTGTTCATCCTTAAACTGGTCGAAGAAACGTTGGTTTTCTGCAGATGCAGCTATCCAGGCCTGCAGTTCTTCCTGCTCGGCTGCGGTTATTTCATCCCGCAGATGCCGTAGTATCAGGTAACTGGCCCTTTGCAGCAAAGCCCCTTTTTCGTCTGTTTCCAAGTTGATATTTTACTATAGAAACAACGGGATCTGATTTTCGATGAAAGGAACGGGAAAGTTTTTTTAAGCGTGCAGCTTTATGAAGGTGATATAAGCGTAAAATGCCGTGAGCAGGTTCTTTTTAAGCAGGGAGGCCCGGATCAGCTTCAGGGCCCGTAATTTCTGGGTGCGTACGGTATTATAGGAAATGCCCAGAGTGCTGGCGATCTCCTCATTCTTCATGCCCTGCAGGTAACTCATTTTAAAAACACGCTGGCATTGTTTGGGCAGGTTCTCCATCTCAGAATACAACTCCTGTATGATCTCTGTTTCTGCCAGAACAGGATCAAAATCGTCTGACAGGGGCTCCCGGAGCAGGTAAGTGAACTCTTTTTCCCTGGAAGATTGCCGTTCTTTTTGTTTGAGGAAGTTGAGACAGGCGTTTTTAGTAGCGATATAAAGAAAAGCTTTAATGCTTGTAGCGGAAGTGAAATCGGCCCGTTTGTTCCAAAGTTTGGAAAATGTTTCCTGCACAAGGTCTTCTGCCTCCTGCCCGTCCAGTATAATGGAACTGGCAAAATAACACAATGCCTTATAGTGCTGCTGAAAGATCAGCCGGAAGGACTCCTGATCACCTCTTGCTACGCCTTGCATCAATTCTCGTTCATTATTTGTTGATCCCAAGGGGTAAATTTACAAAAAAATCAGCTGGCAGGCCTGATGGAAACCCCGTCATATTCATACAACTGGTAGGGCTGCTCAAAATTCAGGTATAACTGCGGCAGGGAATCCGTGAGATGTTTAAACCGCAGCAAATAACCTTCCTTCATTTCTTCCACCAGTATAGCAACACTGTCCGTGTGTTTGTCCACAATACTTCTGAGCGGTTGGCTGGTAGTATTGGCCATGTAATAACAAGCCCTTTTGAAAATGATGTCATGTGCATACTCGGTTAGTGCGTCCGGAAAGGCAAAGGTAAAAGTAATGGGATGGCTTTTCAGGAAACTGCTCAACGCGCCTTTTTTTACCAGCGTATGCTGCTGTACATACTGCGCCTTTACAGAAGAAGATGGATCGCCGGCAGGACTATAGGTGGAATCTTTCCAAACCAGCCCTATCCTGTCTCCCATCTGATAGGTGATAGCCTCATCCGTATTATAGATCATACCCAGTGTATCTCCGGCCTTGCAAACCACAAACAGGTACTCATCTCCGTTCTGGTCAAAATCGAGAAAGGTGAAATTGCCCAGTTTAATACTGTCCGTTGTTCCGGGCGTTTCAGGTGTTATTACTGTTTTAGGTGTTGTTGGTGCATTACAGGCAAAGAGTACAACAAGGAATAAGCAAGGGAATTTCATGGGTTAAACATATAAAAAAGGGCTTATTAAAAGCCCTTTTGCTGAAAGTTTTTATCTGCGATATCCCAATTCACCACATTCCAGAAAGCGGCGATATAATCAGCGCGCCTGTTCTGATAGTGCAGGTAATAAGCATGTTCCCATACATCCAGTGCCAGTATGGGCGTACCTTTTATTGCTGCGATATCCATGAGCGGATTATCCTGGTTGGCGGTTGAAGTGATCTCCAGTTTCTTATTATCTGTCAGCACCAGCCATGCCCAGCCGGAGCCAAACCTGCCGGTAGCAGCATCTGCAAATTGTTTCTTAAATGCTTCCAGGGAACCGAATGATTCATCGATCGCTTTTGCCAGTGCGGCGCCCGGTTCTTTTGCACCACCCGGTTGCAGCAGGTTCCAGAAGAAGCTATGGTTATAATGGCCGCCGCCATTGTTCCGTACTGCCAGGTGCTGGGTAGAAATGGAAGAAAGGATCTCCTTCAGGGGCGTGTTTTCAAATGCTGTGCCCGACAGCGCTTTATTGAGATTATCTACATATGCCTGGTGATGTTTGGAGTGGTGAACCTCCATTGTTTTTGCATCGATGTATGGCTCCAGGGCATTGTATGGGTAGGGCAACACCGGTAATTGATGTGTCATATCTATATGTTTTAAATTCTCTGACAAAGGTAGTACCTTTGTCTAATAAACCAAATAATTGCTTTGTTTATTATGAATAATAATCTGGCAGAAAATGAACGGGCTATATGGTTGTTGAAAACCAGGGGACCGCAGCCGCTGACCGCTATTGCTATAGAACTGGGCATTACGGTAGAGGGCGCGCGTTTCCAGTTATTGAAACTCGCCAACGAAGGACTGGTATTGGCTACCACGGAATCTAAAGGAAGGGGCCGCCCGCAGCAGATATGGGGTTTGACGAGTGCAGGGCATGCCAAGTTCCCTGATACCCATGCGGAACTGACGGTGAAGATCCTGAACACCATGCGGGATACTTTGGGCCAGGCAGCTATTCAAACAGTAATAGATGCCAATGAGAAGAACGGCATCCTTAAATACAAAGCAGACCTGAAAGGATTAACAGACCTGGAAAGTAAGGTACGTCAGCTCGCAGAGGTCCGCAACCGGGAAGGTTATATGGCCGAGTATAAAAAGGAGGACGATGGCTACCTGCTCATAGAGAACCACTGCCCTATCTGTGCAGCAGCCACCGTATGCCAGGGATTCTGCCAGTCTGAGTTAAACACTTTTAAAATAGTACTGGGCAAAGGCGTGAGCATTAAAAGGATAGATCACATCCTGGCCGGTGCGCGCAGATGTGCCTATAAGATCACAGGATCTTAGTTCACGCTGATCTTGATCACTACTTTCTTCACAGGTCCGGGAACGTCTACACGCAGGTTAGGCATGTGCAGGTCTGTAGGGAAAAAGATAGCAAAATGATCCTGTGCCAGCAGGGAAAAGAAAGAAGGTTTTTCCGCAAACAGCATATAATCATCCTCTTCACTATAAGCTTTGGAAGGCTGTTTCTCCTGCATAAAGTCGTGCCCTATCAGTTCCGCTCCGCTTACAATGTACTGCACATCAATGTATTTCCTGTGGGATTCCATTTTCTCCCCGGAAGGGTCTATGGTTTCATATTCGTTGACAATCGCGAAGATGTTCTTCCCGTCAATTTCGTATTTCCCTTTTGCTAACGTGGTAAAATCTGTCTGGGCCAGGTATTCAAAGGCTTTGATGAACTTCTCACCCAAACCATAGTAGCGATGAGCGTTTTCTAACGTATCTAGTATCATGATGTATCAATTCGAGGCAGAAAGATAGGGAGAAAATATAATTTTTTCGTTCTTTTGCTTCTTATAAATCCCCTGACCGATGAAGCGCTTGTTATTCCTGCTGTTTGCTTTGACCTTCTCTTTACACAGCATAGCCCAGAGTTTTAAAGATGGCCGTAATACGCCTGCCTGTGCAGCATGCGAGCAATTATTCAAAAGCAAACCCAAGGAAGTGCAGTTTGGTATCAAGGTAAATCCGGATGGCACTATCGTTTTCCTTACTAATAATATCGATTGGTTCAACAAGTTATTTACAGCACCAGGAGACGCTTTGACAGCAGATCTTGTACGCAAAAGCCAGTATAACTGTGATAAACCACTACCTGCACGTGCCCTGCCCAAAGGGGAATTCCTCACACCGCTTTACCTCTCCCAGTTAAGGAGCAAGATCAAAAAATTCAACGGAGGGCAGATAGCCATTGAGCTCGGCAAATTGCCTGCCCATCTGCAGAAGGAAGAACTGGAGGGCAACCTGGTTGTTATTAAAAATGGTGTGATCTGCCATTATACGAACTTTGTGAATATTGAACGGAGCTTATGGGAACTTTTGCCTATGGGCTTATATGCGGATTCTTTAATGAACAGGAAAATATCCGGTTCTGTTTATGCACGTAAGCTGCAATTCACCATTCCTTTCCCCAAGAACAAAAGTGTTTACAACGCCGCAGATCTAAAGCCTTTGTATGATTCCCTGCAACTCGCAGGCAACCACATCACCCAAATGGATATCAGGGCCTATGCTTCCGTCGAAGGCAGCACGGAACTTAATTATAAGTTGCAGGAAAATCGCGCCGCTTCCATCATAAAAGCATTGGAGCAATACCAGGTGTCAAAGATCCCCGGCACTATCACTACTGCTGAAAACTGGGTAGAGTTTTTACGGGATATCAAAGGCACTGCTTTTGAAAACTTAACACCCTTATCCCAGCCGGAGATCAAAAACCGCCTGCTGGATAAAACATTACAGGCACAGCTGGAACCCATATTAAAAGAACACCGGAAAGCGGTGATCACTATTTACATCAACAGGAACAATGATCTGGAAAGCCTGACCGATGAGGCATTGATCAGCAGATTCACAAAAGCGATGGAAGGGAAAGATACCAAAACAGCTTCTGCTGTTCAACGGGAAGTGTTTGATCGTGCAGCGGACAAACGCCTGCCCGGCAATTACCTGGATAAACTGGAAATACCCCGCACAAAAGAGAACCTCTTCCTGCTCAATAACCGGGAAACCTATCGTTACCAGTTAAATCCTACAAACGAACAAGGTATCATAGAAAAACTGGAAGAACTGTTAAAACTGGACCCGACAGATAAAAGGGTACTCTATAACATCTGCTCGCTCACATTTAATGTCTGGAAGAATGATTCAGGCTACATAGCCTCCGGCGATTTCCTGCAGGAGATCAATGAACTGGAGAAACTCGGCATTCCATCCCCCCTGGTGAAAAGGATGCTGATCAATTATCACATCGTTTACAGCGAGCAAACATACCGCAAGTTTAACTATGCAGCGAAGGATGCATCCGTCGGTTACATCCTGGATAACTATGAAAACCTGCAGCTGACAGATGAAGAAACATTGGCCCTGGCTAAATACCTGGCCTATTATTCCCTGCGGAACGATGCCATAGATCTTTTGCAGGAGCGTGTAAAAAAGATAGATGTGAATGAGGAAATGCTCTTCTATTATATCAATCTACACCTGTTCACCCCGGAGATCTTCAAGGTGCCCGATCTAAGAACGGTTGTACTGAATGCCATCAGCATCAACCGGCCGCGTTTCTGTAAGTTCTTTAATTCCATCGGCAACGGAGGCGCCAGTTTTCAATTGCTGGATGCAGAAGCTTTGTGGGGTTTATACTGTGAATATTGCAGGTAAGCGTCCATTTCAGCACAAATAGTGTCCGAAAATGAACACTCCCCCCTCCTGTTCGTACCGCAAATGCCCGTCACGGCTGTACCTAAAGATGTGGCAACCTTCTTGTGGGGGCATATCAGGAATTTTAAACTCTCAAGACCATGAGTTACATAATGATCCCCATCCCTCCTTTGCCGGGAAGGCAGGAGATTGAAGTGCAGGTAGTTATCAATAACCAGCACCAGCAGTTACGTTACCGCGTTGAACTGTTTTACTGGAGAGATTGCCTAAATCCCCAGGCCCACCGGGCGGATTGTATCAGCGAAATGTTATCCCGCCATGATCCGGAATGGATGGTATACTATATTGGCTCTCCTACGGATGAATTTGTACCTATCACCTTCGTCAGCAAGGACAGCCGGAAGTTATTATGGAACGCCACTGCTTAGCTCCTTTAAAAAGCCTCCTGAAAAGGGGGCTTTTCTTTTGCAACTCCCCCAAATTCCACGGTTCAATTAACTTATCCTACAACTCAAGGGAAAATCTGCTGTCATTAGCCCGCCTGTCGGCAATTTTACATAAATACTTATTACGTGAAAGGTTTAAAGTTATTATGTATGCTGAGTTTAGTTTTCTCCCGGATGCTTTTTGCCCATACATTAAGCGAAGAGGAATTCAAACTCGTAAGAACAGATAAAGGGATCTCTCTGTATGAGCGCTGGATACCCAATGCGGAAGATGAAAAGGTGCGTGAAATAAAAGCCACTTTCATTGTACGGGCAGATGTGGCCGGCATTTCCCGGTTAATGACCAGCCCCGCCATGGGTACCGACTGGAATGTGAATGCCAAAGAATACAATGTAATACCCTCCGGCACAGCAAACACCTGGATCACTTATATCAAATACAGCATTCCATGGCCGTTTGAAGACCAGGATTGCTGTCTCTTATATCATCTGCGCAGAGAAGAGCAATACGCGGAGATAAGCTTCGAAAGCACTTCCCACAACAGGTTCCCTGTTTATAAGAATATTACCCGCATTTCAGGTGCCAAAGGAAAATGGCTGCTGCATGACCTTGGAAATGGAAATATGCGGGTCACTTACTTCATTTCTACCAATCGCAGTAAAAAGGTGCCCCGCTGGATCTCTGATCCTATTGTACAGGGCAACCTGATAGAAACCATGACAAGATTTAAAACACTCGCAGAGAGAAACAAATGAGCAATGCAAAATACACCCTGATCACAGGAGCGAGCTCCGGCCTTGGAAAAGAGTTTGCCGTACAATGCGCCAGAATGGGCAGGAATATCATATTGATTGCCCTCCCTGGCGGTTGTACTCCCTCTCTTGCAGAAAACCTGGCCAGTACATACAACATAGATGTGCGCATCTTTGAGTTCGATCTCACCAATTGTGATGAATTGAAAAAACAGGTAAAGCATATCCTGGAACATTTTGAAATAGACTTCCTGATCAACAATGCCGGCGTAGGCGGCACCTCCCTGATCACAGAAACGTCTATCGAAAAAATAGATCAGATCATGCAGCTCAATGTACGCAGCACGGTATTGATCACACATATGCTGATCCCTCACCTGCTGCAGCATGAACGGAGTTATATCATGAACATCTCCAGCATGGCGGCCTTTTCACCCATTGCCTACAAAACAGTTTACCCTGCCTCCAAGGCTTTTATATCTTCCTTTTCGCTGGGCCTCCGGGAAGAGCTTTCCGGTACAGGTGTTTCTGTTAGCGTGGTGTACCCCGGGCCCATTATGACCAATTCCAATACGGCGCAGCGCATCATCTCACAGGGTATTAAAGGAAAAATGGGACTGCTGTCCACCGCTGAAATAGCCAGTACTGCCATCATTGGCACCATCACAAAATATCCAACCATCATCCCCGGATTCATCAACAAACTCAACCACTTTCTGATGAGCATACTGCCCATGGAACTAAAGCTGAAAATGATCTCCCGGGCGGTAAAAAAAGAACTGATATGAATAAAGTACTCGTTACGGGAGCAAATGGTTTCCTCGGGTCTAATCTTACAAGAGAGTTATTCCGGCTGGGTTATGAAGTACGGATCATGATCCGTTACAATGCAGATATCAAAGGTATTTCAGATATCCCCTGCGAAGTTTTCTTCGGGGATATCTCCAACAAAGGTGATGTGGAGCAGGCAGTGGCAGGCTGTAATATTGTGATCCATGCGGCATCCATTACAGACCAATGGGGCATTACTTTTGAAGAATACGAAAAGGTGAATTTCACCGGCACTAAAAATATGGTAGAGGCCAGCCTAGCGCAGCAGGTGGATAAATTCATTTATGTGAGCACCGCTAATACCATGGGGCCGGGCAGTAAAGAAAAACCAGGCAATGAACTGAGTGGCTTTACACTTTTCCATGCCAATTCCGCCTACATCAACACCAAATATCTCGCGCAACAATATGTACTGGAACAAGTGGAGTATAGTCAGCTGCCGGCAGTGATCGTTAACCCCACTTTCATGATAGGCCCCAATGATGTTAAACCCAGCTCCGGCAAGCTGGTGCTCTATGGCCTGGGCAAAAAGATCCTGTTTTATCCACCGGGAGGCAAGAATTTTGTTTATATTCACGATGTTTGCCAAGGCATTGTGAATGCGATCGATAATGGAAAAATGGGGAATTGTTATCTGCTGGCGGGGCATAACCTCAGCTACCGGGAATTTTTCTCTTCCCTGAACAGCGTATCAAAGGAAACAAAGATCATGATCAGGATCCCTGCATTCATTTTAAA
Organism: Chitinophaga niabensis; assembly: GCF_039545795.1. Taxonomy (NCBI): domain Bacteria; kingdom Pseudomonadati; phylum Bacteroidota; class Chitinophagia; order Chitinophagales; family Chitinophagaceae; genus Chitinophaga; species Chitinophaga niabensis. Next base: position 2,080,478 of record NZ_CP154260.1, on the reverse strand, counting down.
ACTGGGCGGCATTCTGGGTACCATCAAAGAAAGATTGACCGGCAGGAGCAGCAAACTGAATTACACCTCCGCTTACCTGTTATGCCTGAATAATTATTATACCGGCAAAAAATCAGAAAATGAATTAATGGTGCGGTACACACCCGTAAAAGATGCACTGAGAAATGCATTAACCTGGTTTAAAGAAAACAATTACTATTGATGGCCACATCCGATAAATCAATTGAGCAGGACCTGTTTAAAAAGAATGAAAGGATCTTTTCCAGCAAAACCTTCAAATACCTAGCAAGGATCGTTATCCTTTACCTGTTCAGTATTATTTTCAAGTCTTTTGATCTCTCCTTTATTGAAGGTGTTGATAGTAACTTCTTCAGGTCGCTCTTATTCAGTGTTTTGTATGTAGCGCTTGGACTGATATGCTGGGAAGGCGCCATCTGGCTGAGCCGGTACGTGGAAAAGGGTGTACTGAAAGGTTATATCTCCAACCGCCTGCTGGTACTTTGTACAGCTATGCTGTTATATGGCCTGATCCCGGCCTTCCTCTTCGCATTCCTCTATGCCACTATGGACATTGTGGTGTTTAACCGTTATGAGGCCTGGGAAAGCTTCAGGGCCGTGAGTTACAACATGATCTTTGGCCTGTATATCTTCTATGTGCTCATCCTCACTGTTAATGGCATTATTTATTATTACAAGGGGCTCAAAGAATACCAGGTGCAAACGGAACGGTTAAAGCGGGAAAACATCCAGGCACAATATGATGCACTGAGGAACCAGATAGATCCACACTTCTTCTTCAACTCCCTGAGTGTACTCACCAACCTGGTGTATAAAAGTGCGGACCTGTCTGCCGATTATATTACCCAGCTGGCTAAGATCTACCGTTATATCCTGGATAAGAAGTTCGAGAACCTGGTATCTATTCAAACGGAACTGGACTTCCTGGATTCCTACCTCTTCCTGATCAGCATCCGGCACCAGAACAGTATCCGCTTTACTGCTGAGATAGATGAACAGATGAAAGCACAGGGCACCATTCCTCCTGCTACCTTGCAGATGCTGATAGAGAATGCTATTAAACATAACCGCTTTTCCGCGAATGATCCTTTGCTGATCCATGTAAAAAGTGAAGGTGGCTATCTCCTCATTTCCAACCAGGTGAGAAAGAAAAATGTGCCGGCCATATCATCCGGCATCGGGCTGGATAATATCAGGAAACGCTATGAGCTGGCCAGCGGCAGAGTGATTGAAATACACCAGTCAGATGAAGTGTTCATTGTAAAGATCCCCGTAATAACGCCATGATGAAAGTTGTCATATTTGAAGATGAGGTCCATAATTCGGAAAGACTGATCCGCCTGTTGCAGAAATGTGATCAGCAGATAGAAGTGGTGGCTGTGATCCCTTCCCTGTCTGAAGGACTCAAATGGATGGACCAGCATAACAAAGTAGACCTGATGCTGATGGACATCCAGTTATCAGACGGCAATTGTTTTGAACTTTTCAAGCAGGCTAATGTAAAAACACCTATCATCTTTACCACTGCTTACGACAACTTTGCCCTGCAGGCATTTAAAGTGAACAGTATAGACTACCTGATGAAACCCATAGAACTGCAGGAACTTAAAAATGCGCTCAATAAATACGAACAATTGAAACCCGCACAGCACAATATTGATATCGCCAGGATAGCGGATGAATTCCTGAAGCGGGACAGTGCCAGGTTTATTGGTAGGCTCAATAACCAGCTGATCTATGTGAAAGCAAAGGATATCGCTTACCTGCAATTTGTAAAAGGCGTTACTTATGCCACCACTTTTGCCGGGGAAAAGATGCCCCTGGATTATTCCCTGGATCAGATCGAAAAAATGCTGGACAGGAATACCTTCTTCCGCATCAACCGGCAATTCATCATCCATATCGATGCCATTAAAAAGATCATGGCTTATTACAACAGCAGGCTGATCCTGCAATTACAGCCGCAGGTAGATGCAGATGTGGTGATCAGCAGGGAGCGGGTGGTTGATTTCAAGAGCTGGCTGGAAGGGAAAGACGTGGAAAAATAATTCAGATAAAAGCAAAAAGCCCCGCATATGATGTGCGGGGCTTTTAATATGCATACAACAGGGGCTTTTATTATTTAATGCTTGCAGCAGTGTTATCGTGCAGAGGCCTTTTTATAATGCAGCAGTATTATTTTGCTTTACTGCCTGGCCACCTTCGCCGTTATTTTCTTTCCATTATGTTGCAGATGCAACATATACAATCCCTTCGGCCAGGCCTTCCCGTTAAACCGCATGGAGTGATTACCCGCAGCTAATCTTGCATCGATCAGTGTAGCCACTACTTTACCGGAAAGATCATATACCCGCAGTACCGTTCTTCCTTCTTCTTTAAGTTCGAACTTCACCTGTAATTCTTCATAGAATGGATTGGGGAATGTGAGTATGCCCGGTACGGGTTTTTCAGGTTTTAAAACGACTGCCTCCTGCTGAGCTTTCCGCGCAGTACCCGTTGTTTGCACTGTGAGTACCAGTTGCGGTTTATTGGTAGCCGCTTCACTGGAATTCCAGGCAATGAGAGGCGCTGTGGCAATGTGCGCCAACATGGCCAGTGAAATGCTCGTTCTGCCTGCAGCCAGTTCAGCCTGTACATAAGCGCCAAAGTCCCAGTCGTAATAACGCGGTATGGAATCTGTTACAATCGCAGAATCCAGCAACGGGGAGCCCGTGGCAGGCTTATTATTCCAGGTGAGGGTAGATTCCAGCCAGGTAAGATTGGCAACCTTATACAGGCCAATAGGTATGTTAGCGGAGCGATTATCAGCCAGACTTCCATATACTCTCAGTTTGGCTGCAGTCACTGTACCGCTTACACCACTCAGGTCAAATTTCAGGTAGGTCTGCCTGTCGTTTCCAGCGGCAGGATTGGAATTGAGTTTTGTAACCAGTGTGGTGGAATCTGTAATGCCATGTGTAACCGCGGCATTTGTACCGTTACGTACGTAAGCATCATGCACGGGGGAAAGTGTTACCTGCGTGGAACCTGTGGCTAGCCTGATCTTCACTTCCGTATAACTGTTCCAGAGGTTGGCAGAATTACCATGCCCTACAATGCGTACATATTTTCCGGTTACCGCCGGGAAATTGAATGTTTCCAGGTTGAGTGAAGTACCGCTGCTCACAAGACCGGTGGCTGCGTTGGTCCAGTTATTACCATCTGCACCTACCAGTACATCAAAGGTGGAAGTGCGGGTATTACCACTATAAAAAGCAATATCCACTCCCGTTACGGATGCAGAATTCGCTAAACAGAACTGGATCCATTGCCCATCGCCGCTGGCAGACCAGCGGGTGCTGAGATTATTATCCAATACATTCGCCGCCACATTTCCATCATCTGCACTGGCAGTAGCGGGCACGCAGGATGGAGCCCCCAGCCGGTCAGCCAGTTGCTGTGCATACAGGCTTTGCGGGATCACATGGTTACCGGTGGATTCCCATATACCGGGATCACCATCATGCCAGGTACCATTGTCTGTTACGGTTCCTTTACAGCCAATAGCCCAGTTCAGATGTTGCGGAGGTTTCTGGTGAACGAACTTACTACCCACGCAATTCCAGAACACACATTGTGCGCCTGCCCAGCCATGGCCGGATCCGGATGCTTCGCGGTTCTGTATATTTAATTCTCCGTTGCCGGTGATGTTATCGAACAATATACCAGTGGACCAGCGATGATGCGGTCCGTTATCTGCTTTCTGTTGTTCGGATGTGCAGTTATAAAAAACATTCGGACCTGAAACGGTGCTGCCACTTACAAAATCATGGCGCCCTCCACGGGTGAAACAATCTTTGAACAGCACCAGTTCAGACCCATCTATCATGAAAGAATATTTTCTTCCACCGGTGGTCTGTGATTTGGGATCAAGCATTTTGCAATCCAGAACGGTTACTTTGTAAGCTCCACCTGTTACGCTTACACAGCTATATCCAAAATAATAAGCGTCCACATTCTTCACCCATCCATTCTCAATATTGCCCAGGTTGATAGCCGTCCAGCCATGGTTTTCATCATCTTCTGCCGCGTAAGTGGATTCTATGCGCATATCTTCCACGCCAGACTCCTGTATTTTACCCGTCCAGTTGTATTTGTAAATGTACCCGCTGCCATATTGCTGATCGATGGGGTCAACAATAGGTGCATCTATTGTTACCGTGTTGCCTGCAATGGCTTTGATCACGCGGAGATAGCTCATGTTGTAGCCGGAGGGCGTCCATCCGAAAGGTGCCATCCCTAAAAGATCTACCCATGCCTGGTTAGGCATTTTCAATACGCGGATCCTGTCTCCCACCGCATAACCTGCAGCAGAAGAAACCGTAAAGGAAGTAGCACCTACCGGAACATAAGTATTGGTAATACTTACCCGGGTACCACTTACTTCTGAGGGCCCGCCGCTTCCCTTTACATTTATAAGCGTGTGCTGGGCTGTACGGGTGGCTACGAGTTTTGTTTGCGTGCTGCCGGTACCGGTACCCCGCAACACTACACCACTGGCAGTAATATTCAGTGTGTTGCTGATGTTGTAGGTACCACTTTCCAGTAACAAGGTTCCCCGGTATCCATTGGCATCCGGTGTGCGGGCAGATACTTCGTTGATGGCCGCCTGGATGTGGGCCAGGTTGTCTCCGCTTACAGGAGAGATCGTTTTTACGACAGGCACAAGAGGTAAGGCAGCCTCGCCATGCCGGTAACCGACCATACTGAAATCAGGAATGCGGTTCCCCCTTGAATCCGCTGTGTATTGCAACTTGCCGTTGCTGCCTATGCTGGCCCATGTGGATATACCGGTCTGGGCTAAACTGATGGCGGGGGACAATAAAAAGAAAATCAGGATGTTTCGTAACATACATTTCATAACGGGAATTGTTTATAATGAGTAATGAACAAACAGGGCCAGGGTTTATCAGCACTATAATCAGGGTCTTAGATCTTGGTTCTCTTTCCTAAGTTAAGCAAACGGTTGCATTAAATAATGATGCTTATTTATCAATCAATGATCTTTAATTCTCTTAATACTTTCTTTGTAAGGTCTTTCCGGCATTGACCGAATTGGGGGTTATATGCAGAACGGTCTTTGGTTATTCTTGTAGCAAAAAAATACGCTTTTCCATTGCGCTCCACATACCCTGTCCACCAGCCGATATCTTTTCCATCAATTCGCGTCCAGCCGGTCTTTGAACGGATAGTATACGAGGCTGTCTTTTCCGTTATCATCACACGTTTCAATATCTAAATGTTCCGTTTGGAGAAAGGTGTTTTGTTTTCATAGACCTTTACCAGGAATTTCACCTGGCCTGCAGGGGATATCTTCATGGCACCAAAGTTCCAGAAATCATCTCCCCGCTCACTGAGGTCCTGGTTGCCATAATCACTGGCTTTCAGGTACCAGGCATATTTCCTCCTTTCAATCTTTTTAGCCAGTTCAATAAACACCCAGCCGGCGGAAACTTCAAAAGCTTCCCTGACCGTCATGTCTTTATAAATATCGGGCCTGTATCCGTAAAGGGAGGGATCTGTTTTACCGGGCCATTTCACAATAGCCATTTCATCTTTGATAACACCGGTTTCCAGTGCTATCAGCAGGTTGATGATCTTAAAGGTAGAGGCGGGCTGCGCTTCCCTGAATGCATCTGCAGAATCAGTATAATGCCACTGTGCGCGGCTGTGATCATAGATGGTTACACTGCCATTGAACTGGCAATCCTGAAGCAAAAAGAGGGAAAGGAAGAAACTGATCATCTCCCAATTTATAACAAAAGAGGCTGTCCGCAATGAACAGCCTCTTCTGAAATTTGTTTAATCAATGTTATCTTCCTGATACAAATGAACAGCCTCTTATAGAAACATTATTTGCTCAGCAATATATTCTTGCAGCTATTATTTAATCAACGTGATCTTCCTCACACAATTATTCCCCAGATCGGCCACATACACATTCCCGTCAGCATCCACACATACATCTGTAGGTTGATTCAGTTGTGCACTGGCGCCAGGGCCATCCAGGAAACCTTTGCTGGAACCAGCTATAGTAGTCACCGTCACTCCTGCCAGCTTGCGCACTTTGTTATTATTGAGATCTGCAATGACAATATTCCCATTGCTATCTACTGCCACGCCATAAGGATCAGCAAACCTTGCCGCACCGGCCTCCCCATCTTTATAACCACTCACCCCGTCACCTGCTATGGAAGTAACTACACCAGCCGGTGTGATCATACGGATGCGATGGTTCAGCCTGTCTGCTATGATCAGGTTGCCATCTTTACCAATTGCCAGCCCGCTGGGGTTCCTCAGCTTTGCAGCAGTTCCTGTACCGTTGGCAAATGCAGCAGTACCATCTCCTGCCAGGGTACTTACATCTCCCTGTGGTGTGATCTTACGGATACGGTGGTTCAGGTTATCTGCTACGTAGATATTCCCTGCCGCGTCAGCTGCCACATCCAGCGGTTGATTGAACATGGCGGTTGTTGCAGAACCATCTGCAAACCCGGCCGTACCGGAACCAGCAATGGTGCTGACCACACCTGCAGGTGTGATTTTACGGATACAATTATTATCACGGTCTGCCACGATGATGTTTCCCGCAGCATCTACTGTTGACTTCCAGGGCAGTCTGAACCTTGCATCGGCAGCAGCGCCATTCACAAAACCCACAACATCCGCGCCGGCTACAGGGCTCATGATCCCGGCCAGTGAAACTTTGCGGATGCGGTTATTACCTCTGTCTGTAATGATGAGGTTCCCCGCGCCATCCAGCTCCACGCCTTCCGGACTTCTCAACCTGCTGATGGATAAGGCGCCATCTACTGAACCTGCCGTCAGATCTCCGGCGAACAGCTTCACATTATACTCCTGCCGGGGAGCTTTGTAGGTAAAAACAGGCCCGGTTACCGTAGTATTGCGGACTGCCACAGTGATAGTACCCGTAGCACCGGTGGCAGGAGCTACTGCCAGTAACTCGCCCTGGCTGGCTTCAATAACAATAGCGTTCACCCCATTAAACTGTACAATATTCTCTGTACGCACCGTACTGAAATTCTTTCCCCTGATAGTCACAATGGTGGAAGGGCTTCCATCCAGCGGCCATACGGTATTGATCACAGGTGCGGAGGAAGTAACCGTTTTATCTTTATCGCAGGCGGTTATGGCTAATAGCACAAGCGCCATGCAGCAGGTAATTATTCTCTTCATACATTAAGGTTTGGAAATGATCATCCATGCATTACCCACTGCCCTGTTGGTTCCGTCAGAAGGCCGGTTGCGTACCTGCCATACTTCTGCCAGCGGATGTTTGATCATGAAAGTGGAAGATCCGCCGCCATCTACATTAATAACTTTGGTAGCACCGCATGCTTTCAGCAATTGGCCCAGCTGTGTAATGGTAATACCATTGGAATAGTAGAAGCTGCGGCCATCAATGACCATCCAGTACATTTTACCCTGCTCGTTCAACCCGATACCGGTACGGGGTTCAATACTGAGGTCTGTTTGTGTTAAGATGGCATTGTTCTTCACCAGCATGGGTCCTCCACCCAATGCATCTTCAAAATCGTTCTGCATGGCTGCAAATTCTGCACGATCGCCGATAAAGAGTTTACCATCTTTTTTCACACCCAGGAAAGTGCTGCTGCGGTCATTGAACCAGGTGGTTTTGAGCACTTTGTTGTTCTTGATGAGAACACCGCGCGGCTCACCTGTGGTAGTGTTGAAGAAATCGGCATTCACACCTGCCACTACTTTACTGTTGGGACCATTGATATACTTCACCATGTCCGGAACAGTTTGCATGGCATAAGGCGTAGCATCATACGGCGTAGCGGCTTCCAGCTTCAGTTTAGGATTATTCATATCCGCTTCTATGATGAACATATGCATGGAATAACCTTCCCTGCTCAGGTAATGCACATCTGTTTCCTGCACACCTTCACTGATCTGAAATACGGTATCTGAAAATACTTTGGCGATAATATTGGTACTATCCACCATCCTTTGTGTAAGCGGACTTTTAATCGTTACATGCGGCACCTGTGCCTGTGAGTCCTTTTTACAACTGGCGATGGTGAAATAAAGCAGGCTGAGTATAGAAACCAGTTTAATCCTGTACATATCTTTGCTTTTAATATTAGATTAATAATCATCGTTCTGTTCCAGTAATTTGTTGATGGCCAGTTCATTCATGGGAAGCGGATATTTCAACTCCCTGTCTGCCAGCCCCAGTTCTGTTTGCGCGCGGCCGGTACGTACGAGATCAAACCAGCGGAACCCTTCGCCCAGCAACTCCTTCCTCCTTTCCAGCATCACAGCGTCCATATAAGCGGCTTCGCTCGCTGGCTGAATAGCGGTGAGTCCGCGTTCAACACGCAGTTCATTCAACCTGCCCAGCCCTGCAAGCCCCTGCGCTTCTGCGCTGATGAGGTACATCTCTGCAAGCCGCACCACAATAATGGGATCGCTGCCTGATTGCCCGCTGGGGTATTTGTTGATCACCCGCAGGCCCTGGTAGGTATCCACGGACATAGCAGTACGTTTATCACCGGCAGTGAACATATCCATCACCTCCTGCACAGGGCGGTATACGTAACTGCCTTTTACCGTGTGTGCATAGGTATAGAATAACGTGCTTACACGCAGGGAAGATTCTATGGTCAGGTTTTTAAAAGAGAAGATCTCTTCCTGGTTCGATTGTGCCCGGAAGATCTTCTCGAAAGCATCCAGTTTAAAAAGGCCGGAAGTGATCACTTCTTCTGCCAGTGTAGCGGCCTCTGCTTTTTTGCCCTGCGCAAGTTTTACACGTGCCATTAGTGCTTTAGCCGCAATGGAAGACACCAGGTAATATTGCCCTGCAGCATAGACCGGCGCATCTGTCATGGCCAGTGTTAATTCCTTTTCAATGAAAGCCCATGTTTCTGTTTCTGTGTTGCGTTTCACTTTTGCGGCTGTATTCTGCTCCAGCACAGGCACACCGCCGAAGCGGGTCACCAGGTTATAATACAGGTAAGCACGGAAGAAGTGCGCGACACCGGAGATCTCTTTATTACGCTGTGTGGCAGGCAGATTGGCGGAAACATCCAGCAGGTTGTTCACCTGGTACAGGGCAGCATAATAACCGTTCCATGCGGCAGACATCAGGCCATTTTCCGGACGCAGTACATTGGTGATAAAGGTATTCAGTCCACCGTCTGTAGCAGCCCCTGAGTTGATCAGGTTGCCGCCGGTGATATCGAAGGAAATGGTAGATTCTGCACCGGGGGCGTTTTGCATGCGGCTGTAAATGCCTGTCAGGAAGGCCTCCACATCTGCAGCAGATAAAGTATTGGTAGCTACGGCAGAATGCGATTTCACATCCAGCATCTTACTGCACGAAGCAAACAGGCACAGGCCGGAAAGCAATACTGGAAATACTTTTCTTTTCATGAGAATATTATTCATCGGTTTAGAAATTCAGATTAACGCCTGCATTAAATGAACGGGGCTGCGGTAATACCAGGTTATCTTCTCCCAAAAAGCGCGGGTCCATATCTGAACTCACTTCAGGATCCATACCGGAGTATTTGGTGAACAGCCATAAGTTATCTGCCTGCAGGTAAACACGCACGCGTTTGATCTTTGCTCTCTGCAGGATAGACCCGGGTAATTCATATCCCAGGGATACCGTACGTATGCGGATGAAAGAACCATCTTCCATCCAGCGGCTGGAGTTATACAGGTTGTAAGCCTGGCTGTAGATAGCACGGGGAGTGGTATTGCTCGTACCGGGACCGGTCCATCTGTTCTCTGCAGACTTTTTAGTGATGTTCACTGCATTCTGTCCCAGCCTTTCAATGGTAATGCGGGAAGAAGCATATACATCCTGCCCGTAGGTATAGTTCAGGAAAACAGAGAGATCAAAGTTTTTGTACCGGAAGGTATTGTTCCATCCGCCATAGAAGTCAGGATTGGAACTGCCCACGATCTGGCGGTCGTTAATATCAATATTGCCATCATTGTTCAGGTCTTCGTACTTCACATCACCCGCACGTACACCGATCTTCTGCAAGGGCTCAGGTACTTCTTTATCATCCTGGAAAATGCCTAACATCTTATACACCCAGATGCTGCCGATATCCTGACCTACCTGTAAGGCGCGGTTAGCTCCTACAGACAGTGCATCGCTGTTACCGATCAGCGAAGTGATGCGGTTTTTGATGAAAGAGATATTGAAATCAGAACTCCAGTTCAATGCACCAAAGTTAAAGTTGGTGTTCACTGCAGCTTCCAGGCCATGGTTCAACATAGAACCAATATTGCTGGTGATGCTGGTAAAACCGGATGTTCCCTGGATAGGCATGTTGTACAACAGGTTGGTGGTATTCTTACGGAAGTAATCCACTGTAAGGTTCACAGAGCCGCCCAGCAGCCCTAACTCAAGACCAGCATCCAGTTGGTTGGCTTTTTCCCAGGTAAGGATATTATTTCCAAAACCGGAGATCGCAATACCACTCTTGCCATCATAGTTATAACCACCACCGGTGAGGGATTGATATGCATAATTGCTCACCCCTTCCTGGTTACCAGTAGAGCCATAGCTCACGCGTACTTTAAGATCTGTTTTTGGCATGGTCCAGAAAGGTTCTTTGGAAACCTGCCAGCCAGCTGATACAGAAGGGAAATAACCATAACGGTTATCAGGTGAGAAACGGGAAGAACCATCCGTACGGATAGACATGCCCAGCATATATTTTTCTTTCCAGGCAAGATTGGCACGGCCGAAATAAGATTCCATGGCATTGCCATACAGGTTAGTACCTGCATTGTTGATCACTGCAGCAGCACCCAGCACATCAAAAGACGGGGCAGGGAATCCATTACCATCTATACCGTTGGTAGATACCATCATGCGCTGGAAAGAGTGACCAGCCAATACATCCAGCTTCAGCGCACCGAAAGCATGGGAGTAGTTCAGGGTATTTTCCAGCAGCAGGTTAGTGAGCAATCTGCGTTCATCTATGATGCGGCCATTACCGGTACCATATGGATGTTTCTGATTGTAGTAGATATAATCGTGCGTATAACCAATGTCTGAACCAAAGGAAGTTTTATAGGTAAGGTCTTTGGTGAACTTCAGTTCTGCAAATGCGTTGCCTAACAAACGATAGTTCTTCAGGTTCGCCACTTCTTCTTTCAATATCTGTATAGGGTTATGATACACCAGGTCTGCCGTACCACCTACATAATATTCACCATTGGGTTTATAAGGCCTGTCGAACGGACGTTGCGGAAGGCTTCTGCCCATTACCGTAGAACCCAGGTTAGAACCCGGTACCCGGTTGTTATCAGAATAACCGAAGCTGATATTCACACCGGTACGCAGCCAGGATAAAGGTTCTGTGGTAAGATTGATCCTGCCGGTGTACTTTTTCAGATCGTTATAAATAACAACACCCTGCTGATTGAGGAAACCGCCGGAAATATAATACGTTGTTTTATCTGTGCCGCCGGATACAGAGAGGTCGATGTTCTTTGTATAGGCTTTGCGTAAAACTTCCTGCATCCAGTCCGTATCCGGTAAACCGGGATAAGGATGATCTATGCCGGGAATGAATTTGCTGTTACCCGGCAGATAGCCGAATTGTTTATTATAGTTATCAATTCCTTCATTCACTACTTCCAGGTATAATTTGGAATCTGCCATTTCCACTTTATCCAGATAGGGTACATCCTGCATACCTGCATAAGCATTAATGGCCAGTTGCCCGCTGCCTTTGCGGCCGTTTTTGGTGGTAATGAGTATTACCCCGTTGGTGGCGCGTGATCCATAGATAGCAGCAGAAGCAGCATCTTTCAGTACATCCACGGAAGCAATGTCGCTGGGATTCAGTTGCGCCAGCGGGTTCATTTTAGCACCGAAGTTTGTTACGGCTGCATCGTGCGGAATAATGGGCACACCATCTATTACATAGAGGGGTTCATTACTCGCACTCAGGGAACCGATACCCCGTACGCTTACACGCATCGGCGCTCCGGGCATACCATTGGCGGAAGATACATTCACACCTGCCATGCGGCCCTGCAATAACTGGTCCGGTCCCAGAACAGGCCGGGCGTTGAGATCATTCGGGCGGAAGGTACTGATAGAACCGGTGAGTTCTGTTTTCTTCTGCGTACCATATCCGATCACTACCACCTGTTGCATGGAACGGCTTTCTCTTTGCAGCTGTATGGCAAATTCCCTGCGTGCGCCTGCTTCTACAGATTGTGTGGAAAAGCCGATATAAGAAAACACCAGTGTTGCAGGCGGTGTAACATTGTTCAGCAAAAAGCGGCCGTTCGCATCTGTGGTGGTACCATTGCCGGTGCCTTTCACACTCACGGTTACACCCGGTAACGGATCTCCGTTCTCTGCATCTCTTACCACACCACTCAGTTTCACCACCTCCTGGCGGGCTGCAGGTTTTTCATCACGTTTAACCAGGATCACCGTATTATCAACAATCTTATAAGTAAGCGGAGAACCTTCCAGGCAGCGGTCCATCACCTGTTCTATGGTAGCATCTTTCAGGCGGAAAGATATTTTCATATTAGTGCCGGCCAGGTTCTCATCCCTGAATATAAAAAGGTAATTGCTCTGCTGGCGTACAATCTTGAATACTGTTTCCAGGCTGGCATCATTCACATTTACATTTAAAAGTTTATCCTGCCCTTTGGCTGCTGCATTTAACTGCAGGCCTGTTATGAGCAGGAACAGGAACAGCGGTTTGAACCACCGCCATGCGGAAAGCTGTGTACTGTGTAATGATCGTTTCATTGATTTCATTGTTTAACTTTTCTGCATACGGCATACAGTACCGGCAGGCGCCTGCCGGTTCAATTGCGTGATGATATGATGATCTATTTTTTGCTGACAGTAATGGTTTTTCCCTGCACCGAAAAATGCAGATCTGCTGTGAGCTCCAGTATTTTTAAAGCCTGCGATAAATTATCCTGCCTGCGCATTGCACCCGTAACATGGATCTTTTCATCAATTCCCTTATCATATATAATATCTACATCGTACCAGCGGCTGATATCTCTCATCACAGCCGCGAGTTCATGATTTTTAAAAGTAAAGATGCCGTTCTTCCAGGCAATAGCGTCTTCCGCATCTCCGCCTGCACGTTGCAGAATACCTGAGTGTTGTTCCAAACTGGTTTGTTCACCAGGAGCCAGCGTCAATCGCTGGTTGCCCGCCACTACCCTCACAGCACCTTCCAGTAAAGTGGTGGTAAAGCGCTTTTCTTCTGCATACGCATTGATGTTAAAGTTGGTACCCAATACCTGCACCGTCATGCCATTCATCTGTACAAAGAAAGGTTTGGCAGCATTTTTCGCTACTTCAAAATAAGCTTCACCAGTCAGCCGCACTGTACGGTCGCTGCCATTAAAGGCAACAGGGTATTCCAGGGAACTGGCGGCATTGAGCCATACTTTCGTTCCGTCTTCCAGTTGTACACGGTATTGCCCTCCTTTTGGTGTGATCAGGGTATTAGAACTATTGCCACCGGAAGGTCCGTAAACCAGCGCTGCATCTTCTTTATGTAATTGTGCGTCTCCGCTGATTGGTCCGTCTGCCATCTGGTCCAGCACAAGTGACTTTCCGTTACCCAATAATAAACGGGCTTTATTACCACCCGGAGCCACATCTTCCATGGCAGCAGGTGTAAGCTTTGCGGTCTGTGGTTTAGAAGGCATTTGCATAAAATACATAGTAGCCGCCACACTTATAACAACGGCTGCGGCGGTACCTTTCCACCAGCGGCGGTAAAGGGGTACTACCTTCGTTTCAAATGAAGGCAATGGCTGCATACGCGCATGGATGCGGCCTAACAGGTTTTCTGCCAATGCCTGGTCCCGCACCTCCAGGCCATGTGCCCTGAAGCGCTCCAGCATGAGGCTTTTCAGTTCAGTGCCGGGAGTTTCCTCCAGGTATTGCAGCAACCAGCGGCACTCCTCCTCCGTCCAATGTTCTTTGGCCAGGAGCTCGTGTAGATATGTTTCAGAATGATTCAATAAGGTCGCGTTTCAGTAAATACACCGGAAGCGAAAAAAAGGGGGGCTGTGCGGGAAAGATTTTTTTTAACGGTCGAACAGGCTTGTCAAAAGCGGGAAGGCAACAAGCAATGCCTGCCATTCAGGTTGCAGGCGTACATAATCACGGATAAAGCGGCTGGCTTTTGTCAGATGTTCTTTTACGGTATAATGGGAGATCTGCAGTTCCGTAGCGGCTTCTGCATAGGTTTTACCCTGCATTTTACACAGCAGGAAAACCTTTTTACGTTGAGGGGGTAACTTGTCTATCGCTCTTTCCAGCATATCCAGCTGAATGGAAGTGACTTCCCACTCCTCTTCTTCCGATTCCACTGTATCCGGCGCCAATGCTGCTAATTTCAGCCGCTGGCGCAGGGTGGAACGAAGATGGTTCAGGGAACGGTTATAACTTACCACAAACAACCAATTGCCGGCAGGCTGACCGGCCTGCAGTAATTTTCTTTTTTCCCACAGGCGGATGAATACCTCCTGCACAATATCCTGCGCAGCAGCGCTATCCTTCACCAGGTGAAGGATGTTGGCATACACGGCGGGAAAATACATGCGATAAAGGGCATCAAATGCAGCTACACTATCCCCCTGCAATGCTGCTACTAATGCTATTTCTTCTGATGCGTTGGAAGACATGCCTGTGAGCTTAATTTAATCCGGTCGGCAAATATTTAATTTTTTGGTTGAATGGCTATGCGGATAACGGCAAGTTAATATAAAATTAATCAAAAAAGGAAACGCCGAAAAGCGTTTCCTTTCCAATATATAATATAACCGGTATATTATTTCCCCGTCTTCTCAAACTCCGCCCGCCTGTTCTTTGCCTTACCTTCCGGCGTTGTACTCTCTGCCAGCAGCGCCGTTTTCTTCTTTTTATGATTAACATGGTAAGTATAGAATAATTTCCACTCCCCCTTATCATAACCCAAAACCCTTACCTTACAGCTATCCTTATCAGATGCAGGCTCATATTCCAGGTAAAGTACAGTGCGTGCACCTTTTACTAAAGGTTCCCTGAGCACCAGTGCCTTGATTTCATCTTTATGCAGATATAAATTCTCCACATCTTCCTGGAAACGCTCCTGCCAGTTCGGACCATGTCTTTGAGTTAAAATGGCATAAATGCTGTCATTATGTTTTTTCACACTGTCCTGCAGTTCCCAGGGTATCACACATCCGCCGACACTGTAATATTCAAATCCGTATTTTTTTGTACCACCGTCTATAACGTTTTCAGATAAGCCGGCAAGCCCCCAGCCAAGGACCTTCAGCAATGTATCCTGCTGTGCCTGAGCCTGAACGGAAAGAAAAACGAATAAGATGAGCATTAAACGTTTCATAGGCAGTCAAATGAGATTTCAATGCCATTTAAACAAAAATCACACCCAATTTGGGGAAAACTTCCCCAATTTTATCCCTTTTTTAATACCGGTACACCATTTGCTGCTACCTTTAACTGACTAAATGCAGCTAATGGAACCTAAGGAACAACCGGATAAACCCTTTATCTCAAAAAGTGCAGATGCCTTTTTCATCAGTGTATACGACATCTTCCGGTTCATTGCCCGGTTCTTTCGGGAGGCTTTCCGCCGCCCGCTGGAAGTGAAGGAGTTTATGCATCAGTGTTATATGATAGGCTACAAGTCGCTGGCACTGATCAGCCTTACCGGCTTCATCACCGGGCTTGTATTCACGAAGCAGTCCCGCCCCTCCCTGGCAGAGTTCGGCGCTACTTCCTGGTTGCCCTCCCTGATCTCCATTGCCGTGATACGGGCTTTGGCCCCTTTGGTGACCGCCCTCATCTGTGCCGGTAAAGTAGGCTCCAGTATTGGTGCGGAACTGGCTTCCATGAAGGTAACGGAACAGGTAGATGCCATGGAGGTATCCGCCATCAATCCATTTAAATACCTTGTAGTGACCCGGGTACTGGCTACCACCGCCTGCATCCCGCTGCTCATGTGTTACACCGCTGTGGTAGGCCTTGCTGGCTCCTACCTGGATGTACACCTGAATGAACAGACCAGCCTCATCGCATTTATACAGAAAGCATTTGTGAATATATCCTTCCTTGACCTGGGGGCCTCTCTTTTTAAATCTATTGTGTTCGGGTTCACTATTGGCATTGTTAGTGCTTATCAGGGGTATAATGCCTCACAGGGAACACAGGGCGTAGGTAAAGCTGCCAATGTTTCAGTGGTAATATCCATGTTCCTGATCTTTATCGAAGAGATCGTTATCGTTCAAGTTGTTAATTCGATCCGTTAAATAAATTATGAAACCATTCACGCCTGAAATAGATTTTGATAACACCGTGATCTCTATCAGAGGTCTCTTTAAATCCTTTGGCGACAATCACGTATTGCGGGGTGTTGACCTGGATGTGCACAAGGGCGAGAACGTTGTGGTACTCGGCCGTTCCGGTACCGGTAAATCCGTACTGATCAAGATCATTGCCGGCCTGCTGAAACCGGATGCCGGCACAGTGAATGTACTGGGGCTGGAAGTAGAACACCTGGATACCCAGTCTCTGCGGGAACTACGCATGAAAGTGGGTTTCTGTTTTCAGAACGGCGCGCTGTATGATAGTATGACGGTTGGGGAAAACCTCAACTTCCCACTCGTTCGCAATCAACCCCGCCTGAAGGCAGCACAACGGGCAAAACTGGTGGACACGGTACTCGATGCCGTAGGGCTTTCACAGACTATCGACCAAATGCCCTCAGAGCTTTCCGGCGGGCAAAGGAAACGTATCGGTATTGCCCGTACCCTCATCCTGCGCCCGGACATCATGTTGTATGATGAGCCCACCGCAGGCCTGGACCCTATCACCTGTACAGAAATTAATAACCTGATCAACGAAGTACAACGCCGCTTCAAAACCAGCTCAATTATCATTACGCACGACCTTACCTGCGCCAAAGTAACCGGCGATAATATTGCCGTGATGAAAGAAGGACAATTCATCCGGCAGGGAAGTTTTGACACCGTCTTTGCCACCGGCGATGACCTGATCAAAGAATTCTATGACTATAATTTTATTCAGTAAACTATGAAAGATAAGACTACTAAAAGAACGGTGATCGTAGGCATATTTATCCTCCTGGGAGTGATCATCTTTGCCGTGGGCATACTCACCCTGGGCGGACAGCGCAAATCCTTCGTTCAATCCGTAAAAGTGAAAGCGATCTTTCATGATATCGGCGGCCTGGCAAAAGGTGATAACGTATGGTATTCCGGCGTAAAAGTAGGTACCATCAAAAGCATCACCTTCATCAACCACAGCCAGATAGAAGTATTGATGAATATAGAAAAGGCATCCCGCGAGTTCATTCATAAAGATGTAAAGGCCAAGATCAGTTCAGACGGGCTGGTAGGTAATAAGATCATTGCACTCACTGGCGGTACCACTACCGTTCCGGCTATTGAAGACGGGGATATCATTACCGTGGAAGTAGCCATCAGCACAGATGAGATCATGAACACCCTGCAGGTGAATAACAAAAGCCTAGTAGAGATCACCGGCAACCTGAAGGTGATCACCGGTAAGATCATGAAAGGAGAAGGTTCCATCGGCAAGCTCATCAACGATGAAGCCATTTATAACGATCTGCAGGGCACTATGGCCACCCTTCGTAAAACTGCCGCCAATACCCAGATGCTGACGGAAGGCCTGGCAGAATACAGCGCTAAACTGCATACCAAAGGTACATTGGCAAGTGACCTGGTATCAGATACTGTAGTATTCACCAAACTGCGTTCTACCATTTCGCAAATGGAAACCATCGCGCAGGGAGTGGACAGCGTGGTGTTAAATCTCCGCGATGCCAGCAGCGGTGTAAAAGAAAACCTCCGCAGCAACAACAGCCCTGCAGGTGTTTTGCTGAATGACGAAAAAACCGCACAGGCATTAAAGCAAACTATCTCCAACCTGCAAAGCAGTACGGAGAAACTGGATGAAAACATGGAGGCGCTGCAAAGTAACTTCCTGCTAAGAGGTTTCTTCCGTAAAAAAGCAAAACGTGAAAAGAAAGAAGCTGAACAGGCAGCAAAAGCACCAACAGAACAGAAATAAAGATTATTGAGCCAGCTTTTATAATCATTCAGCCGCCGTTGTGTCACACACTTCGGCGGCTGAATGATTTTCGGCAGGTCCTGCTATTATGCCTTTTCCTTCCACACATGCAACAATACAATCGCCAGCAGCATGATCATCACCCCTACCCATTGCACCCAGCCTACCGGCTCCTGCAATACAATATGAGAGCAGATCACGGCTACCGGTAATTCCGCCGTCATCACAATAGCACTGATCCCAGCTCCTATTTTAGGGATTCCTTTTGCAAAGAGAACAGGTGGAATGATGGTGCCGAATAAAGAAAGGAACAAAGCCCATTTCAGTATACCCCAGTCAAAATGTTCCACTACTACTAGTTGATGCGCATTCACAATGAAAATGCTCAAGGCGGAACCCATCATAATAATGGTACTTTTCTTCAGCGTTTCCATCTGCTGCCCTATCCTGCTATTGGCCACAATGAAGCCTGCATAACAGAAAGCGGACAATAGCGCATATCTCAGGCCTTTTAGTGAAACATTCCCTGTAATGTCCCCACTGGCCAGAACGGTCCCAACCAGGATCAGCAGGGTAACAAAGCTCTGTATCCAACCCGGCCGTTTTTTAAAGAGCACCCAGTCCAGCAATATCCCCATCCAGGTACATTGCATCAGCAGCACAATGGCCAGAGAGGCTGGTATGTATACCACGGATACATAATAGAAGAAAGTAGTGAGCCCTATGGCTACACCTGTTAACAACACCGGCAAAGCCCCTTTAAAACCCTTTTCCCGGCTGAAAAGGAGTTGCAGCACAAAGAGTACAAGAAAACCTGTAAAGGCCTGGGAAAAGGAAATACCGGCAGCAGAATAGCCTTCCCGGTAAGCTAGTTTTACAAATGTAGAGAGGATGCCAAAGCTGCACGCCCCGGCAAAAACCATGAATATATACCTGGTCATTATTTTCGCTAATAAAATAAGTGATACATCAATTTTTCAGACAAATTGGTGCAGGCGAAAACAACCAGGCTCTTTTGAGTTGGTGAATGATCCGTTAATGAGAGTGGGATCGCTGGTTATTTTGCTTGCAAAACAACCACTGGAGGAGGCGTGCTGGAATATGTGAAATGCATATAGCCGCAAATTAAAACAATCGTTAATGAGAAACAAAAAATACACAAGAATAACGTGGTTTCACCTAAAATTCATAGCTTTATACACGATTTCCACGTATCCTAATACCGTACCGCACCTCCTGAATTAGTTCTATCAACTGATCAATTAATCCCAATTGAAATGAAAAGACTTTTACTTTTCTTATCCCTCTTCTGTGCAACTGAAATCAGTTATGCACAGAACTGCAACACACCACTGCGTATCGTTGTACTCGGATCCTCTACCGCCTGGGGAAACGGAGTACCTGTGCGGGACAGCGCATGGACCTTCCATTACCGGAAACACCTGAAAGCCACACATAACACGGCAGACACGGTGTACATCCTGGCCATCGGCGGGCACACCACGCATAACATACAGGCAACGGGCACACCCAATTACACCGTGGGCGGCATTACCTTTGCGGTAGACCCTAACAATAATATCACCAAAGCCATTTCACTGGCTCCCCATGCTATTATCGTGAACATACCATCAGAGGATGAAGCCCGCAATTTCCCGTTAACTGTACAGGTAGCCAACCTGCTCAAACTGAAACAACTGGCTGCACAAAACAACATCCCGCTGTGGGTATCTACCACACAACCACGCAGTAACCTCGGCAATGCGGCAGCACTACGGCTGAAGCAGATGAAAGATAGTATCAATCTGTATTTCGGGGATAAGGCTATCGACTTCTGGACCACCGTTGCCCAGTCAACAGGCCAAATAGAACCCGCCTACGCCAACGGGGACGGGCTTCACCTGAACTCTGCAGGGCAACGGATCCTCTTTACACGTGTGGCTGATAAGAATATTCCGCAGGCATTGTGCACACCTGCGCCGGTTACGCCGTTCCAATTAACCAGCTTTACTGTCAACAGGTTTGAAGATAAACTCAGACTTAACTGGCGCACTAATACGGAAACCAAAACGCTTCGTTTCATCATTGAAAGAAGTACGGACTCCACTAACTGGAGCAATATCGGCACGCAGAATGCTGCAGGTAATTCTGCTACTCCCAGGGATTACGAGTTCACGGATAATACGGTGCATTCATCTGCCAGGTATTACCGCCTGAATATGGAAGATTCGGCCAATGCACATTATTTCACACCTGGCGTAAAAGGTATACCGGACACTATTTATCATACACCTTTCAGATTATCTTCCTTTACGATCAGCCTGGTGGCCGGTAAACTGAAACTGGACTGGGGTACACTGCGGGAAAGCAATACCGTTAGTTTTGGTATTGAGCGCAGTACAGATGCCCAGAATTGGGTAAACATCGGCAACGTGAATGCAGCCGGCAGTTCCGGTAGCCCGATAAATTATTCCTTTACGGATAATAATCCCGCGGCCAATCAGCTGTATTATTATCGTTTGAACATGCTAGCCAGTGCCAACAGGCGTTTCTTCAGCAGTAATGTATCAGGCACCTCACCCGGCGTACCGCAGAACTGCACCGCTCCTATCAGGATAGTGCTGCTAGGTTCTTCCACCGCATGGGGTAACGGCCTTGCCAGCAGAGATAGTGCATGGGCCTTCAGGTACCAGCGTTGGCTCAAAGCCAATCACAACGCTGCCGATACGGTGATCAACCTGGCCAATGGCGGTACGAATACCCATACCATACAACCGGATGGCACTCCTCCATATACTGTAAGCGGTCTCACTTTCTATGTAGATCCCAACAGCAATATCAGCAGGGCCGTTGCTTTGAACGCGGATGTGATCATCATCAATATGCCTACCAATGACGAAGCCCGTAATTTCCCAATGACCCAATCAAGGGACAATTACCTCGTGCTGAAAGCATTTGCGGCACAACATAATATCCCATTGTGGGTAACTACTACCCAGCCAAGAGGTAACCTGGGTGTGGCTGCGGGCGTAAGACTGCGCCAGTTCAGGGATACTACCATCAAATATTTCGGCAGCAAAGCCATCGACTTCTTTACGGGTCTGGACAGCAGCAACAATAATATTAAAGCCATTTACAACAGTGGCGATGATGTACATTTCAACTCTGCAGGTCATAAGATCCTCTTTGAAAGAGTGGTGGCTGAAGGCATTCCTGATACACTCTGTGCAGGTGGTGGTGCACCACAGGGTTTAGCGCGTACCATCGTGTATGGTGAAGATATAGTGGAAGAACCGGCCTTATCCATCTTCCCTAACCCTGCCAGCAGGATTGTAACCTTACCTGGTGTAGCCGGCAGAGAATATGTGCTGGATGTATTTAATGCGCAGGGCGTAAGAGTACTTTCCGTGCAAAGGGCTACCACCAACAGGCTGGATGTAAGCGAATGGAAAACAGGGGTCTATTTTATCATCATCGATAATAAACACCGGTATAAACTGGTGAAGATATAATGAACAATAAAGGCTGAACAAGTTGTTCAGCCTTTATTTTATTCCGCCATATCCTGTTTGCGCCCGATCACTTCTTCCCGTAATAATCTGTTCACATCAATAAAAGGTTCTTCCAGCAAAAACACCTTTGTTTCATATTCACGGGCCAGCTTATTCCGGATCATGCCGGCCAGGCTTATTTTATTAAAGAAGATCTTTTCCCGCCTTCTTTCCGGATCCCTGTCCCAGGTATCTTTTATCAGTATCACATACCGGATCGGTTCATCCAGTTTGAACCAGTTCATATAATCCGCATTAAAGGAAACCGCCTGCAGGCCTTTAACCTTAGTATAGTAATTGATAGCACCTGCCTGACCATAGTTATCTGTAATGATACATATATTCGCTTTGGCAGGGATAGTAGCATATACAGAATCCACAATGCCCGCCAGCTCCTTCCAGCCCTGCATATCCGCAAAATCCTGTGGCAGATCATGGTTCTTTCCATCCTCCCACCTTAAAATGCCAAATGGCGCAAAACGCTCCTTCTTCATCACCATTTTCTCCGGGGAATACACCGGGAACATTAAAGGGATGGTGGGTAGGTAAAGCAATACGATAAGTACCGGTAATGCAATCTTCATCCATCTTTTAGTAAAGATCACGCCGATGTACACACAACCCAAAGCCAGTTGCACAGGATACAATCCAATGGAATAATAGCTCTTTGCCTTGAAGTACAGGAAGAGCAATAAGGTAAAAACAAAGGTGAAACCTATCCAGGCATATTTCCGGAATGGCTTGTGGAATATATACGCAGCAATAATAGCCACAAGGATGAGGGTGTCACAAACAAAGAATAGCCACTGGCTCTTCAGGAAATCTATCCGGCTGACATTTACCAGTTGCCTTTCTGCCAGTTCTTTCATGTGGTGTATCACCGGGAACTGGTTTTGGACCTGCCAGATGATATTGGGTGAAACAATCACCAATGCCAGCAGTATCGCGAAGTACAAATGTTTATTGGCAAATATTTTCCTTTGTGGCGTTACGATCAATGCAGGTACCAACCCCATCACCAGGAACAGGATGCTGTATTTGTTCAGGAAACCTACAGCAAGGCAAACTGCGGCAGCATACAGATACTTTGGTTTTTCATGATTAAAATAACAAATGAAAAAGTAGAATACGGCCGTCCAGGAAAGGATATCAAAAGTATTAGGCTGGAATAAGAGGTCCAGCCGCTGAATGGCCGAGCAAAAAATGGCCACGCACACCAGGAATTTAGCATATAGGTTTCCCTTCAGTTCTTCCACGATCAGCCAGGAGAAGATCAAAGTACCACAGCCAATGATAGCAGGGATCAGCCTTACCCATATTTCCCCGTTACCCAGCAACCTGATCAGCCAGGCAAAGAGGGAAGTAACAGGCGGTACAGATAAATAACCGGGAGCCAGGTGAGCGCCCTGGTCCAGGTGCAGGAATTCATCCCTATGCAGTTCGTATATAGGATTTACCAAAAAGAAAACAAGGATCAGTTTCAGGAGGATAAAACCTAAAAGGATGTAACGTTCGTTTTTGGGCTTATACATACTTTAATATACGGCAGAATTTCCAACCCTCCGTTTTTTGGATTATTTTGGCTGCCTTAACGAACCACGCTACATGATGAAAAAACGCTCTTTCTTATTTCTGCTTTTAGCTTGCTGCAACCTCTTTGCTGCCGCACAGTTCAAAAACCCGGTATTTGATCATGATTTCCCGGACCCGAACCTGATCAAAGCTAAAGACGGTTATTACTACGCCTATTCCACCCAAGCCAACTGGAAGCGGGATAGCTTAGGCGGCCCTTACATTATTCCTATTCTCCGTTCAAAAGACCTGGTGAACTGGCAGTTCGTAGCACCTGCGCTCAGCCAAAAACCATCCTGGAAAAAAGCTGGTGGCATATGGGCGCCGGATGCGGCGGAATATAAAGGGAAATACCATCTCTATTATTCCTTTTCCACCTGGGGCGATCCTGATCCCGGTATTGGCCTGGCTGTCAGCGATAAACCCGAAGGGCCTTTTACAGACAAAGGCAAAGTATTCCTGAGCAAAGAAATAGGTGTGGCTAATTCCATCGATGCATTTTTCATAGAAGACAAAGGCAAACCCTATCTCTTCTGGGGAAGCTTCCATGGTATCTACGGCGTACAGTTGTCAGATGATGGCACCAAAGTGAAAGGAGATACCTTCCGCATTGCCGGTAATGCCTATGAAGCCACTTATATCTACAAACGTAATGGTTACTACTATTTCATTGGTTCCGCAGGCTCCTGCTGCGAAGGCGTTAAGAGCCGCTATCATTTGAAAGTAGGCAGGGCCACTTCCCTCAAAGGCCCCTACCTCGATCAATCCGGCAAACCACTGTTGAATAATGGCGGCACCCTGTTGCTGGAAGCCAATAAAGGAGAAGAAGGGTTTGCAGGGCCGGGGCACAATGGTGATATTATTACAGATAAAGCCGGAGATACCTGGATCCTGTATCATGGATACAGAAAAGAGAACGATAAAAAAGGCCGGGTAATGCTGTTGGATAAAATAACCTGGGAAAACAACTGGCCGGTGATGAAAGGTGCCGTACCCGGGTTGGACACGCAAAAAGCACCCCTGTTTTAGCCTGTCGCATTACCCCCTGAATTTGTCAGATTCGGCCACCTTGTTGTAGCAGGAATTACTTTAGTTTTGAAGATAATCAATCACCTAAAACTAATTATCATGGCACTAGTTAATCCTTATCTGGCATTCGATGGCAACTGCGAAGAAGCCTTCAATTTCTACAAATCTGTTTTCGGCGGTGAATTCTTAGGAGGCATTTCAAGGTTCTCGGACATGCCTGCAGAACATTATTCTCCCGGTCAGGAAAACCAGGTGATGCACGTGATGTTACCACTGGGTAACGGCACCTCCCTGATGGGCAGTGATACGCCCGGCCCGGAAGCTGCCGGAAAAGATCATAACGTTTCTATTGCCGTATCTCCGGATAGTGAAGAAAATGCACGCCATATCTTCAACGGCCTGCTGGCCGGCGGAACAGTGATCATACCAATGGACTTTGCTCCCTGGGGAGCACTTTTTGGAATGCTTATTGATAAATATGGTTTTAAATGGATGGTGAATTACGATACAAGTAAGAAATAATTCGCTGCGTTAGCTGTGCCATTTTTGCACAGCTAACGTTCTTCCTGCCTCCCAACCAAGTCCACATCAAGTCCACCCTATCTCCACATCAAGTCCACATTAAGTCCACACTATACCCTACTGAGGCCCGTAGTCTCCATATTATCTGCCCATACATCCCCCATAGCAGAAGCTGCTAAAATCCAATGAATATTCATCAAAAACGGCAACTATACGGCTCCCTCCGTAACCTAATTTTATCCTACATACTAGCTATCAGCTTTCCCTGAAATACTGTTGATGAAAAACATCAACATGCGGATGCCTTTGCCAAATCTGATACATGTCAAACAGACAATTAATATTCCATAGATAAACGTTATGACCGTCAGCAACTGGATAACCAATTAAACCATTTTAAAACCAAAACTAAAAAGCAGCTTATGATAAACACAACTACTGTTGTAAAAGCAATGTGCATACTCCTGCTATGCCTCACCAGCCATGGCTTGCAGGCAGCGGTGCACCTTGCTCCCATCACTGTATCAGGTATCATTACAGATAAAGCCACCGGCGATCCCGTACCCGGCGTTACCGTACGCATAAAAGGGACCTCGGCAGGCGTTACTACGAATGAAAGCGGGTATTATAAAATAGAAGCCCCCGGCAGTGAAAGCATTCTCGTTATTTCCATTACCGGTTACGCCACGCAGGAAGTAGCAGTAGGTACCCAGTCCACCATTAATATTTCACTCAGCACCAAAGCATCTGACCTGGATGAAGTAGTGGTGATCGGATATGGTACACAACGGAAAGGGGATGTGACCAGTGCCGTGGCCAGCGTGAAGTCGGAGAACTTTGTGAAAGGCTTTGCAAAAGATGCCGGGCAGCTGATCCAGGGTAAAGTAGCAGGACTGGCCGTTACTACGCCCAGCGGTGATCCCAATGCCAATACACAGATCTCCCTGCGCGGAAACAGTACATTAATGTCCTCAACCTCTCCGCTTGTACTGATAGATGGTATCCCCGGTTCGCTCAATACCGTATCACCGGAAGATATTGAATCCATCGATGTATTGAAAGACGGTTCTGCAGCTGCGATCTATGGTACACGTGGTACCAATGGTGTAGTATTGATCACCACCCGCAAAAAAGGCAGCAGGCCGGCCACTTTATCTTATGAAGGTTATGCCAGTATACAAACCATCGCCAGGAAAATGGAGTTCCTGAACGCTGATGATTACCGCAGGCTGCTGGCAGAGGGTTTCTTTGTTCCTACAGCAAACGAAAAATGGAACTACGGCACTTCTACGGATTGGCTGGATGAGATCACACGCACTCCGCTCAGTCACACACATAATATCACCCTGCAGGGAGGTAATGCTCAAACCAATTACGTGGCTTCTGTGAACGTCCGCCAATGGCAGGGGCTCTTTAACCGCTCTGAAAACCAGCAGCTGATCGGCCGTGCAGATATCAATCATTCCATGCTGGACAATAAACTGAAGTTCAATGTGAACGTGATCGGCCGCAACCGTAAATTCTTTGCGGCACCCAACTATGCTTATATCTACCGGCAGGCTATTATCAGAAATCCAACAGACAGTGTATATACCTATGATGGTAAATGGCGGGAAGATCCCAACGGCTACAACTATGATAATCCCGTTCGCCCCATTGAAGAAGTGGATGGTGAAAGCAGGGCCACCGAATTGCGCTTCAACGGTAATGTGATCTATTCCCCGCTAAAGGATTTCAATATTAAACTGCTGCTCTCCAGTTCTAAAACCAGCGAGCTCACAGGTTACTTTGAAACATATGATCACCGCGCCTCCGTGATCAATAACCGCAAAGGTTATGGTTCCCGTGGTACCGGTTATTTCCAGGACAATCTCCTTGAACTCACCGCAGATTATTCCAAAACATTCAGTGGTCATAAATTCACGATCCTGGGTGGTTACAGCTATCAGAATGTTACACGGGAAGGTTTCAGCGCATGGAACTCTGACTTCCCTTCAGAATTATATACTTACAACCGCCTGCAATCCGGCGATGCTGTATCCAATCCTTTTGCCACCACTGGTATGCGCGGCGTATCCAGCTATAAGAACAATTACAAGCTGATCGGTTTCTTTGGCCGTTTGAATTATTCCTGGGAAGATAAATACCTGTTAATGGCCACCCTGCGGCACGAAGGTTCTTCCAAATTCGGGGTGAACTATAAATGGGGGACCTTTTCCGCATTTTCTGCCGGATGGCGCATCAGCCAGGAAGGATTCCTCGCCGGCAGTGAAGTAGTGAACGATCTGAAGATCCGCGCCGGATATGGTATTACGGGTACCGTACCCAATGATCCCTATATGTCGCTCATAGTACTGAACTATAACAGCGACAGCCGCTTCCTCTACAACGGCACCTGGATCCAGCCGCTGGAACCTAACCGGAACCCCAACCCTGACCTGCGCTGGGAAAAGAAAGAAGAGATCAATGTGGGGCTGGACTTCTCCTTATGGAACAGCCGCATATCCGGTTCACTGGATGTTTATCAGCGGGATACAAAAGACATGCTGTATGACTTCCCCGTACCGGTGCCACCCAACCTCTTCGGTTCCACCCTCGCCAATGCAGGCCGTATGCGTAACCGCGGTGTGGAAGTATTGCTGAACTATGAGATCATCCGTTCAAAGGATTTCAGCCTGACCAGCAATATCACGTACATGAATAACAAGAACACGCTCCTCAGCATCTCTAACGACCTGTATAAGACCACGAATGATTTCTTCTTTGCAGGCCATACAGGAGAACCCATCCAGCTCACCACCCACCGCGTGAAAGTAGGCGAGCCCATCGGTAATTTCTACGGCTACAAATCCATCGACATCGATGAAAACGGCCAATGGATCATTGAAGGCCAGGATGGAAAACCCAAACCTATTGATGATGCTGTACCGAACGACCGTAAAGTATTGGGTAATGGTATTGCCCGCCATACGGCCGGCTGGAACCTTGGTTTGCGTTACAAACAATTCAGCCTGGGCCTCAACATGCGCGGCGCATTCGGCTACCAGATCCTGAACTTCCAGCGGATGTACTACGAGAATCCTACCATCAAACAATACAATATGCTGAAAACCGCATTCGACAAAATATACGGTAAGGAGCAGCTCGCCAATCCACTCGCCTATGTTTCCCACTATATAGAAAATGGTGATCACTGGAAGCTGGATAATATAACAGTAGGGTACGACATCAATGTTTCGCGCAGCAAATACTTCAAATCGGCGAAGATCTATGTATCCGGCCTGAACATGTTGGTGCTCACGGGATATAAAGGCATAGACCCTGAGATCAGCCGCCTTGGCCTGGATGCAGGGAATGACTCACGCGATAAATATCCTACTACCCGCACCTTCACTTTCGGTACGAACATCACTTTTTAACCTTCTAAACGAAAAGAATATGTACAAGAAAATATTGATCCTGCTATTCCTGATCGTTCCGGCAGGTTGCACCAACCTGGAAGAAGAAGTATTTGATATCGTACAGGAATCAGACTATCAGCCCGGCGCTGGAGATATTCCTTCCATCATGGCACCTGCTTATACCGTATTGCGTGGTATGTATGCAGGCTGGCAGGGAAACTTTGACCTGCAGGAAGAACCCGGTGATGCCATCGTTACACCTAACCGCCCTAACGGATGGTACGATGCAGGTACTTACCAGATCATGCATAAACACGACTGGCCGGCTAACCAATGGCAGCCGGAGAATGTCTGGCGGCAGGCCTATTCCGGTATCAACAATGTGAACCGCATCATTTTCCAGATAGAAGAAGGCAAGATACCCGTTACCACCGGTAAAGAAAGTCTCATTGCAGAACTCCGTGCAGCCAGGGCCTTCTACTATTCCGTACTGGTAGATACACATGGCAATGTGCCCATTGTTACCGATTTCCGTGATGGTTCCGCTCCAAAGCAAAGTACCCGGCAGCAGGTATTTGATTTTGTTATTAAGGAACTGAACGAAACCATGCCGCTTTTAAGCACCGAGGTTTCCAAATTAACCTATGGCCGTGTGAACAGGTGGGTGGCGAAGGCTATCCTGGCCCGGCTTTATCTCAACGCACAGGTGTATACCGGAGTTGCCAAATGGGATGAATGCATCGCTGCATGTGACGATATTATCAACAGCGCCAAATATACCCTGGAGCCTTTGTATAAAACCAGTTTTCTAACGGAAAATCAAAACTCTAAAGAGATCATTTTTGCCGTACCATATGATGAGATCTTTGCGTCACAGAACTCTATCCATATGAAAACGCTGGCTACGGCTCACCGGAATGTGCTGAACATGGCAACACAGCCCTGGGGCGGCAACTGCGCAGTACCACAGTTCATTGATACATACGATGCAGATGATACCCGCCTGAAAGATACCTGGATCATGGGGCCACAGTACAATGTTACTACCGGCGCGCTCGTGCTCACTTACAGAAAACAGGTACCCAGCCTTAACGGAACAGATTATTTCGATGGTTACCGCATCGGCAAATACGAGATCAAGGTTGGTGCACGGGGTGGGCTCAGCACAGATTATGTGATCTTCCGCTATGCGGATATCAAGATGATGAAAGCGGAATGCCTCTTAAGAAAAGGCCTCTCCGGCGATGCAGCATTACTCGTCACTGAAGTGCGGCAAAGGGCATTTGCCACCACCAACCCTGCAAAAGCTACTGTAACCGGTGCACAATTGCTGATGGGAAGTGTATACCAGTATGGATACCAGGAACTGAATGGCAGCATATCAGGACTGGAAGGTGGTGCAGATATCCAGTTTGGACGGTTCTATGATGAACTGGGTTGGGAATTCGCCGCAGAGGGGCACCGCAGGGCGGATATGATCCGTTTTGGTGTATTTGCCCGGAAAACATGGTTTAATCACCGTGCCAAGAATGATGGTAAACTCAGGATCTTATTCCCGATCCCACAGGCCGAAATTGATAAAAACCCGAACCTGGTACAGAATCCCGATTATAGATGATAAATCAGTCAAGGAAAGCAGCAAAAGAAAAGCCCGGTGTTCACGCCGGGCTTTCTTATTACCATGGATCTTACTTCATTTTATTCAACACCTTTCCACCAGGCCTTAAAGGTCTGCGAAGGATTGCTGAGATACACCACTTCTCCGATCATAGGTGTTGCCAGGCGGTAAGGCTGCCCGGCCGAAAGTTCAGAAACCTTTATCAGCGGTTCATCCCAGGCATGTTTGCCTAAAGTGAATTTAGAATTATGTACGGGCAGCATATTTTTTGCTTTCAAACCCAGGGTAGCCTGTACCACTTCTTCGGGTAAAAGGTGCACGGACTGCCAGGCTTTATCGTACTGCCCGTCCTCCATGATCGCCCAATCCACCGGGCCGAATTTCTCTCCCATTTCCGCAAACCTCCCATCATAACCACCATCGCCGCTGATATAAATTTTCAGGTCGGGTGATTGTATGAGGTAAGACATCCATAATGATTTACCGCGGATAAAACCTCTGCCGGATTCATGGTGGGAAGAACCGGTATGTATCGTAAAACCACTGTCTGCAACAACGGTTTCATACCAGTCTTTTTCTATGATCTGTTCAGGCGCATATCCCCAGTATTCAAAATGTGCGCCTACACCTAAACCGCAAACCACATGTTTTACTTTATCCTTTAACGCCACCACTGTTTCATAATCCAGGTGATCGTAATGATCGTGCGAAATGAGTATGTAATCTACAGGGGGCATATCTGCTGCCGTATAGGTATTGCTCCCCTTGTAGGCTTTCACGGAACCTGGCAGTGGGGATGCCTTCCCACTGAAAGTAGGGTCTATGAGGATCTTTTTCCCGTCAACCTGCAGGAATACGGATGAATGCCCGAACCACACCGCTACATTACTGTCTGCCGGTAACTTAAACAGGTCTGTTTTGATGGAAGGAAGTGCAGCAGCAGGCTCCCGTCTTGGATACGATGTAAAAACGGTTTTATAAACCTCTCCGATGATACTGTAACCTTCCGTTATTGTAGGCCTTTCCACCCGGTTGCGAAACCGCCCTTCTTTGTAATGCGGTGAGCTTTCTATCCTTGCCAGTCTTTCACCGGAAGGCGCTTTACCGAACTGCGGCTGGCGCATATAGAAATAAGTAACTACTATCAACAAAAGGATGAGCAGGAACAAGATCCCCGTTATCCATTTAATTATTCTGAAAGTTCTTTTCATGGCACTGCAATCTAGTTACAAATCCGGAAACCTGTTACCAGGCTTTCCGCTGTAACCAGTATCGCTGCCACAAAATTCCATAGAAAAAAGCACAGGCTGCTTTGTTAGAAAGATCTATTTACTTTGTTGGGAAGCCGGCCGGGGCAGGTTAAAACTCTCCCGGCAGCGTGATCTCTTTCATAAATACTTCGAGGTTATCCAAAGACCGTTTATACTTTTGTTCCAGCTCTTTCTTTTTCCCAAAGCGGAAGAGGAACTCTTTAAAAACATTCATCTTTTCATAATACTCCAGCGTTAACACCGTAGTGTCCGGCCCTTTTTTCTCCATGATATAATTCGTAGCCTGCTGGTTATTCTGTTCCGTTTCACTAAACAGTATCCTTGATTCCGGATGATAGGAAAAACCGCTCGAATAATACAGTGTCTCCTGCCCGTTTGCCAGCTCCCCGCGCAGCAGGCTTCCTACGCCCGGGATCAGGTGGCTCACCTCCTTTACATTCAGCACACCTTCCATCCAGTGCTCCCGGAACTCGTAATGCACAATGGTAAAAAACACCTTCTTGATCTCTTCATTAAATTCTTTGGTGATGGAAACCAGTTTCACTTTATCCTTTACTTCCAGCTTCGGCAAGGGGTCTGCCAGTATCTCCTTTTTAAGCTGGCCCAGTTGCGTATAATGGAAAGAGACCTCCCCTGTTTCTGTTTGCCGTACACTCGTATTCCACTGCATCCATTCCCTGAAATCCGCGGGTTCCTGGTCCTGCAGCATATTGGAGGTCACCAGCCAGTATTCATGCTGCTGGATATCGTTCTTCAGTAACTGATGCGCTACAATCACATCCTTCCCGATCAGTTTAGAGAAGTTCTTTACATTGTACTCTGTGAATTCACCATAATGGGTGATCACTTTCAATGAAAGGTCGATGGCAGATATGCAGGCATGGCATTGGCAGATCTTACGGTGATCGTAATTGATCAGGTAACGGTGGAATTCACAGAACATCTTTTCCACCTGCTTGTACAGCTCGCGTAACTCAGCCGGTTTCCCGAACTTATAAAAGAGGATGGCATCTCCTTCTATCTCGGAGATCTCCAGGCCAATTTCGTTGGCGTTGATGAGTATTTCCAGCAGGTCTTTAATAATATACCTGCTATGTTCAATCTCAGCCTCGTTAACAAATTTGGAAAAGCCACTGATATCGGGAATAAAAAGCAGGCCCCTGTTTTCCATCGCTTTTCTTTTTGAGTTATAAAATCCGGAGAGCAATAATTAGGTCACCGCTGCAATATAATTAATTATTTTTTCGCCCGAAATTTGTTTACTTAAACGTTTAAGCATATTTTTAGTGCATGAAGAAGAAGGTCTCCTTAAAAGATATTGCCCAGGAAGCCGGTGTATCTACCGCGCTGGTATCTTATGTACTTACCAATAAAGAGGAGAAAGCAAGAGTAGGCCAGGAAATGGCCAAAAAGATCCGCAAAATAGCCCGCAAGCTGAACTATCAGCCCAACCACATTGCCCGCAGCCTTAAAAGCGGCCGGTCGGACACCATTGGGCTGATCGTAGCAGATATCTCCAACCCCTTCTTCGCCAACATTGCCCGCACCATCGAAGACGAAGCCAAACGGAATAACTATACCGTGATCTTCGGCAGCTCTGATGAGAATGTGGACAAATCAAGGGACCTGATCAATGTACTCCTGAACCGGCAGGTGGATGGGCTGATCCTCATTCCCACGGAAGGTTCCGAACAGCAGATCAAAAACCTGCAGAACCAGAACGTGCCTTTTGTGCTGATAGACCGGTATTTCCCGGACATCCCCGCCAGCCACATCAGCATCAATAACTACGAATCTGCCTATAATGCTGTTACCCATCTCATTAAAATGGGCCGTCAGCAGATAGGTATGATTGCCTATAAAACAGCCCTTCATCATATCAGCGAACGCAAACGCGGATATACGGAAGCCCTGGGTGAAAAGAAAAGCCAGATGAAACTGGCCCGGTATTCCCACCTGAAAGAAGATATCAAACTGGCTATCGATCAATTGCTCAAGGCGCGCAAACCCGCAGACGCCCTCTTTTTTGCCACCAACAGCCTGGCCATTGAAGGACTGAAATACATTAATGAACTGGGCATCCGTGTACCGGAGGAACTGGCCGTAGTAAGCTTCGATGAAAGTGAAGCATTCGACCTCTTCTACTCCCCCGTTACCTACGTAAGGCAACCCATCCTGGAAATGGGTAAAACAGCCGTGCGCGTATTGCTCGATCAGATAAAAGACGCAGAGAAACCCGCAGAACTGATCTGCATTGATACAGAACTCGTGATCAGGAGATCCTCCGGAAAAAAGTAAGCATAACTAAATAAACTATTATTGCTTAATCGTTAAAGCACAACACGTAAATTAAAACACTGTATGAAAAAACTGTTCCTTCTCTCCATGGCGGTCTGCTTTAGCTGGACGGCCTTCTCCCAACAAACCTTTAACGGGCTGGACATGAACCTGGGTAATCTCTCCCGCCTTTCAGACGCAAAAACGCGTTCTATCAGTCCGGAGAACTTCACCGGCGAACCCGGCAAAGGCGGTATGGCCACACTGGATCAGGGCAATGCAAAAAATGCCGCAAGAGACCTGGGGCAGGGTTGGAAAGTGAATCCATACATTCATATTGAACCGGGTAAAACAGTTACCCTCGCAGAGATCAATGGCTCAGGCGCTATCCAGCACATCTGGATGACACCTACCGGTAACTGGCGCTATTCCATCCTCCGCTTTTACTGGGACGATGAAACCACTCCTTCCGTGGAAGTACCTGTAGGTGATTTCTTCGGCATGGGCTGGGGTGAATATGCACAGATGAACTCCCTCGCCGTTACCGTAAATCCCGGCAGCGCATTTAACTGCTACTGGTCTATGCCCTTCCGTAAAAAGTGTAAGATCACCATGGAGAATATCAATACAGAACGTATGACGCTCTACTACCAGGTAGATTACACACTCACACCGGTGCCGGAAGACGCTGCTTATTTTCATGCGCAGTTCCGCCGCAACAATCCTGTAAAAGGTGCTGAGTTCACTATGATAGATGGTATCAAAGGAAAAGGCCATTACGTAGGAACTTACATGGCATGGGGTGTGAACAATAACGGCTGGTGGGGTGAAGGTGAAATTAAATTCTTCATGGACGGCGATAACAAATTCCCGACTATCTGCGGCACGGGTACAGAAGATTATTTCTGCGGTTCCTACAACTTTGACAACAAGGGTAAGTACCAGGAATTTTCCACACCCTACGCCGGCCTGCACCAGGTGATACGGCCGGATGGATTATATAAATCGCAGCAACGTTTTGGCCTGTACCGCTGGCATATCATGGACCCGGTGCGTTTTGACAAAGAGCTGAAGATCACTATCCAGGACCTTGGCTGGCGCAGCGGCGGACGTTACCTTCCGCAGCAATCGGATATCAGCAGCGTAGTGTTCTGGTATCAGCGTGAACCGCATGCTCCTTTCCCCAAATTACAGGCAAAAGACGAACTCGAAGTAAACTAACAACACAGATGAACCAAACAGGATCACAGATCATCGGCAATCATTTCAGCAGTGAGGGCGATAGTACTTTTCGTGCTTTCGCACCACAGCAGCAGCAATGGTTACCGCAGGAATTCAGGGAAGCAACACCCGGAGAAATTGACCAGGCAGTGAAACTGGCCGCGCAGGCTTTTACCATATACAAAAAAGTGCCTGCACAACAACGTGCCGCTTTTTTAGAAGCCATCGCAACAGGTATAGCAGCCTTAGGAGATGAATTGATCAATACCGCCTCGGCAGAAAGCGGCCTGCCACTGGCACGCTTACAGGGAGAAAGAGACCGTACTGCCGGGCAGCTGCGTTTATTCGCCACCATGATCTCGGAAGGCTCCTGGGTGAACGCACGCATCGATAAAGCAACGCCGGATGTACGGCAGATGCAGATACCGCTTGGCGTAATTGGCATTTTCGGGGCAAGCAATTTCCCCTTGGCATTTTCTGTTGCCGGTGGTGATACCGCCGCCGCACTGGCTGCAGGATGTACGGTAGTGTTCAAAGCACATCCTGCGCATCCGCACACTTCTCATCTTGTTGCCAATGTGATCCGCACCGCCGCCAATGATACCGGCATGCCGGAAGGTGTATTTTCGTTAGTACATGGTGCCTCCATTAATACCGGCCAGCAACTGGCAGTTCATCCGCAGTTGTCTGCCATCGCTTTTACAGGCTCATTCAGGGGCGGCAAGGCCCTCTATGATACAGCCACCCGTAGAGCAGTGCCCATTCCTGTTTATGCAGAAATGGGCAGCGTAAACCCGGTTTTCTTTCTGCCCCGCGCATTGAAAGAAAAAGGAGAAACATTAGCTGCACAGTTTTTACAATCCCTTACCATGGGTGTGGGCCAGTTCTGTACCAACCCGGGCGTATTCATTACACCCGCGGAAGATGAACTATTCCTCAGCACCCTGCAAAAAGGAATCGCAGCAATGCCCACCGGATGCATGTTAACTCCCGGAATCCTGGAGGCTTACAACAGCGGTATCAACAGCCTGCGGCAGGCAGGCGCCCAATTATTAGGAGCAGCGTCTGCCACCGCACACCAGGCATCTCCCGCCCTCTTACAGGTAAATGCCACACAGGTGCTGGATAACCCATCCCTCTGCCATGAAGTATTCGGCCCCTCTTCTTTACATATCAGCACCAACAGCAAAGAAGAACTGTTCCGGCTCGCCCATGCACTGGAAGGGCAACTCACCGCCACTATTCATGGTACGGAAGAAGACCTCCGCGAATACACGGAACTGGTGAATATCCTTAGAGAAAAAGCAGGCAGGATCGTCATCAATGGTTTTCCTACAGGCGTAGCCGTTAACCACGCCATGGTACATGGCGGCCCATGGCCAGCTACCACACCCGCAGCAGGCACCTCCGTTGGCAGTACTGCCATCTATCGTTTCTGCAGACCTGTCTGTTACCAGGACTTCCCCGCTTACCTGTTACCGCCTGAGCTGCAGGACGAAAATCCACTCGGCATATGGCGCTTATTTAACGGAAACTTTTCTAAAACATAATTTATCTATGGACCTGGGATTAAAAGATAAGATCATCATAGTAACAGGTGGCGCCAAAGGGATCGGTGCAGCTATTTCAGCCGTACTCGCCGGAGAAGGTGCCTTTCCTGTGATCATCGGAAGGAATGAATCAGATAACCTGCAACACCTGGCCCAAATCGGAAAAGGCTGGCAGATAACTGCTGAACTCACTGACCCCGATACCTGTAAAGCAGCGGTAGAAGCTATCATACAACAATATGGAAGGATAGACGGGTTAGTGAACAATGCCGGTATCAATGATGGCGTTGGGTTGGAATCCGGTTCTTACGAAGGCTTTATGCAATCCCTTCACCGCAACGTAGTGCATTACTATCTCATTGCACATCATGCCCTGCCTTACCTTAAAAAGAGCAAAGGTCCTATTGTGAACATCACTTCCAAAACCGCCGAAACAGGCCAGGGTAATACCTCCGGTTATGCTGCTGCCAACGGAGGCAGGAATGCACTCACCCGTGAATGGGCAGTAGAACTACTCCCCTACAGCATCCGTGTAAATGCCGTAGTAGTATCGGAATCATGGACACCTTTGTACGAAAGCTGGATCAATACTTTTGCCGATAAAGAAACCAAACTCGCCAACATTGTGGAAGGTATACCATTGGAAAAAAGAATGACCACGCCGGAAGAGATTGCACAGATGGTTACCTTCCTGCTGTCTGAAAAGTCCAGCCACACCACCGGCCAGCTGATCCATGTAGATGGCGGATATGTGCACCTGGACAGGGCTTTAAAATAGAACATAACATGCGCTTACAAATATTAAAGATCCATCAGGATGATAATGTGTGGGTAGCCCTGCAGGATATCCCGGCCGGCACAACGGTGGAAGGTATCACCGCTATCCGTAATGTGGCTGCCAAACATAAACTCACCGGGGAATTCATTGCGAAAGACAGCCCTATTATCATGTATGGCGTGCTGGTAGGTTTAGCCAATGAAGATCTCCCCAAAGGTGAACTGATCACCACAAAGAATATCCGCCACGCTTCCGGCAATTTTGCCGTGAAAGAAGAACGTAAGATCAATTGGGATGTACCGGATGTCTCCGAATGGAAAGACCGTCATTTCATGGGTTACCATCGCACAGACGGACGTGTGGGCACTGGCAATTACTGGGTGATCATTCCCCTGGTGTTCTGTGAAAACCGCAATGTACAGATGTTGCATAAAGTGCTGGTGAAAGAACTGGGTTACCGCAAACACAATCCTTATGAAGAAATGCTGCAGCAGTTGCTGCAGGGTAAAGAAGATCCTGAGATAGTTATAAAACCACCCAAACGCAGGACCTTTGAAAATATAGACGGCATTAAACTCCTCTCCCATACTTTAGGCTGCGGCGGCACCAAAGATGATGCCCGCACGCTTTGCGGCCTGTTAGCCGGATACATCACGCATCCCAACGTAGCAGGCGCTACCGTGCTCAGCCTCGGCTGCCAGAATGCGCAGATAGATATGCTGAAGGAAGAGATAGAAAAAAGAGTACCGGGTTTCGACAGAACAGTGATCTGCCTGGAACAGCAAAAGATAGGCTCTGAAAAAGTATTGATGGAACAGGCATTGCAACTCACTTTTGAAGGACTTGCCAAAGCCAACAAACAACAACGCCAGCCCGCACCGCTCAATAAACTGATCATTGGCATGGAATGCGGCGGTTCAGACGGCTTCTCCGGCATCTCTGCCAACCCGGCCGTGGGAAGGGTTTCGGACATACTGGTAGCATTAGGCGGCTCCGTGATCTTATCTGAATTCCCCGAACTCTGCGGTGTGGAACAGGAACTGAGCGACCGCTGCATCAACACAGAACTCGCTGCACGTTACACACAACTCATGCGTGAGTATGCCAGCAGAGCGGAAGCTGTGGGATCAGGCTTCGATTCCAATCCTTCTGCCGGCAACATCCGCGATGGACTCATTACAGATGCCATCAAATCTGCCGGCGCAGCAAAAAAAGGAGGCTCCTCTC
The DNA here is from genome assembly GCF_039545795.1 of Chitinophaga niabensis. NCBI lineage: Bacteria > Pseudomonadati > Bacteroidota > Chitinophagia > Chitinophagales > Chitinophagaceae > Chitinophaga > Chitinophaga niabensis. Next base: position 2,042,271 of record NZ_CP154260.1, on the reverse strand, counting down.
CCGTTACAGATGTAATTGACTATCCGGGCAGGGTACAACGCCCGGGCCTTGCATTGCTCTGTACACCCGGCAGCGATGTGGAATCCACTACGGCAGAAGTAGGTGCAGGCGCTAACATCGTGCTCTTTACAACAGGGCTTGGCACTCCTACCGGCAACCCTGTTACGCCGGTGCTCAAGCTCTCCACCAACAGCAAACTTGCCAACAAAATGGAGGACATCATTGATATAGACACAGGAACTATTATCAATGGAGAAGAATCTATCAATGAAGCAGCAGACAGGATCTTAAATTTAGTGATCGATACCGCCAGTGGTTTATACACCGCAAGGGCACAGGTGCTGGAACAGGATGATTTCATTCCCTGGAAAAGAGGGGTTTCTTTATAAGTTTTCAAAACACCGTTATGAAATTAAACATTATCGCAGCCGCATTGCTGACAGGCATGATCAGCTGCAACCAGGCCGAAACGAAAGAAGAAAAGAAACCCGGCACTTTCGGGGAAGACGTAGCTTTCCTGCAAAAACACCTGCAGAATGTAGTAGTACTGCAAAGCAGCAGCGACAGCAGCCGTGTGGTGGTAACAGGCGATTATCAGGCCCGCGTAATGACCAGCACCGCCAGCGGCAACGCAGGCAAAAGTTTTGGCTGGATCAATTACAACCTGGTATCCTCCGGCAAACTCTCGCCGCACATCAATGCATTCGGTGGTGAAGAACGCTTCTGGTTAGGACCCGAAGGCGGACAGTATTCCCTGTTCTTCCCCGGCGGTAAATCCTTTGAATTCGATAACTGGCAAACACCCGGCCTGATAGATACTGCGCACTACAACGTGAAATCCCAGTCCGCCAACGCCATCACGTATCAATATGCAGGAAGTATTCAAAACTATTCCGGCACTACCTTTAAACTCGATATCAGCAGAACCATCCGCCTGCTGGATAATAACGCCATCGCTGCACGACTGCAATATGCATTGCCCGAAGGTGTTAAAAGCGTAGCTTATGAAACAGAGAATGTACTGACCAATACCGGAGATAGTGCATGGCAGGAAAAGAACGGTCTGCTAAGCATCTGGCTGCTGGGTATGTTTATACCCTCTGATCAGACGGTGGTGGTAGCGCCTTTCAAAGGAGTAGCAGATGCCCGTGCACATATCACGGATGATTACTTCGGCAAAATACCTCCGCAGAACCTGCAGGTGAAAGACAGCCTGCTGCTCTTCCGCGCAGACGGTAAAGCCCGTGGCAAACTGGGCCTCTCTCCCCTCGTTGCCAAATCAGGTGCAGGCAGTATAGACCTGGAGAACAACACACTTACCGTGCTTTTCTATGAAGTAGTGCCACAGGGCCGTTATGTGAACTCCAAATGGGAACTGCAGAAAGAACCATTCAAAGGAGATGCCGTGAATTGCTATAACGATGGCCCGCTGGCAGATGGTTCTCAAATGGGCCCTTTCTATGAAGTAGAATCTTCTTCCGATGCACGCGCCCTGCAACCCGGAGAAACACTCAGTTACAAACAGGTGACCATGCACTTTGAAGCTGCAGACCGCATAGCCCTGAAAGCCCTCGCTGCCCGCTTGTGGAACCTGCCGCTGGAAGATGTACAACAATTCCTCAGCAAAAAATAATTACACCATGCAGATCATTCGTCTCTATAAAACCGCCGCCACATTGCTGGCCTTCTACGATGAACAGTATTATTCCATCAAGGCGGACTGGAATAGTTTCGTGAACAGGAAAGAGTTATTCAAAAACATCCTGTCAGAACTTCCTGCCCAAACGCGCATAGATAAAGCCACCGCAGAAACCATCATTGAAAATGAGCTGCAGGCGCCCATTGCCACACAGGAAGTATGGGCTGCCGGTGTTACGTATTTCCGCAGCCGTACCGCTCGCATGGAAGAATCTGAGGTTTCCGGCGGTGCTACCTTTTATGATAAAGTATATGTGGCAGAAAGGCCGGAACTCTTTTTCAAAGCCACGCCGCACAGGGTATCCGGCCACAAACAAGTGGTGTTCATCCGGGAAGATTCTTCCTGGGATGTACCGGAACCGGAGCTTACGCTCTTTGTAAGCAGCCATGGTACCATTGAAGGATATACCGTTGGCAACGACATGAGCTCCCGCAGTATTGAAGGAGAAAACCCCCTGTACCTCCCGCAGGCAAAAGTTTATGAGAAATGCGCCGGTCTTGGCCCCTGTCTGATTGTAACAGATACACCTATCCCGCCGGATACGCTCATAAAAATGTCCATCTTCCGGAAGGAAGACATGAAGTATAGTGATAGTGTTCCCATCAGCCAGATGAAACGCGGCCACCAGGAGTTGGTAGATTTTCTCTTCAAAGGATGTGCATTTCCTGACGGTTGTTATCTTATGACAGGCACCTGCCTGGTACCGGATAACAGTTTCACACTGCAGGATAATGACCGTGTAGAGATCAGCATAGACCACATCGGCACATTGATCAATGACGTACAGACACTGCATTGATCAGGTTGGCCAATGACCTTCAAACACGCTAATCAATACAAAACGCATCATTGACTACAATGATCAACCAGGTTCCAACACTGCATTAAATCCGCCCTATATGAATTCCACCGTTGAAACGTTGCAGCCCTCCACGCACAGCAACACTGTTAAACTGACGTTCATACTCGTTATCAGCCTGTTCTTTTTATGGGCACTGACCGGTAACCTGATACCCGTGCTGATCCCGCATCTCCGCAAAGCCTGCCAGCTGAACGACTTTCAATCCGCCTTCATTGATTCCGCCTATTGGGTGAGCTATTTCTTTTTTGCATTACCAGCGGCATGGGTGATGCGTAAATGGAGTTACAAAACAGGCATCATCACAGGCCTGCTCATTGCTGCCACCGGGGCCATTTTATTCTTCCCCGCAGCTGAACTGCGTTCCTTTGGCCTCTTCCTGTTCGCACTGTTCTTGGTAGCAGCAGGTATGACCTTCCTGGAAACTGCCGCCAATCCTTACATCACCATTATGGGATCAAAGGAAACTGCTGTACAACGCCTCAACTTTGCACAGGCCTTTAACGGGCTGGGAGCTTTTGTAGCTGCCTTCTTCCTGAGCAAAGTGATCCTCTCCGGCAAAGAGTTCTCCACGGAACAACTCAATGCCATGAACCCAGAGGCACTGAACAGTTACCTGCTTTCAGAAGCAAGGTCTGTACAGGTCCCCTATCTCGCTATTGCAGGTGTACTATTACTGGTAGCACTTACTTTCAGGCTGGTGCATTTTCCGCCGGTACAGGAAGAACATGGTGGTAAACTCAGCATCAACCTGCGCGTATTCAGGCATGTACATTTCCGCTGGGGCGTGATAGCACAGTTTGCATATGTAGGGGCACAGGTATGTATCTCCAGCTTCTTTATCCGTTACGCAGGTTTCAGTGCAGGTATGCCGGAACTGGAAGCCACCACTTTCCTGGGCATGCTGTTGCTCTGCTTTATGATCGGGCGTTATGTGGGCACTTTCCTCATGCAAAAGATAGCACCCCGGATCCTGCTGATCATTTACAGTGCGGCATGTGTGTTATTACTGGCGTATTGTGTATTACAGGGCGGAAAGACCGGTGTGTATTTCTTACTGATGGTAGAGTTCTTCATGTCTATCATGTTCCCAACCATCTTTTCACTCGCTATCAGGGACCTGGGCAATGAAACCAAATCCGCTTCTGCTTTCCTCGTGATGTCTATTGTGGGAGGCGCTTTGGTGCCCCTGGGGCTGGGAGCTATCGCTTACTATTATAATGTGCAGCTGGCCTATGTTGTGCCGATGATCTGTTTTGCGGTTGTGTTGTATTATGCGTGGCGGCATGCATTACCGAAGTAATTCCGCCACCGGTTTAAGACTTAAACCGAAATAGGCTTTCTGCCCTGCATGATATTTCTCTCTCAACTCAAAATTCTCAAAAGAAGGCCCGCCCGGTATAGCAATATACTGCCGCGGGTCTCTGTTTCCTCCGCTCCAGTATTTAGCACGGCCATTCACTCTAACTTGCAAAGAAGGCGTTGCCGTATCTTTCCGCCAATATTGTGTAAGCATATAAAAGGGCCGGTACCGCCAGTTCCAGCGGGCCAGGTAAGCAGGCTCCTGCGGCCATGCGGCCAGTTGCGCAAAAGATTCATCCGGTGTTGCTAAAACAATCTTATCTACAGGATACGTCTCTTTCTCAATGAAATCAATGCCATCGTAACCGGCATACAGCTCCCGGGAGTTGATCACCGTATCTTTTAAATACAATTTCCGCAGGCGGGAATAATTCCCCATCGTAGCCGTGATCCCGCAACGCTCCATAGGAGCGCTGCCGGGATGATGGAATACTTCTATGCATAATTCCTCCGGCCTGTCTTTATGTATACTTAACCTGAGGTAAGGATGTGCGCCGTTGGCGAATTTCTCCATGTGAACATACAGGTTCAATGTATTTTCCGTCATCACAGTATCCCCTATCCACATCTGCTTCCCCCATTTGCCATCCGATGCTGAAGGTGAGATCTCGCTGAATTCTATCTTCCCATTCACCACCGGTTCTACGGCGATGTAATTGATATGATAGGTTACGCCACCAAAGTGATATCCGATACGTAACAATCCCCGCGGGCCTCCGTTAGCCCCTTCCTTCAGACTTTCAATGGCACCTGGCCAGAGGCCCACCACTATACCATTGCGAACACCCCATACAGTACTGTCCCGCCTGATCCATTGCGCCCTGCCTGCCGTAAAAGCAAACAGGAGTATTAAAATAAAACCTGCTTTAATGCCGCTGTTATCCATGCTGATGTTTTAGGAAAATCTTCATAAGAAAGTAAAGGAGTGAACAACTTATCGTCCGGATCAATACCCGCAGATTGCAGGATAGCATAGTCCTGCAGCGACTCTGCAAACACCTCCCAGCGGATGGAATCATAAGGCCCCTCAGGACCCGGATACACCACAAAGGGATCGCCATCCGGTATACCCGGATAAGCGTGTGCAGAACCATTCGTATAAGGGTCTGATGCTTCCTCTGAATCCAGTTTATGCCAGTAATTATACCCCCAATGCAAAAAGCCCTCTGCCTTCAGATGGTAAAACAACCAGCCGGACATCCGGATCTTCGGAAGCGGTGTATCAAAGAAACGGTTCAGCCATTTATCCCTTGGACCGGTACAGAAATACACCCAGTGTGGGATCTTTTCTTTCAGGTATGCCGCTGCCGAGCTGATAATGGGCACCGGTATATCTGTCAGGTGTTCTTTTCCATAACGGATATCGCTTAAGGCGTCCATTACTTTCATCCAGGGCGCCAGATCTTTCAGCACCTGCCGTGCACGTTTGTAATTAGGCACATGTTCAGACCAGGGTTCATCCGATAAATGAAAATAAGAATCTTCCAGTATATTTTCCTTTTGCAGGAAGGCGTGAAAGGCGGGCAGGAATTGTTTCAGGAAGCTGATGTACTTGTCTGAGAAAGCCGGAAGGTCCGCATCCCACAGTAACACATACTTTCCATCTTTCACCGTATACACCCGCATGGCCGTTGTTACCCCCCAGTACATCCACAGATGTGCCCATTCGAATTTCCGGTAGCCCATTTGCTTACACATATCCGTGAACCGTTTGATCACAGACCAGTCGAATGTATACTTCCCCGGGCTTGGCTCATCAACGAGCAACATCTGGCAGGGTTGTTTAAACAAGGTTTTAAACTCAAAGAAGTTCTGCACAAAAGCCACATCCGTTCCATGCTCCATCAGGTTCCGCATTTGTGCTTCCGTGTGTTTCCACCATTGTTCATCGAACATTTTAGTTTTGTAATAAATGCTCGTAGCTTCTCCCCGCCACCAATGTGTAACAGGGAAATTACGGCGGGGCTGCAACACCAGTTTGCTCACATTCACTTTCAGTTTTAATACCCGCTCCCCTTTATTCCACTTCAGCTTCACATTGTAAGTGTGCATGCCGGGTGTAATGTTAGCGGGAATGTTCAGCGTTACCCAGAAAGAACGGCTTGCATAAGGATTTGCTTCCACCTTTGTAAGCGGGTATAATGGTTCCGGCACCAGTCCCGGGAGGAAGCCGATTCCGTCCATTTCTTCTTTCCTTACGTCCGTTGTAAAATGATGCATGGGCACCAGCCCCACATAACGTATCCGGGGTTTTAATTCCGCCGCATTCTCCATACTGCATTCAATATGCACCTGGTCTTTCAGATCGCTGTGAAAAGCTGCCTGAAAGGAAATGCGGCTGCCCCTGGCTGCGGATAACTCCAATACAGAATCGGTACCCGCAGGAGATTGCGGAAAGATCCTTTTCAAAGAAGTTTCCAGCCATACGTTCATACTTTGTGCCTGTGCTGTGAAAAAGCCAGCACTCAGCAACAATAAAATAATTACTTTTTTCACCATCCGGGATTTTGTACCAGGTTACGATTCTTATTGATCTCCTCTTGTTGCAAGGGCCATAAATAGTGCTTCGGTGCAATGAACACCCGTTTCTCTATCACCGTACGTTTATAAAAATTGTTGTCGGACAAACTGGTGCCTGCACCAATGTTCATCCCATGAATTTCTTTGCTGTCAATACCCGCTGCAATCTTCCAGCGCCGTGTATCAAAGTACCGATGTGTTTCAAAGGCCAGCTCTATCCTCCGCTCATGCCATATGCGGGCCCTCATTTCATCCTGACTTAAACCTGCTGGTAAAGGAGGCAAACCGGATCGTTCCCTGATCAGGTTCACGTACTTATATACATCCGGCACAGCACCATCCATCTCGTTCAATGCTTCCGCATAGTTCAGGTATTCCGCTCCCAGCCTGTAGTAGATGAAGGTATTCAAAGAAAACCTGTTCTGGAAGATATCTGAAGTAGGGTTCACCATTTTCTTCATCAGGTAACCGGAAATGCAGTAATCAGAACCAGCCCGCTTCCTGCCATCCAATCCTTCAAACCAGAACTGTATACCCCGGCCTTTCCAGATGGAACCGTTGAAATTGATGCTGGCATAAAAGCGGGGCTCCCTGCCCACGTACATATTGCTCACACCGGCAGGGTAATAATCCAGCGGATGTTTTGCCGCAACATATCCTGCCTCCACATAACCGGAACCTGCATTGATCACCGGTGAGCCGTCTGCATTATAACCATTGATAGGCCGCTGCCCGTTGGCCATTTCATAATCATCCACTAATTCCTGCGTAGGGCAGAAAATAGAGAAACCGCCATAACTGATAGGATTGCTGCAACGTTCAAAATGCGAATGTTCTCCTGCATTGCGGGCAAATAATACCTCAGCGTTATTCCGTTCAATGAACACTTCCTGGTAATTCCTCACAGGATCGTTATTCGCGGCACGGTATAACCTGTATCCATTTGCTTCTACCCCATCTATGCATTCCTTTGCTGCAACCGCCGCTCTTCTCCAGCGCTCTTTGTCGAAAGCAGGAAAGAGCTGCACCCCCTCTTTATCTTTGATGCCGGTGTAATCAGGGTTACCATTCCAAAGCGGACTGGCCATATACAATAAGGCCTGCGATTTCAATGCCAGCGCTGCCGCTTTGGTAACACGGCCCAGTTTATCCGGGGCTACTTTCCATTCCAGCAATGGCACAGCTTTATCACATTCCCTGGTGATGAATTCAATCACTTTTTCAATGGGTTGCCGGCGGATCTTGGAATAATCTTCACTGAGGGTATACGCATGATCACCGATAGGAATGGCACCATAGATACGTGCCAGCATAAAATGAAAGAAAGCCCGCAGGAAAGTAGCTTCTCCTATCCACCTGTTCCGCTCGGTTTCATCCATCGGCACCTGTGCCACATTGTCCAGGAAAAGATTTGTTTTACGGATGCCTTCATACATAAAACCCCATACATCCGGGAAGTAGTCATTCGCACTCCAGGCGCCTGAGTTCAACAGATGGGAATAAGCCCCCAGGAAAGTGATCTCCATTTCATCACTGGCGCCCGTGAATGGATTACGCTGATCCCAGTCTGCCGCGCCCAGCATAACGGGAACATTGTTGTAGGCCGAAGAGAGGAAAGACTCTGCGTATTTCCTTTCGGAAAATACCTTTTTTATGTCCAGGTCTTCATCCGGCGCTTTTTTAAGATAGTCTTTGGTGCATGATGCTGAAAAGAGCAATATGGTGACTAAAACAAGAAACTTGTTCATCTGTTAAGTTTGAAGATTGATTAAAACGAAAGCTGTGCCCCGAAATTGATGCTGCGCTGCAAAGGATATCCCCCCGTACCGTAATTGGATTCCGGATCTATCACTTTTATCTTATCCCAGGTAGCCAGGTTGTATCCGTTAATGAACAGCCGGATACCTTCCAGCCCGCGTTTGATGACAAAATTATAGGCTATCTCCGCACTCTTCAGCCGGATGTATGATGCATCCTGCAGGAATAAGGTAGACGTTCTGTTATTGTTGGGATTCTGTAAAGGGGATGCGCGCGGATATTTGGCATTGGGGTTTTGCGGTGTCCAGCGGTTATCATAGTACTCACGTAAGATGTTGTAAGTACCCAATCCCATCTGGAAGGCATACATGGAAGGGCCGTCTACGAACAGGCTGGTGCGTGCCACACCTGTAAAGAAAAAGCTCAGTTCAAAACCCTTGTAGCCAAAACTCGCACCGGCGCCATATACCATCTGCGGCGTCCTGGGATAACCTATGGGCACACGGTCGTAATCATCCACTACACCATCGTTGTTATAGTCCTGGTACTTGATATCACCCGGCCTTACCTGGTCCATGAAATTCTGTTTCGGGCTTTTCTCTATATCCGCCTGGTCTTTAAAAAAACCCAGCGCAATCAATCCCATGGGCTGATCAATAGGCTGCCCTACGAAAGATTGATAATCATACTTCGGGATGGGATCATCGTTTTGTGTACAGATACTTTTAGCATAGGTGAAAGTACCCCTGAAGTTGTAATAGAAACCTTTGCGGGTAGTATGCCGCACTTCCAGCAATGCATCAACACCGGAATTCTTTGCTTTACCCAGGTTGGCATAAGGCAGGGTCCAGGGATAATAACCTGTAACGCGTGGTATTACACCCCGCTGAATAAGGATGCCTTCCCTGTTTTCTTTAAACGCATCTACCTGCAGGCTGATGATGCCTTTGAATAACTCCAGGTCCATACCAATGTTTGATTTGGTGGCCACTTCCCAGGTCACATCGTCATTCCCGATCTGTGCTTCTTCAAAACCCTGGTAGAACCGCTGGTTATCTCCAAAGAAATAGGACTGCCCCTGGCGGTTGATGGTAGTGAGGAATAAGAAACGCCTTGCCCCTATCTGGTCATTACCTACCTGGCCATATGATCCTCTTATTTTGAGGTTGGAAACAGCGTCTATGTGCCAGAACTTTTCATTACTGATGATCCAGCCTGCCGAAGCAGAAGGGAAGAAACCGTATTGTTTGCCTTCCGGAAAATTCTCTGATCCGTTATACCCTGCATTCACTTCTGCGAGGTAACGGTTCTTATAATTGTAAGTGATCCTCCCTGCCAGCCCCTGCCGCCTGTATGGCAGGTTGTTTAAAGTAGATCCTGCCGTGAGGTCAATGTATTCACGGCGGTTCCCTAACGCCATACCTGTCAGGGTATGATCCCCGAAAGTGCGGTTATAGTTGATGCCTGCTTCTGTATAATAAGCCCGGTTAGCACCATTGTGCAACACATAGGTCATGGGCTGTTCCTCACGGATGGGTGGTGAAGAATACCGGTCGTTCCCGTTCGCATCCTTACCCAGGTATTGTTTGATGGCATAAGGTTTTATACGGTCAGTTGAAGCAGAATAATAGTGATCGTAAGCAAATAGTCCGCGTACGGAAAGGCCTGGCGTTACAAGTTTGGAAAGGTCCCATTTACCACCGAAAGTTCCCTGCAATGTATTCCTGTCCTGCCGTGTATACCCCGATTGCGTTACCAGCCCCCAGGGATTGTTTTGCAGATAAGAAGTAGAAGCTCCGGCAACAGAACCATCGGGATTCAGTTTCGGATAGTTGATCGGTGAGGTGATCTTTAGTGCATCAAAAATGGCAGGTGCGCCTGTACCCGGGTAATTGCCTTTTTGTATCACACCACCGATGCCCAATTCAATGCTGATAGTTTTGGAAACATTGATATCCATATTGGAACGGAAGTTATACCGTTTCATCTGTGCATTTGTTTTGTAGGCGTTCTTAGGGTCTTGTTTATAAATACCATTCAGCACCGTGTACCCAACATTTGTATAGTACTTAATAATTTCATTCCCACCGGAAACACTCAGGTTGTTGATGCTCTGGAAAGTGTTCCTTTTCAGCACTGCATCCGTCCAATCCACATTGGGATAGAGATAAGGATCAGAACCGTCTTTGAACTTCTGCAGCTCAGCCTCCGTGTACCTTGCAGGCTGGCCATTGTTCGCCAGGGCTTCATTGATCAGGCCTGCGTACTCCGGGCCGTTGATATAATCCGGTAAGCGCAAAGCCTGTAAACTTGCATTCTCCGTACGGAAGATCACTTTCGGTTTACCCGTACTACCTCTTTTTGTAACAATAAGAATTACGCCGTTAGCTCCTCTTACTCCATACACTGCAGTAGCTGATGCATCTTTCAGGATAGAGAAACTTTCAATTTCCTGTGTGTTGATCTGGTTAATATCACGTTCCACCCCATCTACCAGTATCAAAGGTGCCCTGTTAGCCCAGGTACCGAAACCACGGATGAACACAGCCGCACCATCATATCCCGGCTCACCGGAACTCTGCCGTGTAATGATACCCGGCATACTGCCGGCCAGTGCATTTGATAAAGAGGGTGTAGCAATCCGCTGGATGTTGTTTACCGGTACGCTGGATATGGCACCTGTTACCGTCATTTTCTTTTGCTTCCCGAAACCTACTACCACTACATCACCCAGTGTGCTGGACTGTTGTTTCAGTTGTATGTTCAGGATGCTGTTATTGCCCACCGTGATCGCCTGCGGTTCATACCCTACATAGGTATACACCAGCATGGCCTCATTCCCTGAAACTTTAATGGCATAAGTGCCATCAGGGTAAGTAGTGGTGCCAACCGGCGTTCCCTGCACCACAATCGTTACTTCAGATAATGGTTTACCATCAGCGGCAGAAGTCACCTTACCGGTGATCACCTTCTGCGCATAACTGACGGCTGTGATAGTGAAGAAGAAAAGAAAGAAGCAGCATGCCTTTTTCTTTAATGCTCTTTGATGGGAGGAGCCTTTCATAAACGTGTTGTTAGTTTTGGTTATAGGAGGATTAGGTACTTACTTAAACGTTTAAGCAAATATCACATAGTATGCCTCTGAAAATGGGGATGAACGTACTTTTACATCATTGGCCGTTAGGTTGTCTTTATCTCTATCCCAATTGAACTTTTTTACCGGAAACGATCACTTCTTTCACCGGTATATTGCCATATGCTACTGTTAATGATGGTTTCCCTTTATGGAGACTAACAGTGCCGAAACCTTTTTCTGTTGAAATGAAACTGGTGAAATCCCCTACCCTGGAATCAATAAACAGTGTACCATCCACCGCATCAAAACGAACGCCGGTAAGGCCCTGCAGCATACCATAACTGCTCATGGCCCGTGCATACCAGTGGCCGCATTCATATTCGTTGAAGGGGTTGCGCACAGATCCATCGTAACGGTTACGGCAGGCTCTTACAATATCCAGCCCTTTTTCCACTTCCCCCATGAACATCAGGTGAGATGCCACCTGGTATTCTATACCTGTCCATACTTCATTGCTGTACACGAATGGTAAAGACAGCATGCCGCCCTTTGGCCAGGAACATAATAGCAATCCGCCTTCATTGCCTAAAGCAAACGTAGGCCGCTGGGGATTCACATGTGCACTGAGGTCTTTCTTTAAGTTGTATTTATGTACGGCCAGCAGATGGCTTTTTGTTTTCGCTGCATCAACAGGTTCCTCCATGCCGCATACGCGGGCAATCCATGAACCCAGGATACCATCAGAAAGGCAGCCGGCTCCATATTGGTATTTGGGGCCTTCTTTTTGCAGGAGCTGCCTTGCTTCTTCGGAGTATTGCGTATGGAAAGATTGTGCTTTCGTGGGGTCCGGTGCATTCAATCCTGTCCACTGGATCTTTTGTATAAAGTATTCACCGTTATAAAGCTCTGTTTCCAGGAACTGTTTTCCTTTTGCGTAAAGTGTAGTATACTCCGTTACATCTTTACCCAATGATTTGCCCATTAATGCAATAGCTTGTAATGCACCCAGGTAGAAACTGGTGCACATACCCGTAGGGCCCCAGAATTCAATATCATAGGTATTATGATGCGGTTCTTCCACGATCCCTTTTTTATGAGGATCCCAGGTGCGGATACAATAATCCATACTGGTTTTCACTGCGGGGTAGATCTGTTGCAGCCATGCATTGTCGCCGCTGATGCGCCATTCCCTGTGCACTTTCATGATGCCGCCCAACTGTCCGTCTGCTGCTGCATGGAAATTATGTACTAAAGGAGAGATAGGAATGTTTGCACGGAACCCCTGGTGCCCGTCTGCATTCTGGTTCTCTTTAAACTCGGTATTACGCAGGCTTCTTTCCAGTGCAGGAAATAAGTGAGGAACAGCCTGCGCATAATTCCATACATGTGTACAGGAACCGTGGCAACTGCCCCAGTTATCGCCGGAACCTTCCCAGCACCAGAAACGGCCATCATACTGCCGCATTACTGTAGCTGATTTCAAAATGGTAAGGTTAGCCGCTACAGCTTCCACTACTTCCGGCGGTAAAGTACTTTTATAAAAGGCATCAGAGAATAACGAAGTTTTTTTATACAGTACTTCGTAATTCTCCTTCCAGTGATCTGCTACTTCATTGATACTTTTAAACTTACTGCTATACCATGGTTTATGGAAGGTGTGCGGAGCACCGGTGGTATCATCACCAATACGCAGTTTGGAATCCGGTACATACCAGGCCATCATCAAACGAACTGTTTTCTTCTCTCCCGGTTTTAAAGTGAAAGGCACAAATAAAGATCCGCCCGGTGCATCTTTTTCTACAGGTGCATTGCTCCTGGGTTTACCATCTTTCACCGTGTTCCATACCATACTCAGCGGGTCGAACCAACCGCCCCGGAACCAGCAATGATCCACCACAGTGTTGTCATCTGTTGTATAGATCGCGAAGTGGCCCTGCTTTTCCGGGGCATTGGTGATGGCTTCCTGTGATAAGATGAATCCGTTTTTTATAGATTTAATATTGTTCTGTACATCTCCCTGCCGCATGAAGTTGCGGGCATTGTAAGAGAATACAAACTCTTCTGTTTTAGTGCCGGTATTGGTAAAATGATATTCCAGTGCACCAAGCGGAAGGCTGGAATTATCTTCTTCCGTAGGCACAAATGGGCTCCATGCTTTGATACTCGCTGCCACAGGCATGGTAGCATCTTTCAAAGTGATCTCTGCAAATGGGAAACGTGCTTTAAACTCAGCCGCCGCAAAACGCGGAAGGCCCCAGGTAGCACCACCTGTTCCACCAAGGCCGGCATCCCGCTGCCCGAACTTCTTCCAGTCCGGCACCAGTTGTTCCAGCACTTTTGCGCCCTTACCTTTTATACTGATCGCAGCAAACATGGCAGGTTCAAAGAACATCTCAGGGTTATGGCGGATGCTCATATGCGAAATAGCACCTGTACCTTCAATGCAGAACATACCTGCGCCGATACCGCCAATAGGAAATGCAATACGGTTATTGTTCTTTCCTTTATATACTTCATTAAAACCACGCGCTCCGGGCGCTTTCCTTTCAGGTGTGTCTTTCGCTAAAACTGCCGCCGGTAAAGCGGTTACGCCAATAGCGCCTAATGTAAAATCTTTTAAAAAGTTACGCCGGTTGTTACGTGATTTCATGATGGTATTTGGTTCGAATTGGCAAATAGATCTACTGCTGCAGGAAATATCTTTCCTCAGTTTTCATAACGCTTAAACGATTAAGCAAAAAGAGATAAAAAAAGGAGCTTTCGCTTCGGGGATGAAAGTATAAATTTTAGGAATAGTTACCAAATATTTTTTTCAGCACGAACAAAAAAAAGCGGAGCTGCCTGATAAGTGTTCCCCCCCGGGAGATGAAGACAGCGCCTTCATCCCACTTGTCTGGCAGCTCCGCGCTGATCTGTTGATTATTTAACAGGCTGATTGTTGATAGTTATTCCTGTTGAACGTTTTGCATAACTGATGGCTTTCTTCTCCGGCTCTTTCACCGTGAGGTTCGTGAACTTTGCATTCTGCACATTATCAAACACCACTGCCGTTCTGAAATCTTTCTTTGCCACTGTAAGCGTGAGGCCGGAGATATCAATGTTCTTTGCATGCCTGATAAACAATCCCCAGGCCGGTAACTCTTTAAACATCGAAAACTCAGGGTAAGCGTTTGCCTTATTATCGATCCTGTCCAGCGTATCCAGCGCTACCTTTGCAAAGAAGGGATTCGCACCGCCGGGATAACTGATGGTCACGTTTTTAAAACTAACGTTGTTGATCAGTGCATCCGGCATACCTACAATAGCTGATGGTGAAATATTACGCGGCATATCTTCTGTTGGCCCTTCATATTCATATCCCACATCCGGTTTAGTGGCAGGGATCTCTGCATACAGATTGCTGATCCTGATATTCTCCAGTCTTCCTTTTCTGCCTGCTACCCGCTCTCCTATCCGCAAAAAGATAGCATTGCCGGTATTAAATGCTTCCAGGCTGTCCACTTCCACATCTTCCAGGAAACCGCCGTCTACTGCCTGTAAAGCCACAGCAGAACGGTAGGTATCAAACACCTTGATGTTCTTAATCCGGATATGACTAAAGCCGCCATGAGAAGCTGTGCCGAATTTGATGCCATTTGCACTGGAACGGATCACACAATTCTGGATCAGCACATTTTTGCAGGCCTTTGTACCATCGTGTGATTTTAAACACACCCCATCATCATCTGAATCAATATAGGAATTGGTGATCTTCACATCTTCACAGTCTACAATATCAATCCCATCATTGTTCCAGTATGCCTTACTGTCCACCACAATACTATCCAGGTGCAGGTTCTTACATTGATCATATGTTTGCACCCAGCTGGCAGAATTTTTGATCGTTATACCCTTAATAAGAACATTATTGGTTTTATAGAAATTGATGACCATCGGCCGGCTTTCTGCTTCCGGACGATCATAACGGAACCCATCTTTCAGTATTCCCTTATGAATATTGTCTACCACATTACGTGCCACCTGGCGCCCCTGCCCATCAATAATACCTTTACCCGTGATACCCACATTCTCCTGTTCATAGGCAAAAACGAGCGCGGTGAATATCTTCCGGTCGTAATCCCAGGGATTCAGCGACCCAAGCAGCACCGCGCCTTCCTGCAGTTGTATGGTAACATTGGATTTTAGATAGATAGAGCCTGTGAGGTATCTGCCCACATGGAATACCAGCCTCCCGCCGCCATTTTTACTGATATAGTCGATGCCATATTGAATAGCGCGGGTGTTCAGTGTTACACCATCGGAATAGATGCCGAATAAAGAAGCATTGTAATCTTTGGCCGATGCCTGCAGGCACGTCAGCGTCAATAATAGTATTATAAATGATCTCATCTTTGTTATTGTTTAGTTTTAGCAGACATTACACTCACGGGACCTATCATGCCCAGAGGCTGAATAGGCTGGTTCTTCCGGAGTTCATTCGTCCAGTATTGTGCTACTTTATTATCAGTGAGCGTTTTCATATAGTTCCCCATATTGGTGGTGATCTTTACCTCTATCGTATTATCCCCGGTTTTTACATCGGATGCAATATTATAGATCCGCCTGCCATACCATTGCACACCCAGGGATTTTCCATTAATGGTCACTTCTGAAACCCCGTGCACTTTGCCCAGGTTCAGCCAGATGGCATCTGTTTTATCCGTTACCGGCAGGTTATTGCGATAAGTGATCGTTCCTGTAAAATGCTGCAGCGTTTCTACCGTGGCCAGGTCTTTCAGTTCATCCAGCGCTACCTCTTTCACAGTGCCATCAATATGTTTAAAGGTCGCCTTCCATGCACCAGCTATCTTTACGCCTTCTCCGGATGGAAATGGTGCTGCAGGTTTTCCTTTTTTCGTTTTATCAAACACCAGCAATCTTGAATCAGAAGGCCCGAGGTCTAATGTATAAGATCCGTTCACGCCGTTCAGGTAATACCTTTCCCCGTTATCAGGGTTCCAGATCCAGCCTTCCCTTTTACCCATCAGCTCTTTGGAAACAGTGATATCCATGGTGTAGCCATCATCCATATGCGAGTTGGTGAACAGCAGGATCTCTGTATCCCCGGCCTGGTAACGCACCTGTGTTACAAATGGTTCCGGTTTGACGATCTTCACATAAGGTTTGATCTGGTACTCTTCCTGTACTTCTTTATACCATCCGATGAAATCCTTTTCGGGTTTCTTCAGCAGGATGAATTTATCAGGATAGGATTGCAGTTTAGCTACGAGGGCTTTCACCTGCTGATCACGCTGCACGGCATCTTTCCAGCCGGTGGCTTTCTCCGGATATTTTTCTATGCAGAAAACCCTTCCGCCTGCTGCTACAAATTCCAGCAACTTTTGCAATGTGGCAGGTTCCATGCTCAGCACTTCTATCAGGAAGAGGGTGTGATACTTCCGCGGGCCGTAATGCATGAAGCCATTTTTAAACGTAGCATCGCGGATCACGGATTCAGACACATGATCGCAGGCGTTCCCGTTTTTGTGGATCGCTTCCCATATCAATGGCTGGTAAGGCGGATGGATAATGAAAGGGAATGGCTCGTTCTGTGCGCTGTATTGGCCCCACATATCTGCTGTTGGCGGTAATACTGCGATATCAGCAAACATATCCCCCTGTTGCAGTAAAGCGGAGATACGCGCTTTGTAATCTGTAAAATGGCGGAAGTAAGGCCACCAGGTATTCTTTTCGTTATAAAACCCACCATACCTGATCCAGCCCGGGAAAGGTGCATCCGGCGGTGTGTAATTAAAACCATGGAAGATGGGATGCGTAACACCTGATATCGTACTCTGATCTCCTGCTACCTTCAGCATCTCCAGGGAATCGTTGAATACCATATCCGTATTCGTCAGTTCTTCTGCGCTGATATACCGTTTCCCTTTCAGGTGGGCTGCAGAAGATACATACTTGTTGATCATGGTATAAGCCCTGCCCAGCAGCGGTGTATCTTCCGGCATCTTATAACCGATGCCATACTTCAGCCAGGTTTCACATTCCGGCAGATCGAATTCAAAGCTGCCTTCCAGCAGGAAGTATCCCCGGCCGTATGCCTGCGCACGGGACTTCACATTGTTCTTCTTACACCAGGCCACGTATGTTTTGATAAAGCTGTCTTCCAGGATCTCTGCTTTGGTCAGCTCAAAATCATACCGCATCCTTTGTATCATATCAGCAAATTCCGGCGTGAGGGTAGCCCCATATGTAAAATTGTAGGTGTTGCCCATGGAGGCGATCTTCAGCAATACGAAAGGCAGATAAGGATAAAGGTCATACCCGCGCCGCTTCTTAAACTCATCCATCATGTCACTGCTCCAGTTGGCGCCTTCCAGCTCCATACTGTCTGTGAACAATGCACGTACGTGGCGCGACAGAGGACCTATCCTATTCTGTATGGTGTCCGTCATATGATTGAGGTACTTGTTCACGGCCGTTTTATTGTAGTGATTCAACACAGGGCCGTTAGCCCCCGGAGCACCGTTGATCACTTCCATAAAACCTTT
Organism: Chitinophaga niabensis; assembly: GCF_039545795.1. Classification (NCBI taxonomy): domain Bacteria; kingdom Pseudomonadati; phylum Bacteroidota; class Chitinophagia; order Chitinophagales; family Chitinophagaceae; genus Chitinophaga; species Chitinophaga niabensis. The sequence continues at coordinate 2,024,452 of NZ_CP154260.1, read as the reverse complement.
TATTTTAACAAGTCCGTATAAAGCATATTTTCCTTTAGGTATATCCAGTTTAATGATATCATCTTTTACCTGTGCTTTCAGGTCTTTCACCTGGCTCAGGTCACCCAGCGGTTCCGGCACCAGTTTCAGTTCCATCATTTCCAGCGTTCTGCCCGGGAAGGGAGAACTGATGGCAGGATCCGCTTCTTTGAACAGATCGAACATAGACGTTTCATAATACAGCGGTCCTTCCAGTTTTTTCACGCCTATCACCACCACATCCGAACGCTCTTCCCCTTGCAGGTATTCAGCCCCAAAGGGCCAGCCGGAGCCAACGATCAGGTCGCAGGTCATGCCCAGGGATTCCGCTTCTTTGAATGTGGCCAGCAACAGATCGTTCCATTCATTGCTGAGCCATTGCAAAGAAGGTTTGCCCATATCATCTGTACGGGCAGGGAATTTGATGGGATTGATCTCCACACCGCCGATACCGGCAGCATGCATCAGCCGCAATTCCCTGATCAGTTCATCTTTTTCTACTTTATCACCATTCCACCACCAGCGAACAAAAGGACGGTACACGGGCAGTGGGTCTTTAAACAATTTATACAGGTCCGTATCCAGGGGAGCCAGTGCTGTACGGGCTATTCCCGGCAAGGCACCCACAATGGAATATCCGGCGGTAAGGAATGTACTATTTAACAGGAACTCTCTTCTTTTCATGTGGTGCGGTTGTATCTTTTATCCAGAAACGTTTTCATCCATAAATTAATGCGCCATTGCTCCTGTTGTGCAGGAACTGTTCTGTTCCCCATCACCATATAAGGCGGAGGTCCGAACTCAGGCGTAATGGTACAATAGCTGTCCCCGTTCTTTTCCCTTTGTCTTATCCATTCATCCCAGATGGCCAGGTGTGCAGCCAAAGCTGCTGCATATTCCGGCAATGCAGGATCCCATACCTGCGGCCCTTCCGTATGGCCTACCCGCGCATGAATATGACGGGCATGTTTGATAGCCTCTGCCACTATGCCCTGCTGATCTTCCAGGTAACTTTCAGATACGCAGAACCAGTGTGAAACATCCAGCGTTAAAGGAAGCGCCGGGAACTTCCGCAACAAGGGCCCTGTTGCATGCGCGGCATAGGACCATTTGTTACGGTGGGTTTCCTGATATATGGGTACGCCCAGCTGGTCGCTTACTTCTTCGCAAACTTCCAGGCATTGAATGATCTGTTCTTCCGAATAATACTCCCGGCCTGTTTGCGTACTGATGAACAGTGGTTGCAAACGGCTGAGTGCAGTGAGCTGCTCTTTTAAAACATGCAGGTACTCTTTAAAAGTTTCCGGCATTTGCAACACGGCGGTTACAATGGAAAACTCCAGGTCGTATTGCTTTAAAAGGTTGAGTACGGTAACAGGGTTAGTGGCTTCTCCATAGGGAAACCATTCCACGCCTGCATAACCTGCAGCTTTTACATTCTCCAGGAAAACACTCCATGGTATATGTTCACTTCCCCACCTTGGACAAAAGAATTTAACTATCATAGGGCTTTAGGGTAGATCAGCGGATTTTGTTCGTTATTATTCAGTGCATCTCCGATCTTCAGTGTTTGCAGGTAATCATCCGGGAGGATGTTCTTCTGCCCGTTGAAGGTATTACCTTCCGGCATATAGGCACAGGTCATGGCACGGCGGAAACCATTGGTCATATTGGCACCTGCGCCATGGATCGTTAACCCGTTATGGAAAGAACAGCTGCCGGCCTTCATAGGCGCGGCAACTGATGCAATCTTGGCTAATTGAGGATACACGGTAAAGATGCCATCCATGTTTTTTCCGATACCGCTATTCTCAAAACCCGTTTGCTGCCAGGACCCTGGAATGAAATACAGGCAGCCATTCTCGTAAGTGGCATCGTCCAGCGCTACCCAGATGGATAGCGCATTACGATCGGAGAAAGACCAGAATGGTGTATCCAGATGCCAGGCAGTGGCATTTGCCCAGGGCCGTTTAAACAAGGCCTGGTCATGCCAGATCCTGATGCCTTCGGAACCGGATAATTGCGCGGCCATCTGGCCGATGCGTTCATCCAGCATGATCTCTTTCACACCATCATGCGTTTGCCAGAGGTTCAGCAACTGGTCAAACACTTTCCCGAAGTATTCTGCATCTTCATTAATACCATCATCCTCTCCCACTTTAGTATCCTTACCCGGCATTTTTCTGCCGGCTCTTTGTTCTACGGCTTCCATCACCACTTTGCGCCAGTGTGCCAGCTCTTCCTGCGAGAGGAAGTCTTCGATCACTATAAACCCGTTTTTCTGATAGCTTTCAATTTGCGCTTTATCCAATTTGTATTTCATAAATGGAAATTTTAATAGCCCAGGTTCTGTGTCAGTTTTGTGTTGATCTGCCTTTCTGCGAAAGGAATGGCAAATACCAGTTTGTTATCATTCACGGTGTAAGAAGTGGGTAACAGGTAACCATAAGTGGCCTTCATCACAATGCCATGCGCATTCATCACAGCCACTGCTTTTTTGGTACGCACCAGGTCTAACCAGCGGTGGTTCTCAAAAGCCAGTTCCACTCTCCTTTCTTTCGCAATGATGTCGCGCAGTTGGGCCTGGTCTGTAGTAGTGATATCGTTTAGTAAACCTGCCCTTCTGCGTACCCTGTTCAGGTGCGGCAATGCTTCTCCCGGCTTATTTGTTTCGTTCAGGCTTTCCGCCAGCATCAGCAATACATCTGCATACCTGAACACCGGCCAGTTATCTTTGGTGTTATTAACAAGTGTGTAAGGCGGGTGCAGGTATTTTTTGATGAACCTTTTGGCGATCTTTCCGGCCGGAGGACCCGCATACCCTACAATACTAACGATTCTTTCCGGTATAAAATCAGTATTGGAATTCAGGGCACCTTCTACCACGGCAATACTTTCGTCCAGCCTTTTGTCTCCCGGCTCGTAAGCGGCAACCATATCATCTGTTGGTATGTTCCAACCGCCATCTGTATTGTTATAAGTGATGCCCAGGATGTTCAGCGTATTGGGTGTTACAGGAATAAAACGGTAGATCAGGTTGCCCTGCTGCCCATCCGTACCATCTTTGTACTGGATCTCAAAAATGGATTCAATGCTGTTCTTCTTATTGGGATCAAATACTTCTGCATAAGTAGGCAGCAGGTCATAACCCATAGTGGTTACACTTTGCAGTAAAGGAACGGCAAGGTCAAATTTCTGCATCGTCATATGCACCAGCGCCAGTTCTGTTGCCACCATACCTTTGGTGATATGGCCGGATTGCGGGAATTTAGCAGGCGCCGCCAGTAAACCCAGCGCATCTGTAAAATCGCTGATGATCTGTGCATAAACAGAATCCACACCGGTACGGGCCAGGAAAGCATCACCGGCTGTTTTTACTTCATGCAGGTGTAAAGGCACTGCTCCATAGTGGCGCACGAGGTCAAAGTAATAATGTGCACGCAAAGCCTTTGCTTCCCCAACGATCACATTTTTATCTGCCTCTGCCATCGTAAAATCTATCGTCTCTATCCTGTCCAGGATCACATTCGTGCGGGAAATACCTGTATAGGCTGCCCTGTACCTGCTTAATATTACACCATTGGGGGCATCGTCCAGGAAGTCTGCTATTTGCTCATAACCTATCCCGCCGCGGTCTTTTGCATTGTAATCATAGTGGGTATTATCAGAGCGCATTTCGTCCATGAAAAAGGCAATATTATTGATGCCGGAACCTGCTACATAAGTACCCCTGGTGGGATCGATCGCTCCTCTCAGTGGTGCGTAAGCTCCTGTCAGCGCCTGCTGGAAATCTGCAGTGCTTTTATAAAAGTTCTTCTCATTCAGTTGCCCTTCCGGGAATTCATTGAGGAAGTTGTTCTTGCAGGAAGAGAATAACAAAAAGGTGAGTATTATATATATAACCGGTCTCATACTTTTAAATTAATTGTGAATGCCTCAGAAATTAATGTTTGCACCGAACATAAGTGTTCTCGGGATGGGGAAGGTTCCATTGTCCTGCCCGGCCGTAGTCTGGTTATCCCGCGTATCATTCACCTCAGGGTTCTGACCGGGATATTTGGTGAACACAAATGCCTGCTGCAGGCTCGCGTAAAAACGTATGGACCTGAGGTATTTCAGTCTGCTCATATCTGCCGTATACCCCAGTGAAATGTTTTTGATGGTGAGGTAATCACCGGAGAACACCCAGTTGGAGTTAGCCAGGCGATACAGTTCCGTAGTGTTGGCCAGTGTTCTTGGCACCTTGCCGTTACCCGGGTTCTGTTCTGAACGCCAGCGGTTAGCCATGTCTTTCGTTACGTTGAAGATACCATCTATATTCACCAGGTTCTGCATATTGGTGTTCATGATATCATTCCCTGCCTGCCCGGATACTACGATAGAGAAATCGAACTTCTTATAACGGAAGTCATTTGCCATACCAAAGATCAGGGTAGGGTTGGGATTACCGAGATAATCCTTATCACTGGCATTGATGATGCCATCGCCGCTGATATCTTTCATCCTGGTTGAACCCACGGCGGAGGTAGCATGTTTCGGCTGCCTGTTGTATTCATCCTGCGTCATGTAAATACCATCAAATACATATCCCCAGAACTCACCGATCCTTCTGCCCACCGCCGTGCGGTTGTAATCACTGTAAGTATTGATACCACCAATAGGTGTACCATTCTGCAGGCTGATCACCTTGTTATCGTTAAAGGAGATATTTAAATTGGTATTCCATTCCAGCTCGCCGGTAAGGTTGCGGGAGTTCACCTGGAACTCATGGCCCCACATCCTGATAGTTCCCACATTGTATTTAATAGACCCATAACCGGAAGCCCAGGGAATATTCATCTGGTAGAGCATATTGTCCGTTTCCTTCCTGTAGTAATCATAGGTGAAAGAAATACGGTCTTTCAGCAAAGACAGTTCAAGACCAAGGTCCAGTTGTTTGGAAGTTTCCCAGGTAAGGTCTTTGTTACCCAGCTGGCTGATGGACTGCCCCGGAGCCAATGCACCATCAAATACATAGTTGGTGGCACTGAGTAAAGAGATCTGCGTATAGTCACCGATGTTATTATTACCGGTCAAACCATAACTACCCCTTATTTTCAGGAGAGACAAGGCATCTGATTTAGGGAAGAAAGGTTCTTCACTCACGATCCAGCCCACGGAAGCAGAAGGGAAATAACCCCACTTTTTGTTCTCACCAAAACGGGAAGATCCATCCTGGCGGATAGTAGCGGTGAGGTAATATTTATCCCTGAAGCTATAGTTCGCACGGCCATACCAGGAAGCCATCGTCCAGGCAGTATTGTTGGTATTACCTGTAGTGGTAGTAGCGCCAATGATCCAGGGAATTTTATCACTGGGGAAATTGGAACCATTGATGGTCCGGTAGTTCTGATCATATTTCTGCGCGCTGTATCCTGCCAGCAGGTCAATGTTATGCTCTTTCACTTTGAAGTTGTATGTGAGCATGTTTTCGTTCAGCCAGGAAACAATGTTGGCAGAACTGGCTACAGCAGAAGGTATACGCGGTGGAGGGCTGCCAAATGATCCTGTGGCGGAAGGAAAGAAAGCATTGTAATCATAGTTACCCAGGTCCGTATTGAACGTGGTCTTGAAATGCAGGTTTGGCAACAGTTCCAGGTCCGCGTACACATTCGTCAGCAAACGCAGCGACTTCTGATTAATATTCATGATCATGAGCTGCTGGTAAAAGTTAGGCAGCGCATACATGCCGTAAGAACTTGTTTTAGTAGGATAAGTACCATCAGGATTGATCTTGGGGATCAATGGAGAACTGATCAGCCCGCCTGACACCACGTTACGGTTATTATCAATCGAACCACTGCGGGTATTCTTATCATTCTGATAAACGGGATTCAGGTTTAAACCCAGTTTCAGTTTCTCATTAGGGCGGTACTCATTGTTGGAACGTAAAGAGAAACGTTCCATACCGGTATTATACATCACTCCGTCCTGGTTGAAATAGGTGAGTGTAGTGCTGGACAATACTTTATCTGTACCCGTTGAAATATTCAGGGAGTGATTGGTCATGGGCGCTGTTCTCAATACCGCATCATACCAGTCAGTTCCTTCTCCGTACTTCGAAGGATCTTTGTAATCATCCGGAATTTCAGCCAGGCCTGTAGCCGGGTTCTTCCAGTTTTCATACTTGATCTTGTCTTCATAGAAACCATTCATAAAAGTGGCAAACTCACGGGCATTCATCATATCCGGTTTACCTCTTTTGGGAACAGACTGCCAGCCGTAATAACTGTTGAGCGACATGGTAGTACGCCCTGCTTTAGCCTGTTTGGTAGTAATGATCACTACGCCGTTCGCAGCTCTTGAGCCATATAGTGCTGTAGTGGATGCATCTTTCAGCACAGAGAAACTTTCTATATCATCCGGGTTGAGGAGGTTGATGTTTTCGTTGGTGATGGGCTGGCCATCTACCACTATCAAAGGCTGGTTACCGGAACCAAGGGAAGCGGCGCCCCTGATCTTGAAGGTCATACCCTGTCCCGGACGGCCGGATACCTGGCTGATCTGTACACCGGCTACACGTCCCTGCAGTTTCTGACCAAATTCAGCAGCAGGGATATCCTGCACTTCTTTAGAAGATACTTTTGAAATAGCACCTGTGATGCTGCGCTGGCGTTGTGTACCATAACTCACTACCACTACTTCTTCAATATTGCTGCGGGAAGCTTCCAGCTCTACAGAAATGTTTGTGCGGCCATTCACCGGTTCTTCCAGTGTGGTGTGCCCGATATAACTGAATACCAGTACTGCATCCTTTTGTACGCTGATGGTATAAGTCCCGTTGACATCTGTAACAGTACCTGTATTGGTACCTTTTGCTTTTACGGTAACACCTACCAGCGGTGTACCTTTTTCCGTGACCTTACCTTGCACTTTGATTTCCTCCACTACAGGTGCCGGCACTTCTTCCGGCTGCACCTGCCTGATAATGATGGTTTTTCCGGAGATCACATAGGTCACCGGCTGGTCCTTCAGGCAGATGTTCAATACCTGCTGGAAAGGCATTTCCTTCACATTCAGGTCCACTTTACGCGTTTCCTTCAGCAGGTGCGTATTGTAGAGGAACTGGTAATCACATTGTTTCCTTATTTCTTCAAATACCCGCTGCAGGGAGATGTTCTTCCCCGATAGCGTTACCGTCTGTGCAGAAACCTTTGCACTGACTTGTAAACAGGTTGCTGTAATCAGTACTATAAGCAACTTCATGACAAGGAATATTTTGAGGAGATGCCGCATAGAAGTGGCCCTCCCGTTACTTTTTGTATAGGAATCCATACCTTTGCAATGTTTTGGGTGAATTAAGAAATCGTTGATCTAGACGTTTTTTAGGCTGCCCAAAGAATCCGCAGGAGCGTCGCAACCGCTCCTGTTTTCTTTTTGCAGAAAATGCTTGGTTGTTCGTTTAGTGGAATAGTCCTTTCATACTGTGGATCAGTTTTTTGGTTAATAATCTGGTATCATCAATTGCATTACTTAATAGCACTTACCGTCACTTTCCTTCCTTCTACCTTAAACTTAATTTCGTTGGTCAGCTCCAGCATTTTCAATACCTCAGAGATATTGGAGTTGCGGGAAATATATCCGGAATAGTCTTTCATGTTCATGTTGCCGGCATATACAGGTTCTATATCATACCAGCGGGACAGTTGCTTCATGATCAGGGTGATATTGTCCCCATCGAACTGGAAGAATCCATTCTTCCAGGCTACCACCCTGTCTACATCAGGCCGGTCTATCACAAACTTTGTGCCCCCTTCCTGTAACTGCGCGCGCTCTCCGGGTTTGATAGTGATCCGTGCCTTCCCGTTCGTTAACCGCACAGCGCCTTCCAGCAAAGTGGTGCTGATCGCAGGTTCATCTTTATAAGCATTCACGTTAAAGTGAGTGCCCAGTACTTCGATCGTTGTTTTATCTTCCAGTGTTACTTTAAAAGGTTGTTTTGCATTTTTAGCCACTTCAAAATAAGCCTCTCCCGTTAATTCCACCTTCCTTTCCAAACCAGTGAAAGCGGTAGGGAACCTGAGGGAAGAAGCGGAATTCAACCAAACCTTACTGCCATCCGGCAGGGTAACCGAGTATTGACCACCGCGTGGTGTAGCCAGTGTATTAAAGCTGACAGTAGCGGCGTTAGGGTCATTTGCATTGTAACGCAGCTGACCATTTTGCTGGTTGATGATGGTGCCTCCCTGCTGGATCACCTGGTTGCCTGCACTGTCCAAAGTAACCACTGTTCCATCTGCCAGGTGTAACACGGCTTTATTGGTACCGGGAAGCACATCGTTCTGCCGGGCTATTACAGGTGCCGGTTTCCAATCTCCCATTTGCAGCCAGCCATAAAGACCGGCGGAGACAAATACCAGCACAGCAGCTGCAACAGCCATCCTGCGCCACCAGGTAATATGTTTACGGGTACGGGACTGTACATTCGTGAGGATCTGTTCGCTTTGTGTTTCGCTGAGCACATCCCCCTGCGGTTCAAATAACAGGTAGGCTTCTTCCATCAGCAGCTTTACAGCCGCTTCGTTTTCAGGCTCATTGATAAGCAGGCTTAGCTCATCCAGTTCCTCCCGGCTGGCCGTTTTCTGGAAATAACGGTAGAATAAATAGGTGAGCCTTTCATTAGCCATATGATAAGATTCTATAGACTAAAGACACAGCGGTTTCTAAAAAGGGGTAGTTGGAAGGAAAAGATTTTTTCAATGCAGTAAAAGAACAACTAACAACGCCGCATCAGGATGATTACGAACGTATTGCGTAATGGAACGCAGGGCCAGCTTCATGTGTTTTTTGGCGGTTTCCGTAGAGATGCCCAGTTGTATAGCTATTTCCTCATGTTTCAGCCGCTTATGCCGGCTGAGGAAATATACTTTTTGCTGCTGGGGAGGTAATTTGGCTACTGCAGCATCCAGGATAGCCCGGTAATCGTCCTCCCGGTAGCCGGATGGAATGGCTTCCTGCTCCACCTGCCTTGCCCATTGCTGTTGACGGGCCTGTTCATTCACCCGCTGGCGCAAACAATTGAAAGCATGGTTCCGGCTGAGTATAAATAAGTAATGGGTAAAACTGTTCAGGGAAGGAAGGGTTTCTCTTTTCGTCCAGATCTTAATGAACACATCCTGCACAATGTCCTGTGTCATTTCCAGGGAATCTGTGAGCAGGTAGATGTATTCTGCCAATTGCTGGTGGTAGGCATAAAAAAGTGCTGCAAACGCTTCCGGTTCTCCCTGCGCTACCTGCTCCAGCAGTGCTGATTCGTTATGAACAGACCTTATTGACAAAATAAACTGCTTAGGATTTAACAATAAATTTAAGGAAAGTAATTGCTAATGTCAAGATAATGGCTAATATAAGTTTAAGCATACTATTTAGCATCCTGCCCCATCATGTGTATATTTGTATTCCATGAAAAAAACAACCGAAAAACTGGTTTTTAATAGGCTGTATGATCAATACGTGTACCTGGGCCTTCCACTCGACAAGATCGATGTACAGTCCGATTTCACTATTCATAATCTGAAAGACATACACGATACCCTGCCCTACAAATCGCCGGTGTACAGGACCAATTTCTTCTCCTTTGTTTTTGTAAAAGACGGATCCGGACAATATACGACAGACGACCAGGTGTTCAGCACCGTACCCGGCACCATCTACTTCACCAACCCGGGTCATTTTAAATCCTTTCACTGGCAGGAGATGCGGGAAGTATGCCTTATTACCCTCAGCGAATCCTTCCTGAAAGAGAATGTACACCCAAAGATCTTCGAGGAATTCCCCTTCCTGCTGGCGGAAACCGTACCGCCAAGGGTATTGAAACCGGAGATCTTTGCCCAGTTTGAACAACTGTACCAGCAGATAGAGAAAGAATACTTTTCAAACTCCCTCTACAGGAACCGCCTCATCGGCAACCTGTTTGTGGTACTGCTCCTGAAGATCAAGGAATACTTCTGGGAAGATTATAATCCTATATATGAAGGCAACAGAAGCTCCCAGATCGTAAAGACCTTTAAAAGGTCGCTGGAAAAGCACTACCGGGACCTTATGAGCGGCAAGGCAGACAAGCCTTACCGTATACAGGACTATGCAGACGAGCTGAACCTCCACCCCAATTACCTCAGCAATGTGATCAAAAGCAAAACCGGCAAGGCCATTGGCACCTGGATATCGGAGAAAACCATTGCCGAAGCCAAATCCCTGCTGCAGAATTCCTCCATTTCCATTAAAGAGATCGCCTGGCAGCTGGGCTTTACAGAATCCACCCATTTCTCCAACTATTTCAAAAAACATACGGACCTCTCCCCTGTTCTCTTCAGAAAACAACACCTTTCTTAGGAATTTGTATCTTTTTGTTAAATACTCGTCTTCCCGGGCGCTCAAAACGGATGATCTTTGTTCTATCAAACTAAAACAAAAAATCATGAGCACGCTAACAGGAAAAGTAATCATCGTAACAGGTTCCTCAAGAGGTATCGGTGCTACCATTGCACATAAACTGGCTAATGCAGGCGCCAGTGTAGTGGTCAACTACGCAGGTGGCAAAGATGCCGCCGAACAGGTAGTGAACGGCATCAAACAACAGGGCGGAAATGCTATCGCCATCCAGGCAGATGTAAGTAACGCTGCACAGGTGAAAGCACTCTTTGATGCCACCATTGCTGAATATGGCAAAGTAGATGTACTGGTGAATAATGCCGGCATCATGATCACCAAACTGATAAAAGATACAACAGACGAAGAGTTCACACGCCAGTTCGACATCAATGTAAGAGGCACTTTCAACACCATGCGTGAAGCTGCTACCCGCCTGGCAGACAAAGGAAGCATCATCAACTTCTCCACTTCCGTTCTCCGTATTATGCTGCCCGGCTATGGTACTTATGTAGCTACCAAAGCAGCCGTAGAACAACTCACCAGGGTATTTGCAAAAGAAGCAGGCAGCAGGGGCATCAATGTAAACTCCATCTCTCCTGGCCCTACCAATACAGAGCTTTTCACTAACGGTAAATCCCAGGAAGTGATAGCCCGCCTCGCATCTCTCTCCGCTTTCAACCGCATTGGCGAACCGGATGATATTGCCGGCCTCGTTCTCTTCCTCGCCAGCGATGACGCCAAATGGATCAGCGCACAAAATATTGGCGTAAACGGCGGTATGGCATAATTCATTTTCAAAAAACTAAAGACATGAACAGGTTAAACAACAAAGTAGCCCTGATCACAGGATCAGCAAGGGGCTTAGGGAAAGCTATTGCCGAACGTTACGCAGCTCTCGGCGCAGATATCGTGATCAATTATTCTAAAGACAAATCTTCTGCCGATGAAGTAGTCAGCAATATCACCGCCATGGGCGCAAGGGTCATAGCCGTACAGGCAGATGTAAGTAAAGTGGCAGACCTGCAAAGATTATTCGCAGAAGCCATCGCTGCCTTTGGAAAGATAGATATCGTGGTAGCGAACGCAGGGATTGAAATGGTGGAAGTACCCGTAACAGAATTCACAGAAGAACAATTCGACAAAGTGTTTTCCATTAATACCAAAGGTTCTTACTTCACCATGCAGCAGGCCGCAAAACATGTAGCTGATAATGGAAGGATCATTTACATCGCGTCCAGTACGACCTCCTTCCCTGTTCCCGGTATGGCAGTATATGGCGGCAGCAAAACCACCCCGAGATATTTAGTGGACATCCTTTCCAAAGAAATAGGCCACAGAGGTGTAACCGTGAATTCTATCATTCCTTTTGCAGTAGATCACTCCGGCATCTTTGCAGATCCCAAAGCATACCCTGAATTAAGGAAACAATTGCTGGATAGCTGCCCTATGGGAAGGCTGGCTGAAGTAGAAGATGTGGCGAACCTGGCGGAGTTCTTTGCCAGTGATCTGTCCTCTTTCGTTTCAGGACAGCACTTGTTAGTCAATGGCGGCGCGACTAATTAAGCTGGAGGGAGTGGATCTGCGGGACCGGGCCAGGTAATTGGTCCGGTTTTTTTTATATCTTTCAGTATGACTACTTTCAGAATAGAAGATACATTTAAAATAACCAACAGAGGTTTGGTAATAGTGGGTGAATTATTAAGCGGTAATGTCAAACCAAACGATATTCTGAAATTTCAGCATGACACATCAGAGATTACTGTAAAGATCAAAAACATAGGGTCTGTAGATAATATTATGGAGAAGATCTTTAAAACAGGGCTGTTCCTGGCTTATGAAAATGGGAAACAGCGACTATTGATTGAAAACATGAAGATCGTACCGCAAATAGCCGTTATTGAGAACTTATGATCCAAATATCCGGCTGAGTATCACTCCAGCAAACAGGAATCCACACTATCCATAAAAACATTAGAATAAACCTTACTCCCCATATTACTCAACACCACCCGGCACGGTACCAGCACATTGCCTTTATACCTGTAAACCTTCGAAATGATTATTTCACCCGGCTTCAGATAGAGGATATCCCGCGTCATACAGGGCACCTCCAGCCTCTTTTCTACCCTTACCCAATCCCCTTGATTGTTTTTCACCTCCCGGCATACGGAACGGAGATAATAGCTATCCCCAATAAAAAACAAACTGTCGCCGCCGTTTTTGATAGTCAGGAGGAAAGCATTTTTATTCACAACGCTATCAATTGTTGTCCGGCTGCTATCCTTATAGGTCATTGATTCAATCATGGTTTTCACACTGGTATCCACAAACAATTTCAGATCTGAAGTATATCCATGCACTGCTTCATCGAAATACCTACGGTTCTTAATATCTCCACGCCTGAACATCGTAGCAATCCCTATGGTATCGCGCATTTCCCCCTTATAATAAATGGGATAGGCTGCGTAGCCATCATATTCCTCATATTCTGCTCTTACATTGTAAAGTGTATCAGACAAAACAAAACCCCTTCCCTGGAATAAAAGAGGTGTACGTGTAACCTTATGACACGCCATAAACGGAACGATAAACAGGTATAGGTATCTCATAACATTAAGATGAAAAAAGTACCCGATTCCATATCTCCAATTCATCCCCCAATTCCCCCAACTCACCCACTTTCACATTTCAGCTCCCTCAGCCCTGCAATACCTTAGCCTCAGAAAACAAAAATACCCCAAGGCTCATGATCAAAAAAATCCTCAAATGGACGGCGATAATAGTATTAACACCCATCGCAATTATCCTGCTGCTGACCCCTTTCCGGCAAAAACTGAAATACGATGCTCCCTTTCCGGATATCAAAGCCTCGAAAGACAGTGCAGTGATCGCTCATGGGAAACACCTGGTATTCGGTCCCGCCCACTGTATGGACTGCCACAGTACCGCCAACAACGATTCCCTGCTGAACCTTGGCCAGGACATTCCTTTATCCGGCGGTGTAGTATTCAAACTGCCTGTGGGGGATATTTATTCCAAAAACATCACCCCGGACGAAGAAACAGGGATCGGTAAATACTCTGATGAAGCCATTGCACGTATCCTACGGTATGGCGTACACGCAGACGGGCGCGCGGTGTACGAATTCATGTCCTTCCACGATGCCAGTGATGAAGACCTCACCGCCATCATCTCTTACCTCCGCTCCCGCCCTCCTGTTAAAAATGAGGTACCAAAACATAACCTAAACTTTATGGGCAATCTCATCCAGGCTTATATGATCAAACCCAACGGGCCACATGGAGAAGTTCCCAAATCCGTTGTGCGGGACAGTTCTGCTGAATATGGAAAATACCTTGCCCACAATATCGCCAACTGTAATGGCTGCCACACGGCCAGAGACCTGGCAGGTAACTTTATCGGGGAATCTTTTGCAGGCGGTACACCCATGGAAGAACGCCTGGGCACTTTCTTCCCGCCAAACATCACCCCGGATTCCAGCAGCCGCATCTTCAACTGGAGTGAGGAAAACTTTATCGCCCGCTTTCGTTTAGGCAGGATCGTTGAAGGCTCCCCTATGCCCTGGAGTGCTTACAAGGGAATGTCTGACACTGAACTGAAAGCTGTTTATAATTATCTGCAAACACTTAAACCGGTGCGCAACGTCATTGCCAGCACCTTTACCCCCAAAGAAGTAAAATGAAAATAAAAATCCATAGAAACCCTGAATTACGACATCACAAAGCAGGTCATGTATAAAGGATAATAACATACCTTTAGTAAAATGATCGCAATATGACTTTCAAGGACCGTACTGTTTTCATTACCGGCGCCAGCAGAGGCATCGGAGAAGCGATTGCCCTCAAACTGGCTGCTGAAGGCGCTAACATCGTTATTGCCGCAAAGAGTGTGGAAGAAGACCCACGTCTTGGCGGCACTATTTTTTCCGTAGCAGAAGCCGTGGAAAAAGCAGGTGGCAAAGCACTGCCCGTACAGGTGGATATCCGGGACGAAGCCAATATTCAACAGGCCGTTCAGCAGGCCGTGGACAAATTCGGCGGAATAGATATCCTCATCAATAATGCGTCCGCTATACAACTGACGAATACAGAACAAACGCCCGCCAAACGGTTCGACCTGATGTATGATATCAATGTGCGGGGCACTTTTCTTGTTACCCGGCATTGCATCCCCTGGCTGAAAAAAGGCAACAATCCGCATATACTCACCTTATCCCCTCCCATCAATCTGGCACCGCAATGGCTGGGCCCGCATGTGGCTTATACCATCAGCAAATACAATATGAGTATGCTCGTATTAGGATGGGCGGAAGAATTAAAACCTTATGGTATTGCCGCCAATTCTCTCTGGCCAGCTACTACTATTGCCACTGCCGCGGTAAGGAATCTCCTGGGAGGCGAAGCACTTATCAGCAGAAGCCGCAAACCGGATATTATCGCAGACGCGGTATACTACATCCTGAGCAGGTCTTCCGCTGTTTGCACCGGCAATAATTTTATTGATGAAGATGTATTAAAGGACGAAGGGATCACCGACCTGGAAAAATACGCCGTTACTCCCGGCGGGCCATTACATCCGGACCTGTTTTTGTAAAAAGGATTCACCCTTTATCCTGCTATTTATACTCTTAGTAGAAGGACCTCTTGAATTTAAATGCTAAATATGAAACAAAACCTTACCAGATGGGATTTTATATATAGGCTGTATAAAGACAGTGGAATAAAAAATTTATTCTATGGACTGAGGTTTATCACGCTCCCTTTTCGGTATATATCTAACCTGTACGAAAAGATTGTTCTACACTGGGAAACGCTTAAAAAAAAATCTGTTTATTGTTATCAATTGGTTAATGACGTGTTAACTAAATTTACAATCCCTTGTCAATCTTGAGATTAAGTACCCCATGTGAATTGTTAAATATTTGTTACTCAAAAACTGACTATTTCTTCCTGATAATACCAATGTCATCTTCTCCGTATCCGGTATTATCTTCCCTGAACCTTTGATTTATTCTCCACAACTGTTAATTTCGGCTTACACGAATTTCCACTTTATGAGAGCTATAACGCTTTGCCTGTTGCTATTGGCATGCCTGCGCATTAATGCCAAAGATGTAAACATTACCTCCCACGGCGCTGTAGGCGATGGGCAGAAACCGAATACCGAAGCCATTCAGAAAGCTATTGACGAATGCCATAACAGTGGCGGCGGCAAAGTGATCTTCCCCAAAGGCACCTTCCTTTCCGGCACTATCGTACTGAAAGATAAAGTCACCCTGCATTTTGAACAGGATGCCGTTCTGCTGGGCAGCACGGATGTTAACGATTATAAGAATATGGACCCCTTCACGGATGGCCTCGGCATTGATGTGGGATGGGCTTTATTGGTAGCCGTAGATGCAAAGAACATCGGCATTGAAGGCAACGGCACCATAGACGGGCAGGGCGTTAAACTAAAAGAACAACAGATCCGCACGGATACGCGTTCAGAATCCCTCCGCTGGGGGCGCCGTCCATTCCTGGTACGTATTGTAAGATGCGAAGGTGTGAACGTAAAAGATATCACCCTCAAATACTCCGCCGCATGGACCTCCCACTACTTCCAATGCAGAAAAGTAAATATAGAGAAGGTGAAGATCGTAAGCCATGGCGTTCCGCATAATGATGGTATAGATATCGATGGCTGCCAGGATGTACGCATCAGCGATTGCGACATTCAAAGCGGAGATGATGCGCTTTGTTTCAAAACCACTTCCAGCAAAATGGGTTGCAATAACATTGTTGTTACCCGCATGCGTTTAAAAAGCGGCCATGGTGCTATTAAAATGGGCACTGAATCCATGGCCCCTTTCGAAAACATTAAGATCTCCGACTGTTACATCTACGATACCAACAACGGCGGCATCAAACTGTTGACAGTTGATGGTGCACATCTCCGGAATGTAGACATCTCCGACATCAAAATGGTGAATGTGAAAACGCCCATGCTCTTCCGCCTTGGCTCAAGGCTCAGCGTGTTCCGCAAAGGCAAAGACACACAGCAGCAAACCGGCACCATGGAAAATGTAACCGTAAGGAATGTGATTGCCCAGGCAGCTGCGAACGCACAACTGATGCCACCCTCCGGCATTCTCATTACAGGCGTACCCGGCCATTATATCACCGGTCTCACCCTGGAAAATATCAAGATTGACCTCGCCGGTGGCGGCACAGCAGAAAATGCCCGCCAGGTAGTACCGGAAGCCATCGATAAATATCCCGAAGTGAAAACCTTTGGTCCATTAGTACCAGCATACGGCATCTGGGCCAGGCACGTGAAAGGTTTAAAACTGAAGAACATTCAATTCAACCTGAACAGTAATGACCTCCGCCCTGCTTTTGTTTGTGAAGACGGGAAGGACGTAACGCTCAATGACTGGAATATCCCTGCAACGGAAGGCGCAGAAGCCATTATAAGGCTGGAGAATGTAAACAAGGCCAATATTAGTGGCGTAAAAGCAAAAGGAACCGCACAAAATTTTGTAAAAATAGAAGGAGCAGAAAGTAAGGATGTGAAGTTAACAAAGAATGAACCACCAGGTACTGCTAAATTATAAAATAAAAACATCTGAATAAGAAGAGGTCGTATCAAAAGCAATGATACGACCTCTTCCTTTTATAGCTTTTTCTTCAACAGTTTATCTACTTCTATCGCCGAGAAAACCAGGCCGATAATGCCATGCGAATCATTATCTATTTTGGGCCTGTTCATGTAATACGCTACATCCTCACTACTCATGGTACCTACACAAATGTTATGCACTGTTCCGTCTGCTTCAATCGAAGAAGAAATCGCTTTCCATCCCAGCAGCACATCCGGCAGGTAAGTTTCCCTGTTCAGCCAACCCTCATTAATACCTTTGGCAATAGCCATCGTGAATATGGCTGTACCGGATACTTCCTCATAACTGTCAGGCCGGTCCAATACATTATGCCAGAATCCGCTATTCCTGTTTTGCAGTTTAACCAGGGCATCAACATGTTTTTTATAATATGCCATGATCTTAGCTCTGTCAGGATGTGCAACAGGCAGATGCTGCAATACTTCCACAGTAGCCCATATCCCCCATCCGTTCGCTCTCGACCAGTAAGGCATCTTTGCATGGCTGCCTGAATACTGCGCATGGCGGTACAGGTTCATGCTGGTATCGAATACCTGTTGATTGAAGGCCAGTATCTGCTGCGCCGCATCATCCATTAGCTTACTCTTCTCATCAGCATCATCCGAACCTAGTGCCGCCTGTACAATAAAAGGGATGCCCATGAACATATCATCCACCCAGGTAGTATATTTCCGGGGCGTTTCACGTGTGAAATTACCTCCCGGTAACCGGATCTGTTCTTTCAGTACATAATCTTTGATGGTATGCACAAAGGATTCATACCCTGCACGATTAGGGAATTGTTTATGTTTATTTAAACGATAGATAAAAGGTAGGGCCGGCGCCGCGGTAAAGTCCAGCAGTGGTGTATGGAAAAGGTGATGGTTGATGGACCGGAAACCATTCAGTGTATTCACCTGGTAACCGATGAACGGTTTTTTTTCCAACATAAAATCCGTCCACTTTTTCGAAAAATCATCATATTTCTTATTACCCGTTGCCTCTGCCAGATGAGCCATAGCCCATGCTACGCCGCCGGTGTGATAGTTCCAGTTATAATAAGTACCCCAGTAAGGCTTTGGATCTATCATATCCCCAAAGACTTCTACTTTGGGGATGGTCCATGTTAATTCTTTGCCACGTTCCGTATATAATTTGCCGATCGAAAATTCTTTTTCAGGTCCATATGCTTTTTGCAATCCATCAAAGGGCCCTATCACCAGCCAGTTGCTTAGCTTTGCCACTTCAGGAGAGATGAATGGGATATTCTCAATGGATAGTTTGGGGCAACCCGGTATCCGCTCTTCAATCAACGCTCCTTTGGGCTGAAGGTAAAAGATCCATTCTTCCCCTTTCGTTTCCGATTTTACTAATATCCTGTTACTACCTTTTCTCAGTTTTACAGGAAAGGAAGATTCCAATACAATATCCCTTTCTTTTGGCTGGATATTTACATGCCTGTTCCCGTTCTTTTCATACACCACTGCGTTGTTGATCCAGATCTTCAGGCCGTCATTATGACTAACCTGTACAATGAATGAAGTATCGGCGTTGCTTTCAAACTGGCTCAATGCATAAGCTACGGCGGGTTTTCCCAGGCCAAAGGTCCTTCCCAGGTCTACATGCTTTACAAAATCAAAATCCGCCGATTGTGCGGGAAGCACTAACTGAAAAGCAAAAGGCGTTTCCCTGATGATCCTGTCTGCTACTGCTTTAATGAGTGTTAAGGGTTCAGTGGATGGCTCTGGTTTATACTGGCCGGATGCATTGGATGCATAGCCCGTCAGCACAAGAGCGGGTAAAAATTTAAATAATGTTTTCATATCCGGTTATTATTGTCATTTTCCTGGATACCTGAGCACAGGCATCTTATCTTCTGTAAATGGGTTATATTCGGGGAATCCGTTTTCGTGGTTTTCTGTATCTCTTCTGAACGGGCCAAAGGGATCCGGATACCAGTTCAGGAAATCAGCAGGGTCCGTATCGCAGGAAATACTCCTGTTGCTTTCGCCATTACCATTCACCGCCGTTACCGCATATTCGCAGACACGGTTTTCTTTGTCAGTGAAACTGCGCTCTTTACCGGAATATATCAGCTGCCATGTTGTATCTCCTTTTATTCGCCGGTATAACCTGTAATAACCCGCACCCAACACCTGCCCCCAGGAAATGGTACTATCCCGTTCCACCATTAAACCCTCAGGGCAATGCGGTACTTTTTCCGTGATATATACCGGGTAAGCAGCAGATGGTTCTCCCCAGCCTCCTGCACCCTTTGCCATCACGCGCAGGTGTATCTTTATTCCATTCCTTAAGCCGGCCACAGTGCGCACGGATTGCCAGGTACTGCCATTGTCTTTACTCAGCTGCAATTGATACTCGCTGGCACCGGGCACTTTCGTCCATTCAGCTTCACAACCGCCGCTTTTATTAACGGTGCCCAATATCACAGGTTTACCCGGCACAGACCCGCTGGCAGAGAATTGCCATTGATGTATACCATCCGGAAAATGAACGGTGAATGATCCGTCTGCATCCCTGCGGGTTTTCACCGGTAGCCCATCCAGGTAGAAAGTGAATGTACCGGCATTTTCCATATAAAATCGCACCTCCTGCGAAACAGCACTTTGGCAGGTTCCTGAAAAACCATCCTTTATCCTTTCAAAGCCGATGCCTGTATTACCGGCTGTTGTAAGCCGGATGTTTAATCCTCCCGCGGCTATTTCTTTACCATCGAATAATGCAGCAGCAGATCTTTTGATAATACCGGACCTGCCGCTGAAACGAATATCTTTTTCCTGGTAGCTGATCCATGAGCCGTTGCGGAATACAAGATCTGTATCGCCGTTGCCGGACAATACGGTACATCCATATGATTGCTTCACTACTTTTAAAGCAGGCAGATGGGTAACAATGGTCAGGAAATCCCCCTTACCATCATAATACTTTCCTTTGGCAGGAAGACCAGGATCCGCATCCACAGGTAAAGCGCCTGGCACCACCTGGTGAATGGCGGGGAATTCATCCTCTTTCCCGGTGAACCATGAAAAGCGGCCTTCCGCGCTGTCATTTACCACATCGTCATACACAGCGATATAATCTGCACCGGATTGCAGGATGCTGCGGGAATGATACATGCCCGTAACGGTAGCAGATTGCGCAAAACCGAAGTCATACATGGGTGCTGTAAGATCTCCGCGCCCAATACTTCTGTAATTACCCATCTCTCTGTATCCTGGTGCTTTCTTCACTCCAAAATTGGTGCACCGTTCCACATCTCCGAAAGGTCCGTCTCCTACGTCTTCCGGGCCGTTAAAACTGTAACGTTTTCCATTGGCATAATAGTAGATCACACCATTGCCGCCGCCGGCAGCACGCCCCCAGCGGTAGTTAGGCCCATTATCTATTTGCTGCAGCCAAACCTGCATATCTGCTTTTCTCAGGATCATACCGTACCCTGTATATTTAGCAGAACGAAGGTCCGGTGCTGTACCTTTGTTAGCAGCCCATTCGCCGTTCAGGAGTTCCTTCCATACCGCTGTTTTTTCCTTCTCTCCTTCAAAGGGTTTATCTGTATGGCTGGTGGCCCAAAAGATATGCTCCGCCAGCAGGGGATCATAATATACCAGCTGTTGTGCTAATGCACGTAACAGGTCAGGCGGCCCCTCTTTAAAATCCTGTGCATGTGCGCCCTGTGGCGGATAGGTATGGCGGTTCCCGGAAAATTGCATAGGAGGTGTGAGTGTATGCAACAGCCAGTCGCCCAACGCGGATACACCTGGTTGCAGCATCCGGTTCTTTCCGTCATAATAATGCTGTAACAGGAACACGGTACGTAAAGCAGGCCGTAGAGCCGCCCATGTGTAAGTGGCCAGGTTCTCCGTCCACCTCCCTGCTTTTGCATTCCATGGGAGCACTGCAGGCCGGATATGGAAATTGTAATTCAGTTGCAGCGCCTTTTCAAAATGCGCTGCCATTTCTTTCGCCTGTGGATGACCAGGGAAAAGAAATGCGCACAGCGCCGGTACTGTTTTAATATCCATCAGGAAGTTCGGATGCCCGCTTAACATGTTACGCATGGGCATAAGGCTTTCATCCATGCATACGTAACTCATGAACAAAAACCAGGCTCTCAGCTTTTTGTATTGGGCCGCATCCATCTTATTGCCATTAATATCAAAAGATGGCGCCAGGGATTCATAACATACTCTTAAGCCTACCGGTGTAGGACCTCCATTCCGTTCTGTACCCTTAGCTACAGAACCCACCATGTTCCGCAGGCTTTGCTCAAGCCCGCCGGTACTTAGTTTTCCTGCTGCCAGTTCCGGTTTAAAATATTTAGGAGATACTCCATCCGGTGCTTCATAATCAAGTATCCAATCCTTTGTTTTATTTAGTGAGATCCAGCCATAATAACGGCGCAGTTCCTCAATATAAGCAAACCGGGATGCACTGTCTTTCTGATGAGGATAAACTGCCAATGAAGTGGAACGTGAGCCTGTAACCAGTGGAAAACTGTAATCCAGTATATTATTCTTCCAATGGTAGTAAATACTCAATCCTGGTTTTGAACCGCCGATCGGATACTGCCCGTCATTCCATTTTTCTGCATCTTTTATAAACAGCCCTGCCGTTACAGAGCCAGCCTCTTCATTCCAGAAAGCAGCTGTTGGCAAACGCCACCAGCTCATCCAGTTATCATAAACGGACAAACGAAAAGGTAATGTTCCTGCACTATCGTTTTGCTGATCACTGCGCTGATAAGGATGCTTTTCGGAAAAGAGCTGTTCACTGTACCCTTCCATGGGTTCTCTCTGCGTACCGGATGACCTGGTTGACGCATACCGTACTGTTGGCCGGAGCCCATTCCATACCAGCCGCCAGGCCATGGCATCTTTTTCAGAAAAACCACTCATGATCTCTTCCAGTTCGGCAAACTCCATGGCGGCAGTTAAACGTATCAGCGTTTTATAGCGCTTATTACCGGGAAAAGTATATGCTACTTCGTATGTTACCCGCAAAGGCCCTTTCTCCAATTGTTTCACCTGCATCCCTGCTTTACTGAAAGCAGCAGGCAACTCACCTGTGGCCATATTCCCGAAACGGATAACAGGTGGTTGCGGAATGATAGTGCCCGGAGATGGTATCGTCAGTTGCAGCAGGCCATTGGACATCACTACGTTTCCTTTTTCCTGCCTGATGTGCACAGATGCTGAAAACTCAGCCGCATTCGCTGATAACCGGAACCGCCTTTCTCCGCCGGAAGGCAGATCAGATAATAGCAATAACGTAGCCCGCCCGTTCTTTTCACCTCTATCTGTTAACTGGAACGCCACTTGTTTACCGCTGCGCTCATCAATCACTGAAAAATGGCCGTCAGCAGGTCCGTTAGTGCCAAAATCTAATTGGTATTCCAGCAATGTAACCGGCCAGGAAATATCCGGGTGCCGCAGGTCATCCTTTAACTGAATAATAAATCCTTTCTGTTTCCAGTCCGCAGGAACCCGGATGATGGCATTCGTATGCATCACCAGGCTCAATAGCAAAACAGGTAAAATAATACAGCTCTTTAACATCTTCACGCCTATTTAAATTCCATCATTCTGCCGGATACGGTAACCGGCCTGTCATCTGAAACGCTGGCATACCACCAGGTTCCGGGCTGGCGTATATTATCCGGCAATATTGCATAGTACCATCCTGCTTTTCCCTCTACCGGCATCGCTTTGCAGGCAATCCATTTACGTTTTGTCCATAAGGTATCTGTGCTGTAATACACGGATACATCTGTTATGGTTGTTTTGCTCTCCACAAAAAATTGTACGGCAGATGTTTCTTCTGCTATAACAGGAAGTGGCATGCCATCTCCCTTCAGGTAATAATTAAAATAGGTCAGTTCCATATCCATCGTTCCTACCTTTTCTTTCCTGCCTGAGCCTCCAGGCACGGGGGCCGTGTGATTGGCATTAGGTGCAAAGAAGTGATTCGTTGGTGCATGTACAGCCTGCAAAGTAGCCATCACTGCAGGCGGATAAAACCAGTTATCATTGGATGCCGCAGCAATAAAAAAAGGTGCGTTGATATTCCCTGCACGGCGGCCGGCATCCAGGTATTTCAACCAGGTGGCGCGTTCTGCTGCCGGCATTTTATCCAGGTCTTTAAGGAAAACAGAATTTGTATCGTAAAACCCTGCGCCGTAAGTAGAGAAGGAAGCATTCACATAAGGCGCTGCCAGCCCTGAAAGCATAGTGGTCATATAACCGCCCCAGGAAATACCGGTAACCCCTATACGGCCTTTCAGCACATCCGCCTGATCATGCAGCAGGTACAAGCCCTGCAGGGCGGCCAGTACCGCATCAAAAATAGTACTGTGTGTAACATCGGGCTTTGCTGTGAAACGCTGGGTGCCATAGGTAAATGTTTTCCAGTGACCGGAAGATTGCAATGCCTTCTTCGGTTCCGTGATCCCCGGAAGGTCCAGCGTTACCACAATATAACCCTGCCTGGCCCAGCGGATACCTCTTTCTATTTCAGCCGTTCCGCCACCGCCATGTAATACCAGCAGGCCGGGATATTTTCCCGGCGCAGCAGGGCGGATCACTGCTGCAAATATCTTTGTAGGAACAACACCTTCTGCCGTTTGTACATCACGGGAGTGGAAAAGGAGTTTCCTGATGGTTACACCTTCCGCAGCACTGTCTCCCAATTCCTTTATAACAGCAGGCGCTTCGCCCGTGAGAAAAGGTGTAAAGGGATCATTATCCGGACGGTGTTCATCCAGGAAAACCGTGTTACCCGGTACTGTATACTTTGCTTTCACCTGCCGGTAAACAGGATCTTTAACAATGGTCTGATCAATGTTATGATGCAGCCTGTATCCCGTATCCGCATAGGCCACTTTATTCTGATCGAAAATAGTACCTATCACACCGGTCACTCCTGGTTTAACAGGCAGTTTAGAATGAACTTCATTCCAATACCCCTCTCCATTTACAAAAGAGGCGCTGTTAGGCTGATGCGCCTGCACATAGTTGCGGCGTATCTCTACCCCAATAGACC
Source organism: Chitinophaga niabensis (assembly GCF_039545795.1). Classification (NCBI taxonomy): domain Bacteria; kingdom Pseudomonadati; phylum Bacteroidota; class Chitinophagia; order Chitinophagales; family Chitinophagaceae; genus Chitinophaga; species Chitinophaga niabensis. Next base: position 2,000,304 of record NZ_CP154260.1, on the reverse strand, counting down.
CAAGGCCGAAAAGAGAATCCGGCGATACCAGCGCCAGTGTGTTGCAAACAAAAGCGGGACGCAGCCCGTTTGTATTGATCACGCTGTTATCTGCCACCAGTGTATTCCAGGTAAGGTTATACCTGCCTATCGCCAGCCGCTGATCTGCCCTTAAATAGATCCCTTCTGAATTAGTGAGCTGATTGTTCACAATGGCAACATCTGTATTACCACAATAGAACCAGATGCCGCGGTTATTACCCTCAAGTATATTTCCTTTCACCAGCCAGTCTTCTGCAGACCAGCGCGTGAGTATATAATGACTGCTCTGGTCCGGTATTACTTCCCATGTGCGCTCAATTGTAATGGTGCCGGCATTGTTCTTCAATATCCTTCTCCACTGCCCTGCTCCCTTTCCATCTACAATAGCGATCACATCGCAGGAATTGAGCCTGGGCGTTCTGATGAGGCCCCAGTTCTTCTTTGTATCTGTAAGTGTGTTACTGGTAGCGCCGGTAGCAATGCCCGCATCCATTTGTTTAGGATCCCCTCCCTGGCTTAAGATGGTTTCCCCCTGGTTATGGTACTCAATTTCTCTTCCTTCCACATCCATTCGATTATTCAGCACCATGATATCCGAAGAATAATCAATGTTGAACCCGCCGGTTTCTCCTTTTGCGGTTTGCAGATCACCAAGGCGGGTAATATGATTGTTCTCGATGATACCATTATAAGCTTCATTAAAACCAAAACGCCCTGCACTGTAACGGAAGATATTATTGCGGACCACAAAATTGGTAGATCCGTTGCAATGCCACATCCATGGCCATGTTACCTGTGCCTTTGATTCAAAACTGCAATCTGTGATCACCATACGGTCCACATACCCCCAGGATAATCCCCAGGCTACGGCAAGATCAAATATGCAACGGGAAACAAAGAATTTTGACCCCGCAGCACCCGGTTGTAACAGGGCTGGCTGCATATTTTTAAGGCTGTGCCGCCAGCGGCCGCTGGTATTCACATTCTGCACCTGCAGGTTATACAGGCCGCTGAGCGTTGTTTTCAAAGGCCATAGGATAGCTACGCCATCTGTTGTGGAATCAGGCCATCCGCCTTTACCGATAGGATTAGGATACGGCGGAGGTGTACCATAGCCATATTGAATGATCGTTTGTTCCGGCCCCTCTCCCTGCAGCACTACTTTAGACTGCATCACCAATCCGCTACCAGAAGGGATCTCTAATTTATATTTACCGGCAGGCAGGTATACAACACCGCCGCCTTTTTTATGTACCAGGTCTATTGCCTGCTGAATGGCTTTCCTGTCGTCCGTTAAACCATCCCCTTTAGCTTTTACAGTTAAACGCGGATCCGTTTTTACATTATATCTTTCTTTTGAGAAAGAGAAGTCCGCGCCCCAGGGCACCTTTAGATGGAAAGGATCTGCACCCGGCGCACGTCCTGTAATATGCTCCTCCGCCAGGGATGTGCCCCATGCATTACCGGCGCCGTTGCTGATCATAATAGAATACCGTACTCCTTTCTTCACGCCGGCAGGAGCGGTTACAGTTATCGTATATGCGTCCGCGTGATCTGTTTTTGCAACTAAAATACTTTTTCCCGCCTTCAGTTGCACTACCGGCTGATAGCCTTCAGCAACAAGATTACGGCCAAAAATGCGAAATGATTGTTCAGGCATGATCTCATCATGTTCAACGGAAACAGCTCTTGCCTTATTAAGGAATACTGGTTTACTAAACCCGTAGCTGTTTTTTACCCATACTGCCAGGAGCTGGCCTTTTTTAATACCTGTATCCGGTAATTGCGCCGTGATATTCCTGTCAGATGCACTGAGCACAGATAATTTGCCTGCAGGCTTCAATGTTTTCTCATCACCTTCAATGGGCGCATACCAAACTTCCGGCCATTGACCGAAATACGTGCCTTGCAATCCAAACACATCACCTGCGCCTGCCGTTTCCCCGCTATGGAAGATCAGGGGCAATCCTGCCGCGGGGTCAACTTCCTGTACCAGGCTGGAACAGGCTATCGTATCATTTCCGTTCTTTGCACTTACAATGGCATACCAGTAGCATGTTTCAGAGGAAGGCAGATAAGCTGTAAATCCGTTGCCGTTTTTAACAGTTGCTGCCGGTATCCATTTTTTGGCTGTCCAGATGCTGTCTTTACCTGTATAGTATACTTCTGCTTTTACAACATGCTCAACATGTTTTGCAGTAAAATTCACCTGCAGCCTTCCGTCTTTCAGGCGTACTGTTTTTTCGGCTGTCACCACCGGTAATGGCGGCGCTGTTTGTTTTACATAGTGATCAAAGAAACGCAGCATGTTTTTGGCGCCGCGGTAATTGATGGCATGATTATCATTGGGAGAATAGAACTGGTTCACCGGTCCTTTCATCCGCGCGTTGGTGGCCTGCACTGCCATCCATGACCAGTGCCTGTCGTTAGAGGCTGTAGAAATGAAATAAGGCTTACTGATATTTTGCGCCCTTCTTCCCGGATCAAGCCAGCGTTGCCACCTGCTGCGTTCATCTGCCGGCAGCTTATTGATATGATCTTTTTCATAAGCGCCCAACTCAAAATTGCCGGACCCGAATACAGACCAGGTGGCCGTATTATCCTTATCCAGTAAAGCAGCCACCATCGTAGCAGTGTATCCACCCCATGAAGCGCCTGCAATGCACATCCTGTTCTTATCAACGCCAGGCTGCGCACGCAGTAAATAGAATGCCTGCACGGAACTTAATACGGCATCAAACAAAGCGCTATAAGTTACATCCGGTTTTGCCGTGATCATAGCCCGTCCATTCCAGGGGCCTGTAGTTTTGGGGCTTCTTGCCTTTACACCTGCAATGCCGGGAATATCGATCACTATAGACGCATAACCGGCTTTTGCAGAACTGATGGCAGCAGGGATATCTGCCGCACCACCTCCGCCATGTAATCTCAGCAAACCGGGAAAAGGTCCCTTGCCGGCAGGAAAAGCAATGGCCGCATAAACAAATGATCCTGTTCGCGAACGAAATACCAGCTTCTGTACCCGGATACCGTCTGCCATTGTCTCAGTACCCAGGTCCTCCGCCACAGCAGGCGGCTGCCCTGTTAACCAGGGTGCAAAAGGATCGCTTTCCTGGGCATGGGATATCATATCCGTTAACATTAAAAAGATCCAGACTAAAATACATTTCCGTTGCATGGTGCGGTTATACTTTTACTATTTATCAATCAGGGTTCTGAACAATGGCCCCTCTTGTTGCTCTTATTTCTGCTTCAGGTATCTTAAACAACAGCTTATTGCTGTTCCAGGGCAAAGGAGATACCGCCGGGCGGTCGCCTGGTCCTATATTCAACTGTATCCGGCGCAGCTGATGCAACCGGTCTCCTTCACACCCCAGTTCGCGGATACGCTCCCTTCTCACTTCTGCCAGTATATTAGCCGGAGTGATCACCGTGTTCATATTGTATAAGGGAATAGCCCGGTCCCTGACCAGGTTCACATCTTTCGTTGCATCCGCCGTATTACCCTGCAGGGCAAAGATCTCTGCCCTGTCCAGAAGCAGTTCTGCCGAACGTATCACCGGGATGTTCATCAGTGCCTGATCATACTTCTTTGAATAATTTTTACCGTTGGCTGTAGTGATCAAACCTGTTTTACGGGCATCGTTGTTCGCAAAAGCAGCTTCCGTCATATAGGCATTACTGATGGCCAGCTGTGGATTCACAGCGGTGGTCCGGTAATATTTCCGGTTCATTACACCATTCACGGGGTAAGCCGCAACGCCCACAAGATCAAATATATTCTCCGATACTTTCAGTGAAGTGCCGGAGGATTTAAATGCGGCGCTTACATTCGCCACTGTTTGTGCAGTAGTTAAATTACCGGTTGCCGGTGAGCGCACCAGCTTGAATTCCGGATCTATGAAACCAGGCGTGGAACCGATCACTTTATTGATCTGTATAAGCGCATTGGGGAGATCATTCATCTGAAAATATACCCGGGCCAGGTAAGCAGCCGCCGCCTTGTTAGTTGCCCTGCCACGGCGAAGCGGTACAGGCGGCATCAGGCTTTCCGCATCTTTGAAGTCACGGATCACCTGTTGATACACTTCCTCTACGGTGGCACGTTTCACATTCTCTATATCAGCAATGCCTTTTACATTCAGCATAGGTTTTATTTTCAGTACGATGCCGCTGTTCGCGTCCGTTGAATGATACCCGTACTGATGACCATAATAACGCACCAGTTCAAAATGTACCAATCCCCTGATAAAATAGGCTTCTCCCAATATCCTGTTCCGTGTGGAATCAGAAAACTCCGGGTCCTTTGCTTTAGTGATCAGGTTATTCTCTATAGCGTATATGGCCGTATTAGCGCTTTGCAAAGCCATATAAGCCTGCTGATAATTATCTGCGTATTCTGCCTCACTCAGTATGCGGTCGTACAATTTCGTGTAAGGGTCTGCGGTAGAAGGCTCCGCCACATTCACCGTTACCTGGTCTGCCAGCAATTCCGGGAAAACCCGCCAGTTACCGGCCAGCGTAGCATTATTGGCAATAGCGCCATAAGCCCCGTATAACAGGTTATCCAGGTCACGACTGGAATTGAACAGCATCTCCGTGGTCAGGGTGGAATTATCCGGTTCATCGATGTATTTTGAACAACCGGCGATAAGGACAGCTGCCAACGATATGAATAATAATTTCTTCATGTTACTGCTTTTTAAAAATTACAACTTCACATTGATGCCTGCCACAAAACTCCTTACCTGCGGCAGGTCCATATAAGTGATACCCTGGTTTAAACTTCTTTCCGCATTAGTCAGGTAACTGCCTGCCACTTCCGGGTCCCAACCGGGGAAACGGGTAAGGGTGAAAAGGTTCTGCGCAGTGAGATATATCCTTGCTTCTTTCAGGAATTTTATTTTTTTGATAGCATACCCCAGTGTGAGATTTTTCATACGGAGATAGGAAGCATCATGTAAAAAGCGGGTGGTATTACTGCCTGCAACAGGATCGTTGTAACGCAACTTCGGAAAAGAAGCCTGTGTGGCTGTTGCCAGCAGGTTATTCTTTCCTTTCAGGTAGCTCAGTTCCCGCTCACCTTCATCCAGCAGGTAGTTGCCATATGAAAAAGTGATAAAGGCAGAGAGGTCAAAATTCTTATACGTGAAAATATTATTCAGCCCACCGAAAAACTTAGGTGCAGAAGGTTTATTAAAATGCGGGATACGTGCACTGTCTATCCGGGCAGCGGATATAGCCGGTACCACTTTACGGTCGCGGTCATAGATCAGCTCCTGCCCTGTTGCAGGATCTACTCCCGCATATTCCGCCAGGTAATAAACACCGGCAGCATGCCCGGTATAGTTAACGATGTTTTTATGCGCACTCACCTGGTCCGGCGATAATCCTCCCAGGTCTGATATCTTATTCTGATTATGTGCAATGGAAAGTTCCGTATTCCAGGTGAAAACGCCCTGCACGTTTCTGGAAGCGATGTTCAGTTCAATGCCCCTGTTACGCATAGCGCCGCCATTTAACAACAAACCAGGTTCTTTTACACCGGAGGACAAGGGAACCGGGAACAGGAGTATCATATCTTTTGTGGTACGGTTGTATATATCCAGGGATCCACTGATGCGGCCTTTCAGCAAGGAAAAATCCGCCCCTATATTGATCTGTTCCTGTTTTTCCGGTTTAAGCGAAGGGCTTCCAAGTCCTAATGCATGCACACCTGCCTGTAACAGGTAACGGGAAGAAGGGCTGATGCCCCATCTTTCCAGCGAAGAATAATTGCCGATCCCGTAATTGCCCGTCCATCCATAACTCGCACGCAACTTTAGTGCACCGGAGAAAATATAACCTGCGGATAAAGCCGGGAATACCTGGTACTTATTATCCGCGCCAAAACGGGAAGAAGCATCTACCCGCACAGTCGCGTTCAATAAGTATCTTTCTTTAAACACATAATCCGCAGTAGCAAAATAACCGGTCAATACATTCACATTGGTCACCAATGCTTCAGGCGTGATCTGGTTCCTGTAAGCCGCAGCAGCCGGCTGGCGCAGGAAATCACTCACAAAACCCTCTCCTTCTGCAAAGAAATAAGGATTATCATTGTAGTAAACCTCAAACCCTCCCAATACGGAAAGATTATGTGCGCCCTTTATCTTTTTATAGGAAAGCGTAGCGAGCAGGTTGTATACGTTTTCAGAATATTTCTCGTAACCCGCATAAGCAAGAGGAGTACCTTCGCGGCCGGTACCTGAACCAACTGATCCATACCGCAAACGTTTGGAGATGTAATCACGGCGGGTATGATAGTATTGGTCCATCGCTGCATCTACCCGTAATTCCAGTCCCTTCATCACCTTATACCCCAAACCTGCTGCAACAAACACCCGTTTCGTTTGCTCTTCATTATCATAATCATTCTTACTCATAAAGCTCATAATGTTAGAACCGGGAAGATGGTACACAGCGGGATCTGATGCATAAAAATAGGTGCCGTTCGGATGGTACCATGGAAATACCGGCAGGTTCCTTTGTGCGGCGCCAAAACCTCCACCTTCACTTCTTCCAACAGGCATATTAAAGTACTCGCTGTAGTTCATGCCAATGTTTGCATTGATACTAAGTTTTGAGGTCAGCTGATTCGTAAATTTAACCTTACCGGTATAACGGGTAAGATCATTACCCGTAAGTATGCCCGCTTCCTTCCGGTAAGAACCCGAAAAGTAAAAAGCGCTTTTGGCCGTACCACTTGAGGCGGATAAAGATAATTGCTGCACACTCCCCTGACCCAGCACCTGTGATAAATGATCTGAATTCACACCTGTTGCAGTGGCCCTGTTGAAACCTTCAACAACCGGCAGGGGGCCTTCTCCTGTTTGCCCGCTGTTCTGCCAGGCCTGATCCAGCAACCGGAGATAATCCGGCCCGTTCAATAAACGAACCCGGTTAGTGGTTTGTGTGATGCCGGTATAGTAATCCAGCCGCACATCAGATCTGTTGGGCCTGGCATTTTTAGTAGTGATCAGGATGACGCCGTTGGCGCCCCTTGCACCATAAATAGCGGCGGCGCCTGCATCTTTCAACACCTGTATAGATGCTATGTCCATAGGATTGATATCACTTAAGGCATTGAACACAGCCCCCCAGTTTCCACCAATGCCTTCCGGCGCGATCTCACGCGGGCCTGCATATACAGGTATCCCGTCTATTACATACAAAGGTTCTGTTTCCCCATAAATGGAACCTGTTCCCCTTACCCTCACCGCCACTTCGGCGGATGGCATCCCGTTTGCCTGAACCGTATGCACACCTGCCATCTTTCCCTGCATGGCAGCTTTCAGGTTGGGCACCACCAGGTTCTCCATCGCTCTGCTTCCTAAAGAAGCGATAGACCCTGCTACATAAATTGCAGGTATTTTACGGTAACCTGCCTGCACCAGCAAAGAATCTGCGTCTACCTGTGCAGTAGCCACAGTTACCATGCCCAGCAACAGGAACAGGCCTGTAAATATTTTTCTTATCATGAGAAGTGATATTTTCATCAGTAATTATTTTCCAGCTGCGGATTCCTTGCCATGTCTTCCTGTGAATATTTTAACACAAGGTCCTTACTGTTCCATGCAAGCGGTTGTATCCCGGCGCGTTCACCCGGCAGCACCATTTGTTTCTTTCTTCTGAGATCATGTAACCTGTCTCCTTCGAAGCAGAGTTCACGGATGCGTTCTGTACGGATGGAATCCAGCAATGCTTCTTTGGAAATAGGTATGGTGAGCAAAGGGATCTGCGCTCTTTGCCGTACGGTATTACAATCTGCCACCGCATCCTCCAGCCGGTTGTCTGATGCATAGATCTCTGCCCTGTCCAGTACCATTTCTGCAGATCTGATCAATGGTATATTGAAAAAATCCACGAGGCAGTATTTCGTGGGGCTGATCCTTCCGTCAGATAATGTTTTGAACAGGGTCAGCCGCAGGTCCTGCGGATAGAAATGTGCATCTGTTATAAACTGCATGGTAGCAATACCTTTGGAGGCAACAGTTGCAGATCTTGGATAAATGCTTTCCGGGTTGGTGCTGTTCCAGTAGGTAGCCTGTGAAGCATTGATAGCCGTGGAACTCGTGGTTTGATAGATACATTCGGGATCTGTATTTTCCGCTCCCCTGGCTGAGAACAATTGCGTGAGACTGGCTTGTAACGGATACCCCGTGATCACACCAGGTGTACTGCCTATCAGTTGATCGATCATTTCCTTTGCCTGTACATAATTGCCCTGCTGGAAATATACTTTTGCCAGAAATCCTTTTGCGGCATCCCTGTAGGCACGGCCTTTATAAACACCGGAATGAACACCCTGAACAAAGGTTTCCGGCAGCAGGCTATCTGCCTTTTGAAGGTCACGGATAATGAACTCATATACCTTTGCAACGCTGGCGCGTGGTTTGATCTGGCTTATACGGTCATCCACCGGTTGTTCATTAATAATAATGCCGGGATGGCTGTTATCTGCCGTAGTGCCCCATGGAAGCGCCCAATATCTTACCAGTTCAAAATGGCAAACGGCACGCAGGAAATAACATTCTCCCATGATGCGGTCCTTATTATCGGCATAGGTAAGATCGCTTTCCGCCAGTCCGTTTTCACAGGCACGCAAAATAAGCGCGGCCGTGTTCACACAGTTATACATATCCCGCAAACGCACATCGCTCACCAGGCGGGGATCAGTAGAACTCACCGGCTCCGTTGCAACCGCATCGAGGTTCCGGTCATAGATAAACTGCTGCGTAGGCAATACAGCGCCACCTCTTACCAATAAATGATCCGACAGTAATTCAGACCATATCGTAAAATGCCTGCCCAGGTCTGTATGCAACTGCTGGTAAGCAAAGTTGAGTCCTCCGTTCAATCCATCCACGCTGGACAGGATGAGGGATTCAGGAGAAACAGATGCGGGAACAATGTCCAGCCTTTTTTCACAGGCCTGGAAAGTGATCAGCGGCAGTGAAAGTAATATGAAGAAGAATAATTTTTTCATGCTCGTTTGTTTAAAATCCTACATTCACCCCAAGTGTAACCGTCCTGGGTTGGGGCACTACATTCTGAATGATACCGTAGCTGAAATTCCGGTCACGGTTATCAGTGGTCACGGGGATATTAGCCGCTTCCGGATCAACACCTTTGAACCTGGTGAACAGCAAAAGATTTTGCCCGGTCAGGAAAATACGTGCTGATTTAAGCCGCACCCTAGAGTATATGTTTGCAGGAACAGTGTAATTGAGTTGTGCATTCTTAAGGCGGATGAAAGATGCATCAGATAAGAAACGCGTAGTATTGGTACCTCTTAATTTATCATTGACGGCATCATTATAATACAGCTTCGGCACATCTGTAACCTGCCCCGGCTTATTCCACCGGTCCATTACTTTGGCGGACAGGTTGCCGATATTGATAAAGGTTCCACCATTGTTGAAATTAATATTACCCACATAACTGGCCACCCGTTCTCCTGCATCCAGGATATAGTTCCCTACGCGGTAGGAAAAGAAAACACTCAATGAAAATCCTTTGTAAGAAAATGTATTACCGATACCACCATAAAATTTCGGCGCAGGCAGTTTATCGAACTGTGGTTTCTTTGCCTGTGCCAGTTCCTGTGCATTGAGGCTGCTGGCCAGTACCACTTTGTTATTCTTATCACGGATCAGTTCCCCGCCGGTGGCAGGGTCTACACCAGCCCATTCAACAAGATAGAATACCGGCCCCTGATATCCAACGTATAATTGTACATCCCCGGCGCCACCTGAAACCGTTTCCGGCGTCAGCCCGCCTAAGCTGAGAATATGTGTTTGATTAAAGCTGATATTGAAATTTGTTTTCCAGGTGAATGCACCTTGAACGTTGGTAGAGCTGATGGCGAATTCTATTCCTTTGTTCACCAGGTTTCCCCTGTTCTCCAGGTATGTTTGACTGCTACCCGGTGCCCCGTAACCAAAAGTTGTACCGGTAGGAATGGACAGCAGCAGATCCTGTGTTGTGTAATGATACACATCAACCGTTGCGTCCAGCCGGTTCTTAAATAAAGTAACATCAATACCTGCATCATACTTTACGCCCTTCTCCCAGTGCAGGTTAGGGTTAGCAGGACGGGCAGGCGTACTGGTGGCAGAGCCCATATAACCGGAAGTATTCTGGCTCGTGCTCCAGTTGGCAATGTGAGCGATGTTGCTGATCCCTTGTGCATTACCTGTTAATCCTCCACTCACACGCAGTTTAAGCAGGTCTATAAAAGTGGCGTTCTTCAGGAAAGGTTCATCAGAAAGTATCCAGCCTACGGAAACCGCAGGGAATGTTCCGAAACGCATGTTCCTGCCAAAACGTGAACTGCCATCCCTGTTCACTACCAGGCTCACATTATATTTCTCGCGGTACTTGTAGTTTACACGAAAAAAGTAACCAAGGTTGGCGGAAGGTTCTCCAACAGCGCCCGTTTGAAAAGCATTGTCGATATACGCTGCCAGGGATGGATACAATAAATGCCTGTTCGCATAATTCTCTCCGTACATGGCCTCATACCGCATGTCTATTTGCGAAAAGCGCATCCCCAGCACTGCATTTAATTTATGTTTCTTCCCAACAGATCTGTCATACGTAAAAAAGCTTTCTATAGAATTGATAAAACCATAAGAGTTCTGATGTGATGTTCTGGCCAGCTGATCGTCCGCAAAAGGGCTGATAGTGCTGGCAGAATTGGTCCGCAGCCGGAGCATTCCGTCAATGTAAGTACGGCCCAGCTGGTCCATATCCTCCCGCTGTACATTGGTCCTGGACTTCAGGCCGGGTAACAGATCGGCTTCAAAATAAGCAGATGCCAGCAGGCGTATCCTCTTGCTGGTGTTCTCATACAGGTCCCTGTTGAGAAAAGCCAGCGGGTTGGTCCATGGGTTGAAATAAGTACCGTCTTCCTTATACAATGGATAAATAGGCAGGTTCGTTGATACGGCTGCGCCATAACCACCGGCGGCAGTTACAGAGCCTGAACCCAAACGGTATTCTTTATTCAGGGACGGTGCAACACTGGCCCCCAGGCGGATAAATTTATTCCAGGTATGATCTATATTAACACGGAAGTTGAACTGGTTCATCTCCGAGCCCCGGATATTGGCTACCGTACGTTTATAAGTTCCGCTCAGGTAAAACTTTGTTTTCTCACTGCCATTACTGGCGGTCAGGGTAACTTCCCGGAAAACACCGGTACGCATGATCTGCCGGAGGTAATCAATATTAGTGGCTTCCGCGGTAGCCCTGTCAAAATTTTTGATGCCGGGCATCGGTGTAGGGGGTACAGGCTGCCCCGCATTGGCAGGGTTACTATAGAAGGTGTTGGCATAAGATTCGTCCATGATGGTAAGCAGCTGAGGACCATTCAGCAGGTCCCTTTCCCTGGAAAGTTCAGTGATACCATTAATAACACTCAGGTTGAAAGCTGTTCTGCCCGCTTTGGCCCTTTTAGTGGTGATCAGGATCACTCCCCCGCCTCCTCTTGCTCCGTAAATAGCTGCGGAAGCTGCATCCTTTAATACTTCAATAGATTCAATATCCGCTGGGTTAATATCTGCTATACCGTTTGTTTGTGTTCCACCCAGGTTGAGATCGTTCGTGATGGGTCCGTCGCTATCCCCGCCACCGCCGGATAATATCGGAATACCATCTACCACGTAAAGCGGGCCTGCACTTCCGTTCACCGTATTCAATCCCCTGATCCGGACGTTTAATGCAGCCCCGGGTACGCCGCTGGACTCATAAATTTCAACGCCAGGCATTTGCCCCTGTAAAGCAGACTGGAAACTGTTTACATTGTATTTTTCGATCTCCTCTCCTTTTATGCGCGAGATGGAACTGGTTACATCCCGTTTTTTCTGGGTACCATACCCAACGATCACCACTTCATCCATTGCTTTTTGGGAAGGGCTCAATGTTACATTAATAATCGTTTTGCCTTTTACGCCCACTTCTTTCCGTTCAAAATTCACATAACTGAAAACCAGGATGGCATTCCCATCCGGCAATTTGATCGTATAGTCACCATTCTCGCTGCTCATGATGCCGATAGTGGAAGATCCTTTGAGTGTTATACTCACTAATGGTAAGGGAGCGCCCTTATCGTCCGTTACCTTTCCTTTCACTACCACCTGTTGCCCAAAAGCATCCGGCAGGTAAGCGCAGCAAATAATAACCAACGTGAAGAGCTTGTAAAAACAGTATCTGCTTTTCATAATAAGTGGAATATCAGAATTTATAATAGTTGGTGTGGAATACCCAAAACTATACAGGAGCCTTAAACAACAGGTATACTATAATTGCAGAATGGTATACAAACCATCTTATTTCTTTCCGACCGTGATCCCCGGCCATTCATCTGTTCTGAAAGGATGTGCCGGAAGGCCCTCCTTATTATATAAATTGATGGTATGGGGATTATCCGCCCAGCCATAACGTACGGCTACCGGATGCGGAACTTTATCTGTTTGTACAATTACGGTTGAATCATTCAGCACTTCGGCGGTTGCCCAGTAAAACTGTTGGTTTTCCCCCGCAATGGAAAAGCCCTTCAGTGTTTCGCCGTTTTTAATGATGAGCCCGCTGCCGGTTTCACGGAACCGGATCTTCATAGAACGTCCGTCTTTTTCAAATGAGTCATACAGCGGCCCGGAATACACCAGGGTTTTCCCATAAGCAATTTTCAATGCGTTAAGCGCCAGTCTTCGCCCTACTTCCTGTTTATTCTTTGGATGGATATCCCCGGCTTCTCCGATATCAATGGCAACGGCCATACCTGTATGAGGAACTTTTAATGTCATGGCCTGCGCTTCCCGCAGTTCCGCCCATTTACTGTCAGCAGGTGTATCTACCGGCTGAAGGTAATTGGCAAGCGATACAAAAAGGAAAGGGAAAGTATCCCTGTTCCACTTTTCCCGCCAGTCGCTGATCAGGGAAGGGAACAAACGGCGGTATTGCCATGCCCTGTCCCGGTTACCCTCTCCCTGGTACCAGATCACACCTTTTATGCCGTAGGGTATCAGCGGATGGATCATACCATTATATAATAAAGTGGGAAAATCATTAGGGCGGTTGGCCTTAACAGAATCTGCCGTTTGAAGGCGGCGTAATTTGGGTGCAAAGTCTGCATCCTTTTCAATTGTATTGCCGCTTACCCATGTTTCAGCCACTGTGCCGCCCCAGGAGCTATGTATCAGGCCAATGGGAACTTTCAGTTCATTGCTGAGATGACGTCCAAAATAATAGGCAGCCGCGGAAAAACTCCCCACCGTTGCGGGAGAGCATTCTACCCATTCCCCATTATCCAGGTCCTCCTGCGGTAATTGTGCTACTCTTTTGGGAACGGTGAATAAACGGATAGCAGGAAACTGAGCCGCTGCAATTTCCTGCTGGCTGTTGCGGGATGCCTGTACCGTCATGGTCATATTGGATTGCCCGGAACAAACCCACACCTCTCCTATCATCACATCATTCAGTTCTATTTCATTCTTTCCTTTAATGCGGATCCGGTAAGGCCCGCCATATTCCATCGCCGGCAATTGCGCTTGCCACTGACCGTTCTTCCCGGCCTTTACTTTGATAGTTTTGCCGGCAAAAGAGATCTTCACTTTTTCGCGTGGGTCCGCCCAACCCCAGATCTGGTTAACGCTACCCCGCTGTAATACCATATGAGAACTAAAAATACGGGGCAGCCGGATATTAGCATTACAGGTAATGGCTGCCAGCAGCAATACCAGGAGAATGGTTCGTTTCACAGTGTATAAGTTTTATAGTTTCCGAAAATTATAATTGCAGCCGGTATTGCTCCCTGTATTCTTTTGGCGAACAGTTATAACGTTTTTTGAATTCCCTGAAAAAATAAGAGCGGTTGTTAAAACCGGTTTTATAAAACACCTCGGCTACCGTTAACTGCGTAGATTGCAGAAAATGAGCAGCCCGCTGCAAACGCACATGCCTGATGAATTCAGACGGCGTCATATTGGACAATGCCTTTAGTTTCCGGTACAGCTGGGTTTTGCTGATCATCATTTTATGCTCCAGGAAAGCGCTGTCCAGCTCAGTATCTTCCATATTCTCTTCCACGTGCCGTACGATATCACTCAGAAATTTCCTGTCCGCATCTTCCAGTTCTTCTTCCGCAATGCCTGCCGTGATATCACTTTTCCGGAACAGGTTCATCATCCTGGCACGGTATTCCAGCAATTTGCGCACCCTTACCTGTAAATGGGTAGTATCAAACGGTTTGGGAATATAAGCGTCCGCTCCGGCGTCATATCCCTCCGTCTTTTGTTCCAGGTTGCCTTTGGCGGATAACAGTACAAAAGGAATATGGCTGGTGGCAGGTGCGTTCTTTACTTTATTGCACAATTCAAGACCGCCTATTTCCGGCATCATAATATCGCTGATGATCAGGTCAGGCAAAGTGTTCTGCATCAGCTCCAATGCCTCCCGCCCGTTCTCTGCTTCATAAACAATATATTGTTCTGAAAAAATATCGCGGAGCAGGAAGCGCATGGAAGGCTCATCATCCACCACCAGTATGGACCTTTTATCTTCCGTATCCAGGTCTTCCAGGATAGCCCTTTTATTATTCTCTTTGGCAGACAATTCTGCAGAGGGTTCACCTCCCGCAGTAATAGACCTTAATAAATAAGAAGGCGCTGCATTTACCGGCCTGGCATCTGCTTCTACCGGTACAACGGGTAGTTTTACCAGGAATGTTATCCAATCTCCCTCAAGGAATACCTGTATCTTCCCTTTCAGCAAACGCACCAGCTGCTGCGTAAAAGCCAGCCCGATACCATGACTGTATTTGTCAGGTGAAATCTCATTTCCCGCATAGAATTCATCAAACACCTGCTGCAATTGTTCTTTTGAAAGTTTACAGCCGGAATTACCAACTTCTATTTCCAGCCATTCATTTTCCTGGTGTAGAGATATGATAATTTCATGCCCGCTTTCCGTATGCCGGAAGGCGTTGGACAGGAGGTTGAAAATGATCTTCTCCAGTTTATCCTTATCCGTCAGGATCGTAATGCCCGGCTTTATATCCGCTGAAAATAACAGTTCTTTCTGCTCACGCACCGGTTCAAATAACCTGGCAATTACCGTGAGCAAGGTAGAAACATTCAGTTCCCTGTAATCTACCTGCAGGTATCCCGCTTCCGCTTTTCTGAAATCCAGCAACTGGTTCACCAGGTAAGTAAGCCGGGAAGACTGCTGATGAATAATGGAAAGAAAACGATTCTTATGGTTCTGCTGCTCCACGTGCTCGTTCCTGTACAGTATCCGCTCAACAGACCCGTTTATAAGGGTAAGCGGCGTTTGCAGTTCATGTGCAATATTGGTGAAGAAGTTCAGCTGTTCTTTATGTAACTCCTCATCCTTTAACCGCAGCAGTCGCTCCGTTTCAAAAGCATGCCGTTGCCGGGATTGTTTTGAGAAATGCCTGATCAGCAGCACCACCGCTGTTCCCGCCAGTAGTATATAAAGTGTGATGGCCCACCATGTTTTCCATGGTGGCGGATATACAATGATCTCTAAAGTGGCAGGTGTTTCATTCCAGGTACCTGAGCTATTGGCTGCTTTCACAGCAAAAGTATAAGTGCCCGGATCAAGGTTGGTGTAGGTCACAGACCTGTCTGCCGCATTGGTATAGATCCATTCCTTATCAAAGCCCTCCATCCTGTATGCATACGCGTTGTTCTCCGGGTTGGAAAAATGAAGGCCGGTAAAGCCGATGGTAAATACATTATTCCGGTAGCCCAATGCGATCTTCTTTGTCTGCGTGATGGATTCCTTCAGGATAATATCTCCGTTAAACACCTGGTTGATCCCTACTTCCCTGTTAAACAATTTAAGGCCGGATATCATTACCTCCGGAGCGGCAGTGTTGGAGGAAACCTGCGCAGGATCAAAAACCAGGAAGCCGTCTGATGTGCCGAACAGGAAGGTATGGTCATTATACTTATAAGCGCTGCTGTAACTAAAAGTAACAGTAGGCAGGTAATGCCGGAACTGTTCCTTTGCAATATCAAAACGCAGCAGCCCCTTTATAGTGCTGATCCATAAAAAATTACCCTTATCAGGCAATATGCCGTTGACAGATTTATCAGGCAGGCCATCCTGCTCCAGGTAATTTTTTACAGTTACCTGCTGCAGGTTCCCGGTCATCACTTTATTCAATCCCAGCTCTGAGCCTACCCACAATACATTCCGGGGTTGCTCTGTGATAGTATAAATGATATTGCCTAACACTTCTTTGATCCTGGTGAAACGCCCGGTGGAAGGATCCAGGTAACTCAGTCCTGACGTTTCAAATCCTACCCAGATATTGCCTTTATGATCTTCATAAAGTGAACGGACAAATGCAGAACTGAGGCTTCCCGGATCATTAGGATCATGTTTATGCCAGGTATTTGTACCGTCTTGCTTTATTTGTAACAATCCCGCATTCGTGCCTATCCATAAATTATTCCTGGAGTCTTTCAGGAAAGCAAATACCGCCAGCCCATCTACCGCTCTTTGGGAAGAAGAAGGATCAGATGGATCTAATTTCACTGCACCTCCTAAAGTACCCAGCCACACTTCCTTATTTTTGTCTATATACAGGGAACGGTGGGCATTATAAGGAGAACCCGCCGGTGGCAGCAAAAAAGTAGCCGTGGAATTATCTGCTATATTGTATTTATAACAGGCATTCTTTGCCGTACCTACCCAGATGTTCAGGCCATCCACTGTAAAAACGCTGCGCACCTGGTCTACAGCGGCAGGGTCTTTGAATGTGTAAAAATGAAAAGGTAATACATGCAGGTTGAGTTTATTCAATCCCAGCTCCGTACCGCACCACAGATTATCCGTACGGTCAATAAAAACAGTGTAGGCCGTATTATTACTAAGACTTTGATTGTTGAAAGGATTATTCCTGTAAAACCGGATATTGTTATTCGATCTGCCCAGGCTGGCAAGCCCCCGGTCTGTTGCCAGCCAGAGATCGCCGGTAGTGGATTTGCAGATATCAAACACTTCCGTATGTTCCAGTTCCGGGTTCAGCTCATTGATCATACTGCTTAGCTCATAATCCCCGATGATAGTATTGAAACGTAACATCAGCACCCCGCTGCTGGCAGTAGTGATATACAGGTCCCGTTCATTTTCCAGGATGGACCAGAAATAGCTGCCGTAAGGGTCTGGTTTTACTTTGATGGGATAGAGCCGGAAAGTATGATCTGTGGTATGATAACGCACCATGCCTTCCGTTGTGGCGATCCAGATGTAATCGTCCTGCGAGCGAATGATCTTGCTGATATGCGTACGCAGCGGGAACTGGTCATAGACTTTGAAACGGCCGGTTGCAGGGTCTAAGCTGGTAAGCCCCTTCTGCGTTCCGATCCATAAAATACCCTTGCTGTCAAATTGCAGGGCAGTGATCTTATTGGAAAACAAGGATCCCTTATTCCCCGGAATATTTACATAGGATGAAAACTGTTCTGTTCCTGTATTGAAAACATTCAAGCCGTTCAACGTGCCGATCCATATATTTTTATCCGCATCTTCGCAGATAGCAAAGGCCCAGTTACCTGAAATACTGTTGGGATGATTGGTGCTGTAATATTTTTTAAAAGTATACCCGTCATACCGGCTCACACCGTTCATGGTACCCACCCACAGGAAACCGCGGCTATCCTGGAAAACAGACCTGATACGATTATCAGGTAATCCGTCTTTACTGGTATACCTGCTGAACTGAAGGTCCTGTACGATCTTGCCCGTTACACCATTTTGCCGGCGTGCAGCTGCTGCTGTTACAACACAGCACCAGATCATGATAAGGAGTAATGTTCTCAATATTTAAATATAATGTTTTTTATGGCTGATGTACTTCCAGGTATGCAATCCCTGATGTACCTGTCAACTCAATTGTATGCGGCCCGTTCGTTAATCCTGACACCAATGTTGTTCTGTAAACCTGCGCCGGATCTGTTAATACCGGAGGTACATACTCCGCCGGAAACGCAGGTACAACTGCCCATTTCACTTTGAACCCAACAGGTGTTGAAACCTTAAACACTTCCCTGATCTTATTGAATAAGATATCTCCCGGTTCTATCATTACCCTGCCGGAGCGGGATGTAAAAACAGCATTACTGCTTCCCTTTCCATCTTCACCTGTAACAGAGCCGGTTAACTTAAATGTATATACGCTGGTATCAGCGTTGATATCTGTTACTTCCAGTGTCCAGTCTTCTTCCACCAACGGGCTGGTATGACTTACACGGCGTATGGCAGGCCACCAGGTTCCGGGGCCTGCACCCGGCCGGGTAATGATCAGGCGCTCTGCACATGCCGTAACAGGTTTACCATCCAGCAGTATTTGTACATTGCCGGGATGCTGTCCTTTCAGGGAGGCTGCGTTGCTGATCACATCAACCCGGTTACCCGTAAAGCTGATCTTTTTTCCCGGGCGCGGAACGATCCGTTCCAATGGCTTTGCTTTAAACAAAGGATTGTAATGAATATGCCTGCCCACTAATTGCGCCAGCAGCCAGTTCCCTTCCACGTTGGGATGCACATTATCCCTCAGCAGGTCTTTGGGTTCCAGTTTATTATCTGCGAGGTATCGCGTCCATTCCGTAGAAATATCCGCCAGTTCACACTGGTATTTATCTGCGATGTAACGCAGGTAATTCATGGCTGTTATGCCCGGCTTTTTCTGATCTGCATTTAAATGATGGTTCATTAACAGTATCTCTGCCGTAGAGGTCCGGCGCAGGTTGCTGAAGAACTCTTCCAGTTCACCTGTTCTTTCTCCGCCATATACATGAAAGATGATAAGGTCTGCAGTGGAATTATATACATCATGCGGGGCCGTACGTACGATCTGGCTGGCGGCAAAACCACCTATGCTGCGGTTTTCGATCGTAATGGCTGCATGCGGGAATTTCTCTTTTAGATAATCACTGATCTTTTCTGTAAATACCTGGCTGCCGGTAATAGATTGTCCATAGATCAATATCCTTACAGGCAAATGTTGCTGTGGTGTACTGGCAGCAAGTTTCTCTGCTGTTCTTGCCAGGCGCGCACCCAGTGAATCAGGATTCACCGGAGGCGCAGGCATGGGCATATTCAAACGGGATGGATGAACCATTTCGTATTGCTGTAATGCTTTTAATTCCGCCGACTGTTGTGAGAGATCAGATCCATCCTCATATACCGTGTAATGAGCAGCCGGTCCTGATGAAAAAACCTTCTCTGTTTGTAACGCTTTGTTGAAAGTGAATATGCTTCCTAAAATGCCCGGCGTTACCGTATCCCGCGATATACCTTTACCTTCTTCATCCAGTACATAATTTACATACCCTTCATTTTTAACCCAGCCATTCTTTACATTCGGCGTAAATGCTGTTATCGTATTGCGGCGTACTTCCAGCCCCAGGATACCTGTACCAAAAAGCTTATCAGATTTCACCTGCGCTAACCATGCCGCAATATAGGCCGGCCGTATGCCATTGGTATTTTTAAGGATGTTATCTGCCACCAGGATATTCCATGCAATGTTGTAGCGGAAATTAGCGGTTCGCTGATCAGACCGGATGTAAATTCCTTCTGAATTGATCAACTGGTTACCGGCGATAACAAGGTCAGTTCCTCCGCTATAGATCCAGATGCCGCGGTTATTATCCTTCAGGATATTATCCCTGATGATCATTCGGATGGCAGACCATTGTGTGACCACATATCTGCTCCCCGGGGCTGGTATAACATCCCAGGGTTTGCTGATCCTGATAGTTGTATCCGTATTACCGGAGATCGTTCTCCATTGACCCGCACCTTTACCACTTACGATCGCAATGCTGTAATTAGTGGGATGAATAACGTATTGCCAGTCTGTACTCGCACGGTCTGTGAAATCCTGGTATTCATTTTTATTATCGCTTAAAGAGGTAGCCGTAGCTGCCGATACACGGCCCAGTGTTTGCTGGTTGGCCATGCCGCCCTGGCTCAGGATGGTTTCCCCCTGGTTCCTTACGGGGATTGCTTTCCCCCTTACTTCAAAACTGTTTGCCTGCACCAGTACATCCGTTACATAATCCAGGCTAAGGCCGCCGGTTTCATGATGGGCCTGATGATCCCCGTCACGCACAAAAAGATTGTTTTCAAAAACAGCATGGTGACAACCATTCGCACCAAACCTGCCGGCGTAGTAATAACTTTTATTGTTACGGAAAGTGAGGTTATAGGAATTCTTTACATCCCAGGGCCATGTTCTGGTAGGTCCGTTGATCCCTCTTACATGAATGGCTGTACTGTTAAACGTGCAGCCTTCCACCAGTAGTTTATCTACATTCACCATCGCCAGTCCCCAGCCATTGTTAAAATCGAAATGACAGTTCTGCAGGATAACTGAAGATCCGCCTTCCGGCATGTTCTTAATAGTATGTACAAATTCGCCGCTTTCGTTCCTGTTCTTCAAAGTCAATCCGATCAATCCGCTGGTGGAAATGCCACCCGGCCAAACCATGCCCATTCCTTCCACCCGGCTATCCGGCCAACCCAACGTCCAGCCATAAGAAGCCTTCACCCGTTCTGAGGAGAACGGTTTGCCATATCCGTATTGAATGATCGTTTTATCTGCGCCCTCTCCTTTCAGTACAACGCGCGATCTCATCATGATGCCACAACCTGTATCATATAAAAGCTGGTAAGTACCGGCAGGCAGGTATACAATTCCCCCGCCGTCTGCATGCGCTTTATCAATAGCTGCCTGTATCGCAGCACGGTCATTAGATTGACCGTCCCCTGTTGCATGTTGTTGCAAACGCGGATCTTTTTGTACATCGTAAATATTTCCGGTAAAATTAAAATCAGCCACCCAGGGCACATTCGTAGAAAAAGGAATGGTTCCGGATCTTCTTATCGTGATGGGCTGATCAAATAATGTTTCTGCTCCGCCACCGTTGCTGATGTAAAGTTGATAGTGAACACCAGGCACCAAACCTTCCGGCGCTTTCAGCTGTATTTCATAAGGTCCGGATTTTATCACGGCCGCTTCCAGCGAGCCGATGGTACCGGGCCCGCTAAAGCGGACCCGGCTCCTGGCTCCCGTCAGGCCAAGGTTACGGCCGAATAGCCGGAACACTGTACCTGGCATGATCTCATTAAATTCTGCAAACATGATACGGGCACGGTTAATAAAACGGGTGTCACTTTTTACGCCGTTATTTTCTATCCATACCGTATACACGCCTCCTGCCATTTCTTTTGGTATCCTTGCCGAGATATAAGTATCTGATGTATGCAGTGGCGGCAGTTGTACTTTACTGCCATTTTTCACCATGCTCAGCCATACACCGGGATGCTGGCCGAAACCATCCCCCTGTATGCCGATCACATCACCCGGATCTACAGATTCACTGCAATTGAATATAACAGGTTTGCTCTGTGCAAAGCCCCTTAGCTCACATAACAACATCACTGCCAAAATCAGATATCTCACCATCATTACATTTTAAGTTCTTCTATTAAAAATAAAGCCTGTTCTTTTAATTCGCAATGTATCCTTTTAAAAAACAACCAGTTTCTCCGCATGCCGCTGGTTCACGATCACAATATAAATTCCGGGAGTCAGCTTTGTATGGAACCGGATGTTATAAATACCTGCTCCCTGTTTACTGAACCTGCCTTCATACACCGTTCTGCCGGAGAGGTCTACCACCCTCGCATGCAGATCTGTAGTTGTTTTGCCGGAATAGTTGAGATAAAATCCGGTACTGCCGGATGAAGGATTAGGATATATTTTCAACAGGTCCCCGGAAATTTCTTCCTGTACAATTGGCCTGCGCTGCATAATAAAACCACCGCCGCCAGGAAGCATTGAAGTTTGGAATTTCATCTTCACGAAGTCTATTGCGCGGCCGGAGTTGAATTGGTTAGTAAAAGCAAAGAACCGCATTGTTTTAGGTTTATTCGCATGTGCTGCCGGGTCAAACTTAACAGCCGTAACCGGTGGGAAAGGCCCATACTGAACGGTAGCGCTGTCGCCGGACATCGTAAGGTTGAAAGGTTGTGCTTTAGAATATATCATAAGCATGGCAGTGTCGCTGCCGGTAGCCACTTTCTTATTATTAAGATATAAGTGCGTAAGCGTGCTGCCATAGTTGCTGACCCAGAAAAACCGTGTGATCACTTTCCCCTGATCGTCCAGCACTTCCAGGAAACTGCCGCCCCTTCCATCTGTGCCCAGTTTAAGGCTGTCTTCATTTGGCAGGTTCTTTTCATAATCCAGCACGCCTTTCAGTTGCCAGCCTGTAATACCATTATCTACGGTGCCAAGGTCCCTGTTCACATAAGCAGTAGAACCCTCAGGTTTGATCACATACTTGATACAAAGGTCCGGCGATAACCTGTTCGTTCCTTTGATATTGGTTTTCACCAGCCAATACTGGCGGTATTGATCTATGGTATCATTCAGCAAAGGATTCCTCGTCCATCCGTAAGTATTATTTTCAAGCGGTTTATGATAAGGAAGGTTTTCCAGCAGATCATATCCGCCGGAATAATCCGGAATGGAATCAGGATACAACTGAGAGAATGGGATCTCTTCTTTCACCTGGCTGCTGCTGCTCCAGGAAAGCGATGCAGAAGAAGCGCCCGCCGTTTCAAAAACCTCCATCCTTACAGGGTAACGCAATCCTGCTACCATGGCCACCGAGTCACTGTATTCTGCTGCATTGGTGGTATCGCGTTTACTGATGATCAAACGTCCGTCCACCCATAACCGCACACCTTCATCTGTGTTGGTATATAAGCGGTATTTCTGTGTATACAAAGGTTCAATATATCCCGTCCAGCTGACAGAAAAACGACTTGTATCAGAAAGACCAACGCCGGTATGGTTGATATGTACCACAGAATCAATGCGGCTCAGTTTGTGATATACGTTATTATGCCGCAGATCGTCATAGTAAGAAACACGCAGGCCCATGCCATTACGTATAAATGAAACAGTATCCGTTTGAATAGCGATTGTTTCCAAACCCGTAATACGCCAGCGGTGGATCCCGCCATGATGCCCTTCATCATTATGATAGAGATAAACCGTATCGTTAATTTTCACCACGTTTGCACTGAATGCGTTACCAGCCATGCCCGCAGTAGCTTCCTGCCCTTTCACATCCGGCCCCAGTACACCAAACTGGTTTACAAAAAGCCCGTTATCATACACATGGTTCCATTTATTCGTCTGGCTGTTCTTCCAGAACTCACCATGATAACCCCAGAATATATTGCGGTCCAAAGCCATAGCAGGTACGCCGGAATATTCTACATTATTGCCGATATCGTAACTACCATCTGCCGGAAATTCTCCCATATAGTCCGGCTGGGTACTCATAGCTGTACGCCATAACCATTTATTAGTTCCGGGTTTCACCCCTCCGAGATGATAGTTATCATACAGGGCGCCGTGATAATTGGTAGCATCAAAAGCAATCACCACACCGGAAGATGTGATCTCTCCGGACCTTAATTTATTAGGATTTCCAAAATAACCAGGATCCCTGCCGGTCATAGGAGGAGAAGCGGCGAAAATAGAATCCGTGCTCCATAAAGGATTAAATGAACCATCAAAACCGGTAAGCCTTCTTTTGGACCATTTCGTTGTTTGCCCTAATACCTGCCGCGTCATTTTCCGCAGAGAGCCATCCGGGTATAACTGGGTGAGTTGCAGATTATCGGAAGTAAGGAGTACGTTAGTATACCGGAGATTACCGGAAGGTGGCAGTTCCACTACCTCCCATTTGTTGGTATTTGTAGTGATCCTTTTAAGCAAAAGCGCATAGGTTCTGCCGTTGCTTAAAGTGGCTAAACCACGGAAACGGTTATAGGAATCAATATGAGCAGAGTCAATAACATAACCCCAGTTCCTGACCAGTTTCCAGGAATCATTATTCCGGGCAAGGGGTTTGGAATAATCTATTTCATATTCCATCCAGTCCGCAAATACGCGGGAGGGGTTATTACCGTCAACAACGCAGTTGTAAAAATGTGGAATGTAGGCGATCCTGTCCAGGAAAGTTCTGTTGGCCGCAAAATGCTGCGCGCGGCTGTTACCGGCATCCCCTACCCAAAAACTTCCGTCAGGCTGGAAAGCAATAAAAGTTCCCAGCACACCCAGTACCTGGTTCCAGTAAAACTTATCATTACTCACAGTTGGGCTGGTGGCATAACCGCCAGCCTGTCCATACGTCCATCCGGCAGCGCCTGTTGAAAGATCAAATGCTTTCAGCTGCTGGCTGGTACCGCCATCCGCAATCACGATAATTTGGTTATCCGGAGCCGCGGCCATTGCCTGCGGATCTTGCAGGCCGGATATGATAACACCCGTTGAAGTAAGAACGCCACTGGTATCTACGGTGAATTTTTCCACCCTCCTGCTTCCCCCGGAGATGTAGGACATCCAGAGATGATTGGCTGAATCCACTGTAAGGGCGCCGGGATCTGTATAAGATAGTGTTTGTACTACAGCGCCTGTAGTTTTATTCAGTACATGCAGTTTGTTGAGGATGCCATGCGATACGAACAGGAAATTACCAGACGGCTGTACGGCCAAACCGGATGCCAGGCCATTTGCATTATTAATGGTGTCTATAGCACCGGCATAGGTCCTTCCTATTCTCGCCTTATATGAACGGCCGGCAGGGAAAACAACATCTGAGTTATTACTTGTTCTGGTGGCAAATACAAAATGATAGTTTGCATTGGGAGCGGTGCGTTTGTCATAGCCTGCCCAATACACGTAATTCCCATCAGAAGCTACAAAGTTGGTGATCTGCCCGGTACCCTCACCAGCCGGCAGGATCTGTATCCTGGACCGGGGATTGTTCAGGTCAAGTTTCAACTGGCTGGGATTGCCTTCGGAATAACTCTTGCAGGTATAGGCATACTGGCCAACTACCACCATGCCGTTTATTCCGGCGTACCCCCTTTGAATGGTAGGCCCTGTCAATGCATCTGAGTTATTACCAATGGTGCCCTCCCATACATAATTAACATTGTTACTTAACACCTTAATATAATAGTTACCGTTTCCGGCCAGTAAACCTTCATCCGTTTTTCCATCCCATGTGCCGGTATGTGTACCTGCGGAATATACAATACCACTCCATAAGGTCCGGATCAGTGTACTGTCTGCTGCAAATACCCCCGCACTGGTTTTGGCGGAAGCAGGCAGGGAAAAAGTAAAACTCAGGGTAGGATCAGGTATGGTGTCAGGCCCTGAAGCCAAAACTGGTAAGGACAGCCCCCATAAAAATGCAAACAGGAGCATTGCGCGTGTAAATTTTTTCATATTACGTGGATTAATAAAGAATAGGTAGATTTCTCCCGATAAATCTACCAGTGAAGCAGTTCTAATGAATACACTATACATCCATTTTAGGGTACTATAGTGCCAAAACGGGGTATAATTACTAAAAACCCCCTGTCATGCATCTTCTAAATGTCCTATTTCCGGAATCTCATTTGATATAGGTATATCACCAAATCTTATTATCATGAGAACGTTGAATGTATTTAACTTCATTACCCTGAACGGTTACTTCAAAGGCCCACAGGAAGATATCAGCTGGCATGTTCATGGCGGCCCTGAAAGTGAATATGGTGTGGATGCCTTAAAGTCCGGCAGCACACTTGTTTTTGGCCGCACCACGTATGATATGATGTCCGGTTACTGGCCCAGCCCGGAAGCGCTCAGGAATATGCCGGACATGGCCAAAGGCATGAATGCCGCAGAAAAGATCGTTTTTTCGAGTACCCTCAATAAAGTGGACTGGAATAATACAACAATAATAAAAGGTAATATCATAGAAGAAATGACCCGGATGAAGCAAGGTACCGGCCCTGACATGACCATCCTGGGCAGTGGCAGCATCATCAGCCAGTTTGCCGAAGCAGACCTGATAGACACCTACCAGATCATGATGGACCCTATTGCTATTGGAGATGGCACACCCATATTCAAAGGCATCACCAAAACGCTGCAGCTGGAACTGGTGAATGCCCGGACCTTTAAGAGCGGTGTAGTATTGCTGAGCTATCAGCGGATTGCTTAAATTACATTAAAAGCAAACAAATGGACGAATATATCATCCTCATGCGCCTGGACCTGCTCACCAAAGAAGCACAGCCTTCTCCGGAACAAATGCAGGTATATATGAAACAGTACCAGGATTGGGTGGGCGGTATTGCTGCGCAGAACAAGTTCAAAGGAGGCACCGGTCTGTCCACAGAAGGCAAAGTATTGAAGAATGACTTGGTCACAGACGGCCCTTATGTAGATATTAAGGAATCCATTGCCGGGTTCATCACCATAACTGCAAAGGACTTCGATGAAGCGGTAAAGATAGCCCGGGAATGCCCCATCCTGAAAGGAGAAGGCAATACGGTAGAGGTAAGGAAGATTGTTTCCGTGCACAATCAGCAGTAAAATGGAACTACCACATCTGTTCAGAACAGAATACCGGAAAATAGTATCCGTGCTCTGCAAACGTTTTGGGTTTGAGCAGGTAGAGATCGCAGAAGATATTGCCAGTGATACCTTCCTCACTGCTACACAGGCCTGGGGATTAAAAGGAATGCCGGAAAATCCCACCGCATGGCTGTATAGTGTGGCAAAGAACAAAGCGAAGAACTACCTCCAGCGCAGCACCTTTTTTGAAGATAAAATTTCAGCGGAGCTAAAGAACAGCTCCGCTGAAATCATGGAAACAGACATAGACCTTTCCCCGCAAAACATTAACGACAGCCAGTTACAGATGATGTTCACCATCTGCCATCCGGCCATTTCCGGTGAATCACAGGTCGGCTTGTCACTCCGCATCCTTTGCGGTTTTGGAATTGAAGAAATAGCAGACGCTTTCCTCACAAATAAGGAAACCATTAATAAACGGTTATTCCGGGCGAAAGAAAAATTGCGGGAAGAAGGTATAAAGATTGAATTCCCCGCCCCGGCTGAAATAGAGCAACGGCTGGAAACGGTGCTCACTACCATTTACCTGTTGTTTAACGAAGGATACACCAAGCTGCGCAAAGAGATCTGCCTGGAAGCCATAAGGCTCTGCATTATGCTGGTGGAGAACAGTGATACCAATACACCTCCCGTGAATGCATTACTGGCGCTCATGTGTTTTCACGCTTCAAGGTTTGAAGCACGCTCAGGTAAAAATGGTGAGCTGATCTTGTATGAAGAACAGGATACCAGCCTCTGGAATGCAGATCTGATCAGCAAAGGAGGGTATTTCCTCCGTAACTCTGCCAGCGGAAAGGTCACCAGGTACCACCTGGAAGCCGGTATTGCTTACTGGCATACCCAAAAGGAGGATACAAAGGAAAAGTGGGAAAAGATCCTGCAAAACTATAACCGCTTATTGCAGATAGCCTACTCTCCTGTCGCCGCACTCAACAGGACCTATGCACTTTCAAAAGCAAATGGTAAACAGGAAGCTATCCTGGCCGCAGAAAAACTGGAACTTACAGATCATCATCTCTACTATGCCTTGCTGGGCGAACTATACACAGGTATCAACAACACAACAGCAAAAGCACACTTTACCCAAGCCATTTCCCTGGCTAAAAACAAGGCAGAACAGGAAGCCCTCCTGCGAAAGATGAACTTATTATGACTCCTCCCGCTGCGCTTCATAACGCAACAACACTATCCCGCATGAAAATGCAACAGACTCCACCATTTTCAGCCTTATCTGATGAGTGATCATATTGAAAATCGACTTACTGCTCCCGATCACTGCCGGATTTACAAATAAGTAATATTCATCGATCAATTCCTTTTCTATCAGTGAAGCATCAAAAGCCGCACCACCATACACGATAATATCTCCCCCCTCTTTCTTTTTCAGCGCCTGTATCTCTTCTACAAAATCGCCATTTGAAAGCACTGTGTTCTCCCACTTAGACTCCTTCAATGTTCTGCTAAAAACAATTTTGGGCGTATCCATCAACTTTTTAGCAAATGCATACTCAGGATTGTCCGGCTCGGCAGATACAGAAGACCAATATGCCATAAATCCATCCGTCATATTCCTGCCCAGCAGCACGGTATCAACGTTGGATGTTAAATTCTCCACATAAGCCTTCAGCGCATCATCCCAATTGAAGATCATCCAATCCATTTCTCCATTGTTTCCGGCGATGCACCCATCAACGGACATTTGCACCTGTAGTTTTAATTTCCTCATAAGTTATTTATTTCCATTTGTTAAAGCATCTCTCCACATAAACCAGTTCTTTACGCCTGATAGCGTATCTACAGCCACTACCCGGAAGCCGTATTTTTCGTACAGTGCAACATTCTCTATCTTATCTGTTTCCAGGTATGCCGCCTCCTTACCTGAATCTGCAATCAGGCAGAACCGTTCAAGCAACGCAGAACCGATCCCATTCCCCTGCATAGCTGGCAATACCCCCAGCGGGCCAAAATGGAGATGCCTTTCCTTTGGATCATGTTTAGCCCAGTTAGCTTTCCATTTCAATACCCCCGGAAGCCTGTAGCCTAAAATGCCAAACATCGAAGGCAACATCCCCAGTGTTTTTAGGGGTGGTATCTGGCAGCAGCCTGGAGCATAATAATTCATCAGTCCTACTATCCGGCCATCTTTCCATGCCGTAAAGAGATTGCACTGTGGTAATTGAAGCACTTCAATAAACATGCGGGTTTGCATCTGCTCAGCTTTCTCATCCGCAGCGCCAAAAACAGCCAGATGCAGCGGATTACGCAACATAGCCTGCGCAACAACTGATGCGGCCTCGGGAATATTCCCCGGGTCGGGCCCTATTATCTTCATATCCATATTGACAAAATTAAGTTGACAGATCTCACGAAAATAGAATGAAAGCGACATAATTGGCCGGGATGCACACCTGTTTCCTTCTTTTGGGGCATTCTTTGCAAATCCTGCAATTTTCCTGAAATTCGCAGGCAATGGTTATCCTTCAGCCCCCATATTATCTCAGTAATTACATTGAATTCTTCTGGTATACCAGCGAAGAAACCGGAATTACTGACATTAAAAGAGTAAAACTCATTCCAGATGGAAAACATGGTTTAATATTTCAGCAGAGAAATGGCAGATCCGCCATCAGTGAAGAAAATGGTAATTTATTACCGGTTGGGTTTCTATATGGACAAAGTTCAGCTCCTTTCATAAACTACATCCATGGCGCCGTATCAGTATTTGGAGTATTTTTTAAGATCCATGCTGTTAAAGAAATTTTCAAAATTGATGCAGACCTGATCGCAGATGGCTTTGTTGATCTTGACGACCTGGCGGGATATAAGATCAATGAAGTACTATTGAACCTGCAGCATCCTTTAAAAATCAAAGAATACCTTTCTGCCTTTTTCTGGAAAACGCTTAGCCGTTATGGCAAAACTGATAAACTTATTGAAGACAGCATCTCCACGATACAAAAAAGGGTGAATGATATCAACATTAATTTCCTCTACAAAGAATACAATATCTCCAAAAGACAATTTCAGAGAAGATTCAAAGAGAGGGCAGGTATTCACCTGGGAACTTTTATACGGGTGCTGAAATTTCAAAAATCACTGCAACTACTGCATATAAACAAATTTGAAAAGCTTTCTGACATAGCCTATTCATTAGGGTATGCGGATCAGTCACATTACACCAGGGATTTTAGATCCTTTACAGGTTACACCCCAAAAGACGTATTAAAAAAACATATAATCATACCCGAAAATACAATTACCGCGCATCCACTGCTTCAAACCCGGCGGCATATCTATTTTTGAATAGATCCAGGCCTTAACCTGTCGCAATTACCCCCAAAAATGTCGCTTCTCACCCACAGCCGTTTTTTCCCCCTGGCCTACTTTTACAAGGCAAATAAAACAAGGCATAGCATGGAAACCTCATTCTTAGAGAAAGACATTAAGGTCTTTTATGTAACAGCAACTTCCTTTCCAGAGGGCGTGCTGGCAGCACATGAACAACTGCACAGCATGGTGCCCTTTTCCACAAAAAGGGGATACTTTGGCATATCCCGCCCTGAGAACGGCGGAGAGATTGTTTACAGAGCAGCTACCGAAGAAACCTTCCAGGGAGAGGCAGAGCAATACAAATGCGATACCCTCATCATCAAAAAAGGCAAGTACATCCAGATTGTTGTTAAGAACTATATAAAGGACATCCAAAGCATAGGAAGGGCATTCGACAAACTGCTGGAACAACCGGGTTTAGATCCCCAGGGATATTGTGTGGAATGGTATTTGAACGATAAGGATGTGAAATGTATGATCAGGCTGGAAAAATAAAAACACCATAGTTATGAAAACAAAAATGGTCTGGGCCAATCTCCCGGTAAAAGACATAGAGCGCACCAATGAATTTTTCCTGGCGCTGGGTTTTACACCCAATGGCGACAGAACAGCTGAAATAGTCAGCTTTATTATTGCGGAGAATAAATTCATCATTAATTTCTTCCAGGAAGAACAATTTAAAACGGCTACGGAAAGCGCTATACCAGATACAAAGAAAAGTGCCGAAATAATTTTCAGCCTTTCTGCAGAAAGCAGAGAGGAAGTGAATGAATGGGCGCAGAAAGTAAAAAAAGCCGGCGGCACTGTATTCTCTGAAGCGCAGGAGATCCAGGGCAACATGTATAACATGGCTTTTGCAGATCCGGATGGGCACCGCTGGAATGTATTATACTGCTGATAAATTAAAAAAGGCAGACCGTGATGGTCTGCCTTTTTTCTTTAGAATTTGAAAGCTGCACTCGCCACAAAATTCGCCGGCTTCTGCGGGTTCACAGACCAATAACCTGTGTAATAAGTTTCGTCAGTTATGTTATTAACATTCACCGATACCCTGAACTTCTTCGCGTTATAGAACACGCCTCCGTTCAGCACTGCATAAGATGGTAGATCAAAAGTACCTGTTTTGCTGTTATCGATCACCCTGTAAGTACTACCATAGTTTCCACCAAGGCCAAGACCAAAGTTCTTTAGCACACCATTCGTAAACTTATAGGTAGCCCATACGTTGGCGAGGTTCTGAGGCCCCTGGCCACCAGGACTTCTACCCACTTCAGCATAAAAATAATCAGGAGGAGTTCCGCCTTCAATCACCTTTATCTGGTTATAGCTATAACCTGCAATCAGGTTAAGCCCCGGGCAGGGATTCGCATTGAGATCAAACTCAATCCCTTTGCTGCGCACAGCACCGATCTGGCGGCTATCGCCATTAGGGTCAGCAGGAATAACCCTGTCACTTACTTTAATATTGTATACAGAAACAGTAGCCTGTAATTTATCGTTCAGCAAATTCGCTTTCACACCACCTTCCCATTGATTGGCACGTTCAGGTTTAAATGACCTTGTACCTATCTTTTGATCATTCTCGTCATGTACATCCTGCGGAGCCACATTGATGAACGCATTCATATAGTTTGCGAAGATAGATACCTTATCAAGGATAGGTTGATACACCACACCAAACTTAGGAGACAAGGCAAATTGCGAGAAATTATCTTTGGAATCAAAATAATCAGCCCTTAAGCTCACCATCATTGCCAGAGCAGGCGTAAGGTTCAAAACGTTGGAAAAATAAGCAGCATAAGAACCGTTTTTTATTTGACTGAACTGTGTTCCGGAAGCAGCTAACAGCGTATCAATTGAATACCTGTTTAAAGGTACAGGCGCAGGATACGGATCAACGGCCATTACATCACCCTGTGGTGAAATATTCCTTCCGGTTACCCATCCTGAACCATTGTCTTTAATATTACGGTGATAATAATCCAGACCCACTACTAAACGGTTCCGCATGTTACCGATCTTGAAATCGCCATTGAAGTTCTGCTGGATATCGATAGTTTGTATGGTCTGGTCTTCGTTGTGGAAGTCCTGCCCGAACCAATTATCTCCTGTCGTATAATCCCATATATAAGTATAGATCCCGTCAGACTTTGTTCTGCCATAGGAAACCACCGTTTGGGAACTCCACTGCTGAGATAATTTATACAGCATTTGCGCCTGCACATTGGTGCGGGGATTTTTGATCGTAAGATCATTGCTGGTGAAAGATAGTTTGTTATTGAGGTTCAGCTCCTGCAGGTTTTTATATTCAAGAGGATTTAACCTGTCTGAATGGAAAAAGATCGCTGGTGCAGCTTTCTTCTCATTCAGTACTTCCACCAACAGGTGAAACGACAGCCTGTTGTTCACTTCATAAACAAAAGAAGGTGCGATGTAAAAAGATTTCCTTTCACCTGCATCCTGGAAACTGCCTTCTGTATGCAAAGCAGCATTTACGCGCATAGCGATCTTCTTCGTTTTACTCAAAGGGGTGTTTACATCTACCGTTAACCTGTGCAGATCAAAGCTGCCGATGTTGTATGCTACTTCGCCACCAAAATTGTAGTAAGGTTTTTTGGTGATGGTATTGATAATACCGCCATAACTGTAAAAGCTGCCCCCGAACAATGTGCCGGAGGGGCCTTTCATTACCTGTATTTCTTCTACACCTGCAGGATCCAGGTTACCGCTTGTTAAACCAGGTAAACCATTGATCAGAACAGGCTGTGCATCAAAACCCCTCAGGGCGAAATAAGAAGCACCATCATTTGCCCTGCCTGTAGATTCCCAGGTTCTTGTGATACCGGGAACGTTCCGCAAAGCATCGTCGAAACTGGTGATTCCCTGCTGCTTCATGATCTCGGAAGAAACGGCATTATATACCTGGGGATTCTCCAGGTTCTTTAGCGGCATTTTAGCCGTACTCCTGCTTTCCCTTCTGGAAGCTTTATCTGCTACAATCACTTCATGCAATTGCGCAGCATTCGCATTCAGTACAAAATCCGCTGTAGCCGTCTGGCCCGCCACAACCGTTACTGCCTGGTCCTGCGCAATGGCATCCACAGCAGATATCTTCAACGTCCAGTTACCTGGCTTTACGTTCTTAATTATGTATTCGCCTTTCTCATTACTGATAGCACCCTTGTTGGTGCGGTCTATCCTTACAGTTACATAAGCACCCGGCTGACCATCGCTGGTAATGAGTTTACCTTTAACAGACCCGGTGGCTTGCGCAAAAAGTGCTGTAACAGAGAATAGGAAAGAGATAAGAAAAAGTAGCCTTTTGATCATCAGATTGAACTATTTAAGCTGCAAAATTGGGCTGACAAAAAAGGAACCGTTTTCGCAATGCGGAAATTCTTTGATCAAAAGGGGAAAATGACGTTAACATGACCATGATGGCTTACCTCATTTTGGATACAGGTATAAGGGATATGGCTACTTTTATCTTCCTGCACTACAGCACCTTTGCTGTATGATACAATCAAAAGGATATGCCGCTCAGTCGGTCGAAACAGATTTAGCCCCCTGGGATTTTGAACGCCGGGAAGTGGGCGCGCATGATGTACTGATAGACATCCTGTATTGTGGCGTATGCCATTCTGATCTCCATGCCATTAAAAACGACTGGTTCCCCGGGATCTTCCCCATGGTGCCTGGTCATGAGATAGTTGGCAGGATCCGCCAGGCGGGGGCACACGTCAAAAAGTTCAAAACCGGCGAACTGGTAGGTGTTAGTGTGATGGTAGATGCCTGCCTGGAATGTGAGAACTGCCGCAACCACAAGGAACAATTTTGCCCAACAGGGGTGCAAACGTATAATTTCATTGGTAAAGACGGCCTGCCCACTTATGGTGGCTACGCAAACAATATTGTGGTACGGGAGGAATTTGTACTCAGGGTTTCCGAAAAACTCCCCCTTGCAGGCATAGCCCCTTTGCTTTGTGCCGGTATCACCACTTATTCTCCTTTACGTAACTGGAAAGTAGGCAAAGGCCATAAACTGGCAGTAGTGGGCCTTGGCGGTTTAGGGCATATGGCAGTGAAATTCGGTGTAGCCTTTGGCGCAGAGGTTACCATCCTCAGTACCTCCGAGTCCAAAAGAGAAGATGCAATGTCCCTCGGCGCACATCACTTTGTGGTGACCAAAGATCCTGCACAACTGGATGCCGTGAAGTCGTCTTTTGATTTCATTCTCGATACCGTTTCCGCTCCGCATGATATCAATCTCTACCTTTCCCTGTTAAAGACAAATGGTGTGCACATTTGTGTTGGGGCACCGGCAGAACCTTATGTGATCCCTCCATTTGGTATTATAGCCGGGAACAAAGTAGTAGCAGGTTCCGGCGTTGGCGGATTAGATCAGCTCCAGGAAATGCTGGACTATTGTGCAGAAAACAACATTGTTTCCGATGTAGAGATCATAGATATAAAAGATATCCATACAGCTTTTGAACGAATGCTGAAAGGGGATGTGCGTTACCGCTTTGTGATAGATGTGGCCACAATTGGTTAAATTTGAAAGACATGAAAAAAGATCCGCACAGAATATCCATTTCGGAAGTACACCGCATCCTGGAAGTTCCCGGCCCTGCGCATCCGCTGATAAGCGTGGTGGATTTTGACGATGTGAAATGTTATATGAGTGATAGCCTGGGTACTGTAGCGTATGATTTTTACTGTATCTCCATCAAAAAGAACTTTTCAGGTAAGATGAAATACGGCCAGCGCTATTATGATTTTGACAATGGCATTATGACCTTCTTCTCTCCGGGGCAGGTGATCACTACCGAAACGGATCCAAACCTTCGCCTGGAAGGATGGTGGCTGCTCCTGCACCCCAGCTTCCTCAAAGGTTATCCCCTGGCCAAAAACATCAGGGAATACGGCTTCTTCTCCTATGCCGTAAATGAGGCACTGCACCTTTCCGAAAAAGAAGAAGATACCCTTACCGGCATTATCAGGAATATACAACAGGAATACAACTCCCCCATTGATAACTACAGCCAGAATGTGATCGTTTCGCAGATAGCCGTATTACTTAATTACTGCGACCGGTTCTATAACAGGCAGTTCATCACCCGCAAGAATGCCAACAATGACCTGCTGGCGCAGCTGGAAGAATTACTGGCTGATTACTTCAATGGCGACCAGGTAAGCCTGCAAGGTCTTCCTACAGTACAATACATTTCCGAGCAGCTGCATGTTTCCCCCAACTACCTGAGCGACATGTTACGTTCTGTTACCGGTATGAATACCCAGCAGCATATCCATCATCAATTGATTGAAAAGGCAAAGGAAATATTGTCTACCACCTCTTTGTCTGTGAGTGAAATAGCCTATAGCCTGGGCTTTGAGCATCCACAGTCCTTTAATAAGTTATTCAAGAACAAAACAAATACATCTCCGCTGGCGTTCAGGAACTCGTTTAATTAAATAATCCTTTTTATTATAAAAGCCTCACAAAGGCAACTTCACCAGCTGCCCCGTTCTCGCACTTTCATATATCGCCGTTACTATCTCTACCGACTTACGCCCCTCTCTCCCATCTACCAATGGTTGCCCACCTGTTCTGATAGCATGGATGAGGTCCTCCATCTGGTACTGATGCCCCGCATAACTGATTGCTTTAGGATCTGCTGCACCACCCGTAGAAGTATGTTCGCCAGTGATGGCATTTTTAATCCTTAGATCCTCCGGTGTTTCGTTCTCCAGCTCCCACTTCAGCAAACTGCTTTCTTCCATGATGATAGTACCCGCCGTGCCTGTGATCTCCAAACGTTTTAACGCTCCGGGATAAGCTGCTGTAGAACATTCTATAGTACCCAGCGCTCCGCTGGCAAACCGTACAATAGCAGTGACCGTATCTTCCACCTCAATCTCTTTGTGCCGCCTGTTAGCCGTCATGGCCTGTACCGCTTCCACAGGCCCCATGTACCATTGCAACAGGTCCACCGAATGGATCCCCTGGTTCATCAATGCCCCGCCACCATCAAACTGCCAGGTCCCACGCCATTGTGCACTTTGATAATATGCTTCACTCCTGCTCCATTTTACATCCACATCGCCAAATACTATTGGCCCGCATCTGCCGGCATCCATGGCTTCCCTGATGTGCCTGCTCGCTTCATGAAACCGGGAAGGGAACACCACCGCTACTATCACACCTGCTTTTTCTGCAGCCTCGATGATCATGTCACAACGCTCCGGTGTAATTTCCAGCGGTTTTTCTATCAGACAATGTTTACCGGCCTCTATGGCCTTCAACGCAGGTTCCATATGTATGCCGGATGGCGTGCAGATGCAAACGATGTCGATCTCAGGATCGTTCACCATCTCTTCCAGTGTATCAAACACTTTACAGGGATGTTCTTCAGCAAACGCAACAGCTTTGTTCCTGTTGATACTGTAGATCCCTGCCAGCTTCGCTCCGCTGATCGCGGCTATCGCTTTGGCATGTATGCCGGAAATAGCACCGGCGCCAACAATACCAAAACCAAATTCAGTTTTATGCATATGTAATAGCTTTTTCATCATCAACTGTCCTCTTTAATTGAATCAAGCAACACCTCCGCCTCCGGTTTAACTTTCCCGGCCACGAAAAACCCTGCCGAGATATAAATAACCAGTGATACAGAAATAGGCGCGGCCAGCCCTACAGCCATATTATCCGGCAACAGGAGTTTAGTGGCAACAAATGTAAGCAGCCCTCCGCTGATAGACAATAAAGCCGCTGCACTCCCGCTTCGTCTGAAAGCCGGCAACAGCCCCAGGATCATCGGCACTGCCGTAGGTCCGATAAGTGAAGAGAACCAGCTGATGATCAATCCCAGCACACCTCCAAAAGAGCCGGATTCAAAAGCAATGATGAGGGTACATAATACAAACAGGAAAGTAGTAAGCCTTGCCATCACCAGCATTTTCTTCGGCTGAAAATTCTTTGCCTTTTTATAGAACACCGGTAATATATCTCTTGTGATCACCGCAGAAATAGTATTCGCATCCGCCGCTGTCATGGCCAGAGTATTCCCGAACATAGAAGCCAGCAGCAGACCAAGGAGTCCGTGCGGCAGGAATTTTAGTGCCATTAATGCATAAGACTGGGTGGGATCGGGAAGATCTTTCAGGAAAACCGGCGCAGCGAACATTGGAAAAAACAGTACCAGTGGCCATATGAGAAATAATAACGTAGAAAGGCCGGCCGCTTTCCGTGCATCCGAACCTGAAGGGGATGAAATGAAACGCGTAGCGAAATGCCAGGTACCGCCACTGAAACTGAAAAAGCAGATCACCATAAACGAGATAGCAAGCAAAGGAGAATAAGGTCCGTTAAACATAGCACTATGCGAAGGTGGCAACCGGTCCCACATGGTAAAGATCCCTGAAAAACCATCCTCAAGCTGCGTCAGCACCATCACCAGCATAAAGATCCCTGCCACAAACTGTATCATAAAAGAAGCAAGATCGTTCACTACATCTGCCCACAAACCACCCAGCGTAATATAAAAGATGCTGATCATTCCTGTTACTGCAATACCCGTACTAATAGGAAGCCCCGTAAATGCATTTAACAGGATACCAATAGATGCCCATTTTGCACCCACGTCAAATAGTTTAATAATAACACCCGTCCATGCCATCACCTGCTGCGTAGGTAAGTTATAACGGGCTGCCAGGTATTCTGTGGGGGATTGAATATTCGTTTTAGTTCTCAGTCTTGCCCAGCGCGGAGCAATCAGGAAAGTAGTACCCACCATCGCAATGGCAATACTCAGTGCCCACCAGATATACAGCGTAAAACCATAATTGTAGGCAATAGCCGCATAAGCCACAAACACGGCCCCGCTATAGCCGGATACATGATGTGAAATACCTGAAAGCCACCATGGCAGCTTACCTCCGGCAGTATAAAAATCGGCGGAAGATTTGATCTTTGTATATCCCCAGATCCCCATCATAATAAGAAGCAAAAAATATCCTGCCAGTACGAAATAATCGACTTTTTCCATGTACGTTTTGGTTGTTATTGAAGGGTTAGGGTTGTACGCCTATCATATCTATCAGTATCTGGCTGCCATCCGGGCCATTTTGACTAAGTAAGCCCTTAGTGGCTGCAGGCGGCCGTTTAGGATTGTAATATTTCTTTCGTATATCCGTCAGCGCGGTACTGATCTCATTACTTGATACATAATAAAGTGCCTTAGCAAGATGTTCCAGGTCACTTCCGCATTGCTTCATCCTGTCTTTTAATGTATCAAAAGCCGTCTGCAATTGCGTTTGTATATCATTGCCCTGACCGTATATGCCGGAGAGATAGATCTTTTTACCATGGTTGATCCGGCATACTTTTGAATACACGGGGGAAGGGGTTACACCGGGAGGTGTGAGGTATTCAATTGACGAAGTATTCCCTGCAGGAGCAGGTGATGCGGCAATCAGTTCAATCTCTACTAATGGTTTTTTACTGTTCCATCCTGTATACACTACAGGTGGCATCGGACTTCCGGAAAAGAATGCCTTCACTTCCTGTTCCACCAAACCCGTACTGTCCACCGGATGCACAAAAGCCCTTACCTGAACAATATGTTCTTTATTCAGTCCGAGGAATTTCAGTGTACTGAGCAACTGCTGCATGGTATTAGCGGTAGCTTCCGGCAACCGGCCATCTGCGGCCATTCCTGAAATGAATACCATGCCGCCTTTAGGCAATACGCCCACCTGCGGAGAACGCACTACCCTGCCATCAGGTAAAGCAGCAACCGCCACAGCATCCATTGCCAGCAGTACCCCGGGATGCAGTAATTTGCCAACAATGAAACTTACTGCAGGCTCCTTCCCTTTCGCAAACCGTTTCACAATCTGTTCCTTCACCAATGGTACAATATCCGCTGAGGTCACACTAACATTTAGTTTGATAATGTCTTTACTTTTTGAGCGCGCCTCTTCCAATACCCGCGAAAGATTGCTGAAAACCTGGTTGATCTGCTGCAGGGGATCATCTTTCCCGATCAATTTCCCGGCGCCATTCAGTGGCAGTATGAGAGCAGTATGTGCTAAAGGCGCAGGATCCACGATCACAGCACCGGTAACGTACCTCAAAGTTTGAGCAGAGCATACCGTATAAACGACCAATAAAAGGCCCGATAAGAGCAAGATTCTTTTTTTCATTGTTGATTTTGTGTTGACCGCCGGAAGAACCCGGCAGCGGGATATTTGACCACTCACATATGATTCATGCTTTCTGTCAGGCATATACTTCGTATGCATAACCAGCCAATATTGTTAATTATATCTGTTTTCCATCTATTAACGGGCACGTACCCGAAAGATAGCCTTTTTTTAATAAATAAAAGACTTTTAATGAAATTAGCCGGGAGGTAACAGGTTCAAAAAAAGAGACCCACGCATAACGCAGGCCTCTGACAAACCGGGTTTCCAAACATAATTAGTTAAAAATGTCAGGGAGACTGCATATGGAAGAAGATGCCTGCATATAACCAAACAGGCAACGGGATAATAACAATAAAAGCTTTCGCCGCCTTATACAGGCGTGAAAAAACAGCGGGTTCTGCCATATTTCAAAAGTGTAAGCGCTATAACTGCAGTGGGTTACAATAAGGTTTCCATCTGGCACTCATGCCTGCTCATCTGCAACGAAATTAATACGCCACACTGAAATATTACTGCAATCGCATTTATCAGGAAGCCACTCCCATATCCAAAGGAGTACCTTCCTTGTACTATCCTATACCCGATATTCGCTTGACATAGGCTTAAGATACGTATTGATATGTGAGATCTTTGTTTTATCTTAGTGATATGGCAGTATCTGAACATAACGTCATCACAAAAGGCGCCACCGGCACCTTCGGCAAACAGATCGTCTTCCGCCAGCGGAACGGCAAAACTGTGATGTGTAAACCTCCCTGCAAGTACCCTCCTAAAACCGCTACGCAAATAGCCAACCAGGAGCGCTTCAAAAGGGCTAACGACTTCGCGAAAGCCGCGGTCAAAGACCCGGAGAAGAAGGCGTATTATAAATCCATCGCCAAGCCTCACCAGACAGCATTCAACGCAGCTTTCCAGGATGCTTATAATAAACCGGAAGTAGAAGTGCGTGTGGAAAAAGAAACAGTGATCGTTAAAACAAAAGGCAAACACCGTATTAAAAAAGTAACCGTAGGAACGGCACATGCCATCTTCAAAAACAACCGCTGGGAATATCCACTCCGGGAAAAAGTCTTCACGGTTGAAGTACACGATATAGCAGGAAATATCTGCACAAAAGAATTGCAGATATAGCAAAACTTAACCCAAACTTCATCCACTCCTCCCTATAAAATCCGGAAATTCGCGCCCGGGCTTTTATGCCTGTAAAAACATACGCTCAATATGAAAAAAACGCTCATCGCGCTCTGCGCTTTTACACTGTGTATAATCACAGCCAAAGCCCAGGATGCTCATGTGATCCTTATCAGTATCGATGGTTTAAGACCTGAATTTTATAAAGACCCATCATGGAACATGGTGAACCTCCGGCAAGCCATGGAAGAAGGCGCTTATGCAGATGGTGTGGATGGCGTATTCCCCACCGTCACCTACCCTTCCCACACCACCATGATCACCGGCGTAAAACCATTAAAGCATGGTATATTTTACAATACCCCCTCAGAACCACAGGGCGTAACCGGAAACTGGATCTGGCAATACAGCAACATCAAAGTACCCACACTCTTCAGTCTCGCAAAAGATAAAGGTTTAAAAACAGCTTCCGTTTTCTGGCCTGTTTCCGTTGGCTCTCCCGCCACTTACAACATTCCTGAATTCTGGTACCTGCCAAAAGAAAAAGGCGGAGAACGCATCATGGCACAGGCATTAAAAGAAAACGCCAATCCTCCCGGCCTCTTCGAAGAACTGGAACAAAACGCAACAGGCAAACTGGAAGAACTCGATTTTAATGGCGACTACCTGGGTATAGACGATAATCTCGCCCGCATGAGCAGTTACCTTATCCGAAAATACAAACCTTCTTTCCTCGCTGTACACCTCGTAACAGTAGATCACTTTGAACATGAAGAAGGTCGTGATGGCCCTAAAGTAAGAGCAGCCATCGCAGGAGTAGACAGAGCTGTAAAAAGTATCCGCGAAGCAGTGGAAAAAGCAGGCATCCTGGCAAATACTACCTTCATCGTTACCGGTGATCATGGTTTTGTAGATATCCACACCGCCATTGCACCCAATGTACTGCTCGCCAAAGCAGGATTATATGATCCAAAGCAACCGGAAAACTGGAAAGCCTATTTCCATGCTGCGGGTGGTGGCGCATTCCTGCAACTGAAAGACAAGAACGATAAACAGACCAAGGAGAAAGTACTGCAACTACTCAATGCGCTTACACCACAACAGAAAAAAACCTTCATCATCAAAACCCGCGAAGAACTGGATGCCGTTGGAGCAGATGCCACCGCGGCATTTGGCATTGCCGCACAACAAGGCTTTACTTTCAGTACCACAGCCACAGGAGATTTCATGCGCGCCACCAAAGGAGGCACCCATGGTTTCTTCCCTGACTTTAAAGAGATCCAGACAGGTTTTGTAGCCTTTGGTAAAGGCATCAAAAAAGGAACGGTGATCCCGCAGATGGGCCTGGTAGATATTGCACCGCTGATCAGCAAAATCCTGAAGCTGGACCTGCCAGCCGGAGATGGATTGTTGTATGAGGGGTTATTGACGAAGTAAGATACAGTAATACGAAGCCGCATAGATCGAAAGGTCTATGCGGCTTTTTTTATGCCAGTTTTCGCCAATAAATAACAAAACTGGATCAGCCAGCAATTAGGCATCCTTACTAATTTTACATTGAACTTAAAAACAATAACAATGAAAAAATCAGTTTTTTATCATGCAGGTTGCCCCGTTTGTGTAAGCGCAGAGCAAGACATCATTCAATTAATTGGAGCTTCCCATGTAGAAGTAGTGCACCTGGGTGAAGACAAAAGCCGCATAGCTGAAGCTGAAAAGGCAGGGATCAGATCAGTACCGGCCTTAGTAACACCGAACGGAAATGTATTACACATCAATTTTGGGGCATCTATAGCAGATGTAAAAGGATAACCTAAAACAACAAAATCATGGCAACAACAGAAACAATTCAGGCAGAACAAAAGCAATTCAGCTCAAAAGACTTCCATCAGACCTTTGCCAGACCTACTTATGTGAAACCTACACATCTCGTTCACAGGAACGTGGAAAAAGCGGGTGAACATAACCAGTTCTCAGCTGAACGTAAACACCCGGTATTCTTTGTAGATCTGCCAAGTAAAAATGTAAGTATGACGATCGGTGGTTTACTCCCAGGTCAGTTGACCAATAAACATCGTCACACTTATGAAACAGTGTTATATGTATTGGAAGGAAAAGGTTACACAGAAATTGAAGGAGAGAAAGTGGAGTGGCAGAAAGGTGATGCCGTTTACATTCCTTCCTGGGCCTGGCACAGGCACCAGAACCTGAGTGATGCTGAACCGGCAAAATACATCGCCTGTGAAAATGCACCGCAACTGCAGAACCTGGGGGTGGCACTTCGTGAAGAAGAAGGAAGAGATCTTTAGTAAAAAGTCCCCTTCACCGGGGACTTTCCATTATTTAAAAAAAGCAAGCATGAAAAATATTCCGTTTAAAGGGATCATCGCATACCCTATTACTCCCTTTAACAACAACGAACAGGTGGATCTGCCATTGTTCAAAAACCTGGTAGAGCGGCTGGTGGTTTCCGGCTCACATGGCATTGCTCCTTTGGGCAGCACCGGCGTATTGCCTTATCTTTCCGACAGCGAAAAAGAAGCCGTTACAGAAGCTACTATTCAGCAGGTGGCGAACCGTGTACCTACCTTAGTGGGTGTTTCCAACCTTACTACTGAAAGGACCATTTACCACGCAAAATTTGCTGAAAAAGCAGGTGCTACCGCAGTGATGATCATCCCCATGAGCTATTGGAAACTGACGGATGATGAGATTGTAAAACACTATGATGCCGTTGCTTCCAAAATATCCATTCCAATTATGGCATATAACAATCCGGCCACCGGCGGTGTGGATATGTCTCCGGCCTTATTAAAGCGGCTGCTGGAGATCCCCAACATCACTATGATCAAAGAAAGCACCGGTGATGTACAGCGCATGCATTATTTAAAAAGGGAATTAGGTGAGGACGTGGCATTCTATAATGGTTCCAACCCTTTGGCACTTGCTGCCTTTGCAGCCGGAGCTACCGGCTGGTGCACAGCTGCGCCCAATCTTATTCCCGAACTTAATATTCAACTCTACAATGCCGTAAAGAATAATGATTTTACAGCTGCGCAGGATGTTTTCTATAAGCAGGTGGACTTATTGAAATTTATTGTGGCTAAAGGTTTGCCGAGAGCTATCAAAGCTGGTTTACACCTATTGGGAGAA
Organism: Chitinophaga niabensis; assembly: GCF_039545795.1. Classification (NCBI taxonomy): domain Bacteria; kingdom Pseudomonadati; phylum Bacteroidota; class Chitinophagia; order Chitinophagales; family Chitinophagaceae; genus Chitinophaga; species Chitinophaga niabensis. Next base: position 1,956,881 of record NZ_CP154260.1, on the reverse strand, counting down.
GATGGCGGTTATCTGCGAACCCCATTGGAACCTTTAACTGCCGGTGAGGTAAGTGAACTGGAACAGATCCTCTCTTTCACCAATGAAGAAGTAAATGTTTGAACAGAGATCACTGCTCTACGGGCAGTGATCTTAACTCTGCAGAAAAGCAGCCAGCGCCTTTATCCCCTCCTTCAACTGCTCTTCCGAAAGGGCCCCATAACCAAGCCGTATCCCGTTAACCGGCTTTTCATGACTGAAACTATCTGACGTAATGATCTGAATACCTTTTGCGCCCATTTGTTCTGATAACTTCGGCCAGTTTATCTTCTTATCAGGTACTATCCAGAATGCCAGGCCACCCTCCGGTACAGTAAAGGATGCTTTACCCTTCAACTGTTTCTGCAACTGTAATGCCGCAAAATCCCTCTTCTGTTTGTAATACTGGGAAGCCTTTTTGATATGCCGTTTAATGGTCCCGTCTTTAATGAGTTGCAGTACCGCCTGTTCCATGATGGTATCGCCCTGTACGTCAATGATCTTCCGCAGCTCTCCCACTTCCCTGATCAGGGAATGGTCTTTAGTGACCAGGTATCCTATCCGTAAGGCAGGGGCCACCACTTTGCTCAATGTGCCTATATAAATATAGTTTTCCAGTTCCCGGTATCCGGATAAGGGATGGATGGGACGGTAGCCAAAATGGAATTCATTATCGTAATCATCCTCAATGATCCTGAACCCATGGCTGTTTGAAAGTTTGATCAGTTCCAGCCTTCTTTGCAGGCTTAATGTTACTGTGGTGGGATATTGCCGGTGCGGCGTAGTATAGATGGCTTTGATCTTTTTGTGCGACTTCAGGTGTGCTATTACATCTTCAATAACTAAGCCCTCTTCATCCACTCTCACAGGCAACAGCTTCGCTCCTGCTTTTTCAAATGCTTTCCAGGCAGGTTTATAACCCGGGTTTTCGATCATCACATAATCATCCTTTTTGAACAGGCATTGTGCGATCAGGTACATCGCCATCTGGCTTCCCCTTGTCATACATACATCCTTTTCACTGACCTGCATATGCCGCTGATGATTGAGCATCTGGGCAATCTCCCTCCGGAACTCCCCATCCCCAAATTCATCACCATAAGCCATCAGCTGCCATCTTCCCTTTCGGTTGAAGATCTGTCGGTAGGACCTTGCCAGCTCAGCAATAGGCGCTATTTTAGTACAGGGATGCCCATCATCAAACTTAATACGGTACGTATTTTCAGGTATTGCTATAGCAACAGGCGCAGGCGGCCCCGGATCTTTGAAGCGTGGCAGCTTATCTGCTACAAAAGTGCCCCGGCGTTCCTTAGACACCAGCCAGCCTTCTGTCAGCAACACATCCAATGCTTCTGTTACCGTATTCCGGTTTACTGCCAGCAGTGTGGCCAGGTTACGGCTTCCGGGTAATGCATCGCCTCCCTTCAGCCGGCCGGAATGAATATCTCCTATGATCGCATCAGCGATCTGCAGATAGATCGCTTTTTCGGACTTTTCATCCAGGTGTATTTCAATCTTCCAGGGTCTTAACATCTGGACTACATAGTTTTATGAAAAAAGCATCAACCAGGTAGTCCAAAGATAGATCATTTCTGCTCAAAAGTAAACGCCGGCAGATCAATCCTCAGCCCGCCCTGCATCGCAGATTCATGTGCCAAGATGCCCACACAGGTAATATTCGCAGACTGCACCGCGTTAGGATAAGGCGAACGCTTCTGCACCAATGCACTAACAAATTCATGCACCAGGTGAGGATGCGAACCTCCATGCCCTGCACCCTGTGTGAACGACAGATGCTGATGATCATCTGTATCATACACCCCTTTGGTCGTGAAGCGCTGTATAGGTTCTGGCAACAGGCGGGCATAATCAGGAGAATGTACCTCTTCCGGAATTTCCGGTTCTGGTTTCCCGCCTGTATGTACTACCAGTGCTTTTCCTTCAATCAATGGCCACTCTACGGATTTAAGCGAACCGTATACTTCAAAACTTTCCCTGTATTGCCTTGCCGTATCAAAAAGAGAACGGTAGATGTGCGCACTGATATCTGAATTCCGGAATTTGATATGTGTGCTTTCTATCGCAAAAGGAGAATTATAATATTGATGGAGTTCTTTATTGATCTCTCCAGAGCCGAAACAGGAAACATACTCCGCTTCTGCCCTCGTTAAAGCCAATACAGGTCCTACGCAATGGGTGGCATAATACATAGGAGGAAGACCGGGCCAGTAGTTAGGCCATCCATTCATATCCTGCTGGTGGCTGGCTTTCAGGAACTGTACCCTGCCCAGTTCGCCTTTATCATACAACTCCTTCATAAAAAGGAATTCACGCGCATATACCACTGTTTCCATCATCATATAGGTAAGGCCCGTTTGCTTCACCAGTTCAACTATCTGCCGGCATTCTTCTACAGTAGTGGCCATAGGCACCGTACAGGCTACATGTTTTCCGGCCTTTAAGGCTTTAATGGATTGTATGGCATGATCGGGAATAGGCGTATTAATGTGTACAGCATGAACAGCAGGATCTTTCAGCAGTTCATCATAATCAGTATATCTTTTCTCCACGCCCCAGGCATCTCCTACCTCATTTAACTTTTCTTCATTACGCTGGCAGATAGCGTACATATTCACATCAGGATGACGTTGATAGATCGGAATGAACTCCGCACCGAAACCCAAACCTACAATAGCAATATTGATCATAAGAATTAGTTTTAATTTTATTTAGCCCAGTCTTTCAAAAAACGAAGACCTTCTGTAGCAAAACCATCCTGGCTTTCAGCCATGGGATGCCAGAAACATACGGCACCCGCCAGTTCCTGGTTGGCCGGTGTAAAGCTTTCTATGGTTACCGTGCCTGTATAATTAATCGCTTCCAGGCCTCTGCGATAAGCCCACCAGGGAGTTTGCCCTGTTCCCGGTGTACCCCTGTAATTTTCTGAAACTTGCAGGTGGATCAACAGATCTCCGGCTGTAACGATCGCCTGTTCCACATCTCTTTCTTCAATGCTCATATGAAAACCGTCCAGCATGATACCTGCGGCGGGATGTTGGATATCTTTCACCAGGCGCAGTACATCTTCCGCAGTATTCACCAGGTCTGATTCAAAGCGGTTGAGTGGTTCTAAGGCAATCCTGAGCCCCCGGGCTGCAGCCATATCGCAAACAATACGCAGGTTCTGCACTGCAAGGTCCCATTCCTTTTTACGTTGTTCAGGAGGTACCATCCTTGCCTTGCCTACGGCTGAATACATAGGGCCGCCAAAGAAATCAGTACCCAATGCCACACAAATATCCAGGCAGGCAGCGATATAGGTAAAACAGTTCTGATGCACTGCCGGATCTTCATGTGTAAGATCACGCGAAGGCCCGAAAGCACCACAGATATTAGCTTTCAGGTTGTATTTTACGAGTGCTTCCTGTACTGCTTTTACATCAATCAGCGCAGGATCTTCAACTGCTATTTCCACCACATCAAATCCCATCTCTGCAATCTTCGGGAACAATTCGTGAATAGCGGCTGTGGAAAAGGGAGACGTCCACAGCCAGGTACTCACACCAAATCTAACGGGTAAAGCCATATGATATTTACTTTGTAACTCTTAAGATGCCATTCATAATACGCCAGTGTCCGGGGAATGTACAGATGTAGGGATAATCTCCGGGAGTAGATGGTATTTTAAATGTAGCCGTGAACTTACCTCCGGGATTCACGAGCGGGGTAGACAGTAACACCTCAGGCATTTTAGGCACATATTGCATTTTCACGCCATTAGGGTCCTGTGCCAGTTTATCTGCTGCCGCGCCTACTTTCTCTTTCGTATTAGGTTTCACCAGCAGGAAGTTGTGCTGCATAAAGTCTGTGTTCTGGAATACGAATTGAATGGTGATGCCCGCTTTCACGGTGATCAGTTGCTGATCGTATTTCATCACATCTTTGATCACTTTCACAACAATGGTACGGTCTATTTTAACATCCTTATCCGTTGCAGCAGCTGCAGATGGCAGACCAGCCAGTGTTTCCAGTCTTGCGTTCGTTAAGTTCGCATTGAGGAAGAAAAGGCTATCCGGGTAGTCTGCTACCCTGTCATCTCCCTTACTGTTATCATACCCTACTCTTAATGGCAGGCTGAGTTCCTTTTTAAATAAACCTGCAGCCTTAGCAGTACCTGCTTCTTTATCATTAATGATCAGCCGCATGGTACCGTTCTTTTGCAGACCGGCTTTATAAGAAAAACCGGAAGGCAATTCCCCGGTGCTCACAGCTGCCTGGGCTTTACCATCCTGGTTCACCACAAAATGCATTTTATTGTTCAGCACATATAAACCATAACCATTGGTTTTGTTACCCTGTGCAGCCACCACTCCGTTCAATGCAGCTCCCTGCCTTGTTTCTATATTACCGGAAAGCATCAATTCCTTCTCTGCTACCTCAGGTGTTGGTGCATCTCCACCCTGCCCTGGCCGCACTCTTCTCAAAGAGATGCTATTCAATCGCTCTCCGAAAGCAAGACGTTGTGCTACAGATGCCTGTATCAATGCAGGGTTTTCATTCAAACCTCTTTTGCGGAACGCTGCCCTGAATGTTTCCTGGTTCAGTTTGCCCGAAATAGTGAGCGCCTGTTTTAACCAGGTATCATCTGTATTCTCTTCCTGCTCTGCCATATTCACCAGTACATTCCCGATCGCTGCGGAAGGTTTCATTTCTGTAGTAGCCAGCACTGCAGCCAGGCGTACTCTCAGGTCTTTATCCTCAAACAGCTTAGCTTTCTGTATGGCCAGGAAAGTAGCAGGCGTAGCTGGCAATACCTGTATAGCCGCTCTGCGCACACCACTGGAAGGATGATTCAATGCTCCAACAGCAACAGCTAATGCCTGGGGATTTGTTCCATCCAATGCCTGTAACCCTTTCAATGTCCATAAAGCATGTATAGCCGGAGCATTGATGCCGGCACCATCCAGTTCTTTATCCTGCACTATCTTATACAACGCAGGTAATACTGCTTTACTCTTATTCTCTATCAGCAAACGTTGTGCAGTAAGGCGCCAGAACATATTATCACTGGAAAGCGCTTTAAGCAATCCTTCCGTATCGTTTTTACTGAGTTTAAGCGTATTCTTCTGATCGTTGTTTTTGTTGTAAATGCGGTAGATGCGTCCACGCTCATGGTCCCGCAGAGGATTGATGTAGGCATTTCCTTTTCCGTTCTCTGCCTTATAACCTCCCCAGTCAGGAGCAGGTGTAGGGTTATGCTGGATAATGAAATCGTACCAGTCAGTCACCCACAAAGCACCATCAGGGCCCACTTCGGCCTGAATAGGCCCGGCCCATTCATCTGCACTCACCAGCATATTCCAGTCATCTCCATCTTCTTTAAAACCGGCACCTGCTTGTTTCAATACATGTTTGTGGATCAAACGTCCTGTAGGCTCTGTTACAAAAGCAATCCTGTTCCAGTATTCCTGCGGGAAAGTTCTGGCTGTATAAAGGCTATGCCCCGCAGCAGCAGTAAAACCACCAAACACATCCACCTGCCTGAGATTCTTTGTGGCCACGTGCATGGCATAGTGTGCATCGATCTTTTCCACACCAGCGGAACGCAGCTTTGCCTTTTCAAAATACCGGTTGGGGATGCCCATGAAACCACTGTGGGTATTATTCGCAGTGGAAATGAACACATCAAACTCTTCAGAGAAACCCAGCCCCCAGGTATTGTTACTGGTGGAAGAAATGTATTCCAGTCCTTTACCATCCGGATCAAAACGGTACACACCCTGGCTGAAACGCAAAGAATCCTTTCCACTCTTTCCTTTAAATCCTGAGTATCCTACAACACCCCATATCTTATTATCAACACCATAGCGAAGGTTAGAGGCCTGTGCATGTGTATCACTTTTGCCCCATCCATGCACCATCGGCTGCCGGACATCTGCTTTATCATCACCGTTTGTATCTTTTAAGAAAACGAAAGAAGGCGCCTGGCTCACAATAATACCCCCATTCACAAATGTGAAGCTGGTAGGGATGTTCAGCTTATCAGCAAAGATGGTGAACTTGTCTGCCTTACCATCTCCATCTGTATCCTCACAGATCTTGATGCGGTCATCTCCTGCATCATCATTTTTTATTTCATTCGGATAATCCACAGTTTCTATCACCCATAAACGCCCCTTTTCATCCCAGTTCATGTAAATGGGATTAACAATATCCGGCTCTGCCGCAAACAGCTGTAATCCAAAACCAACCGGCACCTGTATGAGCGACATTGATTCTTCCGGCGTCAAAGGCAATTGCACCTTGGGAGCGGGATTCCGTTTTTCATAATTGGGTACGGGGCCATCCACATAAGTAGGTTGTGCTATTTTGAAAGATGCAAGGTTAGCCCTCGCTTCATCTCCCACTGCCCACAGGATACCATTCTTCACCAATGCCAGAAAACCCGGGTTATTAAAGGTATTATCATCATGCCCGTATGCCGTATAAAACACACGGCCTTTACCATAGGGCCTAACCCAGGTATAAGGTTCATGGTGTGTTCCTTCCACCCGCTCAGAAAGCACTTCTATATTTTTACTGATCTTATCGTGCACATACGTTTCATCTTTCGTCACAAAAGCCGTGATGCCCTTCATCACCGGATGTTCCGGTTTCAGGATCACTGCAGGAAAGGAATCGTATTTATGGCTTTTGAATTGCCCGCCTATCATTTCCACCACCTCCGGAGAATTGCGGAAGCAATAGGAAGCGCTGTGCAAAGGAATAAATCCCTTTCCGCTGCGCACAAAGTTCAACAGCGCGGTTTCCTGCGGTTTGGTAATAGAATCGTGATTGGCGTATAGGATCAGGCCATCGTACCATTTCAGGTTGGCCTCATTGAGATCATTGGGATCGGTGGTATAAGATATATTGATACCATCCTTAAAATATTCCTTCAGGAAGATATCCGCCAGTTTTTCACTGTCGTGATGTTTGCTCTTATGACCCAGGAATAATATCTCCAGGCGGCGGGGCACATCCGAAGAATATTGCTTTCCGGCGCTGATAAATAATAATGGTGCAATGATGAGGCACACACTTGCGGTGAAGTTAAACTTCCATAACATGGCAGTAAGTTGAATTTGTTACCACCAAGGTAGACAGGAATTCGCCCAATTCCTTCTCGGATTATATCCAAAAATGACTGTATTATATCACTCTTTTTAGGTATTTTGCAGTAAAACCAGACAATCCACACTATTTTGAAGACTGTTTTCCATAAATCAGAAATACCGCTCTCCCAGATCTTTGTGGTCCGCCACCTGCAGGAAAAACACTTCGACCCTATCTGGCATGCCCATTCCGAATACCAGCTTTTTGTAGTGCTGGAAGGCACCGGCACCCGTTTTATCGGAGACAGTATCAAAGCATTTAAACCTGGAGAGCTCATTTTCACAGGGCCTCACCTCCCTCATTTATGGCGCAGCGATGATGCCTATTTCGGAAAGAACAGCTCCCTGCAAACAGACGGCATCGTGATCTACTTCAATGAACATTTCCTGGGCGATCATATGATGGACAAAGAAGAAATGATAGCCCTCAAAAAGTTGTTTGAGCGTGCCGGCCGCGGACTCGAATTCTTTGGCGGCCCAAGGGAACAGATCATCTCCATGATGCAGGAACTCACCGGCATGAAGGGCCTGCAGAGTGTGATACAACTCCTTCATATCCTCGCCATCATGGCTGGTACAAAAGAATACGACTACATTTCATCCAGGGCTTATGAATTAGAGAACAATCCCGGTGAAACAGACAGGATGAACATCGTGTATGATTATGTATTAAAGAATTTCCGCCGTAAGATACTGCTGGAAGAACTCTCGGAACTGCTGCACATGACACCTACTTCCTTCAGCAGGTATTTCACCACCAAAAACAATAAACCCTTCTCCCGGTTTGTTTCTGAGATACGCATCAAACATGCCTGCAAATTATTAACGGAAACGGATGCCCCCATCGCACATATCTGTTATGAATGTGGTTTTAATACCCTCTCTAACTTCAATAAACAGTTTAAGGAATTCATGCTTCGTAAACCCGCGGAATACAAAAAGGCGTTTTTAAGTATCTGACTAATCCATGAAACGCTTACAGGGGGATCCCGTTTAACTAAAAAGTATTCTCTAAAAAAAACGTCACCTTTTACAGTGACGCTTTTTTAATTAATGGTTTCAACTTCGTCCCTATCAATCCAATAGATTCCATCAGTTTTTCATGAGATAACTCTGCACTATCCATCTGGAAAGTAAGCCTCGATATACCACCTAATGATTCCGCATGCCTTAGTACTTTTTCTGCTACTTCTTCCACACTCCCCACCAGCAAAGCACCTGTCGGGCCCGTCTGGCTGTAAAACCGTTCCCTGGTCATGGGGGGCCAGCCTCTCTCCTTTCCAACCTCCGTCATGCTGGCTGCATAACCGGGATAAAAATCTTCTATGGCTTCTTCTGTTGTATTAGCCACATAACCCAGGGAATGTAAGCCAACCTGTAACTGCTCAGGCGAATGCCCGGCCTTTTTTCCTGCTTCTCTGTAGAGGTCTACCAAAGGACGGAAACGATGTGTTTCTCCTCCAATGATCGCCACCATGAGCGGTAAGCCTAAAGTACCTGCGCGCACAAACGATTGAGGGGTACCACCTACTCCCAGCCAGATCGGTAATTTTTCCTGTGTGGGTCTTGGATAAACAGGCTGGTTCCGCAAAGCCGGCCTGAATTTACCGGACCAGGTCACAAATTCATTATCCCGGATCTTCAGCAGCAGGTCCAGCTTTTCCGTAAACAGCGCATCATAATCCTGCAAACTGTAACCGAATAAAGGGAAAGCATCTGTAAAAGACCCTCTGCCCACAACCATCTCTGCCCGGCCATTGGAGATCAGGTCCAAAGTGGAAAAGTTCTGAAAGGCCCTCACGGGGTCTATGGCACTGAGTACTGTTACGGCACTCGTTAACCGGATACGCTTAGTGCGGGAAGCAGCTGCCGCAAGGATCATGGAAGGTGCAGAATCAAGAAAACCTTTTCTGTGGTGTTCCCCGATCCCAAAAATGTCCAGGTTGGAACGGTCTGCAAATTCAATCCTTTCCAGCAATTGGTTCATGGCATCCTGATCACTCAGGGCATTACCCGCCTTTTCACTGAACCTGGCGGCGAAACTATCTATTCCTATTTCCATATTAATTATTAGACTTCACTAATTGTATTTCCATATTCAGCTTCACTTCATCACTCAACACAATACCTCCTGCTTCTGTGGTAGCATTCCAGCGTAAACCATAATCTGTACGGTGCAGCCTTCCTTTTAATGCAAATCCTGCCTTTTCCTGCCCCCATGGATCTACCGTATGGCCGTTACGCGTTACTTCCAGTTCAATAGGATGTGTTTGTCCTTTGATAGTCAGTTCACCTAGTAGCTTATATTGCTCGTCTGTTATCTTCTTCACCTTCGTGGATACAAAGTTGATCTTAGGGAATTTTTCCGTATCAAAGAAATCGCCATTCCTGAGATGCTCGTCCCTTTGTTTGTTCTGGGTATTAATACTGTCTGTTGCGGCTTCGAAAGTAATGGTGGCATCATGAAAATCATCGCTGGCTGTTTGAATGCTCCCGGAGAACTGGGTAAAGTAGCCGCTCACGTTAGTGATCATCAGGTGTTTTACTTTGAATCCTATTTCGCTGTGTGATTCATCGATCTTCCAATGTGTCATAACTTATTTTTTTTATGACATAAAAGTAAGTCAGCTAATTCTTACAGCAGTTGGATAGAAAGCTGGAAATGATGGACGATTTTTCCTTTTGCCATAAAGAAATGTTAAAAGCCCCTTTTCCCCAAACTGTTGCATAAACGTGATGGCATAAGGCTTGCTGCTCTATTATCAAAATCAATAGATATGAAAGCATTAGCCATCATCCTCATCGTTGCCGGTATTGCCATGGTCATCGTTCGCGGTTTTTCTGTTCAGACAGAAAAGAAGGTATTGGACGTAGGTCCCCTGGAAGTAAATAAAACAGAGAATAAGTGGATCGGCTGGCCAACTTATGCAGGCGGCCTGATAGCCATTGTAGGGGTCGTATTGCTGGTAAGCAGTAACAGGAAGCGTTGATAGTTAAGCACTTATAAAACACTGCTTTTAGATGTAAAAAATATAATATATTTGACCCTATTTAATAACCGATTACCTACAAAAACCCTCTACCTATGCAACAACCGAACAGCCGTCAGGGCGATGTTTTAAACACTCCTTCCTTATCATTTCATGGAAGCGGTGAAACTTATTTCGGGATTCTGATCGTTAATATGCTCCTTATGATCGTGACCCTGGGATTTTATTATCCCTGGGCAAAAGCAAAGGAACTGCAATTCCTGTACTCCTCTACTGAAATGGAGGGTTCCCGGTTTTCCTGGAATGGAACCGGTGCTGAGATCTTTAAAGGTTTCATTAAAGCCGTTGGTATCTTTGCCGCATTAATTACCATAGTTTATATTTTCAACGCTATGGGTTTACCTTTCCTTTCCGTCCTCGTTTACCTTGTTTCCCTGTTACTCCTCATTCCTTATGCCATTCACGGTTCCACCCGTTACCATTGGTCAAGGACTGCCTGGAGAAGTATCCGTTTCGGATATCGTGGAGACAGGAATGAATTCATTAAACTGTTCATCAAGGAAATGCTGCTGACGCTCGTAACATTTGGTATTTATGGGTCATGGGCAGCTATGAACATCCGTAACTACGTGATGGGGCACCTCCGTTTCGGCAGTGGCGAGTTCTCTTATGAAGGAGATGGCTGGGAGTATTTTAAAATGAATATTAAAGGATACTTCCTCACCCTTTTCACACTGGGTATTTATGTATTCTGGTGGCAGGCTGATATCTTCCGTTATAGCATTGATCATATGCGCCTGCAGCATGGCAACAAGTCCTACAACTTCCAGTCAAAAGCCACCGGCGGCGGTTTTGCAGGATTGCTGATCGTTAATATGCTGATCTTCATCTTTACCCTCGGCTTTGGTTTTGCGTGGATCCAGGTACGTACCATTAAATTCATGCTGGCCAATGTAGAGATCGATGGAGATATTACCCTGGCCGATCTGCAGCAAACAGAAGAAGAATACAGGAACGCTATGGGCGAAGACCTGGCAGATATGTTAGACCTTGGTGTGATCTAAACAAATATGTTCTCAGGAAAGTATTACGATCACCAGACAGCACAAGCCATCCCTGCCAGGATCCAGCTATTTACAGAAAGCTTACACATGGAGCTTCCCGGAGGCAAAAAGCTGCATTGGCTGTTCACGGAGATCACCGCGGAAGTGGTGGATCGCAACTTCGTCCGCATCAGCGGAGAAGTCCGCATCAGCGGAGAAGCTACGCTGGAAGTGAATGATCCGGTTTTTGTAAAAGCATTCCTGCAAAAATACAAGTACACACGAAGCGCCGGTCTACATCAGCTGGCGCTTCGTGGTGGCTTGAAAGTTACCCTGATTGTATTACTTGCTATGGCCGGCATCTTATTATTTGGTCATTTTTATGCTATTCCCTGGTGCGTCAACCGTGTGGTAGACAGGCTACCGCTCTCCTTCGACAAAGAACTGGGAACACTTGCAGCACAAAGCATCCATGAAACCAGCGATCCTGCTGGCAATCAGTTGCTCAGCAATTTTGCACGACAGATAAAATGGGATACGCAGGATACACTCACCTTCTGCATTGTAAAAAGTGATATTGAAAATGCTTACGCATTACCCGGAGGCCGTATAGTGGTCTATACCGGTTTGTTGGAAAAACTACACAATTCGGATCAGCTGGCAGCGCTCTTATCACATGAAGTAGCACATGTAACAGCCCGCCATTCCGTTAAAAAACTATGCCGCGATATGAGTACCACCATGCTGGTAAGTATCGCATTTGGTAATGCCAGCGGAGCCACCAATACCCTTTATGCCAATGCCAGTTCCCTCTATAGCCTCACCTATTCCCGTCAATATGAACAGGAAGCGGATATCATGGGCATGAAAACTTTACGCCGCAACCACATCAGTCAATTGGGCATGCTGGGATTAATGCAGGCCTTACAGCAGCTGGACCAGCAAACGAATATTCCTGAATTCGTAAGAACACATCCCCTCACGGAAAACCGTGTAAACTATGTTCGTAAGAACATAGCGGAACATCCCGCCTTCACTGAAAAGAATGCACAAAGGGAACAGCTCTTCCAACAGCTACGCCAACGTTACAGCAAATAAAACTTCCTCTTTTGCGTTAAATTCATTATTATGTAATAATGAAAGCATACCAATTGCTGCTGATAGCAAACCTGCTGATACAGACCTCCTCTGCACAGGACTTCCCTCAAAAAAAGGACAGTATCTATTCTGCCATTCTGCAGGAGCAACGTTCCCTCCAGGTGATCCTGCCTTCCAATTATGATCCCTCGCAGGTTTATGATGTACTGTATGTAATAGATGGCGAATGGAATACCTTAACCTTCTACAATATCAGGCGTTATCTTCAGGCAGTAGGATTTGCCCCGCCAGCTATCATCGTAGGTTTACCCAACACCAATAAAGACGGCGTAAATATGAGGGACAGGGATTTTCTGCCCACACAGGTAAAAACAACGCCCTTCTCTGGCGGCGCAGCCAATTTCCTCGCTTTCTTCAAAACAGAACTCATCCCCTACATCAATAAAACGTACCATCCCGGCGGGGAGTCTGTTCTTTTCGGCGCTTCCTTTGGCGGAACATTTGTGATGTACGCTTTGCTGACTGACCCGGATGTATTTAAAGCTTATCTCTGTTCAGATCCTGCTTTATGGTGGGATGGTCAATACCTTGTAAAACTGGCCCGTGAAAAACTGCCGCAGGCAAAGCTGAACGCCAGAACACTCTTTATTGGCGGAAGGGCCGGGAAAGCGTTTGAAAATATGGGCATTGCTGCAATGGACAGCGTTTTACGGACAACCGCGCCGGCAGGGCTCGCATGGAAAGTAGCCAGCTATGAAGGAGAAACTCATAACTCTGTTACCTTTAAAACAAATTATGATGCGCTTAAATTCACCTATGCAGGATACACAAAGAATCCGCTGCGTTTCAGCATTCATGGAGGAATAGTACTACCTGAAAAGCCCATCACGATCACTATATATGCTGATAACCTGGATGTACGTTATACAAACGACAGCACATTACCCGCAAAAGAATGGAAACCTATAGACTCCCGGCTGGTTGTAACAGATCCTGATAATATGATCGTAAGATCTTTTTCACCTGGCGGGAGATATACTGTGAACATTCCATTGCATCTCAGGTCAGGCACTACACTTACCCCGGCCAAAAGAAAACCCGCTCCCCTGCACTTTACTTATTTTGATCTTACAGCAAAGAACCGGAAACCAGTTAAAACAGGCAGCGTTGATTCCACTTTCCGGTTAAAGCAGGCAGACCTGCCTTCCTTTGAATGCCTGGTGGAAGGTGCATTAGCCATCCCTGATAAAAGTTATTATGTATTACAGCTGGACGAAGGAGAAGGTTCTGAGGTATATATAAATGATACTTTACGGGTAAAACAACCTGCCGGTAGCAAAAGGCAATCTATCATACTACCATTGGATAAAGGAGTATATGCGCTTAAAGTGAGATTTATGCAAACAACATCTCGGCCGGTACCCCGCTTCTTTGTTTTCAAAAGTACAGATGGCCTAGACGAATGGTGGAACAATGTGATCTTTAAACTTTAAAAAAAAGAAGCTGCCCCATTATGAGACAGCTTCCTTTTTAATATCAGCTACTAACTTATTTTGCTTCAGTACCACCTTCCGGTGCCTTATCTATCAACTCCATAAACTGATCCAGCTTAGGCGTAATAATGATCTGTGTACGCCTGTTCTTAGACTTTCCTTCTACCGTATTGTTATCGGCAACCGGGTTGTATTCACCTCTACCACCTGCTGTTAAACGTTTAGGATCTACATTATAAGTAGTCTGTAAAGCCTGCACCACAGAGGAAGCCCTTAAGGCACTGAGGTCCCAGTTATTCCGGATATTAGTCTGTGAAATAGGCACATTATCCGTATTACCTTCAATCAGCACTTCATAGTCCTTATAGTCCATGATGATCTTCGCAATTTTGCTGAGTGTTTCACCTGCTTTTGGAGAGATCTCATAGCTACCGGACTTATACAGCATGTTATCAGACAGAGAGATATACACCACTCCTTTCAATACCTGTACATCCACATCCCTTAACTCTTCCCTGCTCAAAGAACGGGTAAGGTTATTGGTCAGCACCATGTTAAGCGAGTCGCTCTTGTTTTTGGTGTTCACCAGGTGCTGAATGTATTTGTTGGAAGCGTTGATTTCATCTACCAGTTTAGAGATGTTTACATTACCCTGGCTGGTAGAGTTAAGACATTTATCCAATGCAGCCTGTAAAGCTGCTAATCCTGTACGTTGAGAAGCAATTTGCTCCTCCAGGCTTTTAACCCTGGTGTTAGCCCCTGAAAGATCACGCTGGGCTGTCTGATATCTGCCATCCAGTTCTTTGTTCTGGTTCTGCAGATCGTTGTAGCTGGACTGTAGCTGGGCAAATTTCTTATTACTCACACAGCCCGTTCCTAGAATGCTCACCACCAGCAATGCTGATGATATAAGTCGTATGCTCATATATCAATTTTTAGATAATCAAATCTTCATCTACCTATCCTTAACAACCCTCTCAACGCAAAGGTTGTGCCATCAAAAAACGATGAAGCATTCAACTATATAAGTAACCGGCTCCTATGAACATTACATATGAAACAAAAACATACTAAACTTATGCAGCATTCCTTAAACCGAATAAAAACGAAACAAAATAAATAAAAATGGGGGCCATTTATGTGGCCCCCATTGCTTTTAAAGGGAATTTCTTCTGATCAGTTTAGTTGGGATCACTTCATTCACCTGTTCATGTTTCATCACTGCCCTTGCTACCCGTTTCCCCATCTCTGCAAAGCTCACGGAATAAGTGGTGATCCCGTTTCCCACGATCTCTTTTACCGGCTCATCGTTATGGGAAAGAATGCCGATATCTTTCCCCGGTTTTATCTTTTTACTATCACAATCTTTCAATAAGTTCCACAACTCTGCATTCTCATTCACATAATACACCACTCCTTTCTGTACAGAACCCGGCACATACTCCCTGAGCACTCTCCCTTTGATACTATAGTTCTTGGTGAACTTCTTAAAGGAACGTACGATCTCCGGCGGGAATAAGGATGCAGGATCATGAAAGAAGATCATTTCATCATACTTCCTGATCTCATCTGCCAGCTCTTCAAATACAGCGTAGGAGGATTTTTCAAACTCCTGCACCACATAATTGAACTCTCCATCCAATGGCTCATACCGGTCAAACATCACCAGTTTGTTACGGGGAACTGTATTCAGCAATTCCTTTGTACGGGGATGATGAATGGGTGATATTACGTACATGCCATATCTCGCTTTCACCAATGAAAAAATGGCCTCAAATACTTCAATGTTACCGTGGTGAAAAAATACATCCGCATGAACGTTCTCATCCAGCCCTTTTCTGAAGCTGTGATAGAACTGGTCCTGGAAGGTATCGATCGTATACATCACAACCGCCACTTTTAAGGCATGCCGGGTATTGCCGTTCGATACAAAATAACCCAGCCTGTTCTTGGATTCAATGATGCCCCTGCGCTGCAACTCCCTGTACCCCTTCATGATCGTTTCCCGTGCATATCCCAGGCTGGAGATCATCACGTTCACAGAAGGCAGCGGGTCCCCTACCGTTATTACTTTATCATCGATGGCGTTAATGATGCCTTCCACAAACTTTTCGTGTTTGGAATAGGATGGTACTTCATCCAGCGCCTGTATTTTTTCAAATATTTTCTTCATCAATTAATTATAACCCGGGTTCTGGTCTTCCGGCCCAATATCCCCATTTAATTTCAACTCCGTGTCCGGAATCGGAAAGATAGTATTGAATGGCTGAATTTTCCCGGATTCTTTTGCCCATTTATTGCGGGCTTTTACCAATTCAACGAATTTGCCCGTCCTGATCAGGTCAATACGCCGCCAGTCTTCCGCAAAAAGCTCCCGGATACGCTCGTCCATGATTTTTGCCTTAAACTCGTCTTTGGACATAGCCTTCCAGCTTTTATCATCAGGCAGGGTACCTCCCCAGGCACGTTTCCTCACTTCATTCACCACCAGGATGGCATCATTGGTTTTCCCGGCCTCATTCAGACACTCAGCATAACAGAGTTTTATATCGGCCAGCCGTAGTACCGGGATGTTCTTACCGGAGTTCCACATATTGCTGATCCTCATTTCGTGGTGTTTGTCCACCCGGAAGTCCTCATACTTTTTAACATGAGGTTTCAGCTCATCATGATTCGGACCCAGGTCCTCCCAGGAGATCCTGTCCAGTGTGGGTGTTTCCCCATAATAAGTGAAATCATACCGGATGCTCTCTTCTTTTCTCAGGTCGCCATCTTCCCAGATGCCGCCATTGGCCACTGTTTCGTATGCATATTGGGTAGGTACCAGTTTATCGTAACCAGAGTAATAACATCCATCTCCAAAATACGACTGTACCGCCCTGGAACCTATCTGGAATTGGATCTTATTGTTATTCGGATATACAGGACTAAACTGGAATTCTAAAATGGCTTCTGCAGTATTGGGTTTGCTGAAATCCCAGAGATCTTTGTAAGGCACCAGGGAGTAATCAGCCATCATTTTCTCAAAGCACTCCTGCGCTTTAGCGAAATCACGCAGCCCGGTAGATTCCGGGGCAGACATATAAGCCTTGCCCAGCATGGCCCAACCAGCACCTGAAGTAGCACGGCCGGGTTGATTGGTTTTAGGGCAGAAGGTGGCGGCTTTGGTCAGATCATCAATGATGAAGGCCCATACATCCTTGAGTGGTTGACGGCGGAAACCGAGCTCTGCTTCACGTTTCATGTCCCGGATAGGTATTTCGCCCCAGTACATGGCCAGCTGAAAATCAACAAAACCACGCACAAAACAGGCTTCCCCATATAACCCGCCTTCTTTGGTACCTGCGGCAGGATTTCCGCTTTCCAATCCCCTGATGATCTTGGCAGATTCATTCACCAGCGGCCAGCGTATGTTCCATTGATTGGCGATATGGTTCACCGTGGAGTTCAGGTTAGCATCGTAACGGTCCAGACCTCCTTTGATGGCATCACCTTTCATCTGGAAAGCACCCTGCTGTGTTTCATCCGTACCCATCATCATGATCAGGCCCTGCTCATCCGTTCTCACATTCTTCCAGTTGGCGTAGATACCTTTCAGGCTTGTTTCTACCAGGCCTATATCTGAATACACTTTGTCTTCACCTAATTTAGTGATACTTTCTTCATTGAGGAAATTTTTGCAGGAGGCCAGGAACATAACAGATGCTGCCATCAGGCTC
Source organism: Chitinophaga niabensis (assembly GCF_039545795.1). Taxonomy (NCBI): domain Bacteria; kingdom Pseudomonadati; phylum Bacteroidota; class Chitinophagia; order Chitinophagales; family Chitinophagaceae; genus Chitinophaga; species Chitinophaga niabensis. The sequence goes on along the minus strand of NZ_CP154260.1, from coordinate 1,939,366 downwards.
CATTTTATATTGCGTTTCATAGATTTTACCGTTTTGAAGTTTAAAAACCGAAATTCAGCCCAAAGACAAACATCCTGGAAGGCGGATACCCGAAGTCGCCCGTTTCCGGATCAAGCCCTTTGTATTTGGTGATACAGAACAGGTTGGAGCCTGTGAAATAAAAGCGCAGTTTATCAACATGCCAGTTACTCAGTATCTTTTCCGGAAGGTTGTAAGAGAGTGTTAAAGCAGATAACCGCAGGTAAGATGCATCCTGGATAGCATAATCCAGGTCTGAAGGATTATACCTGTTATAGCTGGTATTAGCTATAACACGCGGTACATTGGTGTTGGTGTTCTGAGGTGTCCACCTGTTCAGCAGGTCTTTGGAAGCCATGCTTTCACCAATGCTGTTGATCAGCCCTTCATAATATCCGCTTATCTTCTTAGCACCGTAAGAGTAGGTAAACACCGTATTTAAAGCAAAACCTTTATAAGACAGATCAGTGGCAAAACCACCATAGAATTTAGGGTCTTTCTTCGCTACCACTTCCATATCCATTTGATTCACCACACCATCCGGTATACCTTTAGGGCCTGAAATATCTCTTGCGAACAGATCGCCGAGGGCAACGGTTTTACCATTGTAATTCTTGCCTTCCCATTCAGAACGGTTCCATTCCTGCGCTACACCACCGGAGCGGTAAGTATAAATTGTATTCAGGGATTTGCCGAGGAAGATATTCCCTTCCCGCTGGATCACATTCTCATTGGTATTGTAGATCACATCCACATCACCATATAACTTCTTCACTGTATTTTTGTCGAATGAAATGTTTCCGGCAACAGACCATTGGAAATCTTTTTTCCTGATTATTTCTGCGTTCACGGAGATCTCTATACCCTTATTATTCACCATGCCGATATTCTGCCATTCTTTGGTATAACCTGTAGTAGTGGCCAGCGAACGGTCCAGCAGGATATTGTCATTATTGATGTAGAATGCGTCAGCCGTTACCGTCAGCCTGGAATCCCAAAAGCCCAGGTCGATCCCCACATTACTTTGTTTCTGCTTTTCCCAGGAGATAGCAGGATTACCCCTTCTTCCATCATTTACGATAAGCGCGTTGCCATTATCAATACGGGAGCCATATAACGTCTGGAAAGCATAGTTTGATATATCCTGGTTACCCACCACACCATATCCGGCACGGAGTTTCAACAGGTTCAGCAAACCATTGTTCTTCATGAAATCTTCGTTCGTGATATTCCAGCCGGCAGAGAAGGAAGGAAATACACCCCAGCGGTTCCCTTCAGCAAACCTGGATGAACCATCGTAACGTGTGGTTGCTGTAAAGAAATATTTATCCTTATAGCTGTAGTTCACACGGGCAAAGAAAGATAACAGCGAGTAGTTGTAAAAGTCAGAACCCAGTACAGATTTTTCTACAGCTGCGGCACCACCCAGGTCATAGTAAGAGAGGTCATCACTCGCAAACCGGTCTCCCTGAGCTTTGGTATAGTCAGAGCTGCGTTTGCTGGAACTGGTACCTGCCAGGGCAGTGATCCTGTGATCATTCGCGATGGTAGTATTATAGGTGACTGTGTTATCCCATTGCCAGTAAAGATCATTCCATCTTTCATGTTTGGCACGTGCATCCCCATTGTAGTGGCGGATAGCTTCCTGGATATTTTTAGGCGTGAACTCAAACCATGTTTGTGCGGCATAGTCCATTGAATAAGTGGAACGTATGTCCAATCCTTTAATTGGGTTGATATTGATATAATTGGTAGAGGCAATCCTGTTACGGCTGCGTTTCCGGTCAATATTCAATGAGTTAAAAGGATTGAAGTCGTTATTATTCTGATCACCATGAGAACGGTAATACAAAGTCAGATAATCATATGTATACCTGGTAGCGGGATCCCTGTATGGATCATAGTTCAGCAAGGGATTCGCGCCGAGTGATTTATTATATACATCATCAGAAGGGATACCGTCATTGGTGCGGGTAAAACCTGTATTCGTTCCTACTTTCAACCATTTTTTCACATCATACTCTGCGTTAAAACGACCGGTATATTTATCCTGGTTTGTTTTTTCAATGAGGCCTTTCGTTCCTGCATATCCAAAGCTGAGATAGAATATACCACGGTCAGAACCGCCGGAAAATCCTAAAGAATGATTCTGCTGAAAGCCGGTACGGGTAACCTGGTCCAGCCAGTTAAAGCTTCTGCCGCTATTGTAAGTATCAAACTCCTGTTGCGAAAAAGCGATATTGGTTTTCATCAGGGTGTTATCAATATAATCCTGGCGGTTAGCGTTTGGGTTATCTTTCATATACCCATTGGCATAAGCATCCGTTCTCAGTTGAAAGAGCTGTGTGGCATTCAGTGTTTCAGGCATTTGCGAGAACTTGTTAAAACCAACCCAGCCATCATAAGTAACCACTCCGTCTCCATTTCTTCTCTGGCCTTTTTTAGTAGTGATCACCACAACGCCATTTGCACCCCTGGAACCATACAGTGCAGTAGCAGATGCATCTTTCAGTACCTGTACAGAAGCTACGTCATTCAGGTTGATGGCATTGAAACCGCCCTGGTTATTTTCCATCACCAGGCCGTCTACCACATAGATAGGTGAAGAACCTGCATTGATAGTATTGATCCCGCGGATCTTGATCGTTGCATCATCACCGGGTTTGGTGGCATTGTTGATGAACACCCCGGCTACACGTCCCTGCAAGGCCTGATTCACATTGGTGGCAGGGCGTTCCAGTAATGTTTTGGAATCCACATTAGCTACAGCACCTGTGAGATCGCTTTTACGCATTCTCGCTCCTACCACTACCACTTCATCCACTGTAGCTGATGCCTGTTTCATCCGGATGTTCAGATTGGCCAACGTTTGTGCATTGAAGGGAACCATCTGCGTTTCAAAACCTATATAACTTAATTCCAGTGTACCATTCTTCTCTGTAATACTTAATGAGAACGTACCGAGTACATCAGTAACAGTACCTGTTTTAGTACCGGCTAATTTTACCGATACCCCTGGTAGTGGTTCACCATTCATGTCCGTAACTTTTCCGGAGAGCCTGCTATCACCCTGGGCGAAAGCAGAAAATAACATTGCCTGGCATAACAGCAGCAATAACAGAATTATGGGAGCTTTTTTTGCATTCATAACGCAATTCATAAGGTGGTGAATAAAGGTTGTTTTGTGAACAATAGCATAGCTAAGCGCCCTATTGGCTGGTGCAGCCAACAGCGCATCTACATGATAAATACATATATACGTGGTTGATTATTAACGGTAGCGTGGCGTACTACTGTGTTATTCTATTCTGTTCTACTAAGCAAATATAATGTCTTTTCTTTCTTTTTCAAATTTCCTTTGAGAAAAGTTTTCCAGTGGGCAGGTGGGCTAACAAAAAGGGGACAACCTGTGTCCCCTTTATTCTTCTTTTGTGTATTCTAATATATCTCCCGGCTGACATTCCAGTGCTTCGCAAATTGCTTCCAATGTACTGAAGCGAATGGCTTTTGCTTTGCCGGTTTTGAGTATGGATAAATTGGCAAGTGTTAGTCCTACTCTCACAGCAAGCACGTTCAGCGACATCTTCCGCTTTGCCATCATTACATCTAAGTTTACGACAATAGGCATACTTTATATAATTAGATCTTTTTCGGATTGCAGTGCTACCCCTCGTTTGAACACCCTGGCAATAATGTATACCAGCCCTGTCACAAAAAGATATTCGTTCAAATTCCAGAATTCGGGAAATGATTTTACGCTTGCGGGTAGCCAGGCAGCGTGAATATCATGCAGCAGAACAATAATTGTTGCCAAAATTAAGGTATAGCTGATCTTTTCCAGTATCCTGGCTATATCCCTGTTAAAAGGATTTACCGGGTTCATCTTGAAAAGGAACCTGATCAGGTAGAATAAAAGGAATGACTTTAGCACAAACAATGCAACGGTATAAGAACCAAATATGGCATAGTGCCATACACTGAATTGTCTGATAGGCACCATGGCCGCGTCCTGAAAAAGCGTTACCTTTTGCTCTCCATCGAGCACACCTGTGATCAATTCGAATAAGGAGCCTCCCGCATACAGGATCATCCAAATAAATGCTATCCAGGCATAGAAGTGCATCCCCATCAATACCTGCTTCGTTTTACCATCTGGTTTGGGTCGTAAATACATAAAGTATAGTTTTGGGACAGATCAAATATAGATAATTATTTATCGTTTATCAATAAAAATAATATTTTTTTCGATAAATACAGTCAAACTGATTGGGTATCAATAAAAACGGCGCTTCATCTTGAAGCGCCGTTTTTATTTTTTGGTTTTACCGGGATATGACCACTTTAAATGTCTGTCGTAATCCACTTCCTTCCAACACCAGCAGGTAAATACCACTGCCTGTTTTTGCAGAGAGCGGAAGCCGCTGCCGTGTTTGATCTTTAGCTAATAACCAATTGCACACTACCCTCCCCTGCATATCAACAAGGCTTGCACGTCCCCTTTGGGCGAATTCAACGTAAATAGCATCCGAAGCCGGATTAGGATAAACTGAAGCAACACGCGCAGAAACCACAGCGGGTTTATAGGCCAGTAGTGATCCGCTTTCTCCAAATCCCGTTGTATACCATCCAGCTCCATAACTTCCCGTTGAACTGGTAACAACATCCGCGGTGCCGGAACTGGTGGGCATTACATCATATGCACCGGTATAAGCAGTTGAAAATGCGAGCCTGTCCTGCGTTGCCCCATCGTCTGCTCCATAGCCAATACTAATGCTGGTAAACCCGGAAAGGTTGCCACTACGAACAGCACAATGCCAGCGCCTAGCGGCAGACAAACTGCTCATACCTGTACCTGGTGTACCCGCTGCAGTATCAACAGATACTTGCATCGATACCGCACCACTAACAGACGCGAGGCCTGTTAATATTACCTTCCTGTGTTGCCCGGCAGATCCGGTCGGAAAGGTTTTGGTAACAGGTGTTGTCCCGGCGGTAAGTGCTACAGCACCATTTACGAAACTGTTGCTGCTACCAGGTGTGCCGTTATAAGAAGTATTGGTGCAGATCAATGCCTTCCCTGGCGGCAGGTATATGATTCCATCAGTCAGCGTAATAGCAGCATTACTCGATTTCAGGATGAGGCTATCGCTGATCATCACTCCATCCGGATTCTTGATGGTGATGTTGTGTAATGACCGGGAAAGTGGGATCTCATAACCTTCTACCATGAGTTGTGCCGGAGCATTCACATCGTGATTATAAACAACGTACAGTGCTGCCGTACTTCCCAATGTATATGCATTAGCAAGCGAAGCATGCTGTGAACGCCTGATCTGGCAGTTAACAGAACTTGCACTACCACCCACATTCGTATTATCCATGGTGAGATTTCCTCCATTATGCAACACGCCTGCTGTAAGGGTCAGCAAAGATGGAATGCTTATAGGGGTTTGCAATACAACACCCTCAGCATTATTGATTGTAAGACTGCGGATGATACCATTGGTATAAGTTCCTGTTCCACCAATTAACGTGGTATCTGCTGTTGGTCCCATGATCAGTGTGGTGCTGGCTTTTGAGAAGTCCGCATTACCGTTATTCAGCAGATTACCGTTAACTGTAATCGTTCTGCCAATGGTACCATTCCGGGCATAGAATGTGCCGGTGGTTTCCACTATCAGGTCACCCGTAGTGAAGGTATGCGTAGTGGTAGTATTGAATCCCAGTGTACCGGCTATTTCTGTACGTGTTACTTTTACCGGCGAATTGATGGTGATGGTACTTCCGGCGATGATCACTGCCGTATCTGCATCTGCTGGTACTACCCCGCCCTGCCAGCTTCCGGGCAATGACCAGCTGCCTCCGGATAAAGTTGACCTGATCAGTCTTCCGGTTGCAGAAGGTGTTACTTTGAATGGAATAGCTGCATTGGCAATCTTCCCACGCTGATCGTGAACATATACATATAACCGGTAATTACCGGCAGCAGCTGGCGCCAGGAAACGGGCACTGTCCATATTTTGAGAAATGATCAGACCCGGAAGCGTGGGCAAACTTGCATTGGCATCTCCTCCTGCCATGATACTATTTTCCGGAATGATCAGCCATTCGTAACGCAATGAATCATTATCAGGATCACTGGCGCGAACCCATCCTGTATTGAGGGAATTGGCTTCCACGATTACGGTATCTTCAGCGCGTTTGCCATTGAAAAGCAGCGAATCCCTGTTGCGGATAACCGGTGCGCGGTTAGAAGGATATATTCCCGTCCATGCATACTGCATTTCGTCAGTAGCAGCAAAAGCCTCTCCTTTCCTGCTATACAGCCCAAACCATGTTACTACATCACCGGATGACTGATATCCCCATACGAATACAAAACCACCGAGACAGTTACTGGATATATTTGCGGAAATATGGTCCATGTAAACCTGGCGGTACACTACCGCTTTTTCTGTACTGGTTTGTTCAACGAATGCACCCCATGGCATCTTCCTCAAAGGTTCCGGATTCATCTGCCAGGTGCCTCTTGGTCCGAATTCCGTGATCATATAAGGCTTGGTCCAGCCGGCGGTTTGCAGGTTTCCCAAAACACCGGGAATGTTAGGCGCATAGCTGTTGATGGAAAGTATATCCAATGCAGTGAACCGTTCTTTCAGCAGCTTAATTTTCTTCAGGTCCGAATTTACCAGTACACAGGTGGTAAGGTGATTGGTATCGGTTTCATGGATCATTTCAGCGATGCTGTTGAGCGCATCCCAGAAAAGGATATTGGCAGCAGTATCCAGGCTATTATAATTTGCATCTGTTTCATTGCCGATGGCCCACATCAGCACTGCCGGATGATCTTTAAATGCGAGCACCTGGTTGCGCATATTCTCATATTGCAGGCGCACGGCAGTAGTATCCCCATAATTCATTTCCTGCTGCTTTTTGATACCCAATCCCAGGCAAACGGTAATGCCATGTGCATCCGCACTATCCAGCCACCTGCCGGTGGAATCATTGATGCTGTAGGTACGGATAGTGTTACCTCCATAAGCAGCCACCTGTACGTGAAAATTATTGGCGGCCGCACCTTTGATGTAATATGGTATACCGCCACGGCGCAGGGTATATATGCCAGCGGAATCTGTCAATGTGGTTTTAACAGCCTGTGCCATTGTGCTGCCTGCAACAACAAGCATCGCCATCATAAGTATCAGTTTTTTCATAAGTGGAAGTGATTTTAAATTGTTTATTTATCTACCATTCCTCCAGATAATCCAGGTCTTTATGAAATGTTTCCTGCATGCCGGCCAGCGACCAGAAGGCCAGTGCCAGGCAAATCACGCCAACGCTTATGCCGGCATACACAAGGGAGCCGTTAAAAAGCAGTTGTATAGATTGAAAAAGAAAGGTGAGTGGCACCACCGCGCCACGCACAAAGTTGGGAACAGTAGTAGTAACCGTTGCACGGATATTGGTACCAAACTGTTCCGTTGCGATAGTCATGAAAACCACCCAATAACCAACAGAGAAACCCAGCAGGCCACATACCCAGTAAAAGAGCTGCAGGCTGATGCCGGAGGCCAGAAAGTAAATGCTTACGGCGGCCATGCAACAGAACAAATAAACATACACTACTCTGATCCGGCTTTTCAACAACTGGCTGAGTGCACCGCTGAAAATATCCCCTGCAACAAGGCCACCATAACACCAGGCCACTGCAGCACCGGCATTCACATCGCCTTTGATCTGCAATACCTTTCCAAATTCCGGAGAGAGGGTGATCAGCACACCTACAACAAACCAAAGTGGCACACCTATCAGGATGCAGCGCAGGTATTTGAAGAACCTTTTTCCATTTGTGAAAAGTGCCAGAAAGTTTCCCCTGTTCTCTGACTGTTTTGCCGAACCGAACATACCAGATTCCGCCACGCCTACCCGCAGCAGTAAGAGTAAAAGCCCCAGGCCGCCACCGATAAAAAAGCTGGTCCTCCAACTGAAATGCTGCGCAACAAAATAAGCAGCCACTGCTCCGCTGATACCAACTGCAGCAACAATTGTAGTGGCATACCCTCTTTTTTCTTTTGGCATCAGTTCCGCCACGAGTGTGATACCTGCGCCGAGTTCACCTGCCAGCCCAAGGCCGGCAATAAAACGCCACAATGCGTAAGACCATACACTGTCCACAAAACCATTGGCAATGTTGGCAGCGGAATACAGGAAGATGGAGCCGAAAAGTACAGACAGCCGTCCTTTCCTGTCGCCCAGTACACCCCAGAGTATGCCGCCTAACAACATTCCCGTCATCTGCACATTAAGTAATAAAATTCCTTTGTCTGTTACATCCTGTCCACGCAGCCCGATTGATTCCAGGCTGGGTACCCGAACAATGCTGAAAAGCAGCAGATCATAGATATCCACAAAATATCCGAGAGAAGCCACTACTACCGCAGCAATAACAGCACCTTTGTTTGATTCTTTCATATTTAGCTTATTTCCTGTCGAGTGAAAGTACCTGCCCATCTTTCAGCAATACCGGCTGCAAAATATCATATGGCAACTCCTGTATACTGATATTACGATCAAGTGCCAATGCAGCAGCAGTACCTGCAGATTGCCCCAGCACCATAAATACCGGCTCCATGCGGATAGAACTGTAAGCTACATGTGAGGCCGACAAACATACCGGCACCAGCAGGTTACGGGCTTCTGATGAACGTGGTCTTAATGAGCGATAACTGATGGTGTAATAGGTATTCTTCTGCTTACCGTAACTGCCTTCTGCATGTACTCTCCCCTGCTCATCCACTACACGGGAAACATAATGGCAGTCGAGCGGATAGGTGGCTACGGCAACTGCATCCTGTACCGGCTCTTCGCCATTACAGTTCTTTTCCGTCATCACATAATCGCTCACCATTCTCCGTGCTTCTCTTACATATAATTGATGAGGGAAGTTACCGTTGTCTTTGAACTCATCTTTCGGCAGACCCCAGCGTTTCATTTCCATACGCAGGGAATCAGGCACCCGGGGATCATTACCCAGGAACCAGAGCAGGCCTAACACATAGGTCTTATGCATTTGGGCGATCTTATCCCGGTCTGCATAATTACCTTCCGGCCATCCATAATTGGCACCCACAAAATCAGCCTGGTTAGTATCTGTTTTTTTGTTGGGCATGGGTGTGAAGGAAATGATATTTTTCAGCAGGTGGCCGGGATTCAATTCCAGCATACGTGCCAGGAACTCATACCAGAGCGGCTGATAGCCCGCTGGTTTTACAATGTTGATGCGATTGGCCGGATCATCTGTCAAGGTCATCCGGTAACAGTAAGATTGTGTGCGGTGATCACCTTCCCCATCTGCTCCCGGGATCCGGGGTTCCAGGAAAGGCAATACACCTGAAGAGGGCACACCTTTTTTCACATAGGGATCTATAGAAACATGGTCTTTACCGATAATTTCGTTGAGCTTGATGCCATTCAGCGTTTCATTATAAACACTGTTCGCTTCCCTCCCTACACTATAAGAAACGCCTGCTTTTGCCATCAGGTCTCCTTCATAGGTAGCGTCTATAAATATTTTCGCCTGATAGCGATGGCCATTCTCCATAAGTATGGCAATAATACTGGCATCTTTTTTCTCCACGCCATTTTTCAACTGCAGCCTTTCTTTATACACCACTGTAACACCAGCTTCCTGCAACATTTTTTTCAGGATGCCTTCTGCCACACGGGATTCGTATACCCATTGCATTTTGAGAGAATCGTTCTTGCCGGAAAAAGTGCGTTTTTTAGAACGCTCAAAGTATACGTCCCTGGACTCACTACGCCATGCACTGCTGTCACTGTAGTAGGTATACAACCGTTGGTAAAAATCACGCGTAAGCCCGCCGGCGCTTCTGAAATTATTCAGGTCAGTAGCTGTGAGCCCTGAAGTGGCCACACCACCTAAATGCGCGGTATTACTGATCAGCAGTACCTGTTTGTTCATTTTCGCGGCCTGTATGGCTGCTGTTATGCCTGCAGGCGTTTCTCCATATACACATACATCCCAGCGTTTTTGGGCTAAGAGCCTGTTGCCGGTTAGCAAAACCACGATCACTACAAGGCCACGGATAATTGAAGTCTTCATTTTCGTCAATATTTAAACATGAGTATAGCTGCACGAACAGCTAAAACCCTGTTCGTGCCAGCCGAAAAAAATATATGATCAGAATCCCGGGTTCTGTTCCAGCAAAGGATTGGTGTCCCGCTCTTGTGACGGAATAGGGAAAAGTGTATCTGAATCTCTCACGATGATAGCGGGATCCTGTGCGTTCATCGCCTGCTTCAGTTTGCCTGTACGCAGCAGGTCAAAGCGCCGCTGCCCTTCAAATGCGAATTCCAGCCTTCTTTCTTTCAGTACGGAATCCTGGAAGGCCGTAACACTTAGCCCACCTGCAAGATCTCTCACAGATGGTGTATTAACGGGCAGCCCGTATGCACGCCTCCTCACCTGGTTAAATGCTTCCAGCGCTTCGGTACTGCCGGGAGTAGACAAATACAATGCTTCTGCGAACATCAGCAGCACATCCGCATAACGAACGATGTAATAGTTATTGCCGCCATCGTTCACATTCAGTGCCGCAGGATCTTTAAACTTGGCAACGTAATAGGGATTCTTGATGGTGGTAGGTGCTTTGGGATCAGCGGTATAGGAATACTTTATCACATTTACATCCCTTCGCTGATCTCCATCAGCGTAAGCATCGTAGTGATTTTTAGTAACAGGATTATCTCCATTACCGCCGAATCCCGGCCGTTTATCGAATGAAGGACGATAGAAACCTGCATAGCTGCTGGGAATATTACCCGAGCCGCTCAGGAATTGTACTTCAAAGATGGACTCGGTTTTGTTTTCATTGGCGATCAGGAATACATCCTGGTAAGAAGGCCATAGCGAATAACGGCCAAGCGCCATCACTTTCCTGGCTTCCTCTGCTGCTTTTGTATATTCCTTCCTCGTGAGGTATGTTTTCACGAGCATGGCCAGGGCAGCTCCGGTAGTGGCTCTTCCTGCATTTACCACATCATAGGCCGGTGGCAGATGTTCCGCACCGAATTGAAAGTCTGCGATGATCTGTACATACACTTCTTCTTCCGTTGCTCTTTTAACTGCCAGATTATTGAGTGAAGTAGTAGGTACAAGCTGCAGCGGTACACCTCCGAAAAGACGAACGAGATTAAAATACATCAGCCCACGTACAAACCGGGCTTCTGCCTGCAAACGTTCCTTTTTTTCCTTGCTAATTACCGTCATGGCGCCAATGCCTTCCGCAGCCGCATTAGCGCGGTTGATCACCTGGTAAGAAGTACTCCAGAACTGGAAAAATAAATTAGTACCGGCATCAAAGGTGAATTTGTCCAGCGCCGTTTTATCTGTATTGCTGGTGTTGCGGCCGAATCCCCATTCACAGTCGTCTGTACCCTGTGATTGTATCACTTCCATGAACTGGTTGTAGAGGTATGAACTGGTCAGGCCGGAATACACCGCATTCACTGCAGACACAGCGTCTGCTTCTGTTTTATAAAAATTACCCGTGGTGTAGGTCCCTTCCGGAACACCATCAAGCTTGGCGCAGCCCGCTACTGCCAGTGTAAAAAATATGATGATGAAATAAAATGCAGATCTCATAACGAATGATTTTGATTAGAAGCTGGCATTGATACCAAAAGAAATCGTGCGTGCGTTCGGATAAGCGCCGGAGTCAAAACCCGGACTCACATTATCTGATCCATAACGGCTCACTTCCGGATCAAGTCCTGAATAGTCCGTGATGGTAAACAGGTTCTGTACATTCACATATACTTTCAGCGCAGAGAGTTTAATACGCCGCAGAGCTGCCGATGGCAGATTGTATCCCAGCTGCACGGTTTTACCTCTCAGGTAAGAACCATCTTCCACCAGCCGGTCCCAGGAACGGGCTGTAGGTTTTACCGTGGTAGCGCGTGGAATATTCGTATTGGTATTAGCCGGTGTCCAGCGGTTCAAGGTGGTAGTGCTCTGATTTTGCAGGCCGGTGAGGTTTTCCAGTGTATTGGTATTAATATTATACAACTTGTTGCCATAAACGCCCTGAAGCAGCACCATCAGCTCAACCCCTTTCAGCGAGAAGGTATTGCTAAACCCGAAAGAGAATTTCGGCTGTGCATTGCCCAATAGTACCCGATCATCATCATTGATCTTTTTATCATCGTTTATATCCCTGAACCTGATATCGCCGGGTTTAGCCGTTTTTTGAGCGGAAGCATCCACTTCCTCCTTTGACTTGAAAATACCTGCCGCCTCAAAACCGAAGAAAGTTCCCAACGGCTGACCTACCTGTACGATAGTGGACTGGTTAGGCCCCTGGCCGGCAAAGAGACGATCGGCACCTGCGAGGTCCAGCACTTTGTTCCTGTTGAAGGAAATATTAAAACCGGTTTCCCATTGTACTTCCTTATCCAGCGGCGTGGCATTAATAGTAAGTTCTATGCCTTTGTTCTCTACCTGCCCCCTGTTTTGCAGCGAAGTGGAGAAACCGGAGGTGGTAGGAATTTTCACATATAACAACAGGTCGCTTGTTTTTTTGTAGTACACATCTGTGATGAAGGTGAGTTTATTATTGAAGAAACCCAGTTCAAGACCAATATCTGATTGCGCGGTGGATTCCCAGCGCAGATCAGGATTACCTACCTGGGAAGGCATAAGTCCTATCACATTTACATTACCGATGGAATAGTTCGCCTTGCCCATCAGATCGAGAGAAGGATAATTACCGATGCCATCCTGGTTACCGGTGAGGCCATGGCTGACCCTTAATTTCAGAGTGCTGAAAAGATGCAGGTCACGTATGAAAGCCTCCTGGTCCAGCTTCCAGCCAACTGCTACTGAAGGGAAAAACCCGAAGCGGTTATTTTTCCCGAAACGGGAGGAACCATCGTACCGGCCGGTGAGTGTAAGCAGGTACTTATTCTTGAAGCTATAGTTGGCCCTGCCAAGGAAACTCAGCAACGCCCATCGTGCTATGCTGGAAGATGAAGGTTGTACCGAAGCGGCATTACCCAATGCATTCGTACCGAGATTATCGTTCAGGAAACCCTGGGCTTCCGCGCCGAGCGATTGATAGGAAGAACTTTGCTGGGTAAAACCACCAAGCAGGTTCAGCTGATGCCCATCCCGGTTCAGGGTATAGTTAAGTGTATTTTCATTCAGCCAGGTAAAGGTCTGATTGGTAGATACCGATGCATTTCCACCTAACTGAGATCCGGAATACACCGATTGCGGAAGATAAATATCGTTCCGTGCAAAATTGACATCTGCCCCCCAGAGTGTTTTGAAAGTAAGGTTTTTGGTGATATTAATGCTGGCGTATACGTTTCCCAACGTACGATAAACGTTGTTATAATTTTTGTAGTGGTCAATCAATGCAACCGGGTTATCAAAAGGTGCCCCCTGGTTGTTGAGTTCTGTATAACTGCCATCCGGTTGGTAGATGGGCAGATTAGGTGCCATAGTGGCCATTGTGAACAGCGATCCGCTATTCACCCTGTTGGTGCGTACATTACTGACAGTAAGACTGCTGCCGAGCTTGATGTTTTCCCTGATGTCCTTATCAAGGTTAGCACGTAATGAATAACGTTTCAGATCAGATCCCCGGGCAATACCCTGCTGATCAAAATAATTAGCAGTAACCAGGAAACGCGTCTTGGGATCTGCTCCGGAGAAAGACAGGGAATAACTTTGTATGGGAGCCGTTCTGAAAATAGCACCCTGCCAGTCTGTGGTAGCAGGTGTTTTGGTGAGATCGTACAGGATCGGGCCATTTTCAGCAACACTGGCTTCATTAGCCAGTTGCTCAAACTGTGCCGCATTCAGCAACGAATATTTTTTAAGGATCTGCTGCGAACCGTAGTAGGAATCAAAAGTAATGCGGGAGTCGCCTTTTTTTCCGCGATTGGTAGTGATCAGCACAACACCATTACCACCCCGCGAGCCATAGATAGCAGTTGCAGAGGCATCTTTCAATATTTCAATGGAGGCTATATCAGTAGGACTAATACTGTTCAGTGGATTGAGCGAAGTACCATCACTTCCCTGGTCTGCAAATACCGGTACTCCATCTATTACATACAAGGGTTCGTTGCTGCCGTTGATAGAGTTACCACCACGCACGCGAATAGAAGAACCCGCTCCCGGCATACCTGAGTTCTGTACAAAGGTAACACCTGCTACCCTCCCCTGCAATGCCTGATCCACAGAGCGGATGGGCGTTCCTTCCAGTGTTTTGGTATTTACGGAAGCGATAGCGCCCGTTACATCCCCCCGGCGTTGTGTGCCATAGCCCACTACCACCAGTTCATTCACAGAGGTGTTTTGCAAAGTAAGCACCACGGTAAGGGTCTTTTGCCCGTTCACTGCTATATCCGAAGCCTTGTAACCAAGCATACTGAAATGCAGTTTGGCTGCAGGTGATACCGATAATACAAAGTCGCCATTATCACTTGTAACCGTTCCCTGCCTGGTACCCGGTACCGAAACAGATACACCCGGAAGTGGCCTGCCTTCCACATCCGTTACTTTACCACGGACTTCGATGACGGAATCAACCGGCTCAGGTGCTTTTTGTTTTACCACGATGGTTTTGCCAACAATAATATAAGTCAGCGAAAATGGCCGGATACAGAGATCTACCGCTTCCTGTAAAGTACCTTCTGTAATATCCACACTGATCTTTTTCGACTGTTCCATCAGTGAGTAGTCCAGGAAGAATACATAACCGGACTGCTTTTCAATATTCCTGATCAGCTTTTCCAGGGACGCGTTTTTTTCATGAAGCGTAACCTTTTGCGCGTAACTACTTGCATGAACCTGGCAAAAACATGCCAGCAAAAGAAAGTATGTCAGTTTCATAATGAGCCTGATTTTTCTGCACGGTAAGAGGCAGAAACGCCTCGTAACAGGCAAACGTTTCTCGCTCAGGTTTTTGAAGAGACCTGATAATTGCATAAATTCGAGTTGTTTAGGTGAGTCAATCAATCTTTCATACACGGAATTTTGTAATGATAACCTGAGCATAACGGAGGTGGTAACGACACTTCCGTTTTTAGTTACATTACCCTACTGTCATTTCATAAGTGAACGATGTTGGTTGTTTTTACTGGTGAATAATAATTGTATCGCCTTTCATGGAATATGGAATATTACTGAGTTCTAGTATTTTAAGCGCTTCACTCAACCGCACATTCCTGGGTATCTTACCCCAGAATTCCCTTTTACCGGTACTGCCTTCATAACGGACTTCCACATTGTACCATCTTTCCAGCTGTCGCATTACATCAGCCAGCGGAGCTTTGTTGAACTGGAAGTACCCTTCTTTCCAGGATACAGCTTCATCCGCATCCGTCTGGCTGACAGTGATGTTACTGCCATCATCAGCCCAACTGGCCTGCTGCCCCGGAACGAGCCTGGCGGAGTGAGCACTATGCGTCACTTTTACTGCACCCTGCAGCAGGGTTGTTCTCACTATTGTTTCATTGGGGTAAGACATCACGTTAAAACGTGTGCCCAGTACTTCCACCACACCACTGCCTAGCTGTACTTTAAATGGCATATTGTTCTTATGCGCCACTTCAAAGTAACCTTCACCATTCAGCACCACGGTACGTTCCCCCTTATTGAAAGTGGTGGGGAAACGAAGTGAGGAGGCCGCGTTGAGCCATACCAGCGTACCATCAGGCAGCTCTATTTTATATTGACCGCCCCTTGGTGTGCTAAGCGTATTATATACCACGGCATCATCTGCTGCCTGCCCTGCTTCATATTTTAATTGCCCGTTTATCCTGATAACTTTTGTGGCTCCCTGGCTGGGAATAGCATCATTCGTAGCGCTGTCCAGCATTACGGTGGTGCCATTTGCCAAAGTGAGCATTGCCTTGTTTCCACCCGGCAGCGGATCCGGCTTACTGCCGGCCAGCTTATCAGCAGGTATTACATTTTCTGCGGAGCGGTAATACTGCCATCCTAAAGTGGCTACCGCCAACAGCAATACCGCGGCCGCCACTTTCGGCAGCCATTTTTTATAGAGAGGAATCACTTTTACCGGTTGTGTGGCAAGGAGAAGTTGTTGTCTAACCCGATCACGCCATGGGCCATGATCTTCCTGTACAGGTGAGCCAAAGGAAGTATTCATTTCTTCCAGCAGCAGGCGGTTGGAGGCATCCTGTTGCAGGAAGTTCAATAACTCCTCGGTTTCTGCGGGAGTACAGTTGTTAGCAAGAAAACGTTGCAGCAGCTGCTGGTAATGTTCTTTTTCCTGTGGCATGTATCAGTTTTGTACGTGGTACTTTAATATATACCCCTGCCGGGAAAAAGAGGGTGGGTTGGTCAACAAATAAATTTCATTACTATATGTGCACCTTAGAATTTGTGCATCAGTAACAGTATAGCGAGGGAGAGATCACCATGCCGGTAGAAATAGGCCTTGATATCCTTGAGAGCCATGACCATGTGTTCTTTTACGGTATTACGGGAAATACCCAGTTCTTTTGCAGCTTCATCATAACTCTTACCTTCCTGCCGGCATAATGTAAAAACCCTTTGCCGCTGGTAAGGCAGTTGTGTAATGGCATTGTTAAGCATTTGCTGGTATTGCGCCCATAACACCTGGTGGTAGGGCGATTCCGTTATTTCGCCAATGCGCTGCATGATCTGGAGGCGTGTAGCTTCATCAGAAGCGTTCTTCCTGAGAAAATTGAAGGTTTTGTTGCGGCTGATCTTATAGAGGTATGCAGGGAAAGATTGAGCGGGATCGAGCCGTTCGCGGACTTCCCAAATTTTCAGGAATACATCCTGCACAATGTCCTCTGCATAGGCGGGCACTTTCACAAAACGTAACACCCATCCATAAACATGTGCACTGTATTTGTCGTACAGCTGCATGTATGCATCTGCATCTCCCTTTCGGAGCCGCTCCAGGTATTCGGCTTCAGTGATCGTGGAATCCCCCATTTGGCTATAAATGTAATGAAATTGGGAATTCGGAGGATAATCTCATTTTGCCTATATTCGTTCCCAAACAAAATGCCATATGAAAAGGTACATCTTGTTACTTTTTTTACTCGTTTCTCTTTCAGGGTATGCCCAGCAGCAAACGATCAATAACTACAAATACGTACTGGTACCTGAGAAATTCAGCTTCCTCAGGGAAACCAATCAGTATGAATTAAACACACTCGCCAAATCGCTCCTGGAAGAAAAAGGGTTCTCCGCGTATTTTGACAATTCAGATATACCTAAGGAACTGGCCGGCAACAGGTGTAACGCATTGACTGCCGAGGTAGTGCAGAAAAAAGGCCTGTTTGTTACCAATCTTACGCTTATACTAAAGGATTGCCAGGGCAATATTGTTTTTAAAAGTAAAGAAGGAAAAAGCAGGGAAAAAGAATTTGATGTTTCCTATACAATGGCTTTAAGAGATGCCTATACATCCCTTAAAGATGTGCCATATGCTTACAATGGAACAACCAATGCAGCGCCACAACAGGTAGCTCCGGCTCCGGCCGTGGGAATTATTTCAACCACTTCTTCAGCCCCGCTCCCCACTCCTGTTCCTCCTCCTGCTGCCCCGGCAGAAACAAAAGATGCAGCGGGAACATTATACGCCCAATCAACAGCTACCGGCTACCAGTTAATAGATACTACGCCTAAGAAAGTTTTAACCCTGTTTAAAACTTCTGTACCTGATTATTTTATTGCCGATAACGGAACTTCCCATGGCATAGTGCTGAAGAAAAACGGCACATGGTATTTCGAATACTATAAAGACGATAAGCTGATGGCAGAAAAACTGCTGATTAAGTTTTAAAGATTTCCCAGGAAGCTATTGAGTGATTCACCGGTTTGCAGGCCCAGCTTTTTCCTGATCCTGTAACGGTGGATCTCTACCCCCCTGACCGTGACATTGCTGAGCTGGGATATTTGTTTGGAGGAGAAGTTAAGGTATAAGTAGGCACAGATCTTCAATTCACTTTGCGATAACTTAGGGTAATTTTTCTTTAGTTTTTTCAGCAGGTTATCGTTGGCTTCATCAAAGTGCACGGCAAACTTATCCCAGTTGGCATTATTATCCTCCACCTCTTTTAATAAAGAAATGATACTCTTTATATCACTTTTATTATCAGGGTTACTATCCAGTTTAATCACTTCTTCCCTGAGCTTATGAAATGTATTGGCATTTCCTTCGAGCTGCATACTTGTACTCGCCAATTCTTTGTTCTTCAAAGCCACTTCACTGGCCAGTTTTTCGTTCTGTAACTTGATGATCTCCTTCTCATTTTTCTCTAACTCCAACTGATGTATGTATTCTAACTGCTTTTGCTTTTCATCAAACTTCTTTTGCTGCTGCAACAGCTTTCTGCGATGCCATCCGTTGAGCAGGTAAAAAACCAGGCACAACACCAGGAAGTAAACAGCCTTTGCCCAGACGGACCAGTACCATGGCGGCATTATCGTAAAAGTATATTGAACAATGGCCGATTCATGGTTTAAATTATCCCGGGCCTTCAGGTTAAAAGTATATTTACCTGCAGGCAGGTTGGTATAATCCTTCTCCTTTTTTGAGGTCCAGGCAGACCAATCCCTTTCATATCCTTCCAGCCGGTAACTGTATTCGATATTATTGGGGCGTCCATATATAGGAGAGCTGAATTCAAAGTGAAAAGAACTGAATACGGAGGAAAGAGAGATCATCTCTTCCGGTTGCTGGGAAAAAACATCCTTTTTATCCCGGAGAAAGAATCCCCCGAATACCAGGCTGTCTTCTTTTCCAATGGCTTTAATTTCATTCAAAAGAACAGTGGGCTGCAGCTTTTGCTCCGCATATTTTTCATAGTTAATATGTATGGAGCCGCTTTCGGAACCTATAAAAATGTTCTGCTGGTTGTAAGGATAAACATTATCAAAATTCGACAAGGTATACCCTTCCAGTTCCGGGAAATAAGAAATAGTATAGGGCGCCTGCTGATCATTTGCCGAAAATTGTGCAATCCCCAGTTTCTTACCGCTGCAGAACCATATATTACCTTTATCATCCTCTTTCATATACCGCACCGGTAATCCCGCAAAAACGGATAAGAACCTGGATGGAATAAATTTAGCGGTAGCCGGGTCAAACTCATACACCCCCGATTCTGTTGGAAATACGATCCGGTTTTTGATCTTAAATACATAGTTATTAAAAGAGGAAGGCAGGCCATCCGTGTCTGTAAAAAGGCGGGTATTGAATTTCATGCTATCCCTGGATACCTGGATCTGGTAAATACCCCGGTAAGGATGCGATGCCCAGATCCCTCCTGTTTCATCCTGTACTAAAAAACGGTATGAATCGGATCTTCCTTTTAAAGCACCTCTGCTATGAAATCCATTGCTCCCGTATTGCAGCAGATCAAGCCCCCAATAGGTACCTACCACAATATCCGTTACCGGATATACAGATGAAGTGGGCAAAAAGGTCCAGCATCCTGCTCCGGCTGCAACCGGAACTGCCTGGTTGTTCTTTATAGCAAAAATGCCCTTGTTATGTGCCAGGATAATTTCCTGGTTCATTTCTTCCAATTGCCAGCCCTCACCGTCATCGCTGCCCTTCACTAAGGAAAAACTGCTTTTCACCAGGCTGAGATCCCCCTTAAGACCGGATAAGGGAGCCACAAAAGCTCCATTGGATGAAGATATATACAGGTTGTTCTTAAAGATCAGGGAGGAATAGCCGATCACACTATTCACGGTATCAGGGCTGAGGAACTTTATGGGAGAATTATAGTTGATCAAACTAATGGAATTGTCCACCCCCACCCAGATATTCTTTTCCCTGTCAACAAAAACAGATGTGACGTTATTATTCTTCAATCCTTCCTTGACAGAGATCCGCTGTATAAACTGATGCCGAAAATCCTGTATGATACACCCTTGTGTTGAAGTGGATTTAACATACTCGGAATCACTGATCCTGGAATAAGAAGGTGTATACAAACCTCCCCGGGGTACATTATCAATGTGACTTATTGAATCATTTTGTAAGGAGAACAAGTTGTTATCAATTGTTGCAATAATATATTTATTCTCCCCACTCTTGAAGAATTCTGCCGGTACCCTGCCTTTTAACATGCTGCCGTTTATTAAAGGCAGCCACTTGTTACGTTTGTATTCCAGCAAACCGGAATTCTGGTCCATGGCTAAGAGCCTTCCCCCGGCTTCTCCCATAAACAGCCATTCTCCCTTAGTTGGCAGAAAAACCTCTATACGGTTGTTAACCAGCATAAAAATGCGGTCAGCTACCCGGAAAAAGATCGATTCCCCCAGCGCAACGGTATTCCAGACATCCGAAAAGTTCCTGTATTGCTGCGGGATCATGTTTTTTACGGACGTATAGCGCAAGACGTTATTCGCTCCCGGCTCAAAATAACCGATCTCATCCTGCCCTCCCACATACACCCGGTCGTTCTTATCTATATAGATGGAACGTAAAATGGTTTTGTTAGGTAATGGATACAATTTCCAGAAACCGCCATTAAAAGTTACAAGCCCCTCATCATTGGCAAAATACATGATCCCCCTGCTGTCCTGTTTGATACCCCAGGTACGTAAGCCTCCTTTATACAAGGACTTATTGTAATTGGTGATGAGGGGAAGCCCCAACGTGTTTTGTGCGGAAACGTGGATTGAACTAAATGCTAATAAGATAGTTATATACACAAAAGCCTTTTTCATATGTGATCAGCTTTCCTTGATGAGGTGATGAGAGGTATTGATGAGGTTTTGATAAGGTATGAATTTAGTGATAATTAATGAATTATAAAATAATGTGTGAGGTTATGATGTGGTAGATTACCTTACAATCTAACGAGACAATCCTATTTTTACCTGGCCCTGTTTAACAACATTTTCCACCTAAAAATTACGTTATGAAGAGAAAATTGTACCTCTCTACTTTGATAACATCGCTTTTATTCGTCATTCACTTAACCACCCAGGCACAAAACAGAACCCTTAAAGGCAGGGTACTGGATGATAAGGGTAGCCCGATACCCGGGGCAGCCATCAGGGTAAAGAATAATCCTACGGTCGGTACCGTTACTTCCGGAGAAGGCACATTCAGCCTTTCCGTACCATCTTCGGCAGATTCATTACGGATAACCGTGCTAAGCTTTAAAGAACAAATTGTTGCCATTTCAGATGATATAGAGGTCAGGCTCCTCCCCTCCGAAACCCAGATGGATGAAGTAGTGATTGTTGGTTATGGCTCCCAAAGAAAGGGGGACCTCACAGCTCCAATCAGCACTGTAAATACAGAAGACATGCTAAAACGCACCACTGCCGGTCCAATGGATGCCATCCAGGGGAGTGTGCCGGGTGTTCAGATTGTAAGCAGCGGAGCTCCCGGCAGCAACCCGCTTGTTCGCATACGGGGGATTGGCTCCTTTAATAATACAGACCCATTATATGTGGTGGACGGGATGTTTGTTGGTGACATCAACTTCCTGAATCCCAATGATATTGCAGAAATATCTGTGCTGAAAGATGCTTCCGGAGCAGCCATTTATGGGGTGAGGGCAGCTAACGGAGTAGTATTGATCACCACAAAAAAAGGGAAGCTCAATATGAAAACCAGGGTAACCTACAATGGATATGTTGGGATGCAGGTACCCACCAATGTACTTAAAATGGCTAACGGTGCACAATACACGTCTTTCTCTTTACAAAGGAAAACGGCCCAGGATAGTGCCACCGCTATGCTCTCTTCCCAAAGATTTGGCGGTAGCGGTGTTGCTCCTACTACTAATACGGACTGGTACGGAGAGTTGCTCCGTAGCCAGGCATTGATCACTAACCATGGCATAGATCTGCAGGGTGGTAGTGATAAAGTAACCTATTCTTTCGGATTCAATTATACCTATCAAAACGGTATCATGGAAACGAAGAACGATTTCAAAAGATATAATATCAGGTTACAGGTGGAGGCAAATGCCTTTTCATGGCTAAAGGTTGGCTTTACTTCTACCCTTACCAATGCCACTACATTTTATGCGCCTAACGTAGCTTTCTCCCAAGCCTATTCATCTTCTCCGTTATTCCCTGTATATGATGAGCAAAACGTGAATGCATCTCCGGTAAAGTTTGCCAACGCGTCGTTTATCGGCAGAGAAGATGCCAACCCTGTTGCAACAGCCTATTATAATTACGACCGGCTTAAAAACTTCCAGGTATTGCCAGCCGTCTATGCGGAAGCAAGTTTCTGGAATAATAAAATTACTTTCCGCTCGCAATTCAGTCAGTTATACTCCTCCGGCCACAGGGTTAATTATAGCCCGGAACGTAATTTAGGGCCAGGTACCCAGGTGACCAAGTCCAATTTAAGATCTACCCAGGAGCGCGTCACAAATTATATTTTAGACAATCTGCTTACGTATAAAGACGGCATCGGCTCTCACCACTGGTCAATCTTACTGGGCCAGTCTACCAGGGAGGAAAGATGGCGGCAAACATGGGTGTCTGCCGATGATGTTCCTAATGTAGAAGAATCGTGGTATGCAGGGCGGGGAACCCGAACCGCCAGCGGATACGATGAAGATGGTTATCGTAATGCAGGTATCTCTTACTTTACCCGGGCTACTTACGATTTTGATAATAAATACCTGCTGACCGCAACCTTCCGGGCAGACGGCAGCTCCAAATATCAAACCAAATGGGGCTATTTCCCCTCAGTGGGCCTGGGATGGGTACTTACCAATGAAAATTTTATGAAGAGCCAGAGAATCTTTGATTTTGTTAAACTGCGTGGTAGCTGGGGGAAACTGGGGAACGATGGGGTAAGTGCCAATGGCGCATATGCTAAAGTGCTCGGCGGGAATCCTAATTCAGCCATCTTTGGAAGCACAGGCACATCAGATGGACAATACCTGCAGGGGTATACCGTAGACAGGAATTTCACGGATATTACCTGGGAAGTGGTAACAGAATGGGACGGAGGTATTGATTTTGAAGCATTGAACAGGAGATTACAAGGTTCCGTGGATTATTACCACCGTACAACAAACGGGTCCGCATTTAACAAACCCCTTGCGTACTCCTACTCTTCCGTGTATGGTAACTGGGCAGATATGGTAAACAGCGGTTTTGATGTTTCACTAAACTGGAAGGATAAAATTGGAAAACTAAGCTATCAGATCGGTGGAAATTTTTCGACCCTGAAAAACAGGGTGACCAACCTGGGAAGCCTTCCCAGCTCAACAAGCGGGTTCCCGGAATGGATGGCTGAATTCCCCAACCGCATTGTAGTAGGCCAGCCTATCAATTATTTCTATGGTTATGAATTTATAGGTATATATCAAACTCAGGATGAAATAAACAAAGATCCTATCGCTTCAAAATATAACAGCACCGCCGTATCTAAGATACAACCCGGGTTTCCTAAATATAAAGACCAGGACGGAGATGGTGAACTCACCAATGCTGACCGTGTGAATATTGGCAACTATATACCAACGCTCAACTATGGTTTCAATCTGGGTCTTCAATATGCAAACGTTGATTTCAGCATATTTTTCCAGGGCGTTTCAGGAAATAAAATTCTTAACCTGAACCGGGGAAAGCTCTACAAAGCATCCACATCATTGAATATAGATGAAGAATTTGCTAGTAACCTCTGGACAGGCCCTGGTTCTACCAATGCTTATCCATCGGCTAATGCACTGCGTGATTCATGGTTCAAAGTGAGCAATTCATTCTTCACAGAAAGTGGTGCTTACCTGCGCATACAAAACATACAACTGGGATACAATTTTAAATTAAACCAAAACAAAGCGCCGATCAACATGCGCGTGTTTGCTACAGCAGACAGACCGTTTATTTTCACCAAATACAATGGATTTACACCTGAAGTAACCGGTGTGGGATATGACGTTAATGTATATCCTGTTTCTGCCACATACAGCTTTGGTGTAAGAGCTACTTTCTAATTGTATCATCCAATTAAAACAGCACATTATGAAACTTTATAAATTAGCCGTAAGCCTGATGATAATGATTATCCTCTCAGCAGGTTGTTCCAAGTTTTTAGATCGTCCGTTGGAAAATCAGGCACAGGCCGCTAAAATCAACTATGCAGACCTTACCCTGATGTATAGGCCGGTAGCAGGGGTTTATCGGACTGCCAGCAGTGGTACTTTTGCCAAATGGATCAGCGTAGCCATCAGATCTGTACGCGGCGATGAAATAGAACCAGGTAATGATGATGCCGGCCAAATTGCGATCCACAATTTCCAGAACAATGTAACCGTAAAGAGTTACTGGGGCATCAATGATATGTGGATCAGTCTTTATGGTGTAGTATTGGGCGCTAACTCCGCACTGGTTGAGTTAGATGAATTTGCTAAAAACATACCTGCAGGTGATGCTGCTAACACTAAGCTCCTTGCACAATACCGGGCAGAGGTCAGGTTTTTCAGAGCGTTGGGGCATTATTGGATCAGCCGGTATTTTGGAGACATTCCTATGCTTGGGCAGGAAAGTACAGATCCGGCCAAACTGGGCAATGCCACTAAAAGTAAACTGGAAGATATCAGGAAAAATATTATCGAGGAAATGGACTTTTGTATTGCTAACCTGGAGGATGCAAGACCTAACCAGGTAGCGGCGCCCAGGCAGGGGGCGGTAACCAAATATACCGCCTTAATGCTGAAAGCAAAGGTAGCTATGGATATGGCAGGTGCTAATAATGCAAGTCCCAGTTGGGATGTTGTACTGGATGCTACCAACCAGATCATCAACAGCCAGAAGTTCTCCTTATTCGGCGACTACTACCAGTTATTCAAAAAGCCCGGTAAACTCTGCGATGAAGCTATACTGGAATTTCAGTACTCTGACTTTGGAACAGAATCAGGAGATATAGTTACTTCCGGAGGCTCTAATGAAACATGGGGTAATTTTTACCTGTTCCAGGGGCCGGAGAATACATATGGAACTCCCATAACCGGCCCTGGATGGATGGTACCCACCCAAAAAGCAGTGGATTTCCTGACCGCCCGTAACGATGCACTCCGCTTAAAAACAGCGATACAATATTGCGGTGTAAATGGAG
Organism: Chitinophaga niabensis; assembly: GCF_039545795.1. NCBI lineage: Bacteria > Pseudomonadati > Bacteroidota > Chitinophagia > Chitinophagales > Chitinophagaceae > Chitinophaga > Chitinophaga niabensis. The sequence goes on along the minus strand of NZ_CP154260.1, from coordinate 1,914,203 downwards.
AACCCGGTACGGTTACCGTTACGCCCGATGGTGATCCTGTTTCCGGAAATGGCGCAAGGAAAAAATACTTTAACGGAAAGTCCTATTTCCCCAAATCCCAAATGACGCCTGGCAGGCAAGACTATGGTGCTAACAACAACGTGCGCGTGTTCAGGTATGCAGAAGTGCTGCTGATGAATGCAGAAGCAAAGATCCGCAAAGGTCAGAATGGAGATGGCCCATTGAACCTGGTCCGTGGCCGTGTAAACCTGCTTCCTCTCACAAATGCCACCATCCAGCAGCTGATGGATGAAAGACGCGCTGAGCTTATCTGCGAGTGGTGGGGAGAAAGATTTAACGACCTGCTCAGAACAGATCAGGCAGCTACAGTACTTCCCGGATTTACTAAAGGCCGGAGTGAATACCTTCCTATTCCGCAGGCACAGGAAGACGTTAACTCAAATCTTAAATAATACAACTTATCTCTCTCAAAGAAGGCATGATCACCCGTATCATGCCTTCTTCCTTCAAAACCATACAAATGACATGTTCACGCACCTGGATGATCATCCTGATCATCTTCATTTCCGAATACGCCAATGCGCAGCAAAAAACAATCAACACCTCATGGAAACTCGCCTGGAGCGATGAGTTTAATTACAAAGGCCTGCCGGATGCTAAAAAATGGGGATACGATGTGGGCAAAAGCGGTTGGGGGAATAATGAATTGCAGAATTACACCGCAAATGATACCTCCACCGCAAAAGTGGCCAATGGCATGCTGCGGATAAAAGCCAACAGGCATATTAATGGTACCGATACCTCCTATACCTCCGCCCGGCTGCTCACCAAAGGCAAGTACGAATGGACATACGGAAGAATAGAGGTGCGTGCCAAAATTGCCAAAGGGCTGGGTGTATTACCCGCTGTATGGATGCTGGCTTCCACAAAGAAGTATGGCGGCTGGCCTGACTGTGGCGAAATTGATATCGTGGAGCATATAGAATGGCATACTGACTCCATCTATCAGACTGTGCATACAGGTGCCTATAATCACATAAAAGGAACACAAAGAGGTGTCAGAACTTATCTGCCAAGGCCATGGGACGACTTTCATGTTTATGCCATGGAATGGACACCGGAAGGGATTGATTATTTTATTGACGGCAAACACCGGTATCATTTCCCCAATGAACACAAAACACCGGCTGAATGGCCATTCGACAGCCCCTTTCATATCATCATGAATATTTCTGTAGGTGGTAAATGGGAAGGTGCCAAAGGTATTGATCCTACCATATTTCCGGCAACTATGCTGATAGATTACGTAAGGGTATACCAGGAGAAGAAATAAGTTCAATCAGGGCGTTCAGGTCTTCGTCCTGAACGCTTACTTTAAAAATCTATTGAAGGCATGATTATTCAGCCTGCTGCTCTTTCAGGAGTTCGTTGCCGGCTTGCCTGTTCTTTAATAACCGGATATAGTTCAGTGCAAGACGGTTGCTATATTCCTCGTAAGCTTTCTGCGACCATTTGATCGCAAGGTCCAGCTCCCCGTTAATCTCGCAGATGATGGCCATATTATAGCAGGCCCTCCCGGCTACAGTGCTGTTCGGATTTGAGGTCTCTTTCTTCCATAGCTCAGCTGCACCGTCCCAGTTGCCGGTTTGCGCTTTACGGCGGGCTGTTCTGAAATTATCAGTGCCTTTCACATAGTAATCCCTGATCACCCTTGTCCGGTATGGAATAATTCGCATGGCATAATTTTGCCCCGCTTGTATGCTCACTTCCTTTACCGCCTCTTTGCGGTTGATCAGTGCGCCGGCGGCGACAGCCGGGTTGATGCCCCTGCCGGAGAAAGTAAGGTCCCTGGCAACGGGGAATTCATCCAGGATATTCCTGCTGGCCGGGTCATAGATCCGCCATCCTGTTTTCACAGTGGTAAGCATGCTGGCCCTGTGTTCTACACCCGGTACATTACCTACCGGTGTCTTCAAAGAAACCGGTGCAGTGGCATAACTGATCTTCGAATCGGTGTCAAAAAGCTCCAGCGAGAAAAGGGCGTCCACATGATGTTCACGGCATATTTTGTCTACAATTTCCCAGGAGAGCGGCGCAGAGAAGAGTCCTGGAGCATTAGTGGTAAGATCCAGCTCGCCCAGCGCTTTTACATCACTGAACCGGTTGTTCTTCAGCAGTTCATCGGTAAGCCCGCTGACGCTGCTTTGTGCCCCTTCCTTGTCAAGCTGTGCTCCTTCCAGGCTGAATATCTTGTCAACAACATCTACTGCCTTATATTGCGGGGTAATGGTGGTTCTGTTTATAACACCGGGACTTTTAACATGGGCGGGTATGGTCACGGGCGCCGGTTTCAATACATTAATGTAAACCAGCTCGGTGGATTTGCAGGAAACGCAGGCGACCGCTGTTAAAGCGATAAAGGTCAGGCTTTTAAGATATGTTTTTACAGGCATAGGATAGTGCTTTGATGATTGCTCCTCGTTAATTCAATGCTCCCAACCTTAAAGATACATATAATAAATCTTACATACAACTCTTCCTTCGGAGTTGCCTGCCTAAATCGCCCATTCAGTGGGTGCCTTACCGAATTTCTTTTTAAAGGAATGCGAGAAATGAGAGAGACTTTCAAATCCCAGATCGAGATAGATGTCCGATGGCTTTTTGTTCTTAGTTTCTATAAGATGGCGGGCTTCCGTTAATCTCCTTTCCTGCAACCACTGCCGCGGAGCCATCCCGAATATTTTCTGGAAATCACGCTTGAACCCGGCAAGACTTCTTCCCGTGAGCCGTGCAAATTGATCAACAGGAATGTTATAATGGAAATTGCTGACCATGAATTTTTCCAGGTCCATCTTATAAGGATCAGAAAAATCGAACAGGAATTCTCTGAGCCCGGGCATGACATCCAGGAGGAGGTATACTGCCTCTTTTACTTTCAGCATACCTACCTCTGTGGTTATCTTTTTTTCCGGATGGCGGACATACGGAAGCAGGGAATGAAAAAAGGCATGTAAAAAATCATTCCCGGGGATTAGAAGGCTGGAAGGCCCTATGTATTTTTGTTTTACCTCTATCTGTTCTTCAAGGGCTATTTTCCTGAGTAAGTCCTCTTTCAGGCGAATGACAATTGTTTGATACCCCTCACCGTTCAAAGGGATCTTGGTAATTTCTCCCAGTTGATTCTTTCGTACCAGTAACATTTCGCCGCCCTCCATTGAAATCCTGTGGTTGGCTGTTTCCAATACAAACTGGCCCAAAACCTGCAATATCAGGGTATTATCCTCCATGAATGCAACTTTCTCCTTTCTCATGTCCGAGTAATAAGAGAAAAAGATGATCCCCGGGAGTATTTCTGTTGGATTCGTCATATTGTAAAGTTACAGCTTTACCGCTGCAGGTAAGTGCCTCCTAATATCGCACCCGGTGCAAAATGCGTATTAAGCGTATTTAACTCATCAGGAGAAAACGTAATTTTCATAGCCTGCAGGTTTTCCGGCAACCGTGATCTCCGGCTCATGCTCACCAATGGCATCATATGATCACCCTGCACATTCACCCAGGCGATCGCCAGCTGTGTTGGTGAGTATCCTTTCTCCTTCGCCATTTGCTTTAATACTTCCACTTTTTCCAGGTTTTTTATCAGGTTATCTCCCTGGAAACGCGAAAAATGGTGATGATAAGCATTGGCGGGAAGAGGTGCTTTCATTTCCCCGGTGAGTAATCCTTCCGCCGTATTAGCAAATGCTACAACGCCTATACCCAGTTCTTTAGCTGTAGGAAGCAGGTCGCTTTCTATCTGACGGTCTGCCAGTGAATAACCTATTTCCAATGCTGTTACAGGATGAATACTATGCGCCTTGCGTAATTGATCAGCAGTTATTTCAGAAACGCCCAGATAACGCACCTTTCCTTCTTTGATCAGGTCTGCCACAGTCCCGATCACGTCTTCCATCGGAACACTGTTATCAAGCCGGCAGGGTTCATAAAGATCGATAGTATCTATACCTAAACGTACCAAAGAATAATTGATGAAGTTTTTGATAGCTATAGGGCGCAGATCCAACCCAAGAAACTGACCACCATAAACGATGCCGCCAAATTTGACACTAATGAAAGCATCGTCCCTCCTGCCTTTGATGGCCTTACCTACCAGCAGTTCATTATGTCCGGCACCATAAAAATCTCCCGTGTTCAGAAAGTTAATGCCGCTGTCCAAGGCCATCTGAATGGTGGCAATGCTTTCCTTTTCATCCTTCATTTCCCCTCCCCAGACAGGCGACATGCGCATACAACCTAATCCGAGTTTGGACACGAGTGGCCCGTTTTTACCTAAAGTGATCTTTGTAGTCATGATTCTTGATTTAATGACACAAAGGTCAGCTTTGGGAGCTTTGGCCACTTTCTTCTATGGGCCAATTTACTTGCCTGTATGGCTCAGACGTTATAAACAATGAAGTCCCGATAAATATCGGGACCTGTTTGCATATAACCTACAACTGTAACACCTTATGTGTATTGCAATCCATAGGTGCTCAAAAAAGAGTTTTTTTACTAAGAGGGCCTCTTAAAACGGACAAGTATACCATCCACAATCAGGTACATAGCAGGTACCACAAAGAGCGTGAGTATCATAGAACTTGTCAATCCTCCAATGATCACCCAGGCCATTCCGTTTTTAATCTCAGCCGCGGCGCCTTTTGCCATTGCTATGGGTAACATGCCAAAGATCATCGCGAACGTTGTCATAAGAATTGGGCGAAGCCTTTCCCTGCCTGCTTCAATCAGTGCTTCCACAGTTCCATGCCCCTCCTCTTTGAGTTTATTGGCAAAGTCCACAATGAGAATAGCATTTTTAGCAACCAGGCCCATTAGCATGATCATCCCGATAATCGTAAAGATGTTTAATGTTTCCATAGTAAGAGCCAGCGCCAGTAATGCACCAACCAGTGCCACTGGTATTGAAAACAGCACCACAAATGGATACACCGCATTTTCATAAAGCGCCACCATGATAAGATACACCAGTACGATTGCGGTGATAAGTGCCAGGCCCAAACTTCCAAAGGCATCTGCCTGATTTTTGGAATCTCCCAGATACTCAATGCTAACTCCTTCCGGCACCTTGATGGATTTTGCCTTAGCTTTGATCTCAGTACCTACAGTACCCGTTGGCCGCCCGGAAACGTTTGCCTGCACTGTAATTGATCCGAGTCGGTCAATACGCTGAAGCGTGGTTTCCCCCAGCATTTCCTCAACATCCGCGAATTGCCGCAGCAGTATTGTCTGGCCATTAGCGTTTACTACCGGCAGGTTCCTTATATTGCTGACATCCGATCTGCTAAACTGGTCCAGCCCTATCCTGATATCATAGTCATTCCCATTTTGTTTGAACTGATTCCTGTCATCCCCCCTAAATGCATTCTGCAGCGCAGCACCAACAGCACCCGCATTGAGTCCGAGGAGACTCATTCTTTCCCTGTTGAGCCTGATACCCACCTCTGGCTTCCTGTTCTTTACGGACAGCTTTACAAATTGCGCCCCGGGAACATCTGCAATAACCTTCATATACTCCTCGGCAACATGCCGGACGTCTCTCAGATCAACACCCTTGATAGCTATCTGTATCGGCGCGTTACTTACATTTCCTGTTATTGAGGTGGGGGCTACTGTAAACTTCACGCCCTTTATGATACTACTTAATTTTTGCTGCAGATACACGCCGAGTTCCTCAGAATTTTTACTTCTCAGGTGTTTATCGACCAGGCCAATCGTCAGTTCAGCCAGGTTGGCATTTGATGACGCTCCGGCCACGCTTCCACTCACAAACCCTATGCTGGAGAAGATCCTCTTCACCTCTGGTTGTTCCTGAATAATCTTCTCCGCCTGCTGAACCTTCATATTAGTCTTGTAAATACTTGCTGTTGGTTCCAATTCTATATTCAGGACCAAATCACTTTGGTCCGCCTTCGGAATAAACGCAGCTCCAATAAATCCCATTGGGACCAACGCAATTGATCCAAAGATCAGGCACGTTACAAGCATCAGCAACCATCTCTTTCTTCTCAATACCACTCTTAACAATCTGCCATATTCTTCTTTAACAACTTCAAGAAAGTACTCGAACTTCAAATTCATCCTTCCCCAAATACTTTTTGCAGACAAATGTTCCAGTTTACCGAATCTGCTTGCCAGCAAAGGTGTGATGGTAAATGATACAAAGAGGCTCATCAGTGTTGAAAAAACAACAACGAGAGAAAATTCCCGTAAAACTGATCCAATCATACCGCCTGCTAATGCCAATGGCAGAAACACCACCACATCCACCAATGTGATAGCTAAGGCTGTAAAACCAATCTCATTTCGCCCTTCCAATGCTGCCTTTCCCCTACCGGCCCCCATCTCCATATGGCGATAAATATTCTCCAGAACCACAATTGAATCGTCCACAAGGATTCCCACTACTAAAGACATGGCCATTAACGTCATTAGATTCAGGGAAAATCCCAGCAGGTACATGGCGATAAATGTAGGGATGATAGAAGATGGAAGAGCGATCAGCACAAATGTTGCACTTCTGATACTATGGAGGAAAGCCAGCATCACAATACCTACAATTATTACAGCCAAAAACAGATCGAACATCACTGCATCAGCTGCATGCAATGTATACACACTCTGATCCGAGGAAACATTAAATTTCAGTTTCTGCCCCTGGTATTGTTTCTCCAACTTATTAAAACACTTCTTTACCCGCTCGCTCACTGCCACCGCATTTGCATCGCTCTGCTTAATGATTTGAATGCCAATTGATGGTATCCCATCTATGTGGTTGATGGCGATAGGCTTTGCTGCCCCATCTGACACATCAGCAACATCGCCTAATTTTATGGCGCCCAGCGTGGGGTGCTGCAAAATGATCAGATTACGAAGCTCCCCGATCGAATCCACATTTGCATTGTATCGGATGGAAAGCTGTCTGTTTGTTGTTTCAATGCTCCCGGCAGGAAATGAAAGGTTTGCATTACCGATAGCATTTGTCACCTGCCCAATGGAAAGCCCATAAGCCAAAAGCCTGTCCTGCATTACATCAACCTGGATCTCTCTTTTTTCCCCTCCGATAATGTTAACCTGCCCCACTCCGGGAACGTTTTGTAATACAGGGCGCAACTGGTTATCGACCAGGTCAAAAGCTTTCCGGGGAGGCAGATCTCCCGTAACGCCGGCCTTAATAACCGGAGTTTCGTCCAGGTTAACCTTACTTACCCTCGGCTTTTCAGCATCAGGTGGTAACTCACTGATAATTTGATCGGCTTTTCGCTGAACATCACGTTCTGCCTTATCAACATCAGTTCCTGGCCTGAAAGAAATTGTAATTATTGAAAGATTTCCCTGGGAAGTTGAACTAATCTGATCCAGGCCCTCAACCGAGGAAACCGCATCTTCAAGTTTTTTTGTAACATTGATCTGAACTTCAGCAGCTGCCGCCCCCGGGTAGATGGTGCTGATAGAAACTGTAGGAACCTCAATTTTAGGCAGGAGATTGTAGTTTAAACTCAGGTACGACTGAATTCCAAACAGGATCAGTACTGTAAAGATCACAATAAGCAACAGGGGCCGTTTTATGGCGATTTCAGTAATTGACATACCTCTTATTCTTTGTTAGTAACCTTAATTAAAGCACTGTCCTTCAGGTTAACCTGACCAGCAGTAACAACCTCCTCCCTGTCTTCCAAACCGCCCAGTACCTCTAGTTCCTCCCCGTAATTTTTACCTACACTGATCTTCCGCAGGATAGCTTTGCCATTTATCACCACATAAACAGCCGCATTGGAAGTACTTTCGATGAGGGCCTCCCGCGAAACAAGTAATACTTTCCGCCCGGTTTTCTTTGAGAAGTCAGCATTAACAAATGTACCTGCACGCAGCAGCATGGATTTATCATTAGGGGCAGTAACCTCCACCTGATAGTTGAATGCCTCATTAGCCTGAGGACTAATGAAAGTCACTACCCCGGAAATAATCCTTTCCGGATAGACATCTGTGGTGATGGCAATTTTCTGGCCTTTCGCCACTTTGTAAACTTCGTCCTCCGTCAGATTTACCTGTACCTTCAGCGATGACATATTCACTATGGAGGCTACTTCTGTTCCGGCTGCTATGAATACACCCTGTTCAACCGGCCTGGAAGCAATAACACCATCATCCGGCGCTTTAATACTCGCATCGGCTATCTGTTTTCGTATCTGTTGAACAAGATTTAGCGCGTCATTATAGCTTTGTTGCATACCCTCCACCTTTTCAAGGGTAGCGGCCTTTCCTTCCAATAGTTCCCTGTAATTATTAAGATCCCGTTCCAACTTTACAACATTCGTCTCGGCCTTTTGCAAGTCGAGCGCAAGCAATCTGCTATCAACAATAGCGAGCAACTGGCCTTTCTTTACATGATCTCCCAGGCTGAACATCACGCTCTGTAGCTGGCCGCCGGAAGCAGATAACACCCTGGACGCTCTTAAAGGCGCCAGTGTGCCAGTTTTCACCAGGCGTTCCAGCATGATCTCCGACCTCACAGCGGAAGTAGTGACAGGTATGCGGATGTCCCCAATTTTAGGAGGTGATTTTTTCTCCGCAATTTTGCTTTTATTGTATGCCAGCTTGACCACAATGGCAATTAGCATTGCAGTGATAACCAGTATCAATATGATCCTTCTTTTCATCTCAGTTAAAGAGAATTTAAAAATGTTTTCAATGTACCCGCGGCTTTCTCAAGATCAACCCGGGCCTGGTAGTAACTATAGATAGCGTTCAGATAATTATTTTGCGCTGACTGGAGGGAATTCCGGGTAATTAACCAGTCGTTCAGATCAGTGGTGCCCTTCTGAAATTGAAGATCTGTTATCTTAAATACTGATTCGGCCAGGTCCATATTTCGTTTATCATTTTCCATATTGGTCCGGGCCTGTGTCACTTTCGTCTGCGCATTTTCGAATTCAACGCTGAACTTACTTTCAGAAAGCTTCAGGCGCTCCTCTGCATTGATCCGGTTCACCATGGCCTGCTTATGCCTGGCATTACGTTTATAGAAGTCTAATATTGGGATCGTGAGTTTTAAGCCGACTGCAGAGTATGGCAATAATTCATCATAGGCTCCTCCCAATTTGTCGCCAAATCCAACAGCGCCATAACGCACATATCCTGTTAATTTGGGAAGCCCCTCGGCCTTAATGCGAGCCTGTTCTATCTCTAATAATCTAATATTAGCGGATGATACCCGATAGTCGATCCGGGCTGCCGGAGAAAACCTGGCCAGCGAATCTTCAGTACCAACCAGCGGCGCCACAGCAGCTACCAGATCAACCTGAAGTTTATCATCGATGGGATATCCCATCTCGAATTTCAACTGATTTTCCGCCAATTGAAAATTACTTTCAGCTACCCTGATCTGCGACATGGTGTTATTGAAATCCACGGACACCTTATCAAGGTCTTTCTGTAATACAATACCTTTTTCCACCTGCAACCGGTAGATCTCCATCTGTCGTTCATAGGTCTTACTGTTAAACTGCAACAGCAGAATCTGTTGCCGGTAAACCAGTAATTGAAAATAGGCAGCGCTGATATTGTAGATAATTGATTCCTGACCCTGCTGAATGTTAAGATCAGCCAGTTCCCTGTTGAATTTATTTGCTTTGAGTCCCGTCAGTAATGACTGATCGTATAATACCTGGTCGAGTTGTGCAACGGCATTCGAAGTAAATTTTTGTGTAAGGGACACCTTGATTTCATTCGGCCCGAGAACTCCGGCAGGAATAACATTTTGCTGCAATTTGAGATTGTTGTCCAACATTGAGGTGAGACTCGCTTTTGGAAGATAATCTGCAAGCATCTCCCTGGCTTTAGCATCTGCAGCGATCTTCTGATTAGCGTAGATTCTGGCATTCCGGTTATTCTGCAGACCATACTCTATGCAATGCTTCAATGTCCAGCCCTCCTGGGCCTCAGCTTTGACATATACGCAAAAGATGAATAGTATTAGAAAATTTTTAGTCATACATTCTAACTTAATCCTTCGTCTGTAAAAGGATCTCTGATAAAATGCTGCTAAAATAGCTTATAGGGGAACGGCTAAAATTCATTTTATACCAAACCGGCTGTTTTTTATACAAAAGAAGGTATTGGGGAGTTTACCTGTTCGCAATCTTTTTGGTCACAAATTCATTGAAAAAGAAATCCCTGTAAATACTTCCGATAGGGATTTCGTTTGTACCTATGTACACCGTGTTATTATCCACTGAATCGATATGTTTAACATTGATGACATAGGATTTGCTTACTCTTACAAACATATCTTTGGGTAGCTGATCATAGATTGTTTTGATGTTCATCGCCGTAACTACTTTCTGATTTTCGCTGTGCATCACAACATAATCTTTTAAACCCTGAATAAAAAGTATGTTATTGAAATAGACTTTAAAAATCCTCCGGTCTGCTTTCACAAAGAAAAAATCGTCTGCTACCTGTTCGATATTGTTATCAGCATAATCTGCCTTGAATAATTTGGCGTAGGTCCGGGCCTTTTCAACAGCCTTTTTAAAACGCTCTAATTTTACGGGTTTTATCAGGTAGTCAATCGCATCTACTTCGTAGCTGTCGGTAGCAAATTCAGAATAAGCGGTGGTAAAGATCACAAATGTTTCTTTCGGAATGGTCCGGGCAAATTCAATTCCGTTAATTCCCGGCATTTGTATATCAAGAAAGATTAATTCAACTGTATTTTTTTCTATAAAATCTGCGGCGCTTTCGGGGCTGTTGAACGAACCGGTCAGATCTAAACCATCAGTTTGGTTGATCAACATCTCTATGGCTTCCCTCGCCAATGGTTCATCATCTATAATTATACAAGTCATAGCTTTATAGTTAAAGTTACGCAATACCTTTCCGGGTCATCTTCGATATTCAGACTATGTGTTGCCGGGAACAAAAGTTCCAGTCTTCGTTTGACATTTGCTAACCCCAATCCGCCTGTATTATTAACGGATCTAAGCATTGGTTTGGAGTTGATGCATCTGAAGAAAAGTTCATCGTTCCTGACATCAAAATACAGGTTTACATAAGACGATTTTGTTGCATCATTGTTGTGCTTCACAGCATTTTCCACAAACGAAATGAACAGCAAAGGGGGAATCTGCACCCCGCTCAGATCTCCTTCTTTAGAAATCAGGAACTCAAAACTATCCCGCCTTATTTTCTCCAAATTTAAAAAATCTTCCAGGAAACGAATATCCGAAGTCAGCAACACCTTATCTCTTGCACTGTCATAAAGCTGATAGCGAAGCAAATCACTCAGTTTCATTAAAACCTGAGAGGCTTTTTCGGGATCTTTCTTCGTTAGAACATTGGCATTGTTTAGCATATTAAACAAAAAATGCGGATTGATCTGGTTTTTCAATTGTTCCAGTTCTGCATATGTTTTCGACCGTTCCAACTCGTAGATCAATTGCCTGTCCATCATTCCCTTCTGAAACAGTTTTACGGAAGATGAAGCCGCTAGCAGCAGCACGGTAAAGAAAGAGAAAAGCGGGATATTCAGCTCGTTTTGTTCATTGATAGGATTGAAAAAATAACCACAAACAGCCATTACAACAAGAATGCTGATCACAGATAAAAAGTATTTAATATTCTTATTCTTAAACAAAAGCTTTGGCACCAGCACGTACATATTTACATAGAATAATATAATGAAATATACAAATAACGCTACCGGGTGGGCAATTACGGAAGTACTGTTGTACAACACAGCACCTATGAAAACAATGAGCAGCAGATGCCGGAATATCCTGCGGTCAGGTGAGATGAGAAAGCGAAAAAGCACGTTTTCGCTAATAAACTGTTGATGGGTAAAATCATTCATTTATAAAATGTGTATAGAACAAATATACCGCTTAAAGCTATGGCCTGACCTGCTTTTTATACGAAAGTCCGTGCTTTTTATACGAAAGCGGAAGCATTATAAAAACGCATAAAACAAAAAATATATTTGGTAGTACCCCCACATACTTTGCTATAAAAGATACCCCATTTGGTATAATTAAGAAAAAGGCGGTTATCCGAAGGAATAGTTTTGTGTTCAAACTGCAATTGTTAAATCTATTTTTTCAAGATGAGATACAAGATCATTTATACACTACTGTTAATAACCATGTCATTCGGGGCCTATTCACAGCAGAAAGTCACATTAAGCGGAACAATCACCATGAAAACAAGCACCGAAACAATAATCGGCGCAAGCGTTTTCATTCCTGAAGTAAAAGCTTCAGCAGTAACCAATGCGTATGGTTTCTATTCTATCACCCTGCCTAAAGGAGAATATACGATCGTTATCAGCTATATAGGGTTTGAGAGTATTGAGGAACATATCATTTTGACAGGAAATAGCAGGAAGGATTTTTCGATGCTTGAAAAAAGTAAAACTTTAGATGAAGTAGTGATAAAATCCAATAGCTCAGCAAGCAACATCCAAAAACCGGAAATGAGTGTGAATAAACTCTCCATCGCCACCGTCAAAAAGATGCCGGCAGTTATGGGTGAGGTGGATATTTTGAAAGCCATTCTGCAACTTCCGGGAGTCTCCACTGCACAGGAAGGAGCAACAGGCTTTAACGTCAGGGGCGGTTCGGTTGACGGTAATCTGGTATTGTTAGATGAAGCCGTTGTTTATAACACTTCACACCTGTTCGGCTTTTTCTCCGTTTTTAATGCTGATGTGATCAAAGATCTGAAATTGTATAAAGGTGGAATACCTGCTAATTTCGGTGGGCGCACCTCCTCTGTTCTGGATATTTATCAAAAAGAAGGGAATAACAAAGAATATCACATAACGGGTGGAATTGGAGCGGTTTCAAGCAGATTACTGGCAGAAGGTCCTATTGTAAAAGATAAAGGTTCGTTTGTGGTTGCCGGCCGTACTTCTTATGCTCATTTACTTATGAAATTGGCGGACAATGACAATTCTGTTTCCTTTTATGATTTGAATGCCAAACTGAATTACAAGATCAATGACAATAACAGGATCTTCCTTTCCGGATATTTCGGTAAGGACAAAATGGATTTCAGTAATTTTTTCAGCAACAACTATTCAAACTCATTCTTTAATCTTCGCTGGAATCATACTTTTTCCGAGAAACTTTTTTCTAATGCATCGGTCATTTACAGTAAGTACGATTATGGCCTGAAGATAAAATTTGTTGGTATTGACTGGACATCGGACATCCGTAATTATAATCTGAAGTACAATTTCAGCCATAACCTGTCTGATAAACTGGTTTTGAATTATGGCATCAACTCCATCTACTACCAATTCAACCCCGGTACAATAAAACCTATGGATGCTAAATCGCCGATCAATGCAGACCAGCTCGAAAAAAAATATGCCTGGGAAAATGCATTGTATATCAGTGCCGATCACAAACTCACGGACAAAATATCGTTGAATTACGGACTGCGGTATAGCAATTTCCAACGGTTGGGAGAACAGAATGTAAATAATTATGCCAATGATCAGGCAGTGATCTTCAACCCCGAGTTACAAATTTATGAGGAAGGAACGCCTACCAGTGTAACACATTACAATAAAAACAAAAAGATTATTGGTTTTGGAAATCTAGAACCTCGTTTGGCAGTTTCCTATACTATAAATGACAACCAATCCATTAAGGCGGGTTATAACCGGATGAGCCAGTATATCCATTTGATTTCCAACACAGCGTCCGTTTCTCCACTCGACATCTGGGCACCGAGCGACCAATATCTGAAACCCGAAATTCTTGACCAGGTTGCATTGGGCTATTTCAGAAATTTCCGCAATGGAAAATACTCTTTGGAAACAGAAGCCTTTTACAAGAAAACTAAAAACAAAGCAGATTACATTGACGGTGCTGAATTGATTGCCCACAAAGCCATAGAACAGGTACTGCTAAACGGGGAGGCAAGGGCTTACGGACTTGAGCTGATGCTGAAGAAAAATACCGGAAAACTCACAGGCTGGCTTTCTTATACCCTTTCCAAAGCAGAGCAACGCACACCGGGAAGGAACGCAGAAGAACCTGGTATTAACAACGGCGAATGGTATCGTGCCAATTACGACAAAACGCATAACCTTTCACTCACCGCCGCTTATCAACTGACGAAAAAATGGAGTTTTGGCGGCATTTTCACTTACCAGACGGGGAAAGCTGCCACCTATCCCATCGGTAAATATCAGTACCAGGGAATTACGGTTGCCAACTACGGAGAGCGAAATATTAATTCACTTCCGGCTTATCATCATTTGGACCTATCCGCAACCTATATACGAAAACCTGACAGTAAAAAAAGGTGGAAAGGTGAATGGGTGTTCAGTCTTTACAATGTTTACAACAGAAGCAACGCCGCATCTATGATGTTCGAGCAAAACAGGGAAACAGGCTTGAGCGAAGCAAAGAGGATATCGATCTTCAGCATCATTCCGGGTGTGACTTACAATTTCAAATTTTAATGCTAACAATACAAAAATGAAAAATACACTTAAATACCTGATTGTCTCATCCTGTTTTTTTATACTGTCTTGCACAAAAGTAGTGGATGTGGACCTGGAAACAGCTGAACCGAAACTGGTAATTGACGCATCGATTGATTGGGTAAAGGGAACGACAGGCAATGAGCAGAAGATCAAACTCTCCACTACAACGGGATATTACAGTACCGAATTCCCAACAGTTTCAGGAGCGGATATAGTGATAACAAATTCAGAAAACACTGTTTTTCGTTTTACAGAAAACCCCGGAACAGGAGAATATATCTGTTCCAATTTCCTTCCGGTTATCGGGGAAACTTATACATTAAAAGTAGTTTTAAATGGGGAAACCTATACCGCAACCGAAACTTGTATAGGTGTGCCGCATATTGAAAATAATATTGAACAGAATAATGCCGGCGGATTTGGAGGTAATGAAGTGGAAATCAAATATTACTACCAGGATAATGGCAATGAGGAAAACCACTATCTCCATCGTATCCTGTCGCCTGTATCAAAGTATCCGGATTATAAAGCTAAAGATGACAAGAACAGTCAGGGCAAGCTGATGCAGGAATATTTTTCTGACGAAGATCTGGATTCCGGAGATCTGATAAACATCAGGCTGTATGGAATTTCCAGGAGATATTATGATTATTTCAGAAAACTGTTAGCAGCATCCGGGGCTGGTAACGGCCCGTTTCAAACAGCACCAGGTTCGGTGAGAGGAAATATCATCAATCAGGCCCATTTCGAAAACTTCGCTTATGGATATTTCAGATTATCGGAAGTGGACGTAAAGGATTATACGATACATTAATATGGGCAATGTTCCTATACTTGCCTGGGTAGTTCAGATCAGTCTTATTTTGTCTCAATGACGAAAGCTTTCAATTCGGCCATCTTGCCATCGCGAAATCGCCAAACGTCACAGTAAGCGTAATTGACTGTTTTCCCGTCTTCGTTCTTCAAACTGATCTTACCAACCGCCGTAACAAAGTCACCTTCTGCAATCAAATGTTCAACCATGAATTTGGGCGGCTCTGCGTACGTTGTTGCCATATACTGCCTGACAGCTTCCTTCCCTCGTAAGGTCCTGTCGCCAACAAATGTCCACTCCGTATCCTCTGTGCAGAAAAGCAGGAATCCCTCATTGTTTCCCTCTGTGATGGCAGCATTTGCTTTTTCGAGTATTGCTTTATTATTCATGATTCATCGTGCTTTTCTCAACATGGGGCGTAAAACAGGCGAACTGCCGGATTGAATTTCGCCGATAACCTCGAAACCATGCCGCTGATATAATGAAATATTCCTGGGATTTGAAGATTCGAGATATGCGATTGATCCGTCACGGTCAACAGCCTTGAGCGCTTCCGTCATCAGTGCAGAACCTATCCCCCCACCCTGATGCGCCGGATCCACACCTATCATGGGCAAATACCAGTGCGGTTCGGTTGGATGATATTTTTCCATTTGCTCAAAAATTCGCTGCATATCCTCTTTTATATCATCATTGGTGTTCTCATCGAACAACCTCTTTAAGGATTCTTCATCAGATTTGGCACCTGGCGGCAGCCATAAAGCAGCGCCGGTAAAGCCATTGGCAAGGTAAGCCGTGCCCTTCCCGAACGCGCTTCCGCCGAAAGCCTTTGTTATTGAGGAGAAAGTTGCCAGATATTTTGCGGGGTCCGGCAGGGACCATCTGGCCATGGGGTCAACGCTGAATGCCAACGTTAATACACCAATGGCGCCGTTTTCATCTTGTGCCAAAGCTGTTTTTACTGTCATATCAGTTGATTTGAACTGATCTATTCAGTACAAGCTTTGGGCCAAATCGTTTTAGATGCCGATTCCAGCATATTCTATTCTTGTATGCGATAGGATGCTTAACCAGTAGCGTGCTAAACTATGCTTTATTAGCCCTAACGCAGGCCCGTTCGATTAAGATACTGTTCAAGTGTCTGGTATTCTGCCCAATCCAGGTCAGCAGGCAGGTTATCAACTATAAGTTTATAAGCGGTTGGAGCATCTCCTTTGCCGATACAATTATGCACCCCCTTTCCATAATCGTCCCTCGCCATTTCTTCTGTTCGTACTTCAATTATTTTGTCCTGAATTTTTGCTCTTAGCAGATCGTTTTTCAGATCATTGCCATAATTTCCAATATGTCTACTTAATCCAAAGTCCCATAACTGATGAAAAGTCATGAGCTTTGTAATTGTAGAATTATCTTTGAGCAGTTCGATAAATTCATTCTCAGTTTTTGTGTTACCATACACCAGATGCTGCCAATGCCATTTAATATATTGCTGACTGCTTATTTCAATCTGTTTTCTCTTCTCCGGAAATAGAACTGATGGAATTTCCTTTTCAATAAAGCCGCTATTTTCTCTGATATCGTTCCATAAATAAGCCGCATTTGTTGCAGCAGGTATATCCTTAAGAAGTTGTGTGTGCCAGCAAATTCCGTTTTCCCAAAAGTCAATACTGATTGAGCCGTCTGCAAGCCCTGTAATTATCTGGGATTGCCTATTCTTGTCAGAGATCAAAAAGCCATTTTCTAAAGGAAGCCTTGAATTAAGTCTTGTAAGTTCGTTTTGAATAATTAAGGCCTTATCAGGTGGGGCAATCATTTTTCTGAAATGATCCAAACCATCCTTCCATGTCCATTTTGTTTTTTTAGAGATATCCATAGCAAAGTGGGTAGCTAAGTTTATGGCTAATTACGATATAAAAACGGGAAATTAAAACGTATTAGCACAAATTTCACAGCAAATGAACTTTATATTTCTAGACGACCACTTGGTTCTATTTATAAATGATAATAATTCCGGTACAGGTAAGAGGAAAATCAATCGAACGTAAGAGACCTTCAGCGTCTGAAAGATGGAAAAACTCTCATTTATTTCAAACAATAGCTCCATCTACATTCAAAAAGTAATTGACCTCAAGGAATTTCGTAGTGCTTTCTTCATCCTTTTTCAATTTCAGTTCCTTTAAGACCCCAGCTACTTTAATTTGCTGTTCCGGTAGTTTTTCTTCTCCTCTGGCATGGGCAATCAGAAAGGTCTCAGCTGATATTTCATCCCTTATTTCATAAATATCGTATTTATCAATAATGGGGACCGGAACAAAAGTCATCGCCTTCCCGGTGCTGATCGGAATCAATATAAATCCGTTAAGATCTGATTTGGATTCCCGCATTTTGGGAAATCCGGTGATGATTGCATTGGAGGAAATGACGCCACGATCATTGGCTTCAGAAGGCAATAGTTCCTGGGCCTTATACTTTTGATAACTGCGTTGCAGGTTACTGTCCAATTTTGAAATTAATTCAGCTTTAGCTGCTGGGTCCAGTGCTGAAATGGACAATTCCAGGAAGAGTATCATTTTTTGCTTTTCATTAAATAGTCCTCCGACTTTTCCTACTTCAGCGGGAGAAATTATCCCATCTTCTGCCTGCGTAAGGATGTTGTAAAAGCGTCCACCATTATCCAGCGAAACTATTGCTTCATTAATACCTGTATAGGGTTTGATTTGTTGCATTCTTTTGATTTCAGTTTGATATAAGTTATAGATTCAGTCCTGTAAAAACAAATTTTTTCGTATTTGACCTGAAACGAAAAAGCCCTACCAGTATGAACTGATAAGGCTTTGCGAAGTGACCCCCCTGGGGCTCGAACCCAGGACCTACTGATTAAGAGTCAGTAGCTCTAACCAACTGAGCTAGGGAGTCAAAAAAACCCACAGCATTTTCGCTACGGGTGTGCAAATGTAATAAAAAAATAAAATTAAACAGGCAATATTCTATACGCACAATGCCTCGCTCCTTCTATCGCATGATCCAATCTTTCAACAGTAGCCCATTCTTTAAAGATCTGCTGAAAGGTCTGCAATTCCACTTTACAGATATCATGGCAGGCATTCGCCGCCGCACAGATCGGGCAGTGATTCTCAATCATCAGGAATCCATCCCCCTCGGCCCTATATTCCGCCAGGTACCCATCCGAAGACCGCAAAGCCGTAAATTTCCGCACCTTGCCCTCCAGCCCTTCTTCCAGCCTGATAATGTCATAGTAACGTAAAAGTGCTTTGTGCTCCCGGGCGGAGATCACATTTCCCAAAGCCTCATCTCCCAATACATCCCGGATGGTATTGATCAGCTGCACTGTCAATTCAGCATGGGTATCCGGGAAACGGCGGTTCCCCCGGTCGGACAGGCTCCATATTAAAGATGGGCGGCCTACTCCCTTGGAGCTGGACTCAAAAGCTACCCAACCCTCCTCCGCCAGCCGCTGTAGCTGCTGACGTGCCCCCTCGCCGGTAATTCCCAGCTCCTGAGCAATGCCATTTGTTGAAAGCGGCCCTTTGGTCTTGAGCAGCAACAACATACGGTCAGATGAAGAGGTATGATATGCCTTGTAGTTTTCCAAGTTTTTACTTGCTTTATTAGCAAATATCGTAACTTTGCGGAGATTTCAATGCATGTATTTGGTTACCATAGCTGAAATTCCCTCCTTATATTGATAATATACCGCTTCGGACGACCTATCTTTGCAGTATCATCTCACATAAAAAGGGGAATTCTGAACGATTTTGAAGAATAAATTGATAGAGAAGCAAAATATATGAACGCAGAACAAGACATATTGCAGGAACTGGCAGGCCGCGATTACGAGTTCGGTTTTGAGACGCAGATCGAAATGGATATTGCACCTCCGGGCCTGAGCGAAGAGATCGTACGCTTCATTTCTGCCAAAAAACAGGAGCCCGAGTGGCTGCTGGAATGGCGGTTAAAAGGTTATCAGCTGTACCAGAAACTGACTATGCCCACCTGGCAGAACTTTAAACTCCCTGAAATTGATTTTCAGAGTGTTTCCTATTATGCCGCACCTAAAAAGCAGGTGAAATATGAAAGTCTGGATGAAGTAGACCCTGAACTCCTCCGTACTTTTGAAAAGCTGGGTATTCCACTGGAAGAACAAAAACTCCTTTCCGGTGTTGCCGTGGACGCTGTATTTGACAGTGTATCCGTAGCCACCACTTTCAAGAAACAACTGAACGAACTGGGCATTATCTTCTGCTCCTTCAGCGAAGCTGTTAAGGAACACCCTGAACTGGTGAAGAAATACCTCGGTACAGTAGTCCCTCAATCAGACAATATTTACGCCGCCCTGAACTGCGCAGTCTTTTCAGACGGCTCCTTTGTATATATTCCAAAAGGCGTGCGCTGCCCGATGGAACTTTCCACTTACTTCCGTATCAATGCCAAAAACACCGGTCAGTTTGAGCGTACGCTCATTGTGGCAGATGAAGGCAGTTATGTAAGTTACCTGGAAGGTTGTACAGCACCTATGCGTGACGAGAATCAACTCCACGCAGCGGTGGTAGAACTCATTGCTATGGATAACGCAGAGATCAAGTACTCTACCGTTCAGAACTGGTACCCAGGTGATAAAGACGGTAAAGGCGGCATCTACAACTTCGTTACCAAACGCGGTATCTGTAAAGGTCATCATTCCAAGATCTCCTGGACCCAGGTGGAAACCGGTTCTGCGATCACATGGAAGTATCCGGGTGTAATTTTACAGGGAGACTACTCCATTGGTGAATTCTATTCTGTTGCCGTAACTGCTAACAAACAAGTAGCAGATACAGGCACCAAAATGGTACACATTGGTAAGAATACCAAAAGCCGTATCATTTCCAAAGGTATCTCCGCAGGCCACGGTCACAATACTTACCGCGGTCTTGTAAAAGTAGGCCCTAACGCAGCCAGCGCCCGTAACTTCACACAATGTGATTCCCTGCTGATCGGTGATCGTTGCGGAGCACATACTTTCCCCTACATCGAGTCAAAGAACAACACGGCGATGGTGGAACACGAAGCCACTACCTCCAAGATCGGGGAAGACCAGGTGTTTTACCTGAACCAACGTGGAATTGACAGCGAACAGGCAGTGAATATGATCGTTAACGGATACGCAAAAGAAGTTCTTAACCAGCTCCCCATGGAATTTGCCGTGGAAGCGCAAAAATTATTATCCATTACCCTGGAAGGTAGTGTTGGATAACATAAACGACAAAGAAATGCTTAATATTAACAATCTGCATGCGGCAGTAGAAGGAAATGCTATACTGAAAGGCATTAATCTGAATGTGAAAGCGGGCGAAGTACACGCTATCATGGGGCCTAACGGTTCCGGTAAAAGCTCTCTCGCATCTGTACTCGCTGGCCGCGAAGCTTATGAAGTAACAGAAGGTTCTGTGGATTTCGATGGTAAAGACCTGCTGGACATGAGTCCTGAGGTACGCGCACGTGAAGGTCTCTTCCTTGCCTTCCAGTACCCGGTAGAAATACCCGGTGTTTCAAACATCAACTTCCTGAAAACAGCGGTGAACGAGATCCGCGCTTACCATGGCCAACCGCCCATGCAAGCCAAAGCGTTCCTGGACATGCTGAAGTCCAAACAAAAGCTGATGGAATTTGACGCCAACCTGATGAACCGCTCCCTCAACGAAGGTTTCTCCGGTGGTGAAAAGAAACGTAACGACATCTTTCAAATGGCTATGCTGGAACCTAAGCTGGCTATCATGGATGAAACGGATTCAGGTCTTGATATCGATGCCCTCCGCATCGTATCTGCAGGGGTGAACAAACTCCGCAATAAAGACACTGCTTTCATCATCATCACCCACTACCAGCGTTTACTGGAGTACATTGTTCCGGATTTTGTACACGTACTGTACAACGGTCGTATCGTGAAATCAGGCACCAAAGAACTGGCCCTGGAACTCGAAGAAAAAGGCTACGACTGGCTGAAAGAAGACATCCGTTTAGAAGAACCGGTACAATAGGTAAAAACAACATGACGACCATCGCATCTAACATATCATTAATTGACCAGCTGCCGGAACAGTTCTCTGAACTGAGCAGCAAAGCACAATGGCTGGATGACAGGAAAGCTGCCTTTGCACGCTTCCAGGCCCTGGGCGGATTCCCTACAGTTAAAACGGAGGATTGGAAATACACCAATGTTACGCCTTACCTGAAAAGCGGTATCAGCCTTCAGTTACCGGCCGCTCCTGCCCTTTCTGCAGAACAACTGGAAGCCACCGGCCTCCTGCTGCCGGATACTTACCGCGTAGTATTGCTGAACGGCGTGCTGCAACCGCAATTCTCTCAACTGCCTCCCGCTGCACAGGTAACGGTTTGCAAAATGAGCGAAGCGGCCAACGAATCTGCCTTCATTCAATACTTCAATAAAAGCAAGAAACTGGAAGAACATCACTTTGCACAACTCAATACTGCATTGTTCAATGATGGTCTTTTTATTGAAGCAAAAGCCAAAGTGCTGGTAGAACAACCCATTCATGTTATTCACCTCTATCACAATACAGGCAACCTGTTCGTACAACCCCGCCATCTGTGGGTAGTGCAGCCGGGTGCTCATTTACAGGTCATAGAATCCGCCGCAGGTCTGAACCTCGCAGGCAGTGTATTTGTGAACAGTGTGATAGAAGCCGTAACATCTGAACGTGCACAGCTGGATCACTACCAGTTACAAACAGGCTGCCAGCAAACCCGCGCCATTAATCAAACACTGGTGCAGCAACATGGCAAAAGCCTTTACAACAATTATACTTTCACTTTGTGTGAAGCAGACCTTGTTCGTAATAACCTGAACATCTCCCTGGACGCGGAACGTACAGAAACACATCTCTACGGGTTCTACATCGCCACCGGTAATCAGCTGGTAGATAACCATACCTCTGTTGATCACCGCATGCCGCATTGCGAAAGCAATGAACTGTACCGTGGTGTGATGATGGACAAAGCAACCGGCGTGTTCAATGGCAAGATCTATGTACACGAAGACGCACAGAAAACCAACGCTTTTCAGCAGAACAATAACCTGGTGATCAGTCCTACTGCCAACATTTACACCAAACCGCAACTGGAAATATTTGCGGATGATGTGAAATGCAGCCACGGTACTACCATCGGCCAGGTGAGCGATGAAGCGCTTTTCTACCTGAAGGCACGCGGTATTGGTGATGAAACTGCCCGCATTATGCTGGTGAAAGCCTTCGCCTTTGATATCACGGCCCAGGTTAAAATACCTGCCGTACGCAAACAGGTGGAGCTTTTAGCTTCAAAATACCTCGCTGCTGCGGTGAACAACTAAAAACCGCGATCAAATGGAAACCACCGCAACGCAAAATATTATCTGGCCGGATGTGGAGTTGATCAGGAACGAATTTCCGATCCTTCAGCAGACTGTGAATGGCAACCCGCTTGTGTATCTGGATAATGGGGCTACTACCCAAAAGCCCGTGCAGGTGATCCGTTCCATGCAGGAATATTATACCGGCTACAACAGTAATGTACACCGCGGTGTACATACCCTCAGCCAGAAAGCTACTTCCGCTTATGAAGCTGCCCGCCACCAGGTGGCCAGCTTCATTGGCGCTGATCATACTGAAGTTATCTTCACAAAAGGTACCACAGATGCCATCAACCTGGTGGCAGCAGGTTTCCGCAAAGAATTCCTGAACGAAGGGGATGAAGTGATCATCTCCACCATGGAGCATCACTCCAATATCGTTCCCTGGCAACTGGCCTGTGAAGAAAAGAAAGCGCACCTCAAAGTGATCCCTATCACGGATAAAGGTGAGCTGGAAATGGATGTATTTGAGTCTATGCTCAATCCCCGCGTGAAGATCGTAGCCGTTACCTGGATCTCCAACTCCCTCGGTACCATCAACCCGGTAAAAGACATCATCAGGCTGGCACATGCACAGGGTATCCCTGTATTGCTGGATGCGGCCCAGGCTGCACCACATATCCAGATCAGGGTGCGCGACCTGGATGTTGATTTCCTCGCTTTATCCGGTCATAAAATATACGGCCCTACCGGCATCGGTATCCTTTATGGTAAAGAAAGCTGGCTGCATAAACTGCCGCCTTACCAGGGTGGTGGAGACATGATCAAACATGTTACTTTCGCCAAAACCACTTATGCTGATATTCCGCTGAAGTTTGAAGCCGGTACACCTGCCATCTGCGAAGCAATTGGTTTAGGTGCTGCCATGGCATATGTAACACAGCTGGGGATCCATAAGATCCAGGCATATGAGCATCAGCTCACCAGGTATGCCATCGAACAACTCAGCACCATTCCGCAACTGCGTTTCATTGGAGAAGCCAAACACCGCGCAGCCGCTATTTCCTTCCTGATCGGCGACCACCACCCTTCCGATGTGGGTGTACTGCTGGACCAGCAGGGAATTGCCGTACGCACAGGCCATCACTGTACACAGCCACTAATGGAAAGATTCAATATTCCCGGCACCGTGAGAGCTTCTCTCGCTGTGTACAACACCACGGAAGAAATAGACCGCCTTGTGCAAGGTGTGCGTAAAGCCGTAACTTTGCTGGGATAATTTAAAACCCGGAATATGACTATCAAAGAGCAACAGGACAGGATCATAGAAGACTTCGAAGTGTTTGGAGACTGGATGGAGAAATATGAATACATCATCCAGCTGGGAAAAGACCTGCCGCTCATTGACCCGAAGTATAAAACAGACGATAACCTGATCCGTGGCTGCCAGAGTAAAGTATGGCTGCATGCAGAATTACAGGATGGCAAACTGGTATTCTCTGCAGACAGTGATGCCGTGATCACCAAAGGCCTTGTAGGACTGGTGATACAGGTACTCAGCAACCAAACGCCGAAAGACATCGCAGAAGCAGAGATCTATTTCATAGATGCCATCGGCCTTACCAGCCATCTCTCCCCTACCCGTTCCAACGGCTTGCTGTCCATGCTGAAACAGATCAAACTGTATGCTATAGGATACCAGGCTAAATCAATTCAAAACTGACGTTATCATGGAAACAATAACACTCAGAGACCAGGTGGAAGAAGCGTTACACACAGTGTACGATCCTGAGATCCCCGTGAATATATACGACCTGGGCCTTGTGTACTCAATAGATGTGGCTGATGGAAATGTAGTGGTGATCATGACCCTCACCGCCCCCGGATGCCCTGTGGCAGGAAGTATTATGCAGGAAGTGAATGATAAGATCATGGCTATTCCCGGCGTTACCAATGCAGACGTACGCCTTACTTTTGATCCGCCATGGACAAAAGATATGATGAGCGAAGAAGCGAAACTTGAATTAGGATTCCTCTAATTTCCTTTATGGCAGAAGATCTCAGCATTATTAAAGGCACAAAGGAAAGCCAATACCAATCCCTTCTCCCACAGATCAAAGCACTGATCACCGGTGAACCGGACCTCATTGCTAACCTCGCCAATATTGCAGGCGCACTGAAAGAACAGTTCGGCTGGTTATGGGTAGGTTTTTATCTCGTAAAACAGGATGAACTGGTGTTAGGCCCTTTCCAGGGACCGGTAGCGTGTACACGTATCCGTAAAGGGAAAGGTGTTTGCGGTGCCAGCTGGGCAGAGGCACAAACCCTGATCGTGCCGGATGTAGAGGCTTTTCCGGGGCATATTGCCTGTAGCAGTTTATCACGGTCTGAGATTGTGGTGCCGATATTGCAGAATGGAATAGTTACCGGTGTATTGGATGTGGATAGTATTGAACTGAATGAGTTTGATGAAACAGATAAGCAGTATCTGGAAGAGATTGTTTCCTGGATCCAATAAAAAAGCCCCCAGGCTATACCACCTGAAGGCTTTTTTATAATATGTCTTACTGCTTCCTCACTACTTCTGGTATGCTTCAAAACGAAGTCATAGGAATCGACTTCCTCTCTGTTGCAGGCTTCGCAGATGTACCCTTAGCCAATATCCCCTCTGCCTCCTTTTGCGCCTCAGGACTAAAGCCCGTAAACCTTGTAATGATATTTCCCTGCGGATCGATCATATACATGGTGGGAATACCTGAAAACTGGAACATCTCCATCGTTTTATCCTTATCATCACTCAACAACTGCATCCAGCTCATCTTTTCTTCTTCCATTGCTTTCCTCCAGGCTTTTTTATCTGTATCGATAGAGATGCTCACTACCTCCAATCCCTTCTCCTTGTATTGCGTGTACAACTCCTTCACTCTTGGAATTGCCTGACGGCAGGGACCACACCAGCTGGCCCAGAAATCTACCAGTACATATTTGCCTTTGTATTGCTCCAGGCCTTGTAATTTACCCAGGTCATCAGGATAAGCGATGGTAGGAACAGGCTGTCCTGCTTTGAGTTTCATGGCTTGTGCCTTGTTCTTCAGGATGGTGGTTTTCATTTCCTTCGCTTCTGTTAACCAGGGATATTTTGCAATCAGGTTATCCAGTTTGGTTAATACGGCTGCGTATTTCTCTCCGTCTTCCGTACCTGCCATACCACGCAGGGCATAGATCAATACCGGGCGGTCCTTATAGATCTCCATGAGCAGTTCTTCGCGCATTCTGGCGTCTTCTCTCATGGGGTTATAACGCTTGCGGGTTTTGAGGTAACTGATCCAGGCGGAATCGCCTTTTTCATCCTTGTATTTTTTAGCGTAGTACTCTTCATTCAATTCATCTACCATGCGGAGGTAACCATTGGTATTGTTCAATTCTATCTGGTTGATGAAATTGTTGTCAGAAGAGCCTTTTACAAGATAGAAGTGCGGGATCTTCATTTTCATCTTCGCAGTATCGTATCCGCGGGAATCAACAGTTACATCAGCATCGCTCCAGAAGCTGATATGGTCCCATTGCATGATGTTCAGTTTATAGATACCGGGATGATCCTGTTTGATCTTAAAAGAATAGGTAAGGTCGGCTCCGAGAACGGCAGAATCCACTACCACAGCTTTGCCTGTACCATTATCGCGGGAGAGCCAGATCTTTCTGAAACGCTCTTCCGGCGCGGCAAACTTTACACTCCCTTTTACGGTGATCTGTTTCGGGAGGGCCGTTTTCTGTGTTTGTGCCATCAGGGCCATTGGGCTCATCAGGGCTGCCACAACTACTAATTTTTTCATTGTTTAGGTTGGTTGTTGATTAAATGAAACGATTATACCAAAGTAAACAGATCTGCATTCCATCCCATTAAAATAGTACGTACAGGCATTCTGAATGTACGTTCCGGCACCCTGCAAGTATGAAAAAAAACACTCCTGTAATCGCCCAAACTCCGCGTGGATACTGTAACTTACGGGGCTAATGCTCAGCAGCAAACCATACCGTTATCTCGTACACCTGGCCATCTGGATGGCGCTGGTAATGCTCTATATTTCCCCGCAGCTCCGGGCAAATTTCAGTTCTTCTTTTGGTATGCAATGGATATTGGTAAGATACATCGGTTATGGGTTTATCAATTTCCAGTTGTTCTACCTGCTTGTATTTGTAGTATTCCCCTTAAAGGGCAAAAAGGCGATCGTTGCAGTTGTTGCTACGCTGCTTGCTTTCTGCCTGATCAAATATGGTGTTGGGCTCATCTTCGCTGATATTGTATTACAGAAAGCTATAGCCCTGATAGGTATAAAGAAAACCTACTTATCCTTCTTCGCCTATTCACGTATAGCCCTGCAAACCAGCCTGCTGGTTACTTTTGTAGCATATGCTTATTACATCTTCATCAACTGGCGCTCGAGCGATAAAAACAGTCGTGAGCTGGAAAAGGCCGTAGCAGATGTTTCCCGGCAGTATGAGCGGATGCATTTATCCTCGCAGTTATTATTACGCAAACTAAAGGCATTGGAGGATGTATTGAAGGTGGAAGAGAAAAGAGATCAGGAAGGTGTTGAATGTATCCTGCAATTATCAGAACTGTTGCGGTATATGTTGTACGATAAATCTGTTCAACGGGAGAAGGCCAGCCTGCAAAGGGAACTGCATTTTTATGATATCTACTTAAAGCTGCATAACCGCCTCTTTCCGCAACAGGTGATCAGCTTGCAGATCAATGGCAGCACAGCCGGTTTCAGTATAGAACCCTTGCTATTACAATCTGCCACAGAACAACTCTTACAACAACAATCCTCCCCGGCTCCTATCATGGTGGAACTAAATATTCAATCTGATTCCTTATCCCTGAAGGCAAAACATAAAGCCTTTAAAACACCCTTATATCCTGAATTAGCCTGATGCCCGCACGCTTTACATATCGTCCCTTTGTACTCCTCGCGATCTGGATGACGCTGATGTATGGGATGACCATTTTAGGTAATCCAGGTCCTCTTACAACTTACATTCATATTAACAACGGCCTGTTCGGTTTTATTAGCTTCTTTCTGTTCTATGTTACTATTATATGGCCTATCCCGGTATTCCTCCGTAACAGGAACTGGTGGGCTTTGCTGGCTAAATTGATCCCGCTGATCCTGGTCTTTATTCTGTTTAAATATTTCATAGCGCATTTCTTCTTCCGGGAAGAGGTATTACTGATGGGCACAAGGGGCAATGCCAAAGTGTACAGAACTTTCGGCCAGTTCTTCTTCAATGGGCTCTGGAGCAATACCCTGGTAGTGCTGGCCGCTGTTGCTTACGTGCTCTTCTTTTCCTGGCTGGAAGAAGATAAACGCAGGAAGAACTTAGACCAGCAAAAACAGCAGGCAGAATTTGCCTTCCTGAAAATGCAACTCAACACCCACTTCCTGATGAACAGTCTGAACAGCATTTATTCGCTGGCGTTGGTACGTTCGCCACAGGTAGTGGATGCCACACACACCCTTTCAGATATACTGGAATACATGGTAGCGCAACCGCCTGTTACCAGCTACCGCAGTAAACTGGTGGATGAGATCCGTTACCTGGAAGATTATATCGCATTGCAACGCTTACGGACCGGCTGTGATGAATGCATCCGCCTCACCATAACCGGGGACCCGCAAGCTTATGAAATAGCGCCTTTGTTGCTGGTGCCCTTTGTGGAGAATGCATTCAAACACGGGATCGCTAACCAGGCAGCAAAGCCTGTTACCATTGATATCACCTGTAATGAAGAGGAATTACAGTTCGCTGTATTCAATTTCAAATCAGGTGCCCGGAAAGATAAAACGGGAGGCATTGGCCTGCACAATGTGCGCAAGCGGCTGGACCTTGTCTATCCCGGCCGGTACCAATTAACCGTACAGGATAACGATGCGGATTATTATTGTAAATTGAGCATACGCTGGTAAACAACGTGAATATGGCTATACAATGTATTGTGGTAGATGATGAACCGCTCGCCGTACAGGTGATCGAAGCATTTATTTCCAAAATGCCGGAACTGCAGCTGCAACGCAGCTTCTCCAATCCGCTGGAAGCATTGGCCTACCTGAAACAGGAACCATCTGTAAAACTTGTGTTCCTGGACATCCAGATGCCGGAACTCACCGGCGTGGAATTCATGCAGTTATTACAGAACCAGGTGGATGTGGTGATCATCTCTGCCTACGATGAATATGCGCTGGATGGCTTCCAGTATGAAGCCACAGACTATCTCCTCAAACCCGTGTCGTTCGATCGTTTTGTGAAGGCCGTGCAAAAGGTGGTGAATAAACAACCGAAAGATATCTCCCTTGTACAAAATGAATTCATCTTCATCCGTACAGACAAACGTATTGTGCGGGTGAACCTCAGCGAGATCTTATTCATTGAAGCCTTACGCAATTACGTGGCTATACAAACGGTCAGTCAAAAAATCCTTACCCTGCAGAACCTGCGCGGGATCGAGGAAATACTGCCACCTCAGAAGTTCATCCGTGTGCATAAATCATTTATCACTGCTATTGATAAGATTGATAGTGTGGAAAGGCAGCGCATTTTTATAGGGGCACATACGATACCCATTGGGGATACTTACGTGAAGCAATTCTTTGAAGCCATCAAACTGGGATAAAAAAAGCGGGCTGGTTAACCAGCCCGCTCTGCTATAAAAAATTATTTCTTCCAGACATTATTCAGGGTGTTGGCATCCGGCAAGGTCTTATCCGGATCTACATCCACACTCGCCACCTTGCTGCCGGCTTTAATGGGATAACGGAAACGCCATAAGGACCCGGTCTGCCAGATCTCTACCGGCAAGTTCACACGTTTGCTGGTACCATCCTCTTCTTTGATCTCTACTGTCACCGGCATCGGCAATTGCTCCAGGCATTCAATGGAAATGATAGCCGTGGTATCATTGTGATACACAACTTCCCTTGCTGCCAGGTCTACTTTCCAGTTGTTGATGATCCAACCGCGCCAGAACCAGTCCAGGCTCTCTCCGCTGCTGTTTTCTATAGCACGGAAGAAATCCCATTGGGTAGGATGTTTGAAAGCCCAGTTATCAATATAATAGCGGAATGCTTTATCGAAACGTTCTTCTCCCAATACTACTTCCCGCAGCAGGTCCATTCCCATCGCAGGTTTGTAATAAGCCAGGATACCCAGGCTGCCGCCTCTGATAACATCAGCGCGGTGATAGATGGTGCTCGCAGAATCGTAATACATCATGCGGCTTGCGGCATGGCGGTTCGGTTTACCTTTATCAGCAAATTCGCCACCATTGAATGCTTTCTCTGCAAGACCGTTAATGAAAGTATTAAAGCCTTCATCCATCCAGGCAAAACGTCTTTCGTTGCTGCCCACGATCATGGGGAACCAGTTATGACCAAATTCATGACTTGTTACACCCCACAGGCCGCCTTTCTGAGAACGTGCGGAACAGAAAACGATACCGGGATATTCCATTCCACCTACAATACCCGCTACGTTCACGGCTGTAGGATAAGTATATGGATACCATTTTTCAGAATAATGTTCAATGCAGCCTTTCACAAATTCCGTAGACCGGCGCCATGCAGAATCGCCGGCACTCTCTACAGGATATACGCTCATAGCCAGTGATTTTTTGCCACCGGGCAGATTGATACGTGCAGCATCCCAGATAAAAGCAGGAGAAGAAGCCCAGGCCACATCGCGGGTATTGGTGCATTTGAACTTCCAGGTAAGGCGTTCTTTGGCAGGGCGGGTAGATGCATCCGTGATCTCATTTACATCGCGCAGCATCACCGTTTTATCACTCTGCTCTGCTTTCTTCCAGCGTTGCAGTTGCGTAGGCGTTAATACTTCTGCCGGGTTCAGCAAAGCACCGGAACCCACTACAATATGATTAGCAGGCGCATTGATGCTGTACTCTATATTCCCGTATTCCAGGTAAAACTCTCCCTGGCCAAGGTATGGCAGGGTGTTCCAGCCTATCACGTTATCAAATACACACATGCGGGGATACCACTGTGCGATCTCATATACTTTACCATTTTTGGTTTTGAGGATCCCCATCCGGTCTGTGCCGTATTCAGGAATGTTAAAGGAGAACT
The DNA here is from genome assembly GCF_039545795.1 of Chitinophaga niabensis. Lineage (NCBI taxonomy): Bacteria > Pseudomonadati > Bacteroidota > Chitinophagia > Chitinophagales > Chitinophagaceae > Chitinophaga > Chitinophaga niabensis. The sequence goes on along the minus strand of NZ_CP154260.1, from coordinate 1,883,346 downwards.
TTACTTTTAACTGGATCACACCACCGTTAGCTTTCAAAGCCTGCGGCAGTTCAACCCGCATGCGGGTATCCACTACTTCATGTTCTGCTTTTTGCTCTTTGCCTAAAGCTACAATAGACACCCCGTCAATTGTATAACCGCCATTGAAATTGCGGTTTGCCCAACGGCCTCCGGCAACCGGCGTAACGGCTACACCACGGGATGCTTCGTTGTAAATGTTCTGATCCAGTTGCAGCCAAAGGAAAGGCAGGTTCTCCGGGCTATTGTTCTTGTAAGTGATCAGCACGGTACCAGCAACATTGTCCTTCACATCATCAAAGGTCACATCGATCTTGTAATCGGCTGAGTTCTGCCAATATTTACTGCCGGGTCTGCCACTTGCTGTGCGGACCTCATCTCCGTTGGCTTCATAAAATACGGGCTCAAAGGCTTTGTAAGCATTGAATCTGGAGGCGCTTTGCTGCGCTGATACTGCCATTGGCAGGCATAGCCATCCAAGGAGGACAGCTAACACTGGGTATTGTCGCTGAAATGCAGGCATAGAATTGTTTGATTATAATCGGGGTAATCTAGCAATAATATTCCGCTTTTTAAAGCCACATTGGATGAACGGATCAATCCGCCCGGAGGCTCCTTGCCGGATTAGCCAGGGCCGCCCGCATGGCATGATAGCCCACGGTGGCCAATGTGATCACTACCGCCAGCAATCCTGCCGCAGCAAACATCCACCAGCTCAAGGAGATACGGTAGGCAAAGTCCTTCAGCCATACCTGCATACTCCACCAGGCGATGGGTATAGCCATCACTGCGGCGATCATTACCAGTTTTAAGAAATCCCTGCTCAACATGCCGGTGATACTGGCCACGGAAGCACCCAGTACTTTGCGGATACCGATCTCTTTGGTCCTTTGCTCTGCTGTAAAGGCAGCCAGGCCAAACAAACCCAGGCAGGCAATGAAAATAGCCAGCAAGGTGAATAGCAGGAACACTTTGCTTTGTGTTCGCTCCGCGAAATATTGACGGGAAAAATTCTCATCCAGGAAATGTACTTCCAGGGGATATGTTTTTTCGAATTGGGCATACACTTTTTCAAGGTGCTGCAATCCTTCCGGGATATGCGCTTTATTCAAACGCACAAACAGGTTATCTTCCATGGCCGTGAACGCAGGCAGCATAATAGCCATGGGAGCTATTTTATGTTGAAGGGAATAAATGTGAAAGTCTTTCACCACTCCTATGATCCGGCGTTCCCGTATAGTATCTGCTTCATATTGTACCCGTTTTCCGATAGGATCTTTCAGCCCCATTTCCTTTACCATGGTTTCATTCACCAACATGGTAGTATATTTCTCTCCCGGAATGGCAGGGTCAAAGTTCCTTCCTGCCACCAGTTTAAGCCCCATAACAGGCGCAAAATCCGCATCTGCATAATAGCTCTGGGTGATCAGTGATCCGTGCTCAAACTTTCCGTCTTTCTCTGCTTTAAAACCATTTGCACCGATGTTGTTGTTGCCGATAGGATTGCTGGCGGCGGATACACTTTCTATATAAGGGCTCTTCTTCAGTTCAGCCTTGATAGCAGACACCCTTTCCCGTAGCCGCATATCGTTCAGGTGAAAGCTCAGGATCTGGTCCTTCGCAAAACCGAGATCTTTTTTATTGACATATTCCATCTGCAGCCATGTAACAATAGACACAGCAATTAAAATGATGGCCACTACGAATTGGAAGGATACCAATACCTTCCTGAAAGCTGCATTCCCTGTGCTATTGCCCTGCTTACCTTTCAGCGCATTAATGGTTTTGAAGCGGGACATAAAGATGGCCGGATAAGAACCTGCCAGGAAACCTGCCGCTACAGAAAACACCAGGAGTAATAACAACGTGTAACCTATGCCGTATTGCCAGAGCGATAAGGATTTACCGGCTATTTTATTGAATACAGGCAATGCCAGCGTAGTAACAATTGCCGCCAGCAGCGCCGCCAGTAAAGTGAGGATAATGGATTCTACCAGGAACATGCCCGCTACCTGGCCCTGTACAGACCCTAATGTTTTACGCACGCCCACTTCCTTTACCCTTACAGAAGAGCGGGCGGTGGAAATGTTCATGTAGTTGATGCAGGCGATCAATAATATCAGTATGGCTACGGTAGCAAAGATGTACACACTCCGTTTATTTCCGTTCGTACCTAATTCATAATTAAGGTGGGAATTCAGATGTATGTCCCGCAGCGGCTGCAGGCTCATTTTAAAGGTCACGCCCTCTCCCATGTCTCCTTTCATGTATTGCTCATAGAAAGCCTGGCTTTTGTTGCTGATCTTTTCTGCATCTGCGCCGGGTTGTAACAGGAGGTAGGTATAGATGCTGAAATTGTCCCATTTAGAGCTAAAGTCCTTCGGCAGGGTGCGTAATGCCGTAAAATGAAAATGTGTATTATGCGGCACATCTTCCATCACGCCGGTTACCAGGTCTACATCTTTATCACCATTCCAGGTTACGTTTTTACCCAATGCCGCTGCCGGATCACCGAACAACTTTGCCGCAAGGCTTTTGGTTAATACAATAGCATTCGGGGCCTTCAATGCTGTGGCAGGATCGCCGGCAATGAAAGGGAAAGTGAAAACCTGGAAAACATTGCTATCCGCTAAAAGCGCTTCACCCGGCTCAACGCTTTTATCTCCGGCGCTTAGCAAACTGCCTCCGCCCTCCGGCACGATCCTTGTCTGCGCTAATACTTCAGGAAAGTTGTTTTGCAATGCAGGTCCCTGTGGTACAGAGGAAGAAGCCACATTAAGCTCCCCTCCTTCCCAGCTGGCCGCATTCACCACCCTGTATATATTTTCACCCTTTTCATGAAAGCGGTCGTAACTCAGTTCGTCCCCTACATGCAGGAGGATGATCCAACAGGCAGCAAGACCAATGACCAGTCCTGCCAGGTTAATACCGGTATAGGTACGATGTTTCCAGAGATGGCGAAGTGCTATTTTCAGATGATTGCGGAACATGGGATTTAGATTTGGTTTTTGCAGGCCATTATCATACCAACGCTAACTTCGGTTGATAATCAGTATATTACATAAAAGGCACTGTTCATTACAGCACAATGGCTGTCCGTTATTGAACAGGCACAAAATAAACATTTTGGACTTACACTCAGGATATCCATATTCACTGATCCGGCATGGCCTGCCTTTCAATTACCCCAAACTGGAAAACGATCTTCGTGCATCCGTGGTGGTGATCGGGGGAGGCATTTCAGGCGCTTTGATGGCCCATGCACTGGTGCGGGAAGGAATAACCTGTGTGGTATTAGATGCCCGGACTGTGGGGCTGGGAAGCACCAGCGCCAGCACTTCTCTTTTACAATATGAAATAGACGTGCCCCTTACGGAATTAAAAGAGAAAGTAGGTGTTGCACATGCAGAAAGGGCCTATGCCGCCTGTGCAAGGTCTATCGACAAACTGGAGAAGATAACCAAAAGAGTGAATGCACCATATTTTGAAAGGAAACATAGTTTATACCTCGCCTCTTTTAAGAAAGACCTTCCTAAACTGGAAGCAGAATACAAAGCCCGCAAAGCCATGGGCCTGGATGTGATGTTCTGGGACCCCGGCATGCTGAAAGACCTGCTGGGGCTGGATGCCCCTGCTGCCATATATTCCCGCACCGCTGCCCAGACAGATGCCTATAGCCTCACACATGCCCTTCATCAGTATAACCTGGAAAAGGGTGCTGCCGTGTACGACAGAACGCTGGTGCAGGATATCAGTTTTCCTAAGAACGGCGTAAGGCTTACTACCGAAGAAGGCCATACGGTACTGGCCGATCATCTTGTAATAGCCACGGGGTATGAAACCCTTCAATATCTCCCTGCCGGCATTGTTGATCTGCATGCCACTTATGCCGTAGCCAGTGAACACCATGAAAAAGGGCCCTTATGGTATGAAGACTGCCTGATCTGGGAAATGAAAGACCCCTATCTCTATCTTCGTACCACACCTGAACACCGTATTATTGTAGGTGGCCGGGATGAAAAGTTCTACAATCCCACCAAAAGGGATAAACTCCTGCCGGCAAAGGCCAGGCAGCTGCAGCAGGATTTCAGTAAACATTTCCCGCATATTCCTTTCAAACCTGAATTCAAATGGACGGGTACCTTTGGCAGTACGCAGGATGGACTGCCTTATATTGGCACCTACGCTAAAATGCCCCATACCTTCTTTGCACTGGGTTTTGGCGGTAACGGCATTACCTTCAGCCAGATAGCCGCAGAGATCGTTTGCGATCAGATCAGGGGCAAACAACACCCGGATGCGGACGTTTTCTCCTTTGCCCGCTATAAGGGATAAAATGCGTAAATTTGTACCCTTAAAATTGATGCGTATGAAGATCGATATCTGGTCTGATGTAGCATGCCCGTTCTGCTATATCGGAAAAAGACACCTGGAGGCGGCACTGGAGCAATTCCCTCATAAGAACGATGTAGAAGTGACCTGGCATAACTTTGAACTGGACCCGAATGCGGCCAGGGATAATAAGGAAGACCAATACACTTTACTGGCCCGCAAATACGGGATGTCCCGCGAGCAGGCTATTGAAAATACAGACAGAGTAGCAGCATCCGGAGAAAAAGCCGGCCTTGCTTTTGCGTTCGACAAAGTAATTCCTACCAATACATTTGATGCACACCGCCTGATCCAGTTTGCGGCGCAGCATGGTAAACAGGATGAAATGGAAGAACGTTTGTTCAGCGCCTATTTCATGGAAGGAAAACATATCAGCAACAAGGAAACCCTCCTGGCTATTGCCAAAGAACTTGGGCTGGATGCTACAGAAGTGCTGAACAGTGATGCCTATACAAAGGAAGTGAGGAAAGATGAAGCAGATGCACAATCACTGGGGATCCGTGGTGTGCCGTTCTTTGTGTTTGACATGAAGTATGCTGTATCCGGCGCACAGCCTGTAGATGCCTTTACACAGACCCTGCAAAAGGTATGGGAAGAAGCACATCCTCCGGTGGAACTGATCCAGACCGGCGATAAAGGTGCTACCTGTGATGATGGTTCATGTACAGTGTAAATACCCTTTCACTGCATAAATAAAAAAGGCTTTTAAAAGAGTTATAGCTCTTTTAAAAGCCTTTTCCTATTTACCGAAAAACACTTTAGAAATTATACCCGGCTTTCAAGCCAAAGAAACCAATATTTCCGTTTTTGATCCAGGTCTCATACTTGGCCATTACATCTAAGCCCAACACACGGATACCAACACCCGGTGCAAGGATAAAAGCAGCCCCTGAATCATCTCCCGTATAGGTAGAAGCCCCGCTTTCCAGTTTCACATAGAGGATAGATACCAGCTGGTATTTGATACCCAGCCTTACCGGCACTGCAGAAACAGCAGAGATCTTATTATTCAGAGCATCCCGCTGACCACCAAACCGCATATACCCAACTGAACCTGTTACACCAAAACCCTTGATCAGTTTAATGTCTGCCCCAAGGCCTACACCATAACCGGTATTATGCGTTTTACTGAGATCTCCCACAGGGAAACCGGCTTCAACATAAGGACCAAGACTGAAACGTTTTAATTGTGCATGGCTTGCCAAACTGCAAATTAGCAGTAGCGCAATGAGCGCGGAGAATTTGTTTTTCATTTCAGGATATTTGTGAGGTTATGTTACTGATTACGAATGTATTACTTATTTGCAACACCCCCTAAACAAATTATCTGCTGATCCTCCCCTTTTCACTTTCAATCCCGCTTTTGCGATTGCGGTTCGCCTTTACATCTTTATCCCCGAAGCGATAGGTCATGGTAAGGGTCACAGCACGGTTGTCGTTATAATCAATGGTATTGATCCGCACATTCCTGTAGTCTGAGATATTGCCCATCTGCATCGTGCGGAAGAGATCCGTGATATTCAGTTTCAGGTCCATTTTCTTTTCCAGGATGCTGCGCTGGAAAGCAAGATTAACACCCCAGTAATCTTTCATCTCCTGTAAACCGGAAGATACGCGGGAAGAATAATTGAAAGCACTTTGTATGGTACATACCCTGGGAATGGTAAATGTATTGATGGTACTGAAAAAGAAACCGGGCGTTGATCTTTGCAACGCAACGGTATCGAAATTATACCGGATATAACCTCCCTGTAAAGAAGTTTGATTGCTCCACCAGCTATTGATCCTGCTGCTGTAAGAAATGCCCGCAAAATACCATTCGGAGAAAGAGAGATTGCTGTAGGAACTGTAGAGCACCTTGCTCTGAGGGTTCTGCTCATAGACTTCGGACACAACTCCATTGTAACGCATATAGGATAAGGTGGTGAAAAGCTTTCCTTTAAACACATGATTCAGTTCAACAGCATGCGCCATTTCAGGCCCAAGGTCAGGATTGCCACGGAAGTAAGCATATTTGCTTTCAAAGATGAGGAAAGGGTTCACAGCAGCGTAAGAAGGCCGGTTAATGCTCTTCCTGTAAGAAAAGGAGAACTGCTGATCGTCATTCAGGGTATATTGCAATGCCACATTCGGGAAAAGGCGGGTGTAGTTCTTCGAAAATGCCTCGTCGGAAGTAAGTGAATGCCCTTTGGTACGGGTATTTTCCAAACGTAATCCAGCCTGCAGGCCCCATTTTTTCCAGTCTTTTGCATAGTTCACATATCCTGCGTTGATCCATTCCCGGTAGATGAAGTGATTGGATTTTCCTGCATCCGGTACCCAGCCGGCAGATGTTTCCTCTTCCCAGCGTGTATCCGTATCTGTTTTAACGAAGATGGTTTTGAGGCCGGCCTCCCAATGCGGCTGCCTGTAATCCGCAGACAGGGACCGGATACCTATCTGCTGAGGAGAGTTATGACGAAGGAGATAAGCCGGGGCTGCATCTGAACGCGTATCGAAGGATTGACGGGAACGGGTATTGAACGTATAATAATCCCCGTTAATGGTCAGTTCTTTACCGGTACTATCCAGTTTAGTAGTAAAATAAGCATTGAAGGCCGGTGTAAAGAAACCGCCGGTTCCATGGTTATCAGCCACCAGGGAAGAATCCGGCCGGGAGGATTTACTGTAGAAAAGAGAATGCTGGCTGCTGGAAGTTTGCTTTTGGTTATACATGCCATTCAGCGTGAAACCCAGAGAGCTTCTTTTACTGATGGTATAATCCAGCCCGCTGCGGAAGTTATGGCTTTCTGTAGTGTTCAGGGCGGCCCCATTTCCCAGGATACTGAATTCAGGGGTATTCCTTTCACTGGCAGATTGCCGGGAACGTGTGCTGTAACTCAGATCATATCCGCCATAAACATTCAGTTTTTTTGCGCGGTAGTTCAGGAATACGGATTCATTGGTGCGGAAATGATCACCATAACCCATTCCCACCGTTACATTACCATTTGTGCCCAGTCCCTTTTCCTTTTTCATTTTGATATTGATCATGGCGCCGCCTGCTGCATCGTACTTTGCAGAGGGGTTGCTAACCAGTTCTATCTTATCTATGTTCTGCCCCTGTGTTCCGCTGAGCAATGCTTTTAATGCTGCTGTATTCAGATAGGAAGGCCTGCCTTCCAGGTACACAACCACCGGTTTACCATTATAGGTGATCCTGCCGTTTTGATCTACCTGCACACCCGGGGCCATTTGTAAAACTTCCAGTACATTGCTGCCTGCCGCCAGGGGGCTGTTGGCCATGTTCAGGATCATTTTGCCGGCTTTCATTTCAACGAAAGCCTTCTGGCCTTGAATAGTTACACCTTTCAGTGCAACAGTATCCTGCTTTTGAGCGATGGCCATATGAGTGATGAGGATCAGGGAGAGGAATAAAAAGTTCTTTTTCATATTTTCGGTTTTATGACACAAAGAAAGGATGCCGGCCCGGAGCGGTAAAGCAGGTTTCGATCAGCAGGGAGGCTTATTCGCTGAAACAGGAAAGGTTTCATTTCATCGATAAAAAACTGTTTTTGTCGATAATGGGGAGCAGGGAAAAAGATGACCCATTAATTTACAGGTATGAAAAACAAGGCAAAGTTCCCTTACATCTATGAGGCTGTTATATGGCTGATGTATGTAGTGATCTACAAGTACGATTACTATGTGGATAGTATCCACATCTCCGGCACGCCGCGCGGGTATTTCCCTTATCAGATCTTTATTCTTTTTGCCATTGCCACTTCCCTGTATATGATCCTTTACTATCGCTGGCTGGCTCCCATGCTCATCAGGCGGAAAAAGTACTGGCTGTTTGCACTGATGGTGATTGTTTTCTTCGGTTATATCTCCAAAGTGAACTATATGATCTGGTATCAGCTCTTTGATCTGCTGAACCAGGACCCTAAGCTGAACCCTTATTTTGCCTGGCAGAAAATGATGTCCATAGAAAGGTTAAAACATCTGCTGGCCGGCTGGGACCTTCGCATACTGGCTACGGACTTTGTAACCTTCACCTCCGTTTTCCTCATGCGTTACGCATATGAAACGGAAGAAAAGAAACACCAGCTGGAAACAGATAATCTTGTGTTACAGTTAAATTCCCTGAAGGCACAGCTGCATCCGCACTTCCTGTTCAATACCCTGAACAGCCTGTATGGCATGAGCCTGGTGCAATCCCCTGAAACGCCTGCTTTCATTCTCCGTTTAAGTGATATGCTGCGATTTGTGTTGTATGACTGCCAGCAGAACAAAGTATTGCTGTCCAAGGATGTAGAATTTCTGCTCAACTATATTGAAATGGAAAAGAAACGGTATCCTGATGCGGATATCAGTTTCCGGACAGCTATTCCTGAAGGGGACGAAACGATCGCCCCGCTGTTGCTGATCAATTTTATAGAGAACAGTTTTAAACATGGCGCACACCGGGTCAGGGAAAATGGTTTTGTGCGGGGTGAATTGTATTTACAGAACAACATGCTGGTATTCATATTGGAAAATGATATCCTGGACAGTACGCCTGCTGCCCATCCATACAGCGGGATCGGGATTGAAAATGTGAAGAAGCGGCTGGCATTGTACTATCCCGGGCAACATGATCTGCAGATAGAAAACAATGGACAGCTTTTCCGGGTAACACTTCGTATTCAATTAAACAACAACTTATGATCAGGTGCATGATAGTGGATGATGAGCCCATAGCACATCAGATCCTGGAACAGTACATCCTGCAAACGGAAGGTCTTACACTGGTAGCTAAAAGCCGTAATGCCATGGAGGCCTTTGCTAAACTGGAGCAGCAGGAAATAGATCTCCTGTTCCTGGACATTGAAATGCCGCTGGTAAAAGGAACTACTTTCCTTAAAACGCTCAGCCATCCGCCTAAAGTGATCTTCACCACTGCTTATGCGGAACATGCCGTGGAAGGGTTTGAATTAAATGCAGTGGACTATCTGCTCAAACCTTTTTCCTACGAGCGTTTCGCCAAAGCCGTTGCCAAACTGAAACCTGTTGTGGAAAAAGCAGCGCCTGAAACCACCTACCTGGTGATCAAAGAGAAGGATGCTTTGATGAAGATCGCACATACAGATATACTGTACATTGAAGCAGCAAAAGATTATATGAAGGTGCATACGGCAGACAGGCAGTACCTGGTGCATCAAACCATGAAAAACCTGGAAAGCGCTCTGCCTGCAGGGCAATTCATTCGTACGCATAAATCATACATTGTAGCATTGGCGCAGATCAAGCTGGTTAAAACAGACAGCCTGCTTTTGGCGAATCAGGTAAGCATTCCTGTTAGTCCTAATTACAAGGAGGCAGTGGTGGGTAGTTTCAAAAGGAAATAGTAACTTCCTGTTAATGAAACATCTTGTCTTATTCGTATTATCCTATTGCATCTGTTATCCTGTACTATCCCAGGAAACCTCCGCCTGGCAATATTATAAAGAGATCAGGCTTAACACTTCCCCCAACGGCGCCAACGTAAGCGGCGACGTAAAGGACTTCCCCCTGGCCGTTACCCTCACCACGCAAAACTTCGATTTCTCACAGGCAAAAGCCAATGGTGCGGATATCCGTTTTTCCAATGGCAATACCTTTCTCCCCCATAGCATTGAATGGTGGGACCCTGTAAACAAAAAAGCCCTGGTATGGGTAAAGGTGCCGGTTGTAAAAGGTAACAATGCCACACAAGCTATCTATATGCATTGGGGGAATGAACAGGCTGCTGATGAAGATCGCGGCAAAGAGATCTTCGCCGGTAAAGACGGCTTTGTTGGGGTATGGCATTTGAATGAGCCCGGCAATACTTTACCGGAAGGTTATAAAGATGCTACGGATAATGCAGCAGATGCCACCGGTGTAAACATGAAGCCATGGACGGCTACAGATGGCATCATTGGTAAAGCACAGCAATTCAATTACGAAGATCAGCAATGGATCAAAGTAGATTCCGATAAACGCAAACTCTTTGACCTTACACGGAAGCTTACTTTTTCCATCTGGGCAAAAGCCCGCAGTTATGCCAATAAAGGTGATGAAGCCAAACGGATAGGCCCCGGTTATGAAACCATGTTTGCGAAAGGCGATAATTCATGGCGTTTGCAGAAGTTCGGGCCAAGGTACTGGCATAAACCTGCGGCAGAATTGATAGAGATCTGCGTGGAGCAGCAACCCAAAGGAGACCTCTGCGTGGTAGGTAAAACGGATATGGTCACCGGCAAATGGTTTCACCTTACCGGCGTGCACGATTATCCTTATGTAAAACTCTACGTAAACGGGGTGCTGGATAAGGTGGAGAAGTTTGAAGTGGAATGGAAGTCGGACGATCATCCTGTTGGTATCGGCAACCAAAGTCAGTTCCCGGACAAAGGGCGTTTTTGGGATGGGTTGCTGGATGAAGCCAGGGTTTTAAAAGTAGTGAAGGATGAAAACTGGATAAAACTGGACTACGAAAGCCAGCGGGAAGGATCTGTACTACTCCTGTTCGGAAAAACACAGAAAAGGCGTTAACATATGGAAAATTTTATGTAATTTATAGAAACGATTGCCCCTGAGGGCAACACCAAAATCTAAATCCATGTATACATGCTGCCAGCCCACAAATACGGCTGGCAGTCTGGTTTAGTTGAAAATAGAAAAACACCACCTTACCTCATAAAAAAAGCCGGATCGAAACCCGGCTTTCCTACTCGTTGACCATCCTGCTTATTTCTTTTTCCTGGAACGCTTCTCGGCAATGATCCCGTTAAAAGAGATCGGCTGCCGGTTGGTGCTGGTCACCTGCAAAGAGGCATAACCATCTTCAGAAACAGACAGGAAGAATTGCTGTACATCCCGTACGTCTTTCGGTTTGATGGTAATATCCCATCCCCCTTTCTTACCCGGTGCTTCTGTATATTCAAAATTTTTGGAAATGAACTGTATACCACCCCTTGAAGGATCGATGGGCGCGGCATAAGCACGGCCGAAATAAGGCAGGTAAGAATTCACGGTATCTTTGGAAACAGAGACGTCATACCCTTCTCCCCCTATCTGCCGCGTACGGCCTGACATAGGGAAAACAGTCTGCGCCTGGAACTGGTAGTTCCGGCTGCTGATGAGTTCTTTTATCTTCTTTGCTTTTTCGGATTCTTTTGGCTTTACGGCGGTCTGAGCAAATGATCCAACGCCCAGCACTAAAAGTAACAACAGGACCGGTATAGTTTTGATGTACTTCATATGATTGGATTTATTCCATTTTTGCCTTATAAAACAAAACGCAGGCCACAAATGTTCCCTGTAATTCCCAAATAATAATTATTTTGTTAAAATTCCAGTTATGAACAGCAAATGCATTTTATTGTCTTTCCTGCTCCTCTCTTTCATGGGAGCTAACGCCCAGAACTTCAAGCCTCTATTCAACGGAAAAGACCTCAGCGGATGGTATTCCTTTATTAAATCGAAGGGAAAGGATAATGACGTGGACAAAGTGTTTTCCGTACAGGACGGCATGTTGTATATTACCGGCAAAGAGTTCGGTTATATCGCTACCGAAAAAACCTATAGCGACTTTCACCTGGTGGTGGAATTCAAATGGGGTAATAACAAATGGCCTCCCCGGGAAAAAGCAGTGCGGGATAATGGCATCTTATACCATACCGTGGGTAACGACAAAGTATGGCCCCGTGCCGTGGAATGCCAGATCCAGGAAAAGGATTGCGGCGATTTCTGGCTGATAGACAGTGTTACAGCCATCATAGATGGTGTACGCTCTCCTGCTACAAAAAACACCCACATTGTAAAGAAAAAGGATGCAGAAAAACCCACCGGGGAATGGAACCGTATAGAAGTGATCTCCCTGAAAGGAAAATGCACGCATATTGTAAATGGCGTGATCGTAAATGAAGCAGAAGATGCCAGTGTACGCTCAGGAAAGATCGCTATTCAAAGTGAAGGGGCGGATATCTATTACCGAAAGATAGAACTGAAGGTTTTGTAGTGACAGAAATTTAATTATATTTATATATATCATATCCAAAAACACTGTACACTATGACTCCATTCACATTGTTAGCTATTGCAGCAGCTGCCTTTTTTGTTGCACACGTTTTATTGCTATTCACCTCATTCGGAAAGAATGGTTACAACAAGACCAAATATTTCTGGTCGCACCTCACCCTCTGGATCTGCGGAGCTTTGGTCTTTACCATGGCATTGCTTTTTGCAGGAAAAGGAGAATCAGACATTATTGATGTATTTGACACCCCGGTAAAACGCTGGCTGATCATTGTGGTAGTACTGGTATTATCCGCAGTAGCGCACACGATAGTGAAACTACTGGTGATGCCGCGTTACCAGTCCAGGTGATCTACATCGCCTTTTTCATGGGCGTTGCATGCTGTACCATGGAAGGAATGCCTCGTTTTTGCATTTGTTTTTCAGCCCAGCAACTCAGCAACTCAATGAAAGGGATTAATTCTTTCGCTTCCCCGGTGAGAAGGTATTCAACCCGGGGAAGTACTTCCTGGTAAACCGTTCTTTGAACCAGGCCATCTTCCTCCAATTCCCGCAGGGCCTGTGTGAGCATTTTAGGGGTTATTCCCTGCACATACCGCTTCAGTTCACCATACCGCATCACCTTATCCTTCAGCGCCCAGATAATGCGCCCTTTGTATTTTCCGCCAATGCGCTGGAAAGCATAATCCACTGAACAGATTCCTTCATTTGTCATTGTTCCCGTTTTATCAAAGATACGATAATGTATATTGCAGCTATGTCCGTGCAACGTAAGATCATTCACATAGACATGGATGCATTTTATGCATCTGTAGAGCAGCGCGACAATCCGGAGTACCGTGGAAAAGCCATTGCAGTGGGAGGTTCTCCGGAAGGACGGGGTGGCGTGGTGGCCACCTGTAGTTATGAAGCCCGGAAATTTGGTGTGCGTTCTGCCATGCCTTCCAAAAGAGCGCTGCAATTATGCCCGCATCTCATTTTTGTAAGGCCACGTTTTGCCGCTTACAAAGAAGTATCCCAAAGCGTACGTGAGATCTTCAGCAGGTATACAGACCTCATAGAACCCCTCTCCCTCGATGAAGCTTACCTGGATGTTACGGAAGATAAACAGCAGATCGGTTCCGCTATTGCCATTGCACAACAGATCAAACAGGCGATCAGGGATGAACTGCAGCTTACTGCTTCTGCAGGTGTATCCATCAATAAATTCGTGGCCAAAATAGCTTCGGATATGCAGAAGCCGGATGGCCTTACTTTCATTGCACCCTCGCAGGTGGAATCGTTTATGGAGAATTTGCCGGTAGAGAAATTCTTTGGCGTGGGGAAAGTAACGGCGGATAAAATGAAAGGGATGAACCTGCATACGGGCAAGGACCTCAAGAAACTCACAGAGAATGAACTGGTGCAATACTTCGGCAAATCCGGCCGCTTTTATTACAAGATCGTAAGGGGCATAGACGACAGAGCAGTGGAGCCACACCGGGAAACTAAATCCGTGGGGGCAGAAGACACTTTTGCCTACGATCTCACCCTCATAGAAGAAATGAATACAGAATTGGATAAAATAGCGGTAACGGTGGCCAACAGGCTGGAACGGTACCAGCTGAAAGGCAGAACAGTTACCCTGAAGATCAAATACAGCGATTTTAAACAGATCACCCGGAACCAGTCCTTAGCCCAGGGGATCAATGATCTGCCCACTATTTCGGCTATTGCCAAACAGTTGTTACTGAAAACAGAGCCGGAGGATAAGAAGATCAGGTTGCTGGGGATCACATTATCTAATTTTGGAGAGGAACATCCCCCCGAAACAGCGCAATTGAGTCTTTTTTGAGTTTATCCTTGCTTCATCCTAGCTTCAAAGTAGCTTAAACCCGCTCTGGGAAGCAACATGAAGCTAGGATGAAGCAAGGATGAAGCTACCATAGCGGTTCTATGAAATCTATTTAACATAATTAAAAGAACAGCACTCAGCCGAGCCCCTTCCTGCCGTACAAGTGAGTGACACAACGGCGGCCAGGTCAGCGATCAACAGCCCGGTCACATAAAAAAACGGCACCTGGTGAAAGCGCCGTTCTTCTACTTAATATTTTGCAGCCTGTCCCGCTTTGGGAATAGACTTCTGAATGAATTCCCTTAGATGTTCGTTACTGGTGGCGAGGTCATCTTTACGCAGATACATCATGTGCCCGCTGCGGTAGCCTTCCCAGGAAAGGCGGTCTTTCAGTTTACCGCTTGGGTCCATTTGCCACATGCTGTATTTCGCATTGAAATAATCACAGGCGCCATCGTAATAACCGCTCTGGATCAGTACGTGCAGGTAAGGGTTCTGCGCCATGGCCTGCCTTAAATTCTCTCCTGTTTTGTTACCTGTATTATCCCATGGAAATACAGGGCCGAACATGTAATACTTCAGGTCTGTTTTATAGTTCAGTTCTTCTCTCAGGTACATATTGATAGCCGGTGTGAAAGAGTGCAGCCAGGAAGTTAATTCCGCATTGAAATCTACATTCTGCCCTGCATCTTTACGATCAATACCCAGGTAGCGGGAATCCAGCCTGCCCACAGTATAACCACGCTCACGCAGCAGTTCCTTCCAGAAGAAACCAGTGGGGATATCCAGGTTATTCTGCAGTACCGCTTTCTCAGAAATACCTGCATAGCGGGCTACTTTAGCGGCGATCTCTTTCCTGCGGGCATCGCTGATAAAACCACCTTCTGCCAATGCAGGGATATAGTCTTTGATGGTAAATGCTTCCACTTCCTGTAACATCACTGGCAGGTCTTTCTGCTGCAGGTCTGCCGGTAAGGCTTTATGGTACCATGCAGTAGCTGCATAATATGGTAAACGGAGTGCAGCGGCCATAGGACCATCTCTTTCAATGCCTAATTCTGTAGGCGATACCAGTACTACGCCATTTACATAGATCCACTGGGAGTTCTGTAATTCCAGTGCCAGTCCTGATACACGGGTGGTGCCATAACTTTCGCCCACAAGGTATTTGGGGGAAGCCCAGCGTTTATAACGGGTAATGAATGTATTGATCCATTCTGCGAGGTAACGTACATCCTGGTTCACACCAAAGAACTTACTGCCTTGCACATCTTTATTGGCCATTCTTGAAAAGCCCGTGTTCACAGGGTCTACGTATACAATATCCGCCACGTCCAGGATAGAATGTGCATTGTCTTTCAGGCCATAGGGCTGTACGGGATATCCTTCATCATCTATCTTGAGGATGCGCGGGCCGGTATAACCGATCTGCATCCATACGGAGGCTGTGCCGGGGCCGCCATTGAAAGAAAATACCAATGGGCGGGCATTACGGTCTGCTACGTTTGATCTTTCGAAGTAAGTGTAGAAAACGCCTGCGATCACTTTTCCATCATCGTCCCAAACAGGGATGGTACCGGCAGTAACTTTGTAAGGTACTACCTGGCCTTTGATGGTTACCTGGTGAGCGGTAGTAACGCCGGCATCCATGTTCAGGTTGCGGCTGGCGCCTCCTTTTGAGAATTTACCATCGGCTGTGTCTGTGGCCGGGGTTTTCTGAGCGTATAGGCTGGTGCAGCCGAGCAATAAGGCTGCCGTTAGGATACTTTTCATATTTTAAACATAGGTATTTCTATGAAAATATCCGATTTTTTGTGATAGTTGGGGAAGTTATTGCCAGCTTGTGTGTATAAGCATTTGTTTGGGATCCGGAAAAACACTGTCCGGTAGTTCTGAGCGGATTACACTGATAGCACGGACCTCGTAAGCATAGTCCCGATGGTCCACCCGCATACCTAAGTAGTAAGCTTTCATCAATTTGTACATCACATCAAAGTAATAAACCTTCGAGTGCTTATACCACTCTGGATTGGTAGCAATTTCCGGTGAGTAGATATATGTTTTGGTCGAGAATTTATACTTCATGATCAACCGGTTGCAGACATAACCCAGGATCGTATCTGTATTATACTCCAGCCGGGTATCCAACAGGAAGTTTCCTGCCTCGGTCAGCACATCTCCCGGATCTTCGTAGACGGAATCATCCCCGGCCAGCCTGGTATAATATTTATTGAGGTGAGGATTGAAATAAGAATAATCTATCGTGGAGCTATCCATAATTGACATAAAGCTGCCTTCTTTGAATAAAACCCTCAGGCTGTCTTTAGGCCCCAAAGCCCTCATCCCAACGGCTCTTGCACTATCCATATCTTTCGAGTCCCATTCTAAAAGCTTATAGGTAATGCTGCCTTCAAAATCAGTAGTCAGTTCTTTTTCTACTTTAGGTGCTGGCTGGCATCCCACAAATAACAGGATGCACAGCAGGGATATCATTAATTTCATAGTGCCCCAAGATACTATTACTTCGTCATAAACGTCCAGGTCACCTTTTTATCATAACCAAAAGGTTTGCCGTTTGCAGGAGCGCTCATGGACCTGTTAGCACTCTTTAACTCCACTTTTGAAAACGCTCCTTTCTCAAAGTTGAAAGTAGTACCATCATCGTCATACAAAGTAAATGTACCCGGTGCTGTACCATATACCCTTACTTCCAGCGGCAACACCTCTCCTGCTTTCGGCGCCTGCCTGCGGGCGGGAACCATAGGGATCAGACCTCCGTCGCGAACGAATAAAGGAATTTTCTCCAGTTCTGCCTGTACCGTGATCACCTGGTTCTCTCCTGCGAGTTTACCGGTATAGAAATCATACCATTTACCGGCAGGCAGGTATACTTTGCGGCTTTTTTCTCCTGCGAATACGGGTGCTACCAGAAGATTATCTCCCATCATGTATTGGTCCTTCAGATCAGACTTTGTTTTTGCCTCATAAGGGTTCAATGTAGCATCCAGTTTACCGGCCGTGATCTGTGGCGCATAAGCAAAACCATCTACCAGGTTCATGGAACGGAAAGGAGGTTTGCCTTCAAAGTGATATTGTGCAAAAGTAGAATAGAGATAAGGCAGCAGGCGCATACGCAAAGTGGCCACTTCCTGTACCGCTTTTTCCACTTCGGGGAAAGACCATGGTTTAGTGCCATCCGCCCATGCATTCAGCATAGCCATGGGGGAAAAACATACAGACTGCATCCTTCTCACCCATTCTTCAGCAGATTTGGAAGCACGTACTTCCGGCGTCCATAACACACCAATAAAGCTGCTGTTCACCAATGCCGTAATGAAATCAGGATGGGAATAATAATCGTTGTAGATCACATAGGGCAGATTACTGGCGCCTGCATTAGAAGCACGTACCAGGCCATATGTACGCTGGTTTGTTTCACGGTACCATTCATCCGTCATCTTCTGCATTTGCAGGCCATAGATCTGGCGCATCTGTTCAGCGGAGGTACCGGAAGGGAAAGTAGCTACATCCGGCCATAACCATTTATCATATCCATCGTTCTCATCCATTTTGTACCCGCTAACGCCAAGGGATATATGGTTTTTTATGAAATGTTCTTTGAAGATATTACGCGCTTCAGGAATAGTAAAGTCTGTTACGATACCATTCCAAACAGTATGTGTACCGGAAAAGGGTTTCACTTTTGGATACAGTGAACTCGTGGGCGACACATAAGGGTTCAGCCAGAGATTAGCCCTGATGCCTTTCTGCAGCAGGCTGTTGATGAAACCCTTTGGATCAGGGAAACGTTTAGCGTCCCACTCAAAAGTGCAGGGATAAGCCATAGAATGCCATCCCGGCTCTACGCCAATAAAATCCAAGGGGAAATTATGTGCTTCAAATTCGTTGGCCTCCCGGAGGATATCACTTTGTGAATATAAGGTGGGTACACGTTGTGTAAAGCCCAGTCCCCATTTGGGAGGCAGGTATCCGCCACCATTGAAGAGGTTGTACCGTTGTACGGCATTCATAGCCGTAGGGCCGCCGAAGATGTAGATGTCCACACCGGAAGCTGGCACCAGGATCTCCACTGCATCTGAGTAAGGAGAGGAATCCCAGTTCTTATTGGTGTTGCGGTCCAGCAGTTCAGGAGGGTTCTTTGTGTCCACTCTTACTGCGGTACCTGCATATACAGTAATATAACGGGCTGCATCGATCAATACGCCATAACCACGGGAAGACACATAAAAAGGTACCGGTGCATGGGTACGGCCATTGTCTGTTCCGCCATAATGGTCCATGTGCAGCTGGCTCACGCGGCCACGCTGGGCAACGGTTTTAAAGTTCAGGCCCAGGCCGAACAGTTCTTCTTCTTTTACCAGCGGAAACTTCAGGTAAACCTTACCATCCACCACCCTGCTGGTGATCTCATCTTTTGCCAGGGGGAAGGGTGCAGTTGGTAATTGCTGCAAGGCACTTTTTGCGGGCGTGGCATTGGCCACACTCAGCAAAGTGATCTTTTCCGGCACGCCGGCCGTAGCTTTCCAGATACCTGGTTCTACTTCTTTCCATTGCAATTGCGCGTTTGCATGGCTTGCAAACAAACTCAAACCTACCAGGAGGACGAATGATCTCAACATAATTTTCATATTCGTGGAAACAATGGGGCAAAAGTTAGCAAGAATTTCCACGAAACCTATGTTTTGGGAATATTCAGGTATGAAACGTTAAAATACTGTTGTTCGCGGCCATGGCTACCCGGTAAAACTCATACCCTTTTTCTGCCCTTTCCGGCGGGCAAGACCGGAAGAATATGCACCCGGGATCTTTCTTTGAATGATGCCACGGATGATATTCCGTACAAAAGGAATACCTGATAAACGGGTGGCCATTTTGAGGCCGCCACTCAGAAAAGAGAATGCATAAGGGTCTGTGAACAAACGTTGATAAGCAGGGCGGCCATATTCCAATGCGCGGAATAAAGCCATGTATTGCGCCGTTTTACTGGCTGCGGTTGCTTTCATTTATATTTTGGTGCTGTTGACGGGTTGTTTTACATCAGGGTTCACCTGGTAACTCAGCACTTCACCACTTTCCAGTAATTCCACGATCCGGTAGCCGGTATAAGGTGTTCCCCAGTTGCCACCGATATGGGCATCCCAGAAATAGTGTTTACCATTTTTCTCTTTCACACTATCCTCTATATGATCATGACCATGGAATACACCCTTTAAGTTCTGTTGTGCGGAGAACATCTCTATCAGTTCCGGACAATCGATACCATGCTCCGTCCACTTGATGGGCGTGATATGCATGAACACAAAGAGTTGTTTTTTGTGTTTGTATTTTTCGAGCTGTTCTTTCGTCCAGTTGAGATCAGGGCAGATATATTTTCCTTTGATGTCTGCTGTGTTCAGGATCAGGAAGGCCGTATCATCTACTTCAAATGCATGATGCCAGGCAATGCCCCAGGTCTGTTGCCAGATCTCCTCCTCTACCATATCATGGTTACCGTGTGAAACGTAATAGGGCATAGATAATCCATCCCAGGCAGCTTTTACTTCCGGCAGGAATTTATTGTCATCGTGGAACAGGTCTCCATTGATCACAGAGAAATCAATTCCCCGGCGGCTTTGTTCTTTATTCAGCCAGCCAACCATTTTTTTGTGGTTATCAAAATAGGTGGTTTTCGGCTGGCCGTAGTGGCCATCTGAAGCCAGGGCAAAACGCAGTTTCACCTTGCGTTTTTCAGGCAGTATAAAACTGTCTGCAGCAAAAGATTGCAGTGTATTGCCGGCACCGATCAATACGATGCCCTTCAGTGTGTTCTTGAGGAAGGTTCTCCGGGTAAGCATAGGGTTTAAAGTTAATTAACTTTTTAATTCCCCGGGAGGATATCCGAAATGTCTTTTAAAGGCTTTGGTGAAATTATGCGCCTCGCTGTAGCCGAGGTCGAATGCAAGGTCTCCTATGGTAATGCCGCCATCCAGCAGGAGGCGTTTAGCATGGTTCATTTTCAGTTCATTCAGGTATCCGAACACCGTTGTGCCGAAAAGTTCCTTAAAGCCCTTTTTCAGCTTAAAATCATTCAAACCGGCGGCCCGGGCTACCTGTTGCAGGCTGATGGCCTCAAACATATTCAGTTTAACGAACTGCCGGGCGTTATGCAGTTTATCGATATCTGCGGGTTTGATCATGAGGGGCTTCCGGCCCATGTAGTTTTCCGCCTGTTCTGCCTGCAGCATAAAAAGCTCCATGATCCGGGACTCAAAATAGAGTTCCCGCAGGTGACCGGTATAACTGCAATTGAACATATCCAGAAGCACGGCTTTCTGGCGGGAGGAAATAGGCAATGGATAAGGAGAAAGAGCAGCCGGCAAGCCTTTTTGCATCTTATCGGCCAGGCGCTGAAGGCAGTCCAGCTCATTGGACAACAGCCGTTCAAAGAAGGGCAGCTCCAGTTCAATGCCTAAGTTGTGGTTGAAGGGGGATTCTACAAGGTAATAACCATCGAAATGGGGTTTATAGCCCATTACATGCTGGTTGGAATTGAGCCGTAACGCCTCTCCCGCTGTGGAATAAGCTCCGCTGATGCCTTCTATGGAAAAATACATGCCCACGCTGGGGTTGTTATCCTGTTCCACATAGCGGACAGGCTTTTGCTGGCGGCTTTTAGCAGTGAATACATGAGCGTTCTTTAACCGGAGTTCTAATATAGAGATATGCGCTTCTGCGCCTCTGTCGTCCACATATAAAACTTCAGGCAGCATTGTATTACTCATAAGTTCAAATTTATGCATTGGCTTTAGCACCGCAAAGCACCAGTTGACCAATGCCGGTCATCATTTTTCAAATGCGTTTAAGCAAAGGAACAGGGAGCGGATGACAGCCTTATGTCAGTAGTATGTTCTTATTTTTTTGAGTAGCGGTTATACTTCTTTAACAGACGTATGATTTCCGTATGCGGCAGGGCGTAGATCACATTGCCGTTAATACCCGTCATGGTTTCAGCAGCTACCAGTACATTGAGAATGGCTTCTTCTGTAGCTTCCGCGGTAGCATAAAACAATTCATTTATCAGGTCGTTGGGTAACATATTCAGCTTGCGGAATTCTTCCCGGTGGGAGGCTTCGGGATTTGCGGTGGAAAAGGCCAGGAAAATATCGCCGGAGGAGTTTTCTCCTGCCCCGCCTACTCTGCCAATACCTAATGGCACCCGTTTTGCCAAACGGTTTAGCTGATGCGGCAGCAAGGGCGCATCTGTAGCTACGATCACAATAATGGAACCCGTTCCTGCAGGCGGTTCTCCAAATTTAAACTTCGGCCTATAGCCCTTTATTTCTTCGCCAACAGGTACACCTGCAATGGTCAGCTCATTTTTTCCGCCATGGTTTGCCTGCACCAATACACCCACCGTATAAGTGGAATCCCCGATCTTCACCAGCCGGGAAGCAGTACCTGTACCTCCTTTGAAACCGTGACACATCATACCGGTACCGCCTCCTGTATTGCCTTCTTTCACTTTGCCTGACCTTGCGGAATCCAGCGCCTGGAACACATGTTCCTTCTTCACATGCATACCATTAATGTCGTTCATCATACCATCGTATGTTTCAGCTACTACCGGCAATGCCCAGAAAAGGTCTGTGGTTTGATTGATCGTATAAAAATGCTGGTGTTTGTATTGCCATGCTATCACGGCATCCCGCACCACGCCTACTGAGTGTGTATTGGTAATGGTGATAGGCCCTTCCAGGAAACCAGATTCCGTGATCCAGGTTGTGCCGGTCATTTCCCCGTTTCCATTCAGGGCATACCAACCGGCAAATACGGGATCATATTTTTTACCGCGGGGCAAAATAGCTGTAACTCCTGTACGTACGGGGCCTTTCCCTACTTTTAAAACACCTTCTCCTTCAATGAGTGTAACAATACCAACCTCTACTCCCTTCACATCCGTTATGGCGTTAAAAGCTCCCGGCCTGCCTTTTAAAGGAATACCAAGATCACGGGCACGGACGGTTTGTGTAAAAGCAGGAATAGCAGCGGACATGCAGCAGGCAAGCATGACAATGGAACATAATTTCATATGGATCCGGGTTAAGTGTTATGGAAAGATAAAGCATCTGGCAAAATAACGCATCATATGAAAGATAATGCGTCCAGCTGTTTGCGGTAGTCGAACTGGAGGTCTTCATGCTGGGCCTCAATGGCCTTTTCTATTTTGCGGAGCTGCTGGAGGTAAATATTGTTCAGTTGTACGCTGTAATCGATCTGCAGGCCGGAGCGGCGCATCTTTTCACAAAAGAAAAGCAGTAGTTCTATCTCTGCCTGTTTTGACCCGGTGAACCGGATCTGTTTGGTGGTGAAACGGAGGATCTTCCGCAGTGTTTTTTTGGCGTGGTATAAGTGGGTGGTGGTTAAACCGTCAAATTCAATGCTGATATGTTCTTTCACGGAGGCAATATAGCCATCCAGGCTATGTGCTTCAAACAACAGGTAGGTTAACAGTTCTTTACTGTCTTTTTTGAACTTGGCAAGGCGCAGGCATAGTTCCACCAGCTCTGCCGGTGGCAGGCTGCCTAATTCCTTTTTCAGTTCCGTGATGGTGGCTGTTTTCATTCTCCCTCGTAAAAGTCTATCAGGCTGCCAAAATACGCTTCATTCCAACCTTCCACAATGTTGTCGTAATCTTCATCGGGGATGTTGGAATGTTTCAGTTCTGCGGAGGTACCTTTTTTATGAGGATGTAAAATGATGGTAACAATAGAAGGTTCTTCCTGGTCGAAATACCATTGCTGCACAATCTTTCTGCCTTTTTCGAACTCCAGGTTCTTACCGGAGATGCTGCCTTCCCACAGGGAGAATTCAGAGCCGGGTTCTGTACTCATTTCTGCTTCTTCGCCGGTCCATAACTGAATAGTGGCGGGCAGCGTCAATGCCAGGTACACCTCTTCGGGAGGTGCTGTAATAATAAAATGCTTTTTGTAATCCTTCATAAGGCGCAAATCTACCTAAAAAATCATGCTTCTGCTATCAGCTGAATACCTGTTTTGGTAAAAGTGATCTTTTGCTGTTTGTATAAATTACCGATGGTCATTTTGAAGGTTTTCTTACTCATACCAAAGAAGGTAACGATCTCTTCAGGGTCCGATTTATCATGGTAAGGGAGGTAACCGTTGTTTTCATGCAGCAGGCGGAGGATCCGGGAGGATTCGTCTTCCACCTTCTTAAAACCAGCCTGGCCGGGCACTACATCTATCCTGTTCTCTGACTTAATGGCTTTTACAAATCCTTTCAGCTTATCGCCGATATCGTAGGGTTTGAACTGGTCTGCAAAATGCAACACACCGGTGTGCTGTTTGTTGATGATGGTTACAAAACCAATATCGCTGCGGCGGTAAATGATCAGGTCAACCACGTCCTTTTCCTTTACGGTAAGGGTTTCGTTGCTGAGATATTGGTCTATTTTCTCTGTAGCGGCCACACGCCCCGTCATTTCATCGATATAGATCTTTACGAGGTATTCCTGGCCTGTACGCATTTTGCTGAGCTGCTGGGAAAGCGGAACAAAAAGGTCTTTTACCAGGCCCCAGTCCAGGAATGCGCCCTGTGCGGTGACATCTACTGCTTTGAGGAGCACGATATCCCCTGCTACGCCATAAGGCCTGTCTGTTGTGGCGATCAGGCGGTTTTCGGAGTCGTGGTACAGGAATACTTCTATTTCATCGTCTACACGGGTTCCTTTAGGCACATACCTCTTAGGAAGCAGTATTTCCAGGTTGTCCCCTCCATCCAGAAACACCCCGAAATCCGTTTCCTTCTTTACTTTCAGATGATTGTATGCGCCTATGCTGATCATGCTTTTTTCGCGAAGGTACAATAAAAAAAACCGATGAAATGGCACATATACCGTATTTACACATTCGTAAATTGATAATCTTCAATTTAAATTATATTAACGAGTGGTTAATTAGGTGTAATAGATATTTAGTATTATCTTCGCAACCATATTTTTATAATACAATACACAAATGGAACAAAAATTCACCGGAACTGTAAAGTTCTTCAATGAGACAAAAGGTTTTGGCTTCATCAAGCATGATGAATCTTCTAAAGAAACTTTTGTACACGTAAATGGTCTCGTTCACGAGATCCAGCAAGATGACCGCGTAGAGTTCGAATTGCAGGAAGGAAGAAAAGGCATGAATGCTGTAAATGTTAGACGTATTGATTAAGCTTGCTTAATATCGTTTTACAGGGCTGGTCTCAGGACCGGCCCTTTTTATTTACAGGAACCGCTTCAAATCTCCCCTGTTGAAGATCCATTCCGGGGTGAGGAGTTCTCCCTGACCAGCTGCTTCATACCAGGGGCTTTGCCCGGAAGCCGGATTCCGGAGGATATGGATGTCCTGCGCAGGCATATAACTTTGTGCCAGCAGGAAGATCTTCTGCCCTGTTTTATTGACTGCTACGTCCATTACAATTACGGCGTGGCCCGGGGAACCTCCCTGGATAAATACATCACCCGGCAATATATTATTTACTGACTGTAGTTCCCTGCTGAGGGACAGTGTGCCTGCGTAAGAGAATACAAACTCCAGGTATTGCCCGAAAACGGCCCTGTTCTCTGCTGCTGTTGCTATGCGGCTGCGTTTTAGTTTTCCGTTGCGGAGTATAAAACGGTCTCCTTTTGTCCAGCCCGCATAGTCCATTACTGTACCGTCTGTTGCTTTGAATTTTATCTTATTGAGTTCTCTGTTAGCATAACAGTATTCTGCGTAGAGGCGCATAACGGCATCGGCGCATTGCTGGAGGTCTTTTTTTCCTACGGAAATGTCCAGCACCGCGAATTGGGCAGACTGGTTGGCTTTTTTGTTGCCGTTGTAGAGGTAAACGGTGTTTTCCTTTTTAAGGGCAACCTTCCGGAGCCAGGCGCCAAAGGTTCCTTCCTGTTGCGGGATGCGGGAGTAGCCGGCTGGTAATGGGAGATCTTGTACTGTTTGAGCAGAGAGCGTGTGTACAGAAAAGAGGGCTGCGATCAGGATGTATTTTTTCAAAGGAAGCAGTTTTACAACCAGATGCAATCCCTTCTTTTTTCCATAAAAAACGCTACCTTAATCCCGTCAACCAATTCAGTTATGAAACATACGCTAACACTATCCGCAAAAGAATTAGCGGACTCATTGTTATTGACCTGGCTTAAGGCTCCCTGCAACCTGCTCGCATCTGTTAAGAACCGTATTACATTAACCCTGTTCTGCGGGGGATTCAGTTTCCTTTTCATGTACATCTTTTCCCCCTTTAACATGAACCAATGGTACGAAGGTGGCCCGCAAAGCGTAACAGGCGTTTTTGGCATCTTTGCACTCTGCGGTATGGCCGGATTGACCATCTCCCAATTCCTGCTGATCCGTTTAAAAGGCCCCAGGCCCCTTACACATATACAATTCATGGCCTGGTTCCTCGGAGAGGCTATGCTGATCGCGGTAATCGTGAACATTGTGAATGTATCCATTCACGACTACCTCCAATATTCCTGGTCGGAATACACAGATACATTGAGGTATGCTTTCGGCGTAATGATCCTCCCCTATTCCATGGCACTGGGCTGGTTTTATGCAGCGCAGCTAAAGAGCAAAACAACGGAAAAAGAAAAAGAAACAGCTCTGCACATCCGGGATGAATATGATAAACTCAGCCTTAGCCTCGCGCCTTCCAATTTATTATTACTGAAAGCAGAAGATAACTACGTACATATTTTTTATCTCAACGGATCGGTAGTTAAAAAAGAGCTGATCAGAAGCTCTCTCAAAAAACTGGAACCCCAGCTTTCCGGTTTAGGTTTTTCCCGATCGCACCGTTCTTATATGGTGAACTTATCCAGGGTGATCCTTTTTAAGAAAAATGCCAAAGGCCATTACCTGCTGATAGATGGATTGGAGGATGTGACCATTCCGGTATCCACTTCTTATCTCTCCGATTTCGTGCAGCGGTTTACCCCGGCCTGCTGATTTTCACCCCGCAGATTCCCTTCTTCACCCCAAAGCCCCGCTGAACGTAGGGCAAGACCTCCTATTTGCCTAATATCGCCTTACCACAATTACCCTGCCCATGCATAAACTGATGCTACTCTCTATCTGCTCTATGCTCACTGCGCTCAGCTCACTGCAAGCGCAGGAGGTGATCTCCGGAACCATCCGGAACAGTGTTACAAAAGAAGTGATACCTGCGGTTTCCGTAGTGGCAAAAAACACCCCCAACGGAGATTATTCGAATGACCAGGGGCATTTCCGTTTCACCACGAAATCGAAGCTTCCTGTTACGCTCGTTTTTTCCTCCCTGGGATTTAAAACAAAAGAAATTGAAATATCCTCTGCCAAACCCTTGCAAGTTGAATTAACACCCACCACCATCCTGGGAACGGAGGTGGTGGTATCGGCCAGCAGGAATGTGCAGCGCAAAATAGAATCGCCGGTAACGATTGAAAGGATCGATAATAAGGACATCATCAACTCCCCCCAGACCAATTATTACAACATGCTCCAGGGATTGAAAGGTGTAGATATCACTACTTCCAGTCTCACCTTCACCACCATCACCACCCGCGGTTTCAATACCAGTGGCAACACCAATTTCACACAGATCGTGGATGGGATGGATAACTCTGCACCCGGCCTTAACTTTCCCCTGGGCGCCGCCATTGGCTTAACGGAACTGGATGTGGACAACCTGGAAGTATTATCCGGCGCCTCCTCCGCACTGTATGGTTCCCGCGGATTGAACGGTACGCTTGTGATGACAGGTAAAGATCCTT
The DNA here is from genome assembly GCF_039545795.1 of Chitinophaga niabensis. Lineage (NCBI taxonomy): Bacteria > Pseudomonadati > Bacteroidota > Chitinophagia > Chitinophagales > Chitinophagaceae > Chitinophaga > Chitinophaga niabensis. Next base: position 1,856,266 of record NZ_CP154260.1, on the reverse strand, counting down.
TCAAATACCAGGGCCTCAGCGTACAGATCACCCAGGGCGTGAACCATATTAAAAAAGGCAAAGGCAATGATCCTATGGGGCCGCAACCTTATTACGACTGGACGCTCCGCTGGGCGAAAAAGGTAAATGAGAAACTGGCCTTCAAATTCAACATACAATACACCCTGGCTAAAGAATGGATGGCCAGTGATACTTCCAATACCAACGGCCCCGGCTCACGATATACAGATCCTAATTACAACGGGGTGAACTCCTATGGCAGCAAAACCTCGGTAGACATCAATCCCTTTCTGCAGGCAGCCCTGGCTGGAGATCCTTCCCTGGCCCCTGTCATAGATCCGCTGCTGGAGAAACCATCCAACTACGTATCCCGCACCGGTTATGCGGAATATGGTTATTTAAGTGATGAGGCGAAACTGCTGAAGCTGAATGCGGAAGTACGTTATAAAATAAAACCCAAACTGGAAGCCATCATTTCAGGTACATACGGAAAGGGCAATTCCGTATATAGTAATGATACCCGCTATGCCCTCACCAATTTCCGGCTGGGGCAATACCGGGTAGAACTGAAAGCAGAACACTGGTTCCTCAGAGGTTATACCTCCCGGGAAAACTCTGGTAACACGGTTATTGCCAGCCCCACAGCGCAGTTGCTGAACGAAGCCTGGAAGCCCAGCTTCAATCCCGCCACCATGGATGGCTGGTATCCTCAATATACCGGTGCATTATTGCAAGCCCTCGCCACGGGCAGTTCGCTGAACGATGCGCACCTGGCCGCCAGGAGTTTCGCAGACCAGGGCAGGCCCGCTGCCGGCAGCCCTCAGTTTAACCGGTTAAAAGACAGTATTTCGGGCATACCTACTTCCCAGGGCGGCACACTCTTCCAGGACAGGAGTAAATTATACAATGCAGAATTCCAGTATAATCTTTCTCATTTTATTAAGGTGATAGATGTGATCGCAGGGCTGAACTACCGCCTGTTCCGGCTGGATTCAAAAGGCACGCTGTTCCCGGATACAGATGGGCCCATAGATGTAGCGGAGTACAGTGCTTATGCCCACCTGGCCAAAAAACTGATCGATAATAAACTGAGATTGGGTGCGGCTTTCCGTTATGATAAAAACACCCTGTTCAGTAAACCCAGGATCACCTCCCGCCTGTCCGGCGTGGTGGAAGTGGCCAAAGAGCACTTCCTGCGTTTCTCCTATCAAAATGCTTACAGTTTCCCCTCCAATATCCAGTCCCTGCAAAGCACGCTGGTGGATTATAACAGTTTTGCCTCCGGCGGCTCCGCCAGACTGCTGTATGGAGAATATGAATTCGATAAATACCCGGCTTATACTTTAACCAGCGTGCAGGAATACCAACAGAGCAACGATCCTTCCAAACTAAAGAAGTTCCAGCTGAGTGATATCAAACCGCAGTCGGTAGACGCTTTTGAGCTGGGTTATTCTGCCCTGATCTCCAATGTGGTATTGATAGATGTTTTGGGTTATTATTCCACCTGGAAGAATTTCATCGGGTATGTGAATGTGGCCAATACGCCCGGAACGGAAGATGTGACGGCTTTTAAGGACAGGAGTAAATATATTGCCTATAATATTGCCTACAATGGTGCAGAAACTGTCAACACTTATGGCTATGCAGCGAGTGTAAGCGTTGATCTTTCCCGTAACTTTGGTGCAAAGGCGAACTTCTCTTCAGACTTCTTAAAGAACAGGAATAATAGTCAGATCAATAATTTCAACACCCCGAACTGGAAATTCAACGTAGAATTCGGCAACAGCGGATTCGGCAAACAACAGAAGCTCTCTTTCAATACCAGCCTGCGGTATAAGCCGGCTTACTTCTATTCAATCGGATTCGGCAGCGGTACTATCCCTGCTAATGTGGTGCTGGATGCACAGTTCAGTTACAAACTGATCAAAGCGCATTCAAAGATCAAAATAGGTGCAACGAACCTGACCAACAGGTATTACTATACAGGTTTTGGCAGCCCGGCTATCGGAGGGGTCTATTATGTCACTTTTGCTTACAATGTATTCTAAAACACACGTTATATGAAAAGGTATCTATCCATACTGATTGTTATCCTGGCCGCTGCCTGTTCAGCTCCCAAAGCTCCGGGAGATTATAAAACCGTGCTGAGCTTTGGCCCCGGGGAAGAGGCTAAGATCCTGGAAGCCTTCCTGTCGCTGACAGACAGCAGCAGTATTGAACTGAAAGAAGGACTGTACAAATTCGATAACCTGAGCCTGGTGCAATTGAAACACATCAGCATCAAAGGTGCAGGGCCGGATAAAACCATCTTTGACTTCTCGGGCCAAACACAAGGTGGTGAAGGTATCAGGGTATCAGAGGTAAAGGACTTCTCCATTTCCGGTATCACCTTAAGGGAATCCAAAGGAGACCTGCTGAAAATAAATAAAAGTGAAAACGTACGTATTACAGACCTGCATACCGTATGGAAGGCCATGGACTCCAGCAATGGCGGTTACGGTATCTACCCTGTGTTATGTAACGATGTGGTGATTGAAAACTGTTATGCTGAAGGCGCATCTGATGCGGGCATCTATGTAGGGCAAACCAATAAAGCTGTAGTAAAGAAATGTAAGGCTTATAAAAATGTAGCCGGCTGCGAAATAGAGAACACTACCAATGCAGAAGTATTCGACAATGAATTCTATGGCAACACTTCCGGTTTCCTGATCTTTGACCTGCCGGACCTTTCCCAGCGCGGCGGGCATGTAAAAGCTTACAACAATTATATACACGATAATAACGAAAGGAACTTTGCCAAATCAGGAAGTTTCGGTACCACCTGGGGAGTGGGCAATGCAGCACCGGGCAGCGGCGTGATCATCCAGGCCACTTCTGATATTGAGCTGTATAATAACCGCATCATTAATAATAATTCCAGTGCCATCATTATCGTATCCGGATTCTTTGTGGACAGTAAGGCGGGTGAAAAGATCAAAGCCAGCTACTTCCCTGTTTCAAAGAACATCTCCATACATGATAACACCCTGGAAATGGGGCCTAGTTTCCCGGAACCGGTATTTGCACACCATACCGGCAAGATACTCGTAGCCATTGAACAGCAATTGAATCAGCAGGATACTTCACGTAAGGGGGCACGCATCCCTTTGATCCTGTATGATGGCATTTCTACGAATGTGATCACGAACGAACAAAAAATAAATCCGGATTCCATCTGCATCAAACAGACAGGCAGTAATCTTTTTGTGAATGCGGATGCATTGAACATAGGTACAAAAAACTGGCGTCTGGGTACGGACATGACGGCATTTAGTTGTAAATAGAAAAGCGGAATGAAGCGATTGATCCTTATCAGTATGGTATTATGGGGTTGCGGTCAACCTCAGCAGCCTAAACAGGCTTTCGAATTTAAAGAGAAATTATCCGATTACGGTTTCTTTACAGGAGAACTGAAAACACTTACCGCAGCCGCCGGTGTGCAGCATTACGAACTCAGCACACCGCTGTTCACGGATTATGCTTTGAAGGACCGTTTTATTGTACTGCCTGCAGGAAAGAGCATGCAATACAGGGATTCCGGTACTTTGGAATTCCCGGACTCTACCTTCATCATTAAGAACTTCTCATATAACGATACGGCACATATTAAAACACTGATCGAAACCCGCTTGCTGTTTAAAGACCCCTTTGATCAACGCTGGAAGGTGATGAACTACCTCTGGAATGCTGAACAAACGGAAGCGGTTAAGTGGATCACCGGCAAGAAAGTTCCCATCACCCTGCTGGACGATCAACAGCAAAAGGTTTCCACCGTATACCAGGTGCCGAATACCAATGATTGCAAAAGATGCCATTCCAACAACGGGCAACTACTGCCTATCGGGCCTAAGGCCCGCAATCTCCATCCGCATTTACAACAATGGGTGACCAATGGCTCCCTGAAAGGAATGCCTGCGCTTACCCAGGTGCCGGTATTGCCGGACTGGAAAGATAGTGTGCACTATACAGTAGCACAACGGGCACGCGCCTACCTGGATGTAAACTGTGCACATTGCCATACCAAAGGCGGAGATGCCTATAATACCGGTTTATTCCTTGAATACGAACAAACTGATCCTGCACATCTCGGCTTCCTGAAAGGCCCTGTATCTGCCGGTGGCGGGGCAGGCGGACTGGATTACGACATCCTTCCCGGAAACGCAGACCGTTCTATCCTTGCTTATAGGATGAACAGTACAGAGCCTGGTACGGCTATGCCTGAGTTAGCCAGAACATTAATTCATAAGGAAGGAGTTGCACTGATCAGAACATGGATAGATCAATTGCCACGAAATCAGTAATTTCGGGTAATTTCTTTCCTAACATGCAGCAACTACTCATTGATTTCACAGGCCATATGCCTGATGGCCTACAGATCGATTCGGCTTTGTCGTTTAAGCCGTTCATGTCTTTCCTGCGAAAAAGGATAAAAGAAGAAAAAACGGTGAAGGCAGACTTCTTCAAAAGTGTATTGGAGAAGTTTGAAGCCGCCAGGCTGCCCGATGAACTGAGCATAGAACAATTCTATGCGAATGCCCATCTGCTGGAGTATTTCTATGCCACGGTATCTCCCATGGCCGCTGCAGAAGAAAACACCCTGTGGGCACTCTGGGTACCGGTGCAGCCTATCATCATCTATGGCACGGAAGCCTTTTATACAGTGCTCCAAAGCCGTAAAACTGCCTTGCATAATAAAAGCTTAGAAGATTATAAGAAAGAAAGGATAGACATGGTCTACTCCTACATCCTGAAAAAGTTCTATAATTACCATTCGCCTTTAAAACACGAACAATACAACGCCTACCAGAACGAAGAAACCGGGCTGTTCCAATACTACACCGTTCATATCAATACAGATTTTATTGAAGCTACTGCCAAAGGCCCTTTACCGGAACTTAATTTCGGCAAACTGCATGCGCACATAGCAGAGAACACCAGTTCTCAATACCTGGAAGACATCTTACCGCTTGATCTCTTTCAGTTCAGAGGCATCTCCGTTTCCACGATACAGGACGTAACAGCCGAAAAAGCCATCGATAATATCACCAAGATCAGGCTGACCCGTACTGCCGAAACAGATGATGTAGTGTATAAGAACGTGATCCAGTCTCTCAAAACACTGGTATGCAGCAGTAAGATTGAGTTCGACCTGTTCCCTTTTGTGCGGGTGAACGGCAAAATGGTGTACGGCTTCGGGCGTGGTGGTACAGGCATACTGTATAAAACCTGGGGAGATGAAACGCTCAGCCCTGAATCCTTTCAGCGCCAGGCATCTCACTATGCAGCAAATCCCAACTCCTTTTTTTCACCGGATGTGGCAAAGGAAAACATCCGGGAATTCAGCTTCCTGCAAACCTTCGTGAATGACGGGGTACGCTCTCTTGCTTTGATCCCTGTATTCCACAATGGTGTACTGGCAGGTGTACTGGCCATGCATACCTGGGCGCCGGACAGCTTTGATGAAAAAACATTCGCGAAGCTGGAACCTGCTATCCCTGCTATTGCACAACTGATGCAGATCTATATAGATGAATTCAATCTTGAAATTGAAAACATCATCAAGGAAAAATTCACCTCCATTCAGCCGGCTGTGCAGTGGAAGTTCAATGAGATAGCCTGGGAATACCTCTATCGCAGAAAGAAAGATGCGTCCATTACAGAAACGGCGCCTATCCGCTTTACGAATGTATATCCGCTTTATGGTGCTATAGACATCCGTAATTCTACGGTAGAAAGGAACCTGGCCATCCAGGCAGACCTTGAACATCAGCTCACACAACTCCTTGGCCTCTTCACGGAAGCCCAGGCGGTTCAGCGCTCTTCCCTGCTGGATGGGATGGTGTTCACCTGTAAAACGTGGCTGCAGAAAGTAGCGGGAGAACAACTCACTACTACAGAAGAAGGTGATATCACCTATTTCCTGCAGGCGGAATCTGTAGAATACCTGCAGCACCTTTCCCGCCAGGAACCGAAGTTGAAAGAACGGATTGACAGCTATATAAAAACCATAGCAGAAGTAACGGACTCCAACAAACAGGCGCTGGACCATTCCATGACCTTATTAAACAACACCATTAATAATTACCTGGAATCAGAACAGGAGCAATTGCAAAAAGGATATCCCTGCTATTTTGAGAAATTCAGAACGGATGGGATGGAATATGATATTTACATCGGGCAATCCATAGCGCCGGACCTGCCTTTTTCTCACTTTCACCTGAAGAGCATCCGGTTATGGCAGCTGACCTCTATGGCGGCTATTGCCCGCATAACAAGGGCGCTGTTGCCTTCCATGCCTAAGCCCCTGCGTACAACACAGCTGATCTTCCTGCATAACAATACCATTGATATCAGTTTCAGAACAGATGAAAGGAAGTTTGATGTGGAAGGTGCTTATAATATCCGTTATGAGATGATCAAAAAGCGGATCGATAAAGTGCATATCAGGGACACGGAGGAAAGGCTGACGCAGCCGGACAAAATAGCGCTGATCTATTTCAATGATAAGGATGTGGAAGATTACCTGCCATATATCTATTACCTGCAGGAAGAAAAGGTGCTGGATGCGGAAATAGAGGAACTGAAGCTGGAAGATCTGCAGGGGTTAACGGGGTTAAAGGCTTTGCGGGTAACGGTATTGCCGGAGTAAAAAGGGTATGGTGTTAAAGAAATAAAGCATGCCCACTTGAACAATAAAGCATAATACCGCAACGATACTATAAAGAAACAGGGCTGTCTCTTCTCAGAAACAGCCCTTCTCAGAAACAGCCCTGTTTTGTTTATTTCTCAGGCACCAGTACAGCTCTGAAATAATCAGCGCCACCCAGGTACTTCTGTGCAGCAGTTTTAACGCTCTCAGGTGTTACCTGCTCAAGACGTTCATTCTGTTTCAGCACACTTAAAGGATCTTCGTTATTACGGAATTTAGAACTGAGGTAAGACAACCAGAAGTTGTTCTCTCTCAGGCTCACTTCCATAGACCTTTTGCTTTCTGCTTTGAATTTCTCCACGTCTACCGCAGTTGCACCTTCTTTCTTGATCTTCTCAATTTCATCCAGCGCAGCAGCGATCAGCTTTTCAACATTGGCAGTAGCACAGCTGAAAGAGATCGTGAGGTTGTAGTATGGGCTCGGCAGTTTCTCATAGGAAACACCTACATTCGGACTGTACACTCCACTCTCCTTCTCACGTAAACGCTCCAGCACTTTAAACTCCAGGATATCACTCAATGCACTCAGCTGCAGGTTGTTCTCTGGTGAAAACTGGTAGTCGTGGTGGAAGTAGAGTTTCACCTGTGCTTTATCTTCAATACCTTTCTTTACAGTTCTTTCCACTTTACCGCTCAATGGCTTAATACCACGGTCGATGTATTTTTCAGGGCGATTGGCCGCAGGTAAACCTCCCAGATAAGTTTCCAGTAAAGGTTTGATCTTATCCACTTCAAAGTTTCCTACAAACACAAAGGTTTGTCCGCTGGCATCAGCGAAACGGTCTTTATAGAAAGCAAAGGATTTATCCAGGGAAATAGCATCCAGTTCTGCTGCTGTTGGTTTCTTTTCACGTATGCTGTTGGAAGAGAGTACCGCATTGATCGTATCGCCATAAACGCTTTCCGGGTTATCATCTGCATTCTGCAGCATCACTTTATAATCGTCCAGGTTCTGTTTGAAAACAACAGGATCTTTACGGGGATTGGTTGCCCTCGCATACACCAGTTGCAATGCTGTTTCCAGGTCTTTAGGAGAAGCAGAACCGCTGAAGCCCTGGTAGAGATCACTGATGTAAGCACCGGCGTTGGCGGTAGAACCTGCCAGCAGTTTCCTCAACTGGGTGTTATCAAATTCACCGATACCATCAGAGGGAATGTTGCCCGCATAGTTTACGAGCATATACTCCTTATCGTCTGCCAGGGAAGTACCGCCCTGTGCAAAGGAAGTGAAGAGGATCTGATCGTTCTTGAAAGTGGTAGGCTTCAGGTATACTTTTACGCCATTGGATAACGTGAGTTTAGTAACATCGATCCCTTCGATCTTTTCTTCGCTCACTACTTTACCGGCTACCGGTTTTTTCTCCAGCAGTGGCTTATCCACTTTATTCTCTACATAAGCAGTAACGCCTTTACCGGCTTCTTTAACAGCAGCCAGCAATTGTGCTTCTGTTGGTAATTTTGCTTTCTCTTTTTCAGGTGCCTGTACAATGATCATCATGTTTTCAGGTTTGATCATTTCCTTCGCTTTTTTGTTCACATCTTCCAGTGTGATCTCAGCCAGTAAACGTTTCACCATTTCATAACGGTAAGTAGCGTCAGGGATAGGGCTGCCTTGCAGGAAGTTGCTGAGATAAGCCTGTACATAAGCGTTGGAAGCTGTTTTATCTTTCTCTTTGAAAGACTTTTCATTACCTGCTTCCAGGTTCTTCTTAACGATGTCCAGTTCAGAAGCGGTAAAGCCGAACTGGCTCATACGTTCTGCTTCCGTCATCATACCGGTAAGTGCTTTAGCCAGTTCATCGCCGGATTTGGCAACAGCTACTACAGAAGCAGCTTCCAGGCCGGGGATCAGGCCTCCCTGGTATGCGCCGTAAGAAAATTGACCTTCCACGAAAGGCGCTGTGCCTTTTTGTTTCAGTTCGTTGATGCGGCTGCCCACCATGGAATTGATCATGCCATTAATGATACCGGTTTTCACTTCTGCAGTTGTTTTACCTACAGAGCCGCGATGACGGATCATTACAACCGCCACATTATAAGGGAATTCCTTGTCTGTTACGATCTTCACCAGCGGGTCCTTGTTATCAGGCATATCATACTTGATAACCGGTTTAGGATTGGCCGGGTTCTTCAGCGCACTGAAGTTTTCTTTGATCATCGCTTCCACTTCTGCCACATTAAAATCACCTACTGCAATAACACCCTGCAGGTTCGGACGGTACCAGTCTTTATAGAACTGTTTGATCTCGTTGTGTTTAAAGTTCTGGATAATATCCAGTTTACCGATAGGGATGCGTTCTGCGTAACGGGAACCTTTCAGCAATACCGGCAGCAGTTCTTTCTGAATACGGGATTGCGCATTCTTACCCCGCTGACGGTCTTCTTCCACGATCACACCTCTTTCATTGTCAATTTCACTATCCTCCATGCTTACATATCCTGCCCAGTTAGCCAGGATCTTAAAGCCGTTCCTGAACAGTGCGGCGCTATCTGTAGGGATAGGCAGCTGGTATACTGTTTGATCAAAAGCTGTAAAGGCGTTCAGGTCTGCCCCAAACTTCACACCGGCCTTTTGCAGGTAGTTGATCAGTTCATTTTTGGGAAAGTCTTTTGTACCGTTAAAGGCCATGTGCTCAGTGAAGTGAGCCAGCCCTTGCTGTGCATCGGTTTCCATCAGGGAACCTGCTTTTAAGGCCATATAGAGCACAGCCCTGTTCTTAGGCTCCGTGTTCTTACGGATATAGTAGGTGAGGCCGTTGGCCAGTTTACCGATCTTTACATCGGGATCGTTAGGGATCACATCCCCTGTTTTCTTTACTGCTGGCGCAGCTTTTTTCTGTGCCAGGGCGGGTTGTTCCCATAAAGAAAAAACGCTTGTGGTAGCAAGCGCAAGCAATAGAACTCTTCTTTTCATATACTGAAATGGTGGTTTGGGGGTAAATATAAGGTAAAATGCCGTACCAGCACAAAACTGGTACGGCAAGGGGGGATCATTTTACACCATTCCCCTTCACCAGGGCGAAAGCTTTATTACCGTCAATGATCCTGCAGATGGTATTGACGGTGGTGGCAGACCGCAACCCGTCTGCCGGCGTTTTTAAAACATAATCTACCAACTGATCTAGTGTGGAGGTGGCCACGTGCATCCTTGTGTCCGAAGAGGCATAATAAATGAATACCTGCCCGTCCTCATCTGCTATCCAGCCATTGGAAAATACCACATTGGATACATCTCCTATGCGCTCCTCACCCTCCGGGGCCAGGAAATATCCTGCTGGTTTATGGGTTACCCTGGCCAGGTCCTCCAGGTCCGTCATGAATAAGTACAGCACATAACGCAGGCCTGCAGCGGTATTGCGCACACCATGCGCCAGGTGCAGCCAGCCATGTGCTGTTTTAATGGGTGCAGGGCCCAGGCCGTTCTTCGTTTCGTAAACGGTATGATATACTTTAGGGTCCAGGATCTTTTCTTCATCAATCACCGGGTGCGTGATGTCTTTACAAACACCAAATCCAATGCCCCCGCCTGTGCCCGCTTCAATAAAACCATCCTGCGGGCGGGTATAGAAAGCATATTGCCCGTTCACAAATTCCTGGTGTAATACCACATTCCTTTGCTGGGGAGAGGGTGTTTTCAGATCGGGCAGTCGTTCCCAGTGTAACAGATCCTTTGTGCGAGCAATGCCACAGGCGGCAATGGCGGCACTCTGGTCAAAGGGGGCTGCGGCAGGATCTTTTCTTTCCGTGCAGAACAGTCCGTAAATGTAGCCATCCTCATGAGCGGTCAGGCGGATATCGTAAATATTCCCATCCGGATCATCCGTTTCAGGAATGAAACAGGGATATTCCCGGAACCTGAAATGATCAATGCCATTATCACTCTCCGCGATGGCAAAGAAGGATTTGCGGTCCACTCCTTCCACCCTTGCCATCAGCAGGTATTTACCTTTCCACTTGATAGCGCCGGAATTAAATACACCATTGATGCCAAACCTTTCCATCAGGTAAGGATTGGTATCCGGGTTCAGATCATAACGCCATGTCAGTCTTGTATGCGCCGCAGTTAACACCGGGTGTTTATACCGTGTAAAGATCCCATTCCCATCAGGCAGTGGCTCATTCTTACGGTTAATTAATGCTTCATAGGCTCTCTCCAGGCGATTTAAACGCTCCGTAAATTCTTTCATATCTAATTCTGGTTATTTATCGTCCTTAGTATCCCGGATTGTTTACGGTGATCTCTTTATTACCTGCAATCTCTTCCTGAGCAATAGGATATAACTTCTGAAACTCCAGTCTGTCGCGACCAGCAGCTTTCATTGTTGGTATCCAGATGCCCCAGCGGATCAGGTCCCAGCGGCGCTGGAATTCACCATAGAGTTCTTTCCTTCTTTCATCCCTGATGCGTTGACGGAAATCTTCTTTGGAAAGATTACGCGTCCAGGGAAGCAGGTTGGCACGCACACGTACTTCGTCTGCTGCATCGTAAGCCAGGCCGGTGGGGCCATTCACTTCGTTCTCTGCTTCCGCTAACAATAACAGTACATCTGCATAACGGATGATGATGGGGTTGTTGCCATTTTCATCTTTTGCCTGTGCATTGGGATCCGTATATTTTTTGGAGTATAAACGTGGGGAAGCAAAGATCTCTTTCCCGCCGAAGGTGTAAGTATCCTGTCCATAACCGGCGCCACCGCCATATTCACTTCCCCAGGTGCCGCCTGATTTAAACACAGCACCTGCCGGCAGGCGGCTTACATAGTAATAATCTTCGTTGGTATTATTCTTCCAGCTGTCCCATATAGCAGTACCAAAAGCCACGCGGTTATCGTTGGGTTCAAACTTATTGAACAGATCTATGCGCATACTCACATAACCACCACTGCCACCGCCACTGTATCTTCCCTGCGGGGAAAAATAACCGGGCAGTTCAGAACCCTGGTTGGGAGAATGTGTGGCAGGAATAGCAAAGAGTATTTCATCACTGTTATCCTGTTCTGCTTCATTGAAATTCTTCATGTAGTTCATTTCCAGTTTTGGATAACCGGAAGCTTTCGCCATATCCCTTACGGCTTTGGCAGCAGTAATGGCTTCTGTATAATAATTGGTTTGTTTCAGTTCATCGCCAGCCATGTGCATGTATACTTTCGCCAGCAGGCCCAGTGCTGCGGCTTTGGTAGGGCGGCCACGATCTGCAGTGGTGTATTTACCAGTGGTATAATTTTCAGGCAACACCGCTGCGGCTGCTTTCAGGTCTGCTTCCGCCTGTTTGTATACATCCGCAACCGGGCTGCGTGCAATGTTCTTGGATTGCTCAGGCGTGTATGCTTCCGTACGGATCGGTGCGGCGCCATATCTTCTTACGATCTCGAAATAACAGAAGCCACGGATAAATAAAGCTTCCGCTTTGATCCTGTCTATCATGGCCGCATCGCCTGTTACCTGGGCTGCATATTTCAATACCAGGTTAGCGCGTTGTACGGCATAATAGTAACCTTTCCAGGGACGTTGTATATACCACTCTCCACGCTGGTTACCAGTGTAACCGCCTGCCAGCCAGTTATCCAGCAGCAGGTCATCATCTTCACCCAGTACAGAATACCAGGCCGGGGAGATCCACATATCCCAGGTCATCAGGTTTTTGTATACACCATTTACTCCCTGCAGCAGGTCTTTATCTGTTTTATAGAAATTCTCAGGGTCTTTAAAATCGAATACTTCTATTTCTAATGCTTTCTTACAGGAGCTGGCAATTAAAAATATTAAAATGGCTATAGTCAGTAACTTTTTCATGTTGGCAGTTTTAGAAAGTAACATTAAGGCCTACGGTTAATGTGCGGGATTGCGGGTAACTACCCAGGTCCACACCACGCATATTCGCATTCTCAAAGGCGCTTACTTCAGGATCGTATCCTGAATAATTGGTGAACGTAAACAGGTTGATGGCATTCAGGTAAAGCCGCAGGTTGGATACACCTTTGATCTTTGGGAAAGTATATCCCAGCTGAATGTTCTTCACGCGCACATAGGAACCGTCTTCCAGGAACTGGCCGGAGAAACGGCTGGCTGTTGTATTCGCCTGGTTAGCCTGTATAATGCTATTGCCGGTGCCTGCTCCTTTCCATCTTCTGTCATATACTTCCTGCGGAATGTTGGCGCTGCCGTTGAGTGTATGAAAGTTCATGAGATTGGTATTGAGCACATCATTGCCCTGCACGCCGGAGATCAGTATGCTCAGGTCAAAATTCCTGTAGCTGATATTAGAGGTGAAGCCCCAGTTAAAATCAGGGTTCACATCTCCTATCTGCTGGCGATCCAGGTCGTTCAGCTGTTTATCGTTATTGAGATCCTTATACCTGGTCTGCCCGATCTTTGCATCCAGTTGTACGGCTTTGAAGGCATCTACTTCTGCCTGGTTCTGGAAAATACCATCTTCCACAAATCCCCAAACCGCACCGATAGGTAAACCTACTTTTTGGATGAAAGGCCGTGCATCCAGCCCATAACCTGCTCCTAACCTGTCTGCAAACTGTTCCTGTAACTCACCCAGGTCTGTTATCTCATTGCGGTTGAAAGAAATATTACCTGCCACATTCCACTTGAAATCACCTGTGAAGATGCTGCTACCCAGTTCCAGCTCCAGTCCTTTATTCATTACGTTACCGGAGTTCACGGTTACGGTATTATAACCGGTACTGGGTGGTTGTGTGATCTGTTGCAGCAGATCTCTTGTTTTACGTTGATAGATATTCACTGAGAAATTAAACCTGTCGTGGAAAGAGGCATCCAGCCCAAGGTTGTATTGAGACGTGGTTTCCCATTTCAGGTCTTTGTTGGGCAGGGTGGTTTCATCCACCGCAGCAATCACGGCATTGTTCATATTGGCAATAACGCCGGATAATTTTGCACGCACGCTATAGGGCGATACGGCCTGGTTACCGGATTCACCATAACTGGCGCGGAGTTTCAGGTCTGAGAAAATATTCGCTTCTTTGATGAAAGGTTCTTCGCTTAAACGCCATGCCAGTGCAACAGAAGAGAAGCCCTGCCACTTCTTGGCCAGGCGGGAAGAACCGTCTGCGCGATACGTATAGGTGAAGAGGTATTTATCTGCATAACTGTAATTGGCGCGGGCTATAAAGGATGCCAGCTGCCATTGTGAGCGGCCGGTTAAAGTAGGTGCCGTGGAGAGCCCGGAGAACAGATCGTTATAACCGAGTTTATCGTCTGCAAAATCGCGGGTTTCAGAAGTACGGTAACGGCTGGTGCTTTTCTCATAAGAGAACCCACCCAGGAAATCAAAACGGTGTTTGGCGATTTCCTGCCGGTAAGTGAGCAGGTTTTCTGTGAGCAGGCTGTAATAACTGCTATTGCTCACCAGGGCTTTACCATTGGTGGCACGGCCTTCACTTACCGTACGCGGGAAATAGGTTTCGTTCAACTGTTCAAAATAGTTAGCGCCCAGGCGGGTCTGGAACATCAGTCCTTTTACAATATCCACATATGCATTGAAGCCGCCGAAACCGGAAGTAATGGTTTGCAGGCTTTTCACTTCATCTGTATAACGAATGGGACTGGCGCCAAAACGGTCAAACATATCCTGTGATACCTCCCGGTCGTTGAGGTAGTCTATTTTTATAATATTCCCGTTTGCATCTGTTCTGTAATATGGAATAGGAGAATAATTCAGGGCAGACCTTACGATACCTCCTTCCCTTCCGCCGGTGGTGGCAGCCGTACGTACGAGTGCATTGGTAGAACGGGATACAGAGAGATTGGTAGATGTTTTCACTCTTTCGTTCACCTGGTTATCCAGGTTTAAGCGCAAACCGCCCCGTTTAAACTGTGAGCCTTTGATAGCACCTTCCTGGGCCAGGTAATTCCCCATCACCGCATAGGTGTTTTTGTCCGTTCCACCGGAAACACCCAATTCATAATCCTGCAGATATGCGTTACGGTAAATAACATCCTGCCAGTTCACACCTTCTCCAAAATTCTCCCTGATCTGGTCTGGTGAAAGCTTTCCGTTCATGCCGCTATAAGGCAGGTCTGCAGGTGCAAACCCTGCATTGGTGTATGCTTCATTAAGGTACTGTGCATATTCGTAGGCATTGAGCATGTCCAGCTTTTTGGTAATGGTAGAAATGCCCTGAGAAGTATTGAAGGTGATCTTACCTTTACCTGCACGCCCTTTTTTAGTAGTGATCAATACCACACCGTTCGCACCACGGGAACCATAGATAGCTGTGGCGGAAGCATCTTTTAATACTTCAATGGATTCAATATCACCGGGAGAAATGATAGACAGCGCATTGGTATTGGTACGCATAATATGATTCTCTTCCCTGGGCCCTGATTCTTTCAGAGAAGCCCTTGCATTCGCAACAGGCACCCCATCTATTACATACAGGGGTTCTGTGCTCCCCAGCAAGGAACTGGCACCGCGGATCTGTATACTGATGCCACCACCCGGGGCCGCATCGTTCTGTGTAACGGCTACTCCGGCCAGGCGGCCCTGCAGGCCCTGTTCCAATGAGTTAACCGCAGATTTGCTCAGCTGGTCCCCTTTAATGGAAGCAACTGTTCCCGTGAGGTCACGCTTCCTCACAATGCCATAACCGATCACTACCACATCCGTAAGGTTGGTGGCAGCGGACTTTAAAATGATGTTGATGGAACTGCGTTGCTGTACGGCTATCTCCTGTGTTTCATAACCGGTAAAACTAACCTGCAGTATGGCAGCATCCGGTACAGACAGGGAGTAATTCCCCTTTGCATCTGTTACAGTAGCAATGGTGGAATTCTTAACACGAATGGTTGCGCCAGGGAGCCCTCCGCTCGTTTCATCCTTCACTGTACCTGAAACAACTCTCTGCTGAGCGGATAGGGATGTTCCCAGCAGCAATAGGAAAATGCTGAAAATAGCACCGTGGAGTAAAAGAAATTTCATAACGAGAATTATTTGAACCAAAACTAAATTTAAAACAGATGCACTTATAGTACTTTCTTATCCCTTCATTTGTAAATTCAGACTTAACTACTACAAAAGCCCTGTTATTATCTTTTTTTGAGAAAAAGTCTACTTAATACTTTTTTATCTAGTAAATTCGGATAATTGAATGCCCGTTATGAAAAATGATATCTTCCGGGAGATCACCCCGTTGACACAGCACGACTGCTTCATGATCTTTTCCCGTACAAAGGATAAGTTCGACTTCCCGCTGCATTACCATGAGGAACTGGAGCTGAACCTGATCCTGAATGCTCCCGGTGCACAACGCATTGTAGGAGATCATATAGACAGTATTACCGATCTTGAACTGGTATTGGTAGGGTCTAACCTGAACCATGGCTGGTTCACGCATGAATGTAAAAGCAAGGCGATCACAGAAGTGACCATTCAGTTTCATAAGGACCTGATAGATGATAAACTGCTGCGTAAGAACCAGCTCCGTTTCATGCGGAGCATGTTTGAAAGCGCTGCCAACGGCATCCTCTTTTCTCCTGAAACCATTAAACAGCTAAGCCCCCGTTTGCTGACACTCAACCAAAAGAATGGCTTTGATTCCGTACTGGAATTAATGTCTATCCTGCACGACCTGTCTATATCGCGGAACATGCGCACTTTATCAGACAGTTCTTTTCAGAAAGGAATGGTCAATCATAACAGCCGGCGTATTGAAAAGGCTTTTGAATACATGAACAACAACTACGATAAGGAAGTGAACCTGGGAGATATCGCCAAGCTCACGAACATGACGGAAGTATCTTTCAGCCGCTTCATTAAGAAATGCACCGGTGTAAGTTTCATAGACAGCCTGAACGAAATAAGATTAGGCCATGCCTGCCGGATGCTGGTGAATACGCGGTATTCTATTGCAGAGATCTCTTACAAATGCGGCTTTCATAATATCTCTAATTTCAACCGTATCTTTAAAAAGAAAAAAGGCTGTACACCGAAGGGCTTCAGGGAAAGCCTTTCCGGCACCAGGACATTCATATAGCGCATGAAGCAAATACCGATCAGGCATATTAAAGCAGCAGGCTCCACAGAAAGTTTTAGCATAAGGGAGATAGGTGACATGGTGCAGGAGTTGCACAGGCATGATTTCTTTTACCTGCTGGTTTTAAAGAAGGGAAAAGGCACGCATGCGATAGACTT
The DNA here is from genome assembly GCF_039545795.1 of Chitinophaga niabensis. Taxonomy (NCBI): domain Bacteria; kingdom Pseudomonadati; phylum Bacteroidota; class Chitinophagia; order Chitinophagales; family Chitinophagaceae; genus Chitinophaga; species Chitinophaga niabensis. Next base: position 1,839,356 of record NZ_CP154260.1, on the reverse strand, counting down.
TATTCCCTATGAAGTGAGCGATAACACAGTGTTCTTTATGCGGCCTGGACAGGTACATGAGCTTACGCTGAAAGCAGGAAGCAAAGGTTACCTGATGGCATTTAAAGCCGGCTTTCATACTACAAAAAGCACAACAAATTATTATCAGCCAAATTCTGAAAGCTTTTACAAACTGCTTTCCGTATTGAAGGATATCTTCCGTGAATACACTGATCAACAGGAAGGCTACCAAAAGGTGATCAAAGCAAACCTTGAAATTCTCTTTATAATACTGCTCCGCCTGCATGGTAAAAGCAATGCCGCCACTTATGAACAGGAGCGGCTGGAGGAATTCTTATCATTACTGGAAACACATATCGCTGGACACAAGCAGGCCTCTCAATATGCAGCGATGTTACACCTCTCCCCCTATCAACTGAACGCCATCACCAAAGCAACGTTGGGCAAAACATGTTCTGAACTGATCAATGAACATATCATCCTGGAATCCAAAAGATGCCTGCTGGCTACAACGGAGCAGGTGAACCAGATAGCCTGGCACCTGGGGTATGAAGACGTTTCCTACTTTATCAGGTTCTTCAAAAAACATACTGGATATTCCCCGGAAGCATTTAGGCAGAAATGCCGTTAAACTGCGTAATTGTCCTATCTCTTACATTCCCTCCGCAGCTACCTTTGATCCATGAAACAGATATGGAACGAAAGATATAAGGACCAGGAATTTGCCTATGGCAAAACACCCAATTTATTCTTTAAAGAATGGCTGCCAAAGTTTGAGACAGGCACCATACTGATGCCGGCAGACGGAGAAGGCCGTAATGGTGTATTTGCAGCACAACTGGGCTGGAAGGTAACTTCATTTGACCTCAGTGAGGAAGGGCAATCCAAGGCGCTGCAATTAGCCAGGGAGCGCTACGTTTCGCTGGAGTATATTGTTGGCGACCTGGAACAACTGGCGTTCAAAGAGGAAACATTCGATGCTATCGGGTTGATCTATGCGCATTTTCCGGGGAACCAGAAATCCGCCTTTCACCGTAAACTGCATACCTGGCTCAAACCGGGCGGCATTATTATTTTTGAGGCCTTCAGCAAACAGCACTTACAATATGTGAAATCTGATCCCAGGGTGGGAGGCCCAAAAGATATTCATCAACTGTATTCAAAAGAAGAGATAAGCGCTGATTTTAAGCACTATGAAACCGTGTTGTTAGCGGAAGAGGAAATACTTCTGAATGAAGGGAAATTTCATATCGGTAAGGGTTCCGTGATCAGGTTCATAGGAAAGAAAAAAGCCTCCCGGTAATACCGGGAGGCTGGCTGTTATGGTTTGATCACCACTAGTGCAGGATTATATAATTTCTTATGCACATCATAGAAAGAGGAAACGGGATTTTTGATCACCTTTCTGTCGTAGGTCATCAACCCGTTGATCTCCACTTCCACGTCTGTGGTTTGTGTATACACTGCTGCTGAAAGCCCCTGCCGTATCAGATCTGCCAGGCGGTCTGTAAAGGTGCTGTACCTTTTAAACAGTTCTTCCGGCGTTTTAAAGCTCTGATAACCCCAGTTATCTTTCTGCTGCCATACATGGCCATCTACCGGTAAACCCAGTCCGCCGAACTCTCCCAGCACGATGGCTTGTTTGGCGCCATAGATATCAGGTTGCGGCATAGCCGGTTCAGGATAATTATGCAGGTCGATGATGTGGCCGGTGAGCACAAAGTTACCACCGCTGGCGCTGTTCACGAGGCGGGAAGGATCTTTCTGCATCGTCCACTCTGTGATCTCTGCTGTTTTAAACTGCCCCCATGCTTCATTGAAAGGTACCCATACTACAATGGAAGGAACGTTATGCAGCGCATCCATGATCGCATTCCATTCCTCACGGTAAGCTCTTTCAGATTCGTTGCTGCGTTTCTGATCTGTGCCTTTGCCAATAATACCCGGCCTTGGCTCCCAACGGTTGCCAAGATCGCCGCTGGGCATATCCTGCCAAACCAGCATGCCCAGTTTATCGCAATGATAATACCAGCGTGCAGGTTCAACTTTAATGTGTTTACGGATCATATTAAAGCCCATCTCTTTCGTTTTCTCCACATCAAATTTCAGGGCTTCATCTGTTGGTGCGGTATATAAACCATCAGGCCACCAGCCCTGATCCAGCGGGCCGTACTGGAACACAAACTTATTGTTGAGCAGCATGCGCAGGGTACCGTTGTTATCCTTACCGAGGGAAGTTTTACGCATCGCGAAATAACTTCGCGCTTCATCTACCGGTTTTTCTTTCCTTACAATTGCATAACGCAGGTCATAGAGGAAGGGATCTTCAGGAGACCATAACTTCATGTTAGGGATCTTCAGCACTGCAGTAGCGCCGGGTTCCACGGATTCTTCAGAGATCATATCTGTTCCGTTCCATACAGAAACCCTTACTTTATCACCGGGCACAGGGTTTACAACTGTTGTGCTTACTGTGAGCGTTTGCTGATCAATGTCCGGCGTTTGTTTGGTAGTGGCAATGTACGTAACAGGTACTGATTCCAGCCATACTGTTTGCCAGATACCGGTTACAGGTGTGTACCAGATCCCTTCCGGTTTGCGTACCTGTTTACCTCTTGGTTGCGGACCCTGGTCTGTAGGGTCCCATACGCGCACTACCATTTCCTGTGTTTTGGCTTTCTTCAGGAAACCGGTGATATCAAAAGAGAAAGGATCAAAACCACCGCGGTGGCTGCCCACTTCCTGTCCGTTGATGTATAAGGTCATCTGCCAGTCTACTGCACCAAAATGGAGGATCGTTCTGTTCCCTTTTTTGAAAGCAGGCATGGTAAAAGAAGTGTGATACCAGAGCAGGCTGTCTTTCCCTACTGTTTTGCCTACGCCGGACATGGCTGATTCAATGGCAAAAGGTACCAGGATCTTTCCCTGGTAAGCTGCAGGCAGCGATGCGCTCCTGGGTGTGATCACATAATCCCACAAGCCGTTCATGCTCTTCCAGCTTTCACGTACAAATTGCGGGCGCGGATATTCCGGCAATACAGAATCAGGTGTAACCTGCTCACTCCAGGGAGTAGTGATCTTCCCTGGTACTACTTTCCAATCCTGCGCCTGCGCAAAGGAAGAGGTCAATAATAAGAGCGTGAATAATTTTTTCATTTAGCGTTTAATTTATCTATAGTTCTGAATCGCGGTATGCGGTGAAAGGTAAGGTAATTGGCTTCATGGAAACTATTGGCATCAAAGGCCGTACGGGATAAGAAGATAATATCATCTCCCTCAAACTGCCAGTCCACATAACCAAAACCATGCTTTTCATGATCTGTGTGCTGTAATACAATCTCTCTCAGGTCCCAGGTAAGCAGATCAGGTGAGCTGCACAAAGCCTGTGTGTTACGTACTTTATCCAGCTGAATGATATGCCGGTATGCGGGTGGTACATAGTTGGCAATGGTCCAGTACAACTGAGAAACAGCATCGTAACGGATGCTGAACTTTTTGCTGCCTCCCGGGAAAGGGATGAACCTGTCAAACGCCACTGTACTGCCATCTTCACTGACCTTTATAATCGCTGCATGTTCCTGTTCTTTATCGTTGGGCCGGTGCAGCCTCAGCATGTTCCACATCTCTCCTTCCCTGGTAGCCACTGCATTCCCTTCCAGCCAGCCGGTACTATCCAGCAGATGATTGGAATGTTTCCAGCTGGAAGACTTCAGCAGGTCTGCATTTTCATCTGCACTGAACACGCTGGCCCCTAGCATGGCAGCCCATTGTTCAGCAGGGCCGGTAGCAACTTCCACACCGCGCCATAATCTTCCTTTATGTACCGCAACAGGCACAGGAGCTGTATGAAAACGGCCTTCCCTGATAAGGTGCCTGTCCGTCCAGTTACTGCCATGATCAGCAGAGCGGCGGATCACCAGGTTGCCGTAATGTTTATCCGTTCCTATCATGTACAGGGCGCCATGGTGTACAAAAAGATTAGACCAGAACTGGCCTTTCAGTTCTGCCGTTTGCACCCAGCTAACACCTTTGTCTGCAGAGCGGTAAACCTTCACCACCGGGGTTTCATGTTCCGCGGAAGCAGGTCCAAAAAGGTCGTGGGACGCCACATAATCTCCACCAGGTAATATACAGATCGAAGGAGAACCAATATAACGGCCTGTGGATGGCGGACTATGGAATATTATTACACCCGGAGGATTCATCTGCCGGGAAAATAATAATTTATAAAACAATTTTCATCTTTATATCTTTAATGGTATTAAAAACCGCGTTATTCAATATGAAAACAATCTTTGCTGCCGTTGTATTCACCCTCTGTTCCGCAAATATTTTTGCGCAAACTAAAAATCTCTTCAATGGTAAAGACCTCAGTGGCTGGCATATAGATGTGCCTGCCATGGATAAGGACTCCAGTGTAAAAACACCCTTTATTGTACGGGATGGCAACCTGGTTAGTCTTGCCAAACCACAGGGCCATATTATCACGGATGCTGTTTACCAGAACTACCGGCTGGAAGTGGAATACCGTTTCCCTGCCAAACCAGGCAACTGTGGTGTACTGGTACATGCATCCACTCCCCGTGTGTTGTATGCCATGTTCCCCAAATCCATCGAATGCCAGCTGATGCATAAGAACGCAGGCGATTTCTGGTGTATCGGGGAAGATATCGCCGTACCGGATATGGAAACACGCCGCGGACCCAAAGAAAAATGGGGCGCTGTGGATGGTAAAGAGAGAAGGATCAAAAACCTCACGGACGATTCAGAAAAACCACTGGGTGAATGGAATAAGATGACGGTAGAATGTGTGGGAAATGTGGTGAAAGTATGGGTGAACGGAGATATGGTGAACGAAGGTTCCAACTGTACCGCTTCTAAAGGCCAGATAGCTTTACAGGCTGAAGGTTCAGAAGTGGAGTTCCGTAAGGTGGCTTTAACGCCGATCAAAAAGATCACGAAGTAAGGCCGGGATGTTATTCGTCCATGCCGCCATCATTGCTGCCGGTTTTACTGCTGTTGGCTACCATGGCAGAGATGGTATTGATCTCTTCTTTTGTAAAATAACGCCACTTTCCGGGTGGCAGGTCTTTTAAAGTAATATTCATGATACGGGTGCGGCGAAGCGCTTCCACATTATAACCAAGCGCTTCGCACATCCGCCTGATCTGGCGGTTGAGGCCCTGGGTAAGGATAATACGGAAACGGTTGGTACCTTCCTGCTGCACGAAACACTTTTGCGTCACTACGCCCATAATCTTCACCCCGCTGCGCATGGCTTTGATAAACTCCAGGTTTACCGGTTTATCTACGGTAACCATGTATTCTTTCTCGTGCTGATTACCAGCCCTTAAGATCTTATTTACGATATCCCCATCGTTGGTGAGGAATATGAGCCCTTCGGATAATTTATCCAGCCGCCCGATCGGGAAGATCCGGGAGGAGTAATTCACATAATCGATGATATTGGATTTATCCTTGGTATCTGTGGTGCAGGTAATGCCTTTGGGTTTGTTCAGCGCCATGTAAATAGTGGCTTTCTTTTTCTTCAGCGGCTCACCATCCACTTCCACCACATCCCCATCCTTTACACGGTTCCCTTTGGAAGCAATGTTATCATTAATGGTCACGCGGCCCTGCTCAATGTATTTATCTGCTTCCCTTCTGCTGCAAAAGCCGGTATCGCTGATGTATTTATTTACGCTTATATCCATTTCGCTGCAAAATTACTTAAACCTTCATAACATTTAAATACTATTAAATTCTAATACAAATTGCGTATTTTGCCAGAGTGCCAATGTATTATATTCTTTTACCGTTCATTTATTTACTATCCTGGATACCGTTTCCCTTGTTTTATGGGGTTTCTGACCTGATGTTTGTGATGATCTATTATGTTTTCGGCTACCGGAAAAAGGTGGTAGGGCAAAACCTGCGCAATGCTTTTCCTGAAAAGTCCGAAAAGGAGATCAGAGCAATAATGCGGCGGTTTTACCGTTCTTTCTGCGATGTGCTCCTGGAAACATTCAAAACACTGACTATTTCGGAGCGATCTGCCATTAAGCGATGCCAATTGACGCCTGAGGCACTACAGCTGTTTAACCGCTATGCGGATGAAAACAAGAGTATCATTATTGTGATGGGGCATTTTGGCAACTGGGAATGGGCAGGCAATACCTTCAGCCTGCAATGCCGCCACCATCTTTACGTAGTCTATCATCCACTGTCCAACAAACATTTCAACGGCCTTATTTACCGGATGCGCACCAGGTTCGGCACCGGGCTGATTGCCATGAAAGACACCTTCCGGGAAATGGTACAGCACAAAGCAGAATTAGATGCCACTGCTTTTATTGCTGATCAGACGCCTGCGCCGGACAGCGCTTTCTGGCTCACTTTCCTGAACCAGGACACGCCGGTGTTCCAGGGAACGGAAAAGATAGCCCGGAAAATGAATTACCCGGTAGTATATGCCAGGGTGGAACGTTTAAAACGGGGATATTACGAGATCTCTGCAGAAACCCTGTTTGATGAACCGGGAAAAACAGCAGAGGGAGAAATAACAGCAGCGCATACACGCGCATTGGAAAAAGACATTCAACACCAGCCGGAAAGCTGGCTGTGGAGCCACAGAAGGTGGAAACACAAACGACCTGAGATCACTAAATAATCATATAGCTACAACTGCCTAATAATGCGAACTGGAAAACAATTGATCCTGGCAACGAAGCCGTTTGCCCGGGACGTGACATGGAAAAGCTGGTATTACACGCTTACGACAGCAATCATCCTGGCGGGTTTGCTTACCGCTGTTTACATCAACGAAACACTGCCTTTTTTACGTATTGCCTGCAGCATTTTATGCGGGCTTGTTATAGTAAGGATGTTTGTGATCTATCATGATCATCAGCATCATGCCATCCTGCACAGATCACTGCCGGCAGACATCCTCTTCACCCTCTTTGGTATTTTTGTGCTGGCGCCTACCAGTATCTGGAAGCGTTCGCATGACCATCATCACAACCATAACTCCAAGCTATTCAGTGCCAGCATAGGCTCCTATCCTATTATGACGAAGGAGAAATTTGAAGGGTCTACCGCAGCAGAGCAACGCGCTTATCTTGCAGTGAGGCATCCGCTCACCATCCTGTTCGGTTACCTGAGCATGTTCGTGTACGGCATGTGTGTGCGCTCTTTCCTTTGCAGCCCGCTGAAGCATTGGGATTCTATCCTGGCCCTTGTATTACATATCGGCGTTGGGGTGTTCATTTTCCTGAACCTGGGCTGGACTGGCTGGTTATTACTACAGTTCCTCCCCTTTTTTATTGCCTGTGCTATTGGTGCTTATCTTTTTTATGCACAACATAATTTCCCCGGCGTTACTTTCAACGAAAAAGAAGAATGGTGCCATGATAATGCAGCCATGGCTTCTTCCAGCTATATGCTCATGAGCCCTTTCTGGAAATGGGTGACCGGCAATATCGGTTATCATCATATCCATCACCTGAATGCGCGCGTGCCTTTTTACCGTTTACCGGAGGCAATGGCTAACATCCCTGAACTGCAGCAAGCCAAAACCACTACCCTGCATCCACGGGAAATATGGGCCTGCCTGCGCCTGAAAGTATGGCATCCTGAAAAGAATGAAATGGTCCCACTATAAAAAAGGCTCCCCTTACAGGGAGCCTTTTTCTTTATTCCGGGATCTTGTCCAGCGGAGGTACATTTTTTTCATACCCCACATATCCTTTGTTCTGGTTGATCACCCCATAGGTGTTCGCAGCAATAGGATTGGATGGAATGGGCCACAATACATGAAAGGCACTCATCGTGTATTTATCACCGTGATTGGTAACTATACCTGTTCTGTAGAAAACATTCTTTTCTATCACACGGTCATAAAAGAAATTGTTGTCTGAGAAATTATCCAGGCTATAGGTTTTACCATTGTAGGCAGGTTTGCCGGTTTTCGCAAACAGGAAGGCGATGCGTGTGAGCTCTGTTTTACGTGGTTCTTCAAAGTACAATTCCCTGGCTCTTTCATCGAGGATGGTGCCAATGTTCACGGATGCTGCAGCAATAGGGTCGCAGCCTGCGCGTGTTCTCACGGCATTGATATCATTGGCAGCCAGGCCCAGGTTGTCTTTCCAGTAATAAGCTTCTGCTCTCAACAGATAAGTTTCTGCCAGCCGGAAAATGTACCAGTCTGTATGCCCGCCCTGCATGGGCGCATTCTCCGTATCAGGAATAAAGATCTTATAGTGCGGCCATCCGAACCAGCAGCGGATAGTATCTGTACATAACAGACCACCGTTGGCATTCCTTAACTGTAATGGTTTTAAATAATAGGGATCGTTGGAAGAGAGTAGTCCAGGATCGTTATACACCAGGTCTTCCATGTTCATCCAGTTACCCGGGGCATGACGCAGGTCCTTAGGGTCCGTCCAGATCTCATAATTGCTGTAGGGTGTTGGCCTGCATCTGCCGATGCCTCTGCCGTAGAGGTTGCTGAGCACTACCGGCGGATTGGTATTATCGTTTGTACCTTTTTTACCGGAAGGTGTGTTGATGTTCGTTCCCCACAAAGGTACTGCCTGCCGCATGATGCGCATGCCACCATCATAACCGCCATCTCCGAAACGGTCTATCACCATAAAAATGCCTTCTTTATTTTCACCCAGTGATTTATTCTCCGGGCGGTGCAGGTCCCAGATCACGTTCTTTTTTGTAGCACCGAAAGGCACTTTCATGAGGCTATAAGCACCGCCATTGATCAGGGCATTGGCAGATTCAATGGCTTCATCAAATTTACCCAGTGCCAGGTTCACTTTTGTGAGCAGGTGTAACACCGCACCTTTTGTTACTTCTCCCCTCGCTACGTTATCCGTGAGCCATCCTTTGGCAGAGTCCAGGTCCTTTTTGATATACTCCAGTATCACTTCGCGTTTGGTAGAAGTATAATCCAGTTTGGGTTCTGTTGTTTCCTTCATAATAGCAGGTACATCACCAAACTGTTGTGTAAGGCGGTAATAGCGCATGGCACGATGAAAATATGCAGAGCCAAGGATGGCATTCCTTTCCGCACGGCTGGCATAGGTAGCATTGTCTATCCGCCCGATCACCGTGTTCGCATATTTGATACCCAGGTAACCTTCACTATAATAATAGTAGATCCGGGCACGGTCTGCATTATTCAGATTAGCACCGTCCGGTGTGATGAGCAGGTTGAGGTCTTGCGGCGGGCCGGATTTATCTGTTACGCCTTCCACCGTTACTTCAGAGAATAACATTTCTGTGAGGATGGGAGGATTGTCTCCATAGTATTCGATCCGGGCATTGCGGGCGCAGGATACCAGCGCCGCACGCATAGCGGCAGCATCCACATACGTTACATCAGGATCGTATGTAGAAAGTTGTTTTGGTTTCAGCCAGTCTTTACCGCAACTGATAGTGAGTGCAGCCATTGATACCAGTAATATTGTATATCGCATAACAGTTTTTTTTAGAGAGTGATATTGATGCCCAGGGAATAGTTACGTGCCGGCGGATTGTTGTTGCCATAAATATATTCTGCATCCCAGAACGTCCAGCCGGGTTGATATACGCCTACATTGTTCACGTTCCCGTAGATCTTCACGCCATCCAGACCGGCTTTGTTTGCCATCTTTGCCGGTAATGAATAACCCAGTGAAATAGTGCTCAGGCGGATAAAGGAAGTATTCCGGTATACGTCGAATACAGCACTGCCATTGCTGGAAAAGAGGCGGGCATAATCGTTGGTTGGATTCTCCGGAGTCCAGTAAGGTAAACGGTAGGAGTTCTGACGATCTATGAAACCGGAGTTATTCTTGGGCAGGTTATTGGGCCCCAATGTTCCCCAGTTAGAGTAGAGCATGAAAGAGAAGTCGAAGTTTCTGTAGGAGAAATCATTCCGCAGGGTCCATTGAAAACGGGGTGATCTGAAACCCAGGAACTGGCGGTCCGCATCAGAGAACTTGCCATCCTTGTTTACATCCTCCAGTTTAAAGTCGCCTGGTTTAACACCGAATTTGGCAGCTTCTGCCGCTTCGGCCACCTGCCATACACCCAGTACTCTCAGGTCCCATATTTCATCCAGGTCATGCCCTATGAACCATTTATTCGCAGGGTCATCCCTTTCTTCCCGGCCGATCACTTTGCCTGTTGCATCTTTGATATCCACTTCTCCATAAAGATGTTTGATCTTATTCCTGTTCAGCGTAAAGTTCAGATTGGTGTTCCATTTGAAACTATTGCTGCGGATGTTTGCACTGTTGAGGCTGATCTCAAATCCTTTGTTCTCCACTTCGCCCAGGTTATCCATTACCGTGAGGAAACCGCTGTGAATGGGCAGGCCGCGGAGGATCAAAAGGTCTGTTGTGTTTTTCTTGTACACATCGACAGAACCGGTGAGGCGGTCCCGGAACACGCTGAAATCAAGCCCTACGTTGTAGGAAGTGCTCTTCTCCCATTTGAGATTTGGGTTTTGCAGGCGGCCTACATATAACTGGGAAACCAGCTGCACCTGGCCATTCTGCTGCACGTACTGGTATTTACCGGAAGTAAGGTCAGACAAAGCGAGGTAACGGCCGATATCGCGGTTACCGTTCACACCCCAGGAGAGCCTGAGTTTACCATAATCCAGCCAGTCCAGTTGCACAAACTTTTCTTTCGTGAACACCCAGCTCAGGGCAAGCGCAGGAAAGCTGGCTCTTGGATTACGCTGGCCGAATGCGGAGTAACCATCCCGGCGGATAGAGGCCGTTAAAAGATATTTACCACGGAAGCCGTAGTTCAGCCTCCCCATCAATGCATCTCCCGTACTCACAGAATCCGAACTGGAGATCACCGGTTTAATACCTGAGCCGATATTATGCCAGCCTAAGTTATCATTGGGATCAAATCCTTCATTATCCATCTGGTTACGCCAGGACTGGAATTTTTCTGCATTGAAAAGAAAGGTAGCATCAAACTCATGATCGCCGAATGTTTTATTCCAGCGCAATAAATTATCGATCTGCCAGTTGTAGATCGTTTGCTCCCTGCGGGTAGCCACACCTTTACGTGCGGCATAACGGAAGTCTTTTGCAGAGATGCTGTTGAAGTAACGGTTAAAATCAAAGTTGGGTGAAAAGTTGGTCTGATAGGAAAAACCAAAAGGCAGATCCCCTTTCAGGTATAATGAACCAAAGAGCGTATTGGTTTTATCCATCCGGTTGGTGTAGGTATTTTCGAGGAAAGGATTGAGGTTGTTTCCCACATCGTCATTTGGGCTATCCCGCAGGGTTTTACCATCATCCTTGTATTTTTCGCCGTAGGGAGAAGCATTCACCATCTGGCCCCAGGTAACAGGTACCTGGCTTTCATCACGGTCAGCAAACTGCATATTGATACCCACCGTTGCAAACTTTGCCGCTTTTGCTTCTACGTTGATGCGTGTACGGAAGGTTTTGAATTTATCACCTACAATGATACCTTCGTTGTTCACATAACCTGCGGAGATGTAGTAGGAAATATCTTCTTTTTTACCGGCGATGCTTATGGTATGATCCTGCCGGAAAGCATGATGGAACATCTGGCTGTACCAGTCAGTGGTTTTACCCGCTTTGTAGTTCTTCACCTCTACCGGTAATATTTTCAGGCGGTTCAGCCAGATATCCACCGGATCACCCTGGGAGTTATCATAGGCCTTCCATTGGTCCACCGTGATATTGGAAGGCAGTGCACGGGGATCATCAAACTGATAGGGTTTGGCATTTGCGTTTACACTGTACATCACATCCCTTCTCCATCTTACAAAACCGGGACCATCGTACAATGGTTCATCCATGGCTAAAGTGGATACGCCTACATTGGTGTTGAAGGTAATAGTAGGTTTGGAACGCGTACCGCGTTTTGTATTGATAAGGATCACTCCTTTGGCAGATTTGGCACCATATACCGCTGCGGCACTGGCATCTTTCAACACGTCAATGGTTTGGATATCGTTCGGGTTGATATCGCTGAGCTGACCGGGATAGATCACACCATCCAGTACGATCAGCGGTGTTGTGCCTGCATTGATAGACGACTTACCACGGATGGTAAGGTCCCCGCCACCTTTGGCGGAATTGGATGCAGTAACGTTCAGGCCGGGAACATTGGCCCTGAGCAGGTCCTGCACATTGGCAGGATTCTCGTTTTCAAGCGCAGTGGCCTTTACCTGCGACACGGCACCGGTGACATCACTTTTCTTCCTGGTGCCATACCCTACCACTACCAGCTGATCCAATTCAGTAGTATTATCCTGTAGTATAACATTATAGGAAGCAGCAGCACCTACGGTTAATTTCTGTGTCTGGTAGCCGATAAAGGAGAAAACGAGCACCGCATTTTCAGGTGCATTCAATTTGAAGCGTCCTTCAGCATCTGAAGTGGTGCCTGTGGTGGTTCCCTGTATAACAACCGTAACGCCGGGAACAGGTCTGCCGGTTTTATCTCTGATAATGCCGTTCAGGGGTTTTGTTTGGGCAAAGGTGGTAACGCAGAAGAGCATGAACATCATTGCGAGTGCGCAACAGGCTATTATCAGCCTGCTCCTGATGCTAATCGTCATGTTGGATCAGTTTAGTTTGATTTAGAAATTGGTATTTTCTGTACGGTGGAATGACTGTTGTTAGGTCCTTCTTTAACGCGAAATTCTACAACCAATTTACCATTTGCAATCGATTCTATCCCCTGGCCGCTATGCGCAAAACCTATTACAACGATTGAAATGGTTTATTACAACGTTTTCTTTATTTCCGGATTATTTTAGTATTATGGACTGACTAATGCTTTTTACATGAAAAGAGGGGTAACCATTAAGGATATAGCCAAAAAATTAAACATGTCTGTATCCACGGTTTCAAAGGCCTTGAATAACGATGCTACCATCAGTATTTATACCAGTGAACGGGTAAAGAAACTGGCAAAGGAACTTAACTATATTCCCAACGAAGCGGCGAGGCACTTTAAGCTGAGTAAAACATTTACTATAGGGCTGATCATACCTGATCTGCTGGACCAATATTATGTACTGGCTGTGAACGGTGTGGAAGAAGAAGCAGAAAAGAAGGATTACAACGTGATCCTTTCACAGTCTCATGAAGATGCACAGAAGGAAGAGAAGATTGTGGATGTGATGATCCGTAACCGGGTGGATGGGGTGATTGTATCTGTTACCAAAAATACGGTGGACATGCAGCCATTTCAGAAGTTCCTGTCTATGGGTATTCCCGTAGTATGCATTGGCCGTGAGCCAAAGGGTGTGGTGTTCGATTATGTATCTTCCAACAATGAGGAAGGTGCGTTGGAAGCTACCCAGTTCCTGATAGACAGGGGGCATACCCGTATTGCACATATTATGGGCCCGGAATCCATGCGTACCAGTCAGGCACGTTTTGCAGGCTACAAACAGGCGCTGCTGAAAAACCTGCTCCCTTTCGATACCGCTTTAGTGCAGGAGGTAGATCTTACCCCTGCTTCCACTTTTGAGGCCATGCGCCAACTCATGGAACAGGCAGCTCCTCCTACTGCCATTTTTACTTTTAAGAACTATATCACCATCCAGGCGATCGACTTTTTAAAGAGCCATTACCCGGATAAAGTAGATATCATTGAATTTACGGGCTTTGGCAACCTGCCTTTGCTGCAGCATCTTGATCACCGGCCGCTGGCTGCCATTGAAGAAAGCTCTTTTGAAATGGGCAGTGAGGCAGCGCGCATCCTGTTTGAAAGGATGGATGAGGAAGATACGGAGGAGCCGGTGGCTTACATTAAAAAGCAATTCCCCTGTAAGCTGGTGATCTATTGAATGTTTGTTAATATTAATATAAAATCAGCCATTTTATGGAATAGGCATATTTCTTTCATCATAAATAAAGTAGCTTAAAGAAGCTGATCTTTTGATGAAAAAAAGCTTATCCCTCCTCCTCCCTTTATTCCTGTTTTTGTGCAACCCCGGTGTGTATGCACAAAACCATAACCGCATGAATGGCTATGTGGTGGACTCTGCCAAAACCGCCATTAAAGATGCCAATGTAATACTGATCGGCGATAAAGACACGCTCCATACCACTACCGATCAGGATGGATATTTCAGTTTCACAAAAGTAAAAGGCGAATCTTTCTTACTAAAGATTAGCATTACCGGGTACCAGGACTTTACCGCCAATTATTCTTTTGGCGATAAAAAAGTATTGAAAATCAAACACATCCAACTGAAACCGGATGTGCACATGCTGAAAGAGGTGGTGATAAAGGGCAAACCCAACCCCATAAGGATTATGCAGGATACCATTGAGTATAATGCTGCCGCCTACCAGGTGCTGGATGGCGATAATGTGGCAGACCTGCTGAAACAGCTCCCCGGCCTGGAGGTGGACGATGGATATAACGTTACCACTATGGGTAAGGGCATGTACAAACTGCGGGTGAACGGCAAGGATTTCTTTACTAATAATATAAAAGATTTTATCGCCAGGCTGCCGGCGGGTATTGTAGCAAAGATCCAGGTAATTGATGATTATGGTGATCAGGCCAACTTTACCGGTATTAAAACGGCGGAACCTATTAAGTTATTAAACATCGTTACGAAACCGGGCATGAACAGTGGCAGCTTTGGCAATGCGGGTATCAATGGCGGAACTAATAACCAGTTTGGAATTGGCGGAAACGTTAACCTATGGAAAGATACTAAGCAAAGCAGTGGCGAGCTGGGCTACAATACTTCAAATAACGGGGCAGGAACAGCACGGTCTATGACAGGCGGGATATCTCATGCGGATGAGATCAGCAAAAATATGCGTTATGGCATTAACTATAACCTGGGGAACAACAGGAGTGCATTTGCCAACGAGCAGGCCATTGAAACCCTAAATCCATTGGGCACCTTCTACCAGAAAACCCTTAGTAATGGTGAAAGCAGCAGCAACAGTCATAACTTCAACGGTAATTTTTCCTATAAGAATAAAAAGTTCTTTCTCGATGGTAATGTAATGGTATCTTATAATAATACCGAAAACATCAGTTCTTCAGTAAACAACCAATGGGGAGTGATCAAACAAGACCTGGAGAATATTAATCAATCGGTCAATAAGTCACCTTCGATCAATGCCGGCCTCAATTTCTCTAAGATCTTAAAAAATAAAAAGAGCAGTCTGTCCGGCAATTTCAGCATTTCCAGTTCTTCCAATCAATCTGATCAGTTCATCAGCACCAACACGCGGTATTACGATAAAACTACGGAGCTTTTAGTGAAAGACTCTTTGCTGAACAGGAACCTCTTTACAGATAATAACAACCAGAGCTTCAATTTGGGGTTTAGTTACAGTCTTGGTTTAAAAAGGCCGAAGGATACCCTGGCCAGGCAACATTTAAACCTGAGCTATAACCTGTCCGTTGGCAAAAACACCAGCAGGGTACAAACGTTTGTGATAGACCAGCTGAGTAAACTGCCTGCATTTGTAGATTCGCTAAGTACAGATTATGCTTCGGTATCTGTTAACCAGGCTATCAGTTTAACTTACGGGTATTCCAGTAATAAGATGCGCTACAATTTTGGGGTTAGCGCCAGTCCCACTTTGCTGACCAGCGATTACGTTCACCTGGGGCGAAAGATCAGGAACAATAACCTGAATTATTCTCCCCGCATTAACCTGAGCAAAACTTTTTCCAAAAGCAAAACCATCACACTTAATTACAGTGGCAGTAACAGGAACCCAAGCATCAACCAGCTCCAACCCGTCCGGAATACTGAAAACCTGCAGAATATTGTGATCGGCAATCCTAACCTGAGGCCCTCGTTTAGCCACAATGTTAACACCAGCTTCAATTATGTAAATGCCAAAACAGGTATCTCATTACAAACCGGGCTAAACTTCAGTACTGTTCAGAACGAAATTGTTACCAATGTGGTGCTTATACAGGATACTTTAAACAGTTTAAAGCAGGAAACCCGATTCGAAAACACCAATGGGAATTTCAGGATGGGCAGCAACTATGCTTTAAATATACCGCTCAAAAAAAATAAATATTCCATTTCCTATTCCGGTGGGCTCGAAACATCGAACAGGGCGGTTTTTATTAATAATAACAAGCGGTTTAGCAAGGGCATCAATATATCCCAGCAGTTGAATACGATGTTTACTTCAAAAAAGATATCAGCGGGTGCCAGGTTATCCTACAGGTTCAGCTCCAACAATAATGTGCAAAACGAGAACCCGATTGTGGATGTGCTGGGGCAGGTGAACGGTGCTGTTTTTTACCATACACATAATTACCAGGCAGATCTGAACAGTTCTTTAAGATTGAAAATGTTCACATTCAATACCAGGGTTAACTATAGCTTCAGTATGAACAATGGCGTCGGAGTTAGTGATAACTTTAAAAATGTTCAAAGGCTTGGCCTGTCTCTTTCAACTATGGGGCGGATAAAAAAGACCTGGTACATAGATCTTAAAACCTCCAAAACCATCAATACAGGTTACGCCCTGTCCAATACCAACCCTTTTATCGTTAGTGCCAGTTTGAGCAAAAAATTCCTGAAAGATCAGTCGTTAAGCTTTTCTATCAGTGGCAATGACCTGTTAAACCAGGGGAATAACCTGGAGCGGATCATCTCTGGCAGTTCAATTGTAGACAGGCGTACAAACCAGGCGACCAGGGTATTTACTGCCAGGCTGAGTTACAATATTTCGAAATTTGGCGGTAAGAGCTTCCGGGTTGATCCGGATTAATGCAGCTGACCTTGCCGCGCAGCAGAGGGCGGAGTTTTTTCTTTTTTGAGAAGAATGTTTTGCTTTTTGAGAAAAGAGCATTCACTTCATCATAAAAGACCTGATCTTCACTTCCCCTTCCAGTATCCGGGAAATAGGGCAGTTTTTTGCAATGCTCAGCAGTTTCTTTTTTTGTTCTGCATCGGCGGTGTTATCGGGGAAAGAGATATCCCTGTCAATAACCGTATGTGTGCCATCCTCTTTCTTTTCCTGGAACATATTGGCATTCACCTTTATTTCCGGGATCTCCCAGCCTTTGCGCTCAATGTACATCCGCAGGGTCACCAGGGTGCAGGTGACCAGGGAGGACAATAGCAGGGTGTAGGGATCAGGACCCTGATCTTCTCCGCCGGAGCTGGGTGGTTCATCTGCAATGAATCTTCCATTACGCCATTTGATGGTACACTGGTATTTAGCTGTTCCGATAGTTCCGCGAACAGGCAAGGCTAATTTATACTGCATAAGCTCAAAGGTTGGTTACGGAAGGATCCACAATACGTTTCCATTCCGGGTGCCTCTTAATATAGGCCACTACCAATGGGCAGAGCGGTACCAGGGAAAGATGATTGGTTTCAATATAGGCCAGTGTTTTTTCAATAATAGCAGTAGCGGCGCCTTTCCCTTCCAGTTCCGGAGGTACTTCTGTATGGAGTAATGTAATGCGCTCAGGCGTCTGGCGGTAAACAATGATCGCCTTATAGCCGTCCACTTCCATTTCAAAGCGGTGCGCTCCCGTATTATTTACCAGCGGCAGGGCAATGTATTCATCTTTCATATTGAAAATTTAGTTACTTTCCACGAGTTTTTTGATCTCCACGAGGATAGGGTCCCAACCTATTCCATCGTTATAGGCTTCTTTGTACCTGCGTTCTCCGTCTTCCACTTTGGCATAATCTCCCTGGGTAACGGTGAAGGTGGTCTGCCCCTTATTTTCTTCCAGGCTGTAGGTAACAGTGATGCAACGCTCCGGCGTGTCTGTGATAGCAGGGTTATTGGGATCGATGGCAGTATAGGCCAGGTATTTACCCGGTTGAATATCCACGATCACCCCGGTTACCGCTACCAGGTCTATACCATCAAAATTGCCCTTCCATTCCAGGGTACTCCCCTTCTTCCAGTCTGATACCGTTTCACAACCGAACATGTATTGTTTGGTTTTAGCAGGGTTCACAAGAGCATCCCATACTTTGGCGGCAGGTGCATCAATAATGATGTCGTTAATTACAACTAATGAAGTGCTCATAATGTTTTTATTTTGACACAAAAATACCCTGCCCCGAAAAAAGGGGATTGCATATTACGGATTATTTCTAACGGAATTGGGTGTAATACCGAATTTGGTCTTAAAAGCATTATTGAAATGCTGCGGGGTGGCATAACCCAACTCATAGGAGATCTCCGCGGCGGTTTTGGAAGTATCCCGCAAGTATTGATGCGCCAGGTGAAGCCTTTGCTCCGTAAGATAGCCAAATACAGTATTGGAAAAGGTTTCTTTAAAACCCCGTTTTAGTTTGTATTCATTCAGGCCCACGGTTCGGGCAATTTCAGAGAGATTGGGCGGGTCTGCTACGCGTTCATTGATCAGGTCCCTCACGGCAATGATCTTTTCTTTATCCGTTTTGCTCTTTACAAAAAGCTCCTTTTTTTCCATGGCCACGTTATACGCTTCCGCACAGAGTACCAGCAGCTCTATACTTTTGGAAAGGAGGAAGAGCTTTTTAAGGTCTCCCCCGTATTTGCAATGAATGATCTGCTGGAGCACCTGCTGGATAGGGGCATCAATGGCACCCCAGTGTTCTGAGAGCATTACACTCTTTTCTGCCAGGATATCTTCTGCAAAACGTTTCAGGCAGTCGTTGGCATTCTGGGTGAACTTCACAAAGAGTTCCCGCGGGAACTGGATACCGAATACTTCTACTTCCAGCGTTCTGTTCCAGACCTCAATATCAAATCCTTTGGAGTACATGATATTGTGGTGCCCGCCGATGAGGTCGTAGGTTTGATCCAGTTGTTTATAGCTGAAACTGTAATTCCCCTTCATACCAAAATGGAAGCGCACCATATCCGTTTCGCTGCTGCCTTTGTGAGAGGTGAGCTTATTATACCGGGTGATGGAATGCCCTACAAGGATATCATCACAATGCCAGATCATACGGGTCATTGTGCCATATTCGGTGGTGGTGATTTCCGGTTGTTCCATGATGCGGCAAAGATCGGGAATATTATAAGGCCCGGAAAATTCCCGGGCCTTTTCTTTTAGCGATTGAAGGGATATTCATTCACCCACCTGAATCCCCGGTTCACGAGGCGGAAATTCCGGTGATCATATTTTTTAAAGCGGTAATAGAGCGAATCGTTGGATAAAGTGAGGTACACGGAATCTGCTTTATAATTCAGTACCGTTTTATGCAGGGTATCTGTGTTACTAAATACCGTAACTGTTTTCAAGGTAGTGTCCAGCACAAAGTTATACGGCTTGATCGTATCATTCATCAGTTTTACCGTGGCCCTCTTTTCAAACTGGATGATCAGCTGCCGCCAGCGGGTAGTATCTGTTGTGAGTGGCGGAATGGTATCATTGTTACGAACAAGTAATTCTGTATTGTAAATACCATATAAAGGTGGTTTAGGACGTTTGTCGCCATAAGCCGCCTGCCCTCTTATGCCATTTTCAACCTGGCTGATGAGGATGTATGCAATGAACAGGACTTTTATCACAATGGCTGTAATGCGCATCCAGCGTTTAGGCAGGAAGGAATAATAAACCCGTGGCTCTGCGGGTTTGTTCAGGAGAAAAACGTTCAGTAAACGCTGCACATCCGGCGCCATCAGGAATAGGGACATCAGCAGCAACATAGAAGAGAATAGTTTCACCGGTACATCGAAGCAAAAATTGATGGCTACAATGTTCACGGCAACGAAGGCGCATAATATAGCCCCCAGCAGTGTTGTTCTGCGGAAGAGGAGGAATGCACCTGCAACCACTTCAGACCAGCCGGTGAATGCGCTGAAAGCACTCGAATAACCTACATAGGACCATGCCAGGCCCATAGGCGATTTATCCCCGAAAGGCTGCACCAGTTGTGAGAGATAAGGGAAAGGCATTTGCAGATGGAACACTTTGGCAAAGCCGTAAGAGAACATCATACCCGCGAGGTAATAACGGATCAGTACTCTCAGCCAGTGATAGGCCATATGATAACTCTTCCGCCGCCTGTCCAGCAAAGACCAGATAATGGCGATCAGCAGGGCCAGCGTTACGTAACTGAGCAGTAATACATAATCATAAGTGGTATCACCACTGCCATTGGTAAAAATGGTGATGGGCGGAAGATGCAGGAAATGCGTGCCGATCCATGGAATCACCTTATGCCATAACAGTGAATATCCGTAAGACAGGTACGGTACCTCCGTGAGCGGAAAGGGAAAAGTATATAAGATGAAAAAGGCGAAGAAGAACCGGAAAGAAATTTTTTGTACAGGGCTCCAGGGATGCGTTGGGTATACAGGCATTTGATTAAATTTAGTGAATGGGTAGTTCCGCTTATGAATATACTTTAAAAAAATAATCCATGAAAAAATTAATGGCAGACAGCAAACATGAATATCAATGACTTAGTGTTTTTTTTCAGGATGGAGGTAACAATTGTTCCCGGTTGGTTATCTACTCCTGAAAACAAAAACACACTATATGAAAAAGCTGATCCTTTCCATCGCCGTTATTTCCGCTGTAGGTATCACCTCCTGCCGGAAAGACAAACAGGTAACGAATGATTTTTCTGACCTGGGCACTATGGCTGCTTTCTTTGAAGCTTATGCTCCTAAAGCAGAATCCTTCACCCTCGATGCCGGTGTTGGCGGAACCATCACCACCAGCAAAGGCACAAAGATCAAGTTTCCCGCTAACGTATTTCTCGATGCCAATAACAATGTAGTGAGCGGGAACATTAAAGTGCATGTTAAAGACATTCTGAAACCCAGCGACATGATCCTGGGAGATAAACCAACCATGGATGCCAAAGGCGGTTTCCTGCGCTCCTTCGGAGAGCTGATCGTGAAAGCTGATAAGAACGGTGCTGAACTGGGCATTAAGAAAGACTCCGCGCAGGTGGTAGTACCATTGGGTATAAGAGAAGCACAGGGCCAGAGCAACAAAATTCCGATCTGGGAGGGAGACACTACCGTTTCTTATACCACTACCGGTTACAATCACGTGAATGCTTCCAGCAGCGTAACTTCCAGTATCAAAATACCTAAAGGCGTTTCCTGGATAGATATGGGTACTACGGCCACCTCCAACCCTACAGGTACCGAATCTACCTTTATGCTGGATGCCCTGGGTCAGTGGCGGAACTGTGATGCACTCCTGAATAATGGCGGTACAAGGGTAACAGTACTGGGTTACTTCACCGTTAACTATAATGAGCAAACCAGCGCCAACTACACCGGCAAAGAACCTACAATGCTCTTCTTCAAGCAAAAGAACCAGAATACGCTCATTAAACTGTACAATGTGATTGTGAATGCACCAGCCGGTAAAGAAGGGTTACTGAGCTATCAGCAATCATTCACCGTGGGTATGGAAGGTACTTTCCTGGCCATCTCTTCCAAAAACGGAAAGTTCTACGCACACATGAAAGATGTGACCATCCCCGCTCCTAACGGTACAGATAATTATGTAGGGATCGATTTTATACCACAGGAAGTATCTGAGGCAGCCTTAATTGGCCTGATCAATCAAATGAATAGCAAATAGTATAACATAGCCCCTTAAATTGAAGAAGCCGTCCCGGTACATCGGGACGGCTTCTTTTATGCTGAGAGGTAACAAACCAGGCCCTCTGTTGATCTTTATATGTGATCAAAAACATGAAAGATGAAACGTTTACTACTTCTACTGTTCTTTATAGCCGGCACGGCTTCTGCACAACATAAATTCACGCAATTTTCCCTCAGGGGCGGCCTTGATCTTGGCCATAAATACAATATGCCCTCTACCGTTAAAATGCCGCTGGCAGGCTTTAATGCAGGCTTCAGCGCGGATAAGTACTGGAGCTTCTGGGGTATTGGTATAGACGTTGACGCTTACGCCAATAAAGCTGCCAGCTACGATTCCACTGGTTTAAACGCTACCGGTTATACATTTTCCGCCACAAAAATGCAACGATACTTTGCGGGCATAGGACCTTCATTTAAACTCCAGACCCAAAAGCTGGTGGTGGAACTGAACCTGCGGGGAGGCATTTCTTATGCAGAGGGGTCCGCCATTAAGGCGGACGCCGTTTTTGCAGGACCGTTGAATATGTCTATGTTCAACCATGCAGGTTATAGTAAAAAGCTATATGGCGCGGCAAAAGCACAGGCCAGGGTTAATTATTATTTCACACCCAAATGGGCAGTACATGCCGGGGCTTACTATCTCTATCATATCAATAGTGAGGAAGCCTATTCCTATTCGGAGATCATTGCATTGCCTAACAATGTGAACTATGTGAAAGACATTACCTCCGTTTCTTCCTATGGCGTTTTTGCGGGCCTGAGTTACCGCATCTTCCCTGTTAAGAAGAAGAATAAGCAAACGCCCCCTCCTGCCGCGGTTCCTTTGAAAGACATACAGGTATATGTAAAAGACGAGCTAACGGGGCAGCCGCTGCCTGATGCCACCGTTGCACTGTTCAATGCAGCGGGCAAAATAGCGGAAGCTGCTACAGATAAAAATGGCAAAGTGCTATTCCCTCAAACAATGCAACAGGATTATACCGTAAAAGCCAGTCTGAACGACATTGCTGCCACCTACGGCACTGTGGACAAAGAGCAATATACTGCCGGTGACATCGTGGTTTCGTTAACACATAATGATCCCCGGTTCACATTGGTAGGTAAAGCGGTGAATAAAACTTCCGGAGCGGCGGAAGGTGATGTGAACGTTACGCTCACCAACGAAACTAAAAGCAGTGTGCGCCAGGCCTCTTCCAAAGCGGGTTCAGGAGAATTCCGTTTTCAGCTGGAGGCCGGCTCTGAGTTCAACGTAGCGGGTAAAAAGAAAAACTACCTCTCCAATATTGAGAAGGTCAGCACCAAAGGCCTGAACAGAAGCCAGGTTTTGTATGTGCAGCTGGAATTAGGCGTGGAAGAAGCGGTGGAAGGTAAAGAGATCAGGCTGGAAAAGATCTATTATGATCTGGACAGGTCAGACCTTCGCCCTGAAGCAAGTTCCGATCTTAAAAAGCTGATCCTCTTTCTGCGGGATAATCCTGCAGTGCGTATTGAATTATCTGCGCATACAGATGCAAGGGGCAGTGATGCACATAACCTGAAGCTTTCGCAGGCAAGGGCGCAAAGTGTGGTAGATTACCTGGTGAGGAATGGTATTAGTAAAGGCAGAATGGTGGCAAAAGGATATGGAGAAATGAAACCAGTGAATACCTGTACGGATTGTACGGAAGCGGAGCATCAGCAGAACAGGAGAACGGAGATAAAAGTGTTGTAAGGCTTTACCAGCTGCCGGGTAAAACGATGAGGCGTTTCTCCTTTGTTTTAAAGTGTACCTGGCCGGATGCTTCAAGCATTTCCAGTAAGCCGGAAAGAGGGACATCCCGTAAGGTGTCTGCAGATAGTAACACATCGGAGAAATCGCCTTCCCATTCCACATCCATGTTATACCAGCGTGCCGCCTGATTGATAACACTGGCAGCGTTGCGGTTAAAGAACCGGAACTTTCCGTTCTTCCAGGCAATCTCCTCTTCCACATTGGCATTCCTTACCTGCACCCTGCGCGTGGGATAATGCACCACCGCCTGTTCCCCGGGCCGGATGATATGCGCTAATCCCAGGGCATTGAGCTTCACGGAGCCGGACACCATGGTGGTGGTTTGCTGCGGTTCGCCGGTGTAAGACAGCACGTTAAAACTGGTGCCTATTGCCTCTACTACTGTTTCTCCTGCTTTTACCCGGAAGGGCCTCAGGGTATCTTCCGCTACTTCAAAAAAGGCTTCGCCGGTAAGTACCACTTCCCGGCTTGGGCCGCTGAATACGGTGGGGAATGTGAGGGAAGATCCGGCATTCAGGGTGATGTGTGAACCATCCGGCAAACTGAGCTGGTAAATGCCGCCACGGGGAGTGGCAATGGTGTTGGAAACAATTTCCTTTACCCCGGATGGCGGTACTTTGTATTCCAGCATAATATCTCCGGATTTGAGCACTTCTATTCCTCCCTGAACGGTAAGAAGGCCATCTCTGCGATTGAGCAGCTCAATGGCGGAACCATCCGAAAGGATCAGCGTGGCTTTGTTGCTGCCGGGTTTGATCAGCTGCCGGTTATGCAGTTCCTCTATTCTTTGCTGCGCTTTGTAACGTGAATACCAGTAGCACGAGATACACAAAATGACTATTGCAACGGCAGCGAAAAGGAATAGTATTTTCTGCCGGGAGGGCATTTTGCCCGGGATCGCCCCGGCGATGCGGCTTTCCAGCTGCCCGAACGTCTGGCGGCTGCGGGGGGATGGTTCAGCTGGTTTATCATTCCAGTTGGAAACGCGGCTTTCTAAATGTTCAAATACCTGGCCGTTGCCGGAAAGCAGCGGTAACGAGGTCTGATTACTGCTCCAGTTGGAGATGCGGCTATGTAGCTCCTCCAGTACCTGGCGGTTGCGGGCCGGAGGAACACCGTATGCGAGAGACAGGTAGGAAAATTCGTGGTCTGGCTGGCTTTTCCGCAGGGAAGTGTTTTCATCTTCATCATCGTCAAAATCATCGTCCTCCTCTTCTTCATCGTAAAAACTATCTTTCGCTACCTGGTGCTGGTGTATAAGTATTGTTTCTCCCTGTTGCCGCTCTTCTGTTTCAGGGTCATCATCTTCAGGATCATCATATGCAGGATCCTCTTCCACCTGTACCGGCACAGGCACATCTTCCATCTCCTCCTGTTCGGCCATCCCTTCTTCTTTCAGCATAAAAGGATTCACAACAAACATCCCTCCCATCAACTGGCGCGGCTCATACAACCGACTCAACCTCGCCAGCTCCATTTGCTCGGAAGCTGTAAGGTTGTTAGCCAGATATTTTTGAACCAGATTGCTATAATGCTGTTCCATTGGAAAGTTGACCTATTAAAGATTGTGTCAATCCCCTAGTCAGTCCAAAATTTCTATGCAATACTTTCACGGTCTAGTTGATGCTTACGGGTTAGGTTATATTAAAAATCCCCCGGTATAGATTTTGATCCTAAATCTAATATTATTGTCAGACAAAATAATAATTTATATGTGATATTAATCCAATTGGAACGACTTCTGATATTCCAGCGGGCTTTTTCCCGTTACCTGCTTAAAACACTTATGGAAATTGGAGAAATTATTAAAGCCACTTTCAAAACATATCCGCTTGTTATTCAGGCGGCTTTCCATCAATAACTTGCAGGCATGCCCTACTCTAAGCTCCATCAGGAAGCGGGAAAATGTTTTTTTCGTTTTCGACTTAAAGAAGCGGCAAAAAGAGTTGGGACTGATACAGGCCACCGCCGCTATCTCCTCCAGGTCTATCTTCCTGGTGAAATGCATCTGGGAATAACGGTATACGTTATTGATCCGGTCCATTTCATCCTTATCCGGGGAGATCATACTGTCTGAAAGAAATTCCAGGTCCTCAGCGCGGGAGATCACATGTAAAAGATTGAGCAGCAATATGAGTTTTTCTGTAGCTCCGGCGCTCAGCATGCGGCTGAGCATATCTGCGGCCTGTTTGCCGGTATCCCCTTTTATCACAATTCCCTTTCTGGCTTTTTGGAGCAGGGAACGGATATGTGCATTTTCATGGAGGCGCAGGAAAGTTTCGCCCCAGAAATCTTCCCTGAAATGCAGCAGCGTAGCCCTGGTCGCGTCTTCTTCACTGCGTTTCCAGTAATGAGGTACATCTGCGCCGATCATGAGCACATCGCCGGGCTGGAAGCCGGATACATGTTTGCCGATAAAATGCAGACCTTTCCCTTCTTCGACATGAACGATCTCCACCTCCGCATGGGTGTGGAACTGTGTATAGTAGTAAGGTATTACATCCTGCCGGATGCTGAATGAGTGCATCTCTCCCAACGACATTCCTTTCATAAATACAGGTTGGAACTATTAATTGAATATGTGAGGGGGGGGAGATTGTAAATGTAGGGAAAACATTTAGAATTACAAATGCGGGAAAGAAAAACCCGCAGGCAAGACTACCTGCGGGGATACATTGTTTACAAAGAAAAATACTTGATACAATATGTTGGATACCGGGTTCCGGCCTTAGCTGTTATATTGAAACTATCTTGATATAAAGACGCCTTAGCATGTATAAAGTTGCCTCTGTGAAGCACATTCAATTTCGCCTGCAATAAAAAACTATTCCGGATGCCATAGAATGCTCATATTGGCAATCTGTTCCATTATATTAGCATTTATATGCCGCTCAGGGAGATCATATCAGCAAACCGGGAAAACATTGCCTTTATTGTGGGCAATGGTATTAATCGTTACCCAGGAAATCCAAAGGCCATTTCCTGGGACCACCTGTTATTACAGCTATGGAAGAAGTTCTCCCCTGAAAACTTTGAGCAGATACCCCAGGGACTTAGCATGACGGAGTTTTACGACCTGCTGGACATACAGGGATCAACGGCCAATTACGCTATTCAGAAAGAAGCGGCCAGGTTGCTGGGAGACTGGTCTTTCCAACCACATCATAAAAGCTTTATCACCAAAGCCCGGGAAATGGGCAGCCCGGTACTGACCACTAATTTCGACCTGGTCTTGCCCAGGTCGCTGGACCTGCAGCAATACTTCACGGATAAAAAAGGTTTCTCCGATTTCTACCCCTGGAGCACTTATTATGGGGATCAGCAATTGAAAAGCCCCACGGCCGGCTTTGGCATCTGGTATATCAATGGTTTTGTACGGTATCCCCGCAGCATCCGGCTGGGCCTCTCCCATTATATGGGTTGCGTGGAACGTGCCCGCAGCCTTATGAGCCGGGGGCTATATGCACATAAACACTGGAAAGGAAAACAAACCTGGCTGGAGATCCTGTTAAACAAGCCCCTTTGCATCTTTGGTCTTTCCATGGAAGAAAATGAAGTATTTATCCGCTGGCTGCTGATAGAAAGAGCGAAGTACTTTAAAAAATTCCCCGACAGGAAAAAGGAAGGATGGTATGTGATGCCGCGTACAGAAACGCCAAATGCCCGCAGTGCGGGCAAGGCGTTGTTCCTGAAAAGTACAGGATTAAAAGTGATTGAGGTTAACAGTTACGATGAGATCTACAGGGATCCCTGGGGTTAAGGCATTACCTGTATTCGAATGTTGACGTTACATCGTTATCTGTCTCGTCAGCGAATTTCGTTACTGATTTTGTGGGGAATCCATCTGCACCATAAGTGTAAGTGACCGTACTGGAAAAGTCAGGCCCGCCTCCAACGTATTTAAAGTCCATCGTCAGCATTTCATTGGGGGAGAATAATTCAAATGCAATACTGGGAACCAGGGCATACTTCATCAGGAAACCGCTGTAAGGCGATTTCTTATTGCCATAGGTGAGTGTAACGTTCACTTCTCCCGCATCTCCTTCTGAAGTTAGTTTGGTGAAATTCGCACCGGTGTAGAACAGCTTGTAAGTAGTTTCCATCTCTCCCTCCTCTGTATGGGTAATGGAATGGATCTGGGTAACTTTTCCGTTAGCGAGGGTGTACTGGTAGTTTTCTGTTGCGTACAGCGCGCCTTCTGCATACATCTTATGGATACCGGCCTGGGGCTCACCTGCGGCGTTGTAGGTGAATTCATATACATCATTGTCCTTATCCTGCCGGAGGCTGATCTTTGAGATAAAGCCTTTGTCGTTGTACGTGAATTCCCTTGTTTCTAAACCATCTTCCCTGTTAGATGATATGATGCGGTTCTGCGCATCGTAGGTGACGTTGTACACAGTGGTAACGCCCGCTTCTACGGATACTACTTTTTTGAGGAACTTTTTACTGTTATCCGGGGCTGGGTTGTCCTTATCCTTGCAGGCGGACAAAAATGTGATGAGGGTAACAAAAAGAAATACTGATTTTTTCATTGTACTTGAAATGTTTTCCGCAAAGCTATATGGCGGGGAAGGATCTCAGATGTTACAATATCATCAAATGTTTATTCTGTTGGTTGAAATGGTGATTTTGGGGTTTAAATGAATGATCACGGCAAATGGACATTTACCGTGATCATCATTTTTTAAATTAATTCAACCAAAACGGATTTTGAGCCAGGTTGGGGTTCTTGTCAATCTCTGATTGGGGAACAGGAAACCAGTAGTTCTTTTTACTGAACCTGCGTCTTTGATATACGGTCCGCTTGAAAAAAGCCTGGGGATCATTTTCATCATCGCTGAGTTGCGAGCCGTTATAGTTCATGCCGTAGAAGTTACCATCGAGTGTTGCTTCACCAATTTTCCAGCGACGGATATCATTCCAGCGCAGCCCTTCATTATTCAGTTCTACGCGGCGTTCCCTCCTGATGGCCTCCCGTACTTCCGCCTGTCCGGCAAGTGGAATTTGTCCGGCACCTGTACCATAGCCCGGTAAACCGGCCCTTTCCCTCACACGGTTGAGATAGGTAAATATCTCAGTATTATTGGGGTCTGCTTCGTTGAGCGCTTCTGCGTAATTAAGGTAAGCTTCTCCAAGCCGGTAGAGGATACCAGGGCGGTAGGGGTTTGCACCTGTCCGTGGATCAAAGGCCGGGTGCACTTTCTTTCTCAGCAGGTAACCATTCTGAGGTGCATCGTGCGTAGGGCCACCGTCCCATTCCCGTTGCATAAAGCGGGTGGTGCGGCCTTCCCGGCGGAACCATGCCCGGTTATACAGTACGGATACATAAAACCGTGCTTCGCGGTTGCAGTACATGTTGTAGGTCCCTGCCAGCGTTACCTGTCCTTCCTTACCTGCCTGATCCCCCTGCGCTTCCAGCCATTTTGTGTTGCGTACTTCGGGCAGGGTGGAGAATCCTTTTTCCACATAACCGGAAGAGGGGTCTGTAATAGGGCGTCCGTTATTCATAAAAAAGGCATCCACGAGCGATTGCGTAATACCCATTCCGCCGTTACCTCCCGTACCTCTTGGCTGGGCATGTTTGTCGTATTCCCAGTGGTTCGCGACTGGCCGTGCAAAAAGTATTTCTTTGTTCTGATTTCCTTTTGCGAACATCATGTTCTGATATGACATGAACGGATCGATAGCACCATCCTTGTTAAATTCAATGTACAGTTGATGCCCTGCCGAATGGGCTGCATCAAGGAGTTCCTTGCAGGCATTTTTTGCACGCACCCATTTCTCCGGATCATAGGTACCGTTATATAATTCTTCCTGTTTGTTGTTTTTAAATCCCTTATAATCGGGGTTGCCGTTCACCAGCGGGCTGGCAGCAAATAACAGCATCCTCGCCCTCACCGCCAGGCACATGATGGAAGTGGCGCGCCCGTATTTGCTGGGAATATTATAGGAAGCAGGTAGTTTGCCAGATACCTCTTTCAGTTCTTTATCTATCCAGTCAATCATCCTGTCAAAGGGGATCTGCGCCTGCATCAGTTCTTCTTCCGTTGCGTTTGTAGGTATGATCCCGGCATTGAAGGGAACCACGCCGTACGCTTCCGTCAGCAGCCAGTAATAATAAGCTATCAGGAACCGTGCTTCGTTCTTCAGGAGCTCTACTTCTTCTTCCGTCACTTTTTGCACAGGATTGGCCTTTACCCTGCCGATGAAAATATAGGCAGAGCGGATGCGCTGCTGCAGGACCGTCCAGTAATTCGGATCCCAGGAGGTGGTAGGGTTCCAGTTCCCGGTTTGCCTGCCTATTACGGTCCAGCCGAATTGTTCCCAACCTGTTGAAGGCGCCATATCGTCCGACAGGGGATCGTATGCAATACTTCTTGCAAAGCCCCAGTAAGGATCGGGAACGCTGGCATAAATACCGGCCAGCCAATCTTCCGTTCTCGTTTTATCATTGAATATCATGTCGAGCGTCAGCAGGTCTTCCGGTGATTTGTCCAGGAACTTTTCGCAGGAATTGAATAACAGCAGCAAGGGCAGCAGGAATATGTAGATCAGTTTTTTCATAATTTGACGTGTGTTTAGTGGAACTTAGAAATTTGCATTCAATCCAACGGACAACGATTTCATGATCGGGTACCTGAAACCATTAGATGAACCCAGTTCCGGGTCCCACAGGTCGAAGGAGGAAAGAACGAAAAGATTGTTGCCCCTGATAAAAAGGCGTGCATTATCCATTTTTACTTTGCCAAAGTGATAGGTGCGGAAATTATACCCCAGTTCAAGGTTCCTGAGCCGGATCATGCTCATGTCTCTCAGCCACCATGTGGAAGCCTGTGTGTTGTTAGCATGCACGGAGTTGGAAAGCCGCGGCCAGAAAACATCCTGCCTTGGGTTTTCCTTTGTCCAGCGGTCCTCTACGTTTGCATAAATATTTCCCAGGGCTCCGCTGCCGGAACCCGGAATAAAGTAGGTAGTGCCTTCACCGATCACGCGTTGTGTTTTAGCATTGCCCTGGAAAAAAAGTCCAATATCAAACTGCCTGTACCGCGCATTCAATCCGAATCCATATACGATCTGGGGATCTACGGTGCCGCCAATTGCAGTGCGGTCAAAATCGTTGATGAAGCCATCACCGTTGAGATCCTTGTATTTGATGTCTCCGGGGCGCACAAGGCCGTAAGTGTGTGCGGGGATGGACTTGTTCAGCACACCGTTATCCACATCCTCGAAATCCGCTTCGGAAAACAGCCCCTCTGCTACCAGGCCAAATATTTGCCCTACAGGTTTGCCTGTAGATGAACGATTGGTACCAATTACGGTAGCCGGCTCATCCTGTTCCAGTATTTTGTTGACAGCATAGGTAAGGTTACCTCTTACTGACAGGAAAAAGTTGGAATTGAACTGTCTTTTAATGTCAAGAGACATATCCAATCCCCTGTTGTTCACTTTCCCGAAGTTTGCCCAGGGGGTTTGGATAAAACCTGCAGAACCAGGGATCGTTTTGCGCTGCATGAATATGTCGCGGCGTAACTCATCAAACAGGTCAACCCGCAGCTCTATGCTGTTGAACAAGCCCAGTTCTATACCTACATTGGTTTTGGTTACCGTTTCCCAGGTTAGGTTTTCAACGCCGTAATCTCCTTCTCTTCTGCCAGCCCGGCCGTAATCCGCGTCAATCCCCCAGCTATAACCATCCGTATCGCCGATGGTGGTGATATAAGCAAAGCGGCGGCCATCTATCCTGTCGTTTCCTACCAGGCCATAGGAACCTCTCACTTTTAACTTCGAGATCGTGTTATTGAAACGTTTCATAAATGGCTCCTCGCTGATGAGCCAGCCAATGGCTACAGAGGGAAAGAAACCAAAGCGGCGGCCTCTGGCGAAGTTTTCTGAGCCGTTATACCCAAAGTTGAACTCTGCGATATACCGGTGATCGAAGGCATAAGAGAAACGCCCTGCAATGCCCTGATTCCTGAAAGGAAGCCGGTCTCCATTATCATAGTTCCGCTGATTGTAAAGGAATAACGCGTCTGTATAGTGACGGCCGAAGTTACGGCTATAGTTCAGGGACGCTTCCAGGTACACACTTTTATCTCCCCATTCAGACCCGGTGGAATAGCCCAGGAATTGTTCGCCGTATTTGTAGATGACAAGATCCAGCGAACCATCAGGCAGCCTGGCTGTGGCGGGATTGTAGTAGTCCGGCGTTTTGCTGCGTCTTACACTGTTACCTGAATAACGGTCGAATGAAAATTTGACATTCGCTTTTAGTCCTTCTGTAAGCGCATCCAGGTTTTGCTCGATAGCGAACAGGGATTCCAGTTTGCTGGTGCTGGACCGGTCGTAGCCGGTTTGGGTGGCAAGGGCCCAGGGGTTTGAGCGTTCCGGCGTAACAGGAATTTCTCCGGAAGAGTAGCGGGCAGGATGCACGTACGGCGGTATTTCAAATGCCCTGCTGAACAGGTCATCGATGGACTGGGGCGCCCTGTTCCCATCCTGCAGATACCCCCCCAGGTTAACCCGCATCAGGGTTGAAGGCGTGAGTTTCAGATCGATGTTGGTGCGCATATTATACCGCTTCAATTTGAGCGATGAGTTCCAGCTTTGCGTTTCATCTCTGCTCATAATGCCGTTCTCCCCATAATAGGAACCCACAAAGGCATAACGCAGAAAATCACTGCCGCCGGATACAGTCAGGTTTACCCTGGTGTTAGATGCATGGTTGTTGGTGATGGCATCCAGCCAGTTAACATCGGGGTATAGGTCCGGATCCACCTTGTTGCGGATATTGTCTATCTGCTCCTGCGTGTAAGGTATCTGTCCGCCAGATTCCCTGGCAATGCCGTTCAATACTTCCAGGTAATCCGCGGCGCCCAGGAAATCCGGTATCTTCACCGGTTGTGTGAATCCCTGCTCCATGCGTATATTCATGGCAGGCTTTCCAATATGCCCTCTTTTGGTATTGATGATGATAACGCCATTTGCGCCACGTACGCCATATACAGCACTGGCAGCAGCATCTTTCAGGATGGAGAAAGATTCAATTTCTGCAGGGTCTATATTGTTCAGCGACCGCTCCACTCCGTCAACCAATACCAGTGGACTACGGCTTCCCGCAAACGTGGAAATCCCCCGGATCCAGAAACTCGCATTGTCATAACCCGGCTCACCGCTGCGTTGCGTTGCAATAATGCCGGAAAGCTGCCCGGCCAGATTGCTGCTGAGCGAGCGGCTGGTGCTCATCTGCAGTTCCTCAGGCTGGATAGTAGTGATAGCGCCTACAACGGAATACTTTTTTTGCGTTCCAAACCCCACCACTACGGCTTCATCCAGCTGTTTCGCCGCATCCTGAAGTGTAATGTTGATGATACTTCTGCCCTCAACAGGTATTACGCTCTCCGCATACCTCATCATTTTAAATAACAGTGTGCCCCCGGCATCCGCCATGATCTCATATGCGCCGGTTGCGTTTGTAACCTGGGCGTTTTCTGTGCCCATTTCCTGTACCAGCACACCCGGCAGCAGCGTTCCCCGGCTATCCTTCACGATACCTTTGATCCTGATCTTCTCAGCACCTGGCGCCGAAGCCGATGCCCTGGTGAGGAGCACATTTTTACCATTTACCTGGCTGGTCAGCCGCAGGCTGTCCAGCACACTTTTTACCGTGGCATTCCTGAATGACTGGTGAATTTTTATGTTGTTGCCGTTTATTTGCTTAGGATCATATACAAACTGGAAAGCCGATTTTTGCTGGATCTCATCCAGTACTTCGACCACTGTTCGCCCACCTCCTTTAAGGGAAATACGTACTTCATCAATCTGTTGCGCATGGCAGGGTAGCGCCATAGCACCCGACAACAGGAAGACGGCAAAAAACACCATCACCGGTACAAATATGCGCCGGTGTAAAATTTTTCTCTTTTGGTTGCATCTCATAACTGACGTGGAGTTTTTATTTGAATTTAGTATTGATACATTTTTTGCAGAGCAATGGCCGGACTTATGTTTGCAGGCAAAGCAAAGCCCTCAGCAATGCCTGCGCATGCTGTCATTTTTTTTTCGCTTATTTTTTTTGTTAAAGTTGCTTTCTGCTGATTACGATCTGGTTGTTTTTGTATGTATATTCCAAACTATGAAGCGCACATACCATTTTCAAAATGTTATCAATTCCCAATTCCTTTTCAAAGTTGCCGGTAAACTGTAGCTCTCCATTCACACCCGGTTTCAGCGCTATTTCCTTATTATAAACCCTGGATAACGTTTCTACCACTTCATTCAGGGTATTACCCCGGAAAGCCACTGTACCTTTCAGCCAGGCGTCTGCATTCTCTTCGTTTGTCCGTGAAAAAAGCCGGCTGTCTTTATTGTATATAAGTTGCTGACCGGCACTGAACAAACCCAGTTGCTGATCAGCCTTGCTTATCGCCACCTTTCCCGTTAAAACAGCCACTTTCGTTTCTATGTTGCTGCTATAGGCATTGATGTTAAAGGAAGTTCCCAGCACCTTCACCAATACGCTGTCTTCCGACAAGACGCTGAACGGCAGCTTTTCGGACTTCGAAACAGAGAAAAAAGCTTCGCCTTTCAGGAAAACGCTCCTTTCCTCCGACAGAAATGATTCCGGCACCTTTAGTGCACTGCTGGCATTCAATGTAACCTCAGACCCGTCTGGCAACCGGATATGGCGCGTTTCGCCTTTGCCGGTACTATAAACCGTCATAGAAAGCCGGCTGCCTTTGAAAGAGCGGTAAACGCCAATAGTGGAGAAAACTAAGATCAAAACTGCAGCCGCGATGCCCAGCCTGCGCCAGCGGTTGCGGATTGGGATCACTCTTGGCATTTCAGTATCAGACAGTTGCATCTCCAGCGTTTTCAGGGAAGGCAGATCCATGCGATCTATGATATCTCCAACCTCATCAAACAATTCTTCCGCATCTGCTTCATCAGCAGCCTCATACCACTGGACCAACAGATCTCTTTCTTCCTTTGTGGAATTACCCTTTTTTATTTTTTCGAGAATGGCATATAGCCTTGATCTATTCATCTGGATCTATTCATTTGGCAGCGATATAATAACTAATACGTTCTACTGTGAGCTATCCCCCCTCTGTTTGCATTTTTTTTATTGAGACAGGGTGCTGAAGAACAAAAGGCAAACCGGCAACTGGTATCCGGCCTTTTCGGTAAGATAGGTTCTGAGATATTGCAGCGCTCTTGCCATATGTCTTTCAACGGCTTTGGGGGTAATATTCAACGCAGCTGCTATTTCTGCATAGGTAAGGTGTTCATAACGGCTCATCCTGAAAATCACTTGTTTGTCAGGGGGGAGTTTTTTTACGGCTTCTTCCAGCAGGTTCCGCAGTTCGCTGTCTAATACCCGATCCATCGTTTTGTTTTCCACCTGGTCTGCTGCCTGCAAATTTTTTTCGTGTTTATTTCTTACGGCAATTTTCCGGAAATAGTCCTGGAGAAGATTTTTCGCGATGCGGCGGGTATAGCTTTTAAGCGAATTTTCCGGGTTTAGGGATGCGCGGGATTCCCAAACTCTTGCAAAAGTTTCCTGGGACAGGTCTTGCGCTACTTCCCTGGATTTGGAAAAGAAAAGAAGCAAAACAAAGATGCGGTCGAAATACGCAACGTAAAAATTATCAAATGCCTTCCTGTCTCCATTTTTAATGGAAATCAGGTCACTATTATAGAGCTGGGACTTGTTCATGTGTTACATGGTACGGGTGCTGGCGGCTGACACTTCCTGTTATTCGTGCTGTCAGGCAGCGTAAACATACAAAAATATCTACATAATCTGCTATCAGGAAAGTGCGCTTTTACTATGCTTTTGATACGGGATTGATACGGGTTTGATACGGGATTACTACGGGATTACTACGGGATTGCTACGGGATTGCTATGCTTTTTTGGGAAATCCCAATAAACCGGATGTATGCTATCCCTTATTTTTGCCATATGGCAAAGCAAACCGGCCCGATAAAGATCAGAGGTACCATTGATAACATTTGTTTTTATAAAACGAAGGATGGTTACTATGCCCGTTTGAAAAGCTCCTTAACCGGCAAACGCGTAAAGAAAGATCCCCGGTTCAAAAGAACCATGGCGTATGCCGGTATGCTGGTGATCGCATCCAGACTGGCTTCCCGTTGCTACCGCAGCCTGCCGGAAGAAAACAGGGTGCATGAAATGTACCGGGCTTTGACAGGCATGGCTATGCAGATGTTGAAAGTGGGAATGGAGGCGGAAGAGATTGCCGTGCACCTCGAAGGTGTGTATAAAAAAGAAGAAGAAAAGATCCCGCTTTCCAAACCGGGGATGTATGTGGACCAGCACGGAAAACTGATCTTTACAGATAACAAACCCTTCTATTTATCCTGTTCAAAAGCGAACACCGTACGGGTTAAAACCGGACAACCGAAGCATCAATACCCATTGATAATCAACGCCATTACCACTGGCATTCCCTTTGTGCCCAACTAGCCATGCTGAAAAACTACCTTATCGTCGCGTGCAGGAATATATGGCGCAACTTAGGTTATGTATCCCTTAATGTCATGGGACTAACGTTAAGCATTGCTTCCTGCCTGGTCATCTTCTTAATTACGAAGAACGAGTTAAGTTACGATGCCTGGCACAGGAAGGCAGACCGTACCTACAGGGTAACCATGAATGCACTTGACTTCAACCCCAGTGTTTCCATGGCCGTTACCCCTGCCCTGCGTACTGATTTTCCGGAGCTGGAAGACGTAAGCCAGGTATGGTACCAGCCTGAAGGTATTGTGAAGATCGGCGATACCCGTTATGTAGAAAAAGGATATTCCTTTGCAGACCCGGCCTTCCTCCGGACATTTGATCATCAATGGCTGGCCGGTGATCCTAAGACTGCTCTCAGTGCTCCGGGCAGCGTTGTACTGACAGAAAGCATTGCCCGGAAATACTTCGGCAAAGAAGATCCTATGGGCCAGGTGATGGAGGTAGATGGTGAAAAAGGATTGAAGGTAACAGGATTGATCAAAGACCTCCCGGGTAATACCCACTTCCCTTTTACATTCCTCATTTCATGTGAAACGATCGCGAAAGACATCGCAGGAGTGAAACACTTCTACCAGATCATGAATGCGAATACCTATATCGTGCTGCCGGAACATTACGATATTGCAAAGCTCAACAGCAGGTTACCTGCTTTTATTGCCAGGAACTGGGGCAACGATATTGCGAAAGAAGCGAAGCTGGTGATGCAGCCGCTGAAAGAGATCCATTTTGATCAGCGTTACCTGAGCGGCATTACGCCTACCACTTCCCGCAATACTTACCGAGCATTGGGCATAGTTGCTTTACTGATCATCGTTACTGCCTGTATCAATTTCGTGAACCTGGCTACGGCACAGGCTATCAAACGCGCCAAAGAAGTAGGTGTGCGTAAAGCTCTCGGTGCTAACCGCCCTCAGCTGATCCGTCAGTTCATGGGAGAAACGAGCTTTTTGGTATTGCTGGCCGTGATCATCGGCTGCCTTGTTGCTTACCTGGTACTGCCCAATGCAGCACAATGGCTGGATGTAAAGATCAGTGCAACACAGTTATTCCAGCCGGGTGTAATTGGATTATTACTGGCCATAACGGCCCTGATCATTCTGTCGGCAGGTTTGTATCCTGCTTTTGTGCAATCTTCATTCCGGCCTGTTGACTCTCTGAAAAACGGCGTTGCAGCCATTTCCGGAAGAGGGCTTACACTACGCAAAGGACTGGTGTTTGTTCAATTCACTATTTCACAGATACTGATAGTGGGTACCCTGGTAGTAGCCGCGCAAATGGATTATTTCAAGAACCGTGACCTGGGTTTTAATAAAGAAGCAGTGATATCATTTGGCATACCGGAAAATACTAAAAAGGATGTATTGCGGGAGCAGTTACAGGCTAATTCCGGTGTGAAAGCCATCAGTTTGTCTTCCGGAGCACCTTCCTATAATAGTAATTATGCACCCTTCACCTGCCCGGAAAGAGGCATTACAAAAGATGATGTAACAGAGATCAAGAGCGTGGATGAACATTTCATGGATATGTTCGATATCAAACTACTTGCAGGAGAAAAGATCCGTAAAAATAATCCCCAGGACACCACGCGTTACATAGTAGTGAACGAAACCCTGATCCATAAGCTGGGCATACATCGCCCGGAAGAAGCGGTTGGTATGTATATCAGGGCCGCAGGGCGCCAATGTACCATACTGGGTGTTGTGCAGGATTTCCAGAGTGAATCCAAACATAAGGACAGAAGGCCCTGCATCCTTCGTTATATGCCACAGGGCTTCTTTACAGCCAGTGTAAAACTGCAACCTGCGGATATGCGCAACACGATCAACCGCATAGAAAGTGAATGGTCTGCCCTTTTCCCGGAAAGTGTTTTCCGGTATGAATTCCTGGATGATCATATTGCCTCCCTCTACAAACAGGAACAAAAGGTATATACGGCTTTTCGTTTATTCTCTTCGCTGGCTATCCTTATCGGTTGCCTCGGCTTATACGGGCTGGTGGCCTTCGCTGCCCTTCAGCGGAGGAAAGAAGTAGGTATCCGTAAAGTGATGGGCGCTTCGCTGGCGAATATCATTGTGCTGTTTGCAAAAGAATTCTTTGTACTGATCATCATTGCTTTTGTTGTAGCTGCCCCCGTTGCCTACTTTATTATGCGCAGCTGGCTGGAAACCTATGCTTACCAGGTGAGCATAGGCGGAGGCATCTTTATAGTGGCGATCGCAGTTTCTTTCATTATTGCAGCGGTTACCATTGCGCATCAGTCGTTGAAAGCAGCGTTTGCCAATCCCCTGAAAAGTTTAAGAGCAGAATAAATAAAAGGAGGCATACCGTACTGTGGAGTGCCCCAAAAAGTGTCTAACTTATTGGGGGCATATCAACCGGTATGCCTCTTTCTTTAATCGTGTAATTTCTTCTTTCTCAGGTAAGCCAGTAATTCCACGGGCCTGTCTGTTTGTATCACGTTGGCACCGTGTTCTATCACCCAGCCCCAGTTGGCATCCGGGTTATGAATAGCCAGTTCATCTGTATGCCCCGCACACAATTCATCCCAGAGGGTATTGATCCAAACGGTGATACCCTGTTGCCGGATAACAGGCAACGCTTTTAACAGCACCGGAGAATCTTCTTTATCATAGATCACTTCAAACGCAACGGGCTTGAAATCCTTCATAAACCCTTTTACATATTCATCCGGGTTTGCTGCGGTTTTGCCGTAGATGTTATAATCCATGGGCCATACCATGGGCATATAGATAATGCTGTCCATAATGGCGCCATGTTTCTTCCGCAGTTCTTCCAGCGTTTCATTGCCTTTGAAGATCCCCTGCCGGAGGGTGCCTGTTTTCTTCAGCACGGCGTAGGTTTCTTCCAGGCATTCCCATGCTTTATCCAGGTTGAGCAATACAGGTTTGCCTTTTACAAACAGCATCGCTTCTTCCAGTGTGGCTATTTTTTCCCGTACCGCAGCACCATGGCCCTGGCGGAGGGAAAGTGTTTTTAGGGAATCCAGTGTCCAGTCCGCCACCTTTCCTTTTCCTGTGGTCGTTCTGTCCAGCGTTTTATCATGGATCAATACCAGCTGGCCGTCTTTGGTTTTGCGTACATCTATTTCCACAATATCAATTCCCATTTTAATACTCCGGTCTATGGCATTGATGGAGTTTTCCGGCGCATTCCGCCAGTCTCCCCGGTGTGCTACAGTGAGTATATAATCCGGGGAGGGATGTTGCAGGCGTTGCAGGATGCGTTCGCTGCTTTGCTGGGCATAACCATTGATGCCTGCTCCTGCGAGGATAAAAAAGCCTAAGATCAGTTTCTTCATATATTTCGTTTAATGATAACCCGGGTTTTGTTTAATGGAAGGATCTGTATTGATCTGCCCGATAGGGATCGGGAATAAAAGATGGTGCTGATCAACCGTAATGGGCACACCACTGTTTTTGAACCAGTCGTTCATGACGGTGAGGGCAGTACCGGTGCGCAGGAGATCGAACCAGCGATGCCCCTCTCCTATCAGCTCCAGTTTCCTTTCCATGTCTATGGCTGCACGCAGACCTGCCTGGCTGGTGGCCGTTGTATTCAGGAGGCCGGCCCTCACTCTTACTTCGTTCAGGTAATCATCTGCCGTTCCCGGATCATTCAATTCGTTCTCCACTTCCGCCATCATGAGCAATACATCTGCATAACGCAATACCACAAAGTCGCTGCCTCCATCTGCGATCACGGTGCTGGGCTTTTTCAGTTTGTTGCAGAAAGGAATACCCGTGGAGGCCAAACCTACATAGGCGGCTTTACGGGTATCTGTGGCGGTGTACATGTTATACAACTGCCTTACCGGGAGGTTATGCCCCTTGGCGCCGCTCACTGTGGCAGAGGGACTGAACTGCTGGTACATACTGCTGCCTTCCGAGTTACCATTAATACCGGAGGAGAACTGCACGGCAAAAATGATTTCTTTGTTGTTCTCATTGCTGAGGGAAAAGATATCGTTAGGGTTTGCCAGCAGACCGTGTTTTTTGGAATCTATTACAGCCTTCAGGTATTTCTTTGCATTCGTGTAATCCTTTAAAGTAAGGTATACTTTGCCTAACAGCGCCTGGGCGGCTGTTTTAACCACTTTGCCTGCCTGTGTGGAGTTAAGAGGTAAGGAATCCACGGCTTCCGTAAGATCCTTTTTGACCTGGTCATATACCGTTTCCTTTGGTGTACGGCCTTGCCCGAAATAAGCATTCACATCTGTGGTTTCTTTTGTTACCAGTGGCACATCTCCATATAATCTTACGAGATTGAAATAAAGCAGTGCGCGGATGAACCTCATTTCTCCTGCGCGTGCCCTTTTCACCGAGTCTACCCGGTAAGTGATATTCCCGATCCTGTTCAGTACAATATTGGCTTTTTGGATACCCTTGTAAGAATCCTTCCAGTTACCGGCAATGATATCGTTGGAAGCGATGGTATTGAACAGGTCCAGTTCCCCGTACATACCACCATCATTTAAAGGCACTTCATCAAAAGTATTATCAGAAGGTATTTCGGCCAATGCAGGCAGATACAGGCCATATAAACCGTTGTACTGCAGGTTGGCATATACGGCGTTCACATATTCTTCCACTTCTGTTTCATTCCGGAGGAATACACTTACATCTTTAGAGGTAACAGGGTCCTGGTCCAGCTCTTTAGTACAGGAAGCCAGTATCGTTAACAGGCCGATGGTTATAGCTATGTTTTTCATCTGTTCTTGATTTAAAAGGTTACGTTAAGGCCCAGCACATAAGAACGGGCAACCGGGTAATTGGAAATGGCTTGTCCGCTCGTCAATACATTATCCGTTGTAGCATCCGGATTGTAACCACGGTATTTTGTAATGGTGAAAAGGTTGTTGCCGGTTACATATACAGCCGCAGCGGACATCCCGATCCTGGACAAGAGGGTCCGGGGAAGGTTGTAAGACAGCTGTACATTGCGCAACCGCAGATAGTCCGCATCCTGGTAAAAGATACTCGAGGTACGGGCAGATTTCCGGGCGGTGGAGAAGTTGCCCATATTGGGCTGCCCCAGGAATCCATTGGGGTTATTCACCGGATGATAACGGTTCCTGAAATAGTATTTACTGGGTACGGCAAAGCCCTCTCCTGCTTCATCCAGGGTAGATAACTGCCTGTCGTAGATCTTTCTCCCGGCAACACCATTTAGTGAAAAACTGAGCGTGAGGTTCTGCCATGAGAAGTTATTGGTGAATCCGTAAGTAAGTTTAGGGAAATAAGTGCCGAAGGCGATCATGTCATTTGCATCGATGATACCGTCTTTCTTAACATCTTCTACAATGTAATCCCCTACTATAGTTCCGGAGAGGTGTGGCGTTTTATTGATCTCGTCCTGCGATTTGAAGATCCCTGTTACATTGTACCCATACAGTTCCGCCACGGGGCCACCTACCTTTGTGTAGAAGTTACTTTCCGTACCGCTGATGATCTGCGTCTGACCGGGCGCAAGTGCTTTTACTTCATTCTTATTAGCGGCGATGTTACCGGAGAAGTTCCACTTCACGTTGCCTAAGGGCACATCTCCTGAAATAGTTACCTCAATGCCACTGTTCTTTACCTTACCTATGTTCTGGGTGGAAGAACTGAAACCTGATTGTTCGGGCACCGGTACATCCAGGAGCAGATCGGTGGTAAGCGTATTATAGTAATCCAGGGTTACATTAAACCTGTTGAAAAGGCCCAGATCGAATCCCAGGTTGGTGGAAGTTTTTGTTTCCCAGGAGAGGTTACCATTGGCAGTACTGGAAGCCGCAAATCCTGAAAAGAGGGTGTTGCCATATACGTAGTTATAGGCGGATCCTCCGCTTACCAGCGCTTTAGAATCATAGGAGCCTATCTGATTATTACCGGCTTTGCCCCAGGTAGCCCTCAGTTTGGCGAAAGTAACCACGCTGGAAGAAGGGAAGAATTTTTCTTCGCTGGCTATCCAGCCCGCCGTTACAGAGGGGAATGAGCCCCATTTATTATTTTTTCCAAAGCGGGAGGAACCATCTTTACGGATAGTAGCAGAAACAATGTATTTATCCGCAAAAGAATATTGCAGGCGGGAGAGATAAGAGATCTGTACCCAGGTGTATTTTGATGTGGTCACCGCAAAGGAGCTGGCGCCGCCAATATTGGTGATATTATCGTCAGGAATACCCGAGCCTGTTATATCTGTAGTAGTACCGGATTGTTTCTGGAAAGTATATCCTGCCAGTACATTGAGGTCGTGTTTACGAAACCTGCGGGCATAATTGATAGTGTTTTCCATTAAGTAGTTAATGGAAGATCCATTCTGTTCTGTTGCGGAAGCGGGTTTGGGTGCTGCGGTTCTGTATGCTCCCACATCCGATGGATTGAACATGGAAAAATAGTTACTCCTGTAATCCGCACCGGCCATAAATTTAAGTTTCAGCCCCTGCAGCAGCTCGTAGGAAAGGAAGGTATTACCGAAGGTGCGGAAAAAGTTCCTTACATTGCTGATCTTCTTTGCCAGCGCTACTGTGTTTTCTCCCAATGCACCATCTTCCGGCGTATTGGCAATGATCTGTTTACTGATAGCCAGTGAACCATCCGCATTATACGGACTGAAAAAGGGATACATAATATTTGTAGCACCTATAGGGTCAGTATTGTTATTACCATTGTTAGTAAAGTAATTGTTGATACTGTAGGAAGGATTCAGGGTAATGCCAAAGTCAAGTTTGGGGGATACTTTCGATTCCACTTTTAAGGTGCCGCTATATCGCTTTAACCCGTTCCCTATTACCAGTCCATCCTGTTTGAAATAGTTACCGGAGAAATAGTAGTTCGTTTTCTGCGTACCGCCGGATACCGCAAGGCTATAGTTGTCCATCTTCCCTTTCCTGAAAGTTTCATTCAGCCAGTTGGTATTGGTAAGGCCGGGTGTTTTATCCAGCCAGGGCTGGATGTAGTTCAATCTTAATTCTCTCAGGGAAGCGCCTTTGGAAATACGGGTAGCCCTGTCGTCCGTTTCGCGTCTGTTGGCGGGGTTCTTGGAAACATA
The DNA here is from genome assembly GCF_039545795.1 of Chitinophaga niabensis. Classification (NCBI taxonomy): domain Bacteria; kingdom Pseudomonadati; phylum Bacteroidota; class Chitinophagia; order Chitinophagales; family Chitinophagaceae; genus Chitinophaga; species Chitinophaga niabensis. Next base: position 1,796,396 of record NZ_CP154260.1, on the reverse strand, counting down.
TCCCCAGTCCCTCGCTTCGGTAAAATACTGCGCTGCTTCATAAGCATCTGCATATTCCACATTATCTGCTCTTTCCTGTACACCCGTATAGATATCCAGGGATACTTTCATTTTTTCATTCCGGCCTTTCTTTGTAGTGATAAGGATTACACCATTCGCTGCCCTGGAGCCGTAAATAGCTGCGGACGCGGGATCTTTCAAGATATCAATGGTTTCAATATCGCCGGGATTAATGGAGTTAAAGGAAGTACCTTCTGATAAAGGGAAACCATCCACTACCACCAAAGGGTCCCTTCCGGCAGTGAGCGTGCCTACGCCCCTTATCACAATCTGCGGATCAGTACCGGGTTGTGCGGAAGCATCGTTGATCATTACACCTGATGCCTTACCTGCCAGTTGCGTGGCAAAACTGCTGGAAGAGTAAGTGCCCAGTTCCTTAGACGATACTCTCGATACGGCGCCTGTCAGGTATTTTTTCTGCAGCGTACCATATCCTATCACCATTACTTCATTCAGGGAAGAAGAAGCTACCTTCATCCTTACAAGTAAAGTATTATCCTCCCCTGCTTTGATCTGAAAGCCCGGAATCAGCTGTGGCTCATATCCCACATAGGTGAAAGTGAAAATGTATTTACTGCCTGCAGCCAAACGGTTCAGTTCATACATCCCCTTTTCGCCCGTTACTGTGATAATAGGTTTTTCGTTACTGTTCTCCGGTTGCAGGCTCACGGACACACCCACCAGCGGGAGCCCTTCCTCATTCTGCACCACACCTCTCACTGTTGCTGTCTGTGCCATTACAATTACTTGCAACAGCAACAGGGCGATAATAGTTAGTTGTAAAATTTTACGGATCATATAAATATTAATTGGTTTGGGCAATAGTTTTCCTCACGCAGCATTTTGCTGCATGTGTACGGTTGGTATAACCGGGTAATTATTTTTTAATAATGATCTTTTCTTCCTCCTGTAGTATGGAGAGATTGTTTAATCCTGCTATAACGGAAAGGATGTTTTGCAGACTGTCTGTTTCTGCAAATGTACCGGTGAATACCAGCCCCTTCATTTCCGTAGCATTGCTGACGATCCTTACATTGTATCTTGCGCTCAATTTATTAAATACCTGTTGCAGCGGTGTTTGCCTGAATACCAGGCCTTCTGTGTGTTCATGCTCCTTTTCATCTTTTCCGCTGACTTCACTCTGTTTTTCTGCGATATCGATATTGATCTGCTGCCCGGGTTTGAGATACACATCCTTCATGATAAAACTTTTATCTGTGGAGCGTACCATCACTTTTCCTTCATATAACCTTACATCCACTTTCTGCTCTAATGTGCTCACCATAAAGCGGGTACCCAGTGCTATGGTGGCAATACCATTTGCATATACCGTAAAGGGCCTTTGCGGATCTCCCACAACGGTGAACATGGCTTTTCCTGTCAGGCTGATGTTCCGCTGTGTATTATCAAAAGGTTCATAATATGAGATAATACTGTTTGCCTGGAGGGCGATTACAGAACTATCCGGTAACAGGATGGTCTTAGGCACATTGCCTGTGTTGGCCACTTGCTTTAACTGTATGCCTGCTTTTATGGCAGATGCCTGCTGTACCTGCTGTGTGCCGGTATTCCTGAATAAGGTCACTGCCAGCCAGCCTGCCCCGGCTATCAGCAAAATGGTTGCTGCATAACGCATCCATCCAAAGGATGATACGTTCTTTACAGGTGCTTTCCGCTGCCTGATCTGCTGCAGCAATTCCAATGACCGTTCCGGGGAAAGACTGGTTGTATTTTCTTCCAGGTCTTTTTCATACCGCTGCGCTAACCATTCTTTCAACCCTGCCTCATCTGTTGATAACAGCTTCAGCAGTTGCTGCTTTTCTTCTGATGTGGCTGTGCCATCCCAATACTTTCCTATAAGTGATTGTAGTTGCTCCATAGTTCTACCCTAAAATGTCAGGAATGATGAAAATGGGGATGCTTTCAGTGTTACCAAATCGTTAAGGCCATCAGGAATGGAGGTACAGGTTGATGAAATACAGGCCCACAAAGGATATACCTGTATTATTTTCAAGAATGTGTTTACGGATGAAGATAGAGGAGGTTTTTACATAATCGCGTACGGATTCCACGGAGATCTCCAGCATGGCCGCAGCTTCTTCATAACTTTTGCCTTCTACCCGGCATAACTGAAAGGCGGTTCTTTTACGGGGCGGTAAGAGTTCCATTACACTGGTGATAATGGAGAGTTTTTGCTGATAGTTGTCTTCAAGGTCTGTATCCTCATCCGGGAATTCATATTGTTCCTCAGATAATAAGGTGATGTTTTCCTTTACGGACCTGCGCAGGTATTCCAGGGCTTTGAAATAGCTGGTGGTGAACAGCCAGCCGCTAACGGATTGCTGGGGTGTGAGTTTAAAGCGACTTTCCCAGAGGGTGATAAAAACATCCTGCAGAATATCTTCTGCTTTATGCTGCTGTTTTACCAATCGTAAGATATTAGCAAAAATAGCCTGATGATATTGGTGATACACAGCTTCAAATGCGGCATCATCACTATTGTTCAGTTGAGCAATCAAGATGCTATTTGCTGTTCCGGTCGCTGACATAATCAAAAACTAAAGTAATAAAGGTATAATGGAATGTCAGCCGGTCAATATTATTAAAATGTAAACTTCAGTTGTTTGGCGAGGAATACCCCGGTGGCAGAGATCTTATCCTGAACAAGCTGCGTGGGTGTGCCTTCAAATATTACCTTACCGCCTTCCTTGCCTGCACCCGGTCCCATATCTATCACCCAATCCGCCTGGCTCACCACATCCAGGTTGTGTTCAATGACGATCAATGTGCTGCCATTGTCCACCAGTTTGTTGAGTATACCCATCAATCTGTCCACATCACTCATGTGCAGGCCGGTGGTGGGTTCGTCCAGCACATAGATCTGGCCGGTATTTTCCAGTTCTGCGGCTAACTTGATACGCTGCCGTTCCCCGCCCGATAAAGAACTGAGGGGCTGGCCCAGTGTAATATAATCCAGGCCTACTTCATACAACTTCTGTAATACCGGTTGAATATCCGGCTCCTGGAAGAAATCCTTTGCATCTGCTACGGTGAGCTTCAATACTTCCCAGATATTCTTTCCTCTCAGCTGGTATTTCAGCACTTCTTCCCTGTATCGTTTACCGTTACAGGATTCGCAGATACTGGTGATGGGATCCATAAAAGCCAGGTCTATTGTTACCGAACCAATTCCCCTGCATTCCGGGCAGGCACCTCCCCCATTGTAACTGAATAAGGAATTGCTCACCCTGTTCTTTTTTGCAAAGAGGTTTCTGATGACATCAAAGATGCCGGTGTAAGTAGCCGGATTAGAACGTTTAGAGCCTGATATAGCCGATTGATCAATACAAAGGGTCTCAGGATATATTTTTGGCAAAACGCCGTTAATCAGGCTGCTTTTACCGGATCCCGCCACACCTGTTACCACCGTCATTACCCCTTTGGGTATTTTCACGTTCACGTGCTGAAGGTTATGCAGTGTAGCGTTCTTTATCTGCAGGTAGCCATTGGGAGTTCGGGGTGTTTCTTTCAGCGGGTTGCGGCGGGAAAGGAATTTACCGGTTAAGGTATTGCTTTTCGTCAGGCCTTTGAGCGTTCCTTCGAACACCACCGTTCCTCCATTGCTGCCGGCTTTCGGGCCCATATCCACAATATGATCTGCTACTACTATCACATCCGGATCATGTTCCACTACCAGTACGGTGTTCCCTTTATCCCTGAGCAATTGCAGGAGTTCATTCAACTGGTGTACATCTTTGGGATGCAGGCCAATACTGGGTTCATCAAAGATATAAGTCATATCCGTGAGGCTGCTGCCCAGGTGTTTGATCATTTTGATCCGTTGCGATTCTCCGCCGGAAAGGCTGGCTGTTTCCCGGTTCAGGAACAGGTATCCCAGCCCGATATCTACCATGTGTTTCAGGCGTTCATTGATGGCAGACACCATGGTGGCAGCCAGCGGTTCTTTGATAGCGGCTATTACATTGCGCAGGTCAGAGACCTGCATGGCCGCAAAATCTGCAATATTGTATTTACCTATTTTACAACTGAGGATCTCCGGGTTAAAGCGGGTGCCTTTGCAGGAAGGACAGGTACCACGTGTAACAATCTTTTCAAACGCCTCTCCTTTGGCTTCTTTGCTTTCTTTGTTCAGGTAACTCCTGTGAAACCGTGGTACAATGCCTTCATATTTTGAAGTTGGTGGAAAACGCGGGTCAGGGTTCTTTAGCGTAAGATCATCTGCATATAATAAGTTGTGCCATTCTTCCTTCGTATAATCCTTCAGCTTTTTATCATTATCAAACAAACCGGAATAGGCATAACGTGACCAGCGCCAGCTTTCTTTGGAGAAACCGGGGAAAAGGATGGCGCCACTGTTGAGCGACCTGGACTTATCAAAGAAGGATTCCAGATCAAGGGTAGCTACAGTACCCAAACCTTCGCATTCCGGGCACATACCCTGTGGATGGTTAAAGGAGAAAACATTGGAATACCCCACAAATGGTTTACCAACACGGGAGAACAAAAGCCTGATCACCGTAAAGATATCCGTTACCGTACCTACTGTAGAACGGGCATTGCCGCCTATACGTTTCTGATCGATGATAATGGCGGCGGAGAGATTTTCCAGGGAATCTGCTTCCGGCTGGCCATAATGCGGCAGGCGATGGCGTATAAAAGCGGAGAAAGTTTCATTCAGCTGGCGCTGTGATTCTGCAGCGATGGTATCAAATACCAGCGATGATTTACCGGAACCTGAAACACCCGTAAATACCGTGATCTTCTTTTTGGGAATATTCAGTGAAACGTTCTTCAGGTTGTTTTCCCTTGCGCCTTTTATGATGATGTGGTCCATAGTTACAATAGGTAACAACCTGCATGCCAATGTATAGCATACATGGCATAGTTTCTGCAAGGAACAGGGTATGAAAAACCTGGTTATTATACTCGTAACAACAATGACGCTGGCTGCCTGTAACAATAAGGCAGAAACAGCCAGGGCTGTGGAAGCAGCCAAAAAGGCAACGCTTGACTCGATCAATGCGATCAATACGGCTAAGCAAAAGGCAATAGACTCTATGAAACATGTAAAAGAGAAAGAAGAAGTTGCTGTTGCTCCTGCTGCTGATAATAATGCACCTGTTGCCCAAAAGAAGAAAAAGTGGAGCCATACTGCCAAGGGTGCAGTAGTGGGTGCCGCCGGTGGTGCCATTACAGGCGCTATTGTGAATAAAGACCGTGCAAAGGGTGCGGTGATCGGAACTTTGATCGGGGCCGGTGCAGGTGCTGCTACCGGTGCAATCGTAGATCATCAGGAAAAGAAGAAAAAGAAAACATCTCAATAGCATACATACTGCTATTTTTTAAAAAAGGCGTCCCGTTGTGCGGGACGCCTTTTTTATTGCCTGAAGTTTATTCTTTAAAAGCCTATCGCTCCCCTGTTCGCCTCTGTTGGCCAACCCGGGTTCTGATAGATCGGGGAAGTGTTGATATCGTTGTTCTCTGATGTGATCAGGAAGTGCTGCATGGCAATAGAACTGTAATAATGGGCCATCGTCCATTTATAACCGGTATATGCCAGTACGGAAGGTGTTTTCTGGTAAATACGCAGATACGGGCTGATAGCCGGATCAGACACCGTGCTCTTATCACCGATATTATAGGTAAGTGTGGATGCTTTATACCAGTTCTTCATCGGCCCCCAAAGTTTGAACCCTTCCACAAAGTAAGGCGTGGTACTCATCTGGTCCATTGCTCTCCACCTTTTCAGGTCCATATTCCTCATGCCCTCGCCTATTAACTCACAGCTTCTTTCGCGGCGGATGTTGTAGAGTACTTTATCAACCATTACACCTGCGGAATATACGCCCCAATCGTTCTTTGCCTCCTGGGTGAGGTCTGTTGCAGCGATTGTTTTCTGAAAATCGATATCCACACCTGCGCGTTTCCTGATAGCTTCCCAATATGCTTTTGCAACACCGTCCACTGCTCCTGTTTTTTCATAACAGGCTTCCATATAATTGAAGAACGCCTCTGTTCCTTTAAATACAATACTGCCTATATCTCCCGTTCCGTTACCCAATTGTGCGCCATCATATACATTTCCTTTACGGCTCATGTACCCTGTTACCTGGTCGTGGTTGCCGATCAGGTTCAGGATGTCCGGATAACCTACTACCGGTGTAGCATGTGTTCCTAAAGAAGATGGCTGCAGGATATTTATCTGCCCCGGCTGCGCCAGGAATAACCATAAGCGGCCGTCTCTCTTTTCCCTGATGAGCTGAATGGAATCATCTCCCGCATAACCGGAACCGGGGGCATAAATGGGCAAACCATTCGCCATTAAGAAACGATCTACATAACCTCTTGTGAAGCCCCAGTTATGTGCAGCCTGTACATTATTGGCGATACCATTACTGATGCCAAGCCCCCGGTCATAATCTCTCCATAACAGCACTTCACTGAATGAAGACAGGTCCGTGGCACTGAACATCCTGCAATAAGGATTGGCTTCACTGGCCACTGCAAAATCCTGGTTGGATGTTTGTGTACCGGCAGCCATGGTATTATTCACCAGTGTGATGGCATCCGCCACTGCTTTTGAGGCTTCCATAGCCTGCGTTAAAAAGAAAGAGATTTCACCCTCTATACTACCGGATTGAAAGTTGTAAGAGGCATTGTAATCCTTTGTTTTACCCGGCCATTCCGGTCCATTGGGTACAAAGGCCGTGCCTTTGAAGTATTTAAGGAAAGTGCCTTCATAAAGCGCGACCCTTGATTTCAGCAATAACGCACAGTTCTTAGATAAGCGGTTTTTGCCGCCACTTGGTGCAGTATTCCCCATCAGCAAAATAGCAGAATCAAGATCAGAAAGAATAAAACGGGCCACTTCTGTTTGTGGCATACGTTTACAGGCTGCTGTTAAGATCTTCTTATCATCCGGCAGTGTTGTTTTGATGATAGGAAAATCTCCCAGCCCCATCAACTTATCAAAGTAAGCCCAGGCTCTGAGGAAATACATTTCACCGATATAGTGTTTAATGTTGTTGGTATTACCGGTGATCTTTCCCTCTGCAAAGCGCGGGGTAACTGTTTCCAGGAAATAGTTGCATTGGAAGATACTGGTAAAAGACCAGGCGCCACCGGATTGCGCCACCTTCCACTGGCCGGGTGTGTATTTCACATCGTAGGCCCTGCGTGCAGCAACATCCGTATGTACGTCACCATCAAAGTAACCGAATGTAGGGAAACCTTCATATTGTTTAATAGCATATGCTGCCAGCTGCGATTCTTCCAGCAGGTATTTGTCCGGCGTAACTTTGGATAATGGTGCAATTTCCAGGTTCTTGTTACAGGCACTCAGTATACCTGCGGCTACTATGAATAATATATATCTTGTTTTCATTTACGTAAGGTTTATAAGGTTACATTCAGACCAACGGCATAGACTTTAAACAGCGGATATACACTTCCTCCATATCCTCCGTCTACTGTTTCAGGATCAAACATGGTAGCCATTTTGGTGATGGTAAATAAGTTTTCGCCTGAAACATACACCCTGAACTTTTGAATACCGGCCCTTCTTGTAAGTGATATAGGGAGGGTATATCCCAGCTGGAGGTTCTTCAATCTTACGTAGGACGCATCCTGCAGGTACCTGGTTTGTACTACCTGGTTTTTGGCGCTGAATAAAGGGCGTGGATAATAAGCATCCAGGTTCTGTCCCAGCGGATGATTGGGATCGTCCCGGAAATAGTCAGTATGTTCTTTTAAACCTGCTGAGCCCCATATGCTGGCAGAAGCGCCCCAGAAGTAGTAACCGTTCTGAAAGTAATCCCTTTTCAATACACCCTGGAAAAATGCCCTGAAGTCGAAACCTTTCCAGTCTGCGCCAATATCTGTTCCGAACATATAACGGGGTGTGTTGTTACCTATCAGCATCAGATCCCCCATATTACCGATGGTGTTGGAGCCGTTGGTGATCTTCCCATCCCCGTTCAGATCATTGAACATCAGGTCGCCTGCTCTCCAGTTATTACCCAATGCATTTTGCCCGCCGTTTGCCAGTTTGGCTAAATGCGCATCCATTTCAGCCTGCGTTCTGGCAATACCAATGGTATTGTATCCCCAGATCTCCCCCATTTCATGACCTGCTATATAGGTACTGAGGCTGCCCGTAGGATTGGGATATTTGGTGATGGTTGTTCTCGCGTCTGACAAGAGGATATGCACGCTGTATCCCAGGCCGTTCTTTAGCTGATCTCTCCAGGTCATATCTACTTCCCATCCTCTTGTTTTCAGGTTGGTATTATTGGTCCTTGGAACATCCGTACCTAAGATAACGGGCAACTCCGGCGCAGGGCCTATCATGTTATTGGTGTAACGGGTGTAATACTCAACAGTAGCTGTGAGCCTGTTCCGGAAGAAACCTGCATCCACACCAATGTTCCAGGTCCTTACCTTTTCCCATGAGAGGTTAGAACTGATGATGCCGGGTGCGGAAGCGGTGTTGGGTTTTGCACCGTTCACCAGCCAGGAGCCATTGGAGCTTCCAATAGGCATGGTAACATAAGTAGGGTACCAGTCAGTTGTATTCTGGTTACCCAGCTCTCCAAAAGACCCTCTGAGTTTTAATGCATTTACATATTTCGCTACCGGTTCCCAGAACGCTTCCCTGTCTATGTTCCAACCGGCAGAAACAGATGGAGAATACATCCATCTCATATCCTGCCTGAAACGGGAGGAACCATCGTAACGGAGGTTTGCTTCCAGCAGATAGCGGCCTTTATAATCATAATTGAGCCGGCCGAAGAAACCATTGGTGGCCCATTTCTGATTATTACCGGCCACATTCGGCGGTACTGCCCTGCCATTGTAATCATTACCGGAAGTAGCATCCAATACAGGCAGACCGGGCACGATCAGTCCGTTACGTTCCGCCATGATATACCGGGTTTTGGTCACCTCAGCCTGTGTACCTGCCAATACTTTCAGGTTATGAGCACCCAGCGATCTTGCATACTCCGTGTATACATTCACGTTCAGGTAATTGTTACGCGAAGCTTCTTCGTGCACATTGGTAGCATTCTGGTATACATAGGGATTACCCGCCACATCATGATTGAAGGTCTGCTGAATATCCCAGTGGTAGAACTGGCTGCTGATGCTGTAGTTCAGATCAGCCATTACTCTCCATCCTTTCAGCGGTTCAAGCGTGAGCTTCAGCTGCTGGGAGATCACGTCATATTGTTTTGCACCTATACCGCCATCTCTGAGTGCCAGTGCAGGAGAAGGGGAATCGTACAGGAAACCATTGTTGTCATACAGCGGCAGCATGGGCCATCCCTGCGGCGCAATCTGCTGGTTAAGCGTATTGGTCATATAACTGGGCCTTGTAAATTCTTCCCTGCTGAACCGTGTGATGTAAGTAAGCGCAGCCCATTCAGATAGTTGCGCGTTCACTTTTCCCGTGATATTGTAACGTTTGAATTTATCAGTGCCGAATCGCATGAAACCTATCTGATCCAGGTAATTGGCAGACAGGAAATAGGTGAGTTTCTCCTTTCCGCCGCTGGCGCTCAGGGAATATTCCTGTGAGGGAGAATGGTCTTTATAGATGGCTTTGTACCAATCCACATTATCATTTCCTTCATAATAACCATCTGCCCAGAGGTTAGGCTGGCCGGGCCTTGGGATGATAGTGGTTTTAATTTTTCCTTCCATGAAGTCTTTGATGCGCTGCATTCTTGCGGCCTGGAAATAAACACCGTTACCGGAGTTAACGTTGGCATCATTAAAGTAGTTGGCAAATGTCCAGGAATCCATTGTATGTGGTAACAACACAGGGCTGCTTGCACGGAAATTGGAACTGAAGTTCACCATGGTTTTACCGGCTTTCCCCTGTTTTGTGGTGATCAGGATCACACCGAATGGTGCCCTGGTACCATAAATAGAAGAGGCTGCGGCATCTTTCAGCACAGAGATATTATCAATATCCTGCGGGCTGATGCCATTAATATCTCCTTCCATTCCATCTATCAGAATAAGCGGCGCGCCGCTGGAGCCCTGCCCTATTGTACCCACACCACGGATATTGATGCTCGGCCTGTTTTCCATACTTCCACCCAATGCTCCGCTCTGGCTGATGTTCAGGCCGGGAGCGATGCCCTGCAGGGCCTGTGCTGTATTAGACACCGGCCTTGATTCCAATGCTTTGGAAGCAACGGTGGATACTGCACCGGTGAGGTTGGCTTTCTTTTGCGTACCATATCCTACCACCACTGCTTCATCCAGGCTTTTAACGGAAGACGACATTACAATATCGATCACCGTGCGTTGATTAATTTCCACTTCCTGCTCCTGCATGCCGATGAATTTAAACACCAGCACCTTTGCATTGTCAGGTGCCTTTAACTGGTAAGTACCGTCTGCAGTTGTTACCACCCCAACAGTAGTACCTTTCACCAGCACCGTTACACCTGGCAGGGTTTGCCCGCTGCCATCGGTTACTTTTCCCCTGATATGGATATCGTAAGCAAATGCGTCTGTAAAAACCGTCATCAGTAACAGCCATGTGAGTTTTGCAATACGTAAGACCGGTAGCCGTGGCACGGCATTAACATGAGTAGCAAGTATCATTTTTCATGCGTTTTAGTGTGGATTATATAAGGTGGAAATTCTTTAAATACGTGGCTTCTGGCTGATATGCATATTCTCTGACGTGGTTCCTCTTCAGCGCTATAAATGTAATATCAATTCCTCCCGGGGATGATGGATAAAAACTGGAATAGGATGGAGAATCTTATGATTTTAAGAGTATTCAATACAGGAAAACAGCGAGGCATAAATAACGGTTTTCCGGTATTATTTTGCTCTGTGAGTATGGTTACATTTACATTATCCTTATAAGAATAGTGTCTACGAATAATCCTTGACGGAGCATTAAAGGAACCTGCGCATTCGCGCGGGTTTTCTTTTTGCCGGGATAATAAGTGTAATATTAACACACAAAATCTCCCGTTTCTTTGTATTTCGGCTTTTTTTATGCTATTTTTCTGGAATGAACAAACCGATATATCTCCTCCTTGTAGTAGCCGTGCTACAAAGTTGCCAGCAAGAGGGCGCTACAGATAAGCGCATCAAACTGATGGATTCCACGCAAACGGCACAGATAGCAGCCTCCATAGATTCTCTCGTAAAACCGGAACTCGCGGAAGGCCTCACGCTGAAATTATGGGGTATTGATTCCCTGGTGATCTCCCCTATTGCCATTGACATTGATGATCATGGCAGCATCTACTATACTACCACCCTCCGGCAGAATAATTCTGAGTTCGATATCCGCGGGCACAGGGACTGGGAGATACCTTCCATCAGCCTCCAGACCGTGGAAGACAGGCGGGCATTCCTGCGCAAAGAACTCTCTCCGGAAAACAGCAAAAACAACCTTTGGCTGAAAGACCTTAATGGCGACAGCTCTCACGACTGGCGGGACCTTACCCTGGAAACAGAGCAGGTATACCGCCTGGATGATGTGAATGGGGATGGTGTAGCGGATCAGTCGCAACTGGTGGTGGACGATTTCCATGATGAAGTAACAGATGTGGCCGGCGGTGTGCTGAGCGATGGAGATGATCTGTACGTGGCGGTGGCGCCTGACCTGTGGAGAATGAAGGATAAGAATAAAGATGGCATTGCAGATGAAAAAACATCTATCTCCCATGGTTATGGCATTCACGTTGGGTTCAGCGGCCATGGCATGTCCGGCGTGGAAATGGGGCCGGATGGAAGGATCTACTGGCAGATCGGTGATATTGGTTTTAACGGTAAAGGGCCTGACGGGCAGAAGTGGGAACATCCCAACAGCGGTGTGATTGCCCGTTCCAACCCTGATGGCAGTGACTTTGAAATATTTGCTTATGGCATCCGCAATACACATGAATTTGTATTTGATGAATACGGGAACCTGATCAGTGAAGATAATGATGGTGATCACCCCGGTGAAAAAGAACGCCTGGTGTATATCACGAATGGTTCTGACCAGGGCTGGCGCAGTAACTGGCAGTATGGTAAATACAGGGATAAGGATAACAACAATTACAAGGTATGGATGGAGGAAAAAATGTACCTGCCCCGCTTTGAAGGCCAGGCAGCTTACATCACGCCCTGCATTGCCAATTTTGTGAGCGGCCCTGCCGGTATGGTATACAACCCGGGTACCGCATTAGGCCCTGAGTATAAGAACACTTTCTTTATTGCTGAATTTGTGGGCAGCCCTACCAACTCCGGCATACACGGTTTCAAATTAACGCCCAAAGGCGCCACTTTTGAACTGGGTGAACATAAGAAGATATTAGGCGGCGTACTGGCCACCGGCCTTGATTTTGGTCCCGATGGTGCCCTTTACGTGGCAGACTGGATAGATGGATGGGATACCCACAACTACGGCAGGATCTGGAAGCTGGACCATAAAGATGCAGCCACTTCAGCCATCCGCAAAGAAGTACAAATATTACTGGCAGCAGATTTCTCTGCACGCAAAGAAGCAGAACTGGGTGCATTGCTGGAGAACCCGGATATGCGGGTACGCCTGAAAGCGCAGTTTGAACTGGCGAAGCGCAAACAAAAAGGTGCAGAGATATTCCAGCAGGCATTGCAACAAACAACGGATCAACTCTCCCGCGTGCATGCCATATGGGGCATCAGCCAACTTGGCCGCCAGGATAAAAAATACGCCACAGCATTATTACCGGTACTGAAAGACAATGATCCCGAGATCAGAGCACAGGCTGCCAGGTGGCTGGGAGATATCCGGTATAATGAAGCCGGCGCTGCATTGGTTCCTTTATTAAAAGATACCAGCAGCCGTGTTCGTTTCTTTGCCGCAGAAGCATTGGGCAGAATAAAATATGAAGCGGCTGTTTTCCCGATCATTTCCTTCCTTGAAGATAATAATGATGCAGACGCTTACCTCCGCCATGCAGGAAGCCTTGCACTGGCCCATATAGGAAAAGCAGAACCGGTGATCGCATTATCCACACATGCTTCCCGTGCATTGAGGATCGCAGCCGTGGTAACGCTCAGAAGAATGAGCCATCCCGGTATTGCAAAGTTCCTGAACGATACGGATGAATTTGTGGTAACGGAAGCAGCACGCGGTATCAATGATGATCTTTCCATCAAAGATGCCTTACCTGCTCTTGCCAACCTGCTGAACACTACCCGCTTCAGCAACGAAGCACTGATAAGGCGGATCATCAGTGCTAACCTGCGGGTGGGCACAGATGTAACCATGCAGAACCTGATCACTTATTCCCAGGAAGCAACTGCACCTGCCAACATGAGAGCAGAAGCTATCGATGCGCTAAGCGTATGGCCTAAACCTTCTGTGCTGGACAGAGTAGACGGGCGCCTGAGAGGCCCTGTTGTAAGAGATGCTGCTCCGCTCCTGCTTAAATCTACCGATGCTTTTATCACGCTGTTAAAGAATAAAGATCTGCCTGTAAGGATCAGCGCAGCCAAAGCGATCCACAAACTCAATATCAAACAGGCAGCTCCGCAATTATTGGTTGTATTAAAAGCAGACAAGGAAGCAGAGATGCGTGTAGAAGCACTGAAAGCATTGGTTGCCTTACAAGACCCATTGGGAGAGCAGGGCATCAGGCAGGCGCTTGCTGATAAAGAGAAAAAAGTACGCGTTGCAGGGCTTGATCTGCTGGAGAAGATGAATATCCCTAAAGCCGTAATGGTAACATTGCTGACGGATGTGATCGCGACCAAAACCATGGAAGAACAGCAGGCTGCAGTATTAGCGCTGGGCAAATTACCGCTGGAGAATTCCAGTAAAGTGTTTGACGACATGCTCAACAAAATGGCTGCCGGTAAACTAAGTCCGGATATTTACCTGGAGCTGGGTGAAGCGATTGACAGTACCCGCAATGCACAACTCAGTGCACGGTATAAAGAGATCAGCAGTAAATTATCCCCGGATGATCTGATGGCATCTTATGCCAGCAGTTTACTTGGCGGAAATCCTGACAAGGGCAAACAGATCTTCTTCCGCAATCAGAACGCACAGTGTATGAAATGCCATTCCTATGATGACAAAGGCGGTAATGCCGGGCCACGCCTGAATGGTGTAGGCAAACGCATTTCCCGTGAACAGATCCTGGAAGCATTGATCTCTCCCAGCGCCCGCCTCTCCCCTGGCTTTGGCATGGTAACACTGGAACTGAAAGACGGACAAAAGCTCACCGGCGTATTGCAGGGAGAAAGTAAAACAGGTTTAAAAGTAAAAGTGGGACTGGAACCAGACAGGACGATCAACAGTGATCAGATCGTGAAGAAAACATATTCACCATCCAGTATGCCGGATATGAAAACGGTATTATCCAAAAAAGAGATCAGGGATCTGGTGAGTTTCCTGGCTGAGGAGAAAGGAGAATAAATAATTAAAAAAGCCGTATAGTTTTTACGCTATGCGGCTTTATTTAATTCCAAATAACTATCTGTCTGCTCTCTAAAAGAAACCATTTCCTGCCAGTAGCGCCATAAAAAGATACTTATCACCGGGATAGATACAGCAACGGTTTTACAGAAACGCCAGGCATCAATCATTCCACTGGCCATTAAGGGACCAAAGAAGATAACCAGGAAAGTATCTACTGCGTATTTCTCTCCGAATATCCTTACTGTTGTTAAATTGATCTTCGACATAACCACTGATTTACATCTTATACAGATGTAAAACTGTGCCAGATTAATTTGCGGGCAGACAGTGGGTATATGCGCTTCGGCAGCCCATCTATTTGTGGAAGCTTATCTACTGTTACCAGCTGTTCCGTGGTGCATAATCTCCATTTCGATTCCTCAGTATCAATCCCAGGGTGATCTCATGTGATCCTTTGCTGACAAAGTTCAGCGATGAGGTGGTATAATCGTACGCATACCCCACATTGAGCATAGGGGTGATATAAACACCCAGCATACCGGCAAATCCTTCCCCGTTCCTGTAATTGGCGCCTATCCATAAGCGGTCCCGGTATTGTACCCGGGCATTAATATCTATTCCCAGCGGTACGGGTGAAATGTATTTAAACATCAAAGAAGGCAACACACTGATATCATCATTGATCCATAAACGATAACCTGCCGTTATGAAGATATGTGGTGCAAGGCGGCCACGTTCTGTTGCGGTAGCTATACCTCCCTTATCAAAAGTGAGTTCCTGCGGAATGATATTATTGGCGGAAACACCGGCGAAAAAATCAGCAGAGTATAACCAGATACCCGCGGATACGTCCGGCTTCCATCTTTCCATTAAACCAATGCCGCCTACTGCGGGATCGGAAGCATTGGCGAAGTTCAGTTTATCTGCATCGAGGCTGTAATTCTGTATGCCTGCGCCAATGCCTACGCTAATGCTTGTTTTGGGCGCCAGGCCTATATGGTGTGCATATGCCGCACTAAAAGCAAAACGTCGTATAGGGCCTGTTACATCATTCATAACCATCAGGCCCATGCCGGGGTGAGAAGATGGTCTTTCATAGTCCGTCCAATATGCCCTGCCTCTTGGGTTATAGCCGATATCACTGCCGGTGGGGGTCACCAGGTCGTTGCTATTCCCCAGCGGACCGTGAGCGGTTAAATAACTGGTTACCGGTGCATCCTGCAGGCCGGCCCATTGATGCCGGTGACTGGCTTTGATATCCCAGTAGTTTTCAATACCTGCCACTGCGGGATTGATTACAAAGGGGTTCATGAGATACTGGGTGTAATGCGGCAGCTGCTGCGCTTTGGCAGTAGCTGCAAACGCTATTGTTATCAGCAGGATGTATAAGCTTCTCTTGGTCATTTCAGAATAGTTACAGAACCGGAAATAGGTTTGGAGCCAGGCTGCAGACGGATCACATAATAGTAAGTACCTATTGACAATGGTGCTCCGTTGTAGCTGCCGTTCCAGGGTGTGCCGTATCCGGCAGACCGGTACACCGGCTGACCATAGCGGTTAAATACTTCCACAACGGCATTCGGATAAAGCGCCAGGTCTGCAATCACCCATGTATCATTGATATTATCCCCATTGGGAGAAAAGGCGTTTGGCGGATTGATGGCCTTGATAACCTTTAGGCTCATCTGATCTGTTGCTGTACAATAGGCACTGTTGGCTGTTAAAGTGTACACCCCATCCCTGCGTGCTATCAACGATGCATTGAGCAGATCAGGATTAACAAAATCTTCTGCGGGCGACCAGCGGAAAGTTACACCCACTGCAGCATTTGACTGTGCATGCTGTAAAGGTACTACCGTACCTTCCGGCACAGTGATAGAAGGCCCTGCATCTACCACCAGCTGTGCTTCCACAAATATGGTGTGAAAAGATGGTGCAGAAATACAGCCCTGCGCATCAGTCGTGCGAAGGCTGATATCATGTGGGCCGGCATTTGCATATTGCTTTCCGGGATTGGCAGCACCAGATGTGGAACCATCTCCAAAATCCCAATTCCAGCTAACAGCGGCTGTACTCCTGTCTGTCAATGTTAAAGTTTCCTGCTGGCAAACGGTATCTGCCGATACCATAAAATCCGCTACCGGCAATGGCCATACGGTAATGCTGCTTTGAACAGAATCTATACATCCGGCAGTTGTGGTGAATACATATTTTACCAAGTGTGTGCCCTCTCCTGCTGCAGCGACGTCAAAACCTCCGGACGCATTCACACCTGCTCCGCTGTAAATGCCGGTACCAGGTTGATCATGCATAGCAGTAGCCACGGAAACAGGGCCGGGTGCAGATATACATACGGGAGGAATAGTGCCGTATGTAAGTTGTGGTTTGAACCTGACCGCTACATTCACGGTACTATCTTCCGAACAACCACCACTGGTATAAACTTTATACTGAACGGGATACGTGCCGCTCTGTGCATATTGATGAACAGGGTCTTTATCTGTTGCAATACTGCTTCCATCCCCAAAATCCCATTCATACAAATTGAAGGCTTGTCCATCGGGAACAGTGGGATTACTTTGAAAAGCAGTGGTACCGTTCAGCGGAAGGCAATCAGCGGGAATAGTGAGATTGATCTTTGGTTTTGCATATACCGTCATGGTGGTATATGCAGTATCGCTGAAGCATAGTGCGCTTAGCTTTGTGACCAGCTTTACTTCATAGCTGCCATAGGCAGGGTATGCAGCAGACTGGGGATCGTTATTGTTTATCGTTATGTCTGTTCCGTTCCCAAAACTCCAAAACCGTTGTGCAGGTAAAGGAGTGGCTGCATTATCTGTAAATGTAACAGTATTACCTTCGCATACGGCTGGGGTTGAAGCATTAATACCGGCTACAGGGCGATCCGTGATCGTAAGGGGTATCGTGAAATCACCGGAACATCCATCGGTAGTGAGTACTTCCAGTTTGGCCTGATGGTTGCCAGGCAATAACAATTTCTTTGTTTCTTTTTCTGTTGCAACGCTTCCGTCCGAGAAAGTCCAGTTCCACTGATCCGGTGTACCGCCATTGGCTGTGCCTGAGAGGTACACGGTATCCCTTGTGCAGGTAGTGAGCTGATTGCTGGTGATGTTCACCTGGGGTTTCGGATTTACAGTGATTGTGGCCCGTGCTGTATCGCTGACGCACAATGTTGTAACCTTCGTCACCAGCTTCACTTCATAACTGCCTGGATTAATATAAACAGGCTGCTGGGGATCATTAATACTTACATGATTAAACGTCGCGTTGCCAAAATCCCAATGGCGCGCAATGATAGGCGAACTACCTGTGTAGGTGGATACGTTATCTGTAAGTGTAATGGGATCGTTTAAGCATAAGGAGGTGGTGGAAGATGTAAAACCGGCAGTAGGGCGATCTACAACAGCAACGGATGCACTGGCTGTTCCCACACAGCCTTCTGTGGAAATTTCCTCTAATAGTATTATCCGGCTGCCCGGCAGGAATACTTTTTTAGTTTCCCTGTCTGTTACAGTACCATCCGGGAATGTCCATTTCCATCTGTCAATTGTAAAACCATTGTTTGTTGTTTGCCCTGAAAAATAAACGGTATCCAGCATGCAATCAGAGGAACGGGTAGTGGTGATGTTTGCTGTGGGGCCGCTCTTCACTTCAACGGGGATGAGATACTGCTCTGTTTTATCACAGGGATCATTGCCTGGATGTGTAGCCAGTACAGGAATTGCATAAGAACCTGCAAGGGCGATCCGGTATGCCTGAGGTAAAGTGTATTGATAGTAAGCAGCCCCATTTATTGTAACTGTTCCTGCAGCTACAGGAGCGTTATCCGTTACGTCTGCAGCCGGTGTGATGTTCACACCAAGATCACTGATCTTCCAGACCAGTTTAGTGGGCTGATAGGCTAACAGAATGGATACATCGAAACCTGTATTACTGCAGGTAAAATCATTTGATGTGGTGGCCGTATTCAATTGATTTTTAATCCTGCCTATGCCTTTCAGGTTATTCAGATGGAGTCCTATATTATAACCATAGCTTTCCACAGAACCCAGGCCGTAGGTGGTACCCACAAACGGAAGGTCGGAGGACACCTCAGTAAAGGCATTCGCACCTGCCCATCTTTTTACCACTACTTTATAACCGGCATCCTGCGGATGGTCATATATGTGATCGAAGGTATTGCCGCCATCTATACGTAAAGAGGGTAATCCTGCTGTGGAAACGATCAGTGTGAGATATTGAACGGTAATGTTTTCGCTGGTTGTACGGGAAAAGAATGTGCTTTTTACACCCTGATCTATTGGACTTACATAGGTCATTTCAACGTCTCCATCACCACTGATATTGGGGCATCCTCCCTGGGAGGCCATATACTGCGCTACCATTACCGGTTTATCAGCTTCTATCAGGTCTGCCGTGCCACTATTGAACTCGTAAAAAGTATTCTGCTGCAATCCTGTAAGAGCAACACCATTCCTGGTTACCACTGTGGCTGGGTCCGTCACAAGCACTCTGTATATATTGGTCTGCAGACTTGCCGCAAGAGTAGAATTGGAAAAAGGAGCAGTAAGGTACCGCATACCCCATACCTGCCGCGGTAATACCTGCTGTATGATATTATCGCCGGAAGCAGGTGTGCCTGCCGGACAGCTGATATAGGTGCGGCTGCTACCTGAAAATACAGCAACAGCAGGGCAACTGGCGCCCCCTAAAGATTTCACGGTAGTACCAGACAGGTCATAGCCCCTGCCACCACTTATACTGCCACCTAATACCTGGTAAACATCCCCTTTAGATAGCGTTACGGTATAAGGCACCCCTGCAGGCCTTCCGTTACGGGTGGGCACAGAAGGCGTGATCTCTACCGTTGAGGGCTCTTTGGCTATGACGTACATCCACGAGAAACAGTTATTTGCATACTCCTGCTGGCTGTTCAGGGAAGTATAAGTATAACCCCAGGATTCTGCCGGCATCAGCATAGTGGACCCTGACGAAGCACTGCCATAGATATGCGCATTGGCAACTATAGGCACATTGCTGGTGATATAAATAGCTTTATTGCTGAATATACCCTCACTTCCGGTACCGCCAAAAGATGGGGGAGCAGAATACAAACGTGCATCATAGAAGCCCGCCTTGGGAATACGTTCTGTTGTGACGGTGGTATTAGCCGGGATGTTATATGTCCTGGTCCAGGCAGTGCCATAGATAGAAACTGTGACTGTTGCAGGTTGTTGCGCAGTCAGGCGCAGCACCATTTCCTGGGAATTGCCCTGACCGGGTTCCATAAACTGGTGATGCCCGTATGCCACCCAGAATTCCTTTCCCGCATTGGTTAGTTCCTGTGCAAAAGCTGATTGTTGAAAAAGAAAAACACAGGTGATAAGAATGGTTCTCTGCCACTTAAATAGTAGGGTCATAGATACATGGTCTGCTAAAAGCATCCAAGATAAGGAAGATCATTTATTTTTTATAGCGTTTGGGTGGTGGGAAGCTAAAGAAAACTGACTTCATCGATTATTATATCTTTTAAGTAAGCAGCAGATCAGTTGGAACATCCCTGTTATACTTAGCTGCATCCGGCATGCTTAAACATAACAAAATCCCCACAACTTTTTGGAGCCATTTTTGTAATAGCTACAACGAATTAAACCACTTGTTATGAGAAACAACCATATCCTCGCAATAACAGCTGTGAGCCTGTTAACTTCAATATCCTGCAACAAGGATAACGGCAACAATCCGGACATTATGTTCACCATTCCCCTCAACACCAGGCTGGAGAACCCCATGCCCGCCGGACGAACTGAAACAGGACTGTTAACCATGCAGTTATACAGCAATAATGTGCTCAGGTATTCCTTCCGGGTAGAAAACCTGGCTTCCGGAGACCAACTCACCATGGCACACTTCCATGTAGGCGACCCCGTTACCAACGGGCCCATTATCCAGAACTTCCCTTCTTTCAGCGGCACTACAGCCTCAGGAGAGATCACTTTACGTCAATCCCTGGCAGACAGTCTGAAAGACAGCAAAAATGATATTTACTTCAACGTACACTCCACCCAGGTTCCAAGCGGCCTGGTAAGGGGAACGGTGAACAGCGACATTATAGCGGCTGCAGATGTAGCTATGACCGGGCTGAATGAAGTACCACCTGTTGTGACCACGGCTACCGGCACTGCTTTAATACGCCTTACCGTAGACCGCAAACTTTATTCAAAAGTGACCGTTGCCAACCTGCCAGGTGGTGAAACATTAACAATGGCACATATACACAGAGGTGCAGCCGGCGTAAATGGTGCTGTGCTGGTGGGATTGTGTGCTACCGCAGCCGATTTCGGCATCTCAAAAATGACACAGGTGGATGAAGCTGTTGCTAATGCTATAAAAACAGAGGCGTTATACACCAATGTACATACGACCGCCCATCCTGATGGCGTGATAAGAGGCCAGATCAGGTAATAAATAGCAAAAAACCTTTAACATTACTGTTAAAGGTTTTTTGTTGTACCCTATAATACGGCTCTTATTTCCACAACACCACCCGCTTTGATAATGGGATTACTTTTAGCCAGTTCCACAGCATCTTCTATAGTGTCCGTTTTTACGATCATGTATCCCAGGATAAATTCCTTGATCTCTGTATAAGGGCCATCGCTTACAATATCCGGCTGTACTGTTTTAGCAAGGGAAAGGGATAAGGTATTCCCTTTATCTGCCAGTTTATTCTGAGCGGCAATACTTCCCAGCCAGTTCATCTTTGCCTGCAATTGTTCAGGTGATGGTTTCTGCTGAGGATCAACTGTGTTCCTGAAGATGAATACGAACTCTTTCATGGTTTTTTACTAATAACGACCAGATATCGGGAATGGGGACAAAAAAGCCGCGCTCATGATGAACGCGGCTGAATTATGGAAAAAGGCCTGGCTGCTCTATTTATTATATTTAATGGAAACATGCACCAGTCTGCAGGCTGTAGCCGCAGTTAATGTTCCTCCTGTAGGGCTGGTAGTGGTACCTGCGTTCTTATCTGCTACCCTTAAACGGATATACAGATTAGCCAATCCGCTCGCAGCCTGCGGGAACTGGAAGTTGAGGACTTTATACCCGGCCACCTGTGTTAAGAGGGTATTGGAAAAGTTCGCTACGTCTTCAAATGTGAAGGTGCTCACCTGGCTCCATACCGCGGTTGCATCATTTTTGTCCGACCATTCCACCACAAAGTTCCGTGGCCCGCCAATATCCACATTACCATCTATCTGCAAAGAGATCGGCTGGCTTATGTCTGCGGTAGACACGGCAATCTCCCAATATTCGCCTTTGTTAGTGGTGGTATTCCACCAGTTCTTGCTGCCCCAGCCACCATTGGTAACAGCTCCTTTCACAGTGGCGGTTTCCTGTATAAGGCCATTATAGTCGGTGGTAGTATAGAGACCATTGGCTGTAAAGTCCATTGCGGGCCTGGCGCTTTGCGTGATCTTTCCGTCTCCGGTATCAGGTGTTAAGGGATTCGCAGTCAGTGTGGGTGTAGCTGCATATTCATTTTTGAAACGGCTCCATTCTACCAGTACTTTCGAGAAACCATTGTTCCTGTCTGCCTTCAGATCAATATCGCTGCGTTTCAGGTGGCGGATCGCATACTTCCCGATGTTGCCGCCATACCGTTCGTAGGTTTCAGATACAATAATACCGGTGATGCTGCCACTCCCCTGCGGTACCGCATTGCCATCCCTGCGGTAAGGTACATCCAGGTTGGTGAGCATGTACATGCTGTTACCACGGATATCCCGGATACTGGCGGGATAACAATCCATCCTGGCGGTATAACCTTCATTAATGTTGGTGAATGCACCGAAAGGAATAGAAAGCTCCACATCCTTTAACTTAACATAGGTATACAGGTCTTCGTCAGTCAGTTCATTCATGTATTTTTCACGGGGCAGCAAGGCTGTCGATTGCCCATCTTTCTGCATGATATTGGTTACTGTTACACCAGAGATCACTGTTCTGCCAGGATTGCTGAGTTTAGTGAGCGTGGTGCCTTTCAGCCAGATCTTCACACGATCATTAAAATTAAAGATGTTCTCTCCGGGCGTTTTGGTTTTGAAATACAAACCGCTTTTACCATCCGGGCTTTGCACGTATACAGAGATCGCATTTTCTGTTTTATCCAGGTTGTGTTTGTTGGTCGCGCTGTTCTGGTTCTTAGCGATATTGGGATGCCCTTTGTCACTAACCACTATTCCTTCCACATATATATTCTCTTCTACAAGGCCTGCTGCCAGTGTTTGCTTTATATAAGCGAAATCTTTAGCCACTGCATCCTTGTAGCTGATGCCTAAGTATTGTTTCACCCGAATGGAATCCTTTACGGTAGTACCGAGCGCATCCAGGTAACTAAGCCTGAGGAAAGCAGTTCGCTCTGCAGTTGTTTTGTTGGTGTCCACCTTAAAGTATAAATACCCATCTGTGATCTGCAATTGGGAGATCCAGTTCACCTGGCCGGTTGCATCGTACTGATAGCTCACTTCCATTTTAGCCAGCGGAACATTGGTGGTGATGGGAGTTTTGAGGATACCACCATTAACTATGCTTTGCGCAGTGGTATCATTGATCACAATAGCCGGCACCAGGCCTCTTTGCTGCAACTGGATAGTATCTGTTTTTCCTTTGCTCCGTACGATCAGTTTCATCATACGGGGTAGTTTATCCGCGTTGTCTGTTACAGCAACCAGCGCGTCTCCTTTGCCGCTGCCGGAGGCAGTTTGCACTGTGATCCAGTCTGCTTCTTCTGCCGTTTCCATTTTCCAGTCGCCATCCGCATATACAATAATGCGTGTGGTATCAGGCGCAGCGTTCAACCTTACGATCCTTGAATCAACGGCCAGTTCCGTGGAGAACCTGCGTTCTTCCTCTTTTCTGCATGCGGTGATAAGTATAAGCAGAAATAATATATAGCGTTGCATACAGTTATTTTTTGAGCTCCATAATGATGGGCTTGTGATCGGAATACTTTGCCGTAAAGTCGTCGTAAATGAATTTGCAGTATTGCAGTTTCTTTGCAAGGTCTTTACTCAGGTAGATATAGTCTATGCGGGTATTGGAAAGGATGCCGCTTTTACCGGTCTCTTTCTGCACGGTTTTATCGTATGTTAAACCAGCGTCCACATATCCGGCCTGCAAGATGCTTTGCTGTACCTGGTAATCCACCTGCCCGTTTGCAAGATTGCTGATGTTGGGGTTTTTCAGGGATACTTCCCGCTGACGTTCTACAAAATTGGTTTGAGCCACACGATGACTGTCTAAAGGAGACAGGGAATTGAAATCTCCCATCATCAGCCAGTTCTTATCCCCATGCTGTAACCGCAGTGTTTCCAGCACCTGTGCTATTTCACTTCTTCTTTTCAGGTGTTTATGCGGGTTCAGGTGCAGGATGCAGAAGTTATAACCGTTAATGCTGGCTGTGATAAAACCATGCGTCATGTTCTCATTCACTTTACGGATGTTCACGATCGGGTAACGGGAGGTTACACCTGTGGGATATCCGTTTTCTTTAACGATCACGGCATAATTATGGCCATAAGTTGCAGCCAGTGCCTCCAGTGTCAGCTGTGTAAACCCATTACATTCCTGCAGAGCCAGTACATCCGGGTTCTTGTCTTTTACCCACTCCACAAACAGTTGTTTGCCTTTAGAGGTATCAGTTTTCATCCCTTCCAGGATATTATAGCTTAGTACTTTTAATGGCTGTGCTTTAACTGCTGTGATGGATATGATGGCCATCGCGATACAAAGAATATATTTCATAGTATGTACTATTTATACTCAGGATTAGTTAAGATACCGCCGGACCGCACCACTTCTTTATCCGGTATAGGATAATATTCATGGTAAGGACGCAGGTTATTTTTGATGATATCGTATTCCAATGCGGAAGTTTCACTCACCCGCTGAAAGAATTCACCCCAGCGTACGAGGTCCCATTTCCTGCCGTATTCTCCCATTAATTCACGGCCGCGTTCTTTCTTCAGTTCAACCATAAACTCACTCTTCCCCGGATATGCAGGCAGTACAAAAGCAGCATTTGCCCTTGCTTTCACTTCGTTGATACATTGCAATGCCAGTGCGGGATCATCTGTTTCATTGGCAGCTTCTGCCAGCATCAGTAGTGCATCTGCATAACGGAACACTTTCTGGTTATTTCCGTCGGCAACGTTATTCATACCGGGGCACCAGAACTTGGGGCCGAACCAGGCTTTACCTGTACCATTATTCAGCATGGGCCGCTTGAAATAAGCACCATTATACGTATAAGCCAGGATGGTCTCGCGGCGGGGATCTGTGAGATCATACAGGTCCATGAAATATTCAGTAGGTGTAACGGAGTTGTAGGGATTGCCTTCTGCTCCAAGTTCCGGGATCGCTACACCATCATACACATTGGTTCCGGCAGTTTTGGTAGGTGTAAAGAAACAGGCCACCTGTGAGGTTTTCTTTATACCGGCAGCAGACCAGATGTATTGCACTTCAAAGATAGACTCAGGCGTGTTCTTATTCCTGAAGTAAGTATCTGTAAGCGGATATTGTGTAAGCTGGCCGTAGATCTTCCTTATCTCCTGCATAGCAGCAGCGCAGACAGCATACTCCTTATTCCACAGCGCCAGCTTGCCTATGAGCATATAAGCCATCGGCGCAGACACCCTGTTCTGCGGTACGGCGGAGGTACGCATCTGTGGCATGTGCGGCACGTATTCCTGCAGTTCCCTAATCAGGGAATCACGGGTATCATCCGCACTCATCCTGCCTGTTTTGGCGATCTTTTCCAGTACATTAAGACTGTTCACATCATCCCTGTAAAAAGGCACATCTTTAAAGGTACTGGTGAGCACGTAATAGTACAAGGCACGCAGTGTAACAGCTTCTGCAATGAAAGCAGGTTTCTTATCTTCCGCAATAGTGGCATGCTGAATACCATTGATAGCAGCATTGCAATACATGATACCGGTATAACAGGCCGTCCAGACATTATCTCCCATACCAGGGTTAGCCGGTGAAATCTCAAACTTGGCATCCAGTTGGGAAGAGTTCAGAAAAGCAAGGTCTGTTGTAGCTTCCAGCGCAATGATCAGATCAGAATTGAACACATCCGTAAGGTTAATGTAACATCCGTTCAGGGCGGCGATGCACTGGTTCTCTGACTTATAGAATCCTTCCGGGCTTACAAAGCCGGCAGGTTTTTCTTCCAGGAATTTGCTGCAACTGCTCATCGAAATAGCTACCAGCGCAACAAGCATGATTTTGTGGATCATTCCTTTCATACAAATATTTTTACTTAGAATTTTAATTCAGCACCAAAAGTGAACGTTCTGCTGGCCGGGTAAGCACCATTATCCATACGGCGGATGGTAGAACCCTCGCTTTGCGTGGATACTTCCGGATCGTAGCCATTGTAATATTTCCAGAGATACAGGTTATTACCGCTGAGCGTAAGCGCCAGTGATTGCAGCTTTTTACCGGTAAGGCGGGATAGATCGAAAGAGTAACCCAATGAGATGTTTTTCAGACGCAGGAAAGTAGCATCATGTACAAAACGGTCGTTAGGAATATCATCTTTTGAATCTGCCCTTGGATAGTCTGAGTTAGGATTCCGCACCGGATGCCATGCATTCACCATGTAACGGAACTGGTTGCTGAGATAAGTACCGGTACCCATGAACAATTCAACCGGGTTATAGATATCTCCTCCAACGGAGTAGTTGAAGTAAAAAGATGCATACAGCCGCTTATAACGGAAGGAGTTCTGCAAACCACCATATACTTTGGGATCTGCATTCCCCAGGTATACCAGGTCCTTATTATCAAGGAGGCCATCATGGTTCTGATCGATATAACGCTGGCGGCCGGGAGAATAATAACTTACGGCGGAGGAAGCCCATTTCTTTTCTGTTTTATCCTTCGTAATCTCATCGTTGCTTTTCCATACACCTGCATACTGCATACCCCAGAGGGCATTCAGCGGGCGGCCTTTCTCATATCCGTACATCATATACTGCGCGCCATGAGCATTGTTGTAAGTAGCCACCCTGTCCAGCCCGCCTATATCTTCCACCATCTGTTTGTTATGTGCAATAGTGAAAGTGGTAGACCAGGTAAAGTTGCGGCGGCGGATGTTTTCATGGTCGACAGTGAGTTCAATCCCTTTGTTGGATGTTTTGCCAATGTTCGCCAGGCGGGAACCAAACCCTACATGCGTAGGCAGCTGCACGGTGAGCAGGAGGTCTGAAGTATTGCTCTGGTATACTTCCAGTACTATACCCAGGCGTTTGTTGAATAAGGAAAGGTCTATACCTGCATTATAGGTAGTGGTCTTTTCCCAGCTGAGGCCTTCATTGGAAATACGGGAAGGGTAATAAGCTACCGGCTGTGCGCCGCTGAAAATAGCGCCGCCTGTTGTGGAGGCCAGGCGGGCCAGTGACTGATAACGGGAGATAGCATCATTACCGGAAGTACCTCCACTCAGGCGGATAGCAAATTCATCCAGCTTATTGAACTCCTTCATGAATGGTTCATTCATTACATTCCAGCGGAATGCGGCAGAGGGGAAATAAGCCCATTTGTTATCCGCAGAGAAGTTGGAGGCACCGTCCGCACGCATGGTAACCGTTAAATAGTATTTGTTATTATAATTATAGTTCAGGCGGCCCAGATGAGATACACGTGCCAGGTTCTCCAGGGAAGAGCCCAGGTTAACAGTTTCCCTGGAAGGCAGAGCAGACAGATCGTTTGGCCCTACATCATCCACAAAGTAACCGCTGCCGCTGGCAGTGAGGTTCACAAAATTTTTCTTCTGTATGGTGAATCCGTACATCGCATCGAAATTGTGGCGTTTGTTCCAGGTGTTCCGGTACGTGATGGTGTTTTCGTTCAGGATGTTGTTATCCGTATAACTGCGTTTATATGCGTAAGCGCCGGTATTTGCTTTCACACGGGTGGGCATGGTGGATGGCGTGAACTGATCATCGTTCAGGTTGTAATCTGAATAAGAGATCGTGGAACGCAGTGTTACATTCCTTAGAGGCTTCACCTCAAGATATAACATAGAGCTAAGGCTCTTTTCCACCCTGTCGTTTGTTTTCAGCAATACGTTTGCCAGCGGGGAATCAAATAAAGTACCGCTGTACCATTGAGAGTTCCAGTCATTGAAAGACCCATCCGGTTTATATGCAGCAATAGTAGGTGCCAGGAAAAGTGTGGAACGGTACCATAAAGTGTTAGTGCCTATATCCGCGTTATTCAGCGCACGTTTTACATTAGAGAAGTTGAAGCGAACGCCTGCCTTCACAAATTTACTGATAGTCCTGTCTAAGTTCAGGCGCACCTGGTAACGCTGCAGGCCGCTGCGTTTGATGATACCCTGGTTATCGTTATAGTTGGCAGAGAAATAGTATTGTGTGGTTTTATCACCTCCGGTGGCAGACAGCGTATAGTTCTGATAAGGAGCATTGCGGGATATTTCCCTCGTCCAGTCAGTGCCTTCTCCCAGTGCTAATGGATTGGGGTAAGGATATTCCTCCAGCGGCTTTGTTTGGTTGGCAGCAGCGCTGAAGTAATAACGGTCGTTCTGCATCTGGGCAAACTCTGTGGCATTCATAATATCCAGCTCACGGGGTAATTCAGAGATCCCCACATCACTGCGGAAAGTGAAGGATGTTTTGCCCTGTTTGTCCGCACCGGATTTTGTGGTGATGATGATAACACCGTTACTACCACGGGAACCGTAAATAGCTGTGGAAGAGGCGTCTTTTAAAACGTTGAT
Organism: Chitinophaga niabensis; assembly: GCF_039545795.1. NCBI lineage: Bacteria > Pseudomonadati > Bacteroidota > Chitinophagia > Chitinophagales > Chitinophagaceae > Chitinophaga > Chitinophaga niabensis. Next base: position 1,768,047 of record NZ_CP154260.1, on the reverse strand, counting down.
GGAAGCAATATCTGAAGGATTGAGTTCATTGAGGCTTTTGATGGCATCCATCAAGCCATCTACAATATACAATGGTTCATTACTGGCAGAGATGGAACGTGTTCCCCGGATACGCACGGTAGTAGCAGCTCCGGGTTCTCCATCAGTAGATACAAACTCTGCTCCTGCTATCCTGCCCTGTAACATCTGGTCCACACGTGTAACCGGCACATTGTCTATATCAGACATTTTCACGGAAGATACTGCGCCGGTAAGGTCGCTCTTCTTCACGCTGCCATAACCGATCACCACCACCTCGTTCATGCTTTTCTTAGAGACCGCCAGCTTTACCGTTAGTGGAAATTTGATAGCATCGACCCTGATCACCTGCCGGTCGTAACCGATATATGTTACAAAAAGTACGTCCTTACTGCCGGCTTCTATTGTAAACTCGCCTTTTTCATTGGTCTGCACGCCGCGTGAAGTGCCTGCAACAGATACTGTGGCGCCGGGTAATGGATTTCCTTCTTCATCCATCACGTTTCCCTTCAGCGGAGGTTCCTGTGATCCGGGCGTTCTATTTTGGGTGACGGTATTTCCTGTTACTTTTGCTTTGATGGTAATGGTTTTGCTATTGATCTCGTAGTCGATAGGCTGATCTGCCATGATCGTTTTCAGGAAGGCTTCAATGGCCATGTCTTTGGCAGTTACAGATACCGGTTTGGTTTTACCCAGCAATGCGGCATTATAGAACACTACATAACCAGTCTGTTTCTCCAGCTGACTAAAGACCTCTTTCAGCGGAAGCTGCCTGGCACTTATGGTCACTGTTTGGGCAAAGGCGCTGGCCTGCATGCAAACAAACACTAGCAGTATCAACAGTAGCCGGGGCTTCCCCGTTTTGAAAGTAGATGTGAACATGATTGATTTTAATTATAAAGTTGAACACATAGCATAGCAGTGCCTGCAGTTGATCAGTCAACAGGTACTGGTTGTATTAGCGATAAATCTGTTATTGTCTTATGATAAGCTTTTTCCCTTCAAGCCTGCAATGCACATCAGAGATCTCCAGCATCCTCATGATATTAGACAGGCTTAGGTTTCTGTCCATTTTTCCCCCGAAAGTAATACCGGGTATTCCATTTTCATATTGTACATCTATATCGTACCAGCGCTCCAGTTGTTTCATCACTACCTGAATATCGGCGCCTTCAAAATTGAAGATGCCATTCTTCCAGGCAAGAACCTGGCTGGTATCTGCGCGGTTCACCTGTATGCCAGGAGAGATACGTGCAATGCTGGCCTGGTAACCCGGTTTCAATATTGAACTGTTATTCCCTGCGTTCACCTGTACACTCCCATTTATAAGGGTAGTGGCAATTACCCGTTCATTTTCATATGCGTTAATGTTGAAGGCAGTACCGAGCACCTTCACTTCCGTATTGTCCGTAAGCTTTACGGAGAAAGGTCTTTTTGCATCCGGCTTAATATCGAAATAAGCTTCCCCTTTCAGTGTAACTACCCGTTCCTTTCCTGAAAAACTGGTGGGATAGGTGACTGCGCTGGCTGCGTTCAGCCATACATCACTGCCATCCGGTAATACGAGATGGAATAACCGGCCCTTGGGTGTGCTCAGCGTATTATAACTGATCTCTTCCGCACGATGGTCATCGTAAGCAATGGTGCCCTGCGTTAATGATACATGGGTACCGCCCTGGTTGGCGATCACGCCTTTCTGCAGGCTGTCCAGTGTTACCTGTTTTCCATCGCCCAGCGTGAGGATGGCACCCTGGCTGGCAGGTTGTATATCCTGTGCCGGGACTGATGTTGCCAGTTGCCCGTTCTTAGATGGTTTAGAAGAGGGATAGATCCAATACAGTGTGCCAAGGCCTGTTACAACTGCCGCAGCAGCTGCCCAGCGGGTAATGGCTGCTACCCTTCCGCGTTTATGCTTCCGGGGGATGGCTTGCTGCAATACAGACAGGATCTCGTCTGCCCGCTCCTCTTCTATCTTTATTTCCTCTCCCGGTTCATTCATCACCTTCTCTATCACCTCCTTCAAACTGGCATCGTTTTCCTTGTCCGCCATCATGGCAAACAGCTTTTCTTTATCCTGTTCAGAACAGGATTGGTTCATATATGCCCGGAATAGTGATTCGAACTCATTCATGGTGATCAGCCGGTTTACTAATAGAGACGATAAAAAAAATGAAATGGGGCAGTGAAAGAAAAAATATTTTTCAGAGCAACTCCTTCAGGAGGGTGAGTGACGCTAACATACCAAGCCTGGCAAGGCAATAGACGCGGATAAAGTGCATGGCTTCCGAGAGATGGCGTTTAACTGTTTCAGGGGCAATATTCAATGCGCTGGCGGCTTCGTCTCTTTTGAGGCCCTGTTCTTTAATGAGTGTATATACTTTTTTCTGCTGGGGGGATAACCTTGTGACGGCCTGGCGGAGGATCTGCCGGTATTCCTTTTCCTGCAAATGTTCCCCGGGATGTTCTGTGGCACGCAGCAGGAGCTCGTCCCCGTCCTCCGGTATGGGGATCGCCATTTTTTGCGCAGCCATTTGTTTGAGCATGCTGAAGGTCCTGTTACGGGTGATAGTGAACAACCAGGCTTTGAAATGCTTCACTTCCTTCAGCTCTTCCCTTTTCAGCCAAACCTGCAGGAATACATCCAGCAATATCTCTTCAGCCACGGGGCTGGCTACAGTAAGCCTGAAGGCGATGGTATATACTTTATTACGGTATAGGTGAAAGATCTCACCAAAAGCCTTTTCATCTCCCTGCGACACTTTATCAAGCAGATCCATCTCGTGACTAACTTTCTGAACAGGCATCACATTGATTTTGGTAGCAAATATAATATTGACAGCAAGAAACAGCTATGGTACTGTTTTAAGTATAACGTGAATTAATGATAATATAACGTAGTCTGTTGGTTCACTCAGCGGGTAAAATACAAATATTTAAATAAAAAACCCGCGCTTTTGGCGCGGGTTAAAAGCTTTTAACAGCAGGCGGATCAGTTCTCAGCAACAAAAGTATACCGGCCTGAGGGCACCTGCAATAATATATGGCCCTTCTCCTTCCCTATCACTTTTACTTCTTTAAAGCTGTTCACCTTTTCTCCCGGCATGTAAACAGTGGCCTGGGAGTTTACAGGCACTGTAACATTCAATGTAAATCTGCCACCCTCCTTTTTCCAACTGCTTTTGATCACACCATACAACGAAGTGGTTTCGGCCTCAGCAAAAGTTACACCTTTCACCGGGGATGGTTTTACCAGGAAGGACTGGAAACCGGGGTGCGCGGGATCAGCACGGATACCAGCCAGGCTTTTGACAAACCAGGAGGAAATGCCTGTGAAGCAGGTATGGATCTTACTGGTCACATCTACACTCCAGTATTCAGGCCAGGTGGTTTCTCCCATTTCGAGGAAATAACCATAGCTGGGCTCATTGGTTTTAGAGAGGATGCGGGCGAATGCCTCATGATACTCCTCGTATTCTATCAGGAATTTCAGGAGCACCGGCAGACCGGAACTCCCCATATCAAAATAAGCATCCGGTGCGGAGATCTTTTCTTTAAAGTTAGCGAGCACGGTGGCATATAACTTTTCAGGAACAATACCGGTCATTAAAGGGAATGCAGTTTGCACCTGGTCCCCGTTCATATAGATATTCAATGCCGGATCGAAGAACTGTGCATTGATACGGGTTTTCAGGAACCTCAATCTTTTGCTGTATAACACGGCATCTTCAGGATGCCTTAGTATACCTGCTATTTCAATCATGGTACTAAGATTCATGGCATACACACAGTTATTGAAGAAGGTAGCTTCCGGTGTACCGCCAAACTCTTTCCTTCCACCGGGTGCCGCCCAATCTCCAAGGAACTTACCACCGCCGAAGAAAGCTTCCAGCAAACCAAACTGGCTTTTGGTATGCAGGAACTCCAGCCATCTTTTGCTGGTATTGTAATTGGCCTCCAGGATCCTCTTATCACCGTAAGTACGGTAAAACTCCCAGGCCACGTTCAGCCCTGCACTGCTCCACATTGGTCCGCCATAATGTTCATTCCATTGCGGTGCGGTATGATGGATCCATCCATCGTGTTCCTGCACATCAGACCAGTCTCTTACGTGTTTGGTATAAAACGCGCCAACCTGGTAGTTAGGCAGGCCTATACCCCAGGCGGTGGCAAAAACTTCTTCTCCATAACCCAGGCGTTCCCTATGTGGACAATCCGCCGTAAATCCCTCTGTGGTACACATGCGGTACGTCCAGAGATCTGTTTCATAGATCTTATTAAACAGGTTACTGGAAGAAGAAAAGCGGCCGGTGCGTTCTATGTCTGTGGCAATAACAAAGCCCTTTACATCAGCTGCTGAAGGTTTCCGTTTCAGTCCGCTGATATTCACATAACGGCCAGCGGTATAGTTGAAGCGGTTGCGGAATGTTTCCCCTTCTTCTCCTTTGCAGATATAGATATTACCCTGTGACCAGTCCTGTATAGTTACAGGATCGTCTGCCACCATGATCTTTACTGTGTCTCCGGCAGACATGCCATGCAGTTTTACTTCCAGCCAGCCTGTATAGTTTTTGCCCATATCCACTTTATAGATGCCTTTTATGGTATCGGTAACACCGGTAGCGGGCACTGTTTCAATGATCCGGGCAGGCTCCATATTGTGCGCAGATAAACTCACCTTATGATTTGTTTCCACGGCGTTTCGCCATTCGCTGTCGTTGAAGGCTGTTGAATGCCAGTTCGGAATGTATAACCGTGCGTCTATGTATTCAGCGCCATGATCCTCATATTGATTTCCTCCGGTGTTCTTACTGGAGCTCACCTGGCATTTCCAGCTGGCATCCGTGGCGAGAGAGAAAGTTCCGGCATTCATCTGTACCCTTAGAGAAGGGAAGATGGTTCTGCCAAAGAACTCATTCCGCGACCATCCGGGTCCATACCATACAGCGATCGTATTCTTTCCTTTTTTCAGCAGTGCTGTAACATCATATGTTACATACATCACTCTTCTGTCGATACGAGTTAATGCGGGTGCCAGTACGCGGCTATCGGCTTTTTGGCCATTGATATATAGTTCATGATATCCCATGGATGCCACATGTACGAAGGCTGTATTCACTTTATCCAGGGTAAAATTCTTCCGGTACCAGATATGGGTTTCTTTAGCTGCATCCGGATGTTTTATCCATGGTCCTTTCCAGTCTGTAGTTTGAAGCAGGCCTATGGAAAAGCGTGCAGTGCTGCTCCAGGAGGTACTCCGGCCATCTTTATCCACCGCCTTTACTTTCCAGTAACAATCTTCATTGGAGCGTAATGGCCTGCCTTTAAATGTTACGAGGGCGGATTGATCTGATGTGGTTTCTCCGCTATCCCAGATATCTCCTTTATTTTGATCCAGCAGGAATTTACTGCTTGCCACTAATACCCGGTAAGCTGTTTGCTTCTGGCCTTTTGTATCTTTTGTATCAGTTAGCCTCCAGGTGAAACGGGGCACTGCTGCATCAATGCCTAACGGTTCCTGCATGTATTCACACCGGAGATCGGTTACCTGCATCGTGCTTTGTGCGGATACATATGAAGCAAACAAAAGGCAGATAACTAATATGATAGAACGCATAATGTTATTTAGAATTGGTGGAAGGAAGCAGAAACAAAATCCAGCACTTCCGGTAATGCCGTACGCCAGTAACCCCAGCTATGGCCTCCATCCCGGATCCGGAATTCATGAGGGATCTCTTTTTTGCGCATAGCGATATGCACGAGGGAGTTTCCTTCAAACAGGAAATCATCATCACCGCAATCAATATACCAGCGCACTGCCTTCTTTTTATCATCCGGCATATTGTTCACCAGGTACAACACACTCTGCCTTTCATAATAGGTTTTGATCTGCGCAGCCGTAGCAATGGAATCCTGGCCGCGGCGCTGCATCCATTTAGTAACATCCTCTGGTACCATCGGGCCGGTGGCTGCACTTAAGGGGCAGGCGGCAGCGAATAGTTCAGGATGATGCAGGGCATAGGTGAAAGTACCTTCTCCGCCCATTGAAAGGCCTGCTACCGCGCGGTAGCGTTTTTCTGATCTGGCACGATAGTTTTTTTCTATGAAAGGGATCAGTTCCTGGAAGAAAAAATCTTCATAACGCCATTCCCCTTTGATATCGTTCGCGTAACCACGGCGGCCGGTATTGGCATCGGGCATTACAATGATCATAGGGGTAGCTTTGCCTTCACGGATAGCTTTATCCGTAATGTTCAATACTTCGCCGAACTGGATCCAGCCGGTTTGATCATCTCCTGCGCCATGCAGCAGGTACATCACAGGATAATTACGTTGGGATGTTTCATAATCAGGGGGCAGATAAATGGCAAACTTCCTGTCTCCCTTTAATATTTTACTGGGCAGGCTGAGGTTATCAAACACTTTCCCCGTTTGTGCAAGTATTGCCAGGGGAAGCACCATACATGCCAATAGCAGTGACATTATTTGTTTCTTCATGATGTGGATTTATTACCAGGTTATATTGATCAGTTTTCCATTATAACTTTCAATCGTGCAATTAACACCCTTTACTTCTTTGATGGCGGTACTGCTTTGCACCAGGAACGTTAGCGCGTTGTATTTTTCCAGGGTGTTCACATCAAAGCTGATATTGAACTGGTGCCCCGAACGGGTGATCAGGGGTTTCACGGTACGGCGTATATTTTCATAGGCATGTACTGCTTCCGGTGGAGCAAACCATATGTTGTCTTTTCCTTCCTTTCCATACTCCTTTGCCAGTCGATTGAATAACTCCTTAAAATCAGCAAAGCGGTAACTGATATTCCACAGATCATCGTTGCCTACACTGTGTGTGAAAGTGTTCAGCCAATAATATTTCCCGGTTGCAAGGTGTTCCCTTATTCCATTGAATACGACGTCCGTCATACTGGTTTTACTGTTCAGGAATAACCTGCCTGCACAGAGCCTGTTCCAGTCTTCCCGTGTGGATGGTTCTATCCAGTAGTCCGGGTACTGCCCGCTATGCACTACTTTCAGGCCTTGTGCAAAAGCGGCATTGGTGTAAAACGGCGCGCTCAGGTGATCATCTTTTCCGCCTGGTATTACAAACTGCTGCATGTTATGCTGCAGGCGCTGTTGTACTGTACGGGTATTCTCTTCCACTTCCCATCCGGCTTTCACATCTTTCCCCGTAGCGTGGGTGAAGCTATGATTCAGGATGTCCCAGCCTGCTTGTTTCATCTGTGCCAGCTCATCCCAGGAAAAATGAATGGCTTTGGCGTTAATAGCTACTGCAGCTTTAAAGGAAACCGCATTTCCGCAACCATCTGTATAATAAAGCCCGGGATAATCTGCGCCATCGCCACCTTCGTCAAAACCCCATTGATCTTTGAACGGGGCAGCTACCTGGCCGCCGTTAAAGTATGGGAGCGCCACACGTGCTGCAGATATATAGCCATCATCCAGCGTAAAGCTGCAGGCGAAACTTTTATTATAACGCAACGGGGCTACAGTGACTACCGCATCCTTATCCTCTACCGTAATGGTGATCTTACGGTGCTGTGCAACTGCCAGCTGAGCTACGAATACAAAAAATACTATGCTCCATCTCATTGTTCAAAATTTGCTTTCATCTGACCGGAAAATGTTTTGCCCGCCGGGCGCAGTTTTATCTTCAGGATCACCCCTTCCTGCAATAAAGTGGAATGATACACTTCATCTCCATTCCAGAACCTTTTGCGTACCCATTTCCCCTCATCATAATAACCTTCCTCTACGGCTACGATCTCAGCGCTTTGCGCACCAGAACCATAGGTTGGCCTGAACTGGAACTTCGCATCAAAACCTATCAGCAGGAATTCATTATCTGCCAGTTGTGCTACCAGTGCGCGGCCAGATGGGGAACGGTCCTTTTTCCAGGTGGGGAAACCATAACTGAAGAGGATATCATATCCTTTAAAGTTAACTAATTGATCCGGACGGTTGTGTTCTTCTATCACTGCTTTCAGGCGGCCTGTACCCTGCAAGGCTATTACTTCGTTCAGCGCGCCCCGTAATAAACGGTAATTGGCGGCAATACCGGCAAATTTATCATCCAGTTTCTCTTTCCGGCGTTCATCATTCGGGTCAGCGCTGAAAGGATCTATGCCATACACTGCTACCCCCATGGCATCGTAATTACCCAGCATGTGAAAATGGTACCGGGCAAAATCAGGGCCTTTACCTGTTTCCGGTATAAAGAGCGGATTATCCGGCGCACTGTATTTAGTACACAGATCATCAATGGCAGCCAGGTTGTTCTGATAGATATCCGGGGCCAGCAATACCATATTAGGTGCAGTGGCTTTCCAGATATGCAGCATATTGGAAGTAGGCCCGCCACTGGGGTAATCACCGGGGCGCTGGAAACGGTGTTCCCGCAGCCAGGCATTGGTGTACATCGGTAATGCATACTCCTGCTTTCCTCCTTCCGCTACTTCGTTGATGTAACGCGCAATGTGATAGGCACTGAAAGATTCCGGTGCATCCACACCAAAAACCTCCTGCCAGGTACCGCTCTGTTTACCCAGCTGCTGTAGTAACTTAGCTGGTACGGCGCTCTTAAATACCGCATTGGCTCCTTCAGAATAATCTCTGTCTGTACCCAGTGAGCCGGCCTCATTCTCCACCTGTACCATGATCACCGTCTGCTCCTTCGCATCTGCCTTTTTCAGGTAACGCATCAGGGCTGAAAACGCTTTTTTGTCCGCATCCAGGTTAGCCTGTGCTACCGGAGACAGCAACTGCAACTCTCCCCCTCCTGCATCTTTCATGCGCGGATAAAGATCAGGACGGGTCAGGATCCATTCCGGCGCATACTGGGAACTGCCGTTCTTATAAGAACCGAACCACAATAAAATAAGCCGGATATTTTCCCTGCGGGCGCCTGCCAGCAAGGAGTCCAGTTCTTTAAAATTATACTTACCAGGCTCCGGCTCCACATTCTGCCAATACACAGGTGCTTCCAGCGTATTACATTGCAACTCGCGCAGCTGCGGCCATGTTTTTTCCATAATATAAGGCCAGCTGCTGCTATTCCATAACTGGGCACCTAAGACCAGGAAAGGTTTGCCATCTACCATTAAATTGTATCCTTTCCCCTGTTGTTTCTTTACAACAGATGGCAGCGGCTTTTGCGCCAGGCATACAAAACTGCAGTATAAGAATGTTGTAATAAGACCAATGATGCGCATGTTATACTATATTTTAATTCGGACTAAACCCCAACGCACTTTCCTTTCGATGGGATTAAATGTTTTTGTTTCATAGCTGGCCAGAAAGGTGATGATGTGCCCCTTTGGGCAGCCTTCTTTTATTTTCACCACAGAGCTTAATGTAAACCCATCAGGCCAGCGGGCAGGGAGGATCTCATCCACCAGTCTTTCCTCTTCAGATGCTACCCACAGATCTTCCGAATAGAGCCGTAGCCGGGAAGAATCTTTGTATAGTTGCATACCCCTTTGCGCATCACCATCTATGCGTATATCTGTCCATTCCGGCACATCAAACCATGAGGGTATTATTATTTCGTCTTCAGATACCTGGTTGCCTGCCGTGATCTGTAATATTAGTTTCACTTCGAATGGCTCACCGTTCGATGTTGGTTGTTTGCGGCTGACAATACGTACAGGTGGCAGTTGCAATAATCGTTCGTGTGGTTGTGCGTTTATTTTTACTACTGAGTCTGCTACCACCACAGCCTCATCATTGGTACGGATACGGATATCCAGTTCCTCTATCTGGTTGATCTCACCCCCACGGTTAAATAAGAGTAGCAGCATTTCGTTCTGACCGTTCTTTAAGAACTGTAAATTATGATTCAGCCCTATCCATGCGGAGGGATCACCTTCCCGGTAAATACCGGTTTCCGTGCTTCCCCTCTGTGTGATTGCCAGGCGACCGCTGCTGTCCGCCAGCAATTGTTGCCGATGCAGCGTACTCGTTCTCAGATCATACTGCACTACCCGGTACCGCTGCCCCGGCTGATATACCGCGGCAGTGATCATTTTTGCCTCTACACCTGCTATCGGTACTCCTAAAGGGAGCCAACGGAGGGTACGAAATCCCCAGCCGCTTTTATCAACATGTTTGAAATACAGGTAACCTGGTTCATGCAGGTTACTTTCCACTTTATAACCCCAAACATCAAACGCAGGATACAAGTCGTAGTGCGACCATCTTAAAGGTGCTGGTAAAGTATTTTTAACCCCTTCTGTTACAAAACGAAGGGCACTTTCAAATACGCGTGTTTCTCCCGGCAGATCTACCATATGGCCTCCATCGAGCGATTGATAATCCAGTGGCAGTCCCTCCCATGCTGCACCTTTGCGCACTTCTTCATTCAGGCCGTACAAAATATCTGTGGGACTGGTATGCATCCGTACCCTTACACCCTGCAGATTACCAAAAGTATAACGCACCGGATAGAGTGTGTGATTGTTTGGATAACCAAAGAAGAACTCAGGACTGCCGGTCATGCTTACAATACTGCTTACCTTATCAGGATACCGGCCACCCAGGTAATAAGCCATAATACCGCCCATGCTGAAACCTATAATACTGCGGTGCTCCCGCCCGGTTAGTGTTCTATAGGCTGAATCAATGTGCGATATCAGTTCCGGGAAATAATCTTTCATCTGTACCCGGAACTTTACATCTTCATGATTGCCTATGTTATATGGGCGGGGTTCACTTTCATCTATATTTCCATCCCACATCACCATAATCACGCGGTACTTATTCACCAGTTGCTGCAAGGCGGTATAATCCAGTTTTGCATTATCATCTTTAAAATGACGGCCGCCCCATCCATGAAAGAAATACACTACCGGATAACGCTGATCATTTTTTGCATAATCATCCGGCAGGTATAAGCGGTATGACTTGGCATGCCCGAAAACGCGGCTATTATGGGTCAGGTCTTTTTGCGCCTGTGCATGCAGGCTATAAAAACAGATCCAGGCAAAGAGTATCAGGTGTTTCATAAGGCTGCGGTTTCAACCAGGAATCCTGCTGTATGATCCAGTTGTGTGGATGTTACGGTAATGGTGAGGCGGCCTGCTGTCCATGACCAGTTATCTGCAGGCACAGTACCCTGCATGTTGAACTTTGTTACTTTCACAGGTTTGCTAGCGCAGGGCAGTTCTATTTTCCCTTCGCTGAAAGGGATCACTGCAAGGCGTGTAGTAGTGGTGATGGATTGTTCATCCTGTGAAATGAGGCCCCAGTTGCCGGAACAGGTTATATTTTCTACGGGAACGTTTTCTGTTCTTAGCGTAAGTGCTGTGAGCACGCCGTTCTCGGACCTTCCCCAGTTGCGCAGCTTAGGCGGCGCCTCCATATTTCCGGCGGTACTATTGAACCATACCGGTTTCCAGAGCACAGAACGGCGATACCATTTATTCACGGCGAGCCGCCGGTTCAGGAAACGTTCCGGTATGGGTTCGCCATTCTCGAGTTCAGTAGGTAATACAGCTCCGGGGGAACCCAGTATAATTGTGTTCATCAACACTTCATCATCTGTTCTCCATTCATAGGAAGAAGAGCCGCTGATCGCTACACGCTGCTGAGACAGCAGGGAAGCCCATATGCTCCATTCCGCATGCCCCTGCCGGGTATCATACCAGAGATCCCCCTGATCATCCAGCGACACCATATCCACCAGTGGTGCCCACAAGGGACTAATACCGTAGTACAGGATGATCACATTCGGATCTATACTTTTGGCGGCGGCTGCAATGAGCCGCACCATTTCATAGGAAGAACGTTCTCCGCGGAAACGTGGGTCTTTTGGCGCACCCATGTTCGGATTAGGCATACCATATCCAAAATCCAGTTTGATCAGCCGCGGTTTCAACTGGCGCATTACACTGCGGGTCCTTTCTTCCAGGAAAGAACGGGTGCGGGGAGAACTTACATCCAGGCAATAATAAGCATCACCTGATGGGTCAAAATTCCAGTTTGCCAGGCAGGGTTTACCTTTGGCATCCCTGATAAGATCATTGGTTCCAAGACCGGCGGCCAGGGTGTCTTTGATCCAGCCTACGGTTTCCCATATGCCAATATCTGTTCCTTTACGGCGCACTTGTTCCACCTCTTCAAAAAAATGCGGGAACTTTTCGAGGTTGGGTTTTCCGGCACCTTGTGAAACCTCCCATGGATCATCCAGTACCATCATTTCATTGCTCATTTTCTCCATGAAATCTGCAATTGGTTTGATGGGGTATTTCTTTAACCGCCACATGCCCCAGGTATTCCATACAGAAGAAACAGGTGCTACCTTTTTGTTGGCATCAACAGGGAACGATGCGTAATATTTTTCAAAGGCAGCCATGGCAGCAGTATCTATTGTAATGCGAAGGAGATCTTCCCAGGTGCGGGTACGTTGCGATCCGCCCCAGAGATCTTCGCGGAAGAGATATTCATAGCAGCCACGGGTACCGCGTATCTTGAGCGTCATGGCAGCATCCGGTACACTGCCTGCGCCGATACAGATCCATCCCTTGCTGTTGCCCATTGCCGCAAATAATACAGGGCGTGGGAAAGCAGCGCCATAGGGTGTACTCATGGAAGGACCGAAATTACCCAGTGCAATATCCGGTTGCCCGAAATCCCACATACGAAAATAACTTTGCACAGTTCCTCCTTTTGCTCCCGGCACACAATAGCCCATCGTTTGCCAGTCAGGCAGAAAAGGCCTGTCCCATACAGGCTTTACATTTACTGCGTTAGCTGCTATGGATGATGCACCTATATACATTTCTACTATGGCGGGTACTTTGCCCTGCCATTGAATGCTGAGCCGGCTGATGCGGATCCCCCATGCCTTGCGTTCCAGCACCAGCGTACCGGTGCCATACTTTTCCAACACCAGTGATATTTCCCCTTTATCGTCAGGCATACCCTGCGCACGGGCTTTCAGGTAGCGGAACTTCCCTTTTTCATCCTTTATCCGGAATGAAGGGAGCAGGCCACCCTGCCAGGTGACAGCGCCACCCGGCACTTCAGTAAGTGTTGCACGATCGTTCGTTAAATTCCATTCGAAGCGCAGGTTTCCTTCCTCGTAGCGCCACTGTGCCTGCGCAGGGAAGAAAAGCCAGCAATTTAAAAGACAGATCCAGGTAATTACTTTCATCTTATTAAAATAATCAGCTTCATTTTGATGCGAAGCTTTTACCTGCATCAAAATGAAGCTACATATCAGTTATATGATTCTACTTTGCCAGTTTAGGATTCAGCAATACATCATAATCCGGTATGGGAGACTGGTATTGCTTTTTGGTGATATCCACATCAATTTTCATATCCAATGGATCTTTCAATGCCTTCACTGTTTCCACCTTTTCCGTCCGCACCAGGTCAAACCAGCGGGAAAATTCAGCGGCCAGTTCCCAGCCCCGTTCTGCCACCACCGAATCCCTGAAAGGCATTTTACCTAATCCGGGTACCAGGTCATTCAATCCGGCACGGAAGCGTACACGGTTGATGGCTTTATAGGCATCTGCATTGGGAGCTCCATCTGCCATGGCCTGTGCTTCCGCATAGATCAGCAGAACTTCTGCAAAGCGCAGATAGTTCATATTCCGGGAAGTCATAAAATCATTTTCATAAGAAGGCTTTCCTTTCTCTGTACCGTCCCTGTATTTGGCAATATAGGGATGTTTGGTACTACCCTGTTCAAAGCTGATGCCGTTTGTGAATTGCGTATGAAAAGTACCATTTTTACGGATACCTTCCGGAAATCTTTTATAGAAACCCAGTTCAAAAAACACGTCGTCCCAGCCGGATTCCTCAGAGGGCATGGTGGTGTAGCCCCCATGGGTCATGTAATACGGGCTGTTACATTTTTCTACAGAACAAAACTGTATGGCCCACACGATCTCTTTATTATTCTCATTGCTAAGCGGCCATATATCCGCAAAATTGGGAAGGATATCATGGGGTGAATGATCAATCACATCCTTTGCTTCAGCCGCTGCCAATGCATACTTTGTTTCATCTTTCAGCGGCCAGCCACCCATGGTTAGGTATACCTGTGCCAGCAATGATTTTGCAGACCATACCGTAGGCCGTCCCGGAGCGCCCTGCCAGGAAGGCGGCAGGTGTTCCTTTGCATAGGTGAGATCTGCAATGATGAGATCGTATACATCTTTCACCGGAGATTTATCAACGTTGTAATTCATTTCAACGGATGTGATCAGGGGTATCTCTCCAAAGATGCGTACGATCCAGAAATAGGAAAATGCACGGAGGAAACGCGCCTGTGCCACCAGTTTATTGATGTTCTCCGGATCGGATGCACTTACCTTCTGGTAATTTGCGATAACGTTGTTGGCGGCATAGATCACCGAATAAGGTATACGCCAGCCGGAGTTTCGCATGGCCCCGTTCTGTGAGGTGCCGGCAAAGAGATCAAACTCTTTGAAATCCTGTTTATTACCCCCCGAAAGTGTGGTAAGATCATCCGCTCCCATTAATGGCACCCATACCCTGGTAGAGCCAAAGCCATTCCATGGATCGCTGACAAGGCGGCTGTAGATAGCCGTTACAGCAGCATCCAGGTCTGATTCCGTACGGAAGAACACATCATTCACCAGGGAGCCCTGCAGGTTTTCTTCCAGCTTCTGGCAGGAGCTTAATAAGAGTATCAGTATTGTTATATTGCGTATCTTTTTCATGATCTTAAAGTTTTAAAGTACGAGCCTTAAACCTACTGTAATGGTCCTGAATGCAGGATACGTACTGTTATCGATTCCCATCGCCACATCTGAAGTAGTAGGTGTAGTAGATAACTCCGGATCAAATCCCTTGTATTTTGTAATAACAAAAAGGTTCTGTCCGCTTACATAAAACCTCGCCTGGCTGATCTTCATACTTTTCATTACAGAAAGCGGCAGATTGTAACCAAGGGAAAGATTGGACAGGCGGATGAAACTACCGTCTTCCACAAACTGGCTGGATTGCTGCAGGGTATTGGTAGAAGTGGTGATACCGGGAATATCTGAGTTTTCGTTCTTCGGCGTCCATCTGTTTAATACCTCTCTGGCTGTGGCATATCTTGCATCTGTACTAAAACTCATAGGCAGCCAGCGTGTATAGTTCCATACATCGTTCCCCTGCATGCCGCTAAAGAGAAGGTTCAGATCAAAGTTTCGCCACTCCAGCGTGGTATTCCAGCCCCAGGTAAAATCAGGTGCCGCTTTGCCGATCCTCATCATATCCGGTCCGCTGATCTCACCATCTCCATTCACGTTCAGGTAATGTGCATCTCCCGGTTGCCGTTGTACTTTAGCGGCCTCTGCTGCTTCTGCTGTTTTCCACACGCCCTGGTATACATACCCTCTGAACTGCCCCAGCGGCTCTCCTACTTTTACGATGAATGGATTGAGGCCTACGTTATATCCGCCATTGGTATAGATCTCTTTAGCACCGCCCAGGTCCAGTACTTTGCTGCGGTTGGCACTGATATTAAACCCGGTTTCCAGCCGCAGGGCAGGCTTGTCTATTACAACACCATTCAGCAACAGCTCAACACCCCGGTTCTGCAAAGAGCCCACATTACTCGTGCGGGTACCGCCGCCGTTGTAATCAGGGATATTCACATCCAATAATAAGTCTGTAGTTTTTTTGTGATAATAATCCAGCGCACCATTCAATCTGCCGCCGAAGAAACCAAAGTCGACACCAATATCCAGCTGTGCAGTTGTTTCCCATTTCAGATCAGGATTAGCAGGTGTACCCGGCCCAATCCCCACACCCAGGCTGCTTCCGTTGAAAGGATAACCTCTTTCAAATGTTTGCAGCAGGTTGAGTGTCTTATAGGGGCCGATGGACTGGTTGCCAGTGAGTCCGTAACTCGTTCTCAGTTTAAGATCACTGAATACATTCAGGTTATGAATAAACGGCTCTTCTGAGATCCTCCATGCAAAAGCGCCGGAAGGGAAGTAACCGTATTTGTTGTTGCCTTTGAATTTGGAAGAACCATCCGCACGAAAAGTAACCGTGAACAGGTACCTGTCTTTCAGCGTGTAATTCACACGGCCCAGGTAAGATTGCAGGGACCATTGTGAAAAACCGGAACCTACTCTGCGGGTGGCACCAAGGGAAATATCATTGTACCCTAATGCAATGGTGGGGAAGCCGGTGGCCCAGGCTGTGCTGAATTTGGTAGTGCTCAGCTGCTGCTCATAACCAGCGGTGATCTTCAGCGAGTGGATGCTGTTAAACACCTTGGCATAATTGAGCATATTGGTGTTCTGCAAGGTCCAGGTGAAACCATTGTCGTACCCGGCTTCTGTGCTGGACAGGTTGTTGCCCGGCTGGTATCTTTTCAGGTAAGGGTTATTGTAATTGTTGCCGTTCACGCCGCCGCTGATAGTAGCAGACAGTTCATCTGTGATCATGTAATGCAGCTGCGAACTTGCCAGTACATTCAGTATGTTACCATCAAAGATCTGCTCGTTGGTCGTAAATACAGGGTTGGAGGTGATGGGGCCATATGAAGGAGACCTCCTGTAATCCTTTGTAGCCGTATCCCATACGGAAACATTTGGAGAAAAGATCAGGGCACTTCCCAGTGCCGTATTACGGCCATCGTATCCATAGATGTTCCTGGACTTTTCAAATGTGCCATAGAGGTTCAGGGAAAAGTCCAGCCGTTTGCTCATTTTAGATTTCACATTTGCACGGAGGCCGTAACGTTTGTAAGCAGAGTTTTCAATGATCCCTTTCTGATCAGCCAGGCTGCCGGATACATAGTATCTTGTGTTTTCCGTTCCTCCGCTGAAAGACAGCTGATAGTTCTGGGTGCTGCCTGTGCGGAGAATTTCATCCTGCCAGTCCGTACCTCCCGTTCTGCGCACCTCATCGATCTGTGCTGCTGTGAACAGGGGGTTGAGGCCATCTACACTTTGCTTTTCATTGGCCACCTGCATATACTCTACTGCATTCAGCAGATCGTATTTCTTACTTACTTTATCCGTACTGTAAAATGCATCGAAGGTAACGTTAGCCCGGCCCGGCCTGCCGCTTTTAGTGGTGATGATCACTACGCCATTGGCGCCACGGGAACCATAAATAGCGGTGGAGGAAGCATCTTTCAGAATGTCCATTGATGCAATATCATTGGGGTTCAGTGTTCTGATATCTCCACCAATGATCCCATCAATAACATATAGCGGATCACTGTTGCCGGTAATGGAATTACCTCCCCGGATACGGATCTTCATGCCTGCGCCGGGTGTGCCGTTCGGCTTTTGCACCTGTACACCGGGAGCACGTCCTTTCAATGCATCCTCCACACGGATGACCGGTTGCTTTTCAAATGAAGCTGCAGACACCGTGTTAATAGCACCTGTGAGGTCTCCTCTTCTTGCTGTACCATATCCTACCACCACCGTTTCCTGGAGGCCTGTTACATCCCGCACAAGCCGAACAAGGATGCTGCTGCGTTTATTCACCGGCACTTCCTGTTTCACAAACCCGATATAGGAAAAGATCAGTGTACCATCACCATCAGGCAGCGTAATTGAGTAATTCCCTTCTGTATCTGTGGCTGTGCCCAGTGAGCTTTGTTTCAGTGCCACACTCACACCCGGCAATGCCTGCCCTTTATCATCGGTGACCATTCCTTTCACCACCAATACCGTCACTTCTTTTTTCTCAGCTACGGGTACAGGCAATTCAGTACGTGGCACCACTACCACCGTTTTGTTGGAGATGCGGTATCCTAGTGGATAGTCTTTAAAACAGATGGCCAGGATCTCGGGAATAGTAGCATCTTTCACCCGGATATTCAGGCGGGGGGAATTGTTTACATCCTCCAGGTTGTACAGGAATTTGTAATCGCTCTGTTGCTGAATGATCCCGAACAAGCGGGTCAGGCTGGCATCTTTCAGGTTCAGGGTGAGGCGTACATCTTGCGAATAGCTGGTAGCTGATACCTGCATGATACAAACCAGCATCAGAAAAGTAATGTTTCGCATAACATGAAGCATTAGCCGGGAGGAAGGATGTTCAGAGAACGCCCTCCTGCCGAAAAGATTTTTTTTCATAACTTACGTGGAGATAGTGATTAATAGGCATTTCCCATTTGCTTAAACTTTGGAGCAAATGCCGGTTGCTTTCAACACCGGGGAGGTGGCCGCCTTCCCGGTTTTCATTTTTAGAATGCGCAGATTTCTTCTACATAACGATTGCTTTTGGTTAGGTTGTTTTTGCTGCAGCCGGTCTTACGATCAGTGTCCGGCCCTGCAGCTGGAATCTGACCTTGCCGGTCATTTCGAGTAGTTCAAGTACCCCGGCTATATTTTCGTAACGATGGATGCGCCCTGAGAAATGAAATTTTCGTTCCATACTGCTTTCACAATTTATATCCACATCATACCAGCGTCCTATCTGGCGCAGAATATCTCCGAGTGATGCGGCATTAAAAACAAACAGGCCATTCTTCCAGGCCAATGCTTCTTCCATATCTGCACGCACTACTTTTATCTCATTCACGGCAGCTTGTACCTGCGCCTGAAAACCAGGCTGCAGTATCATTCCCCGCTCCTGTTCCCGATGGCCTACTTTCACGGCTCCACTGGCCAGTGTTGTACGCTCTTCCGGCATATCCGTATAGGCATATACGTTAAAATCTGTTCCTAATACCCGCACGAGAGAACGCGCTGTTTTTACAATGAAAGGATGCTGCACATCTTTTGCCACTTCAAAATATGCTTCACCCGAAAGCTCCACTACCCGTTCCTTTCCTTCAAACCGGGTTGGAAAACGCAGGGAAGATGCGGCATTCAGCCGGGCTGTGGTACCATCCGCCAGCATTACTGTATATTCCCCACCCTTGGGTGTTACCAGTGTATGATACACCGTTTCTGCATCTGCCTTTTGTTGATGCGCCTGGTAACGCAATGCACTGTACCCGTTCTTTACACGTGTGCCGTCTTCTTCTTCAAACTCCTGTTCCGCCTCCCCCTTCAATGCTACCTCATGCCCGTTTTTCATCACTAGTTTTGCCACATTCCCTCTCGGCAAAAAACTGCTGTCTGCACGCATATCTTCCACCTGCAAAACGGGTAAAGGTTTTTGCTCCTGCCTTAACAGGTAAACACTTCCCCCTGCGAGCGCCAGTAACAGCAGCACAGCTGCAGCATAGCGAAAGATATACCTGATCTTTGCAGGGGCAGGGCGGCCGGCCTCATACTTTTTTCTGAAGAACTGTTCCTTTGCCTGTTCCTGTCCTTCTGCCTCCCAGTGCTCCAACTCTGCTGAAAGGAATGAAGGATCCGTCATACGATCGTACAACGCTTTGTTAGCCGGACTTTCCTGCCGCCAGGCTTCCAGCCGGGCGGTTTCTTCTGCCGTAAGCGTACCATTTATCAGCCCTGCAAGCAGGCGGGAAATTTCAAAATGCGGATCATCTTGCTGCATAGTATCACATAAAACGATCAACCTGGGAAAAAGGATGGAATGGGGATCAAAAAAAATTGGGGTGATCAACGGAACAGGGATGCCAGTTGCCATAGCACCAGCGGTAATGTTGTATTGGCAGGCCTGGCGAAAAAAGCTTTCAACAGTTTGATTGCCCGCATCTTCTGGGATTTAACAGTATTTACAGACACACGGAGTTCCCTAGCGATCTCTTCATTCCTTAGCCCCTGGAAATACCCCAGGTTCAGCACACTGCGGCAGCCCTGCGGTAATTTCTGCAACGCCTGGTGAACATCAGCCAGCACTTCCGCCGTCATCATCCGCTCCAGCATGTTCTCCGTTATCGCTTCCTCTTCATGGTGTGTGGCTGCGTACTTACGTACTACACGCTCATGCCGCTGCAGATCCAGGAACGCATTCTTCACCGTTACATACAGGAAGGAACGGATGGCCGCTTCATGAGAGAAATCTGCGCGCCGCTCCCACAGCCGTTCAAATGCATCCTGCACCAGGTCCGCCGCTATCGTAGGTGAATCCGGCAGGAAGCCCCTGGCGAAATAACACAGGCGGGCATAGTACCGGTCGAAGCAAATAGCGAAAGCTCCGTGGCTGCCTGTCTGGAATTCCCTTATGTAAATGCTGTCTTGCACGAGGTGGTTGATTGAGGCCGTGGTATAAGTGAAAACAAGTGTTAATTGTTAAAAGGACATTTATTAATTAAAAATAATTAATTCAATTTAAATGCCTGCTAAAATTATTTTCTGACGGTTGCGTCAATTAATTTACAAAACAATTTAACAATGCACAATAGTGTGAGACATTATTATTTGCATACACTTATTTATCAAGATACAGGGAAACACACGCTTAAACGGCCGCCGTTGAAGGTTTGCACCCGTTACTGCTATTAAAAACAAGAAGGTAGATAAGATTATCAAGCTTAGATTTTTTTTAATTGTTAAATGAACAATTATAAAAATTAATTTCTACCTTGTTAACGAAGTTACCAGAACAGCTAGTAAGTGCTCCACCATTTATTGCAAAGTGACCAGGATTAGAACTGCATAGAATTTCACGTTACATCAATCAGAATTTACTCAACGGGAAGAGCATGGAAACCAAATAACGGATAATCGTTTATACCGGCGGAGCATGCACCTATTAAACTGATAAAAGCGCAGGCTGCAACAGCAGTCCTGAAAGCGTTATACATTAAATTTCAAAAAGTTCAACATGAAACAAATTGTACTCGGGTTTTTCTCCGTAGCTACAGTTGCTTTCTTTTCCTGCAAAACCCCTAAAGACGGGAATAACAGCGGAATGGAGGATACTGTGAGCAACAAACCACTGATGAAAGACTTCATGGGCATTAACGGTCACTTTCACTTCAAACCAGCGCTCTACGGTCAGGTATGCCGGCTTGTACGCAACTACCATAATATAGACTGGGATGTAAAAAAACCGGGAGACCCCATCACTATTCCCAATACGATCAATAACGTCAACTGGAAAAGGGATGTATACGGCCCATGGAAACAAGGTGGTTTTGAAACAGACATATGTGTACAGTTTGCCAGCTTCGGCGGAGGGCATGATCACTTTACTGATAAATGGAAAGAACAGGAACAATGGAGTTATAATTATACAAAAGCGATGGCTTCATTTTACGGACCATCCGGTGCTGAAAAGCTGGCCACTTCTTTTGAGATAGATAATGAACCAGGGCGCAGGGTAGATCTGCCCATGTTCCGCAACCTCTTTGTTCAGATGGCAAAAGGGATCCGGGACGGCGATCCCAAAGCAAAAGTGGTGACGCCCACTATACATGCACGCCCTGCAGATGATTATTCACAGGATGTACATTCATTTTACGGAGATGCGGATGTACTGCCTTTATATGATGTACTGAATGTGCACACTTATTCCACCATTCCTAAATCAGGCAACAATCCCAATAACTGGAACCGTACCTGGCCGGAAGATACTTCCGCAGTGTACCTGAAAGTAGTGCAGGAAACTATTGACTGGCGCAATACCAGCGCAAAGGGAAAAGAAATATGGGTAACGGAATTCGGTTATGATGCCTGTACACCAGATGTAATGAAGAACAGGAAAGACTGGTGGGAGAAACTGGACTGGCAGGGCCATACAGACCTGCAGCAGGCGCAATACCTGGTGCGTTCTTTCCTGGCATTTGCCACCTTGGATGTAAACCGTGCCTATCTCTATTATTATAACGATGATAATGAACCTTCTTTTCATGCAGCATCAGGCCTTACCCGCAAGTTTGAGCCAAAAATGTCTTTCCATGCAGTAAAGCAGTTGTATGAAACATTGGGCAACTTCCGCTTTTCGCGTATTATAAAACAGGATTATGGTCAGCTCTATGTATATGAATTCAGCAATGGCAGTAACAGGACCTGGGTGGCCTGGTCCCCTACCGGCGTAAAGTCACACGAAAAAGAAGGATATCAACCAAGAGAGGCACGGGTAACGCTCACAGGCATGCCTGGCAAACCCCTCAGTGCAAAAACCATGGCCACCGCCGCAGGAGACGCTCCCAACGCATCCTGGGAACAGGTGGATAACAATAGCATCAGTATTACTATCGGGGAAAGTCCCACTTACATTCTCATGAAGAAATAGATCTCCAAATCCTCTGTTATGAAAAAAATTCTATCACTCCTATGCATGATCCCATGCCTTTCCGCCGGCTACCTGAATGCCCTCGGAGGGGTTAGCGGGCACAGCGCGCCCCTGCTTCCGGGCATCGCTTTTCAGCAGGAAGTAACGATCACCGGCACCATCAAAGATCAAAAAGGAGAATTGCTTCCGGGTGTTACGGTACGCGTTAAAAACCAGTCTATTGCCGCTATCACCAATGAATCAGGCAGGTACAGCCTGAAGGTACCGGACCGTAATGTAATACTGGTGTTCACCTTTATGGGTTATGTAGCCCAGGAAAGAAGTGTGGGCAGCGGTAATGTGCTGGATGTTACCATGCCGGAATCTTCTGAAAATCTTGGCGAGGTGATAGTAGTTGGTTATGGTACGCAAAAGAAAGTATCTGTAACAGGTGCTATTTCTTCTGTTACAACCAAAGATCTTTTACAATCACCTGTTGCGAACATCAGTAACTCTCTTGCCGGCCGCATGTCCGGCCTGCTGGCCAGGCAATCCAGCGGAGAGCCGGGCAAGGATGGTTCTACACTCCGGATACGGGGTGTGGGCACCTTTACCGGATCGCAGGAACCGCTGATCATGGTAGATGGTATTGAAGTATCCAACTACAACAATATTGATCCGAATGAAATTGAGAGCGTAAGTATCCTGAAGGATGCTTCTTCCACTGCCATATACGGTGTGCGTGGTGCAAACGGCGTACTGCTGATCACCACCCGCCGTGGCAAGGAAGGTAAACCTCAATTGAACCTCACCACCAATGCTGCGCTTAATAGCTTTGTGGACCTGCGCGAACCTATGAACAGTGCAGAATATACCCGCTCCTATAATGCAGCCAGGAAATACGACAGTTATATCACCGGCTCTGTATATACACCACGTTTCAGTGATGCGGATATCGCCAAATATGAATCAGGGGAAGATCCCATCATGTACCCGAGTACCAATTACTATGATATGCTGCTGAAAAAAACGTCCCTGCAAACACAGCAGAACCTCACTATCAGCGGTGGAACAGAGAAAACAAGGTATTTCATTTCAGGTGGTCTCTTCAATCAGGAAGCACTTTTCAAACAAACAAAACTGGATCCGGGATGGGATGCACAGATCAAATTCAAGCGCTATAACTTCCGTTCCAACTTCAACTTTGATGTTACCAAAAAACTGAAGATAGCACTGGACCTCTCCCTGCAGAACGAACATCGCAGAGGTTCCAACTGGAATACGAACCGTATCATACAGGCTATCGGCGATGCACCACCATGGCAATCACCGGGTATCCTAGATAACAAGATCATTACACAGGGTTACAGCCAGCCTGTTAGCCCTGTTGTAAACCTGCTGGGCTCAGGTTATTCGAAAGAATACATCAGCTATCTCAATGGTACAGTGAGAGTGGATTACGATCTGGATGTGATCACGAAAGGACTTTCCATTCATGGTAAAATATCCTATCAGAACTTCAACAGCAAAAGAGATACCTACAGCAAAAATGTAGTGACCTACTCTGTAAGAAGAGAAGCGGATGGCAAACTCCTGTTCAGGCCGCAAAGCCTGGAAGAACCTTTTGGTTATTCAGAAGCTATCGGGAAGAACAGGCGCAGTTATGCAGAAGCAGGCCTGAACTACAACCGTGTTTTCGGGCATCATACGGTAACGGGTCTCCTGCTCTACAACCAGACAAAATTATTTGACCCCAACCTGGCTTTCCTGGTACCTAATGGTTACCAGGGGCTGGTGGGGCGTATCACCTACTCTTATAAAGACCGTTACCTGCTGGAGTATAATGCAGGGTATAACGGAACAGAAAACTTTGCAGAAGGCCGCCGTTTTGGTTTCTTCCCTGCTTATTCTGCAGGCTGGATACCTTCTATGGAATCCTTCTTCCCGCAGAATGATATTGTTACCTTCCTGAAGATCAGGGGTTCTTACGGAGAAGTGGGGAACGACAAACTGAACAATGCCCGCTTCCTCTACCGCCCTACTTCCTATACTTACTCCAACGGATACTATTTCGGAGAGGCCGGTGTGAACTTTTCACAATACACCACACCGGTGGAAGGCGCATTGGGTAATGAACTGCTTACCTGGGAAAGAGCGGCCAAGAAAAACATTGGGCTGGAAGTGAAATTCTGGAAGAACAAGCTTGCCATCACCGCAGATTATTTCTCTGAAATGCGGAGCAATATCCTGGCTTCCCGCCAAACCATCCCGGTAATTACCGGCGCCACCTTCCCTCCTTACAACTTCGGCAAGATGCAGAACAAAGGTATAGATGGCGACATCTCCTTTAACGATCATGCCGGCAACGTGCAATACTGGATAAGAGGTACTTTCACCTTTGCCCGTAACAAGATCCTGGAAATGGACGAGATCCCGCAGCCCATGCCCTATCAGCAACGCACCGGGCATCGTGTGGGGCAATACTTCGGCCTGATCGCTGAAGGATTGTACAATACCTGGGCTGAAGTGAATGATGCAAAAAGGCCTGCTTCCCAGTGGAATAATAACAAGATACAACCCGGTGATATCCGCTACAGGGATGTGAATGGGGATGGTATTATTTCAGAGAGTGATTACGTGCCGATCGGTTACTCCAATTTCCCGGAGCAATTATACGGCATGTCCTTCGGCGCCAGCTACAAAGGATTTGATCTTTCCGTGCTCTTCCAGGGTGCTACCAAAGTAAGTACGGACCTTCCTTCACGCGCCAAGATCGCTTTCCCGCTGGATATAGGTGCTTACAAAGGTCTGCTGGAAAGTTGGTCGCAGGAAAGATATGAGCAGGGCCTTCCCATCAATTACCCGCACCTGGCTATTGGTACAGATGCACAGCAGCATAACTACAAAGAATCCAATTTCTGGATCAGGGATGCCAGTTATGTGCGGTTGAAGAATATGGAGATAGGTTATACCCTTTCAGCCAATACGCTCAGAAGGATCGGCATCAGTGCTGCCCGTTTTTATGTGAACGGAAATAACCTGCTCACCTGGCATAAGCTGCCGCCGGGCATTGATCCGGAACAACCTGTTAATATCTACGATGGGAACAGTAACGGTGCAGAACCCTACCCCATTGTGAAAACGATCAACTTCGGTCTTAATCTTAAATTCTGATGAGCATGAAAAAATTACATGCACTCTATATACTGGGCCTGTGCAGTGTACTGTCTGTCTCCTGTGAGAAGAAGTTCCTGGATAAAGCGCCCGGTGTGGACGTTACAGAAAACACCATGTTCTCTTCACAGACAGAACTGGAAATGTATGTGGCCAGTCTTTACCGGCACGGGATCCATCACGGCCTCCCTACAGAGGACAGAAGTCTTACCAATGCCGCTACCTACGATATTTCTGCCGGTGCAACGGATGAAGCGGAATACGCCGTAGGCTGGCTCACAGGCCAGCGCTGGAATTCCGCCAACATTACTGCCAGCGATATCGTAAACCTGGAGGATTATCGTTTCTTCCTCCGCTGGACTGCTATCCGTATGTGCAACATTATTATGGAAAGAATAGATGAAGTGCCCAACATCACTCCTGCTTACCGTGACCAGGTTTTCGGGGAAGCAAAATTTGTACGGGCGCTGAATTACCTTGAAATGATCAAACGTTATGGCGGCGTTCCCATCGTGGATAAAAGGTTTCAGCTCACAGATGATCTGAACCTGGGGAGGAATACCATTGAAGAATGTATCAATTTCATTGTGAATGATGCTACGGATGCCGCTGCAAAACTACCTCCTGTTTATCCCAGCACCATGCGCGGACGTGCGACAAAAGGCGCGGCACTGATGCTCAGATCAAGAGCATTGCTGTATGCTGCCAGTCCGCTGTTCAATGCAGCGCAACCTTATCTGAGCCTGGGTGGTGATAAAGATAAACTGATCTGTTACGGCAATTTCGACAAGAACCGTTGGAAGCTGGCCGCAGATGCAGCCAAAGCAGTACTGGACTGGGCACCCACCGGCGGCATTCACCTGATCACAGACAAAGGCGTAACGGCGAACTATAAATACCAATGGTCTACCAACGACAATGCAGAGATCATCCTTGCCAATAAGATCTATGGCCCGCGTAATGCATGGGAGATCCCCTGGGCAACCATGAAACCGAATACCCTTTCCAATTCAGGATGGGCAGGTGTAATGGTTACCTTCAACTTTATCAGGAAATATGAAAAGACGGATGGTACACCGCAAACCTGGCCACTCGCAGGCGGTAATAACCTCTTCCAGAAATATGATGAACTGGATCCTCGTTTCAAACAAACCGTTGCTTATCATAATTCTTACTGGAACAGGGAAGATCCCAAATTCAATTGTCTTAATAGCCAGCTGGGTCACTGGATGCATAAGCTGATCCCTGAAGCTTTGCATAACGGTGCCGCGCAGATCCCTAACTGGCAGATCTTCCGGCTGGCAGAAGCTTACCTTAATTATGCAGAAGCACTCAACGAGTTTAACGATGGGCCTACTGCAGATGCTTATGCAGCAGTGAATGAGATCCGCAGGCGCTCCGGCATGCCTGATCTTCCGGCCAATCTTTCGCAGGCAGACTTCAGGCAGCGCGTACGTAACGAACGGGATATTGAGCTGGCTTTTGAAGATCATCGCTTCTGGGATATACGGCGCTGGATGATAGCAGAAGACAATGGTGTGATGAAAGGAGATTTCTGGGGCCTGAAACTTGCCGCTATAACGGGAAGTACGGAGATCAGTTTTACGCCGTTCATTTTTGAGCAACGTTCTTTCCCAAGAAAGATGTACCTGCATCCCTTCATCCTTTCTGAAGTGAACAAAGGGCATATCATTCAAAACCCTGGTTGGTAACCTATCCTTCAATCGTAAAAAGCATTACATGAAATCAAGTATATATCATCTCTTTACCCGGCAGCGGTTTGTAGCACTGGCATTCGCCTGTTCTGCAGGCTGGCATGCTTCTGCCCAAACTGTACGGCCTGATTCTGTTGAGGTACCTTATGGCAGGCAGGCAGCCTGGATGGTAACCGGCGCTGTTTCTTCCGTACAGGGCAGTGAATTAAAGAAAACCTTTAACACCAACCTCGGCAATACATTGTACGGACGCCTGCCCGGGCTTACCGTACAGGCAGGCAGCAGTGAAAATGGCGTGAATACACCCGGTATGGTGATCAGGGGCGTTGGCACTTTTGGTGCCGCCGATACCAAAATACTCGTATTGGTAGATGGCTTTGAAAGCACCTTCGCACAATTGGTACCGGATGAAGTGGAATCTATCACTATCCTGAAAGATGCGGCGGCTGTTGCGTTGTACGGCAGCAGAGGTGCTAACGGCGTGATGCTGGTCACTACAAAAAAAGGCGTAAAGGGAGCATTGAGAGTAGGTTTTGGTGTACAATACGGCTTCAACAAACCCATTGCACTACCTGAAAACCTCCGCTCCTATGACTATGCCACCTTGTACAACGAAGCTTTGCAAAATGATGGTAAAACGCCCATGTATACGAACAGTGACCTGGAAGCGTACAGGACTGGCAACGATCCCTACTTTCATCCGGATGTGAACTGGTATGATCAGATACTGCGTAAAGCTGCGCCCATGAGTAATTACAATCTTACTTTCAATGGCGGTAATGAAACCGTGCGCTATTTCGTAGCACTGAATGCATTGACCAGCCAGGGCCTGCTGATCAAAGCGGGAGATAAAGAAGATGAAAGCAGTAATTCCAAATTCCAGCGTTACAACTTCCGCACGAATGTGGATATCAACATCACCCAAAAACTCACAGCTGCTATCAGATTAGGCGGTACGGTAGAAGACAAGGCAAACCCCGCAGGTAATACCACTGCTAACCTGTTCGGACTTGCCGCATCCATCCCTGCCAACGCCTTCCCGGTTTATTTGCCCAACGGCAGCTTTGGGGGCAATGCCCTGTATGCGAACCCGCTCGGCAATGTATTGCAGACTGGTTCCTATACCTCCAATGGCAGAACCCTGCAGGGATCGTTGCGGTTAACACAACAACTGGATTTCATCACACCAGGGCTGAGTGTTTCTGGTGCACTGGCATTGAATACTTACTTCAATAGTTATTCCAACAAAAGCAAACAATACGAACGTTTCTCCATTTTTCGCAACAGCAACGGCGATACCGTGATCACCCGCTTCGGGCAGAAAACATCACTGGCCGGGGATGAAAGCCGTTCAGAGCAATGGCGCAACTATGCTTTGCAGGGATTCCTGAACTACGACCGCAACTTTGGTATTCATAATATTTCCGCTATGCTGATGTATAACCAGGATAGTTATTCTATCAGCGGCAACAACCTGCCTTACAAACACATCAATGGCGGCGCACGCATTACTTATGCTTACGATGAACGGTATGTGGCGGAAGTGAATATGGCCTATATGGGTTCAGAGAATTTCCCCAAAGGCAAAAGGTTCGGTTACTTCCCTGCGTTCTCTGCCGGATGGATCGCTTCCAATGAGAACTTCCTGAAAGAGAATAAAGTGATCAGCTTCCTGAAACTGCGTGCTTCATATGGCCTTACAGGAAATGATCTTATAGGCGGCCCCCGCTTTATGTTCGATCAGTTATTCCCCTTCGGCGCATCACCTTACTTTGGAACAGGTAATAACGGTACTGCCGGTATCTATGAAGGCACTCCTGCCAACCCTGATGTAACCTGGGAGAAAGAAACAAAAACGAACCTTGGCCTGGAAGCAACATTGATAGAGCGCATTACTTTCAACCTGGATGTATTCAGTAATAAACGCCGGCACATTCTAGCACAACCCTTTTTCACCGTTCCGCAATATGTGGGTGTAGACCTGCCTTTCCTGAATGTGGGTAAAGTAGATAACAAGGGCCTGGAAGCGGTGATTGCTTATCACAATGCAGCCGATGCCAAAGTGCAGTGGTTTGTAGCAGGAAATGCCGCTTATGCGAAGAACAAGATCGTGTACAATGCTGAAGCTGTGCAGGAAGATACTTATCTGTACCGTGCAGGGCATCCGGCGGGCCAGCCTTTTGGCCTGCAGGCCATCGGTTTTTTCAAAGATGCAGCAGATATCAATGCCAGCCCAAGGCAGACCTTCACTACTGTGCAGCCCGGTGATATCAAATACAAAGACCAGAATGGTGATAATATCATAGACCAGAACGATGTAAATGCTATCGGCAATTCCTACCTCCCTACCCTTACTTATGGCCTGCATGCGGGTGTAAAGTTCAGAGGGTTTGACCTGGATGCTTTCTTCCAGGGTGTGAGCGGCAGTACCGTTACACTGGGTAACCAGTTCTATGCCTTCCAGAACAACAGGTCTGCACCGGAGATGGCAAAGGACCGGTGGACGCCTGCCACGGCAGCATCTGCCACTTACCCGCGTTTGTCTTCAGCGAACAACCTGAACAATTACCGTTTCTCTTCTTTCTGGCAACGTGATGGCAGTTATCTCAAACTACGCACGCTTGAGCTGGGTTATTCCCTGCCAAAACAAACGCTTGCCAGGATAAAGCTGAGCAGCGCCAGGATCTTCCTCAATGGCAATAACCTGTTCTCTGTGGATGATATAGCAGGCGACCTCGATCCGGAAACACTGAATATCGGTTATCCGGCCCTGCGCACATTCTCTGCCGGCTTTAGAATTGAACTTTAAAAGCAACGATCTATGAAACACATTACGCTAATATACGGTGTGGCGGCACTCTTCCTCCTGAGCGCCTGTGAGAAACTGGACCGTGAAGTGATCACAAACATCACCGAAAAACAAGTAACACAATCCTACCAGTACTCCAGCTACCGGCAGGCCATACTCTATACAGAACTGCCGGAAGGTTTCCTGCAGGTGGACAGGGCTATGATGGCTTCCGCCAGCGATGAAGCGGAATACACGCAGGAAAATGCCAATATACAGAAGTTCAACAACGGCTCCTGGAACGCCTACGATAATCCGGATAATGCTTGGGCGAAATATTACAAGGCCATCCGGCGTGTGAACCAGTTCCTTGCTTCTTCAGACAGCATTAACCTGGAAACCTACCGCCTGAGCACCAATCCTTCTGATCAGCTGATCTATCAGCAAAGAACAGCAGAGATCGCGCGCTGGAAACTGGAAGCACGTTTTCTGAGAGCGTTCTTTTATTTTGAACTGGTGAAACGTTATGGTGGTGTTCCTATTTTCACAACGGAACTGAGTGTAACGGAAGATTTCTCCAAAGTGGAAAGGAGTTCACTGGAAGCCTGCATCCAGTTCATTGTGAAAGAATGTGATGAAAGCGGAGCAGGATTACCAGCTAAGTCTGCCGATGCAGACCTGGGCAGAGCTACCAAAGGTGCTGCACTTGCACTGAAAAGCCGTGCACTGCTCTATGCCGCCAGCGATCTCTTCAATTCCACTACCTGGTCTGGCGGTTATAGTAAACCGGAATTGATATCCATGCCCACCGGCAATCGAACACAACGTTGGAAGGATGCGGCCAATGCTGCCAAAGCAGTGCTTGACCTTGCAGGTACCGGTTACTGGATCCACTGGGAATACGGGCCTCTCTTCAATACTTTTAATTCACCGGAGATCATCTTAACACGCAGGAACGGGCCCAGTAATGAATTTGAGAAAGCCAACTTCCCCATCGGCTACAACCTGGGAGAAAGTGGTAATGCGCCCTCTCAGAATCTGGTAGATGCCTACGAAATGACAGATGGCACACCCTTCGACTGGAATAATCCTGCACATGCTGCAGATCCTTATGCCAACCGTGATCCACGTCTTCGCTTAAGCATCATCACCAACAATACCTGGTTTAACAGCCGCAATGTGGAATTATGGGCAGGCGGGCGTGATGGGCAGGGAATTCCTTTAGCCAGCAAAACAGGTTATTACATGAAAAAGTATCTCAGCGAATACACAGACCTGTTACAGAACAGGACCAGTGTACACAGCTGGATCCTTATCCGCACCGCGGAAATATTCCTGAACTATGCAGAAGCGCTGAATGAATGCGAACCGGGCAATCCTGATATCGCGCAGTATGTCAACTATGTGCGCGGGCGCAGCACCATTGGTATGCCTCCCCTGCCTGCAGGTCTTTCACAGGCACAGATGCGGGAAAGGATACGGAATGAACGCAGGGTGGAATTTGCATTTGAAGATCACCGTGCCTGGGATGTTCGCAGATGGATGCAGGGGCCACAATACTTTGGCACACCACTCAGGGGTGTGAACATTACGCGCAATGCTAACGGTACATTCACTTATACACCTGCTGTTGTGGAGCAAAGAGTGTTTGAACCAAAGATGTACCTGTACCCCATTCCCAAAGGAGAATTATTCATCTCTCCCAAACTGGTGCAAAATCCTTTATGGTAAAATTATCATTCATGAGAAAAAGTATCAACATACTCGCACTAATAGCCAGCCTCGCCGTATCCTGCAAATACAATGAGGTAGTGGAAGCCAGCTATCCTGATCAGAAAGTATATTTCCCTGCAGCACGCGAAGGGAGATTTACGATCAACAATATTGCAGAGCCAGGCAAACCTTTCCGTTATGAAGTGAATCAGGAAAAGTTCAATATCCCGCTCAGTGTATTTCGTGGCGCCGTGAGCAGATCAGGTGCTATCCCCGTCAACATCCAGGTAAATAACGACACCATCAATGGCCTGATCACGGATGGCACGCTGCTGAATACAGAACTGCTGCCAGCTGATCAATACACTATTCCTACTACTGTGCAGATAGATAACGGGCAGGAAAGTGCGCAAATAGCCCTGAGTATTAACATGGCTTACCTGATAGCCAATGCCGGTAAACAAAAAGCCCTGTGCCTGAAACTAAGCAGCAGTGGCGTAAGCACGAATCCTGCGCTGGACAAACTGGTGTTACTCATTGATCCTATTATATTCACACCTGTGGCAGCCTTTCTGGCAACGCCCAAAACAGGTGATCCTACAACCATCAACTTTAACAATCAATCCAAATATGCATTAAAGTACAGCTGGAACTTTGGGGACAATGGCACTTCTGAGCTGAAGTCTCCTGAACATAAGTACGCAGCTGCCGGTACATATGAAGTAACGTTAACGGCTGAAGGAATTGCAGGCGCACCGAAAAAACATACTTATAAAACAACTATTACGGTATTATGAGAGTGATCATCCGTTTAAGCACGCTGTTATTCATGGCAGCGTGCCAGCAGCCTGCGGCGCCGCCGCAGAACAACCTTTTTACTTACGTGGAAGGTGCAGAAACCCGCTGGAGCAGCCCGGAAAATAGTAATGCAGAAAAAGGGAAAGGCGCTACCGCCAATCATGGTGCAAAAGGTCATCCTTACGACAGTATTGACAATGGTGCATCGCTCGCGTTGCTGGATGTACAGGGCCAGGGTATGGTGAACCGCATCTGGATCACCATCAATGACCGTTCTCCTGAAATGCTCCGTTCCCTGAAGCTGGAAATATTCTGGGATAATGAAAAGCAACCGGCAGTTTCAGCACCATTAGGAGATTTCTTTGGCGTGGGCCTCGGGCGCATGGCTAAGTTTGAAAATGCCCTCTTCGCCAGCCCCGAAGGCCGCTCCTTCCTCTGCCACATTCCCATGCCTTTCCGCAAAGGCGCAAAGATTGTAGTAACGAATGAATCCGGGAAAAAGCTGAATCATATTTTCTTTGATGTTAATTTCCAATACCTGAAGAACTGGAACGATCAGTACCTGTATTTTCATGCTTACTGGCACAGGGATACTGCTACTACACCCGGCAAAGATTTCGAACTGTTACCGCATGTAGAAGGTAAAGGTCGTTTCCTGGGTGTGAATGTTGGTGTGAACGCGAACCCTGCTTATAACAATAGCTGGTGGGGCGAGGGAGAAGTGAAAATGTTCATCGATGGCGATAAGGACCTCCCTACTCTCGTAGGCACCGGTACGGAAGATTATATCGGCACCGCATGGTCTCAGGGTTGGTTCTGCAACCAGTATTCCGGTTGCCTGGTAGATGATTGGCCAAACAAACAATGGTCTTTCTACCGTTTTCACATTCCTGATCCCGTGTTCTTTTCCAGCGACTGCCGCGTAACCATTCAGCAGATAGGGGGAGATTTCAAAAAGAATATGATCCCAATCCAGCAGGAAGGAAAAGCGGAAGTGATACCGGTAACTATCGGCGGGGAGTATGCCAAAACCAATCACCTGTTCAGTAAGGATAGTGTGAGGACCTTAACCGATCCCTCCTTACCCGAGGGCTGGACCAATTACTATCGTTCAGACGATGTGTCTGCCACCGCCTATTTCTACCTGGCCACACCATCAAATAATTTACCGGCATTACAAAGCGCCGGCATCCGAACAACGCAGTTAAGAAGTAAAGTGCCGCCGCCGCAAAAGTGACAGCACCGCCAGACGAGGCCGCCGCTTTTTAGTGGCAGCCTTTTATTTGGATAATTGGTTTTAGCGGCTATCTTTGGAACCGGCCCGAAGTGTTAATGGCTGGTATGCAGGAATTCAACCAAGATAAAGAACTATTCCGCCTGATTGCAGCAGGTGACGAAGCAGCTTTCCGCCGCCTGTTCCATTTGCACGTACCTAAACTACTGCCCACAGTGCAGCACCTTACCAAAAATGCTGCCG
This sequence comes from Chitinophaga niabensis, assembly GCF_039545795.1. Classification (NCBI taxonomy): domain Bacteria; kingdom Pseudomonadati; phylum Bacteroidota; class Chitinophagia; order Chitinophagales; family Chitinophagaceae; genus Chitinophaga; species Chitinophaga niabensis. Next base: position 1,734,275 of record NZ_CP154260.1, on the reverse strand, counting down.
TTACAGAAGATATTTTGCAGGAAGCCTTTCTCAAGTTATGGCTGAGCCGCGATAAACTCCCTGAAATAGAAAACCCTTACTCCTGGCTGTTAAAGATCGTTTACTACCAGTGTTTCTCCTACCTGCGTCACCAGGCGGTGCATCATAAGGCTATGGGGATCATTGCGGAAAGACAATCCCCTGTGAGCGCTATGGAGGAGGATATGGTTTTCAACACGCTTATGCGAACAGTAGCTGAAGCCGTACAGCAATTACCTCCACAGGCCAAACGTATTTACCTGCTCAGCCGGGAAAACGGCATGAAAATTCCCGAGATCGCCGGAGAACTGCATATTTCGCCCAATACCGTTAAAAATTCCCTTGTCCGTTCCCTTCAGAGCATCCGCCACTATATAGAGCGGGCGGGGCATTTCCTTCCTTTATTTATTCTCTGGTATTTTTTTTAGAACCGATAGGTCCTAATCTTTCACTTGCGCGTCTGTATAATAAACCGATGCAAAATTGACATTCCACGAACGCTTTGCTTACCTGTTGAAACAGGCTGCACAACACTCCGCTACTGCTGATGAGCTGGAAGAACTGGGTGAATTGCTGAAAAAGGAAGAAATCTCGCCTGAACTGCTGCCCGATATGCCGCCGGTATCATATGATGCTGCGCATTGGGATAATATTGCCTCCAATATCCTGGCAGCGGATAAAGTTGCTAAAGAAAATATTATTCCTATACGCGCCAAACGCCGCTGGTTATGGGCGGCCGCTGGCGTGGCCTTGCTCATTACTGCCGCAGGGTACTTCCTGTTACAGCCAAAAGCTGTGCAGCAACCCATTACAGCCGTTAAACAATCCAACACACAGGATATAGCCCCTGGCGGCAACAGGGCTACCCTGGTGCTCGGAGATGGCTCACAGCTCACGCTGGACAGCGCAGCTAATGGTACACTCAGCCAACAGGGGAACACACAGGTAGTTAAACTGGCCAACGGCCAGCTGGCCTACCACACAGCCGGCCAATCATCCACCCAGACCATTCTTTACAACACCATCTTTACGCCCCGTGGCGGAAAGTACAAGGTAACCCTGCCGGATGGCAGTAAAGTATGGCTCAATGCAGCAAGCAGCCTTCGTTATCCCACCGCTTTTACAGATACCCGCAGTGTAGAACTGAACGGGGAAGCTTACTTTGATATAGCACCGGATGCATCACATCCTTTCATTGTTAGTCATGGTAAAACAGTTGTAGAAGTATTAGGCACCACTTTTAACATGATGGCTTATACAGATGAAGCCAGTATCAGAACCACCCTGCTTAGCGGCGCCGTGAAAGTGAACGGGCAAAAACTAACACCCGGCCAATGTGCCAGCATCACCAACGGTCAATTGCGCATTGAAGAAGAAGTGAACACAGAAGCGGCTGTTGCCTGGAAGAATGGGTATATACAGTTTGAAGGGAACGACATCCGTTCCGCCATGCGCCAGATCAGCCGCTGGTATGATGTGGAAGTAACGTACAAAGGAGAAGTGCCTTCCCATTTCAGGGGTATTATTCCCAGTGATGTGCCGGTATCTGAAGTATTGAAAATGATGGAGATGACGGGAGAAGTAACATTTGAGATCAGCGGGAGAACGATCATTGTATCGCCCGGTAAGTAATTTATATCATTCGCCTTTAAAAATCCACGTAGTATGAGTCCCTAGACGAACCGCACCTGTATGGGCCTGAAAAAGCCGGAAGTGTTCTCAGCACCCCCGGCAGGTTTCGGGCTTGTAATTTCACAATCGATTTCGGCAATCATTAATTATTTACCCTAACCATACAAAAGTATGCAATTGACGCTTTTTTCCCAAAGCAGGCCTATGCGCGCTGCCAGTGGTAAAAAACATTTTCCACGATTATTCGTAAAAACGTTCCTGATCATGAAATTAACGCTGTTTTTGATCACCATGGCTATGCTGCAGGCACATGCAGCGAGCTTTGCGCAAACAGTAACCCTTGCTCACCGCAATGCCAGGCTGGAGAAGGTTTTTAACGACATACGAAAACAAACCGGCTACACCTTCCTCTATACAGATGAGCAATTATCCCATGCGAAAGAAATTTCCGTACAGGTAAAGGACCTTCCTTTGAAGGATGCGCTGGACCTTTGTTTCCGGAACCAACAGCTTTCCTACAGCATCAATGGCAATACCATCATTATCAAACGGAAGGAAAAGGTGCCCTTACCTGCAGATATCCCTGTTAAAGGGAAAGTACTGGATGAAAAGGGCAATCCCATTCCCGGCGCTACCATTCAGCTAAAAGGCACTTCCAGGGGAGTGGTAACAAATGGAAACGGAGAATACAGCATTGAGGTACCGGAAGGAGAAGCCGTACTGATTATTTCTTCCCTGGGTTTCAACCGGCAGGAAATAAGCGTGAATGGCAAAACAGAGATCCCTGTTACATTGACCACCTCAGCGGCTAAGATCAATGAACTGGTAGTGATCGGTTATGGCGAACAGAAAAAAGGGACGCTCACCAATGCCATCACCACCATTTCATCCAAAGAATTCCAGGAGCAGCCGGTGAATCGTTTTGACCAGGTATTGCAGGGCCGCTCACCTGGTGTGCAGGTAACCAATGCTACAGGTGCACCTGGTGGCAGTGTACGCATCCGCATCAGGGGCTCCAATTCCATCAATGGAGATAACGGGCCTTTGTATGTGGTAGACGGTTTCCTCGGTGCAGAATTCTCTTCTATCAACCCGGATGATATTGAGAGCATCCAGATCCTGAAAGACGCTTCCGCCACTGCTATCTATGGTAGCCGTGGTTCTAACGGGGTGATCATTGTTACCACCCGGAAGGGATCTAAAGGAGGTTTGAAAGTGAACGTCACTTCCAGGTTCTCTTCTTCCTCCGTGATCAAAAAAATGGACCTGCTGAATGCCGGAGACTTTGCGGAAACAGCAAATACCCGCGCCACCGCATTGGGTACCACACCTCCTTTTTCTGAAGCACAGGTAAATGAATTCAAAGCAAAAGGCGGCACCAACTGGCAGGACGAGATCTTCCGCAATGCCATTGGCCAGGAGTACCTGCTGAATCTAAGCGGCGGTACGGAGAAAGCTGGTTATTTCATTTCCGGTAATTACCTGGACCAGGATGGTGTGATCGAAAACTCATCTTTCAAAAGATATGTTATCCGCTCTAACATCAATGCCAGGATGACTAACAAGCTGAGCACCTTCCTCAATGTCATCGGTACTTATTCCAACGCACAGAATATAGACATACTGCCGGATGGACCGCACAGTCCACTGGCACAGGCCATGACCTGGTCTCCCACCCTGCCGGTTCGCAATGCAAGCGGTGCTTATACCCCCAGCGATCCTGTAAGCTCTGTGTTCTTTAATCCCGTTGCCTTAACTACTGATCAACTGGCCATTACAGAAAGGCTGATAGCCAACCTTACCGGTGGATTTAAATATGAGGATATCGTACCAGGCCTTTCCTTCAACCTGCAATATGGCATCAACTACCTTGATTATGATAACAAATCATTTGCAGGTAAAGTGGTGAACTCCGGTTCTTCTACTACCAGCTGGCGCTCCAACAAAGAGGTCAAATTACAGAATTCCAATACGCTGAACTACCATAAGGTATTTAACGGTAAACATACACTGGACCTTACCGGTGTAGTGGAATATCAGCAATCAACTTACAATTATGTATCCGCCGGCAGCAGCAATCTTGTGTATGAAAGTTTTATGTGGAACAATCTCGCGCAAGGAACACCGGGCATACCATCTTCCGGTTACTCCAAGTGGAGTATCTTCTCCCTGGTAGGCCGCGCTATGTATAGCTATAAAGATAAGTACCTGGCATCTGCTGCTATCCGCCGTGATGCGTCCTCTAAATTCTTCGATGATAACAAATACAGTTACTTTCCCTCTGTGTCCGCCGGCTGGGTGATCTCTGAGGAAGATTTCATGAAAGGCCAGAACAAGCTCAGCCTGTTGAAACTGCGCGGTAGCTGGGGTTTTACCGGCAGTGAAGGCGTAGGCTCCTACAGTACTTTCTCTGCCTATTCCAACCGTACCGGTTCATTCACCAATAACAGTTCAGTTACCGGCATTATCCTCAACAATATCGGCAACCCTGATCTGAAATGGGAAACCACGGAACAAAAGAACATCGGGCTGGAAGTGGGCTTTTTACGTAACCGCTTTATGCTTACAGCAGACCTGTTTGTAAAAGATACGCGCGACCTGCTGCTGACAGAAACACTCCCTTATTACCTCGGTGGCAACCCCATCACACGTAACGTAGGATCTGTGCAGAACAAAGGTTTTGAATTTTCCCTGGAAGGCGCGGTGATTGATAAAGGTGCTTTTACCTGGAACAGCTGGCTGAACTTTTCATTCATCAGGAACAGTGTACAATCCATCGGCAGCAACAAGATCATTTTTGATGCTAACCGCAAGATCGGTGGTGGCATGAGCCCGCAAGCAGAATTTATTGTACGGCCCGGGGAACCGCTGGGTGCTATCTGGGGCCTCACTTACCTGGGTACCTGGAAACCGGCAGATGCAGCCAAAGCTGCTACTTTTGGCGCCAAACCAGGTGATGCACGTTACTTCGACAAAGACAACGATGGTACGATAGATGCCGATGATTACGATGTAATTGGTCATGGTGTGCCCACCTTCTCTTTTGGTTTTAACAATACTTTCAGCTACAAGAATTTCTCCTTTAACTTCCTGCTGCATGCATTAACCGGTTTTGATAAACTGAACTACAATAATGCCGCTACCATGTACCTTGGTGGGGATGCAAGAGAAGCCACGAATGTTGATATCAAAAACAGGTATATACCCGGTGTGAATGAAACATCCGATATCCCTGCATTCAGTTCCACGAACCGCAACTATACACAAAGCACCCGCTTCCTGGAAAAGGCAGACTTCCTCCGGTTAAAGAACATCAGCCTGAGCTATACCATACCAAAAGCCAAACTGGCGAACAAAGTGGCACTAAGGGTATTTGCCAGTGCCACGAACCTGTTCACCATCACCAATTACAGTGGCATAGACCCGGAAGCCAATTCCAGTGCAGGCGATATCCGCCAGGGCATCGATTATGGTGCATATCCTAATTCCAAAACATTTACAACGGGTGTAACACTCAGTTTCTAAAAAGATATTCCATGAAGAAGATATTTATCATCACACTATTATTCCTCGCTACCGGTTGCAGCAAACAATTGATAGAAGAACCGCAGGGCCTTGTGATTGGCTCCGAAGGGCTGAGCAGTGAAGGTGGCCTGGAAAGCGCACTCACCGGTGCATACGGCAGCCTGATGGTTCCCTGGGAAAGTGGATTCACCACGGTGAGCCAGATTGCTATGAGCATGGGCGCAGATGACCTCACCACACATCCCGGCTCTAATAAAGAAGAGTTCAGGGAGTTTGACCTCTTTACCGTGTCGTCCCTCAACAGCCGCATGGTGCCTATCTGGCGGGGTTGTTACAAAACCATTCAATCCACCACTAATATCATCAATAACTATGCTGCTATAAAAGATGGTAATGAAGCCACCATTAAAGTGATCGTAGGAGAAGCCTATTTCCTGCGCGGATTGTGTTATTACTGGCTTACACGTTTCTGGGGAGCAGTACCCATTATTCCTTCTGAAAAGTACAGCCCGGAATACCTGACCCTCAAAAAAAGCACACCTGCGGAAGTGTATAAATTGATTGAAGCAGACCTTGCCAAAGCAGAAGAATGGGTACCCAACACCAAACGTGCAGCTGGCAGGCCCAACAAAGGATCTGTAAAAGCCCTGCTGGCAGATGTATATCTCACACAAGGCGGCTGGCCCATTAAAGATGCCACCAAATATGCATTAGCTGCTGCAAAGGCAAAAGAAGTAATAGACAATAAAGCAGCCTATGCATTTGATCTTTACCAGGGTGGTTTCCTGAAGATCTTTGCAGGCGGTACTTCCGAAGATGTATTCACCCTTTTCACCCGCGGACAGTGGATCACTTATAATTCTTTCTATGGCCTGTCCACCATGCCCGAAGATGAAAGCGGCTGGAGCGATTTCTTCCCTGAGATCAAATTCTTCAATGATTTCCCTGCCGGCACCCGTAAAGACGCAACGTTCTCAACGTCCTTTGTAGTAGCCGGCAATACCATTCCCTGGCAGAGCACTACCACTAAACATCCTTACTATAAAAAGTTCACCATCCAGTCCGGCACCAAGGCTACCTACATGTCTAACAACCCTGTGATCATGATCCGGTACGCGCATGTATTGCTCATTTATGCAGAAGCGCTGGCCCGTTCCGGTACTGCTCCGGATGCTGCAGCTTATACTGCCTTGAACGATGTACGTGTACGTGCAGGCCTGCTGCCGCTCTCAGGTTTATCTTCTGCAGATTTCCTGAATGCAGTAATGGATGAACGCAAATGGGAATTTGCCGGTGAATGGAACCGCTGGTTTGATCTTGTGCGCCTGGAACAGGTGGAAGCTGCCAATGCAGTAAAAGATCCAGGAGATCTGAAGTTCACTGGCACCATTACCAAAGAAGATTACGTGCTGCCCATACCAGGAGCAGATGCACAGGTGAACCCTAATTTGTAATACCCTTTTTACTGCCCCGTAAGGCAGTGTTTCCTTTTAAAAAACCCACAATCCCATCGTTATGAAAAAAAAGATCACTGCACTTTTAATGGTGCTCAGTTTGCTGTTATGCGGCAAACTCCAGGCCCAGTTCCTGCTTTTCGATGACATGGAAGGCAATGGCCCCTGCTCCGGTCACTGGACCTCCTGGATCGGCCCGCCCACTGCTACCGGAAGCATACTGTTTAACGCAGTAAACCCAAGTATTTCAGGATTAAATCTCAGTTCACATGTAGCGAAATTTACAAAAGACACTACCTGTTCCGAATGGATGTCCACAGGCTGCACCCTCACAGATTCGCTGGACATCAGCGTCAACAGCACATTTAAACTACTTGTTTACAGCAGCCTGAAAGAAGATGTGCTCTTCAAATTACAACCCGGTTCAGATCACACCAAAGCCGTGTATTTCACGTACAGGATCAAAAACGCGAACACCTGGGAAGAAGCCACCTATAACTTCTCCAGTGTAAAGAACCGTAAAGACTTCAACCGCATTGAAGTGCATTTCATGGATGGCAGAAAAGCGAACGGCACCCTGTATTTCGATTATGTACAAGGCCCCAACCCCATTACCATCGCATTGAACAATGCTTCCATTGCCATGGGGCAGGAAGACAGTACAGTACTGGTAGCCAACCTGCACGGCAATACTTTCGATTCCGTGTTACATGCTGCCAGCTGGCAGGCACTGAACCTGCCTTCCGGTGTGAGCATCGGTAACGTGGTACGGGTGAATGATACCACAGCCCATATTATACTGGCTGGTAATTCACCTGTTATCTATTCCCGTACTAATTTAAAGTTCACTGTTTCCGGTACAGAACTGGCCAGCCCTAACATGAGCACCTATCAGCTTACCGGCAATGTGGTACTGGAAGGAAACCCCAACTGGACGCTTGTTTTCAGTGATGAATTCAACACCACCGGCCATCCTGATTTCAGCAAATGGACGGTAGATCCACGCCCTAAAGGTTGGATCAACGGAGAACAGCAGGTGTATACTGATACCAGTTATGATAATACCCGCCTGCGGAATGGCAACCTGGTGATCACGGGTAAAAAAGACTATCCCAATATTGTAACCACAGAACCCTGGTCCTCCGGCCGTATCATTACCCAGAACAAGTTTGATTTCAAATACGGCAAAGTGGAAGTAAGAGCGAAGCTGCCTAAAGCACGCGGCTCCTGGCCTGCCATCTGGCTTATGCCTACCACCAGTGCATACGGTGCCTGGCCTGCCAGTGGAGAACTGGATATTATGGAACATGTAGGTAATAACCTGGGAAAAGTACTTTCCACTGTACATACCAAAAATAGTAACTGGCAGAACGGTGGCCATTTGTCCAACACCAAAACCATCCCTACCGCGCATACAGCATTTCATAAATACGCGATAGAGTGGAGCGAAGATTCCATCCGGTTCACATACGATGATACGGTACACGTTTATACTTATCAGAACCCACATACGGATTATAAGGACTGGCCCTTTGATCAGAAGTTCCACATCATCCTTAACCTGGCCATCGGCGGTGGTATGGGTGGTGCCATTACACATGCGGACTGGCCGGACAGCCTGCTGATAGATTATGTACATGTATATCAAAAAGGCCTGGGTACGCCTGTGCTGGATAGTATGGTGATCAGTCCGCTGAGCCGTTCCGTTGTAGCAGGTAAACAGTTACCGTACAGTGTAAGAATATTCGACCAGAACCAGCGGCCAATGAGCATTACGCCCACCTGGAGTATTACCGGCACCGGCAATACCATTGATACGAATGGTGTAGCAACCATTAACACAGCAGGCACTGTAAAAGCAACCGCGATCTATGGCGGAGATACTTTGTCCGTTTCCACCGGTGTTAATATAAGAACCCCCAATTACAAACTCATTCCTGCACGGATAGAAGCAGAGGCCAATGATTATACCAATATCTGCTGTACAGAAACTGCAGCAGACACCAGCGGTGTGCTGAATGTGAGTTATATTGGTTCTTCTTCTTTCCTGGAATATGATATTCATGTACCAGCCGCAGGCGCTTACCGCTTTCAGTTCAGGGTGGCTGTAAGTACAGCCAGCACCATTCAGCTTGTACGCGACAACAATGTACTTTCCACTGTTAAGTTTGCACCTACCGGCGGATGGCAGAACTGGAGAACCTTTACCACTGTTCCCATTAATCTCCCCGCAGGTAATCAGACCATCAGGATAAATGCACTTACCTCGGGCTGGAATTTCAACTGGCTGAAGATTGTGAATGCGGCTGATCTGAATGTGGCCAATATTGATATTACGCCGGACAGTACGAGTGTATTTGTAGGTGGTAAAAAACAATTCACTGCAGTAGTCTACGCATCAGACAATAGCCGGTTGGATGTTACGCCCCTGTGGAGCGCACAAAGCGGAGCAGGTAACTTCAATTACAAAGGAGTGTTCACGGCAGATTCCACAGCCGGTATATACAATGTATATGCATCGGTAGACAGTTTTAGTAATTCAGCGAAGATCAATATACTGCCATTACCCAGGCTGGCACGTATTGAAATAGTGCCTGATACCATCGTTATTCCTTATGGCGCATCACAACTGTTCACTACTAAAGGGTATGATCAGTATGATAGCGCATTTGCCGTTACTGGTGCCACCTGGAGTGTTACAGGTGCAGGTAACAGCATCACACAGGCCGGTGCATTAACAGCTGGCACAAATCCCGGTATTGTTACTGCCACCAAAGATTCCATTAGCGGATCAGGTGTATTTACGCTGGACTACATTTGTACTTTCAACAAACGTTACGAAGCAGAAAGCGCTTCCTCCCGCCATAGTGCTCCCACGCTGGAAACAACCACAGACACCAGTGGTGTACAGAACTTCACCGGTTTGCTTGTGAACCATTGGTTCGCGTATAATAAACTGAATATCCCTGTGCGTGGCAGGTACAATATCCGTTTCAGGGTATCCACTACTGCAGCGGCGAAGATAAGGATAGAAGAAAGTGGTATTAACTATGGCTATATTGCCCTGCCCAATACCAATGGCCAGTGGGCAACCATTTCTGATACCATCACTTTACCCGGCTTCAGTTATGCGAACGTAAGGGTGTACCAGGGCAGCTTTAAGTTTAACTGGTTCAGCATCGATAACTGTGCTGCAGATCCCGGCGCCGGCTTCATGGCAGCAAACAGCAACCAGCACTTTAAATTTGAAAATCTCAGCAATACACTGAAGGTATATCCCAACCCGGCCACCGGTACCATTACCATGGAACTGGGCGAACATGATTACCAGTTAGTGGAACTGCTGGATATGAATGGAAGAATGATACGCAGATGGAATATCAGCAAAGGGGATACAAGATTCACCAAACCGGTGGATTTCCTCGGAAGCGGTACTTATATTTTGAGATTGGAAGGGAAAGCAGGATCTAAATCCGTACAGTTCATCAAACTGTAATACATGAAAAAGGGTCCGTTTAATACGGGCCCTTTTTTAATCTGATATTCTTATATATCCATAACCAACGGTGCTATCTGTAGCATCTGCATCCTTCTTTTTTGAACAGGCAGCCAGCGGTAATACCATTGAGGGAAAGTTCGTATCTTGAGGTTAATCTCCTCTTAAAGCCCTCCTTTTCTAATACTATTTTAACACATCTTCACATAGGGTTCTTGTTCGGTTCTCCTTCGGTTCAGGTTCGGTTCACGTTCGGTCAGGGTATATGGGTAATATAGCATCATTGCATAGAATGCAGGGAAACAACATTTCCTTCGGTATCCTCAAAAGTACCCAGGCAGCCGAATGAAGGAGATACCTTCTTTTTAGGTTTGATCACTTTACCTCCTGCCTTCTCCACACGATCTAATACTTCCCCAAGATCCTTACCGCCATTCAGCACGATCTTTATCCCAATATTTGCCGGTGTATAATCCGGCCCTGATACAATAGCTGCACCAATACCTCCTGCATCTCTATCGTGTGGCAGAAAGCCCATACGGCCATCACCTGTATCGATATCCGGCATATCATAATCATAAATAGTGCTGTAGAATTTCTTTGCCCTGTCAAAATCAGATACGGCAATTTCTACCCAGAAAATGGAATCTTTGAAGAGTTTCATGAGTTAGCTATTAAATTGACGAAGATGATGATCTGTATGTTTGTAGGCTAAGCGCCCTACCTGGTCTCTATTCAGTTTACCGAAGAAAGGATGCATAATACTATGATGAGCACTTAAATGCGGATACGCTTCTATCAGGCTGATCCATTTCTTTTTTTCTTCGGCTATATTCACAGTGACAGGTTCTTTCACCTGCACTTCAGGACTGGCAGGCACATTTTTATCAAAAGGCCGGTCATTACGCATAGTAGCCCACCAAGCGAACTTTCCGAAGATCTTTCCGAGGAATTCCTGCTTTAAATGCAACCTGCCCTGCGGCAGATCTTCCCACAATGTACAATGCCTCAACATTTGATGAAAGTTCATTTTACCCCATTGCGCGGTACTGTTTTCATCGAGAGCAATGATCCGGTTGATCAGTTCATCTCTTGTTGCTTTATCGAATATTGTTTTCATACACCAAAGGTATTGTCTAATTCTCAGCCGTATGGGGTGTTAAATTGACATAATGAGGGGTTGTTTTGGACAATGCACGTGCTTAGCTTTACAATATGAAAAATCTGGCCATCTTAATCCCGGAAAATCATTCTAACCTGAGCAGCGTGATACTTGCTTACGAAGTATTCACGAAGGCGAATGAATATCATGGAGAAGTGTTTTCAATAAAGCTGGTGAGCAACTCCCGCAAAACAGTACTGCATAAAGGTTTGTTCTCCATACATCCGGATGTATTGCTAACCGATAAACCCAAAGCAGATCTCATCTTAATACCTGCTTTGGATGAACACGTCAATAAAACACTCAAACATAATAATCCGCTGATTGAATGGGTGACCGCAAAATATAAACAGGGTGCTGAAGTGGCCAGTCTTTGTACCGGCGCTTTCCTCCTTGCTGCAGCAGGGATACTGGACGGCAAACAATGCTCCACGCACTGGCAGGCTGCAGAAGTGTTCAGAGAGATGTTCCCCGAACTGGAATTGAAAACAGAAAAGATCATCACAGATGAACAGGGTGTTTATACCACGGGTGGCGCGCTTTCTTCCATGAACCTCATACTGTACCTCGTGGAGAAGTATTACAACCGGCAAACAGCTATCTTCTGTGCCAAGTTCTTTGAAATAGACCTGAGCAGAAGCAGCCAGTCCCCTTTCACCATTTTCACCGGGCAAAAGAATCATGAAGATGAAGCCATCAAAGCAGTGCAGCAGTATATGGAAAATAATCTCAGTGATAAGATCAGTATGAAAGAACTGGCAGCTGCTTTTAATATCGACCGGCGGAATTTCGACAGGCGCTTTAAGAAAGCCACGATGAACACACCTGCGGAATATTTACAGCGCATAAAAATAGAAGCAGCAAAAAAGAGCCTGGAAACAACAAGGAAGAATATCAATGAAGTGATGTACGATATAGGATATAACGATGTGAAAGCATTCAGGTTGTTGTTTAAAAAGATCACCGGGTTATCACCGCTGGATTACAGGAACAGGTATAATAAGGATGCACATCATTCCTGAGCAAAAAAAACCGCTGACACCAATCAGCGGTTTAATAAGTTGATTACTGCCAGGACTGGCAAGTACCTTTCATGTTGAGTATTATCGTTGATCCGATATCAGCCTAAAAAAAGTATATTTTACCATTTTACCCGCAATTCAGAACGCCTGTTTGCTTTATACTCCTCTTCATGGCAAGGCACACCATCCTTACACCGGTTCACAGGCTCCTGCTCTCCTTTGTTACTATAGTAAAGGCGTTTGGGATCAATACCTTTGCTCACCAGGTACTCTATAGCAGCAAAACAGCGCAGCGCAGACAGATCGATGTTATATTGATCGTTGCCACGGCTATCAGCATAGGAAGCTATTACTATCTTCCAGTCCGGATGTGCCCTCAATACATTTGCTACATCATCCAGCACGCGGCGGGATTCAGGAAGCAACTTTGTGCTGTTATAGTCATACAGGAACTTTAATTGTTCCAGCCGTTGTTTATCTTCTTCCTCTTCTGCGGTATGTTGCCGGGCAGGAACCGGTTGCTGGCCTGAGCCGCTTGAAGAGGTAACAGGAGGTTTGTTTTGATCGGGTATACCCACCAGAGGGGTGATATGATTCACCCTGTTGAAATAACCAGGATCATTAAAGTAATAGATATCATCCCGGCCCATGCCTCCCTGTTTATTGGATGCCATGTAACCTTCTGTGCTATTTTGTTTTAAGATCAGCCCGATATCGTCAGCACCGGAATTAAATGGCGCTTTCATATTCTCAGGTGTTTCCCAGCTGGTCTTCATGCCTTTTACACGGTATATATCGTAGCCCCCTAAACCGGCGTACCCCCTGCTGGAAAAATACAGGATGCCGTCCTCGTTTACTGTGGGAAAAGTTTCTGCAGCAATGGTATTGATCTTATCTCCGCAGTTCACAGGTGTTCCCCAGCTGCCATCAGCCTGCTTTTCTGCGTACCAGAGATCCATTCCTCCAAAACCGCCGGGCCGGTCTGAAACGAAATACATGATATTCCCTGTTGTGTTTAACACTGCATGGCTGGAAGAGTAACCGGCCACATTAATGCCTGGCAGCAATACCATCTGGCTCCATTTCCCATCTGTTTTTACGGACTGGTAGATCTGCAAGCGGCGTACCCCATTCACTGGTCCTTTACGCGTGCCGGGTATATCTTTCCCTTGTAAATTAATTGTTGCGTACAATGTGTCTTCAGTTCTGTTCATGCAAACCGGCCCGATATGGTAATCGTATTTACCAAGCAACCCCGGCACCAGTTCTTCCAGGTACATATTGGCATTACCCTGTGTGTATTGCTGGTATACGTATGCTTTGTAATAGGGCTGCAACGTACGTTTATCTTTGTCCGGATGCTGTTCTGAACCGCCATTAAGCAACAGCGTGCGGTATCCGTTGGACATCAGCAGCAAGCCCTGGTTGATCACTCCGCTCACCAGGTCAGAACCAGGTGTATTCAGTTCTTTGAGTGGCTTTAACTGAACAGGAGCAGGTGCCTTCATCCATATCGCTGCGCTGTCGCAACTTTGAAGTGCGATGGCTTTTAGTTTAGTACTGTCTGCATTGCTGGTATTGAACATAGCATATTGCTGGCGGGCAGAGTCATACTGTTCCATCTGCCGGAGTGCTTCCCCATAGGCAAAGTACGCGGAGGAAGGATGGTCCGGCCGCATAATGACCTGGCGGTAAATATCTGCTGCATCCTTAAAGTAACCTATTTCCTGGTAGCTGTGTGCCATCTTCATCAGCAGCGCAACCGGCGTTTTGTTTCCCTTGCTGCGGGCCTGCCGTTTATAAAGTGCTCCCGCTACTGCATATTCTTCCCGGGCATAGGCTTCTTCCGCCAGCTTTGATATGCTTTTCTGCTCCTGTGCATACAGGTTAGCTGTCAGCAATATTGATAAGGCTATAGTTAAACTGCGTTGTATCATACTCGTGAGGTTAAAAATACCGTGGGTTCTGTACCGTGAACTTTTTTGAAGGGAATAAAAATCCTAAAGACATTTCATGAGAGCCTCCCTGGTAACCAGCCATCTTATTTACATTCAGATCGTAGGAATAACCGATGCGGAAGGTTGGCGTTGCATAAAATTCTACCATAGCACTGGCTGCATTCAACTGGCTCAGGTCCTTCGGCAGGTTACCTTTTTTCCAGAGCTTCGCATTCGTACGGTAAGATCCTCCCAGCCATATTTTTTCACCGATCAGAAGAAAAGCATTCAGATCCACACTTGTAGGGCCTTTAAAGTCTTCCTTGATCAGGATGGAAGGTTTCAGCTGCAGCATTTCGTTCAATTGAAACATTGTACCTGCGGTTAAATACATATGCTGCGTTTTACGGATAGTGGAATAATTATTCCCTTTCCATGTGTAACGCGAGGCATCAGTATACAGCGAGAAAAGGTCCATTACGGAAACACCGGCATAAAACTTAGATGTGTAATAGTAGATCCCGAAACGTGCATCCGGCACCCATACGCTCTGCTTACCGGTGGGGATGGCTTCATCATCGTTATCTACATAAGCCAGGGCCGTACCGTCAATAGCGTACTGTGTAACGCCGGCGCCTATACCAAGGCATAAGCGGCGGGTATCTTCATCATCCAGCGGAATACGGTAGGAATAGGAACCATATAAGGACAGGGCGTCCTGCGGACCCAGCCTGTCAAACAAAAGCTGCATGCCCAGCCCTACCTTTTTGTCATTACCCGTGGCTCCGTCTATGGACGCCCCTCCTGTTCTCGGCGCGCCCGGAAAACCAGCCCATTGATGCCGGTAAGTGGCATTCACATACAAATCTTCCTTATACCCTGCATAAGCCGGGTTAACACTTAAACCGTTGAATACGTACTGGCTGAACTGGATGTTCTGCTGCGCCGCAGCACGGAAACTTATGTTTAACAGCAGGATCATTATTCCTGCCCTGATTACTGTTCGCATCTTTTAAACTTTAGATCAACAGATGATACATTATCTTATTTCAATTTCTTCTGAGGCAGATGCCGGGTGCTGCTTTTATTGCAGCACCCTGGTCCGCAGCTGCTATTATCTCAGTATCGTTACCCAGCCTTTATACTTCTTAATGCCATCCGGTTTTTTCACTTCGAGGATATAGTAATACGTGCCTTCATTCAGGTTGGAACCATCCCAGTTGTTGCGGTAATCCTTAGACTGGTACACCATGCCGCCCCAGCGGTTGTAGATGTAGATAACAGATCCGGGATATTTTTCGAGACCGCCGATCACGAACTTCTCATTCTTACCGTCTCCGTTCGGGGTGAACACATTCGGGAAGTTGAAGTCCTCTCCTGCCACACTGATAGCAGCCAATGCCTTGTTATCGGCAGAATCCAGATCCGGCATTGATGAACTGTATGCACTGGCTTCGTTGATGAGCTGGCCACCTTCTATTATGCGGGTTGTCAGTGTCATTTGTACCCTGGCGCCAGGTAACAGGTCTCCGATGTTCCACTCTACCAGCTTGCTGGCAGGTATTACCGTTGCCTGACCTCTTTCAGCGGAAATGCTCGTTGGCAGGTCCAGCTGTACAGGCAGACGGTCTTCCGCTCTTACCCCGCTCACCGCTATAGTACCTTTATTGATCACGGTGATGCGGTAGGTAATGTCCTGACCCATCCGGTATGGACCTGTTGCAGGTGTTACCACTTCTTTGGTGACGAGCAGATCACCTGATTCATTATCGGTGATGGTCACTGTTGCCTGCGCCGCTGTGCCCGGCGTGTAAGTGTAGCTGGCAGAGGTGCCGCCCGTAACGATGAACACAACAGTTTCTGCGTTTTCCTGATCGTTATCATCCTGAACAGTTACCGGTACCGTTACACTGCTGGCGCCGGCCGGGATGGTGATAGTGCCGGTGATGGCCCTGTAATCCGCATCCAGTGTTGCGGAACCACTGATCATGTATTGAACCGTGATAGGATCTGCAGTGCGTTTGCCGCTTGCCAGCCTGATCGTGAATTCACCGTTGGTGGCCGGCTCTGCTGCATCCCTGCTGGTTATTACCTCCAGGAGCAGATTGGTATTATCGTCATCGCTGATGTTCACGGTGGCCACATTACTGCTGCCGGGCGTAAAGCTGAGGCCGCTTGCGCTGCCACCTGTGATAGTGGCTATCACTGTTTCAACTCCTTCAATGAGATCGTCATTTAGTACCGGCACCGGAACAGATACACTGTTATTGCCTGCAGTGATGATCACAGTACCCGTGAGTGCGGTATAATCTGCACCGCTGGCAGCTGTACCACTGATGATATAATTGGCCGTGATATCCCTGGATGAAGTGAAACCTGCCGGCAGGCTTACCGTAAAGGAGCCGTTGGTGCCAGGTTCTGATGCATCACTGCCTTTCGCCACATGTAATACCTGGTTAGCCGCTGTGTTATCATCATCTGTAATATCTATCGTTGCATTGCCATTGGTAGCGCTGGCTGTGAAGGTAAAGCTGGTACTGGTACCACCGGTGAGTGTCACGATCACCGTTTCTGTTCCTTCTATCACCTGGTCGTTGTTAACTGTTACCGGCATACTTACACCATTGCTGCCTGCTGGGATCACAACCGTACCGGTAGTGTAATCTGCATTGGCTGTTGCTGTACCGCTTAAAGTATAAGTTACGGTGATCGCTTCCGTTGCTGTTACCCCGCCAGGCAGGCTGATATCAAAGCTGCCATTGGTTCCCGGTTCCGCACCGTTTGCTGCCCTTGCTATGCTCAGCACCAGGTTACCCGGGTTCATTTCATCGGTGATATTCACCGTAGCATTACCGGTACCCGTGAATGTAAAGCTGGTGGAGTTGCCGCCGGCTAAGGTCAGGATCACTGTTTCCGTTGGTTCAATAACCTGGTCGCCCATTACGGCAACCGGCAGGGACACGCTGTTCTGGCCGGCAGGGAGGATAACTGTGCCGGTGAGGGCAGCGTAGTCCGCACCTGCAGTAGCAGTACCTGCAATAGTGTAGTTCACCGTAATATCTTCCGACGAAGTAATATTTGCCGGTAAACTGATGTTGAAGCTGCCGTTAGTGGAAGGTTCTGATGCATCGCCGCCTTTGGTAACAGTCAGCATGAGGCTGGCTGGTGTTGTGGCTTCTTCATCCGTGATATTCACCACAGCGTTACCTGTTGCTGTGAAAACAAAGCTGGTAGAATTTCCGCCGGCAAGCGTCATGATCACGGTTTCTGTGTTTTCTATGATGCGGTCATCTGTTACGGCCACCGGTACAGGCACGCTGTTCTGTCCTGCAGGGAGGATGACTGTGCCGGTAAGAGCGGTATAGTCTGTACCTGCGGTTGCCGTGCCTGTTATTGTGTAGCTCACCGTGATATCTTCGGATGAAGTTATACCTGTTGGTAAGCTGATGTTAAAGCTGCCGTTGGTGCTTGGTTCTGATGCATCACCGCCTTTGGTCACACTCAGCGCCAGGCTTGCAGGTGTAGTGGCTTCATCGTCTGTGATATTCACCACGGCATTACCAGCGACTGTGAAAGTAAAGCTGGTAGCTGTTGCACCGGTGAGGGTGGCTATCACTGTTTCTGTATTTTCTATGATCCGGTCGTCTTTTACGGCTACCGGCAGAAGCACGCTGTTCTGGCCTGCGGGGAGGATCACACTGCCGGTGAGGGCGGTATAATCTGCATCTGCTGTTGCGGTGCCGGCTATCGTGTAGTTCACCGTGATATCTTCTGATGAAGTGATACCACCAGGGAGGCTGATATTAAAGCTGCCATTCGTAGCCGGTTCTGATGCATCAGCACCCTTGGATATGCTCACCACAAGACTGGCCGGAGTAGCGGCTTCATCGTCCGTGATGTTCACCGTGGCATTACCTGCCCCTGTATAAGTAAAGCTGGTAGATGTTCCGCCCGCTAATGTCAGGATCACTGTTTCAGTGTTCTCTATTACCTGGTCATCTGTTACGATTACTGGTACGTTTACACTGTTCTGGCCTGCCGGGATGATCACCGTGCCGCTCAGGGCTGTGTAGTCTGTGCCTGTCGCTGTACCACCGATGGTATAAGTCACCGTGATGTCTTCAGATGGAAGAACACCTGCTGGCAGGCTGATCGTAAAGGCGCCAGGAGTGGAAGGTTCTGCACCGTCCGCTGTTTGAGCTACGCTCAGTACCAGTTTGGCAGGGTCCGTATCATCTGTGATATTCACAGTGGCGCTACCGGTACCGGTGAAAGTGAAGCTGGTGGATGTGCCACCGTTCAGCGTCAGGATCACGGTTTCTGTAGGTTCAATCAGCGCATCGCCAGTTACTATAACTGGGATGGTTACACTGTTCTGGCCTGCCGGGATAATAACACTGCCGCTGAGGGCGGTGTAATCTGCACCCGTGGCTGTGCCTGCCACCGTATAGTTCACCGTGATATCTTCTGCTGAGGTAATACCCGCAGGCAGGCTGATCGTAAACTCGCCATTGGTAGATGGTTCTGCACCATCCGCTGTTTTAGTGGCAGTGAGTGCCAGGTTAGCCGGCGTGTTGTCATTGTCTGTAATATTCACAGTAGCATTACCGGTACCAGCAAATGTAAAGCTGGTAGATGTACCGCCCGTAAGGGTCATGATCACGGTTTCGGTGTTCTCAATCACCTGGTCATCTTTCACAGGTACCTGCACGGCTACACTGTTCTGGCCTGCCAGGATAACCGCACTGCCGGTAAGGGCAGTATAGTCATCACCGCTGGCAGCTGTACCACTGATCGTGTAACTCACCGTGATATCTTCAGATGGGAGAATACCTGCAGGCAGGCTGATGTTAAAGCTGCCGTTGGTAGCCGGTTCTGCACCATCTGTGGCATTCGTAACATTCAGTACCAGGTTGGCAGGGGTATTTTCATCATCCGTTATGTCTACCGTGGCGGCACCATTGGTGCCATTGGCCGTGAAGGTGAAGTTAGCAGAAGTACCCCCTGTAAGCGTAGCTATGACTGTTTCTGTTTGTTCAATTACCTGGTCATCCGTTACAGTAACTGGTATGGCTATACCATTTTGACCCGCGGGGATCACTACGGATCCGCTGAGCGTAGTATAGTCTGTACCGCCGGCAGCTGTGCCGCTGATGGTATAATTCACCGTAACGTCCTCCGGTATGGTGATGCCTGTTGGAAGGCTCACCGTGAAGCTGCCATGAGTAGCCGGTTCTGCGCCATCCGTTGTTTTTACAATACTCAGTGTGCGGTTGGCCGGTGTGTTTTCATCATCGATAATATTTACCGTAGCATTTGCATTTGCGGTGAAAGTGAAGCTGGTAGAAGCACCGCTGCTAAGCGTGAGTATTACTGTTTCCGTGATTTCCAGTTCCGAATCATTCAATACCGGTACCGGTACAGCAACACTGTTCTGGCCAGCCGGTATCACAGCCGTATTGCTGAGCGCCGTATAGTCTGTTCCAATTGTAGCTGTGCCGCTGATTGTGTAATTCACGGTGATAGCTTCGGTGGAAGTGAACCCGGAAGGCAGCGCAATGCTGAAGCTGCCGTTTGTTCCTGGTTCCGTTGCATCACCAGTGTTACTTACATTCAATATAAGGTTAGCCGGTGTATTGTCATCATCCCCGATGATCACCGTTGCGTTTGCGTTGGTAGGATGAGGAGTAAGCGTAAAGCTGGAAGAAGATGCACCTGTAACCGTCAGTATCACGGTTTCATTACCTTCTATGATCTGGTCATTTATAACCGCCACCGGCACCTGTACGCTGGTCTGGCCGGCTGGTATTACCACAGAGCCGCCCAGGGCTGTGTAATCACTACCACCTGTGGCTGTACCGCTTATGGTATAGTTCACCAGGATATCCTGCGATGCAGTGTATGTAGCAGGCAGGGTTACAGTGAAGGCGCCGGGAGTATTCGGCTCAGCCGCATTGGCAAAATTCGCAACGCTTACCACCAGGTTGGCGGCAACATTATCGTTATCCAGTACATTCACGGTTGCGCTACCATTGGCAGGACTGGCCGTGAAAGCCAGGTTGCTGGTTGTTCCGTTCGTGATTGTAAGCACCACCGTTTCAGTGATCTCTATGATCTGATCATCGATGATCGGAACAGGTACCTGCACGCTGTTTGAGTTTGCCGGGATGATTACCGAACCGGTCATTGCGGTGTAGTCTGAACCGCCTGTTGCCGTACCGCCGATCGTATAGTTCACCGTAATGTCTTCAGGAACTGTTACGCCTGCAGGCAGGCTGATCGTAAATGCACCATTGGTGGCGGTTTCCTGGGCATCCGTTGTATTTACAACGCTGAGCACCCGGTTGGCCGCGATGTCGTCATTATCGGCTATGTTAGCTGTAGCGCTGGGGGCAACAGGATCGGGCGTAAAGGTGAAACTGGTGGAAGATCCGCCGGCAACTGTAATTATCACTGTTTCTATCCCCTCTATGATCTGGTCATCTACCACAGTAGCACCTGTGAAAGCACTCCCTGTTCCCGGCCCCATGAGCACTGTTCCGGTAAAATGTACCGGTGTAAGGCGGTTATAATCCGTGCCTAAGATCGCAGTGCCACCTATCGTATAATTTATTGTTACGTTCTCAGAAGTGGTAACTCCCGCAGGCAATAAGAAATTAAACCTGATAGTGCTGCCACCGCCTTCGGCTACATCGCGCACTGACACTACCCTTATTTTAAGATTATCCGGCGTATTGTCATCATCCGTAATATTTACAGTAGCAGATCCATTTGTAGCACTGGCTGTATAAGCAAAACCTGTAGCAGTACCGCCGGTGATTGTCATGATCACTGTTTCTGTATTCTCAATGATCTGGTCGTTTATCACTGGCACCGGTACCTGCACGCTGTTCTGACCAGCCGGGATCACTACCGTGCCCAGGGCCGTATAATCCGTTCCGGATACAGCCGTCCCGCCAATTGTATAATTAACCGTTATTGGTAATGCAGAAGTGATATTCGGTGGCAGGCTCACCGTGAAGGCACCATTAGTAAATGGTTCTGATGCATCGGTCGTTTTAGTGACACTGAGCACCTGGTTAGTAGTAGTATTATCATCATCTGCAATATTCCTGGTAGCCGTCGTTGGGCTCACAGTGAAAGCAAAACTGTTGGAGGTGGCTCCCGTGAGGGTAAGCACTACACTTTCTGTACCTTCAATGATCTGGTCGTTTATTGGAGCAGCGTTTACGAACACCTCCGTAGCACCGGCAGGAATTACTACGCTACCGCTTAAGGTCGTATAATCCAGGCCATTTGTCGCTGCACCACCAATTGTATAATTAACGGTGATGGGTTCAGCAGCCGAAACACCGGTAGCCAGATACACCCTGAAGGTTGCATCGGCAAGGGGGCTTTCGCTACCATCAGCATCCGCAGCAATGGCCACTACGTTGTTAGCCGGCGTGTTATCATTGTCCGTAATATTTACCGTAGCGTTATCATTGCCGGCACTTGGTGTGAAATTAAAGTTGGTAGAAGCTCCGCTGGTAATGGTGAGTAACACCGTTTCTGTATTCTCAATGATAGCATCGTTTGTTACCAATACATCCACATCCGCACCGTTCTGCCCAGCCGGTATCACTACCGTTCCACCCAGGTTCGTGTAATCCGTACCATTGATGGCGCTTCCTGTAATCGTATAGTTTACAGTGATGTTTTCAGAAGCAGTAATACCTGCCGGCAGGGTTACCCTGAAAGCGCCATTAGCACCGCCTTCCACACCATTTGCAGTATTGGTCACCAGCAACACTTTATTATCCGTAGTGTTATCATCGTCTGCAATATCCATAGTGGCGGTAGTACCGGTAGGGTCTACTGTATAGTTAAATCCATTCCCGTCAACGCCGCTGGTCAGCGTCAGTATCGCAGTTTCAATGTTTTCAATGATCTTATCGTCTATTACCGCTAACGGGATCGTGACGCTGTTGCTGTAAGCAGGCAGTGTTACCGTGGTAACGGTATAATCCGTTCCGGGACCGCTAGCCGTGGCCGTACCCGTCATCGTGTAGGTGAGCGTGATATCGCTGCTGGAGGTAACATCCGTGGGCAGGCTTACGGTGTAAGTACCCTGCGTTCCTGGCTCTGCGGCATCTGTAGTTTTCACCACTTTCAATACACGATTGGCCGGGATGCCCGCATCATTATCTCCTATATCCACAGAGAGTGTTTGACTGGCAGGGTCCGGCATGAAGACGAAGGCATTGCCGCCCCCTATAGCGTTACCCTGCAGGATCGTGAAGACCATTGTTTCGGTAGGCTCTATGATCAGGTCATCTTTCACAATCAGGTCTACATCAACGTCATTAGTATTGGCAGGGATGGTGATAGTGCCAAAGCTCTCATAATCCACTCCTGATGTGGAGGTGCCGGACACGCTGTACCCTATTGTAACAGGGTAGGCTGATGTGGCACCACTTTCCAGCCGCACTGTGAACTGGCCATTGTTACCTGGTTCAGACGCGTTACTGCCGGCTATCACCTGTAATCTTGTGCTGCTGGGTGGATTGGCATCTATAATAGCCACTGTTGCACCTCCATTGGTAGCGTCAATGGTGAACGGATAACTGGAGGAAGAAGCATTGGTAAGATTCATTATCACATCTTCAGGGCCTTCAGTAGAGCCATCATTACCCGCATCCACATCAATGAACACTTCGTTAGCACCTGCGGGGATCACGATATTACCGCCGGAGAGACCGAGCAGGCTGTAATCCAGGTTATCTGCAGATCCTGCAAGTGTGAACGTGACCACCACATCCTCTGAACTGGTTACACCAGGTTGCAGGGCTATCCTGTACTGGCCATTCGTACCACCTTCTATCGCATCGGATACTTTGGTGATCAACACCACGTTACTGTTACCCGCAAAATCATTATCCGCAATGTCCACAGTTGCGCTTCCGCCACCTCCGGCTACGGTATAGGTAAACTGTGCATCATTACCACCGGTGATATTCAGGATCACGGTTTCAACCGGTTCTATGACCGTGTTATCTATTACGGTTACAGGAACGGATACACCATTCTGGCCGGCAGGGATCACTTTAGTGCCTGTAATAGCCTGGTAGTCTGTTCCAGGTGTGGCTGTGCCTGCACCAATTGAATAGGTTACCGTAATATCCCTGCTGGCAAAGATGCCTGCAGGCAGGTGGATATTAAACGCGCCAACCGTACCCGGCTCTGCCGCGTCGGCAGTTTTGGTAACGGTTAATACCTGGTTGGCTGCGATATTATCATCATCAGCAATAGTCACCGTGGCATTACCATTAGTAGCGCTGGCAGTATAGCTGAAGTTAGCAGAAGTACCGCTGCCAATGGTCAGGATCACTGTTTCATCACCTTCAATTATTTGATCAGGGCTCACCGTTACAGGAACAGACACACTGTTTTGCCCGGCTGGTATCACTACCGTTCCGGTAAGGTTAGCATAATCCACGCCACCACCGGTAGCCGTACCGCTGATCACATAAGTAACGGTGATGTCTTCTGTAGGTAATACACCACCCGGCAGGCTGATGCTGAAGGAACCATTCGTATTGTCTTCTGTCGCATTGCCGGTGTTAGTTACGCTTAGGGTTTTGTTAGCCGGTGTATTCTCATCATCGGTGATGTTCACTGTAGCATTTCCACCCACTGCCGCGGCAGAGAATGTAAAGCTGGTAGAAGCGCCGCCCGTAACTGTCAACACCACTGTTTCAATATTTTCCATAAATGCATCATCGAGCGCTGCAACAGGAACCTGCACACTGTTCTGGCCGGCCGGTATTACTACTGTACCGCTCAGTGCTGTGTAATCGGCTCCACTGGTGGCTGTGCCGCCGGTAGTATATTGAACGGTGATATCTTCAGATGCAGAAATACCGGCAGGCAGGCTGATGGTGAATGCACCATTGGCACCCGCTTCTACCGCATCCGTTGTTTTCACCACACTAAGCACACGATTGGCTGTAGTGTTATCATCATCTGTGATGTTTGCCTCCGCACTTCCGGTGGTAGTGCTGGCGGTGAAGGTAAAGTTAGTAGAGACGCCACCTGTAACAGCTAAGAGCACCGTTTCTGTATTCTCAATGATCTGGTCATTGGTAACGGCCAATGGCAGGTCAATGTTGTTTTGGCCTGCAGGCAATGTTAAGGTGCCGCTGAATGTAGTATAATCGGTACCGTTAACAGCTGTACCTGCAATCGTGTAGCTGACAGTAATATCTTCTGAAGGAAGGATACCCGCAGGCAGGCTGACATTGAAAATGCCGTTGATGGCAGGCTCTGAGGCGTCAGCATTTTTAACGATGCTCAGTACACGGTTGGCAGGTGTATTTTCATCATCCGTAATGTTCACTGTAGCGTTACCATTGGTAAGGCTTGGCGTGAAGTTAAAGCTGGTGGAAGTTCCACCGGATACGGTGAGTATCACTGTTTCCGTATTTTCCATCAGCGCATCATCAATCGCTGCAACTGGCACTGCCACACTGTTCTGGCCGGCAGGGATCACTACAGACCCGCTCAGCACTCCATGGTCTGTACCAGGCGTGGCCGTACCGGCAATGGTATAGTTCACAGTAACATCTTCAGAGGAAGTGACATTTAAAGGCAGGCTGATAGTGAAGGCGCCGTTAGCACCTGCTTCAATGGCGTCGCTGCTGTTGGCCACTGCCACAACCATCTTCGCTGGATCAGTTCTGTCGTTATCTTCAATCACCACAGTAGCATTGCCCAGTGTATTACTGATCGTATAGCTGCTGCTGCTGGTATTTCCGGTAGCAGTGTTCAGCGTAACGATCACGTTCTCTGCCAGCTCTATCACATTGTCATCAGTAACAGTAACGGGCAGGGTTATACTATTGCTGCCTGTAGGGAAGATAACAGTACCCGTAAAGCTGGTGTAATCTGTACCGTTCACGGCAGTGCCGGTTACAGTGTAGTTCACCGTAATGTCCTCTGCGGCCATAACGCTAGCCGGCATGCTGATACTGAAAGAACCATCCTGTGTACCTTCTGTACCGTCCTGCGTTTTTTGGATACTCAGTACCTGGTTAGCGGTGGTTACACCACCAAAGGTGGAGAAGTTCTGTATGCCGCTGAACTCAACATAATCTACACCATCTACCTGGCCGGTAGCTGTTGGTGTCAACTCTGTGATATTGCTTAATCCTTCAGGTGCGAGGTCAGCCAGTGTGGCGGTGATATCGCCGGCATGTTTAAACCAGGCCCATTTTTGTGCGCCGGTTACACCACGGGTGGCAGATAAAGTTGTTTCAGCATTAGTGCGTTCTGCCGGGTTCCAGAAGAGGCGCAGGGTTACGCCTGCATTGGCGGTAAGGTCCGCACCTCCATATGTGATTTGTACCAGCCTGCGCATCATTTGCGTACCATAATCGGTACCACTGTTTTTGCCCAGTGCGGTGGTCATGTTCCTGCTCACATCTATTACCGCGTTCAGCTGGCTGACATCCAGGTTATTACCGTTCAGGTCAATAGCTGCAATATATTTATTTATGTCAGCTGGATCTATGAAATATAACCAGCCGTTTTCAATACAAGTGGATAAAACTGTTTTGGAGGTATTGTCTGCTACCAGGCCCGCGGTACGTTGCGGATGGCTGGTGGCCAGGGTGAACACCACGCCGTTGGTCAGTGCGGTAACGCCGTCAAAGCCTACAACACCTGCGTTGAAATCAGTTGCAGGGATCTGAGTCACTGTACCAGTCGCAAAATTACCATCGCCATCCTGGTCTACCAGCAGGATAAAATCAGCGGCAGCAGTACCTGTTACGGTAATGCCGGCCAGGTCGAACTGCAGGCGCAGCGGCTGGGTGCTGATATCATAGTTAGTGAGCTGAGCTTTCCATTCCTGTGTCAGGCGTTCGCTGATACAGCTGGCTTTGGGAAGATCTGTACTCATAACAGTGAGTGCTGCACTGTTGCTGCCGAATAAGAGATAACTTATATCCGCACCGAAAGTATTGACATTGTCTTCATTGCTGGCAGCAATGGAACGAAGGCCGGCAGTGAGGATAGAGCCGGTGTGTACACTGCGTGATTGTTTCTGCACAAGCGCTTCCGCATCGTCACGGCCGATACCAAAAATGTTGTTCTTATACGTGTTGTTGGCCGTAGCGTTCCAGATCACCGAACCGTTGGTGGCCAGGTAATCCTGTGCTGTAGCCTGGTCCAGCGTGACACCATATTTAACACCGAGGTATGACTCTACCTTCTGTGCCTGCGCAGGTGTGAGAGCGGATTTGTATACGATCACTTCCGGGATCTTACCATTGAAGATCCGGTTGTCAAATGTATTGTCAGCTGTAGTACGGCCGCCCAGTTCAAAGAAAGAACCGTCTGCTTCCGGTATACAGTCGGTGCCGAGGAAGACGCTTCGCTTACCGTTCAGCCAGGTGCTTCCGTTGAGTGAATTGGCAGCGTTTACATAAACACCCCTGGCGATGATCGGCCCCGCATAAGGAGGGGTGGATTGCGCTAAAATGCATCCGTTACCGTCAAGACCAAAATTGCTGGTGGTCGTATACACTAGCCCCCTGCCGGATCCACCTGCTGCTAACCAGTTACCGTTGCTGGCGAAAATACCTGCAAGGGTGTTTGGAACAACACTCTCAGGCGTATTCACAGAAAATATAGACAGGTCGGCTGATGTGTTCCAGTTGGTAGTAGCATTTCCTTTAAGGGATTTACCTAATGCCCCGCTGAAATCAAGGGTCGGGTTGAAGTTGATGCCAACAGGCACACGAACGATATCTGCCGAAGTAGCGATGGCATCAGTATGGGCAGGATGCGCAGCGCGTAGCTGGGTAGTAACAAGGCCGCTACCACTTTGATCGATCCATTCCTGTACCTGGTTGCTGCCATCTACCTGTAAACCGGCATTGGCTTTCACCCACAATACATCACCCAGAACACCACCCGGTGCTGTTACTAATGCGGCAATAGTGAAATACTGGCCGCTGGTCAGATCAATGGAAGCAGTGTAATAATTTGTACCATTTATAGTGGTCTGTGAAAGCGGGATATATTGATCAGCTGCATCTATGGCAGCATCGCTGCTGATAACAATGTTAGCCGATGAAACGTTCACCGGTATGTCTGTTGCCGGAATGGCAACCTGCACATCCCCTACCGTTCCGGTCTCCTGCACTTTCCATATCCTGGCCATGCGCGCAGTAATACCAGGTTTCCCTGTAACGGTAGTGGTGAAAGCCGTGCTGGCCCCATCATCACCCCAAACCAGGTAAGACTTGTCGGCCGTAAAGTTGTTGGTATTGCTCAGGTTGTCCGCTGCAAGGCTAACCAGGCTGATGATAGGCTGGAAGCCACTATTGATGCTGCGGGATTGTTTTTGTGCAAGCCCTTCCACATCATCACGCCCAATACCGGCAATGTTATTTTTATGGGTTGCATTGGCTGCTGCATCCCATACTTTGGTGGTGCCGTCAGTAGCAAGGTAGTCTGTAGTGCCGTTGTTCAGCGTAAGGCCGTATTTGATGGCCAGGTAACTTTCCACCCTTTGCTGTTCAACTGGAGTAAGTGTATTGCCATACACAATGGTTTCACCTAACGAGCCGCTGAAAGGCAGAACGCCACTATTAACTGTATTATCGCCTAAGTAGGCTACTGCTTCGGAGGTTGTGTTAATCGCAGGATTACCTACCGCTATAAATGCATTTGCTGCTGCGGTGCCATTGATCCTTATCTGCGTCGCAGACGGCGTGGTGCCGGCAGCGTTACTAAACATTGTAATGCCCGGAAGCGTGGTATTGCCTCCTGTATTACCGTACCGACCATTGGAAACCTCTACAGAACGCTGGCCGCCGCCAATTTCCATACTATAACGGGTGCCAACAGAGGCTGCAACATGGCTACCCCAGCTGATCACGCCGCGGTTAGCGATTGTGGCGTTGGCAGTCATTGCAAAGACAGTTCTTGCACTGGTGCCCAGGGGCAGCCTGGTGCCATCGAGTATCATGCGATGGCCTGTACCATTGAATTTTACAACTGGGTTAAAGTTGACATTATCGGTTAAATTATTCGCATACAGCGGCTGATTAGCCGGTGTAGTCTGTACTGCATTATTCAGGTCGGAAGCATAATCCGTCCAGCCATTGAGAGCAGTATTATCTGTTGTGCCGGATGTACCTTCATCGGCCCGCAACCAAAGTGAAGTGCCCACTACGCCGCCAGGAGCTTTTATAGAAGATCCAAAGCTGAAGAACTGCCCGTTAACGAGGTCAACAGTGGCAGCGTAGTGTTTTACTCCATTCAGGGTGGTTTCGGTTAATTGGAGGAACTGATCTGTTCCATCCAGGGTAGCATCGTTGCTGATGATCAGGTAAGTTTCTTTTGCATTGGGTAACGCATCAAATGGCACTGCAATTTGTACATTACCTACGGTGCCGCTTTCCTGTACTTTCCAGATCCTTGTCATGCGGTAGTTCGCTACTGCATGGCCTGTGAGCGGAGTTTTAAAGAGCGGGGAAGCACCATCATCACTCCACACCATGTAAGTTTTATCAGCTGCAAAAGTGTTGGTATTCAGAGTATTTGTTTCAGCCAGATTACCTAACCCTATGGCTATCTGCGTACCTGTATTTATGCTGCGGCTCTGTTTTTGCAACAGGTCTTCCGCATCATCGCGACCTATGCCGGCAATGTTATTCTTGTAAGCACTGTTGGCTGTTGCGCTCCATACTGTGCTGCCATCGGTAGCCAGGTAATCCGTAGCTCCGTTGTTAAGCGTAATGCCGTACTTAATGGCCATGTAGGTATTCACACGCTGCTGCTCATTTAACGTAAGCGCATTGGCATAAACGATCAGGTCGCCCATACGGCCATTGTAGGATGCGGCATTGGCACCCAACTGGAAAATAGCATTGTTACCGGTAAATGTACTGGTATTATTACCGGTGGCCACACTTAAGCCATTCCTGTAAATGGCCTGCTTGCCGGCAGCAAGGCTAATATCGTTGGTTGCAGTCCAGAGAATAACCTGGTTATTAATATTTCCTGCGTTGTAAGTGAGACGGTTACTGATATAAGGAGCATCCCAGTAAACAACATTATCGCCCCAGGTGGCATGCAGCGTAAACTGTGTGCCTGTACCCGCTTGTTCCGTAAAAATAACGGTGTTAACAGGAGTGGTCTGACTGGCTGCAAAGAAGGCGTTAGCAGCGGTATAAGAGCCTGTTTTCAGGAACGAGGCACCTGTCATAGAATGAGGAGCGCCATTAAACCTCACCACAGGGTTAAAGTTCATATTGCTGCCTGCGTTATTCAAATACAATGGTTGACTGGCTGGTGTAGCCTGCACCAGGTTATTCATGTTGGGGCTATAATCGTTCCAGCTGCTTATTGGTGTATTGTCTGCAGTGGCTGAAGTTGCTATATCGGCACGCAACCATATCAGTGTACCGCTGCTTACACCACCCGGATATTTAACAGGGGCGCCAAAAGTAAAGTAAACACCATCTGGCATCAGGCTGCTGTTCAGTGTTACTGACTTATCTGTATTCAAGGGAAGTTCCTGGTCAATAGTAGCAAAAGTAGGGTCCGTACTAATAAGCAGGGATACAGAAGTACCTGTGGCATTTGCTTTCAGGGTAATAAGCTGATCCGTCCAATTGGTTTTATCCACTTTCCATATACGGGTCAGGCGGCGGGTAACATTGGTACCGCTTACTGTAGCTGAATAAGATGTGGCAGACAGTCCGTTATCCGCAAATACAAAGAATGATTTGTCGTTGGTAATAGTATTGGTGTTCAATTCATTGGTGAGCGCTATACTGCTGCCAAGCGCCAATGTAACAAACCCTGTATCTACGCTCAGGGATTGTTTGGTGTTCAGGCTGGTTGCATCATCACGGCCGATACCTGTAACGCGGTTTTTATAAGTAGCGTCTGCCGTCCAGTAAGGAGAACCGTCCGTAGCCAGATAATTCGTGGCTCCGGCGTTCATCGTAATACCGTATTTGAGGGACAGGTATGATTCTACTGACTGGCGTTCTGCATCAGACAATACGCGGTTATAAACAATCGCTTCACCGATGTTACCCTGCCAGAAGAGTCCCCTGCCGGCAGTAGTACGGGAGCCTATGGAAACAAGATTGGTGGTAGTTGGGGCTAAAGCCGAGGTGCCCTGGTTATCAAAAGCATAGTTTTGAAACAGGCGGATTCCATTGGTTGCATTTGTCTGAGTAACACTAAAAACATAGGGTCTGCCAGGCAGGTGAGTTTTAAGGCCAGTTGCACCTAAAACCTGTGCTGCATTTTCCAGGTAAGTCATCCTGCCCACATCCAGCCGGAATTCCATTCCCTGGGAACCACCTACCGCGCCACTGCCTATCAGCTCTCTCGGTGTATTATATCCCGAGCCGCTGGCAACGGCAAAAAGAGTAGAAGTAGAAGGGTCTACGCGGGCTGTAGTAATATCCAAAAAGTCGTCCGTGCCATCTAATACAAAGCTATAGTTGAAGTTCAGGCCACGCGCATCCGTGATTGGCTGGCTGCTCACCACACTTTGTAATGCGTTATTGCCGAAGTTACTAAAGTCATTCCACTGGCTGCCATTAGAAATGCCGTCATCAGCACGTAACCAGAATGTAACACCATCGCTTACTCCATTCGGTCCTTTTATCATCCTGGCAAAAGTAAAGTAGGAACCATTAGCCACTAAACTGCTATTAACAGTAACGGCGCCGTCTGCATTCAATGCATAAGTAGCATCACCTGCGCCAAAGGTTGCGTCAGCGCTCACCAGCAGATAGGTTTGCGCATTGCCGCCAGATAATTTAAACGTAACATCCTGATCTGTCCAGTTAGTTTTCTGTGCTTTAAAAATGCGGGCCATACGGTTGCTAATGCCCGTAATACCCGTAACCGGGGTAAGATATGTAGTAGCCCCGCCATCATCGCCGAAGGTGAGGAAGGAAAGATCGTTGGTAATAGTAGTTGTATTAGCTTTGTTGGTAGCGGCAACAGTTGTGCCTGCAGCTATGGTAACAATACCGGTATCCGCACTCAGCGATTGTTTCTGATACAACATGCCTCTGTCGTCACGGCCAATGCCGGTGATATGTTTGGCATAGGCGCCGTTAACTGCAGCATCCCACATTTTAGTGCTGCCATTGCTGGCCAGGTAGTCCACAGGCGTGCCAATACCAAGTGTAAGGCCATATTTAAGGGCCATATAGGAGTTTACCTGCTGGCGTTCAAGACTGCTCAGCTTCCTGGAGTAAAGTATTATTTCAGATATATCCCCGTTAAAAACGCTGTTATGACCTGCCCCGAGATAATCCTTACCGCCTGCAGGTGAGAGGAAACTCACAGCATTAACGTTGGCAGTTGCAAGCATACTACCGTCAATACCTGCAGCCCAGTCGTTGGCCGCACTCCAGGTATTCAGCAGATGCGGGTTACGTACATTTACTGTAGCCGGGTAAGCAAAATTCCTCTTCGCAGTATTAGAGCCAAAATAGGAATAATGATTGTTGTTGCTCCAGGTGTATACAGCCTGAGCGCCGGCATAAGTACCTCCAAACTCAAAAGGATAATGTGAAACGGCAGCAGTATTATCCAGATTGGACAACTGAACTGAAAACACTTCACCTGCCGTAAAAGTATTCGCAAACTCTGGCAACGAGAAGTAGGTAGCAGCGCCAAAGCTGAGGGCCGGGTTGAAATTGATTCGCGCGGCATTCAAAGGAAGCGCAGTAGCATTCACCTTTGCCCATAAACGGCCTGAGGGGGCCTGATCCGTCCATCCTGTTACATTTGCGGCTGTGCCTACAATGCCGGAATCTGCACGGGCCCATACTTCCAGGCCAGACGCTATGCCTGCCGGGCCACGTTGTGTATTTCCAAAAGTAAAATACGTGCCATCCGGCAAGAGGTCGCTGTCCAGCGTTACCTGTCCTGCCACATCCAGTGCATAAGTCACATCTCCTGTTCCAAAGGTGGCATCATTACTCACAAGCAGGTAGTTCGTGATGTTTCCTCCCTCCAGTTTCAGGGTTATATTACTCTTAGCCCAGTTTGTTCTGTCAATTTTATAAATGCGTGGCATGCGCAGGGTAACAGCACCCAGACCTGTAACCGGGGTGTTAAAAGCAGCTGCCTGCCCGTTATCGCTAAACGTGAAGAAAGAAAGATCATTAGCTATGGTGTTGCTGTTTTCTCCATTGGAAGCGGCCAGCACATTACCTATAGCAAGGTGTACATTGGCGCCATCCAATTGTGAGCGGCTTTGCTTCTGGAACAAAGAACCGTTCTCATCTCTTCCAATACCGGTGATACGTTCCCCATAACCGGCGTTTTTGGAAGCAGTCCACATGGTAGTGCTGCCATTGCTGGTCAGGTAGTCACTCAGGGCACCTGCAGCAGTCTTCAGTGTTAATCCATATTTCAGGGCCAGGTAACTGTTCACCTGCAGGCGCTCGTTATCATTGAGCCGCCTGTCATAAAAGATCACTTCTGAAATGCGGCCATGGAAAATAGAACTATGTCCTGCGCCAATGGCCGTATTAAAGGCTCCTCCCCGCGAAAAACTAACAGCAAACGCAGCACTGCTGCCTACTGTTTTCCCGTCAAAGTTGAGCGCCCAGTTTCCTGGCGCACTCCAGTTATTTAACAGGTGGGGGAGCTGCATATTGAGCGTGCCCAAAGGAAAGTTCCGCCGGGTGTCCGTACCAAAGTGCGTGTAATGGTTTGCGTTATTTAAATGATAATAGGTAAGTGCAAGCGTGGTAGGATCTCCTCCAAATTCAAACGGGAAGCTGGCTATCGTTGAAGTAGATGCCAGGTTGGAAAACTGCACGGAGAATATTTCTCCCTGCGTTAGCCCCTCCGTGAATTTGTTTACTTGGAACCAGTTATCGTTAAGGAAATTAACACCTGGATTATAGTTAATAGCACCCTTTTCCCAGGAGAGGGGAATGGTGTTGGCTGGCAGCCATTCTCTTTGCACGGCTGCCTGGTCCGTCCATTTGGTAGCTTTACCACCCGCAACATTTACACCGGCATCAGCCTTCACCCATGATTGCAGGTTAGTGGCCACACCGCCCGGAGCTTTTTGCTCCTGGCCAAAAGTGAAATAGGCGCCGTCTGTAAGGTCAGCGCTGGAAAGCGTTACAGTGCCTGCACCTGTTAAGCGTAGTTCACGTGTAAGCGTGCCAAAAGCACCATCCGTGCTGATCAGCAGGTAATTATTTTCCGTTCCGCCTTCCAGTTTCAGTGTTACCTGCTGATTATTATCCCAGGCGGCGCTTTTCTGTACCTTCCAGACGCGGCCCATGCGATGGGTTACGTTTGTTCCGGTTACTGCTGTGAAATAATTGGTGGTACCGTCATTATCGCTAAAAACCAAAAAGGTCTTATCTGTTGTGAATGAATTGGCATTCGCGGCGTTGGAAACGGCGATTGTATTTCCCAGTGCAATCGTTACGATACCTGTATCCTGGCTCAGCGATTGTTTCTGGAAAACCTGCGCACAGTCATCCCGACCTATACCTGTGATGCGTTTGCCATAGCCGGTATTAGATGCGGCTGTCCACATTAATGTTGTGCCATCGCTGGCCAGGTAATCTGTTGCGCCGTTATTGAGGGTGATGCCATATTTCAGCGCCATGTAGGATTCTACCCGCTGCATTTCCAGCGGTGTAAGGTCGCGGCCGAAGATAAATACTTCCGGTACCAGTACCTTCGAAAACTCACCGTTAAAAGCACCGCCCACATCCAGGGTCCATACGCCTGCATCCGAAGTGGCGCCGGTTTTCAATGCAGCGCCGTTTCCACGGAACTCATAAGCCCCGGTATTGGTTCTTTCATAGGAATACAATTTGCTCCTGGCAGTGACCGCATTACCGGTATTTAACCAGGCTTCCACGAAAAGCCGGTTCTCCATGTTAGCATGCCAGCCAAATAACTTATTGCCGGTAGAGCTGGTAAACACACGACCGTTCTGGGTACCTTCCAACTCAGCCATACCCATTAAGGTATATGCGCTGTTCTCTGCAGCGCTGGCAGGTACACGGTGCG
Organism: Chitinophaga niabensis; assembly: GCF_039545795.1. NCBI lineage: Bacteria > Pseudomonadati > Bacteroidota > Chitinophagia > Chitinophagales > Chitinophagaceae > Chitinophaga > Chitinophaga niabensis. The sequence goes on along the minus strand of NZ_CP154260.1, from coordinate 1,699,950 downwards.
CATCGTTGCCATCGTAATAAATAGCGGGGTTGAAGTTTACGAGGTGGGTAGTCCCATCCGGGTCACCCACGACCGTCATGTGATTGGCGTGGCCGGAAATATCACCCCAGTTTATGCCATTCACCGCCTGATCCGCCCGGTACCACGCAACAACTGCACTGTTCACACAAGCAGGGCCCACTATACTCATAGGTATGCTGTTCCCGAATTCAGAAGTACCACAGTTATTGGCAGGTATGCGCAGCGTAGCCGTCCAGGAACCAAGCCCGGTAATGCCCGGTCCGGCGTTATAGGTGATCGTTTGAGTAGATGTGCCTGCACTCAGTCCTGTTAAGGACGTAACAAAATATTGCCCGCTCGTTTTGTTCGTAGCGGGATCGTTGGCATAAATGTCTACGGTGTATTGTGCACCAGCCGTTATATTAGGGATCGTTATCTGCAACTGGTACTGCCCTCCTCCCAACGATGCTGAGGACACCAGCACCGGGGTGCGCCCGGCGGCGGCAGTATAAGCACAGTTGCCCGTGGGATTGGCAATTCCAAAACCGGTATTATTATAAATGGAGTTATTGGTAATGAGTACCTTGTTGGGCGCATCGTTATTAATACCTGCACCGCCATTATTATAGATCACGCAACCGCTAACCTGTGCATCTGTAATACCAGCGCCTCCGTAAAACCAAACAGCATGACTGGTATTATTCACCAGGGTATCTCCTGCCAGGTCCACATCAGTAACCGCGTTCGCTCCATTCACTAAAATGCCTGATCTTGTATTATTCCTGAAAGAAGAATTTATGATATCTACATTATTGCGCGCAAAGTCGCCGGCAAACTCAATACCATCAACGTTGTTGGTGAATGCAGCATTCTGCAGGGTGAAGCCGGTTGCGGACGCGTTTACAGAAACACCATCTCCGTCAAATTCGTTGAAGGTGAGATGGTCCAGCATCACGTTCGTAGCTGCCCCGGCAAATGAGATGCCATAGTCAGAATCATCGGTTGTGCCCGGTTTATCACCATTCAGCACTGTATTACTGATATTGAGCGTGTTAACCGTACTTTCAAAACGTATCATCGTACCCGCATAGATACCAGGGATCCTGTTCTCCAGCGTTGTATGATCGATCGTAATATTGCTGGCTGCACCATTGAACCAGATGAAGAAAAGATCATCCTCATTTATATTAATGGAATCCAGCGTAATATCATTAGTGGTATTATCGAACCTGATGGCATAATCTCCATCGTTATCAGTATTAACCGCATCCATATCAATCTCTGTGCTTTTGATCTGGATGTTGGTATTGACAAAATCTGAATAAAAACCTAAAGAGCCACCACCGTATAAAGAGTCTACAGATATGTTCCTCAGTAAAACATTATTGGCTGTTTCTACGGCGCCACCGGTATTATCCAGTACTATAGCGTGAACAACACCGCTGATATTACTATTAGTTAAAGTCCAGCCATTTACAGATGCATCACGGAAAACAATCGCCTCGCAACCTCTTGCATTGTTGGCAGACCGGATGTTTATATTATCCATTACAAGGTTGGTCTGCACTCCTCCTGTAAAGTTAAAAGCCCTTCCGTTCGCAGCTCCACTGCATGGTTCCATATCTGAAGATGTAATATTCCTGATCGTCAGGTTTGTGGATGCACCTGTCACATATACCACATTATTCAGGAAATTACCCACCGTACTGTATGCCACTATATTTTCTATGGTAACGCCTGTAGTATTGGCAAGTATATCAAAATCACGGTCCCCGTTATTGGTTAACGTGAAATTGCGGACAGTTACACTATCCGCATTAATCACAAAGGGATTGACTATTCCGTTGCCACCCGTAGAATTGATGGTGATCCTGTTCTGTCCGTCTATGGTCAGTTTTTTTGCCGTAATGGTAGGCAAAGAAGTTAAAATAGTGATCTGTCCATGCACATTGAACACCACAGCGTGTGGCCCGGAGCCTGCAGCGTTTGCATCCAGGATAGCCTGCCTTAGCGAACCAGGCCCGGCATCATTCGTATTGGTTACCGGGAAATTATTTGCAAAGGAAGTGCCGGCCATAATAATGCCAAGCAGTAATAGGAATAAGCGTTTGCAACGTTTGCTGACAAACCTGGGGCTCCGGTTCAGGATAGTGTTCAAGGACATGGTATATAGTTATCTTGGGTAAAGAGATTCCGCCCGGCCTGCTATTATCATCAGCAGCCGGAAACAGGGTTTCTTACAGGACCTGTTTTAATACAATAAGGTATAATTAATCACATTCTCGGTTAGACGCAAAGATCATAACAGCTGTAAAAGCTACAATGTTGTGCTGAAAAAAAATTATTAAATGGTGATAGAGTAAATGCTACAAAATCTCCATGTAGCGGAAGGAGTGTAAAATTATTCATATGGACCTGGTTAAAATAAAAAATACGGATTGGTTAACCTCAGATAATAGTTCTCGAAATTACTGTCTTATGCAAAGGAAGGAAAGCAGGCAATATCTTGTTGTCAAACTATTCCGAAATACTTGTAGTAGTTATTCTACATCCAGCAAGTGTGCTTAATTACCATAACCTGTTTTAAAATGAAAAGAGCACTGTTCCCGGTGCTCTTTTCACTTAGATTAAAAAGCCCCCAACTCCGCCAGCACTGCATAATGAGAGCCGGAGTAATTCGAAGCCGTTACGATCTTGATATACCGGCAGCTAACCGCCGATGCAAATGTCTTATACTGTATGGTATTAACGTTCTGCAGGGTGTGCGAACCCTGGGAAGTGTAAGTGATGTTATCAGCACTTGTGTGTATGGTGATATCCTTTAAAGAGCCATTCAGGTTTTCCCTTTGCAGGAATGAAAGACCTGCTATGTTTTTGGAAGACTGCATATCCACAATCACTGTATGCGGATGTGCGGGCTGTGTGCTCTTCCATTGTGTGTGCCATACTGTGGAAGGATTATTATCGAGCAGATTAGCGGCAGGGCCGTCATTCTCCTGGCTATTCACGTAATTGATGGTCCAGCCGGTTTTGCTGAGTTCATCTTTTGTATCTATATCCAATACAGGCAATCCTCCGCTGTAAGAATAGGAATACGATTTCTCTGCGCTGGAACCATTGGTGAACAGGAAACGGATGCGCAGTTTGTAATTATTTGTTTTATTCTGGATCTCGCTGATTGGCATACTGAGCTGTATGCTGTCCCCTGCTGGTACCGCCGTCCATGCTACAGCATCATAATCTGCACCATCTTCTCTGTCGTGATAGATAATTATGTTGTTCACTGTTTTTGTAGCAGTGTATTTTACTTTCAGGTTGATGTTACCACTGCTGTAGCTGGCCTTGAGCGTGTTGATGGTAGCACTGCCGCCGCCATAGATGTCTGTTGCCGTGGCAGCGCGGAATACCTGGCAGTTATTGAGGATGGCTGCGCTGGCTTTAGTGAGGAAGGTAGCTGTTTTACCATAGGTATAGTTACCACTCCCCATAAGTGCTGTACCCATGGCAGGGTTAGCGCCCTCAGATACTTTTTCTTTATTGTGCGGCAGGTTAATACCATGCCCGAGTTCATGCATCAGGCCACCGATCCATTTGGTGGCCCTGTTACCGAGGGTGCTATTCTGCCCCAGGTAACTGGTATCCATTTCTGCATAATCCAGCGCAAAACACCAGCGGCCAAGGCCATAAAAAGGTACACCACCTGGATCTCCGTCCGGCGCATAGGTACTGGCGGGCATAATTACCAAAGTGTGTTCACTGCTTTTCTCCGTAGGATGTGCGGCAAACCAGGTATTCATTTCCGTGATCACTTTATTGCCTCCGCCTTCATAAGGGTATTGATCTTTGGTAAGGTTGCCCCTTACTACAATCACTTTTACCCGGCCGGAACTATCGCTTGTAAGACCAAAGGTGCGGTCACCAAATCCATGGTAACTCATCCATTTGTTATAGAAGGCCTGTCCGTGCCGCAATACGCCATTCAGCCTTGCGCGGTAATTAACGATGGTATCCCCATCGGAGGGAACGAAATAGATCACATTTACATTGTAAGCGTTGCTGCTGGGTGCGGTCATAAACGTGTCTGTACGGGGTGCTGCTGTGTCTGCAGGCGTGATCTCCCGCCTGCAAGCTCCAAAAATGCCGGATAGACATAACATTCCTGAGAGCATTAGATGCTGGTTGTGCTTTTTCATACTCGGGTTTTAATGATGAATTGATTAACAAAACGAGAGTAGCCGGGGCTACTTATATCATACAAACTGTGCGCTCGATTTCGGTTTTCAATAATTAAATCAACGTTTTTATTCTGAGGCTGCAAAATACCGCTTATTCGTTTTTACCTGAGCGTGACAATCTTCGGGTTTCGAAATGACTAGCTCAGGCGCGACTTTGTCCACTTTGCCCCTTTGTGGTTGGAACCCGCCTGTTACCGGTGATACTTTTGAGAAAACAATCACCATGAAAGTAAAAACAAATGGCGGAGGAAGTTCGTTCTGCCATAAAAGCCTAAAAATGAAAGGGTTCATTCTTGCCATCCTGCTCCTGGGTTACACCAGCACACAGGCCTCCTCTTTCGATGAGATCAAACAGATCAATGCAGGGGTGCTGAATGTTGGCTATGCTGAAGTGGGCCCTGCTAACGGTACGCCTGTGATCCTGCTGCATGGCTGGCCTTACGATATTCATAGTTATGCAGATGTGGCCCCCATCCTCGCCAAAGCAGGTTACCGCGTGATTGTGCCCTACCTCCGGGGCCATGGCACCACACGCTTTCTATCTCCCGCTACTTTCCGTAATGGGCAACAGGCTGCGGTAGCGCTGGATATCATTGCATTCATGGATGCATTAAAGATACCCAAAGCTATCATCGGTGGTTACGACTGGGGCGCACGTACAGCAGATATCATTGCCGCATTATGGCCCGAACGCTGTACAGCCCTCGTTTCTGTAAACGGCTACCTGATCAATAACCTGGAACGCAATAAAAAGCCCCTGTCACCTGCGGCAGAATGGGGCTGGTGGTACCAGTATTACTTTGCCACAGAACGTGGCCTGGCAGGATATGAAGCTAACCGGAACGATTTTAATAAACTGATCTGGAAAAATGTTTCCCCTGAATGGCATTTTGATGATGCTACTTTCAGCCGCAGTGCTGCAGCGTTTTCCAATCCGGACTATGTAAGCATCGTGATCCATAATTACCGCTGGCGCTTGAGCCTGGCGCCGGGAGAACCGCAATACGACAGTATCGAAGCGAAACTAGCCGCAGGGCCTGTGATCAGCGTACCTACCATTACCCTGGATGGTGATGCAGACGGTGTAGCCCCTGCTACGGATGGTACCGCTTATGCACAGAAGTTCTCCGGTAAACGCATTCATAAGATCATTAAAGGCGCAGGTCACAATTTACCGCAGGAAGCACCGGAAGCTTTTGCGGCAGCTATTATCGAAGTAAATAACTTATCAAAATAATTCAATCATGAAATATATCCTTATGTATTTGCTCACGTTCACCGCTGTTTTAGCCGGAATGGCACAATCACTTAATGTCCGCACGGCCGCACCTGTTATAGCCCTGGCAAATGAACCGGCAGCCAAACTGGTAGTAGACCCTCCCCTGCCCGGATCACTGGCACAGGGCCGGGTAGTGATCCAGTACTATGCAGAAAACCTCCGCATACTGCCGGTATATGGCAGTGGGGCATTGAATGTTTCTCCCCGCATTGGTCATTTACATGTGACCGTTGATGATGCTCCCTGGCATTGGGCAGATGGCAGCAATGAACCGTTGATCGTAAACGGCTTAACTCCCGGGCCGCATCGCATCCTGTTGGAACTGGCTGATCCCACCCACAAAGTGATCGACAGCAAAACAGTGTCTTTTGTGATACCTGAGCTGACCGGTAATGCCCATGCGCATCATGCAGGATCGGATATTCATGGCACTACGGCAACTTCCGGCATACAACCTTCTGCCACTCCTTTAACCGCACGTGAATTTCGTGGCCCGGCTCCTGTAGCCCCCTTAACCAATGAGCCGGAACCAGTGCTGATGGTTGACCAGCCCCTGGCGGAACCATTGGCAGCAGGCCGTGTGATAGTGCAATACCGCACACAGCACCTCCGCATCCTGCCTGCTTTTGGACCTGCAGCACTGAGGGTTTCACCACGGATCGGGCATATTCATGTAACCGTTGATGGCGGCCCCTGGCGTTGGGCAGACAGCAGTAATGAACCTATTATCATTGTGGGTATGAAACCCGGACTGCACAAGATCCTGGTGGAACTGGTAGATCCAACGCATAAAACCATCACGCAGCAAAGCATTTCTTTTACCGTTCCGGAGGTAAGTAATCCACATCATTAATTTGTTTTATTAATTTTAGAGCAGACTCCATTACCATGAAAAAGTTACTGCTCCTTACCTTTGTGCTATGCTTCCTTTTTCTAAGGGGGCATAGTCAATATTACCCTGGTGCCAGAAATGTAGACGCCAAAGATATTCCCGGTTTTCTCAGCCAATTAAAAGGCAACAACACTGTTCAAAAAAGAGCAGATCTCCTGTTGAGCCTTGGATTCTGCTACCTGCTCAAGATCGGTTCAGAAAAAACCGACATGGATAGCGCCAGGTTGTGTGCGCAACAGGCAATGGCATTAGCCAAACAAATAAACAATACACCGCTGCTGAACGAATCCCAGCTGTTAACAGGTATCACATTTGTAGAACAAAGCCTTTTTGGACCTGCCAGAAAGGCCCTGCAGACAATGAATGATTCCACCAGGGTAAAACTGCAGCTTTCTTTAAGTAAACACATTTACTATAACCAATTCGCTCCCGGGAAGGATACGTGCTGGTTAGATTCAACAGCACATTATGCACACCAGGCCTTCAAACTGGCAACAGATATTCAGCACTTCGTTTTACAGGAGGCAACCATGAGATGGCTGGCAGTTATAGCAATAGAATATAAAGACCGGAACCTGGTTGAAAAGTCTGAAAACGAATATACATTTATGCTGAAGCACTATGTCCCGCTACCCTATCCAACAAAAATAGATCTACTGGCAGAATTATGCATTCTTGCTTTAAGGACGGGAGATCACCATAAGGCATTAAACTATGCGATACAGCAGGAAAAGGAACTAAATGACAACAGTACTAACGTGGAGCGTTATCGTGCATATATCGCCCTGGGAAATGTATACAAATTCCTGGAGCAATATGATAAATCCCTGATCAACTATGGGAAGATCTCTAATGATCCGGCCAGGTACTCTTTCTCCAATGTTTACGTCACAGCCAGCGCCTATTTGCACTGTTTAAGGATGCTGAAACGCAATGATGAAACAATACCTTACCTGGAGAAGCTGCATCAAAAATTTCCTCCAAAAGACGATGTGGATAGAAGCTATTATCACCTGGACCTATCCTTTTCATACAGGGAAATGAATAAGTTTGAACTGGCAGAAGAAAATATGCTGAAAGCCATAAGATACCTGGACCTCTCCAAAAATACCACTGCTATTTTTTATTCCTATCTCGGCACATTGTATGATAAATTCAATTATCCTGAAAAAGCCATCATCGCACTAAGAACTGCTGAAAAAAAATTCACAAAGGAAAATGAACTGGTAAAGGGCACCACCTACCGCTTTATTTCCAAAACAGAAGCCGCACTGGGCAATCATGAAGTTGCCTATAACTATTTACTTAAAAGCAAGAACATAACGGATTCTATCTATAATATCACTAAGGAAAAATATATCCAGGAGCTGGAATTTCAATACCAGACACAGAAAAAGGAAGCGGACCTGCGCGTAAAAGAAGAAAACATCCGCTACCTCAACAAGAATGCAGAACTGATGGTAAAAGATGCCAACCTGCAGAAGGCCAAACTGAATGAGGCTTCACTGCTCGCTGCGCAAAAGGAAAGTGATCTGCAACTGAAAGAAAAGGATATAGCCCTGTTAACCAATAGCACAAAACTGCAAAAGGCAGAAATTGAAAAGGCCGAGATACAGATTGAACAGGAAGCCGCCAGAAGGAAGATCACCGTCCTGGTGATCGTATTACTCGCAGTGATCATTGCTTTGCTGATTTGGCTCTTCTGGACTAAGCTCAGATCCAACAAATTAATCACCAACAAGAACGGGCAACTGCAGCAACTACTCACAGATAAAAGCTGGCTGCTGAAAGAAATGCATCACCGGGTAAAGAACAACCTGCACATCGTTATGAGCCTGCTGGAATCACAATCCGCTTATCTGCAGGATGATGCCCTCGCCGCCGTAAAGAACTCACAGTCCCGCATCTTCTCCATGTCCCTCATACACCAGAAGCTCTATCAGACAGATGATGCCAGAACAATTGATATGGCCTTCTATATCCCGGAACTGATCTGTTACCTCAGGGAATGTTTTAACCTGCAACGCAATTTCCATATCAATATGGACATAGACCATACCGCCTTCAATGTAACGGAAGCAGTGCCGCTGGGACTGATCATCAACGAAGCCGTGACCAACTCTATGAAATATGCTTTTAAAAACAATCAGAACGGAGCCATCCATATCAGCCTCAAAGCCACCGGCATCAATGAATATGAACTGATCATGGCAGACAATGGTATCGGTTTAAGCGAGGGATTTGATATGGATAATGTGACCTCATTGGGCTTTCAGCTGATCAAAGGATTGAGTGATCAACTGGAAGCACGGCTGCATATTGCCAATGAAAACGGGTTAAAGATTATCCTTTCCGCTATTTCTGTTCACAATACCGTACGTTTCGAAACCATGGCCAGTGAGTTCAGCGGGCAAATGACTGCGTAGATCAGGTTATCCAGCGAAAGTAAATAGCCACCGGCATCATGGCGAGTATCAACGGAACAATAATGGAAAAAGCTACTCCGGAAAAAGAGATGAGCCCGTTATACTTTACGTGGTTTAAACCCAGGGATTGGAATGCGCTTTTAAACCCATGCAGCAGGTGCCAGTAAAGCGCAAAGCAGCCTATCAGGTAAATGATCACTTCCAGGGGTTGCTGAAATTTCTCCTGCATCATATCATACAAAGGCAATTCTTCTCCGTGAAAGAACTGATGCGTACGATTAGGGATCCAGAAATTGGAAGTATGTACCACCAGGAATAACAGGATAATTGTACCCATCAGGGCCATACTCCGGCTGTACCAGGTGCTGTTGGCATTCCCCTTATTCACCAGGTATTTCACAGGCCGGGCATCCCGGTTCTTCTTCCACAAATAAAGGCCCTGGCCGATATGCCAGAGAAAACCGGCTATCAGCACAATTTCAATGGTACGGATAATAGGATTGGTACCCATGAAATGTGCCCCGATATTGAAGGTTTTACCGCCATCATTATAAAAGATCAAAGCATTGATGGCACAATGCACTACCAGGAAACTGATCAGGAACAGTCCCGTCAATGCCATCATCACCTTTTTACCAATAGAACTTGAAATGAATTTTACAAACCAGCCCATATTATACAGGTTTACGTTGAGCAGCCATCCAGGCATCAAAATTAGTAGTACCAAGATACGCACTTTCTCCCGGAACCAGTACCCTCCCGGTGAGCAATGCACCGAAGTAACGTGCCTGGGGATCTGCCACCACCGTGTGGGGATCATTGATCTCAGTAAAGTACTGCCTGCCTATAACTACAACTTTCATATTTGCATATTTAGCAGCTACTATTGCAATACACGGACCAACGAAACAATACATTCATCTTTAATTACTTAAGCATTTCATGCACTGTAATGATCACACTATATTTCGTCAATTAACTAAATAAAGCAAGAGAGGCTGTATCAAAAGAATGATACAGCCTCTTTTTATTTTCGATACAACACCCTTTATTTGAGCGTTAAGGTATCACTGTACGCCACACGAAATGTATCCACGGCATTACGCACCGGCACATAAGAGGAACGTATGGCTACTTTGGTACCTGCCTTTACCTGGTTCAGCACAACAGAATCTGTTTTTGCATTCAGGTTAAGCGTAACAGGGTTCTGCAGGTTATCCAGGTAGGATATGGAAGTGCCTGTATTCAGTATCGTATCCGGTTTCGAAAAGAACACCTTGTAGGTATTCGGGTCCAAAACCACGATTGGTTTGCTGGCATCTACCGGCCGGTTGATAAGAGAGGAAACATATAAGGGTCCAAAGATCCTTACCCCGGAAAGCGATTGCCCTATTGATCTGTTCCCTTTAGCATCGAAAGTATACAATACAAAGTTCTGCACATACTCTCCAATGCCGGTGATCATAGTACTGATCGTGTCCTGCGTATTATTGCTGGAAGCAGTCAGCGTCATCGAATCTGTGTTATTATTCCAGTAAATAAGATATTTTGTTATGCTTGGGTCCGGGCTTGGGTTCCATTGCAGTTTTACCCGCAGGTTTCCCTGGAATGCTTTGAAATTGCCGGTGAGGCCCGGATATATTATTTCGTTGCCGCCTAACAGGTCCTTGTATTCCACTTCGCCTTTATTACAGCTGAAATACAGGCAGGAAGTAAAAAGCAGCAGGATGATACTTCTTTTCATAAACGTTCTTTTTAATTAGTATTTCCAAACAGGGTGATTTCCATGGCATGCGCAAAGGTGGCGCCTGACCATGATTCGGTAACGGCCATTCTGATGAACCTTGTTTTAGGCGCCGTGAAGAGAACATTGAATTCCATACCACGGTTAAACACAGCCCTGTCTGTTGCCGTAGGTGAAGCAGCGGGTGCTCCTGATGGCGGCCCTGGCCATACATAATTACCCATGTTCACCCAATCACCCAATACGGCTCCTTCTTCTGCAAATACAGGCAATACCTGATCTGCGGGAGCTGGTTTGTCTGAACCCCATATGGAGAATACCTTGGGATTTCCATGACCATATTCATAACCGGACCTTCCATATAATACAAAGCGGCTTATTTTGGCTGAAACGCCTAATCCAAAAGTACATACGATGGGTAAGGGCACATTCTCCTGTACCGTATGCCAGCCGGTACCACCGGTATTGCCGTTCCACAGATTGGACAATGCCCATCCGAAACCTATCCTGCCATCACTAGGTAAGGCATTGCCGAAGAATTTACTTTTATCCAGCTCTTTTTCAAACAAGGGTTTGATGGTTTGAAAAAGCGTATCGGAATTGTTGCCCCATTGGTCCGTAATGTATACGGCAAACTGTTTGGGCAGCGTGTCAAATCCACGCGAGGAAAAACTGAGGGCGGCAAAATCACTGAACTTTTGCTCATAGATGGAATACCTGTCTGCACCAGCTGGTTTATACAACACAATCACGCCTACCGGTTTTTTATTGACGTTTTCCGTCTGAACATTGAGTCCTCCAAAATCGGGTTGTATCCTGATAGTTTTAGCCACCTGTTTGTATACCGGCGTATCCGGAAAAACCTTTACCGTTACGGGATCAGATTCTACATTGGAACGGGTGACGGTGGTGAGTGTTACTGAGTATTCTTTTTTTTCCGCAAAACCCTGTACCATGATACTATCACTGTAGTAACTGGACTTTGTCTGCCGTTTCTTTCCTGTTTTCTCATCGATCACATATTCCGCTTTCACATACAACACGTTTCCCGAAGAAGGCAGGCTGTAAGTGATGTGAGAGCCACCGTTGAAGTTGGCCACTTTTATATTGCTGATCACACCCGGCTTTGTTTTATCTCCTGAAATAGGATCATTGTAATCCTTTACTTTGGTACAGGCTATAACCGCCAGCAACAGAGTGAATGTTAAAAAGATATATTTATTATTCATAACAGTCATTTTGATACGATGAAACGATTACCAATACAGTGTTTGTACCAGATTGGGGTTATTGGACAATGCAGCGTCTGACAATGGCCAGAAGTAGTCCCTTACAGTCATTCCAGGTATGAACAAAGTTTGCAGCGTGTAAAAATTGCTATTGGTTTTCTGGAAGATGCTCCAGCCCTGTATAGGCGGCGCCAGTACAGTAAGCATTTCTTTCCATCTCCTGAGGTCCCATCCTGCTTTTCCTTCAAAGCATAATTCCACCCGGCGTTCCCGGTGGATGATCTCACGCAGGCCTTCTTTGGTGGTTGGCTTATTAGGTGCTGAACTGAACTGCGCCCAGGATTCCACCACACCTTTGAGGCCTGCGCGTTGGCGTACGAGGTCTATATAGTTATATACATCCGGAGAAGGCCCACTGGCCTCGTTCAGGCATTCTGCATATAACAGGTACAGATCTGCCAGGCGGGTGCGTGGCAAACGGAAAGCTGATTGCTGCACACCTTCATTGAAAACAGTGAGGTAATTCACCAGCTTTTTAGGCCACATAGCCAGCATATTGATCCGCACACGGTCTTTAGGACCTGCCTTTGAATCAGGGCCTTTTGCTTCAATGTACAAGGGGTTATTCTGATCTGTTACGCCATTCCCAAACCATACACCACCATCGAAACCGATGTTGGCATAATACCGTACTTCACGTTTGAAATTATTTCTGATAGTCGTGTAGCCACTCTTGATAAAGTACTTGTTGGCGTTATCACCTGTCTGCAGCTCAAAACGGCGGCCATAATCCCAGGTCTTATCTTCATTGATGGGTACACCATTGTCCGTATAGAAAAGATCTGTTGTGGATAAGGGAACAGTAAAGCTGCCTGCCGCCGCAGTTGAGTTTTCCACTGCTTTGGTGGTAAGGCGGGGAATACAGAAGTTCTGGTAACCGAAGGTACCATTGAGTGCCCAGATCACCTCTGCATTGAAGTCCCACTTCTCGGTCACCGCATTCTGAATGGTAAGCACTTTGCGAAGGGAATCCGTCAGCACCGGCAGGTTAGCGGGTTGAATGAAGGTGTATAATTTCATGTTGAGGCTGACTGCTTCATCAATAGCAGCCTTACAGGCAGCAGCGGCGCGTTGCCATTTGGCAGGATCTGCCGTTGCAGAGAATAACACCTCTCCGTCTTTATTCTTAAACCTTGCATAGTCAGGATTACCATTGAATAAGGGGCTTGCCTGCGTAGCCAGTATTTCAGCCTTTACAGATAAAGCGATCACCTTTGTGATCCGTCCCATTTCCTGTTGAATGTTTGCTATCTGCACCGGCAGATCAGGAATGGCTTCATCCATCAGCTGAACAGCGTAATTGAATACGGAATCCACCGGCGCCCTTTTCACCCTGATCTCTTCTATCGGGGCCGTAACGTTTTGATTCACTTTATAGATGGGAACGGGGCCATACATCCTGGCGAGGAAATAATGGTAATATCCTTTCAGGAATTTTGTTTCCGCAATCCATCTTGCTTTTTCTTCCTCAGAGAGATCAATAGGTTTATCGATGTTCTCCAGCATGATGTTGCAGCGGCGGATAGCCTGGAAGATATTGGGTGCCATATTGCTGCCATCCCAGTAATTGAGGATAGGATTGGAGATATTCTGTGTTGTTCCCCTGATCAGCTGGAAGCCTTCATCAGCAATAGGTCTTTCAGACAGATCATTGGGATAAACGATCTCTGCCGATGTAGTAAAGCCAGGATCACCCAGCACATTGCTCATTTGCTGCAGGTTATTGTAACAGGTGAACAGGTAGTTCTCTGCTTCGTTCCTGTTCCGGAAAGCATAGTCTATGGTGCCTACATTCTCCGGGGTAACATCCAGGTATTTATTGCAGCCTTCATTTGTGATCCCCAGCAAACACAGTATAAACATGCACCACGCACGGGCTGTTGTATTTATTTGATAGCGCTTCATAATGCTTTGTTTATAAATTGATGTTGATACCTAAATTATAAGCCTTCTGAATAGGATAGTTGAACCCATTCCCTCCCAGTTCCGGATCCCACAGGTCAAATTTGGTAATGTTGAAAAGGTTAAGGCCATTCACATATACACGGCAATATCTCACACCCAGTCTTTTTAATAATTGATTGGGTATCACATATCCTATTTCAGCAGTTTTCAATCTCAGGAAACTACCATCACGCATCCACCAGGTGCTTCTCTGGAGGTTGTTCTCAATGGCCTGTGCACTAACACCCATACGGGGGTATAACGCATAGAGGTTTTGATTTTCTTCAGACCAGTGATCATCCGCAAAGGCCTGCAACGGCTGGCTCTGGAATTGGATCTGGGGCGATGGCGGTATAACGAAAGGACTTACGGAACGCGGGTCTATGAAGAAAGAAACTCTTGACTGGCCCTGGAAACGTGCAGCTATTTCAAAGCCTTTATAAATGACGGAAAACCCGAAGCCATACATTACCTGGGGTGTTGTGGGCAAACCTATCGGGGCCTGATCAGCTACTGTGATGCGGCCATCTCCATTCAGATCGCGGTATTTGATATCCCCACCTCTTACCGGGTTACCACTGCCTCCAAACTGCTGAACAGGGGAAGCAGTTGCTTCCTTGTCATCCACAAAAAGACGCTCTGCAATATAGCCGAACTGCTGGCCGAGCATGGTGCCGGACCTGTACCGCCATGGTTCGTCATACTTCGGTTCTTCATATACGCCGTACTCGCCTTTTGAATATGTAAAGTTGGACATAAACATCACCCGGAGGTTCCTGGAAAAATCCTTGTTATAATTAGCAGTAAGATCCAGGCCATTTACTTTCACCGTACCCACATTCGTGAGGATGGCTGCTTCCAGTCCCATGCTGGAAGGGATGTTCCGGCCCATCAGGATGTTGCTGCGGTCCTGCTTCCAATACTCCGCAATGAAGTCAAAATTCTTAAACAGGGTGAGCTCAATACCAGAGTTCAGGATCTTCGCGGTTTCCCATGTTACATTCCTGTTCTCATAATTATTGATCCTTACGCCAGGCCGGTTATATATATTGTTCAAACCAAAAGTGCTGCCATTACCCGCCGTGAGGTTTACATTAGATAAATAAAAGAAACGCTGATTGCCGATATCATCATTACCACTCAAACCATAGCTGGCCCTTAGTTTAAGTGAGCTTACAATATCCGTTAAACCATCGCCCCAGAACTTCTCCCGTGAAACGATCCAGGAAGCGCCGATGGTAGGAAAGAACCCATAGCGGTGATTTTCAGAGAAACGTTCAGAACCGTTGTAGCCAAAGTTAAACTCCAGGAAATACCGGGAAAGGTAGTTGTAAGTTGCCCTGCCTGCAAGGTTCATATTCCTGTAAGGCAATGAGTATTGAAGGTCTTCCTGATTTGTATTAGGGTTTATACCATTGGCCACCAGCCTTTGCTGCCTTACCCCGATCAGCGAACCGGAAACGTTATGATCCCCCAGTTGTTTGGAGTATTCCAGTTGCGCCTGGAATTGCAGGAAGGTATTCGCGTCCTTTCTTCCCGGCGTGTATACCAGGTATTCTGTGGCCGGCCCGCTATTACCGGAACCAGGGCCACCCAGGAAGGAACCGTTCGGCAGTGAATTCAGCCAGGTGAGCTTATAGGTATTACTTGCCCTGTTATAATCTCCGGGCAGAATGTTATAATAGAATGGGTTATAGGCCATACTATTATCGAAGTAAGAATACCGGTTGGTATTGAAGAAACCATGCGCTTTTAATCCGGGTATTATGAAATCAAGATCCTGGTGCAGTTCCAATGTGGCAGACATACGGGACTCAGAGAATCTCTTATATCCTCTCAGCATTTGTGCATAAGGGTTGGCATACCCCACACCATTTGCCTGGTCTGCGCCACCGCTGGCATTACCGAACAGGATATGCTGCACCAGGCGGTTGGCAGAATCCGGCTGATAATATGCCGGGAAAAGTACCGGGCTGGTATGCACCGCCGCACTGTACAGATCGGAAGAGAAAGAAGCATCGTTGGTCATGGGGCCGCTGTAGTCATTGAAATTCCCCCACAGTCTTAATACCAGCTCCGTTGTTTTAGTCAGCTTTACGTTTACATTGGAGCGTAGCTGGTAATTCTTGTACTTGATATTGTTATTAAAATTATTGGCGACATTCCGCTTTAACATCCCGTTATCGTTACTCGCAGAAGCAGATACCAGGTAACGTGCAAGGTCTCCGCCACCGCTGATATTCACATTTGCCCGCTGGGTAGTGGTGGATTTCTTGAACAGCATATCCAGCCAGTCCACTGCCGGGTATACATAACCGTTACTCCCCGGCGCATTTTTCAATGTTTGCTCCGTATTGTATATTTTATCCGCATCAAATACGATGGGTTGAAGCGGATCCCGTGTGGTACTGGCTTCGTTATACAACTTCATGTAAGTAACCGGGTCTGCCAGCTTAATGGTTTTGGTGGGCTGTGAGATGGCATTTTCCAGTGTTACATTCAGCGATGTTTTACCAGCTTTACCTTCCTTTGTAGTAACCAGGATCACACCATTGGCTCCTCTCGCACCATATAATGCCGTAGCGCTCGCATCTTTCAGAATAGAGAAACTGGCAATGTCCTGTACCTGCAGGCGGGCCAGATCATTAGTGGTTAATTCCACGTTATCGATCAGGATCAGTGGATTCTGCCGGTAACCAAATGTTGTTACCCCCCGGATGAAGAAGTTGGAGTTATCCAACCCGGGCTGACCGCTGGACTGAAAACCGATCACACCAGCCACCTGCCCGGCAAGTGCATTGGTGAGGTTACTTCCTCCTGTTCGCAGCGCATCTGGTTTAATTGTGGATACAGACCCTACTACAGATTCTTTGATCTGTTTCTTACCAAATGCCGTAATAACAACATCACTAAGAACAGTTTCCAACGAACTCAATACTACAGTTAGTTCCTGCTTAGGATCTCTTACTGTTACCGTTTGTTCTTTGTAGCCAATGAACTTAAATAGCAATATTGCACCGGGATCTACTTCCAGTACAAATTTACCATTCATGTCTGTAGCTGTTCCCTGGGATTTTGCACCGGATACGATCACACTTACGCCTGGAAGTGGAGTACCGGCACTGTCCTTCACAGTTCCGATAACGGAAGACCGGTTCTGGGAATAGACATCTGAATAGCGTAAACAGCAAGATAGGAGCATACAAAGGCATGCCATGCCGAAGCGTAGCTTTTTACTCATACACATCATGTTAGGATTAAGAAAAGGTTGATAAATTAAAGGGCAGGTAACGTGGTTCGGCTACAGTACACTTGGATCCGGGCATACTTTCCCCGCTCCGTTTCGTGCCTCAGTTGAGAAAACAGATTATTGGTTAATAATGGTTAAAAATGAATACCAGCCTTAGTAGTTTGATTGATAAGTAAAATGATAAGTGCTTTGCCGGGCGATGTGGCCGCTTCTACATGCATCTGTTCATGCTTGTACACGTGGAATTTTTCGCAACTGTCTCAACCGGTCTTTCAAAAACATTGAAAACGTGAATGAATGTTAGGTCTGTTTAACTTTAATTTAGCTGTAGGACTTTGGAATTTTGTAAATCAATACACACAAGATAATAATCTTAACTAAACTAATTCAATTATTAAGAAGAAAAAAGAAACCTTTCGATTTGGATAAAAAAATATTAGCAATGGCTACTATTCTACAAAAACGGGGCTATAGATTCAGATGTGTATTCAAGACGCTTGTTTCCATCAGCAGTAAGCTCATGCTGAATGTTTTCAACTCTTTCTCCGGGGTTATTGCTATATACGCATGCCAACCACCTTCGTGGCTGAAAAATTCTTTATAAAGGCTGTCCATAAAACCTTGCCTTTCCCTTAGGCTTTGTTCCAGTATTTTTTTGATATCACTAAAATACCTGGTCACTTTATTCTCTAAAAAATCTGCCACCGCCCTGGTTGGGGTATCCATACTATGATAAAACTGTTCGTAGTCAGGCCATACATCGTTGATACTATGCATTAAAAGCGCATGCTTTAATGCATTAGGCCTGAAAGTTCTGTTCTGCCGGAAATGATTGATCAGGATCTGCTTCCTTGCACCAGTAAGGTATTGTTTGAATTCTTCTTTGAGGTAGTTAAACTTTGTGTCTCTCATGCGGACGATGGTTACATACCTTCTCAGATCTTCATTCTTTTGTAATCCCGGAACTAATTCATTCCTGTAATAGGCAAGTATGCTGGTCATATAGGCCAGCTGCTTCATTTGCGTCTCACTATTATCCTGTTCGGTAAGCTGCTTTTCATAAGCCTTTACTTCCGCTTCATGATTAACCAGGTAAAGTGCCAGTTGTTCTTCATTCAAGATCTCCCTGAAAGTGACCATTTCAAAATCCCATTCTTCCCATTGAGAAAAGAAATGTTCCATTGAGGATGCATCCCTCTCCTGCTCAAACCGGTTAACCATTTCTGCCTGCTCAAAAGAGAGGTTATAAGCCTGGTATCTCGACTGTATCATTTGTAACAGCCACTTATTTTCATCAGGTGTTGCCATATACTGTTAAAAATAAACAAATCCTTTACATGCAGTCTTTTCCTTATAAAATAAAAATGGGGCCTCTGCAGGTACCCCATATCATTTCCAGGAAAATTGCCCCGGGAAGAATCCAGCGGCTTATGCTCCATTAACTGTTTCTATTATAGATGATGTCATTATAATAACCCCTCCCACTCAGGAATGAGGGGAGGCTTTAAAACCATGTATATATATTAATAGTGAATTGTCCCGATAAATAGAAATGTTCCCTCCGCTTTTATTTATCGGGGATTCGCCTTGGGCTAAAGTTCAAGGATATCATTTCCTTTACCAGGAATGGTAACGGCCCTGCTGCTTTAGATTCCCTATCCAATAATTGCGCATATGAATTATAGCTGCATATTAATCAACTACACTCTCATGTGCTGAGAGGCAAAAATTATGAAGGAATAAAACTGATTAAAAAAGATCCTTCTTCGCTGTAATAGTAAGATTGCCGTTCCTTGCTGTACCGGATGGGTGCACCGGCCTCTTTCATAAAAGCGAGTATGCGGTACAGTGATGCTTCTGAGATCTTCAATCTACGTGCGAATTGCTGAGGAGAACCTGTTCCCCTGATCCGGATCAAATGATCAATACTCCTGATCCGCTCAAAATGCTGCAGTGACATACATTAGGCTAAGTGATAACGCAGCATACTTTCATGGTAGCATGGCATGCTATAGACGGGTAATGCTCATCATACGTTGTGTTACAATAATAGGTTAACGCGGCCGGTTCAATTGTTAATAGTTGCGTGTCTGTTGGTTAGATCTCTTCATGTGCTCATCGTTTCTGAAATTAAGTGTTTCAAAAAATATGATCAAATAAAAAAGCCCGGTTTAGAACAATTAATCAGCCTATGATAAAATACTACTATTGTATTGAGACACTATCGATTGCAGCATCATGGGGGGCATCTATGCCAAAATGAGACGATTATGCTAGAATCTGATACAAAATGACGAAGTGCATTGCGTTTGATTTTGTTCTTTCGTGATTGCATGTTGTCCACGATGAAGAAAAAACTGATATTTATTATGCTTGTGCTTTCCTGCGGTCTGGTCCTGCTGGCCTTAAGGAATTCGCCTTCCCCGAAGCGTCCTAATATCATTGTTATCATGGCAGATGACCTTGGTTTTTCAGACCTTGCCTGTTATGGCGGGGAGATACATACTCCCAACCTGGATTACCTCGCTAATAACGGTCTGCGCTACACTCAGTTTTACAATACTTCCCGCTGCTGCCCCACCCGGGCCTCTCTGCTTACCGGTTTATATAATCACCAGGCCGGCATAGGCAGAATGACGGATGCTGAAAGCGAGCCGGGTTACCTGGGCCGTTTGGGAGATAACACAGTTACACTTGCAGAAGTATTGAAGGCTGACGGATACCATACGGCGATGTCCGGCAAATGGCATGTATCCAATACTATCCGGCAGAAAACACCACAGGAGCAAATGGACTGGCTGAACCACCAGCGGGATTTCGGACCATTCTCCCCTATTGAACAATACCCCACCAACAGGGGCTTCGAGAAGTTCTTCGGTACCATTTGGGGCGTAGTGGATTTCTTTGATCCATTCAGTCTTGTCAGTGGCACGGAGCCGGTCAAAAACGTACCGGATAATTACTATCATACAGATGCAATCAATGATACCGCGGTAGCTTACATTAAAGAGTATGCCCGTTATTCACAACCCTTCTTCCTTTACGTAGCCGAGAATGCGCCACACTGGCCTTTGCAGGCACTGCCGGAAGATATTGCCAAATATGAGGATACCTACAAAGCAGGCTGGGATGCCATCCGTACGGCCCGGTATCAACGTATGATTAAACTGGGGCTGATAGATCCAGCGAAGACAAAATTACCTGTTAATGGAAATGCACCCTCCTGGCAGGATAATCCTACCAGGGAATGGGATGCTAAAGCCATGGCTGTGCATGCCGCTATGATCGACAGGATGGACCAGGGTATTGGCCGCATGATCAATGCCCTTAAGCAAACCGGACAACTGGAAAATACACTGATCCTGTTCTTATCTGATAATGGTGCCAGTGCAGAGAACTGTGCTGCTTACGGACCTGGCTTTGACCGCCCTGGTAAAACAAGGGATGGCCGCACCATTGCATATCCCACACAAAAAAGGGTGATGCCGGGGCCACAAACCTCCTTTGCATCTATTGGCCCGCGGTGGGCACAGGTGGCTAATACGCCCTATCAGTACTGGAAAGAAGAATCTTATGAAGGAGGTGTTCACACACCAATGATTGCGTTCTGGCCTAAGGGGATCACTGCTAATAAAGGCGGATTCAGTGCACATGTGGGGCATGTGATGGATTTCATGAACACTTTCATTGAACTGAGCGGGGCTAAATATCCTGCAGTCAGAAATAATCAACCTGTCCCCCGTTCAACCGGGATCAGCCTGGTCACTTCATTCAATGACAAACGATCTGTTGGGCATACGGCACTTTTCAATGAACATTTTGGTGCAAAGTACGCACGCGTAAATAACTGGAAATTGGTGGCTACACGCAGAGACAGCGTTCCACATCTCTATAACCTCGCGGAGGACAGAACAGAGATGAATGATCTTTCCGGCAAGTATCCTGAAAAGGTGAAAGAGCTGGACAGTTTGTGGCGGCATTGGGCAACGGCGAGCCAGGTGGTAAGGTCAAGATAGGACAACATGACGCCCCTCCTGGTAAGCCAGCCCACCCACCACCAGTACCTGCAATATCAAAAATATTGCACCGAATATTGTTGCCTCGTTAAAATACAGGAACAATAATACCACGCTTATTACGGCCCATATCCAATTTGCGCCGATCAGTATCCTGAGCGGCAAAACCGGCGGAGTGCTTTTACGGGCAAGGCTTAAGGCCAGCAATGCATAAGCCAGTGTAACGGAAGCTATGATGATAATTAGGTTGGCGGGCAAGCCTAAAAAACCTGCCAACACCGGGTATAAGAAAAGACCTGCGAGTGCAGTTCCTCCTCCTAACACGCTATCCACCCAAAGTACTTTCTTCAATAATGGAATATTCCTGAGCTGATGTTTCATTCCATTAAATTAAGCAAATGGCCGGTTTTCTTTGCAGAAAACCGGCCATCAACCGACCAATCACTTATATCCGTCATTCTGCTTCAGGTTGGAATTATCCAGGATCTCCTGCGTAGGGATTGGAAAGAGCAGTTCTTTTGCAGACACCACCGGTCCATAAGAAAACTTATGCCCTACGTATTCATCAAATTGCCGGGTTCCCACATTAAATGCCTTACGGAGCCGCACCATATCAAACCAGGTGGTATTTTCATAACACAGCTCAAACCAGCGCTCACGCCATACCGCTTCACGGAACTGTTCCTTACTGAGGCCAGATAATTCCGGCAATTGCGCACGGTCCCTGATCTCTTTCACGGCACTGTAAGCCTTTGTACCCGGGCCGGCAGTCTCATTGGCAGCTTCTGCATAAGTAAGCAGTACATCCGCATACCGGATAACAGGCCAGTTAAGATCACTGTTGGCAGTGCTCAGTTGGGCGGCATCATCAAAATGTTTGTAGATGTAATAACCTCCCAGCTCTACCGTTTTAGTACGATCCGATTCCGAGGTGTAGCTAGTGAAGAAAAATTGTTTTTCCTTTACCCGCAGATCTCCCGCTTCAAATGACCTGATGAAATTGATATTGGCATAAATGCCACCTGTTTCATCAGAATAAGCAGAGATGTTTTTGTTATAGGGAATAATAGCTACCTGCCAGTTTGAAGGGATGATCTGTGTACGGAATTGCATCATAAAGATGTTCTCTCCGATGTTCTTCTTAGAAGGATTGTGCAGATCAGCGTATACCGGGAACAGGGAGAACTGTTTGGAATCTATTACTTCCTCCGCTTTTTTTGCAGCCAGGTCATAGTATGCTGCACCTTTCTGCAAGGGATAACCGGCCATGGTGAGGTACACCTGTGCCATTAACGATTTCACAGCACCCAGGCTTACCCTGCCTGATACATCCCTCCATGGTAAACCTGCAGCCTCCGCCTCTTTCAGGTCTGCATCAATAGCTGCATATACATCTTCCACCGGTGCCTGCTTAGGCTTCAGATCCGGAGAATTCAACTCAACCGGTTTCAGGATAAGCGGAATATTTCCGAACATACGCACCAGACCAAAGTAGTACCAGGCTCGAAGGAAGCGGGCCTGCCCCAGCAGCTTTTTCTTGTCCGTTTCGTTCATGTTGATGGCAGGTATTTTTTCGATAGCCAGGTTCGCATTAGCAATGCCCCTGTAGTAGCTCACCCAGTACGTGCGGCCATATGCATTATCCGGCGTATTGATCAGGTCTTTCACAAAATAGCTGTTCACCGCCTGCCCAAGATCTGTATCCGCCAGGCCGGTGGCAAATTCCGTCATCATCCAGGCACCACCGCCAAAGCCGCTACCCATAGGCTCACGCATGGATGCATAAATACTATTCACACCACTTGCGGCATGCTCGGCCGTGCGGTAATACTGGTCTATTGTGAAGTTACTCGGATCACTTTCGTCCAGGAATTTGCTGCAACCGCTCAGCAACACTGTTCCCGCGGTACAGAGCAGCAGGTAATATCTTGATATGTATGATTTCATGTTATTTCCTTTAAGGTTACGAAATGGGTTACAGGGTTACATTCAGCCCCATCATAAATACACGTGGCTTCGGGTAATCATATAAGCCAAAACCCTGATCAAAGGGAGAGCCGGAATTGGACACTTCCGGATCGTACCCTTTGTATTTGGTTGCCACAAAGGCGTTTTGCACAGATGCATACACCCTCAGCCTGTTCAGCTTCATCCTGGTAACGGCAGTTGCAGGGAAAGTGTAGGCAAGCAGGAAATTACGGCCGCGGATAAACGAGGCATCCGTCACCTTGTGGCTGTCATTATTTGTGTCATAGCCTGCCGGTACGGGGCGAACCTGTGCAATAGGTGTGTTCTGATTAGTTTCCGTCCAGGCATTCAATACGGTTTTGTAGCTGTTGGCAATACCCTGGCGATCTTCCAGGGAATGGATACTCCTGTCCAATACATCGTTTCCGTACATGTACTGGAGGTCCAGCGTAAGTGACCAGTTCTTGTAACGGAAGGTGTTCATAAAAGTGCCGAAGCCATCCGGGATCCCTTTTCCGATGATCATGCGGTCATTATCATTGATCTGCTTATCATTATTCCGGTCTAGGTATTTTATATCTCCGGGAAGGGCATTGTATACAGCCGCCTGCCCTTTTTCCTGCGTGCTCCAGGTACCAAGATTTACACGGCCGAAGAAAGCACCCAGCGGTTCACCTACACGAATAACTGTAGCACCTGAGTAAATATCGCTGCCGCCGGTGAGCGCCAGTACCTTGTTTTTATTGATGGAAATATTAAACTGCGTGTTCCAGGAAAAGTCTTTCTGTTCTATGTTAGTGGTATTGATGGACAGCTCAACACCTTTGTTCTCCATACTGCCGATATTGCGGGTAATGCTTGTATAACCACTGGTGGTAGGCAAAGGCGCCGCCAGCAGCATGTCAACTGTTTTCTTCCTGTACACATCAAACTCCAGTGAAATGCGGTTATTGAAAAGTCCCAGTTCCATACCGGCATCCAGCTGAAGGGTTTTCTCCCATCTCAATTCATTGTTGGACATGCGGCTGATACCTATACCCGGACTTCTTACACCATCGAAAACCACATCATAGTTACCCAGGCCTGCCAGCGCCTGGTAAGCGGATATTTCCGAGTTACCAGTTGCGCCATAACTGGCTCTCAGCTTGAGGTTGGAAATAGCTGGCACTGCTTTCATGAAGTTCTCCTGCGAAACGCGCCAGGCAATTGCTGCGGAAGGGAAAAAAGCAAAACGGTTGTTGCTCCCGAATTTGGAAGAACCATCCATCCTCCCGGTGAAAGTAACCAGGTACTTATCCATCAACCCATAATTAAGCCGGGAAAAATAAGAGTTCAGGCCGTAAGCAGTACCTGATGAAGTGGGGGCCTGTGGATTGGCGCCGGCACCGAGATTATAGAACTTAAAGTAATCGTCCGTAAAACCCTGGCTGGCGGCAAAGTTGCTGAACTGGTCCACATGCTGCCAGGAAAGGCCCAATAATGCATTCAGCGAATGGATACGGGAAAACTGTTTGTTATAGGTGAGGTAATTTTCGAACTGCCAGGAGTTATAGCGGTTGTTGGTGATCTGTGCCACACCTCTTTGCCCGCGGGAAATATAATTCAGATCCCTTCCACCGTAATAATCAAGCCGCTGGTTAATCACATTGGCGCCTACGGTGGTCCTGAACTCGAGGCCATTCGCCAGCTGAATGTTCGCGTAAATATTACCCAGCAGTGTTTGCGTACGAAGATAATAAAGCCGTTCTTCCAGCACCTGTATCGGGTTACCGCCACCTTCCATGCCCGGGTAATCATCATTTCCGCCCCAGGACCCGTCAGGGAATTTTACAGGAATGATAGGCAGTGCTTCCAGTACCTGGCGCATGGTTACGATACCTCCGCCTCCAAGCTGATCTACCTGTTTTTCATTCTGGTCCGTATATCCCAATGTACCACCCACTTTCAGCCAGTCTTTGATCTGCGTATCAAATACAAAGCGGGCAGCATATCTTTTCTGCCATGATCCTTTAATCAGCCCGTTTTCATTCCGGTAGTTAAGGAATGCACCGTAACTGCCTTTCTCATTACCATTGGTGAACGATAACTGGTGATTCTGTGTAAAAGCTTTCTGCATGGCTTCGTCCTGCCAGTCTGTATCATACAGTGGATTGCCCTGGCTGTCGAAGAGCAGCGGGTTGTTACGTTTTGTTCTGGGGTTAGTATATTTTCCATTTGTCCATCCTACTGAATCATACTTTTGTGCGTTCTGGTAAGCAAGATCTTCCACCTGCAGAAACTCTTTTGCATTCAGTACTTCCAGTTTGCGGGGTAATGTTCCCACACTAAAATCCGCATCATATGTTACTTTGCCTCCGCCGGATGAACCTCTTTTGGTGGTCACCAATATTACACCGTTTGCACCGCGCGCTCCGTAAATGGCGGTAGACGAAGCATCTTTCAATACTTCGATGGACGCAATATCATTCGGGTTCAAATAATCTATTGGCGTACTACCGTTCTGCAAACCGGCCACATTGAGGATCACCCCGTCAATTACATAAAGCGGATCGTTCTGGATGTTGATGGAACTGTAACCGCGGATACGGATGTTGGCACGGCCGCCGGGGCGGCCTGAGTTGGAAGACACGTTCACGCCCGTTACCCGGCCGGACAGTTCCTGGTTTAATGAAGAACTGGGCCGCTCCATCAGTGCCTCGCTTCTTACTGTTCCCACCGCTCCGGTGAGGTCTGATTTTTTCCGCGTACCATATCCAACAATCACCACATCACTGAGGTTGGACGATTTGGTTTTAACGGTGATCTTATATTCTGTACGGGCATCCACCGTTATCTCTGCAGATTCATAGTTCAGGCCGGAAAGTACCAGCACCGTTCCCTGCGGCACACTTAATGTAAACTTTCCTTCAGCATCTGTTGCCGTGCCCGTTTTGCCCTGTTTAACAGCCACGGATACACCAATGGCAGGAGCACCCGACTCATCGGTGACGGTACCTTTAATTGTTTTTGATTGTGCCCGGACGTAACCGGGAAGTGCAGGCAGGACGATGCACATCATGCAACACAATATCCTGCGTAGTTTTTCTGATCGCATATAACTGGTTTATCAGCAGCAAGCGCCGCCGGGGTTAGAAAATGAAAATAACAGGAGGCCAAACAACTGGTGTTTGCCTTCAAAAAAAAGATTAGGAAACATGAGGGTACGGGCCCGTACCTACGAATAGATTAACGTAACGTAGCGTAGATCCTCGATTAGATCTGGTTCACTGACCGGGTTTTCTTCATAACATGGAAATTTAACTTGAACGTGATTAAATGGGTGTTTTCATGCAAAACATTTTTCTATTGTACATACTCTCATGCTAATATTCTAAAAATATGGTGCCATCCAATGGGAAAGAGTGAAGAAGAGAGCCGGCTGAAAACGGCCAGCTCTTACTTATCAATCAAACTATTGGAAGAAATCATGAACACGGGCATTTAGCCCCCTTCCAATATCATTGTACCCTTTCCAGGGGATGTTCTTTCAATAATTGCTCAGCGGAATAGAAATCCTTTTTACTTTCTATGGCCTTTCTCACTTTTCTCACTTTCTCCACAGAAACAGCAGGACTGTTATTTCCAAATGAGTTGCGGACATAGGTCAATACAGCTGCTACCTCATTGTCTTTCAGTAATCCGCCAAAAGGTGTCATTGGCACCTGGCCCGGATACTTTTTACCATTTACCGTTATGGGTCCCATCAATCCTTTAAGCACCAGTTTGATCAGCCTTTCATCACTTCCCTTTACCCAGTTAGTGGATGCAAGGGGTGGAAAACCAGAAGCAGTGAGTCCTTTTCCGTCTGCCTGGTGACAGGTTTTACAGTATCCTTCTTTGTTATAAATAATTTTCCCCTGATTAAACAATGCCAGCTCAGCACCTTTCAGTACTGTTCTTTCTTCTTTCTCCCTTGCTTCCCTTACATTCATTCCATTTAAATGTGCTACAGCCGTCCTGTATGCAGGCAGCATCCAATCATCCATCGGTAATTTATTGGCCTCGGCTAAAATGGGAAGGCCTTTTTCTTTACCGAGCCAGGAAGCGGCTACAATAGCCATGAGCCTTACGCGGCTATGTTGGTCCCTGGCAGCCTGCATCAGCAAATTTGCCTGGTCAGGTACCTGGTGCCCTGTATAACGAACGACCATTACTGCTGCTGCCCTTACATGGTAATCCTTCGCTTTCAGCAGCTGCCTTAAAAGTTTCTGATCTACTTTATCCATTCCCCAGCTCACCCAAAGTCCTTCCAGCAGATGATGTTCATATCCCGGATCATTCGCATCCAGCTTAGCCACCCAGGTTGTTAGTTTAGACAGTACTTCTGAAACATCCCGGCCTCTCAGCTCCCGGCGGGTCCTGTAACGCGTTCTGTATTCCGGCAGTTTCAGATTATCCAGGAGTTCTTCAATACTGGCATCTGCTATCTTTGCCGGTTTCACCAGGGGCCTGGAAGGATAGGTAATGCGATAAATCCTTCCATGCGAGTGATCACGCAAAGGGTCCCTTGCATTATGCTGCATATGCCCGATAAGGATATTATGCCAATCCACCACGTACAAAGAACCATCAGGTGCAAACTCCAGATCTACCGGGCGGAAATTAGGATCATCACTCACCAGCAGGTCCTGACGAAAACGGCTTTTATAACCCGTTTTGTCATCTTCCATCGTATGTTCTTTTGTTCCGAGGAAGCCAATGGTATTATTGATCAGCAGGTCTCCCTGTACTTCATCGGGAAAATGCCGGCTGGATATTATTTCGATGCCTGATGTTGGCCTCACCAAGTGTTTCTCTTCTACCAGTTGTTTGGATTTGTGTGTAGCCTGCCCATACCTTGGCAATACAGTTCCGGGAAGCATCCAGCGTACATCCGGACTGGATGTTTCTGCAAAGAAAGGCTGCCCCCAGCTATCGAATGTAATGCCCCAGGGATTTGGAATAGCCAGTTGCGCGGTACGTTCCAGTTTCCTGCGGAGGGGATCGTATCTGTAAAAGCCGCCGTTGGTAGAATATACAGGCCCGTAAGAAGTTTCTACATTGGTACGAAGGAATACCCCTTCTCCTGAGTAGATAGCTCCGGAGCCATCTGTTGTGAAAGCGTGGTTGCTATGGTGCGAATCGTGATCATCAAAACCGCTCAGTAATATCTCCTTCTTATCCGCTTTACCGTCACCATCCGTATCTTTTAACAGCACAAAATTAGTTCCCTGGGACAGGTATACACCTTCCGGTGCTATCTCAAAGCCCAGCGGTAAATGGAGGCTGTCTGCAAATATGGTTTGTTTATCTGCTTTGCCGTCATTATCGGTATCCTCCAGGATAATGAGCTTATCGTTCGGCAATGGGTCTCCTACCCTGTATTGCGGATAACTGGGCATCACTGCCACCCACAACCGCCCTTTGTTATCAAACGATAACTGTACAGGTTTGGCGAGCGCACTGAATTCCGTTTCCGAAGCAAATAGCTCTACTTTATATCCCGGTGGTACTTTCAACTTACTCACAGCTTCCTGCCCACTGAGATATTCAAGGTTACCATTTTTACGACTGGGCTCATAGTTGGTTTTAACCTCCGGTAATACACTGGTATGTTGATCTGCAGCTGCCAGGTCCATCTTCTCACCTTTTGAAGCAGCCAGCCAGATGGCAGTATCCCTGATCACTGTCATCTCGCGGATCTTCTTTATTTCGGCAGGGAAATTGTCAGGCCCAAAAGGTTTGTACCTGCGGCCATATACATGCACACCGTTAGGAATTTTATAATCGTTCAGCCACATCCAGTTCTTTTCCATCACTGCATCATGCACCAGCTTTTTGTTCTGATCCGTATGCGCTGCGCTTCCTCCAAAGATCTGATCTGCCAGTAATAAGCCGAATTTTTTATACCCTTCTTCATTCAGTTGGGAGCCATCGATAGTTAATGGTGCTGCCGTTTCTTTATACCATTGCAGAGATGGTGTAAATGCATCTACAAAAAGTACCTTATTCAGTGCAGCCACTTCTTTCATTGCTTTGGTGTACAATTCCAGGTTTTCGTTTTCTTTACGGCCATCCGGCAGATCATACTTATCAGAGAGATCTTCAAAAGCAATGGGTGAAACAATCACCAGCTGGGGTGCAGAAGTACCATTGTACTTTTGTTTCAACGTCCATTTAATAAAAGCCTCCAGCTCTGCCTTATAGTTGGCAATCCCCGCTTTTCCCGCAAACGATTCATTGTAACCGAAAAAGGAAATGATCACATCTGTTTTAAGCCTTGTAAGCCATTGATCAGGTGTTTCAAAAAAACCTTCACCGGCATCTTCCATTTCCGCCCAGCCGGATGCATCTTTTCTTTTCACCATGTTAGCCCGCTCCACCTGGAATTTTTCCGCACCGGGAAAAGCCCATGCAGAATTTCTGCCGGCATGTGGCCGGAAGCCAGGCGTTTCGCCCGGACGGCACATATTACGGATGAACAGATCATACGTTGGAAAACGCAGATAGAGTTCCGTTTCAAAATTATCATAATGAACCATCCTCGACCCCAGGTTATTACCGATCAGCGCAATGCGCGATCCCTTGGTGATAACAAGAGGAGCAGATCCTTTTATTTTAAAGGCGTTTAAAATCATCATCGCAGGGATAACCGCGATAAGCGATAGAACGCTGATCTTTATTAATCTCATGATCTCAACGGATGTTTATTTAGCAACGCGGTAAGGTACCTGGATGTCCATTTTACCTTTCCATTTCGTGGGTATTTTCAGGCTCAGCTCATAGTGAATGGCATTGATCACGAGCCGCTGAAAGGCTTCTATTCTGAAATCTTCCGGATGGCCAAGCGTGGTCATAAAAACTTTTCCACCGAAAGAATTGGTGCCCGTCCAGGCTACAGGGTTTTCAACAGCGGGCCTTTCAGGGTCCACGGCTTTACCGGTAAGCAGCCAGGTAGAACCTTTAACAGGATAATCCGGTACAACATGGTATAACCAGGAGCGAACGTGAAAATCTTTTGCTACGCCCGTTAAAATAGGGTTGTTTGCCTCTTTGGGAACGATGCTCACATCTGTGCTGCTATTGTGCCCATAGTGTGTATGTTTGGCTTTCCCTCCCCAACCCGGAGGTGCATTCAATGCAAACTCTCCAAAGGCGTTCCATTTTTCGCTGGCATGCCCTTTAGGAAAATTGAAGGCATGTGTAGTAGTGCGGAATCCCATAACAGGTTTTCCGGTTTTCAGGTATGCTTCAATATGAGCAAGCTGCTCAGGAGGAAGTCTTCGCCAGCGCAGGAAGAACACAGCAAGGTCCGCATCCTTCAATGCTTCCAGGCCGGGAATATTCTCTTCGCTGTTATGATCAGGAGAGGCTTTGAGAACAATTGTTCTCATGCCATAGTTCTTTTCCAGTTCCGCCGCAATAATGGGCAGCGTTTCTTCACCACTGTATTCATGATCTCCACAAACAAAAACAACCAGGGGCTTTTTTGCCTTTTGCGGAGATTGCGCACAGAATAAACCTGTACTGAGTGTTAATAATAAGCTTATGCAAAATGTATTCATACAAACGAGTTTCGATTATATATACTGTTGGGATCCGGCTCCCCGCCTGTAAGTACTGCCACTACGTTGTTTACAGTTAGCAGGCACATTTGCCGGTAGGTGGATGCAGTTAAGCTGCCGGAATGCGGTGTAATAATTGTACGTGGATGTTCTACAAGCGGGAGGCTCTGAACAGGTGGTTCATCCGGCAGCACATCCGCAGCAAAACCTGCAATTTCCTGTGCGTTCAATGCATCCAACAGCGCCGCATGATCGATCAATGCACCTCTTGCCGTATTAACCAGGAATGCACGCGGCTTCATCAAAGCCAGCTCCTTTTCTCCGATAATTCCATTTGTTTCTTTAACCAGAGGGAGATGCAGGCTGACTATATCAGAATGACCTAACACTTCTTCCATAGACAGGTACCTGTATGGAAGCGCGTGTACTGCTATGTCCCAATACAACACCTCCATACCAAAGGCCTCTCCCAACCTTGCCACGCGCTTTCCTATATTTCCCATACCCAGGATGCCAAGGGTTTTGCCATTCAGCTCATCTCCCGCATATTGATTGCGCCAGTCCCAGTTGTGCTGCTTAACACGCTCCACCGATGTGTACAGGTCACGCATCAACATCAGCATCAAGGCCAGGGCATGCTCTGCTATGGTAGCCGCATTACTGCCTGGTGCATTGATCACCTGTATTTTTCTTGCCGTTGCTTCCGTTACATCTACATTATCCAACCCAACACCACAGCGGGCAACGACCTGCAAAAGCGGGCACGCTTCCATCAGGGCTTTACCGACCTGCTTTTTCCCCCTTGTGATAATGGCATGCACTTCCACTTTGTTCAAAACATCCTTTACACTGCCTTCGTCATATCCTGTAAATACGTTCACGTTTTCCTGAAGTACAGCCAATGCTTCGTCCGCAATAGTTTCAAGTAACAATACGTTCTTCCTCATGGTTTTTTATGATATAGAGTAGCATTATCAGATCTATCACCTCTGAAGTCGTTCCTGTTGGAAACATACAGGCCTTCTTCATACAGCTCGTCTTCGAAGATCCTGGGATCAACCTCTGAACCAGGCACAGAAGAGATCTCCACCAGGTTGCCTGCAGGATCGCGCACAAACATCTGCATAGCGCCATCAGGTAACTTTCTCACTTTGCCCCAGGGACTTATATCAATAACATTCAATTCCTTCATTCGGAAAAAAGTGCTGTTGAAATCATCTACCTGCACACAGATATGCCCGCGAAAAGAAGTACGATCTTCCCATTCCGAAATATGTAATTGCTGCTCATCGTTAAATTTGAAAAACATCACAGGATAATCAAAATGGAAGGCAGGCAATGGTTCCAGGCCAAGTTCCTGCTGATAGAATTCACCTGCTTTTTCCAGGTTGTCGACAATGAGTGTGACGTGGTTAATTTTAAGTGCTTTTGCCATAAGTATTTATTTAAACAGGCTGCTTAAACTGTTTCACAAAATCCCAATCTGGTGTTACGCCTAATCCAGGGGCAGAAGGTACATCGATCTCTCCATTTATAACCGTGATCTTTTCCTTCACCAGGTCGTACATCATGGGGTTTCCTCCCAGGGAAAACTCAATGATCGTTGCCGAAGGTGAAGCAAACGCTACCGTTAGCCCTGCCATGAAAGAAAAAGCAGATCCCCAGCAATGAGGTGCCAATTCCGCCTGGTGTACACTGGCCAGATGGCCTACGCGCATGGCTTCGGAAATACCGCCAATGATAGCCGCATCCGGCTGTATAACATCTATAGCCCTTAGTTCTAAAAGTTCGTGTATATCAAAACTGGTATATTCACTTTCACCTGCAGCGATGGGGATGTGTGTGGAAGCCCTCACTTCTGCAGTTCCTTTTTTGTTATCGGGACTAATAGGCTCTTCAAACCAATAGACATTACAATCTGCCACCCCTCTGCAAAACTGCTTAGCTTCCGGAACACTAAAGGTTCCATGTGCATCTACCATCAATTTGATATCCGGCCCCAGCGCTGCTCTTGCCGCTTTTACCCTGTCCACACTTTTCTGAACAGTATCATCCATTACCCCCACACGCATTTTCACGCCCTGAAAACCTTTGTCCACATAACTTTTCAATTGTGCGCCGATATTGTTCACATCAGCCCAGCCACCACTGGCGTATGCCGGCATCTTCTCCCTGCAGGCACCTCCCAGCAGATCAACTACCGGAACATTCAGCATTTTACCTTTCAGGTCCCACAAGGCGGTGTCAATGCCACTCATGGCAGAGATTGTAAGACCACGCCTGCCAAGGACCGGGAACTTCCTTCCTCTTGCGAGTGCGTAGTGGTCACGCGTGCCGTTGTACATTTCCTCCCAAAGCCGGGTGATGTTCCTGACAGATTTGCCGAGCAATATTGGCTTCAGATCGTGTTCGATACAATGTACAATGGAAGCGCATCCCCCCGATGACCCCACTGCAGCTTTCGCTTCTCCAAACCCCTGAAGCCCTTCATCTGTTGTTATCACTACCAGCGTCATATCAAAGTCAGTCAGCAATCCATAATCCGAAGTATGTTGTTTCTCCTTAGGAATGGGGCAGCGTAACCAGAACGCCTCTACGTTAGTTATTTTCACTCGCTATATAAGTTTTATTAAGGTATTATATGATTGTTGGGTGAGCATGGTGTAAAATTCTTCTGTAACGGAAGAGCTGCCATGGTCTATCAGGAATTTCTCCTGTTCGGGTGTAAGATTTTCAGGCGCTTCATCAATGGAACCCGGGTAGGGATTAGCGGGAGTACGGTCCAGTGGCGCACAGAACTCTACAGAAAGTACACTGTTATAATTTACTTCCCCCAGCGTATCTATGATCTTCTTCCAGTTGAGATGCCCCATTCCCGGCGCCATCCTGTTGTTATCCGCTACGTGAAAGCCTGCCAGCTTTCCTTTGGCCTTTCTGATCGCTTCAAACATATCCGTTTCTTCCATATTCATATGAAAGGTATCCAGGCATACACCACAGTTTGGACCAACCGCCTCAGCAAGCGCCAATGCCTGCTCTGCCCGGT
This sequence comes from Chitinophaga niabensis, assembly GCF_039545795.1. Lineage (NCBI taxonomy): Bacteria > Pseudomonadati > Bacteroidota > Chitinophagia > Chitinophagales > Chitinophagaceae > Chitinophaga > Chitinophaga niabensis. The sequence continues at coordinate 1,666,278 of NZ_CP154260.1, read as the reverse complement.
TGATGAAATAGGTTTCGAACCTGTTAATGGGTTCTATGCCCAGCAGGATGCCTGCCGCTTCACTATATGCATAGATCTCTTTCATGGATTCAACTGCCCATTTCCACTCCTCTTCAGGCCTTCCGTCCGGCACCATCTTTCCTACAGTACCCGGCACCACGGAAACCATATGACCATCCAGCTCCTTTACCATTTTCACCACATCCTTTACGTACTGCACGGAACTGGCACGTTGGGCTTCGTTCCTGGCGAGCAGATTGCGGTCTCCCAGCATCAGGGTCACAGAACCCCAGCAGGTCAGGCCATGACCCTTCAGTAGTTTTCTTACCTCCTTTGTATCGTAATGTTCGGGACTTCCGGCAATTTCGAGTTTAGTGTAGCCAAGCGAGGAAACTCTTCTTATAGTTGTTTCAATAGTTTCGGCGCGCATCCAATTGTGTATCGCAAGTTCCATAACGGTGATGGCAGGTTTTGTAAACGTGAAAATTATATAACAAACTTATTCAGACTTCCTTTTAAATAAAAGTACTTCATTTGCCAATTTTCGATACTATATTTACCGTAATTAGCTTTTGGGGGCTCCGGCAACAAGTATTGTACCAAAAACAACGAACAGATGAAGCCGACAGACTCCATCTGACCCGTAAAAAATAAATATGAACAGATGAAGCCGACAGGCTCCATCTGACCTGTAAAAAATAAATATGAACAGATGAAGCCGACAGACTCCATCTGACCCGTAAAAAATAAATATGAACAGATGAAAGTTTCCTACCGCCATATATCCACACCTGAGGATGCCAGTTTTACGATCAAAGAATACTGTCAGCCCCGCTTTACCAATACTTTCCATTTTCATCATGGGTATGAAGTGATCCTGATCGTAAAAAGTGCAGGCCATGTTTATGTGGGCAACAAGGTGATGAATTATCATGAAGGAGAGATCTTTATGTTCGGTCCGGGACTCGTGCATTGCTGGTCCAGCGACAACCTGACCACCAGCGCCGATGACGTAGCCCAGGCCACAGTAGTGCAATTCACCGCAGATTTTATGGGGAAGGACTTTTTTGAGACCGTGGAATTGAGGAAGATAAAGGAGTTGTTGCAGGAATCCGTTTACGGCTTAAAATTCAGGAACACCTCTCCTTCCCTCCACCCGCTGTTCTTCCAGTTCCAGCCCAACCAGCAGATGAAGAACCTGATCCTGTTACTGCAGATCCTGGAAGAGTTGTGTCAGCGTAGAAAGGACGGCGCCATATTAATAACAGACGATGTGAGAAAGATCCATTACAAGGAGAGCGATTCTAAAAAGCTGGCATCTATTTTTAACTACGTGTTTGAGAATTATCATCATGAGGTAGATATCAGGACTGCCGCCTCACTGGCCTGCATGAGCGAAGCCGCCTTCTGCCGTTATTTCAAAAGGAACACGCATAAAACATTCTCTCAGTTTGTAAATGAGATCAGGATCAGCCATGCAACAAGGCTTTTAATGGGGAAAGAGAACAATATCACAGACATCTGTTATACCTGTGGGTTCGACAATGTTTCTTATTTCAACAGGCAGTTCAAAATTCTCCAGGGAATAACGCCCAGGGAATATCGTAAAGTGTTTATTGAAAGTAATGCGGGCAAACCTTTTCTGCGGACTGCAGATTAAAATGCATAATGCCGCATACCACCATCCACAACAGCCACAGTACCTGTGATATATCTTGCACGGGGTGATACCAGGAAAGCAGCCATATTCGCCATGTCCTGGGGTTCTCCAAAATCACCCAGGGGTATCTCCTGCGCGGCAAAGTTCTTACGCTCCTCACCCGGGAAGAAACGGCGGATGTTATTTGTATCTATCAGGCCTGGTTGCAGGCAGTTGACCCTGATACCATATTGACCGAGCTGGGCGGCGAGCTGCTTGGACCACATGACCACGGCTGCTTTGGCGACGGATGAACCGTTAACAGTTCGTAACTCATAAGTGCTGGCAAGGTTAAGGATAACGCCCTGCTTACGTGTGATGAAATGAGGCAATAACTGTTGTGTCAACTGCCGGGGACGATCAAAGTCAAGCGTCATGGCTCCTTCCCATCCTTCTTCCGTACCTATAACATCCAGGGGAGCACTCTGGCCGGCATTGTTCACGAGAATATCCACCTGCCCAAGACTGGCGAGTGCAGCTGCTGCGATCTTTTGCGGGCCCTCCGCCGCCGTGAAATCCTGGGCGAATGTAATGGGTTCGATACCGCCCGCAGCGGTTACTTCTTCTTTGAGACTGCTCAGCAGTTCTTCGTTCCTTGCAGTGGCAAATACTTTCACACCTTCAAGCGCCAGTTCTTTTGTGATAGCCCTGCCGATTCCCTGGCTGGCGCCTGTTACTACTGCTGTTTTACCTTTCAGATACAGATCCATACATATAATTTCTTTGTAAAAGTAGTGGGTAGCAGGTAATTTTATGGCCTATACCATCAATTGTATGGTACGCACAAACTTGTAAGTAATGGCAACCAGGAAGAAAGATTCAACGTATAGCAGTAACGAAAGATGGATCATTGAATGTGATCTCACCTATGCTGTGAATAAGATCGGGGGCAGATGGAAAATACTGATCCTGGATAAATTAGCAGGCCGAAGGCTCCGGTTCAGTGAACTGAAAAAGGAATTCCCGCTAATTACGGAACGCATGCTTACTTTACAGCTTCGGGCACTGGAAGAAGACGGCATGGTGAAACGGACGGTGTATGCAGAAGTACCTCCGAGAGTAGAATATGAGCTTACGGAGATGGCTGCAGAGATCGGGCCTATCTTCAAACAGCTGAGCATCTGGGGGAGCAAACACCGGGAGAAAACCGGACTTGATACTCCCACTAGAAAACTTTAATACACAAGGCTCAGAGCACCAAAGAATGTAATAAATTATCCCCCCTTTTCTAACAAATTTTTGTTAATTTGTTTGCAGATAGCTTTTTCCTCTGTAACCCGGGGAAACGGACAGTAAAGAATAACCAAAATCACCCCGCGGTGTTGTTTACAGATAGAAAACCATGAGAGGCGGTCCCTACTTTGTGAAGTTGATAGCTGCTCATTATTATGATTGTTAGACCAAAGTATATTCAATATTATGATTGTATTATCCCGGAATCCTGCTCTGCACTGCATGCAATGTGTCAACCAAATTCAGTTCGCAGCATTAATTGTCCAGAACGGTTCTGTAAGAACTGAAGCAACATCCTATCAAGTAAAAAAATAAAACTGCAACATGAGAAAATCTTACTCTCAATTTTCCCGCCTCTGCTGCATAGTGGTTGTACAACTATTATTTAGCGGAAGCGTTTTTGCGCGTGTAACTGCTGTTATGCCTGATGGCAATGGTGGTTATGCGAAGACTGCCCGGGCTGTAATTGATCTGCGGGGCACGATCAGGGACCAGAAAGGAGAACTGCTGATCGGCGCCAGTATTAAGATAAAAGGTACCCAGCAGGGTACTGTTACAGATGCGAATGGTGCATTCGTTTTAAATAACCTTCCTCCCGATGCTGTACTGGTAATATCCATGATCGGATATGAAACCCAGGAATATAAAGTAGGCTCCTCTACCAATATCCGGATAACGCTGGCGCCGCAAAGAGCCATGGAAGAAGTGGTGATCACGGGTTACCAGACCCTGAAAAAGATCAACTATGCGGGCGCAGCCACTACCGTAAAAGCTGCTGACGTTAAAGTTCCCAGCTTGGGTACCCTGGATAAAATGCTGCAGGGGCAAGTGGCAGGCGTTACTGTTCAAACCACCTCTTCCGTATTTGGAACTGCTCCTAAAATAAGGGTGAGGGGTAGCGCTTCCATCAGTGGTATCAACGAGCCCCTGTGGGTACTGGATGGTGTTCCGCTGGAAGCACCGCTTAACATTGTTCCTTCAGAACTCTATGCAGGTAATGCCCGGAACCTGCTGGCCAGCGCGCTCTCCAACGTAAACCCGGAAGATATTGAGGAGATCACCGTATTAAAAGATGCTACCGCTACCGCCATGTATGGTACCCGTGCCGTGAATGGTGTGATAGTGATTAGCACCAAACGCGCCAGGAAGAACTCGGCATTACGGGTGAACTATACTTTCAATTCCACCCTGAGCCTTAAACCTTCCATCCGTGATTTCGATGTGCTGAACTCAAAAGATCAGATAGAGCTTAACCAGGAACTGGGCATCATATATGACGCTACCCTGCAGAACTTCTCTGCTGCTACCTCAGGACCGCTTTCCAAAGCAATGGATCTGTACAATAGACGCCTTATCACGGAACAGGAATACCGGGAGATGATACGTGACCTGAAAACGCAGAACACAGACTGGTTTGATGAGCTGTATAAGAACTCCGTCATGCAGCAGCATTCCATCAGCCTCAGCCAGGGGGGAGAAAAAAGCGCCACCCGCCTGTCTTTCAGCTACTATGGTGATCCCGGTAAAACAAGGGGTGAAAACACCAAAAGATATACCGCCAATCTTGTACACAATCTGCAGGTAACAAGTAAGTTTGGTGCAGAGATCATGCTGAAATATGCCAGAAGAGAACAAAGGCAGCCAGGCATTCAGGTAAACCCCTTCACCTATGCCAGAGATGCCAGCCGCGCTTCCAAACCTTATGCATCAGACGGTAAATATGAATATTACAAAAAGGGATATGCAGATTTTAATATCCTGGAAGAGATCGACAACAACTACGTTTCATTGGGTAGTACCGATTTCTCTGCGCAGTTGAATCTGGATTACAAGTTTACAGACAAGCTGAAATTTACGACCCTGTTCAATACCCGGTTTACGAACTCTACCATAGATGAGATCCAGACCGAACATTCCAATTTTGCCAATCAATTCAGAGCAGACGATTTCAGGATCCTGGAAAATAATCCCCGCCTGTATAAAAGGCCCGGCTCTCCTTCCTATGAGCTGCCACAGACGGTTCTGCCGGAGGGAGGTATCCTGGACAAGGAAACCATTGAAGCAAAATACTATACTCTGCGCGGACAACTGGAGTGGACCGCGCTTGAAAAGAATGACCACAGACTGGCTGTAATGGCTGGTATGGAAGTAACGCAGAATAAACAAAGCGCCAATTTCTCAAGAGGTTATGGCTACCGGGGGGACAGCAAAACGTTTGCTTCTTCGCCTTTAGCTTATGAAAGATTGCTCCTTAGCAGCAACATGCCGGACGATGAAAGAAAGGTTTACAACGGCAGGAACCTCCTGCAGGGTACAGCTTCCTATGTGAACGACTTTACCCGCAATGCCGTATCCTACTACTCCAGTCTTTCTTATAATTACAAAGGCAAATATTCATTTGATGCCTCCTTAAGGAATGATGCAACAAACGTATCAGGCAGGGCCAGCCGCAACAGGTTCTTACCCACCTGGGCATTAGGCGGCGCCTGGAACTTCTCCGAAGAAGGTTTTATGGAGAGCCTGAAAAATGTGATCAGCAGCGGAAAAATAAGAGTCTCCTATGGCCTCAGAGGAAATGCCGGCTACCGCGGTCCGGATCTCGTGGCATATTATCAGAATATTGTAAGACCCTACCCTGACTATAATACTACCGGGGTGAACATTGTAGAAGCAGAGAACTCAGATCTGGAATTTGAGAAGGAATACATGTTCAGTACCGGTATCGATCTCGTGTTCGCTAATGCTGTGGACGTTACTTTCAACTATTACTCCAGGAAGAATTTTGACCTGGTAGGCTATAAACCCGTACAGTCCTCTTCCGGCTACCTCACCAAGCTGTTTAACTGGGCTGATATGAAGAACGAAGGAATTGAAGCCTCTATCGGCATTAAAGCCATCAAAATTGCCGGCGACTTCAGCTGGTCCGGTATGGTGAATGTGGGATATAACAGGAATGAGGTATTATCCGACTACCAGGGCAATAACCCTTCCGTATTCGATGCCACAGCCTCCGAAGGCTTCCCGCTGAAGGGCATGCCTTTAACAGGGTTGTATGCCTTCCGCTTTGCAGGGTTGAATGAAAGTGGTCTGGCCACCTATTATGATGTTACAGGTAAAATTGTGACAGGCTTTTCCGAAAGTAACAGGACCCTCGTGGATGTAAATTACCAGGGCAGCAGGGATCCCCTTTATTCAGGTGGTTTCAATTCTAATTTTATGTATAAAGACTTTACCCTCGGCGTGTCTTTTGTATTCAATGCAGGGCATGTGGTACGTAAAGCTGATTACTACAGGGGAGGCACTTTATCCAGCGTCTACCGGGATGATCAGAACGCACCGGGTGATTTCGCTTACAGATGGCGTGCACGAGGCGATGAGAAATATACAAACATTCCGCGGCTGCTGCTGCCGGCCGATGTCGATGACTATATTAATGCCGGCTACTTTGATGCATCCGTATATACGGTGTACAACAGGTCTGATATCCGTACTATCGATGCTTCTTACCTCCGCCTCCGCAACATTACCCTGCAATATAACTTTGGCCAGCTGGCCAGGCAGTGGAAGATGCAAAACTTTACCGTGGGCTTTGAAGCTTCCAACCTTGCCGTATTCGCTTCCGAAAGATTTAATGGCATGGATCCTGAAACACTGCTCACAGGGCTGAATATGCCACCGGTAAAATCGTTCACGTTTAACCTTTCTGCTACCTTCTAAATGGAACGCGAAAGTTTAAAGTCATCTTTAAAAAGAACAGCATGAAAAATAGAAACATATATCGCGTCCGATCTTCCCGGTTTATACTGGCGGGCGTATTCATGGGAATACTGGCCATCAGCTCCTGTTCCAAATTCCTGGAAGAACCGGTGGATAACAGAACGCTGATCACCACCATTCCTGATATGGAAAAAACGCTGAATCAGTTGCAGCCATACTCCGATCATCATTTTACGGATATCATGTCCGATGACTATATTTTCCGGGACCTGGCAGGCCATAATGTGGAACAGGCGGTAGAACAACTGCTGCCCATATTTGAACTGGCGATTACCCGGCAATCCCTCTCTGCCAACCGCTTTTTAAGCAGCGGGTTTAATCCTGTTTCCGCTTTCAGGAGATATTATAATTGTATCATCAATTCATTGCTTATTATCAAAAAGGCAAAGGAATACAAGCCTTCAAATGATGCTGAAGCCAGGAGCATAGCTGTCATCACTGGGAAAGCATTGGCCATCCGGGCATATTGCAATTATATGCTCGTGAACCTGTTTGCCAAACAATACAATCCCGCTACTGCTGCAAATGATGTAGGCATACCGTTTGTGGAAAGTTATGACGGTGCGCCTGTTGTACCTTATAAACAAGCAAGTGTACAGGCTATCTATGCATCTGTGGAAACAGACCTGCTGGCTGCCCTTAACCTGGTAAATGATTCAGAAGCCAGCAACCCACAGTTTACATTCAGCAGGGAAGCCATCCTGGCTTTATTGTCCCGCGTATACCTGAACAAAAAAGATTGGGATAAATGCATCCAGTATTCCACTCAACTGCTGCAAAGACGTAGCGTACCGCTAAACGTAGGCCAACTGAGAACAACCATCAGGGATTATGCACAGTACTCCAGCGCTTATTTCAACCCTAGCAATGCTGCCTACATCATGATGGGTAATAATACCTATCAACTGATGGCCTATTTCTGGCATGGCATGTACCCTTATCCTGCCAGGCAGGTAATGCAGCAGAACGGAGCGGATGATGCCAATGATTACATTATCCAAACCAGCGCACTGATGAATGACTTTGTACCACAGAAGTTAATGATCTTCCAGCCTACCGGTACCAGGAATGGGAACATCCCCTTACTCACCGTGGATGAAGTGTTGTTTAACAGGGCGGAAGCAGAAATTGAGAAAAGTAATGGTATCAATGACAACGCTAAAGCAGACCTGACCCTATTAATCAGAAATCAGAACTTCTCTACTAATACAGCCAATACCAAAGTGACCCAATTGAATGGACTCACTACCAGGGCCATGGCTATAGCCAATCTGATTTTATTAAAGAGGATCAGGTTTTCCAGTGAAGGAATGCGGTGGTTCGATATGAGAAGGCATTCATTACCCGTTGAACACGTAGGCCGCTCAGGCACCTACAAGATCGATGGCACCAAACCCGAAGACTATGTTATTCAACTGCCAACAGAAGAAATAACACGTAACCCGGGCCTTAACTAATCATTACATGAACTTAAATTGCTTTACGATGAATAACTATAAAATTCCTGCTCTGATCCTGATCTGCCTGGTTATAGGGCTGATAGCCTGTAGGAAAAAGGAAGCCGCGCTTACTGCAGAAGTGGACCCGCCACCTGTATTTGATACGCGGACCCCGCTGGGAGTAAAACAGAAAGACATCTTTGACAGATATGGTGTGATCATTGAATACAAATGGAACCGTTTCGCCTACGCGCCGGATGTAGTAGCCAACCCTGCCAACACAGAAGATGTACTGCCCTATATTGAGTTACTGGAGGAACTTTTCTTTAAAGCCATGGACTCCGTATCAGGTCCACGCCTTACCGCTAAAACGGAAACACCGGTAAGGATCCTGCTGATAGGAAATGGCCTTAACTACGGAGGTGCTGAAGATTTCGGAGAATCTACTGCCGGCCAGGCTGGTAATATCCAACCCAACAGGCTTACTCTGGGAGGACTTACACCTTTTGGAGAAGTGATCCGGGCTACAGGGCCTACTGCGGATGCGGATTATATGGAGGCTATCTATGACGCCGCCCCATCCAGCTTCCCGGACGATGCAGGACTGATCGGGTTCATTTACCATGAATACACCCATTACCTGGACAGCAAACACCAGATCCCTGTGGGATTTGAGAAGCCATCAAAAGTGGAATACCTACGGGGCTCTAACCAATACCTCAGGCTCTCACTGGCCACCGCTATTTCCAAAGGATTCTATATCCCTTATGGCATGCAGAATGAACATGAGGATTTTGCCACGTACGTACAGACCATTATCTGGAAATCGGACGCGGAAATGCAACAAAATTACTTGAGGAACGATACCACCAGGGCTAAACACCAGCTGGTAACGAAGTACTTTACTGACCTTGGTATTCCTATTACTTCTCTGAGGAATTATCTGACCAAACAATCCGTAAAGGACCGTTTGATTGCATTGAAAAGAAAATATGAATAGTAGAGACTATTGTTCAGCTATTTCAAAATCTATCATTTATTCTTTATGAACAGACTTATCAAAATACTACATAAACCGGCAGTGATAGCCCTGGCTGTGATAGCCACAGTCTCCTTCTCCTGTCAGAAGAAACTGGATTACACCAAACCGGCGGATGCCAACACTTTCGAGAAGGATAAAGTGGCCGCGTTCAAGGTGCTGACGGACAATGAGGATGCGCTTTGGGCCTGGGAAATGCCCAGCACCCTCACGGGCAATCCATTTCCAAGCATATTGCTGCAGTTCTTTAAAGATTCTACCGCTAATATCTATTCTATATTCGCAGATGGAATTGTAGAAGATCTGCGAAAGTTACGGGCTTCGGGAACCTTAACACCCACAGAATCTGCCCAGGCACTTTCTCTGATCAATACTTTTGCCCCGTACCCGGATAATCAGCTGAGGGACATACTGGAAAACCCGGCCAATATCACTTTCAAAAACAGGACCCTGGCTTTATTACCCAATTATCCGGGCTTTAATTCTCAGGGCGTATACGTAGAAGAAACAGATGGTGCATTTGACATGAACGGCCCGGTGCAACTGAGCCTTACTTTTCATAACAGTTCCCTGCTGTCTTTTTTAAAGGAGAATGGCGCACTTGATTTTGATTTCAGGGTGATGAGGGCTGTACCGGATACTGTAATCTTAGATGGATATTATGCCAACAATGCAAATAAAAAATCCACCTTGTACAAAACAATCGAAACACCCCTGAACTTTATGAATGGGTCTAACATCCTCATGAGAGTGAACCCCTCAAAAGCACTGGTTTCTCTGAGAGTAGACGGAACGGCTATAGCCACGCCTGCTGGATTCAGGTCAGGGCTCGATTTCTTCTACAGAGCATTCAATCAGGACTTTGATGCTAAAAAAGGTTTCGGTTTTTCCGCAAACGGAGTGGGTACTGCGGTGATGCCGGATGTATTAAAATCTGCAAAGATCGTAACGGTGAAAAGCTTCTTCAATGGTAATCCGCTCACTGCTCCATCCGGAACTGTTTTGGTGACCATGACGGTTAACAATAATGATGGATCTGCGAAGGATATCACCTTTGTGAAGGACTAAAATATCTTTTTCTTATAAGGAGGGTTTAGCGGCGGAAATGCTGCTAAACCTTTTTTATTGCCTGCAATTATTACCTACTTATGGAATTTTGCCCTAGTTTGCGCAGAATAATCTTCTAATTATAGATAATTGTCATCTAACCAACCATATAGTGATAAGGAACTGTTTTTGCGTATTGCCGAGGGGGACGAAACTGCTTTTGCCACCTTATTTAATCTTTACTCCACACCACTAGCCTTAATTGCTTTGCGGATGCTTCATAGCGAACCGGCAAAACAGGAGGTGGTACAGGAAGTTTTCATAAAACTATGGTTGAACAGGGACCGCTTAAAAGAGGTGCAACACCCCGGCGCCTGGCTCAGGAAGATCACCATCCATGAATGTTTACAATATCTCCGTAAAACTTCGTTGTATAATAGTAAACTGGAAGGCCTTGAGCCGGGAGGCACAAGTTTTAACCATGCCCTGCAGGCCATTTCAGTCAAGGAAATACAACAGGCAGTGAAACAGGCCCTGCAGGTTATGCCCTCCCAGCGCAGGACTATCTATGAATTGAGCAGGGGAAAAGGTATGGCCACGAAAGAAATAGCCGCTCAGCTTGGCCTTTCAGACGGGTATGTGCGCAATGCCATCAGCGCTGCCCTGCAAACGATCCGCAGCTTTCTGCCGGACTCGGTACAGTTACCTGCCATTATATTTTTATTGTTTTTTTAGAGCCGATAGTGACAACTCATTTTCTCCCGCATCTTATTAACAGCGCATGGACAATACACGTATATATTACCTGGCCGGTCAATACCTGAAAAAAAGCCTTAGCGAAACAGAGCAGGAGGAATTTCAGCGTCTCTTACATGACCCGGTGCACCAGGAGGCATTGCAGGCTGTTTTTGAAGAAATGGCAGGCGAACTGGACATGGACACCGTGCAGGATAAAGCGCTATTGCCCCTGCTGGAACGTTCCCTCAACAGCGACAGGGTCCAACACCGTGTTCGTTCCCTGCCCCGCAGAAGCCTTAGCTGGGCTGCAGCTTCTATCATCCTGCTGCTTGCTGCAGGCAGTTACCTTTGGACTACCCAAAAGAAAAATACACCTCAGGCTGCTATAACAACAGTGATAACTCCCGGCAAACAAGGCGCCATTCTCACACTGGCCGATGGTTCCCAGGTGGTACTGGACAGCCTGGGCAATGGTGTGATCGCTAAACAAAAAGGCGCCAGTATCGTGTTAACGAACGGCCAGCTTACCTATGCCCCTGACGAAAACGGATCCGGAGAAATTGTATTTAATACGATAGCTACCCCTAAGGGCAGGCAGTTCCAGGTGACCTTACCTGATGGCACACAAGTATGGCTGAATACAGCCAGTTCAATACGGTATCCTACAGCATTTGCCGGCAGCGAAAGAAAAGTGGAGGTTACCGGTGAGGCTTATTTCGAGGTGGCGAAAAATGCCGAAATGCCTTTCAGGGTGATCGTAAACAATAAAGCGGAGATAAAAGTGCTGGGTACACATTTTAATGTGAATGCTTACGAAAACGAGAAAGCGATTGCTACTACCCTGCTGGAAGGATCTGTGCGTGTAGCACCATATGAAACCGCATCAGGGAATGTGATCCTTCAACCCGGCCAGCAGGCCCAAATAGCCGGTGCACCCGGGATAAAAGTTATTGAAAAGGCCAATATAGATAAAGCCATCGCCTGGAAGAACGGCTTGTTCTATTTCGAAGGAGCTTCTCTCGCTGAGATCATGCGCCAGCTGGAACGTTGGTACGATATTGAAGTAGTGTATGAAAAAGGCATTCCTGACATTGAATTTGAAGGGGAAATAACCAGGGATGTTCCGTTAAACGGCTTACTGGCCATGCTTGGAAAAACAGAATTGCATTTTCGTATAGAAGGCAGGAAACTGATCGTGTTACAGTAACAAACACGCTTATTATATGAATAAAAAACCGTCACAGGGACTAGCTGTGACGGTACATAGATCCAATTGATCAAAAACGGTCTGACAACCAATTTATTAACAACCAAATCTGCTGCAATTTATGCAAAAAAAATGCTATTGGGCTCCTATGCGCCCGGGGGAACAGCGTGTGCTTACCAAAATCATGAGGGTTATGCGATTAACTGTCTTTTTATTAACCGTTGCTTTTATTCATGCTCATGCAGCCGTTAGGGCACAGAATGTCACTCTTTCCGGCAAGGACCTGAGCTTAAAGCAGGTTTTCAATGTTATTAAAAAACAAACCGGCTATGTGCTGTTCAATCAGAAAGGAGTGCTTGCGGATGCCAGGCCCGTATCCTTATCTGTGAAGGACCAGCCTTTACGGGACCTGTTAGAGCTGATCTTTAAAGACCAGCCGGTTGAATACGCCATCCAGGGGAAAACCATTCTTGTTTCCAGGAAACGCTCAGTGGCGCCTGTTAAACCACCGGCTCCGGCTCCTGAACGTGCCATCCCCACATTCATCCCTGTGCATGGTATTATTCGTTCTGCTACCGGCCAGCCTTTACCAGGTGTAAATATTGTAATACAGGGAACAAATAAAGGCACTACTTCTGCCGCTAATGGTTCTTTTTCTATTGACGCTAATGAAGGAGATGTACTGAAGGTTTCCGCTGTTGGGTTTGCTCCGATCAGTCTCCGTTTTGTAAACGGAAGTTTTCAGCTTGCCAAAGAAGACAGTCCTTCAAAACTGATCTCCGGCAATCCTTCTTCTCTCTCTATCCACCTGGCCGTAAGCACTTCTCCATTGGATGAAGTACAGATAACGGCCTATGGCACCACCACCAAACGGTTCAATGCCGGTAACATTACTACTATTACGTCTAAAGACATTGAAAAGAACCCGGTAAATAACGTATTGGAGGCATTGCAGGGCAAGGTACCCGGTTTGTTCATCCAGCAGGTGACCGGCCAGCCCGGAGGAGCTTTCACCGTGAGGATGCGTGGCTCTGCCAACCTGTTCACCGGCGCTACACAACCTATGATCATTGTGGATGGCGTACGCTACCCCGGCAGTACTTTACCGCTTTCCACCAATACTTCATACGGCACACAAAATTTCCTGCAGGGTGGCAGCGGGCTGAACTACATCAATCCGAACGATATTGAAAGCATTGATGTGCTCAAAGATGTGGATGCAACAGCCATCTATGGCTCCTCTGGAGCTTATGGCGTGATCCTCATCACTACAAAAAGATCAAAGGCAGCCCAGCAATCTTTTAATGCAAATATTTACACCGGCGTATCTGTCAATGGCCGCACGCCCACTTTACTCAATACAGATCAGTACCTGATGCTTCGCCGGGAAGCGCTGAAAAATGATAATATTACCGGACCTCCGACTGATAATGACCTGAACGGTACCTGGCCTGCTGACCGTTATACCGACTGGCAAAAGGAATTCATGGGCAAGGCTGCTGTTACCACTAATGCCAATCTTTCTTACAGTGGAGGCGCTCAGAACGTAACTTACCTGATCAGCGGAAGCATCCGGGATATGGGTAATATACAACGGCACCGGGGAACAAACAGGGATGGTTCACTTCGGTTTGCTTTAAATACAAGTACGGCAAACAACAAATTCAATATGGCCTTAACCGGTACGTATCTCTCTTCCAAAAACGATATGGTGCCCTATGATTTTTCCGTTAGTGCACTTACGCCTCCCAATGCGCCACCACCCTATAATAAAGATGGCAGCATTAACTGGGCTGCCATTGGAAGTGATGTTAATAGCAGCGGCACGGCAAGTAATGCCAATAGGCTGTATGAGAACCGCACAAATAACCTGCTAGCCAACGCAACACTCACTTACCGGCCCATCAAAAAGGTTACGCTGCGCAGTATTTTCGGGTACAATACCATCAGCGGAAAAGAACTGATCGGTTATCCCACTTCTGTATTCAATCCCAGTAATACCCAGGCGGCAACACAAACCGTGGGTATCTTACATCAGTATAATACCCGCTCTTTCACCATTTCACCTTATGGCGAATTCAATACGTTTATCGGTAAGAAAGGTGATTTCAGTGTTAAACTGGGTGGTGAGATCAACAACCGGATCACTTATTTTGATGATATCACCGGCACAGGATTTCCAACGGATGCTTTACTGAACAATCCTTCTGTGGGTTCCACCGTAACCACCAGTTATAATCTCACTGAATACCGTTCAATAGGTATGTATGGCATTTTGAAATTTGTGTGGGATAGTAAATATATTATCGACATCAATACACGGCGGGATGGCTCTACGAAATTCGGACCTGGCCGCCGTATCGGGAATTTTGGTTCTGCGGCACTGGCCTGGATCTTCAGCGAGGAAAAGCTGATCAGGGACCATTTGCCCTGGCTCAGCTTTGGTAAGTTAAGAGTAAGCAGCGGCATTGTGGGTGGTGATGCGATCGGCGATTTCCGGTACCTGGGAACGTATAGTGTGATCGGCGGGACCTATGATGGCAAGGTGGGATTAGGCCCTAACTCACTTCCCAATCCCGTGCTGAACTGGGAACGTAATTTTAATTCTGAAGCAGGCCTCGAACTGGGCTTTTTAAAAGACCGCATTACAGTAGATCTTAGCTATTACCAAAACCGGGCTGGCAATCAACTATTGGAGCAGCCTTTATCCAGTGTTACCGGCTATACCAGGTATGCTTTGAATTCAGACGCATTGATCCGCACCAGCGGCATGGAGGTCAGCCTGAATACCACCAACTTCAAAACAAAGAATTTCACCTGGTCTACCAGGTTCAATATTTCATTACCTGAAAGCAAGCTGCTGAGGCTGCCTACCCAAAGCAATCAGAAGTCAGACTATGTACTCAATAAGCCTGTTACCGGCATATTGCTCTACAAATACAATGGAGTGAATCCGCAAACCGGCAACTATAGTTTCACGGATGCTAAAGGCAATGTTTCTGATTTTATGGGAGGATTAACGCAGGCAGATAAAACCGAATTCATAGATCTGGCACCGAAGTACTTTGGCGGGCTGCAAAACAGCTTTACCTACAAACAACTGACGCTGGATTTCTCCTTTAATTTCACCAACCGCATGGGTAAAAATTCCCTTGGCCAAACCGTGTTTCCTTTTGGTATCTATGGGGCCAATGGTTCTACTATGTGGTTGCGCCGCTGGCAAAAACCAGGAGATGTAACAGACATACCAAAACTGAGCTCACAATTCACCTCTTATTTCAGGCAGGACCTGCTGACAAACAGTACCGGCGCCTATAGCAGGGCAACCTATGCACGATTGCAGAATGTGAGCATCCGTTACAATCTCCCTGCGGAGATCAGTAAAAAAATGCATCTCAAAAACCTCTCTGTTTATGTACAGGGGCAAAACCTGCTGACCATATCTGAGTTTGAGGGCCTGGACCCCGAAAACTTAAACGCGGGTGTGATCCCACCATTGCGTGTATTTACCGGCGGAATTAATGTTACACTTTAATGCATTGACATGAAGAAGATACTTAGTTTTTCAAAATACCTGCTTACACTCAGCATCACATTAAGCAGTTGTGAATCCTACCTCGATGGCACTCAACTGCCAGCCAATACTATCGCAGCTGTAGACGTATACTCCAGCGATAATACCACATCAACGGTTGTTACAGGGGTTTACCTGACCATGAATAATTCCGGGCCCTTTCAGGGTTCTGCAAGCGGTAACATTGGTTATACATTGGGCTTATATACCGATGAACTTCGCAGTTTGCTTTCCGGTAATTTTGCAGATGTATTCTACAAGAACGCCATTCAAAGCGCGCAAAGCGGCAACTGGTCAGACCTGTACAAAAAACTCTTTACGGTGAACACTGCCATTGACGGCATCAACACCAGCAAGGGTAACCTGGTTTACAAGAACCAATGGCTGGGTGAGTGTTATTTCCTGCGTGCCTATTTTTACTATTACCTGGTGAATATTTATGGCCCGGTGCCGCTGGCGCTTACTAATGATTATGCCATCAATAACAGGCTTTCCCGCTCTCCGGAAACAGAGGTATATAAACAGATCATCGCAGATCTTAAAATGGCGCAATCCCTTTTAAGCAACGAATACAAAAATGGTTACGGTGTTACCACCACTAACCGCTTCCGGCCCAATAAGGCCGTGGCTACAGCTATGCTGGCAAGGGCCTACCTGTATGCAAAAGACTGGGCGAATGCTGAGGCACAGGCAACGGCACTTATCAGCAACACAGATTACAGCATCTTACCACTGAACCAGGTATTCCTCGCCAACAGTAAGGAAACCATCTGGGCACTGGCTACCAACAACCCGAAAGTGACGAATGAATACGCTTTTTACAACAACGGTATGCCTGCCACTATCACCCCGCCGCAAACTCCCGGTTCTTCATTTGTATACGCGGCGTTAAGCAGCTTTCTGATCAATACTTTTGAATCCGGCGATGCACGTTTTAACAACTGGGTACGTACATCTACAGTGGCTGCCTCCGGCACAAACCCTGCAACCGTGTATTACTTCCCCGGCAAATACAAGTCTTCAGCCACCAATGCTGAATACCAGATCATGTTAAGGCTATCAGAGCAATACCTGATCCGGGCAGAAGCAAGGGCCATGCAAAATAAAGACAATGCAGCAGATGATCTGAATGTTGTGCGGCTGCGCGCAGGCCTCCAGGGTTTGCCGGCAGGTACACAAGCCACTCTCCTTACCGCCATCAATAAGGAAAGACAAACTGAACTATTTACAGAATGCGGTCACCGGTTCTTTGACCTGAAGCGGACCGGAACCATTGATGCCGTGATGGCTACAGTGGCGCCCACGAAACCCACTACCTGGCAGCCTTACATGGCTTACTGGCCCATTCCGCCCGCTGACCTTCTGCAAAATCCTAACCTGAGCCCTAACCCGGGATATTTACAATAACATATCCATCAAACAGGATGGCCACATGCCGTCCTGTTTGTTTTTCTATCACTATTAGCTGAATTTTTCATGAAAACATTACTTCTATTCGCAGCCCTGTTTACGCAGTCCAACGAATACACACTCACCATTAAACTTAATACACTCAAAAAGCCGGCAAAGGCGTACCTGATCAAAGATTATGGCTGGACTAATCAGCAGGTACTCGATTCTGCCGAAGTACAAAAAAATACTTTCCGGTTCAGCGGCCAATTGGATGAGCCCTCAAAAGTGCATGTGCTCATTGATCATAGCGGTCAGGGAATGACCAAATGGGAGAAAACAGCAGATGTGCTGGATCTCTACCTGGAAAAAGGTGCTATTGAAATTACCGCCAAAGACGTAATAAAAAATGCAAAGATCAAAGGAGGATCTGTGAACAGTGATCACCAGCTATATAAACAGGCTGTATTACCTCCCCTGGAACAGATCACCCAAAGCATCAATTCCAGCTACCTCACTGCTTCTGATCAGCAAAAAAAGGATCCGCAATTTATGGACACATTGATGAAACGGTATCGTGCAGCGGCAAAAGAAACAGACTCCCTGAAATATGTTTTCATCCGTCAGCATCCAGGTTCTTACATCAGCCTGGAGGCCTTGATAGAAGTGGCTGGAAAAGATGTAGATGTGCCGCGCATTGAGCCAATTTTCAAAAGGCTTTCTCCTGCTGTGCGCAACACCAGAACCGCTAAGGAATTTGCGAACATACTGTATGATCTGGGGCCGCTTTCGATCGGAGCACCTGCTCCCGATTTTTCACAGAATGATGTGAACGATAAGCCGGTTAAACTTTCTGATTTCAGGGGTAAATATGTACTGCTGGATTTCTGGGCATCCTGGTGCGGGCCCTGCCGGGCAGAAAACCCTAACGTGGTAGAAGCGTATCATAAATATTCAGATAAGAACTTTACGGTACTGGGCGTTTCACTGGACCAGCCTGGTAAAAAAGCAGCATGGCTGGCTGCCATTGAAAAGGATGGCTTACCGTGGATCCAGGTGTCTGACCTGCAGTTCTGGAATAATGCGGCAGCAAAGCTTTACCAGGTACGGGCCATTCCGCAGAATTTCCTGATCGACCCGAATGGGAAAATTGTTGCTAAAAACCTTCGGGGAGAAGCACTGCAGGAGAAGTTGAAGGCGTTGCTGAAATAAGCCCTATTGCTTTACTTCATAAGCACCAATTACACGTGATAGCAGGAATGGTTTGTGTTGCAATAAGCCCTATTGCTTTATTTCATAAGCACCAATTACACGTGAAGGCAGGAATGGTTTGTATTGCAATAAGCCCTATTGCTTTACTTCATAAGCACCAATTACACGTGATGGCAGGAATGGTTTGTGTTGCAATAAGCCCTATTGCTTACTTCATAAGCACCAATTACACGTGAAGGCAGGAATGGTTTGTGTTGCAATAAGCCCTATTGCTTTACTTCATAAGCACCAATTACACGTGATGGCAGGAATGGTTTGCCGGTATGGTCCTTCTGCGGATCTTGCAAAGAAAAACCTGCAGCCGCAGCAGGACTATTACCGGTAAGGGAAAAATCTCCCTTATCTGCATTACTGAACAGCGGGTCTTTGCCGGTCATTCTATTGCTTTCTGAAAACGGTAATTGCAGTGTGGCATTACCGGTATGGAACCACAGATTATTGGAAAAAGTAAAACTTTCCGGTGCAGTTCCCGGGCCTACACTACAAACAGTGCGCACCTGGTCATCTACACAAATAATATTGTTCCGGAAGGTATTATCGCTGCATTTGGCAAAACGCGCCGTATCCCTGTTCTCCTGCAGGATACGGATCACCCATCTGCCGGGTTTATATATCGTATTGTTCACTACCTCTGACCGAATACATCCTACAAAGGCTACAGGCACTTCAGCACCTATAAATACGTTGCTGTGAACTTTCAGATCAGCTGCTTCCCAGGTGGCATCAGCTGGTCTGAAAAAGGCCTGCCCGGTACTACCACCGAGGTTAATGGCCCTGCTCCCTGCATTTTTAAATACACAGGCTTCCACGCGAATGTTGCTACTCCCTCCTTTCATCTGCACAGCATTGGATCCCATATTCTCAAAGCGGCATTGAAGGATCTGGCTGTTATGGCATCCTACCATGTCTATACCACTGCCTCCTTTGGAGCCATTGAGAAAGGTGCATTGCCGGATGATAAGCTCATCTGCACCGGAGAGTTTCAGCAAATCATTATTGCCTGTGGCCGCCATATCCCGGAAAGTACATTGTAGGAAGGTGATATGATGCGTGGGTGTTTCATACGTAGCCCCATCATCAATATTAAGTCCGTTGCCCGTCTGGCCGGCGAATACAAACCCTTCAATGTGCAGATAGGCTATATCGCTGCCTCTCCAGGCTGCAGTGCCCCCTTCAAACAATACGTTCTTCTGGGCGATGATGTAGATCCATTTGGCAGCTGTGCCCTGGAGGCTGCCGAGTGACTGATCACCACGGTAGCTGCCTGTGTGCACGAGAATGGTATCGCCGGGAGCGGCAGCTCTGGCAGCGGCGGTAAGATCTGCATATGGCTGCCCATGACCTGTGTGGAGCACTTTGGCTGACAGGGGGCCATTTAAGCAGGAAAACAGCATCAGAAGGGATAAGGAACGCATAGAACTTAAAAATAGGGATAATTCCCCTCCTTTTTACCGGTAAACCTTGCTTTATATTCCTATATCCCTATATCGCTGAAAGCCCATTCCTATATCATTCTACCTACATTCCTATATCGGTTGGATATAGGAATGCTATAGGAGCGATATAGGAATGCTGGAACAACGATATAGGAATGCTATAGGAGAATACAACCAATAAGCCAGGTTGGCACTTATAATCAAAAAAAAACCGATTCGTTTTGCATTCAAAACGAATCGGTGAATGGACCTAAGGCCCTGGTAAAGTTTTACCCTAAAACTGGCACCTGCCTGTCCATATATTGCTTCCTATGCACCAGGGGCGTTTTGCCTGTAATAGATTTAAAATGCCTGTTGAAATTGGAAAAACTATTATACCCGCAATCGTAACAGATCTCTGCCACACTCTTGTTTGTTTCTGCCAGCAGTTTGCAGGCCTTCCCTATCCTGATCTCTATCAGGAACTCAGAAAACGTTTTCTTCACCCTTGATTTGAAATACCTGCAGAACGATTGTTCACTCAGGTGTGCCACTTCCGCTATCTCCTGCAGGGTGATCTGTCTGGAAAAGTTATTGAGGATGTATTGGTAGATATTATTCAGTCTTTCTGTTTCCATCGGGCTGTATTCAAACAACAAGCCCTTGCTGCATACCGGTTTGGTGTCTTTAGAGAAAGCGATCGTATGCAAGATCTGCATCAACCCTATAATGCGTTCCGCATGTCTGGCCTGCAGCAATTTCTTCATCATATCACTCACCCGGGCTTTTGCCGCAGCTTTGATCCTGATTCCCTGCTGCGCCTTTTCCAGCAACCGGGCAATGGACTGGTTTTCCGGTAATGCGAAGAAGTGTTCGCCAAAACAACCGGGTAAAAAATGGATAACAATCGCTTCTACTTTTAGGGAAGAGCCCTTTTTCAGGAACTTTTCATCACTGCGCCATAAATGTGGCAGGTCGCTACCCAGCAGCAGCATATCCCCGAATTCAAACTGCCCTACATTATCGCCGATGAATAACTGCCCTGATCCCTTTATGATGTACACCAGTTCTATCTCCGGGTGATAATGCCACTTATCGTAAAAATGCGGCACCACATCGTACCGGACGCTGAAAGAATGTTCCTGTGTTAAAGGGATCTTTAAAAGATGGATATTCAATTGATACTATAATGATATTAAAAAATCCTAAAAAGCAATAATATATGTGAAGATAGTGCAAATTAAGGCTAATACGCTTACATTCCACATTCTTCCCGGAGGTTATCTTTATAACATGAAAACACAATCATACGATCCACGTTATCCCGGCATGGACGACCTGATCAAAAAGGCTAAAAGCCGTATCCCGAAATTCGCCTTTGAATACCTCGATGGCGGCTGTAATGAAGATGTTAATCTTTATAAAAACACTTCGGAGATCCGCGAAGTGGAACTGATCCCTAACTATCTGACCAAACAACAACCCGTTCATCTGAAAACGGAGCTTTTCGGTCATACGTACGATGCACCTTTCGGCATCTCTCCTGTTGGGTTACAGGGGCTGATATGGCCCGGCTCTCCGGAAATCCTTGCCAGATCTGCATTTGAAAATAATATTCCGTTCATCTTAAGTACCGTGAGCACCAGCACCATTGAGCGGATCAGTGAAATTACCGAAGGCCGTGCCTGGTACCAGCTCTACCATCCTGCCGAGAACTCCCTGCGCGACAAGATCATTCAGCGGGCTGAAGCAGCGCACTGCCCTGTACTGGTGATCCTCAGTGATGTACCCACTTTCGGCTACCGCCCCCGGGATATCAGGAACGGACTGGCCATGCCCCCGCGCATGACACTCCGGAATATCCTGCAAATTATGGGCAGGCCGCATTGGGCTGTTAATACGCTGATACAGGGGCAACCCTCTTTCCAAATCCTGAAGCCCTATATGCCAAAAGGCCTCAATATGCAGAAGCTGGGTGCGTTTATGGACGCCACTTTCAATGGCAAACTGGATGAAGAAAAGATAAAGCCTATCAGGGATATGTGGAAAGGTAAACTGGTGATCAAAGGTATTGCCGGAGAACAGGATACCGAAGCAGCCATCCGGCTGGGCCTGGATGGTATTATTGTTTCCAATCATGGTGGCAGGCAGCTGGATGCCGGAGAATCAGCGATCCACTCCCTGCAACGGATTGTGCCAAAGTATAAGGACAAGATCACGATTATGATGGACAGCGGGATCAGGACCGGGCCGGATATTGCCCGTACCATTGCTTCCGGGGCACAGTTCACCTTTATGGGAAGGACATTTATGTATGGGGTTGCGGCTATGGGGAAAAATGGCGGGGACCACACGATCGCTATTCTGAAAAAACAGCTGACACAAGTGATGGCGCAGGTGGGATGTAATACCCCTGCAGAACTGGAGAGATACCTGGTGAAAAAAGGAGCATAAATATTAAAGCCGGGACTGATCAAAAAGTAAAAGAGGGCCTTGAGAATTGCATGCGGGTCTCCAGCAGAAATAGGGCTGACCAGTACGTTTTGGTCAGCCCCGCCCTTTGCATTACTTTCCTGTTAACATCTTTATAGAATCCACCTCTGATTGTTTATAAGGGCTTCCATCTTTTCTGAAGATATCATGGAACCACAATGCAGGCTGGCTGCCATCCGGTATGGGCGTATCCCAGGCATAAATGGTATTGGTTTTGCCTTCAACAAGCCCCCAGTTAATGGCTCCAACGTTTTCTTTCTTTAATATCGGCATAATATTACTGAACAGGCTGTTATTCCTCCTGGCCATATATTCCGTGCAGATCAAAGGCCTTCCGGTCCTTTTTCTTAAAGAATCGATCACCGTTTGATGCTCCTCAGGCCCATTATAGTTGTGATAGGTGGTGATGTCTGAATTATTCAGCTGAAACTCGTTCAATGCTTTCAGATCTTTACGCCATACGCCCACAGACAGTGGCTGGCTTGGGTTAACCGCGCGGGCCCAGGTAAATACCTTTTGCAGTAAAACCATACTGCTATCGCCTCTGTCAGAGTTTCCTGGTTCATTATACAGGTCCCACAGTACAATACGTTTATCATCTTTAAAAGTAGTGAGCACATCCGTTACATATGCCTCCAGTACTTTTACAAGTGTAGTATCCTCATTATAGAGATTTCCCGGGTCCTGCACCCAGCCCGAATTATGAACACCGGGTTTTGGTACAGGCTGTGTACCCGTATGATACGTAGGGTTCCAGCAATCATCGAAGAAAACAAACAAGGTGTTTATTCCATGCCGTTCTGCAATATCAAGATAGGTGGATACCCGCTTCTTAAAGCCATCCTTATCTATTTCCCATGCCGCATGGTGGAGGTAAACTCTCATGATATTCATACCGATGCTTTCAGCATACCCGAGTTCCCTGCTAATAGTGGCGGTATCAAACGTTTCTGCCTGCCACATTTCCAGCTGGTTGATGGCGGTGCTGGGTATAAAATCACATCCACGAAGCCAGCCCCATTTCTTGTACCATTCATTTGCTTTTTCAACTGGCCAAATGCCGTTTGTTGTTTCTTTTTCTTCCGCTTTCTGGTTTGGGTTCGCACATTGATAGAAACCGAATGATATCAGCACCATCATAACTGCTAATAAAAACCTGTTGTCATTTTTTTTCATACTGATCATTTATTTTAATTTTTCGGATAGCCAGCTAAATGGCTCGTTGGCGTTACAACCTGTTGCATCTTCTTTTACAGGTGCCTGGCCGGCTGCTTCCGTTTCACTCAATTGAATGTTTATACCCATCCTTGCACCAGCCCCCGGTTTCCCTCCTAACACAGACCATGGTATGGATACTTCCAGGGCATAACCACTAGGCTCATTCCCCGAAGTCGCCTGTACGCCTTTAGTATCCGGAAATGTAATCCAGTCACCATTCTTTCCTTCTTTTACAACCACGTTACCTGCTGCTGATACGGATACGGAGAATATACCTGTATGTGGCTTTTCATAACTTTTATTCTGTGCATCTATGAAAAAAGTAACCCCATCACTATTATCAATCACATGCTGGTCTTTTACCTTTGCCAGGAAGCGCAGGTGCTGATTATCATACGTGATGCCCGCATTTACCTGGCTGTTTGTTTTCCGGCCTACAAAAATGGTATTACCATCTATGATGTGCCCCCTGATCATCCAGGCTTCTGTTCTGTTGGATGCGGAAAATGCCCGCGTGCTGGTAACTGCAATAACAGAATTGTCCTTTAAAACACATACGCTGTTCCATTGACCTGATCTGTTCACCGGAATTACAAATGGTTCAGTTACCCTGTTAAATCCTGTGGCATTTTCATCACCAACGGCCACCATCATCACAGCATTTGGCTCTGTGCGCCCATCGGTGGCATTTGCCTGGTAAGAAAGAATGGTCTCTCCGGTGTTCAACTGTGCTATATAGGGAGCTCCGGCATAAATGTGATCATTCAGTTTATCTTTCAATGCATATAACCGGTTGCTGCCGGAAGCCCCCACAGTGGAAGCCCAGTTTTCGGAAAAAGTATTACGGATCGTATAAGGTTTGAACGTTGTAAATCCATTGTCCTCTATTGCAAAAACAACGGTTGACTTACCTTTCAGCAACAAAGGCACCGGCATCCCATCCCGGGAACCTGGCCTGAAACTTACGATCTGCGGGTTGGTACTCCATGTGGCGCCATTATCGGTGGAACGTAACATGGATATATTCTGTTCTGAGGAACTGGTATAGATACCTTCGTTCGCAAAGAACAATTGAATTTCACCATCAGGCAATTGTACAGCTGCAGGTTCCCAACATCCGTTCTCAAACTGGTATCCTGCTTCGTACAACAGCTGCTCATCTTTCCAGGTATTTCCTTTATCATAGCTTTTCTTAATGCGGATGCCAAACTTCCGGGAAGGATCAATCGCATGAGGCCTTGGGTTATACATTGCCAGTAAACTACCATCTTTCAATTCAAGCAGATCGGGTACTGCCATATTGATGCCAGGTGGTTTTTCTGCTACCGTTACAGTATTACTCCATGTTTTTCCCTCATCCGTACTTTTTCTGCTCATGATACTGCCACCCGATTCATAAATAGCGATCAGTGAATTATCCTGTAATTGTTTGATCCTGGCATACCCGTTATAATTGTTGGGACTGGCAGGGTCAGACACCTGTTGTAAAGTGGAATGATCCCAGGCGATCCGTGCCCCCGGTATAAAAGGCAGGGACCTTACACTATCTGCCGGATCATTCACTTCGCTATTGCTGCAGGCAGCCAGTAATACGCCTGCTAAAATAAGGTTCACTAAGCCGCACATTAATAACCTGCATTTTGATGACCAGTAAGATTAGGATTGTTCTGAATTTCGGATAGCGGTATTGGAAGCCTGATATTTTTACCCACTTTAAAATTCCTGAAGTCAGGATCACGTGTGGCTACGATATCAACGGCGGCCTGTGTATCCAGATCTCCCCAACGTTTCAGATCGGCCCAGCGTACACTTTCTCCGCAAAGTTCCAGTGTTCTTTCAATTTTTAAACGATTCCTGAAAAGCGTTTTATCAGTGCCAATGGCAGGATAGGCGACAGCAAGGTTCGCCATATTGGAGCGGGTCCTTACCCTGTCCACATACTGATAAGCAGCCCCTGTTTGTCCTAATTCATTCAACACTTCCGCATACATCAGTAATACATCAGCAAACCTGATATTGCGAACATTGATCTCATTGAAATAATCTTCGTTATTACGGTAGTAATCACGGGAATATTTTTTGAACCAGGCCTCATTAGCACCCCATTCCCAGCTGCGGCCATACGTTTTATTGCCAAAATCAGCTTCCAGTGCAGGATAGAACAGCGTGTACTGTAAACGGGGATCAAGCCTGTTATCAATGGTCCTCTCCTTCTTAAATTCATCTACTATCCAATAACGGGCCTGGCCATCTGACCAGCCGATGCTGCGTGGTGCAAAGAACTGCGCCCTGTTACATCCCATATTGGAAGAAGGCCCATCCCCTTCGCCGGTTTTATTCGCATCTGAAAACTGTATTTCAAATACGGACTCCTTGTTGTTTTCATTATTGGCGCGGAAATTATCCACGAAAGCAACCAGGTCATAGTAGTTTTTACCCGCACCGGTCACCAGGTAGTCAAGCGCTGTTTTAGCCTCCGGCCATTTCTTCTGCTGCATATATACTTTACCTAAAAGGGCCATTGCAGCTCCTTTTGTAGCCCTTCCGATATTGTCGCCTGTATATTGTTCAGGCAATGCTGCGCCTGCTTCAGTAAGGTCTTTCTCTACCTGCGTCCAAACTTCAGCCAGTGTTCCGGCTTTAGGAGCATCGGCAGGTGATTGCGGAGTTGTTACAACCGGTACATTTTCATACAAAATAGCTGCATAGTAATAATAGAAAGCACGCAGGAATTTGGCTTCGGCCAATAGTGCATCCTTTTTCTTTGCATCCGTGAATTCAATGTCCGGAACTTTGGCAAGCACCTGGTTGCATCGGAAAATTGCCTTGTAAATGTCACGGAAAGTATTTACGCTGCCTTCCCAGAAGTTATAGTTAATGTAGTTAAAACGGGTCCAGTCTGCCAGTTCTATCCATGGGCTGTTACTGAAACCCTCATCCCCGGTAAGGTCCAGCCGGAAGTAGATCCAGCGGCCAAATCCTCCGTTCTGGTAAAACATATGGTAAATAGCATTCACCCCCTTCTGCGCATCACTCTCTGTTTTCCAAAATTCTTCAGCGCCCAGGGAATTGGGATTTTTCTGATCCAGCAGATCCTTTCCGCATGATGTTGCAACCATACACAAAGCAAGCACAACCATTGATCTTATGATAATATTTTTCATTGTCTATATTATTTTAAAATCCAAAATTGATACCAACGGTAAATGTTCTGAGATTAGGGAAAGCTCCATAATCAAATCCCTTTTCGAAAATGCTGGTATTACTAAACTCCGGATCAAGACCTGTGTATTTGGTAATGGTGATTAAATTTTGTCCTGATATGGAAACCTGCGCATCCGCAAAACCGATCCTTTTAACAACCGTTGATGGAAGTTTATAGGAAAGGCCGATGTACTTCATACGGGCGAAACTTCCGTTCTCCAGCCACCTGTCTATATCTCCCCTTGAATTTAAAGTAGTTCCATAATAAGCCCTGGGGGTGCTTGTGTTGGGGTTTTCAGGTGTCCATGGCTGGATACCTTTCCTGTAATTGGAATTATCGTCAAACCTGTCCGTTACGCTGCGAGGGCCATTGAATACTTTGGCACCAAATGAAGCAAACCAGTCCATCGTAAACTCAAATCCTTTATAAGCGGCATTAAAATTAAGCCCCATTTCAAGTTTAGGCCATGGGCTGCCTACAATGGCTTTATCATCATTGGTGATCTGCCCGTCTCCATTATTGTCTTTAAAGCGTATATCACCAGGTTTGGAAGAGGGCTGGATCACTACGCCTGTTTTGTTCTTGTAATTATCTACCTCCGCCTGGGTTTGAAACAAACCGTCTGTTTCCAATACATACCACATACCAATGGGTTGCCCCTGCTGTGTAACGGTATTACCTACAAAAGTTTTGTTTTTCCCATACCCCAGGTCTACTACTTCATTTTTCAACCTGGTAACATTTAAGCCGATACCATATTTAAAAGCCGTACGGTCTTCCCGGTAATTTGCACTTAACTCAAAGCCACGGTTGGCAAGCGTAACACCATTCACCCGGGGATTGCCACCATCATTTCCGGTAGTGAGCAATATGGGATAGTTTAAGAGTACATCCTTTGTATTGGTGATGAAGTACTCTGCCGTTACTGTTAACCTGTTATCCAGGAAACCGGCATCCACACCATAGTTCTGCTGTGTTAACACCTCCCAGCGCAGATCGGAGTTGGCCAGTTGTACCTGTGTAGCACCAGGCTGTTGTGCCTGCCCCGGGCCAAAAACAACCGTAGAAAATGTATTGATGATTGCCTGGTATTCATATTCATTAATGTTATTGCTACCCAGGGTACCATAACTTGCCCTCACCTTCAGATCGTTGATGAAGGATGAGGAAAAGAAATCTTCCTTGCTGATCCGCCATGCTCCGGAAACAGAGGGGAAGGTTTTTGTGTTATAAGAAGACCCGAATTTTGAAGAAGCGTCATTACGAACAACGGCATTCAACAGGTATTTGTCTGCATAACTATATTCCAACCTCCCGAAATAGGATATCAGGTCTGTACGTAATCTGTAACCATTGGCCAGTGCAGAATTACCCTGGTCCAATATATCGTAATACTGACCGGTGCTTGGATTGAACAACATGTTAAGCTTGCTTGCCCCGATCAGTTCATAATTTGTGCGCTGGTACGACTGGCCTGCTATTACATTGATGGTGTGTTTATCAAATGTTTTATTGAAGTTCAGGGTATTCTCTATCAGGCCTGAAAAAAACTGTGCCCGGTTCTCGATCAGCCTGGAAGGATCAATTGGCTGGTTCAGCGTCCAGTTACCCACCTTCCTGATAAATTTGTAGTGATCGTTGCTGGTTTCAAGCCCCAGGTTCAGACGATATTTCAGGGAAGGCAGGAACTGCAATTCGGAAAACAGGTTACCCCTTATGCGCAGGTTGGCATTGGTAGTATTCTGGAGATTGGCTATTGCCAGGGGATTTGTTCCAAATGTACGGGCATTCGCTTCACTTCCATATCCGTAACCTCCCGGGTTGGCAGGATCGTAAACAGGTATGGTGGGCAGTAAACGTACCACATCCACGATGGGATTTCCCTGCATTTCCTTTGCTTTGGCATAACTGATGGCCAGGTTCTCCCCGATGGTAAATATGCCTTTCTTACCCTGCGTATTTACCCTGAGGCTAAGCCGGTTAAAATTAGTGCCGATCACCGTTCCTTTATTGTCAAAATACCCGGCAGACACCAGGTAACTTCCATTATTGCTGCCGCCGGAAAAACTGGCGTTATAATCCTGCATATTACCCGTGCGGAAAGCCACATCCTGCCAGTCTGTATTATTCTGCACCTGGAGGTTCTGCCTGGGCACACCGGCATTATCATATGCCATGTAGTTCAGTTTAGTGAACTCATTGGTATCCGCCAGCTTATAACGTGGTATTGTTTGGGTAGCAGCTTTTGCCGACACCTCCACTCTCATAGGACCATTCTTTCCCTTTTTGGTGGTGATGATGATCACACCGTTCGCTGCTCTCGATCCATAGATAGCAGCAGCAGATGCATCTTTCAGGATCTGAAGGGATTCAATGTCGTCAGGGTTAAAATCCCGGTTGGCGGTAGTGATCAAACCATCAATTACATATAATGGATTGGCATCTGAGAGATTTTTCAAACCCCGGATCTGGATCTGTGCCTCAGAGCCCGGCTGGCCTGCCGAACGCACCTTTATACCACTGGCCTGCCCCTGCAATGCCTCAGCAACTGTTGTAACCTGACGCTTTTGAATATCCTCCGCTTTAACAACAGATACAGCGCCTGTAAGGTCTTTTTTCCGCTGCGCGCCATAACCTACTACTACAAAGTCCTCCAGTTTACTTTCAAGCTGCTGTAGCACTATTGACATACCATTAACAGCGGCTTTTTCAACTGTCTGAAAACCAACAAAGCGAACTACAAGAATAGCTTTGTCTGAACTGACATTAATTGT
Source organism: Chitinophaga niabensis (assembly GCF_039545795.1). NCBI lineage: Bacteria > Pseudomonadati > Bacteroidota > Chitinophagia > Chitinophagales > Chitinophagaceae > Chitinophaga > Chitinophaga niabensis. The sequence continues at coordinate 1,636,759 of NZ_CP154260.1, read as the reverse complement.
AAAACTCCCATCTCCACTGGTCAGTGCAGCTTTTGTAGTTCCCTTCTCTACAACGGTAGCGCCGGGCAATGCAGTTCCGGTACTATCAGTTACCTTACCTGAAATGGTAACCTGCGAAAAAGCAGCAAATGAAGAAAGAAGGAAAAAGGAAATTAGTGGAAACAATTGTTTACATCTGCTATGCAGCATAGCAGACAAGTAAAGTTTTTTCATAACAGCGTGGATTGTTATTTAATAAAATCAGCAATAAAACTTCTACATACAAATCCCTGCCTAAAGAAACCCAGAAAATAGTTATTACAGAAAACGATATGTCTCAATACTTTGTTTATTTGTCTCATTTTACCAAATCGGCTTAAACCTTTAACTTACGCTTCATGAGAATGCGCCTGTTTTTTCTACTGGGGATGATGCTCTGCGGTGTCTTTAAAGCATCTTCGCAACAATACACTTTTCGCCATTACCAGGTGGAAGACGGGCTTTCGCACAATACAGTATGGTGTGCCTACCAGGATAGCAAGGGCTTCATGTGGTTTGGTACAAAAGACGGACTGAACAGGTTTGATGGTAATTCCTTTAAAATTTTCAGGAACAATGCTGAAGACAGCAGCTCCATCGGAAACAATTTCATACGATGCTTATTCGAAGACAATAAAAAAAGGTTGTGGATAGGAACAGATAATGGCATCTATCTTTATCAACCCGAAACAGAAAAATTCCATTTACTCCCAGCCTCCAATATTGCAGCCGTTATATGGTCTATAAAGTCAGACAGCAAAGGCAATATCTGGTTCCTGATAGGTGAAAAAATATATCAGTACAATGAACAGCTTAACCGTGTAATCCCTGTTTTTAACAACAGCCGGGAGATCATCACATCACTTTGCATAGATGCCAAAGACCAGGTTTGGTTTACAGCAAATGAGCAACTGAAACGTTATGACCCCGGTAAAGGCACACTGACCTCCTTTAATATTTTCTCCCACTCCCATCCTTCGGAGATAAAGATCATCAACACCATTCTCGATTGCAGGAATGGAAAGCTTTTACTGGGTACAACAACACAGGGAATAAAAATATTTGACATACCAACAGGAACGTATAAAGATGCTTTACTTAGTAACTCAGACAGAACGCCTGTTTATGTGAGAGACTTCGTACAGATAAATGACAATGAATATTGGGTAGCAGCAGAATCAGGCATCTATGTATATGACCTGGATAAAAACACCTATACAAATCTTAAAAAGGATTACAACAACCCCTATTCATTGTCTGACAATTCCATATACACGCTTTGTAAGGACAAAGAAGGCGGTTTATGGGCAGGGACCTTTTTTGGCGGTATTAATTACTTTCCCAAACAATATGCCCCATTCCACAAATATTTCCCCAATAATAATCCCTGCACACTGAGTGGCAATGCCGTGCGTGAAATAACACAGGACAAATACGGCAACCTCTGGATAGGCACGGAAGACAATGGGCTGAACAAGCTTAATCCAAAAACCGGGGAGATATCCCATTTCCTGCCTGGCGGCAAACCGGGGGACATCTCGCATTCTAATGTTCACGGCCTGCTGGTGAAAGGCAACGAGTTATGGATAGGGCTGTTCCACCACGGAATAGATGTAATGAATATCAGTACCGGAAAGGTTATTAAACGGTATACCAAAGCAAACTGCAACCTGAACTATAATTTCATCCTTTCCATCATCCAGGCACAATCCGGGGAAATCCTCATAGGCAGCCAGGCAGATCTGATGCAATATGATACAGTTACTAAAAACTTCAGCCATGTGAAAGAAGTTTTGGAAAACTACAACATTCATAATGTGATGCAAGGCCGTGATGGTACGGTCTGGATAGCTACCCATGGCCAGGGGTTATTGTATTACAATAAAGCATCTGCATCAGGAGGCCGGTACAGATATGATCCTCTCAACAGATCAAGCATTGGCAGCAATATGGTGAACAGTACTTTTGAAGACAGCAGAGGCATTTTATGGGTGGCCACAGAAGGAGGCGGCATATGCAGGCTTGACCGGAAACAAAACAAATTCATCCGTTATACCACAAAAACAGGCTGGCCAAGTGATTATATCTTCAAGATCCTGGAGGATGAACAAAACAAACTATGGGTAAGCACTGGAAGAGGCCTGGTTTGCTTTGATCCGGAAAAAGAAACCCTTCAATTGTTTACGCAAGCACATGGTTTATTGAATGATCAGTTTAACTATAACTCGGGCTACAAAGACCTGGAGGGGAATATGTACTTTGGTAGTGTGAAAGGAATGATCGGCTTTAATCCCAAAGCTTTTATCCAGGATACATTTACGCCCCCGCTGTACATTACTGACTTCCAGATCAGCAGTAAGGAAGCAACTAATAAATTAAGAGAACAGGGATCCAGGATGATCAGCCCTGAAATTAAACTTGCTCACAACGAAGCTTCTTTCAGTATTGATTTTGCTGCACTGAGTTATACGGCCCCCACCATGACGCAATATGCGTACATCATGAAAGGCTTGGGTAACAACTGGATAAATACCAAAAGTAACAAGGCCCACTTTACTGATCTTTCCCCCGGCACTTACACCTTTGCCGTAAAAGCCGCCGGCAATAATGGAAAATGGGGAGAACCGGTATCCCTTACCATTAGTATATCTCCCCCTTTCTGGGCCAGCATATGGGCTTATCTATTCTATATGCTTACCATTACAGCTATCGTGTATTATATAGCCCGCTTTTATTATAAGCGTATCCAGGAAAAGAAACGGATAAGGTTATTGCAAATAGAACATGAAAGGAATATAGAGATCTACCAGGCAAAGATGAACTTCCTGACCAATATTGCGCATGAGATAAGATCTCCCCTCACGCTGATCAAAGGCCCATTGGAAAAGGTGATAAAACAAGCCATCCACATTCCTGCTATCGCTAAAAACCTTGCAAGAATGGAGAAGAGTACCAACAGGTTAGTCAACCTCACCAACCAGCTGCTTGATTTCAGGAAAACAGAAGCAAAGGGCTTTAGCCTCACCTTCAGGAAAATAGACGTAGCTAAATTGCTGGAGGATACCTTTTTCAGCTTTAAGCCCCTGGCAGAACAAAAACACATTTCATTTTCATTGCAGCCATCTCCCGCTTTACATGCTTATGTAGATGAAGAAGCCCTGAATAAGATCCTGAGCAACCTGTTCAGCAACGCCATAAAATATTCACAGCATTCCGTTAAGATCAGGTTGCTGCAGCCAAACACCGAATACTTTATCATCGAATTTTCGAATGATGGTTATATTATACCTGCCAGCAAAAAGGAGAAGATCTTTGAGCCCTTTTTCCGCCTGAGTGAAAACCAACACCAGGAAGGAACAGGCATCGGGCTGCCATTATCCCGGTCCCTGGCAGAATTACATGGAGGTACGCTTTACATTTCAGATGATGTTACCAGCAAAAACGTATTCATCTTAAAAATACCTTTGATAATATCTACAGATAACTTAATCTCGTCCCATGAAATATAAAATTTTGTTAGTAGACGATGATGCGGATGTGCTTGAATTCCTGACAGAAGAACTGGAAGAAAATTATACCATATACACCGCTTCCAATGGAAAATCTGCACTCACAACATTATTAACGGAATCGATAGACCTGGTTATAAGTGACGTGATGATGCCCCAGATGGATGGGTTTGAACTTTGCCGTAACATTAAGAATACGGTTTCCTACAGCCATATTCCTGTTATACTCCTTACGGCTAAAAACATGCTGCAATCGCGGATCGAAGGGCTGGATATGGGGGCAGATGCTTATATAGACAAACCTTTTTCACCGGAACATTTACGGGTACAGATCACCAACCTGTTTAACAATCGTGCCAGGATAACACAGCATTTTTTTCAATCCCCCTCTGCGGATATTACCAGCATTGCCCACTCAAAATCTGATCAAACCTTTCTGGAGCAATTAAACCAGGCTATCAGGAGCCAGATGCAGGATATAGACCTGGATGTTGAAAAGCTCGCCAAATATATGAACATGAGCCGGGCCACACTCTACCGGAAGATCAGCGGTATTTCCAACATGACGCCGCATGAACTGATCAACACCACCCGGCTTAAAAAGGCAGCAGAGCTATTAGTTTCAGGTAATTATAAGATCTTTGAAATAGCCGATGAAGTAGGGTTTCAATCACAGGCCAACTTTGCCAAACTTTTCCTTAAACAATTCGGCATGACGCCAACGGATTACGCCAAAAAAAATAAGTAAACCCTGCCAGATTTAGCCTTCATACTGACCGAATAGTTAAATACCGGTGTATTAGAAGAATCTTATAAAGTACTCTGCAACAAATACCTTGCGCTGTAAATAAGAGTTGCAACACCGTCTTTAATACCCGCTTCTTGCATCTATCAGAAATTTATCCTAATTTACTTTGACCTCCATCATCCACGTTTAAAAAAACATACCAATTTCATGTGTTCGGTTGAAGAAACTGGGTTCATTCAATTCCTGTCTTCAGGAGATGACAAGGCTTTTTCTGAGCTGTACGATCGTTACTGGGAGCCGCTTTTCGGCTATGTAATGCATGTACTCCAGGATAAGGAAGACAGTATGGATATTGTGCAGGATACTTTTATTACCGTATGGCAGCAACGCACCTCCCTGGGTAATGTGCAGTCTTTCAAAGCTTATATTTTTTCTATTGCCCGGTATAAAGCGCTGGGGTATATCCGGATGAATATCCGGAAAAGAGACTACCTGTCCTCCCTCCTGAACTTTTTACAGGCGCATGATGAAAGTCCGGAGGAACTGATGATCAACGGGGAATTGCAATCTATTATTAATACTGAAGTGGCCAACCTTCCTCCCAAAATGAGGGAGGTTTTCCTGTTAAGCCGCGAGCAGCGGCTTTCTTACAGGGAGATAGCAGCAAAGCTGAACATCTCCGATAAAACGGTAAAAAAACAGATCAGTAACTCCCTGAAACTCATCCGCCTTAAAATGGAAGGAGATCTTCCTTCTGCCCTACTGCTGTTAATACTGCTGAAAAGTCTCTGAGAAAAATATTTTTCATTCCATCTACTACCAACTTCCTTATTCTGACACTTACTACTGAACCACGTTGATCTGATGACCGGTAAAGAAGATATAATAACCCTTTTAAAGCAATACGAAGCCGGTGCCTGCAGCCCGGAGCAAAAAGCATTGCTTGAAAAATGGTTTGCAGAAAGGCAGGCCTCTTCCGGCTGGCGATGGAGCAGTGAGGAAGAGCGTTTGCTGGTGCAGCGGCTGATGCGTTCGCAGATTGAAGATCAGATCTTTAAAAAGAAGAAGCCGGAGAAAAGAATATTCACGTTAAGAAAGATCGCAGTAGCAGCCTCTGTTCTACTGTGTTGTTTCGCTGCAGCCTGGATCTTCCGCACGGGCAGTACGGATAAAGAAGTAAAACGATACTATACTGAAAAGGCAGTTAAACCGGGTAGCAAAGCTGCCCGGCTGACACTCTCCGATGGATCTGAGATCACACTGGATGATGCGGACACAGGCATGTTGTTCAATAAAGGAGGTGTTAAAGTATCCAAGCTTGCCAACGGACAATTATTATATGAAGCAGCAGATGCGCCCTTCCAAAATCGCAATAATACGCTCAGCATTCCCCGTGGAGGCCAATACCGGATCACCTTACCGGACGGCACTGTAGTGTGGCTTAATTCCGCCACAAGCCTTACCTGGCCAACTGCATTTACAGATAAGGAACGCGTGGTCACACTCTCGGGAGAAGCTTATTTTGATGTGGCTAAAAACAGTGAACAGCCTTTCAAAGTCAGGGCCGGCGGGGCCGAGATCCTTGCAACCGGCACCAGTTTCAATATCTCCGCCTATGAGGATGAAGACCAGGTATCTGCTACACTGGTAGAAGGAGGTGTAAATGTAACAGGGCCGAACGGTATGGTAAGTCTGAAACCCGGTCAGCAGGCTACTATCTTCTCCGGCAACAACCAAATGCAGAAAAAGGATGTGGATACAGATCAGGCACTCGCCTGGTTACAAGGTAACTTCCTTTTTGAAGACCAGGATATAAGGTCTATTATGAGAAACCTGGCACGGTGGTACAATCTTGAAATCAGTTATGAAGGAAAGCCTAATCCTATGAAGTTCGGAGGCACCTACTCCCGCTCCAAAGGATTGGATGAATTATTGAAACATCTTGAATCACTGAGCGGCATGCGGTTCAGCATAAATAATAACAAGGTGACTGTTTTAATGTAACATACTCTTCTCTCAGCATACTTACAGCATTTACAATTAACTAACCGGCTTCACCGCCGGATCGGATTTCTATTATATAAAACCTAGCTTGCCATGAAACTTTCTACACTCATGTTGCTGATCGGTTTCTTTCAGCCAAGGGCGGAGGCAGAGGCCCAGGAAGTAAGCCTGAATATCAGGAATGCTCCCCTCGCCAAAGTATTTAACATGCTTAAAAAACAAACCGGGTACGACTTCCTCTATGTATCCGAAGAACTAAAACGAGCCACTCCCGTAACCTTACAGGTAACCCGCAAACCCTTGGCGGAAGCACTGAAGCTCTGTTTAACGGATCAGCCGCTCACATTTGAGATCCACAATACAACAGTGCTGATCAAACAGAAAGCGGAACCACCCCAGCAGGACAAAAAAGTAGAAGGTGTTGTAGTTGACCAAAAGGGTGAACCCATACCAGGCGCCACCGTTACGGCGAAAGGCACCAAACTTGGCACCACTACAGATCTGCAGGGAAAGTTCTCTTTCAGTGTGCCGGATAACATTGCCGTTATTGTAGTGACCTATGTAGGTATGAAAACAGTAGAGGTCAGTACCGGGCAGGGGCTGCGTGTTATGCTGGAAGCTACGGACGAAGCGCTCAACGAAGTGGTGGTGGTAGGATATGGAAGACTGCGGAAACTCAGCCTCACAGGGTCTATCAGCAGTATCTCCAACAAAGACATTATTACCACCCGCGCTCCTTCTCTTGCCGTTGCCCTGGCAGGTAAGGTACCGGGATTGCAGATCCGCCAGAACAATGGTACACCCGGAGGTTTTAGCACCAATATCAATATACGCGGCATGGGTACACCTATGTTTGTAATTGATGGGGTGGTGCGTAACGAACCAACAGAGTTTCAGAAACTCAACCCGGAGGATATTGAAAGCATCACGGTACTAAAAGATGCATCTGCCGCTATATACGGTATCAATTCCAGCAATGGTGTAATTCTTGTAAAAACAAAATCAGGTACCAAAGGCCCGCTGCGTGTTTCTTACAGTGGACTGGCAGGCGTTACAAGGCCAACACAGCATACGAAGATGATGGATGTGAGCCAGTATTGGGAGATCAGGAATGAAGATGCATTCAACTCTACAGGAACACCTTACTTTTCTTCAAAGCAGGCATTGGAAGAAGCAAAGGCCCTCCCCTATACCAACTGGTATAAAGAAGTATTTCAACAGGTAGCTTTCCAGCATCAGCATAATATCACCATAGAAGGCGGCACGGATAAAATATCCACCTATACCAACATAGGATATATGACTGATAACGGTTTGCTCAGAAGCGGAGATATCGGTTACAATAAATACTCGTTCAGGAACGGTACTACCTTCCAGCCTAATAAATATGTAAAGGTGGAACTGAACCTTTACGGCTTTACGGATTACCGCAAACAACCGGGTACCTGGGATGATGCATTCTTCTATCTGAATAAAGCTGCCCACGGGCTGATACCTTCAGAGAGTGTATATGCGAATAATAACCCGCTGTACTATAATCGTCCGCGTACATTCAGTGATAACCCGCTGCAGTTCTCCCAGCGCGATATTTTTGGTTATGGGGAATGGAGGGATAAATTCTTTCAATCCTTTCTTGCAATGACCATTAACGTTCCCAATGTAGAAGGCCTGCAACTAAGGTTCCAGGGAGCATATGATGGAAAGACCACTATCAGAACACGTGTACAGAAAAGAGCTATCAACTACATCTACTCTGCTACCACAGACAGCTACACGCCTTACAACAACTACGATCCAAGCATACAGGAAGAAGCGGGTACCACAACACGCCTGAACTTCCAGGGGCATATCCTCTACAACAAACAAATTGCACAGCATCATAATGTTGGTGTTGTACTGGTTGCAGAGGCACGCCAGGATAACACACGTTACCTGAGCGGCAAACGTTTTTATGAAGGCGATCTGTTCACCATCGATAATATAGACCGGGCACCGGTGACCAATCAGCAAACAGCGGGTAATACCGGCGTGTTTAAATACGCATCATTCATCGGGCGTTTCAACTATGACTACAGGAGCAAGTACCTGCTTGAGTTTGCCTTCCGTGAAGATGGATCATACCGGTATGCACCGGATAAACGATGGGGTTTCTTCCCTGTGATATCAGGGGGATGGCGGATATCTGAAGAACCTTTCCTGAAAAACAATACGCGGGTGATCACTGACCTGAAACTGAGAGGCTCCTATGGTACTACCGCACAGGATGCGGGTAATGCCTTCCAGTTTATTCCGGGTTATACGAGTTATAATGGTTATGTGCTCGGCGATAAATTTATCAGCGGGTATACCAATGCAGGGCTATTGAATGCCAACCTTACATGGACCACTTCCAAAACAGCAGACGTAGGTATTGACGTTAGTTTATGGAATGGCAAACTGGACTTTACATTCGACCTCTTCCGCAGGAACAGGACGGGCCTGCTGGCCACACGCGCTCAGGCCTTACCCAATACCTTCGGTGCCGCCTTACCACAGGAAAACCTGAACAGTGACCGTACAGATGGTTTTGAAATGAGCATCGGGCATAAGAACAGGATAGGTGAGCTGGAATATGGTGTATCCGGCAATATGTACATTGGCCGTACACAGATGCTGTACCTGGAAAGGGCACCTTTCCGCAGCAGTTACGACAGGTGGAGGAATGGAGCTGCTAACCGCTGGCAGGACATTGGCTGGGGCTACCAGGTTGCCGGGCAATACCAGAACTACGATGCGATACGCAATGGTGTGATAGAAACCACTTCTTATGGCAATTCCAGAACATTACCCGGCGATTACATGCACCTGGATGTAAATGGCGATGGTGTGATCAATGGCAAAGATCAGATGCCGCTCTTCTGGAACGGCCAGCCAAAGATGGGCTTCGGACTTAATATCAATGCAAGTTGGAGAGGCCTGGACTTTAATATGCTCTGGCAGGGAGCGGGTATGTATTCCCTGCGCTACAACGAGGTGTTAGGCAGGGTGCTTGCACTTGATGCTGCCAACTCACCTGCCTTCTACTATGACCGCTGGCATCTGGCAGATATATACGATCCTAACAGTGAATGGATCCCGGGGAAATATCCTTCCACACGCCGGCTGGATTCAGACAATGGCGCTAACTACCTGGAGAGCGACATCCAGCGGGTAGATGCTACCTATGCCCGTTTGAAGAATATGGAAATAGGTTACAGATTACCGAACAGCGTTTTACGGTTCCTGGGTGTTTCAAGGTTCAGGTGTTATGTAAACCTGTTCAATCCACTGGTGATCTGCAACAGTTATCTTAAAAGTTTTGATCCCGAGATCACTGATGGGAACGGATTCCAGTATCCGCTTTCAAAGGGCTACAACTTTGGCGTAAACCTAACCTTTTAATTCTCCATGCTATGAAGCGTTACACAACTCTTTTAATAATATCCCTGTTCTGCCTGAGTTCCTGCTCCAACTTCCTGGAAGTAGAACCGAAGGACAGGATGACGGGAAATGCCCTGTTTGCCAGCGATGGCGGCATCAATGCCTATATGGCGGGGCTGTATTTTGATCTGCCGATGGAAGATTACCGTTATGATTTCACCAACAGGTTTAATCTCACCCGTTGTGATGGCGGTAAAACCAATATGATGGCCACACCTGAAGCAGTGCACAGTGAATGGGGCGATCATGCGGGGCAACCGGATAGGTTCGGCAACTGGGGAGATCTGTATGTATATGTACGGAAGTACAACGAACTAAAAGAAAACCTCCCGCTGATGCGGCCATCCAACCCGGCTACATTAGAGATGCTGCGGGGCGAGTACCATTTCTTTTTAGCCTATACTTACTTCGCATTGGCCAGAAGATATGGCGGCGTACCCATCATTACAGAAGTGCAGCAGTTCAACGGAGATTACAAGACTATCAAAATTCCCCGCAGTAAAGAAGTAGCTACCTGGAAGTTCATCCTCGCGGAATGTGACAGTGCTGCCAAACTGCTGCCTAATACCACCATACAGGAACGTGCGAACAAATGGACGGCCTTTGCTTTAAAATCAAGGGTGGCGCTGCATGCTGCCTCTGTTGGTAAATTCTGGAACGCCAATGGCGCCGCCCTCTCTGGCCAGGCTGTTACAGAAGGCCTTGCAGGTGGATTCACCGCAGAAGATATCCGGTTCTTCTACCAGGAGTGTATCAATGCATCCGCTGAAGTGATCAAAAGCGGTAAGTTTGCTTTGTATGGAGAAGCGCCTGCAACACTGAATGAAGCCGCTATTAACTATGGCAAGGTGTTCACAGCAGGGAAAGGTATATCAGAAGTGATCCTGCTCCGGAACTTCATCTATCCCGGCGTTGCACATAATATGGGTAAATGGCATGAGCCAAATCAATTGTCGGTTGAATTTGGCGGCCGCGTAGGCCCCACATTAGACCTGGTTGAATCCTACGCAAAGATCGATCCCCTTACCCGCGCAGGCACTTATAATGTAAAACTCGAAACGACTACAGATGGTAACGAAAATTATACCGTAGGGTATGCCTTCTCTAAAACCATCAATTACAAAAGATATGACAACCTCACGGAGATCTTCGCTAACAGGGATCCTCGCTTATATGCATCTGTTATACTGCCCGGCACCCAATGGGGCGGGAAAACCATCATTATGCAGGGAGGCCTTGTAAAGAACAACGGAGATGCTATCTGGCAGACTAACGACAAATACACTTACAATGGCGTTGATTACTATGGTAAAGGAGATGCCAGCGAAGGAAATGTTTCAGGATGGGTGAGCAACCGCGCCAATGGTACCCGCTCCGGCTTTCTGTTGAAGAAGTACCTGAATGGCGCCAATGACCAGGTATGGGACCAGGTGGTAACACCTTTCTCGGAACTACGGTATGCAGAAGTATTACTGAACTATGCAGAAGCTGTTGCCGAAAGCAGCCTGCCTGATGCAGGAGGTGTTATCACCGCAAGGGAAGCATTGAATAAAGTACGTAAACGCGCCGGATTCCTGGACAATGTTGATCTCACCACACAGAACGTACGTTATGAGCGCAAAGCTGAGTTTGCCCTGGAATATAATACCACCTGGGAATATTACAGGCGCAGGGAATACCACACCTTCTTCAATAACACCTATCACCGCAGAGGCCTTATAACCATGGCCGACTTTATAACAGGATCTTTGAAATACATTTTCGTGCGGGCGAATGTGGAACCGGGGAATAGTGCCAAGAACTTTGAACCCAAAGCCTACTACCGTCCTATCCCCGGTATTGAAAACAACTCTTTGATTCAAAATCCTAACTACTAATGCTTCGCTATATGAAAACATGGATCATAGTATCGGCTGTTCTGTTTGCATCCTGCAAATTAGATCAGTATGACGCGCCCAGCGCCACCATTCATGGCTCCTTAAAGGATGTTAACGGTGGCGCGCTTATTCAGCAGGACGTAGAAGCCGGCTCCAGGATCATTTACAAGGAACATGGTTACCAGAATCCTGAAGAGCAGCAGATGATCTTTAAAGAAACAGGGGAATACCGTAACAATCTGATGTTCCCGGGCCTTTATGATATTTATTTTAATGAAAGTAATTTCGTAAAACCGGATACGCTTAAATCTTACGCGGTTAAAAGCGGCGATAACCAGCTTGATTTCACCGTGCAACCTTACATCAGGGTAAGTAATGTTTCCATCGTAAAAACAGGGAATGAAATTGTAGCCACCTTCACTATCACACCTACCGTAGCCAATAATGTAAAACAGATCGGCCTCTTCGGGCATATCGACCGTATAGTGGGCAACCAGTTTGCGCAACAGCGGGCTACACAGAACATCGATGCGGCATCGAAGGACACGCCTAAAACTTACACGTTGAAGTTCAGTACGAATGGATTTACAGCAGGCAAAACGTATTATTTCAGGGTAGGTGCATTGATAGATGTTGCCAATGCAAAATACAACTATGCTCCTTCCGTAACGATCAGTCTCTAAAGTATGCAATACAGGTATTTACTCTTATCCCTGCTGTGCGCAACTGCATGCATCCGGCAGGGAAAAACAGATCAGGCAAAAACACCGAAAGAAAAATTTTCAGAACATGTTCGATCCACCGAATTCCGTACACCGGAAGAAGAACGGGCTGGTTTCAAGCTGCCGCCAGGTTTTGAGATCACCTTGTTTGCTTCAGAGCCGGATATCAGTAAACCCATCAATATGGAATTTGATGACCGGGGCCGCCTTTGGGTGACGCAATCTTCCGAATACCCAATGGCGGCCAATCCCGGCAAGGGAAAGGACCGTATCAGCATCCTGGAAGATAAAGATGGAGATGGCAGAGCAGATAGCTTTATGCATTTTGAGGACAGCCTGAATATTCCCATAGGTATTATGCCGGTGGCCAACGGCGCCATCGCTTACAGCATCCCCGATGTATATCGTTATACGGATAGTAATGATGATGGTAAGGCCGATCAGCAACAGGTATTATACGGGCCCTTTGGTTTCCGTGACACCCACGGCATGGTGAACAACCTCACCCGCGGTTTTGATGGCTGGATCTATGCCTGCCATGGTTTCACCAACACTTCTACCATTGCCGGTACAGACGGGGATTCTATAACAATGGTATCCGGCAATACGTTCCGTTTCCGGGTAGATGGCAGCCGGGTGGAACGTACTTCCAATGGACGGGTGAATCCTTTCGGTAATGCCTGGGATGAATGGGGCTACCTGTATTCCGCCGATTGTCATTCCAAACCTATTTATCAGCTGATCAAAGGAGGTGAATATCCACACTTTGGTAAAAGATCACCGGGCATTGGCTTTGCCCCGGAGATGATGCATTATGAGCTGGGTTCTACAGCCATCGCCGGGCTGGATTATTATATAGGCGAGCAATTCCCTGGGGAATACCGTCATAATTTTTATTCAGGGGATGTAGTGACCTGCCAGATCAACCGCAACAGCATGACATTGCAGGGCACTACTCCCACTACAAAACGGGAGGCTGATTTCCTGTTGAGTGATGATCCCTGGTTCCGCCCCGTGGATATTAAAACAGGCCCGGATGGAGCCTTGTATGTTGCAGATTTTTATAACCGTATTATCGGTCACTATGAGGTACCCCTCACACATCCCGGCAGGGACAGGATAAGCGGGCGGATCTGGAAGATCACTTATACGGGTAATAAACCTGCAAAAGTAACTGACTGGACCAAAGCCTCCATGCAGGAACTGCTGGCTGGTTTACAACATCCCCAACTGAACATCCGTATGAAAGTTGCGGACCGGCTGGTAGATGTATGGAAAGACAAAGCGGTTGATCCGGTGAAAAAGATGATGGGATCTGCTAAAGGTTATGCTTATATACAGGGATTATGGATACTTTTCCGTTTGCATGAATTACCTGATGATCTGCTCAATAACGCCCTGCATCACAAAGATGCCATGATACGTGTACATGCCTTACGTGTATTGCGGGAAATGAATACCCTCAGTGAACAACACCGCAGCATTGCCATCACCGCATTGAAAGATGAGAACCCGCATGTACGCCGTATAGCAGCTGAAACACTGGGCCGCTTTGCAGATGCAGGCAGTGTTGCGCCGCTGCTTGCTTTGTATGACGAAACCGGTGAAGCAGACTCGCACCTGCGTTATACATTGCTGGCCAGCATCCGCAACAACCTGCAAAATGATAAAGTGATGCAGCAGACGGCACATGCAAAATGGACGGATGCTCAACTGGCTGTATTAACGATCGCCATGCTGGATGCACCCTCTCCATTAGCCGCCAATTTTATACTGAACTATCTGCAAAAGCATGCCGTACCACAGGAACAACTCATAAAAAGCCTGGAATATATTGGCCGATATGTACCACCGGCCAACCTGGATGCAGCCATTGCACTTATCAGGCAGAAATTTGCAAAGGAGCCGGATGTACAGTTCACCATCTACAATACCATCCGCCAGGGCATGGTGCAGAGCGGCACCAGCGTTCCGCCACGCATGCGGCAATGGGGTGTACAGATGGCAGAACATCTGCTGACAAATATCTCTACGGCAACAGATACCTGGAAAAGCAAGACCCTGAACGATCCACTTAATCCCTGGAAAGTACAGGATGACTTTCTGACGGATGTGATGCCGGCATTCCGGATCATATTCAGTGAATGGAAAGGTTATCATCCTATGGCAGTATTGCATTCTGCTCCGTTCAAACTACCCGCTACGCTGCAGATGAATGTATTTGACAATGATCTTGATAACAGTACAGAGAAAAAAGGCACCTCCCGCAATACGGTCCGTATACGCCTGAGTGGTACTGATCAGGTAGTAGCAGAATACCGGCTGCGTATGGACCGCAAAGTTGTATGGAAAGACCTCATCAAAAAAACAACATTCGACCTGCATAGCTGGCAGGGGCAGCAGGGCTACATTGAAGTAACAGACAGTTCTGTTACAGGCGCCATCGGTATCGGCAAGCTGGCGCCGGCCGTGCTGCCTATGCCGGCTGTAAGCCCCGGTGAAATAGCAGAACGCAGGGCACATGCAGTAGAAATGGCAGGAGATCTTAAGGTGAATTCGCTGGAGCCTGTGTTGCGTAAGTTATTATCAGCACCCTGGGCAGATATCAATGTACGCATGGCTGCGGCCCCCGCACTGATGAACCTTTCCCTTCAAGGAAATATCAGTTACCTTGGAGCTATATTCAACGATCCTGCCCAACCTGCCGTATTACGCGAAAAAGTAGCGCAGGCATTGGCGCAAAGCCCCTCGCCTGCTGTATACGCCATGCTGGCCAAAGGTTTAAGCGGCATCCCCCGTAATGGCCAGGTAAGCATTGCTACCCTGCTGGCCAATACACAGGCAGGTGCTGATCATTTGCTGGCCGCTCTCAAGGCTGGCGACATCCACCCGGATGTGATCGCTGAACCGGCTGTAAAAGAGCGCCTGATTGCACATGTAACACCCGCACAGCAACAGGAGCTCGATAAACTAACAACAGGCAACGCTAATGCAAGGCAACAATTGATCGCGGACAGGCTGGAAGGCTTTACACATGTTACCGTTAAGGCAGAAGATGGAAGGAATGTGTTTATACAGAACTGCAGTATGTGCCACCAGATCAAAGGTAACGGTGGTATGGTAGGCCCGCAGCTGGATGGTATTGGTAACTGGGGAGCGAAGGCCCTTACAGAAAAGATCCTGGACCCTAACCGCAATATTTCAGCAGCTTTCCGCAACTATAATATCACCTTAAAAAACGGGAAAACACTCAGTGGCTTATACCGCCGTACGGAAGGAGCCGTTCAGGTGTTCACCAATGCAGCCGGCCAGGAATTTACTGTTGCCAGCGGTGATATCAAAGAGAAGAAAGCATCCGTTTATACATTGATGCCTGACCAGTTTGGTAAAAACATACCGGAGCAGGATTTTTATGCGTTACTAAAATTTTTACTCAGCACAAAATGATGAAGCAATTCGTACTGCCATTACTCCTGGTGAGCAATATAGCTACCGCCCAATTTTCTAAACAGGTGATCACCCGCGAATTTATTACGGAAGGGGTGGCTGTTGGTGATGTAAACAAGGATGGCCGCAAGGATATTATCGCCGGGGCTTACTGGTTTGCGGCACCCGGCTGGAAGCGCCATGCACTGGCTAAAGCAGATACCTTTTCCGTCAGTAACGGATACAGTAATTCCTTTCTCAACTTTGGTATGGATGTAAACCAGGATGGATGGACGGACCTGGTGCGCATCGATTTTCCCGGTAAGGCAGCAGTATGGCATGAGAACCCGCGTAATAAACCCGGGCACTGGAAAACACATCCTGTATATAAATCTGTAGGGAATGAATCTCCGCTTATGACCGATATGGACGGAGACGGCCGTCTTGATCTGCTATGTAATGACCCGCAGGAGAAGAAGGTGATCTGGCTGCGTTCTCCGGACAAAGGTGATACAGCCTGGCAACGCTTTGTGATCGCTGAAGGAAATGCACGGGGGGCAGAGATGTTCACCCATGGATTAGGCTTTGGGGATGTTAACGGAGATGGCCACAAGGATGTGCTGATCAGGGAAGGCTGGTGGGAAAACCCCGGTAACCCCAGGCAAAACAATTGGACTTTTCACCCCGCAGACCTGGGCGCCGATTGTTCCCAGATGTATGTGCTGGATGTAAACAAGGATGGTTTACCGGATGTGATCAGCGCCTCTGCACATAACTATGGGATCTGGTGGCATGAGCAGGTAAGCGGTGGCTCCTGGAAACATCATGAGATACATAGATCATTTTCACAAACACATGGCGTAGCGCTGGCTGATATTAACGGTGATGGATATCCGGATATCATAACCGGCAAACGGTACTTTGCACACAATGGGGGTGACCCGGGTGCATTTGAACCTGCAGTCCTGTATTGGTTTGAGTTTAAGCCGGGAAGCACGCCTGCCTGGATACCGCACCAGGTAGATAATGATTCAGGCGTAGGCCTGCACCTGGTAGTAGAAGACATGAATGGAGATGGTAAACTGGATATTGTTGTGGGCAATAAAAAAGGGGTACACCTCTTCCTTCAGAAAAAATAAGCTCTTATGCGTTTTGGCATCAATAC
This sequence comes from Chitinophaga niabensis, assembly GCF_039545795.1. Classification (NCBI taxonomy): domain Bacteria; kingdom Pseudomonadati; phylum Bacteroidota; class Chitinophagia; order Chitinophagales; family Chitinophagaceae; genus Chitinophaga; species Chitinophaga niabensis. The sequence continues at coordinate 1,619,831 of NZ_CP154260.1, read as the reverse complement.
TTTTCTTTTCACTTCGCCATTTACGAATGACAGTATTACGCTGTTCCCCCGTTTCAAAGCATGGGGGTTTGATTCTGTTGAAATTGCGCTGGAAGATCCGGCACATATTAATCCCTCGCTGGTACGGCGGGCGCTTGATGATAACGGACTGGTATGTGGTTCCATATGTGCAGCCATGGGTCCCGGGCGCGATCTGCGGGGGAGTGTTCAGGAACAGGAAACTTCCCTCTCCTATCTCAAAAGCGTGCTGGATGTAATGCCCATACTGGGTTGCGGTATGCTGGCAGGGCCGCTGTATTCTTCTGTAGGAAGAGCCGGCGTTGAAACACCCGATGACTATCAGCAGCAATGGGAACTGGTGGTAAAACATTTGAGCAACCTCTCCATGTATGCCGCTGAAATGGGCCTGCAACTCGCCATTGAACCGTTGAACCGTTATGAAACGGATTTCATCAATACAGCAGAGCAGGCATTGCAGATGATCGATGCAGTTGGCAACGAAGCGCTGTTGCTACACCTGGATACTTATCACATGAATATTGAAGAAAAAGATCCGGTGCAGGTTATTCTGCAGGCAGGGCATCGCCTTGGGCATTTTCATGCATGCGGCAGTGACCGGGGAACGCCGGGTAAGGACCACATAGACTGGCGTATGATCAATGCCGCACTGCAGGTAACCGGGTATACCGGTGATGTGGTGATAGAGTCTTTTACACCGGATGTAAAAGTTATTGCCAAAGCAGCCTCCATCTGGAGGCAGATAGAAAGCTCGCAGGAGGCCATTGCTGTGGAGGGATTGGCCTTTTTGCGGCACAAGATTAACTGAATTTTAACACCCTTTCCACAATTATATAAAAGCCAAAGAAGAGTTGTAGGTTATCTTTGCCCAAAATAACTGCAGCTCAATAGGTGAAAAAAGTATTACTCATACTGCTCATTTGTGTTTATGCTATCTCCACATTTGGAGTAAGTATAAAGGAGTTCCATTGTTGTGGTCAGAAAAAGTTTGTAGGCATTAGCTATCTAACAGTTCTACATAATAAGGTAAACAGTGATTGCTGTGAAACAACTCATCATTTCTATAAAATAACGGATTCCCACCGGGTTGCAAAACATGTTAAAAAGCCGGTGAAGCCATTTACAGATCAAACTGTTCAGCTCCGTCCATTCGGGGTTACGTTTTCTATTCCCCGGCTTTCCAGCAAAACAAATACTACTTACGCTTCTCTTATTCCATTTAAAGCGCCCATTTACACCCGCCATTGCGTTTTCAGGATTTGATTCCCCTCTCTCCTATTTTTTATCCAACATTTACTTCATTAAAAACTACTTCAATCATGAAAACGATTAGAATATTCATGGCTATTGCCATTGCCGTATTATCTGCCCAGGGAGTCAAAGCACAGGATCATAAGCTCAATCTTTTCAACTTCGAGCCAAAGGCACAAAAAGCCACCATTAAAGTATATGGCGAGTGCGGGATGTGTAAAAGACGTATTGAAAAAGCCCTGAAAATTGAAGGGATCAAATCCTCCTATTGGGATGTGGATACCAAATTACTGACGGTAAACTATCACAAAAAGAAAACAGACATTGATAAAATCTCTGCTTTGATCGCTGCTGCAGGGCATGATACCGATAAAGTAAGGGCAAAAGATGAGGTCTACAATGCATTTCCGGATTGTTGCCAATATGAAAGAGCACCTGACAATAGCCCATCAGAGGCAACAAAATAATCAATAAGCACAGCCGGCAAACGCTGGCTGTGCTTTTATAATGCCTTCTGCTGCCGATACTGTGCTGATCCTAATCAATGTAGCGATGCCCTGCATCTATCCAGGCAGTAATTTTATCCCGCTCAACCTGTGGTATCAGGCCGGATGTTGGCATAGGCGATGGAATCCCCTCTACTGCGCGGGCTTTTATTCTTTCCCATTTTAACAGAATATCACATGTTTTACTCCAGTCATGACCTGCCTGGGGATTATTGCCACTATGGCAACTGATACAATATGTTGCCAGCACCTGCTTTACCTTGCTAAACAACGGACCTGCAATTGTGGAAGGAATTACAACTGTATCGGCCTTTTCACAGCCCATACCATTTTTTACTACAATAGTATATTTTCCGGCAACCAATGATTGAAAGTCCGGTGAGTATTGATAAGGGCCATTATTAATACGGTACTGATGATCATTACCGATGGGCTTTATAATCCTGATAGCCCCCACAGGAATGCAGGAATCGGATGGCGTAGTTGAAACTTCAATCCGGATAACATCAGAACAAGATATCTTATTATCATTGTTTTTATTACAACCAATTGTAAACAATACTATCAATGATATGCTAAGCTGTTTCAACAAGGTTTGGCTTAATAGTTTATACTTTTGTCTGTTAATCCATTAATAAAAGCTATCATGGATTTTTTTTCATTGTCATTCAGGGTCAATGAATCAAAAGGCAATGTTTGAGCAGGTAAGTTAATACCAATACCAGCACCTCCCCCTTTGTGATAAAATTCTATTACATCATCAAGGGTTTTGAACACACCATTATGCATATAAGGCCCCGTCTTCTCTGCGTTTCTTACGGTTGTGGTTTTAAATGAAAACATTAGTTCCGGGATATGGTTTATTTGATAGCGCCCGCTATCCGGATCAATTACAGCATTTTCCCAAACTGCCTTTACCGGTACGCCTATGATCTCTGATTCTGATTTTGTATACCAGGGAGGAATATTCCCGTTAAATACCGGGATGAAATGACAGGTGGCGCATTTAGCTTTACCCGCAAATAAATTAAAGCCTCTGATCTGTTCACTGCTTAATGCCCTTTTGTTTCCTCTCATATATTCATCAAAAGAAGAAGAAAAGGGAGCAAGTGATCTCACAAATGCGGCCATTGCATTTCTAACCTCAAACCCACCAATGGAGTCTGTATTAAAAGCCTTCTTAAACATGGGTATATATTCCGGCTCAGCAGCAATCTTCCGGGCAATGGCGGCAGAAGAGAAGTTAAACTCATCGCTGCTTTTCATTACTTCGTGAGCCTGGTCCTCAAGCGAGGGGGATCGCAGGTCATAGAACTGGCTGCTTTGAAAGCCTGCATAGTAAAGCGTGGGCGTATTACGCTGCAAGGATCCGCCATGTACAAAATTCCCTGCTTTTTCCTTACCATCAGTAAAAAACAACTGTGGCTGGTGGCAACTGGCACAACTAATAGTGTTTGATCGGGAAAGCCTGGTATCAAAAAAGAGTTTTTTACCCAGTAAAACCTTTTCAGGATTGCTCTTTGCTATTTCGTACGGAGAATAATAATCAGCATTCAGGCCTTTCCCCTGCATTAATAATGTAAGTGTACCTGTAAAAGGTTTTCTTACAAGACTATCCATTTTCCTGTCAATATCCGGAACCGCATTAGCAAGGATATCACTTAATGGCATTAAATGGGATGTTATAAAATTTAACCGGTCGAAATTGTCAAACTCATTATTTAGCCAGAGATACTGTATGGCATCAGCTACTTTTTTCCGGGTATCCGCATCCGCCTCCCCTGTATATAACAAAGTTATTTTTTCAATTCCCTGTAAGCTATAACCTGATTCCTGCAATGATAATTTGCTTAATGGTGCGTCAAACCCCGTAATACCCATGCAGGCGACCCTGATGAGCTGATGCTGCAGCATCTCTTTAACATGGTTCCCGGTTATAGAGATATATTGCATATTATCTTTTATAAACTTCAGATCTGTCTGCAGGGTCTTTATTTTATCTGATAAAGCAGGTTGCAGACTATCATTGTATCGATCATATAAAAACTGCTCAATTACCTGAAATCCAGCAGGAGGCCACACCACACCATCTTCAGTTTTCACATCCGGTAGTGCCGGGCCGTTAATACGTTTGGTTACTCCCTGGAAATAATATTCAACAACAGCTTCAATTTTTTTATATGTAAACCTGCAATTGGCAAACTGGCCCTGCAATACTGCAACAGGTTTCTTTTGATCCGTCAGAACGTCAAGTTTATCAAGTTCGTCTAAAAGCGTATCCATTTCATTGAAAAAATATTCCTTTACAGCGGCATCTCCTTTTTCAGGCCTGTTATTACAACCACTGATCTGCCATTGTATAAGCAGGAAAACACCCAGCAGGACAATGAGAACCTTTATCTTCATACAGATGATTAATAATATAAAAATCCCCTATCTATTTACAGATAGGGGATTGTTTTTTTCAACATTAAATTTATTTAGGTATTCCTTTCAATATAATGGTTTGGCCGCCACCGGCATATGACTGAACATTTGAAGTGGCTTTACTGGGATTCAAAAATTTATTGCCTTCAACCCAGGTATGGGCGTGTATATTGATGATAAAAGTATTTGGCTCTCCGATAATATCGGAAACATCGAGCATAGCACCGTGTTCCCAGGTAGCAAATCGCTGATCATTAGCAGGATTATATTTCGTACTGCCCAGCGTTTTGTTTTTCATGTCAATCATCTTCTTCTTAGTACCTTTGGCAATATCATACTGCCAGATAAGTGAATTATGGGATGCACCGGGGAAATACGAATCGCCATCCTCCTGTATATAAACATAATTTTGGGTTACACACAGGTTATCCGGATTAATTATCTCATTTCCCGGATTCAGATCACCATCTTCTATGATCTCCAGCTTTCCGATCAGAGGATTACCAGCATCCATCTTAAGACGGTAAATACGTCCCCAATATGTTTTTTCAGGAACACCGCTTATCCCGGTTGCTGTAAAATAAACTTCCCGGCTATTTGCGCCACCACCTTTCCTATAGTCCAGGTCTTCCACACGGGCAAACTGTATGGATTTTAAAGTACCATTTAACGCTTCCATTTCCGGACCGGTAATATTTTTCGCATTGGGCACTTCAATGAATTCCACATCATAAGTATTCCCCTTGCTCATGCTGGTTTCAATCTGGTTCAGGTTGGTTCTGCGTAATGCATATAATTTCCCGTTTTCCAGGTCACCGGGTGTGTTAGACACATACAAATAAACCTGTCCATTGGAATCATCTTCACCTAATATAATTACTGTTTTCCCTGGATAAGCATCTTTAGCCAGCGGAACTGCGTTTTCTCCGCTAAACTTCCCAAGAGCTGGTTTCTTACGTGTGGCATCGCTGGCATTTGCTGCCCCAACCGGATCAATCTCATGCGTCATTGCATTTACATTACTTTCTCCCGTGCTTAAGAATGTATATTTGGGGAAACCATGTTCCTGCGGCGTAGCAAGGGAACCAGAACACAAGCGTGTTGTAGCCCCCTGGGAATTAAGAATATATTCTCCTTTTACAGGATTTAATTTTTTATCGAGATAAACCCTTGAGATAGCCCAGGGATTCTCATGATTTGTAACCATTATATATCCTGATCCATCAGGGTTTTTCAAAAACCCTTGTCCGTCAGGAGTACCGCCATACACAAAATCCTTAAACCCGGGTATGGTATCACTGCTGCTTATAAGGGTATAAGCACTGACATTGGAAAAAGCGGGATCAATAGTAATCAGTAATTCTGCGTTAGAGCGGTTCTTAAATTCCGGACGATCTTCTTTTGGATCAACACCGTTTTTGTCTTTACATGCAAAAATAAATACCAGCGCCAGGGGTAAAAGCTTCTTCATACCAGCTTATAGTTTAAAGGTTAGAAATTCAGATTCAGATCGACCCAATGTCACACAAAGAACATGGTTGATCATTATCGAATTGTTAACATAACAACAACAAATTGTAATAATTGGCGCCGGGAGCCTCCTTTAACCCTTCATCGCGGATATTTTTGAATGGTAATAGTCTGCCAAACCCTGTATCGGATCCTGGATGATCCTGCCGGTAGTCATACCGTAATGCATAGCGGTTTCCTTCAGTATCTCTTCAAAATGAAAGGCGATAGAACCTACGCAATTAAGCGTATAACCTTCATAACCCGGATAGTGGCAAACAAGGGAACGAAAGAAATCATGAAAGGCATCTGCTGCGAGCTGATGTATATATGGATCGTTGAGATGCTGTTTTACAAATTTTGTGAACCCGGCACAAAAACGATTAGCCATCGGATCTTTGTACACACGCTCCATGATGCGCTCCTTTGTTAATCCATAAACAGCCAGGAACTCCTGCCGCAGCGGGAGCGGAAGATATTCACGGCAATAGGCGGTCAGCAATTTCTTCCCGATATAGCTACCGCTCCCTTCATCTCCCAGCATATAACCTAAGGGATCAATGGAGTGGATAACCTGTTTCCCATCATACAGGCAGGTGTTGGTGCCTGTTCCGAGAATAGCTGCAAAACCCGGCTTATTACCTAATAATGCCTGAGCGGCGGCCAGCAGATCACTGCCCACGGTTACCTCCGCATGCTCAAATAATGCACTGAGGCCTTGTATGATCACCGCCTCCGTAGAAGGCTCACAGCCTGCACCATAAAAATGCACTGCTGTTACTTCCGCACGCGGCACTTCCGCAGGCAATGCATTGTGCAGTGATTGATGGATGTAATGACTATCTACGTAGTACGGGTTATATCCTTCCGTGCTGAAATACAACACCTCGTTTTCCGGGTGGATCAGGCACCAGTTGGCTTTGGTAGATCCTCCATCTGCAATCAATATCATGTTTAAGTTCTTGCTGAGAGATGATCTAATGCTTTTCTTACGCTCCCATGAGCCATCAGTAATTCTTTTGCTGCTTCGTAATCCCGGATGTCTGCTTTTATCATCAGCATCTTTACAGCCCTGTCGATGATCTTGTTATTGATCAGCGCAACATTCACCATGCGGTTATCTTCTACTCTGCCGAGTTGTATCATGGTAGTGGTACTGATGATATCGAAGATCATCTTCTGTGCCGTACCACATTTCATACGGGTACTGCCTGTAACAAATTCAGGCCCTGTGATCACTTCTACCGGGAAGTCTGCCTGGGCCGCAATAGGAGAACCCGGATTGCTCACAATACAACCAGTGGCTATTCCATGTTGCCTGCATTGCTTCAAACCTTCCAATACAAAGGGCGTAGTGCCGCTTGCTGAAATACCGATCACAATATCATTCTTACTGATCTGCTGCAGTTGCAATTGTTTCCATCCTTCTTCCGTATCGTCTTCCATTTCTTCCCGTGCTTCTACGAGGTGATCTGTACCTCCCGCCAATACTGAATTCAAAAGCCCCTTTGGGACGCCGTAAGTGGTAGGCATTTCAATTACATCCAGCACTGATAAACGGCCGCCGCTGCCAGCCCCCAGGTAAAACATCCTTCCACCGTGCTGCAATTTCCTTACCACCGCATTGATCAATGCATTCAGATACGGCAAGGCTTTTTCCACCGCCAGCGCTACTAACTGGTCTTCCCGGTTAATATGAGCAGTGATCTCTTCAATGGTCATTTTTTCAAGATGCCTGTACCTGGAAGGCTCTTCTGTTACTTTTAAGATGTTCATGGTTCGAATATTACGTATTTGATCGTTTATTTCGATAAATATAACTGCACAAAAACGCAAATCATAATCTACAATGCAGTTTTTTAGACAGGTAAATACATCATTTTTAATTCTTATTTAGGCTTATTTGATGCTAAATTTTCAGTTATAAAACCATAAAGCATGGTTTTAGTTAATAAAACAGAACTATTGAGAATATAGCCACATCCAACATCTATTCATTTGCGTTTTTATTTGACCTGAACTTCAAAAACGCAAATAAACGCATACCTTCAGGGCCGATATGATGATCAAAGAAGAACGACATAAGCTGATCATGCGGGAAGTGAACCTGCATAACAAGGTATTATCCAACGACCTCAGCGTCCTGCTGGATGTTTCGGAGGACACCGTACGCCGCGACCTGAAGGAGCTGGTGGAGGATGGATATATTATTAAAGTGCATGGCGGGGCCATCAGCAAATCCCTGGCTACACCGTTCATGAAAGACAGCACGGTCTATGCAAAGGACTCCAAGCAGGTGATCGCAGAAAAAACATTATCCCTGATCAAAAAAGATATGGTGATACTTACTGAAGGTGGCACTACCATGCTTGAGTTTGCGAAGATCATCCCGGATCACCTGACGGTAACCTTCTTTACCATCAGCCCGCAAGTGGCCATTACATTATCTGAAAAGAGCAACCTGGAGGTGATCACCATAGGAGGCAAACTTTGTAAGAACGCAAACCTGCATACCGGTTCCAGCGTGATCAACCAGCTGGCCGAGATCAAAGCAGACCTTTGCCTGCTGGGCGCCAATGGATTTTCTTCTGAAGAGGGGCTAACGGATGTAGACTGGGAAATTGTGCAGGTAAAAAAAGCCATTATCCGTTCTGCCCGTAAAACGGCGGTGCTCTGCATCAGTGAGAAACTGAACAGCAGCCGGAGGCTGAGGATCTGCGACCTTAACCAGGTGGATTACCTGGTAACGGAGCTTTCATATGACCATCCGATGATGGCGGCGTACAGTAAAGAAGGATTAACCGTTTTATAAATGCCAAAAGCCCCACGCGAACGAGGAGCTTTTCTATTCGTAAGTTTAAAAGATTCTATTCCGCTCTCAGGCTTTTCACCGGATTACCCAACGCTGCTCTTATGGATTGGTAACTTACCGTGAGCAATGCTATCAATACAGACAAAGCACCTGCTAATGCAAACACCCACCATTCAATACCCACCCGGTATGAATAATTCTGCAGCCATTTATCCATCCCCCACCATGCAAGTGGTGTAGCTATTAAAAGTGAAATGAGCACCAGTTTCACAAAGTCTTTTGATAACAAGGTGGTGATGCCGGTTACGGATGCACCCAGTATTTTTCTAATGCCGATCTCTTTGACCCTGTTCTCTGCCATATAGGTAGCCAGGCCAAATAAACCAAGGCATGAAATAAATATAGTGAGGCCGGCAAATAAAGCAGCGAGTGTACCCTGCAGCTTCTCCCGCTCAAAATTCTTCGCATAGGCCTGGTCTACAAACTTTATATCAAAGGGATATTCAGGATTATATTTTCTAAAAATAGCTTCTGCCCTGCCCAGGTTTTTATCCGTAGCATTACCTCCGTTTAGTTTTATCTGCATCACCTGGAAGGTCATGAAGCGGCTCTTAGCTCCACATATCAACAAAGGGTTTATTGGTTCGTAAGGATTGGTCAATATAAAATCTTTCACCACTCCTACAATGTGCCAGTCGATACCAAGGTCTCCTACTACTTTTCCGATCGGATCTTTAAACTTCATCACTTTCAGGGCGGATTCATTGATAATAAGCCCTGTTGAATCTGTCGGGAACTTTTTCAGATCAAAATCACGGCCCTGTACAAACTGCAGGCCAACGGTATTCCCCAGATCTTCATCAGACAAAAACCGGTCAAAAGATGTTTTATCATTAGGGTCCTTACCTTCCCAACTCTGCCCCCATCCATCGCTCCATCTGTCAGTGATCGGAGAATTGGTTCTGGTGATCGATCTTGCAATACCGGATGAGATCAATTCATTTTTTATCAGTTCGAAGTTCTTAGGTATATCGCCCGTCATGAAATGATAAACGAGATGATCTTTGTTATACCCTATTTTCCGGTCGCGGGCATAGTCTATCTGCTGCTTTACGATAATAGTACAAATGATGAGCACAATCGCAAATGTGAACTGCAACACCACTAACACCTTTCTGGGCGTTACGAGTGCGTTTGCTTTTTTAAATGTGCCTTTCAATACTTTAACCGGTTGGAAAGAGGAAAGGAAGAAGGCAGGATAACTGCCGGCCAGCAGACCAGTGAACAGGATAAAGCCCACAAATGCTATCCAGGTATAGATATTGCCATAGTTGATGAAAAGTGCTTTATCAGTAAGCTTATTGTAGGCAGGCAGGGATACCTGCACAATAAGGAGCGCTATGATACCTGCCAGTAAGGCAAGAAAAACAGATTCTCCTATAAACTGGCTGATCAGTGAGCTTTTCTGTGCCCCTATTGATTTTCGTATGCCTACTTCCTTTGCCCGTTTCTCACTTCTTGCTGTACTGAGATTCATAAAATTGATACATGCGATCAATAATATGAAGCCAGCAATGATGGCAAATAGTTTTACAAATCCAATACGGCCATTGTTATCCTCTTCTCCATTGGTAAAACTTGAATATAAATGCCAGCGTTTGAGCGGATAAATGAGATACTCCCATTTCAACTCTTTCGCTTCACCGCCATCATACCTTTGCTTCAGGTCTTTGATTTTAGCAGACACAGTAGCAAAGCTTGCATTTGGCCTCAGTATTACATAAGTAGGCGTACTGTTATCAGACCAGCCCAGGTCCTGCCCCTCGCCGTATTTTTTATATGCCATGGGCAACAGGTATTCAAAATCGAACCTTGAATTAGACGGCGGATCTTTTACAATACCCGTAACCGTAAAATTATCCCGGTTCTCCAGTTTTACTATCTTACCCAATGCCTCTTCATTACCGAATAAAGCCTTAGCAGTACTTTCCGTCAGTACCAGTGAATGCACCTCGTTCAGCGCAGTAGAAGGATCACCTTCCAGCATAGGGAAGCTGAACATCTGCAAAAAACCGGTATCCACCATTTGGCCCGACTTCACTATTTTTTTATCTCCTACCGAAAGCAATCCCTCATACGACACCACCCTTACTGCGCGCTCCACTTCAGGTATGTCCTTTTCCAGTGCAGGGCCTAATGGTGAGGGTACGGAATTCCATAAGGAAAGCTTACCATCAAATGGTACGCGGTTCCATACCTCGTAGATCCTGTCCTTATTTTCATGAAACTCATCATAGCTCAGCTCGTCCTGGATCCACAGGAGGATAAGGATAGCTGCAGACATACCAATAGCCAGTCCTGTAATATTGATCACGGAAAAGCCTTTGTTGCGCAGAAGGTTACGGTAAGCGACTTTGAAGAAGTTTTTAATCATGGCATACCGTGGTGTACAAACAGGATGCCGGACAGGCAAAAGGTTGATTTACAGCGGAGTTATTATTTTACCTTGTCCGCTTTCGACACAAAAACTGTCCGGTTTTGATACATTTCCTATTATTCGGTATGCCTCAGAATTAATTCTGCAGCGGACTGATCTGCCACGCTTGTATCTATTTCCAGATCCGCATCTTCTCTGAGCAATGGTTCTATCACCTGTTTCAGCCGAAGCACACGTTCTGCTTCTTCCGGCGATTGGCCATAAGCGTTGCCTTGCCTTTGGCTAAGGCGCTGAACGATTACCGCATCTGGTGCCGTAAGCAGTATGATATGATCAAAATAAGGGTAAAACTTAGCCATATTACTCGCGCAACCGCTTACAAAAAGTGGCTCCTTATGCTGCAGGAGTTCCAGCACACGGGGTTCATTCCATACCCAGTCTTTGCCTGGTTTTACCTCATCGTCATCTCCGGTTGCATCCACCCATACTGAAAAGGCTTCCGTATCCAGGTCTATTGCTTTATGGCCACGAGAGACCAGATCTCTTATTACGGTACTCTTTCCAGTAGCGGACATTCCGGTGATAAGGGTAATCTTCATTACCGTAAATATACTGGATGAGGCCGAAGAATTGCGGAATCAGGCCGGCGCAAGGCCGTTACAAGGCCGATTGAGGCCGTCACGAGGCCGTTACAAGGCCGATCAAGGCCGTCACGAGGCCGTTTAAGGCCATTACAAGGCCAATACAAGGCCGCAAAAGGCCATCTAGAAACCTAAAAAGGGGGGCGCCTCAAGAGAAAGATCATACTTTTGAGAGGGCTTCCGCTGATTTAATGCTTTTTCCCATTGGCGTCTTTTTTACCGGCCGGGGAACAGCAGTTTGCGCCTTCTTCCTTCTACCCCACCAGATGTAAAACCCGGTAACGGGTAGCGAAGCGCAGAATAATGCGATGAAGGTAGCTAACAGCTTAGTGGGCCATCCATAAATACTGCCTACGTGAATGGGATAGTTACTGTTACGCCATTTGGCACCCAGTGTTTTCTGATCGTGCGTGATGGTGTGGTATAATTCCCCTGTTTTAGGATGATAATAGTAGTTATCCCATTCATTCCAACCTGAACGGCCGGAGGTATATTTTACATTCATTGAGATGGCACGATCCTCTTTCCTTAGGATAGAAACACCCATGTTTTCCCATCCTGGAACACGTTTGGCTGCATCCGCCAGCACAAGATCCAGCACATTGTTCACATTATTTTCTGCGGGTGCAGGCACCGGAGGTTTCGGAAATACTTTTTTGGGATCATTGCCCAACATGCGGTAAACACTGTCTTCCCACCAATCGAAAGTCCATACCAGGCCGGTGAGGGCAAAGATGATAATGAAAAAGAAACTGTAGATACCGCCGATGTTATGCAGGTCGTAGTTTTTCCTTTTCCAGCGGGTAGTGTCTTTCCAGCGGAACCATACGCGTTGTTTTAATGCAGCCTTGTTCTTTGGCCACCATAACACAATACCCGTCACTACCATGATGAGGATGATCAGCGTGGCAAAACCAACTATGTAATGGCCTACATCATAATTGATCAGCAGGCACTGATGCAGCATACGTATACTGAAGATCCAGTCGTACCGCATATCAATGGCGCCCAGTACTTCGCCGGTATATTGATCAACATAGATCCGGCTGTATGCATCCATCCCCGAGGCCCAGGTCCAGCCTTTTTTTACTGCCGGTTTATAGTTGATGAAGCTGAAAGCTTTTGCGGGATCACTATCTACGTTCATGAAGGTGAGCGTACTGTCCGCAAAGGCCAGCGTTCTGGCTTTTGCGATAATCGTATCCATTGGTAAACGCTCCCTGCCTACTGACTTAACAAATATCTTATCGTGGTGATACCATTCATTCAGTTCCTGCTCCCATACGAATACTGCGGCGGCCAGCAAACTTATTAAAACCACCAGACCGGCGGTGAGGCCGAGCCAGAGATGCAATTTTCCTGATATTTTCTTAAATGTCATTTACAAAGTATAATAGATGGTCGCCTGAATGTTACGTGGTGCGCCCGGGAACAGACGGTTATAATCGTATCCACCGATCCAGTGTGTTTTGTCTAAAATATTGTTGATGTTAACAGCGAGCTGGATCTTATCGAAATGATAATACAGCGCTGCGTTCGCTACCGCATAACCCGGCAGCTCCAGTATTTCAGAGAACGTTCTCCGCTGGGTCACAAAACTACCACCGGCAGCAGCACCCAAACCTTTCAACTGACCATTCCGGAAAGCGTATTTCACCCAGAGGCCGCCTTGCTGGCGCGGAGCATTCTCCTTCAGCCTGCCTGCCATTTTGGGATCAGCGGAGCGTGTAATTACGGTTTCGCTGAAAGTATAGTTTGCGCTGATGGAGAGATTATCCAGTATGCGGCCGTTAACGTCTACTTCTACACCACGGCCACGCTCTTGCCCCCGTTGCTCGAGGCGTTCAGGATTATTGGGGTCGTTGGCATTTACCAGTACATTGTTTTGTTCGAGATGATACAAGGCCACGGTAGCTCCCAGCTTCCTGTTCAGGAAATCTCCCTTTGCACCCACTTCATACATGCGGCTGGTAAGGGGGTCGAAGGGGCCACCTACGTTGGGATTGACCATGGTTGAAGAGGTCTGCGGCATGAATCCCTGCACGTATATTCCATATACATTGATATCGGGTGTAAGGTTATACACGAGGCCGATACGGGGGATGAAAGAATTTTGTTCTACCTGTTTCTCCGCAGGTTTGGAATAGTTGAACTTATCTTTATAGAATTCTTTTCTCAGCCCAATGAGCAGGGAGAATTTGTTCCACCTGATGTTATCCTGCAGGTAGATGCCATGCGCCATATTCCTTGCAGGGGCTGTAGCCGTACTGGTAGTGATATAACCGGAAGTGGTGGCAATGGAATAGTCCGGATTCAGCAGGTTAAAGTGCGGCACATTGGGTACCGGGTTACCATTTGCATCCAGTATGAAATTCTCTTTATTCGCTTTAACATAGTTGCCAACTGTGCCATTCTTCAGGCGGTAACCCTCCTTTGAGGTTTCACTGGAACCACCTACGGGAACGGAAAACTGATTGAAGTCGTACCCCACCAGCAGGTGATGCTCTAATGCGCCTGTGCTGAAGCGGCTCACGAAATAGGCCGTCATATTATCGTTGTATTTCTTCGATAACCTGCGGATGGTCATCATCTGCATAAGGGTAGGAATTTGCCTTCCGGCACTGTCCACCGCATAACCATTGGAGGTGCGGTGCTCCATCAGGTTCTCATTCCACTGATATTTCAGGTAGGAAACGTTGAATGAAAAGTTCTGTGAAAACTGATGGCTCAATGATATGTTGGCTGAAACGTTCTTTTCTTTCAGGAAGTCGTTTGCCTTGCCGATGGTGAAAGAGATGGGGGTAGAATTTAGTTGTGTTCCCGCTTCTGCGCCGAAGATCGGTTGGCCACGGTATAGTTTGCCATTGGACATGGAATACACCAGGTCCAGGTTCACCCTTGTTTTGTTGGTGGGCGCAAATGAGAGGGATGGACTGATCACGAGATTTTCAGTGCCCATATTGGTTTTGAATGTTTCACTGTTCTCGTAGCCGAGGTTCAGGCGGTACAATACTGTTTTCTCTTCATTCAGCGGGCCTGTAAGGTCAATGGTGCCGCGGTATGTCTGGAAACTGCCAACAGAGAAGCCAAAAACCTTTCTGTTTACATCCAGGGGCTTTTTGGTGACGCTGTTGATGGTACCGCCGGGATCTGTGTTACCGAACAGTGCGGCAGCGGGGCCTTTGATAACTTCTACACGCTCGATGTTCACCAGTAGCGGCATACTCCAGAAACCGGTCACTGTTCTGAGGCCGTTGAGTAACTGGGTGGTGCTGCGGAAACCTCTGAGTGTGAAGTCGTCATAACCGGAGAACTGGTTAACTCCGCTGACATTTTTCACGATATCTCCCATGCGGAAAGCCTGTTGGTCCTGCATCAGTTCTTTGGTAACGGTAGAGATGGCCTGGGGCACATCTTTTACTGCCATTTCAATCTTTGTGGCAGAAAAGGAGCGTTCGTTTTTGTAGGAGTTGTCCTTACGGCCCGTTACTTCTACAGTCTGGAGCTGGCGGGTGGTGTCCCGGCTGGCTTTGAGGCTGTCGCTTTTCGTTTGGGCGAAAGAGATGGCAGGTGATATTATTAAAAAGAATTGAAGTAGCTGTTTACACATATGGTTGGGACCTTTTTGCAAAGGTAGCGCTGACGGGAAACGGGGGTTTACCATATCGGGAAAAAGAGCGGCCGGAATTTGCGGTATCGGGAATATTTTCTTCCAACATGGCCATAGGTCAGTCAGGCAGTTTATGATTTAATCCTCTCTTTTCCTGATAACATTTTATCCCATGCAATAATACAGCAGCCTTTCAGGAT
This sequence comes from Chitinophaga niabensis, assembly GCF_039545795.1. Lineage (NCBI taxonomy): Bacteria > Pseudomonadati > Bacteroidota > Chitinophagia > Chitinophagales > Chitinophagaceae > Chitinophaga > Chitinophaga niabensis. The sequence continues at coordinate 1,604,420 of NZ_CP154260.1, read as the reverse complement.
ATAATTGCAAACGTTTGCACTATATTTATATAAGACCCGCCTGTTTTGACCCGACCGCATAAATGATGTGTTGTTATTCCTCTTTTCTTTACCATAAAACCAATATGCGATGAACTTCCACAACGTTATGAAAACCGCTTCCAAATGGGGAGCAGCTATGCTCGTGCTATTAACGGGCCTTACTTCACAGGCACAGGTAACCCTCAAAGCAGATGGCCCTGGCAATACCTACCAATTGATCGAATCAAAAGGATTTGGCATAGAATCACCTGATTGCCGGCACACTTCTTTCGGACCGCACGTAACAGAGATCTTTGATAATACCCTGGGCCGGAACGTATTTGTTTTTCACAGCCATCCTGTTGAGGACGATGACCGTTGCACGAACGAGGACCGTACCCGCATGGAAATAAAAGGCGGCAGCGGCTCTCCGGCAGACATGCAGCACACACAAGGGCAAACCGCCTATTACCGCTGGAAATTCAAACTTGATGCAGGGTTTATTCCTTCCAGCCGGTTCACCCACATTTTCCAGATCAAAGCCATTGAAGGAGACGCTGGTGCTCCGCTGATCACCATCACTCCGCGGGCAGGCAATCCACAAAAGATGCAGATCATTCACAGCACCGGCAGTGAAAGCGGCGGATTGGGTACGGTAGCCGAGGTAAACCTCGCGCCCTTTAAAGGAGCATGGGTAGAAGCCTACGTGAAATACAAAAGCAGCGAAGGCAGCGCGGGCACTTTTGAGATCACTTTAAAAAGACTGAGTGATGGCGTTACCCTGCTTTCTTACACGAATAACAGTCTTGATATGTGGCGTACCGGCGCAGACTACAACCGCGGCAAATGGGGTGTATACCGGGGCAAGGACCCAGTACTCCGCAGCGAGCAGGTTCTGTTCAACGACTTCTGTATAACAGAAAGCAGTGCAAGCCTCTGCCCCAGCGACATAGGCGGCGTAAATCAACCGCCGGCCGTATCCATTACAGCCCCTGCCAATGGCGCTTCTTTTGCTGCCCCGGCTAACATCACCATTAACGCCAATGCTACGGATGCAGATGGCAGCATCAGCAAGGTAGAATTCTTTAATGGTGGAACGAAACTGGGAGAAGCGCTGAGCAGCCCGTTTACTTTTGCCTGGAATAATGTACCGGCAGGTACCTATAGCCTCACTGCCAAAGCTACCGATAACCAAAGTGCTACCACCACATCTACAGCGGTAGGCATCACCGTCACAGGCACACCTGCATGCATTCCCGTTACAGCCAGTGCCGATGATGGAAACGTACCGGCCAATGTGCTGGACAATAACCTTGCTACCCGATGGTCCGCCAGCGGCGATGGACAATGGATACAGTTATGTTTATCCGATACCCAAACAGTTAACGGTGTACAGATCGCATTTTACAAAGGAGATATCCGTACCTCCAGCTTTGATGTGCACACCGGGCTGGACGGTGTTAACTGGACTACCGCCGCTACCAACCTTGTTAGCAGTGGCACCAGCCTGAACCTGCAATCATTTCCATTCTCTGCCCGGGCAGCAAGGTATGTGCGCATTACAGGCCATGGCAACAGCCAGGACCTCTGGAACAGTTATACAGAAGTAAAGGCCAGTACGGCATCCTCTTCCATCGTATTAAACCCTACACAGGATGCTTATGTGCGGGATGGTTCCAATGCCGGTATTACACATGGCACTACAGATCCTACTCTGCTGATCACCAAGGTATCGCCGGCCGGCCAACTGAACAATGCACGGGAAACATACCTGACCTTTAATCTCTCTTCAGCAGGCAGCAATATTACTTCTGCAGTATTGAAGGTATATGGCAAGATAGATGGCACCACCACACCCAGTGTACCGGTAGCTGTATACGCCGTTGCAAATACTACATGGACGGAATCTGCTATTACCTGGAATAACAAACCTGCTTCCGGCACTACCGCATTGGCCACTCAAACAGTAACGAATGCTGCGAACACTTATTACAACTGGGATATCACCACATATGTACAAAGCGAACTTACGGCTGGCCGTACTACTATTTCCCTGGCATTGAAAAGTTTGCAGGCACATGATCCGCGTATATTCTTCAATTCAAAAGAAGCAGCTGCCAATCCGCCACAGTTGGAAATAAATACTGCAGCTCCATTGGCGGGGTTAATAAGTGCTAAAACGGAGTCTCCTGATATACTCCCGGCTCCGTTTACGATTGATTATGCGCCGAATCCATTCAAAGATAATTGCAGGATCACGGTGTTCCTGAAAAACGCGGGGCAAACAAGGCTTACTGTATTTGATATGCAAGGCCGGCCGGTGGCCGTGTTGCTGAATGGATTTTTACTGGCCGGGCAACATAACGCGGTCTTCAAAGGAGAAACAGTACCGGCTGGTTTGTACTCTGTGCAGTTACAACAAAATGGGAAAGCAGTGACGAAGAAACTGGTGAAGCAATAAACCTGCCTTTCCTATAAAAAAATGGGACAGGTCTTCTATCCAAAGATCTGTCCCTATATTTAGTCCGCTACGTTGGAAATCACCCCCCACTGTCCCCGGATCAACGCCTCATCAGCATCTACCACCGCCTCCACACGAATGCTCAGGATCTGGCAAGCCAAAGTATAAAGCGGAATATGCGATGCCCCCGCCACCAGGTATACCGGCATATTAGCCGGCACCTCTTTCAGTTCTGCACCTATAAGTAACCCGCTTAAATAAAAACTGTTATAAGCAGGTGGTATTTTTTTAAGCAACTGGTTAGTCCGCACCATAAAAGCAGCATGCAGCAAATTCCCTGCCCACCCGGCTTGCAACCCTAATTTAAAACAGTCACGGCAGGCGGGATCATCCAACATTCCATCGCTGTTGACCGATGCAGCCAGGATGCTATGTGTAGATAAAAGATCAAAGAACTCTCCCGTCATATAAGTTTTAAAACGAACTACCTCCCCTCCTTTCACTACCAGGTGTTTATTATGCGTACCCGGCATCAGTAACAATGCGGTATCCGGCAAGGAGGCTGCACAACCCACTACTTTCGTTTCTTCACCCCGCATCACATCATTCTCACTGCAGGCACCGGAGATGATAATAAACCGGCCGGACCTATGTACCGTCAGATCACTTCCACTCAGGCTGAAGGGCAATTCCTTATAAGGAAGCTCTACCATCCCTATGCTGGAAGATGCCATGCCGGACAATACCACCGGAATTTCTTCCAGCGAAATACCCGTTCTTTCAGCCAACACATCAATCTGCCGGTTAATGATCGCAGCAAAAAATTCCTCACGTGGTAAAGATGCCTGCTGCCATTGCTGGTATGTACCTGCAATACCGGTACCCGATCTTTCTTCCGCAATTATTTTGAGATCTTCCACCAGCCGCAGCCGGAAGGAACTGGTGCCCCAGTCACAGCTTAAAAAATATTTCATTCTTCGCCTGTTTTTATACGTTCCACATTCCCCACCAGGAAAATGTACGAGCATGCACCCATTAGTCCCATCACCGCAACAAATACCAATGCCGGCGCAAAGCTGCCACCGCTTGCCAGGAAGCCTATTACGACAGGCACAATAATACCGGCCAGCTGGCCAATGAAGTTAAACACGCCGCCTGTAAGATTGATAAGATGTTTAGGCGCCAGCGTTGATACAAAGATCCAGGTAATGGAAGCAAAACCCACTCCAAAAAAGGAAACAGACATAAAAAGGATGATGAACGCAGGTTCATTTACGTAGTTGGCACCCAATATAAAAGCAGATACCAGCAAGCCTATGATAATAGGCCGTTTGCGCGCTTTTGCCGGAGATACCCCTTTCTTCACCAGGTAATCAGATAAAAAGCCGGAGCATAAAATACCTGTGAATGCTGCGAGATAAGGAATCGAGGCCCAATAACCTGATTTAATGAAATCCAGGCCACGATAATCCACAAGGTATTTCGGGAACCAGGTGAGGAAGAACCAGAGTGTGGAGTTCACGGCAAACTGGCCGATATAGATCCCCCAGAGCTTGCGGTAAGAGAGCACAGCTTTAAGGTCCGACCAGCGGAAGGCGTTTTTCTTTTCGGCCGCTGCCTGCTGCTTGTCCAGCAGACCACCGCCGCTTTCAATATGTTCCAGCTCCGCTGCGTTAACCGCCTTGTGTTTGAGCGGATCGCGGTAGAAGATATACCATATAATACCCCAGATAATACCGATGAGACCTGTTACCACAAACAGTCCTTTCCAGCCTACTTCCAGCTGGATCTTCGATAACACCGGCATCAAAAATGCCAGGCCCAGGAACTGGCCGGAGGTATAGACCGCAATAGCAGAAGCCCGCTCATTATCCGGGAACCAGTTGCTCACTACGCGGTTGTTGATGGGAAATGCGGGTGCTTCAAATACGCCGGTGGCCATACGAAGACCGAATAACGTGGCAAAACCCTTTGCAAATCCCTGCATCACCGTTGTCAGCGACCAGGCAATGAGGCTAAAAGCATACAGGATACGCGGGCTGAAACGGTTCACCAGGATACCGCCGGGGATCTGAAAGAGCAGGTACGTCCAGCTGAAGGCGGAGAAGATCAGGCCCAGTTGTACCGGTGTGAATCCAAATTCCTTGTCTATTTCAGAAGCGGCTACGGCCAGGTTACTTCTGTCCATGTAGTTGATCACAACGTTCACAAATATCAGGAACAGTACCTGGAAGCGGATTTTTGTAGGTTTCATGTTTAGGTTCGATCTGTGTTTACCATTCCGCTACACTGCCGTCCGTATGACGCCACACAGGGTTGCGCCAGTTGTGGCCTTCTTCGGCCATTTTTCTTACATGCGCTTCGTTGATCTCTATACCGAGACCGGGTTTGGAAGGAATATCCACATAACCATCACTGTATTGGAATACCGTTTTGTCTGTGAGGTAGTCAAGCAGATCGCTGCCTTTATTATAGTGAATACCGAGACTTTGCTCCTGTATAAAAGCATTGTGACAGGTAGCATCCACCTGCAGGCAGGCCGCCAGTGCAATGGGACCCAGCGGGCAATGCGGCGCTGCAGCTACATCAAATGCCTCTGCCATGGAAATGATCTTTTTACATTCGGTGATACCACCCGCGTGGGAAACATCCGGTTGAATGATATCTGCGTATCCCTCTTTCAGCAATGTTTTGAACTGCCATTTGGAGAACATGCGTTCACCGGTGGCGATAGGGATGGCTACGTGCTGTGCTATTTCTCTTAAGTCTTCGTTGTTTTCAGGGAGTACAGGTTCTTCAATGAACATGGGCCGGAAAGGCTCCAGTTCTTTGGCGAGTATTTTGGCCATGGGTTTGTGTACCCGGCCGTGAAAGTCTATGCCAATGCCCATTCCGGGGCCACCGGCTTCGCGTACGGCGGCGATGCGCGCAATGGCGGCATCTATTTTTTCGTAACTGTCTACATACTGCAGTTCTTCCGTGGCATTCATCTTTACAGCCAGGAAACCCTGTTCTTTCATTTTACGGGCGGCCTCTCCTACTTCTGCGGGGCGATCTCCCCCGATCCAGGAGTAGACTTTCATTTTTTCCCGCGCTTTGCCACCGAGTAACTGGTGAATGGGTGCGTTGTAATATTTTCCTTTGATGTCCCACAACGCCTGGTCGATGCCCGCGATGGCACTCATAAGGATAGGGCCACCACGGTAGAAGCCCGCGCGGTACATTACGTTCCAGTGGTCTTCGATATGCATGGGATCCTTGCCTACCAGGTATTCCATCAGTTCGTCCACCGCGGTTTTAACGGTGGCCGCTTTTCCTTCGATCACGGGTTCTCCCCAGCCGGTGATACCTTCGTCCGTTTCTATTTTCAGGAACAGCCAGCGTGGTGGTACCTGGAACAGTTCGTAGCTTTTTATCTTCATAATGTAGTTTTTTAGGATTGAAGAGCGCGGATGAACTGCCGCGACTTTTCTGTCAGCTGCTGCAGATACTCCGGCGTAACCGCAGTTTTGGCATTCACCAGTGAACTGCCAATACCAAAGCCGGCGGCTCCGGCTTTCTGGAAATCTTTGATATTCTCGGGTGTGATACCGCCTGTGGGTAACAGGTGCATCTTCGGCAGTGGTGCTGAGATGTCTTTGATGTAAGCGGCGGAAGTAGCGGGGAATACCTTGATCATGTCTGCCCCTTGTTTGTAGGCAGCATAAATTTCAGTAGCCGTGTAGGCGCCCGGGATACTCACTACCCCCAGTTCCCTGGCCGTTTTGATCACTTCCGGCTCCAGGATCGGAGAAAGGATGAAACGTGCCCCGGCTGCTGCGGCCTCCTTAGCTGTTGCGGCATCCAGTACTGTGCCGGCGCCTATGATCATTTTATCCCCCATTCTGGCGGAGACTTCTTTGATAACCGCCAGTGGCTCAATGGAGTTCATGGTTACCTCCAATAAACGGATACCGCCTGCATACATGGCTTCTGCGATGGGCAGCACATCCTGGGGTTGTACGCCGCGGATAATGGCAATGATCTTGTGCTCAAGTATTTGTGATAGTGTGGACATGGAATTTGTGCGTATAATTGAATATGGGTAAGATAGAAATAAATAAGTGTATTTTCAACCTTTCCTATAATCCCTTGTTACTGAAAAATCAAAGATGAAAACAAACACAGCAGAATATGATATAAACGGACTTAAAATTGATTGGGGCAAACCTCTCAATGAAGTTCGTTCAATACTTAGTGCGTTTGAAAAATTCCAACCGTATGGAGGTTGGTCTAACATAAGATGTAAATGCACAGAGATCTTCGGGTTACCAACAACAGAAGCTGAAGTAAGAGCACCCTTTGAAAGCCAGCCTGTTTTACAGGTTATATACAGTATAGCCCCAATAGATCATAGTTTTTTTGAAAAACTTCACTCCCCATATCTGAAGCAGTTAGAAAAAGTCCTCGGAAAGGCTGTTAAATCCGAAAGTAAATATAATCAGCGCGGAGTGAAAAAAGAATATTTATATAGCGTAGTTGTATTTAGTGCAACATGGTTGTTTGACGATATTAGGATCAGTTTATCTGTTTTTGGAGCAACAAGGGATAAGGAAAGCGGGCCTTGTGCTGCGGGGATCTACGTAGATTGGATCAATGAAATAAAAGCAGCCAGTCCTTTCAGAGAAAAAACTGAACAATTCGAAAATACACTATCGGCATATATTAAGGATAATATCATTGTTGATAAATTCAAACTTGCTAATAAACAAAACCCATTCAGAATTGTACATTATGAATTAGAAGACCCTTATATAGCGGAAAAGGACCATCAGCTTAGAGTTTCTCAGATGGCATTATACAAAAGAGAACTATTTCAAACCCCTAAAATAATTCGGAACAAATTATATGAAGACGATATAGGGCTTTATTGGATTCCGGAATTAAATAAACTATTCATATCAAACAAATGGGATACAATTTATATTAGTGCAACGGAGGATGAACACAAGCGATTGGTATTTTTGGAAGTTCTACCTGCCAGAGGCGGTGGGAGACGAGAATTGATTCTAAAGGACCTCAAGATCTATGACACTAAAACCAGTGATACACTCATTCATTTAGTGCAAAAAATAGAAATTGAAACTGGACTTAATATCTCAAAAGAAGAAGCATATGATGATTAAAAGAGGCTATTAAAATATATAAGAAAAGATGGATAGGAAAAGGTATGAAATATTAGAAGCACTGCCTGTTTATGGCCCAATGTATATAGCCGTATCCGATAACGAAGAAGAATTCTCTTCACAGGGTTTTGCCATTCGTTTCTACCGAATGGATGAAACCAGTTGGGTCGCAAACTTTAAGCCAGGATGGTCCGGATTAAATGAAGTTCATGAGTTTGCCGGCCTTCCCGATCTTCTGATAATTGCAGGCGGAATGTGTTACATCATGAATCCGGAAGAAGCAAAACCTGTTGCTGTTTTTGGTCTTTATTATAAAGGTTCCTTAAAAATCCCTGATGGGCGGTTGGTTTTATACGATCTGACAAGAATAACCGTTGTTGAAGCTAATTGTCAATATTGGGATTCTGAAAGGATCTCATGGGATGGAATAAAAGAGATAAAGTTGGAAAGTAACCTTGTAAAAGGGCTTGCATATGACCCAACGGATAATGAAGATGAATGGAAAACATTTATTTTAGATCTCGATACCCGAAAGGTAACAGGTGGTAGTTACCTCCTGCGATGAATTGAGAAGAATTAAATGTAGGGAAAAATATCCCCATACGGGATTATATTCACCAACAGATAATTGATAATCAGTAAATTAAAGTTTTGCAAGATTTTTGTGCCTTGTACATCAACCGTTACCTTTACAAAAGTAAGAACAACATTCATGAGCACATCCACCGTCATCATAGGAACAGGCAGTTACATACCCGATGTTATTAAAAATAACAGTGAGTTCGCCATTAATAACTTTTATACTAACACACAGGAGCCTATTCCAAATGCTGCCGGAGAGATCATTGAGAAATTTGAAAAGATCACCGGTATTGCCGCGCGGCGCTATGCAGGAGAAGACATGAACGCCTCCGAAATGGCCTGCCTGGCTGCCAAAGCTGCCATCGCAGATGCCGGCATAGACCCTGAAACGCTTGACTATATTATCCTGGCACATAATTTCGGGAACGTTGTCAAACATACGATACAGACAGACGCAGTTCCATCACTTGCTTCCCGCGTGAAACATGCCCTGGGTATCCATAATCCTTCCTGTATACCTTATGATATCCTGTTCGGATGCCCCGGCTGGGTGCAGGGCCTGATACAGGCGCATATTTATTTCGCAGCAGGTGTTGCCAAACGTTGCCTGGTGATAGGCACTGAAACCTTAAGCCGTGTTATTGATGTATACGACAGGGATAGTATGATCTTTAGTGATGGCGCAGGTGCCTGTGTTGTAGAAGCAAGAGAAAACAGCAAAGCCGGCATCCTGGGCAGCAGCGTTCAATCCTATGCTGTTGACGAACTGGAATACATCAATATGGAAAAGGCCAACTATCCCGGTTCAGATGCCCGTATACGGTATATTAAAATGCAGGGCAGGAAAGTATATGAGTTTGCACTCACGCATGTACCGCTGGCCATTAAGGATTGCCTTGATAAAGCCGCCGTGCCCTTGAGTGAGGTGAGTAAGATCTTCATTCACCAGGCCAATGAAAAAATGGACGAAGCAATTGTTAAGAGGCTTTATTCCCTCTATGATCAGCCGGTTCTCCCGGAAAATATCATGCCGATGAATATACGCGAACTGGGCAACAGTTCCGTTGCCACCGTACCAACACTGTTTGATATGGTAAAAAGAGGCGCTTTCCCTCAGCACCAGCTATCAGCGGGTGATGTGGTGGTTTTTGCCTCTGTGGGTGCGGGTATGAATATTAATGCTGTGTGTTACAGGATATAACATCACACATGTATATATTTCTTACGGGCCGCTTTCCAAAACAACATAGCTGATACAACAAACAGCATAGCAAAGAACACATGCAACCCAAACACTGCTGCTACACCATTATCAAAAGCAGGTGTTCCGATGATCAGCGCAATGGCGGGCACAAGCAGCACAGCGAACGCAGTCGCAAGCAACGCGCGGGACATTCCCTGCGGTTCTAAATGTGCAATAGCGGCACCGGTACATCCAACCAGCAATACGCCAAAATACATCATGTTAGCGGGGTTATCTCCCAGGATACCTCCCACTGCGGCGTTCATCCAAACAAGGAGTAGCGCTGCTGCGAGTGCAACAACTACGGCAAACCGGTATGCTTTATTACTCAGCCTTTTCTCTGCCAGTAATCTGTAGGTGAGGCCGGCACCCACCAACAGAAGAACAAAGGCCAGGATAAAAGAACCCGGCTTCCATTGCCAGATAGCAAGTAATGTCAGTACCAGTGGTATAAGCAATATAAGTCCTGCAATGCGGATGATGTTTTTCATATTTATTTATCTTTTGTGAAAACTCTCTGACCACCGCCACGTTTAATGATCATCTGTTTTTGCGCAACATCAAATTCAACAACGATGGCTCCCTGGATCTGAAATTTATCCTGTGCTATTGCTTCGAGTGGAGCAGGAGATTGTTCGCTGGGTGGTTGAATGAAAAGTATGGAGCCTTGCCTGCTGATCGTAAATTTCATAGGAGCGCCGGCGATTGAATAAGTACCTACATATTGGTCCAAAACTTCTGCGCTAACGGCGATAGGTTCAAAAGATGGTATCTGAAATGGCTTATCGTAGTAGATATCTATCACACCACTGACAATATCTTTTACAGGAGTAACCTTCGCATTCGTAGTGTAAGCCACTGCCAGTTTTTCCTCCGGCAGGTAAGCCAGCCATGCGCCATAGTTATCCACTCCGCCGGTATGGCCATAGAAAGTTTTGCCTGCAAATGAGAATGGTTCCATTCCCATGCCCTCTCCTTCACTCATCGTTTTCATCTGACCGAGGCTTTCCTTTGATATTATCTTTCCTTCGAACAGTGCCAGGATGAATTTGTTCAGGTCATTCGGTGTTGACATAATGGCACCGGCGCTGAAGAGCATACTTGGATGGGTTTCAGGCATCTGTTTCCATCCGCTTAAGTACATATAGGAAAGTGCTTCTTTTTTGTTCACATCAATGTTGCCAATGGCCATGTAAGTATCTTTCAGCCCTATCCTTCCGGTGATCCTTTTTTCGAGGTTTTCCGCATAGGGTTTCCCGGTTACCTTTTCAAGGATAAGACCTAAAACAAGATAACCGGCATTGCTGTAGCCATGTTTTGTGCCCGGTTCAAAATCAGGTTTACCATTAGTGATCAACGTGAGCATTTCATCTTTCGTTATCGGAAGAGTATTCACGTTATCCTGGGGAGTCTGCGTACGCTTTGCATTAGTGATACCGCTGCGGTGCCCAAGGATCTGTGCCATCGTTATTTTTCCGGCGTTCGGGATCTGTGGGAAGAATTTATCAAGCGTGTCCGTCAACTGCAGTTTCCCCTCTTCTATCAGTTGAAAGATCATTGCAGTGGTGAACATCTTTGTGATCGAACCTATGCGGAACCGGTTTTCCACCGTCAGGGGTTTTACATTGACCTGGCCGTAGCCGATGCTGCGGGTATATAACACCTTGCCGTCTTTGGCGATACTGATGTTTCCCATCGCTTTATTCTTTTCGGCCAGGCGGTCAAAATACTGGTCGAGTTTGGCTTTCTGAGGTAGCTGTGCTAAAGCAGCATTACTTAATATCAGGAAGAAAAGGATCTTTTTCATAATACTAAGCTAGTAAAAGTACTTTGAACTTCAAAGCACTTTAATAAAAAAAGAGTTCCTATGCCCGCATTTTATACACTCTCCTTGCAAAAAAGTAAGCTACCACCATAATTCCCACACACCATGCCAACGCAACCCATATTCCATTACCCACCGGCTGGTTTAATAGTAACGCGCGGATGGCTTCCACTATCGGGGTCACCGGCTGATTTTCTGCAAAGGCACGAACAGGTCCTGGCATGGAAGCCGTTGGTACAAACGCAGAGCTGATGATCGGCAGAAAGTGGATCGGATAGGCGATCACACCTGCGCCATCCACCGATTTGGCTGACAAACCGGCAATCGCGGCTATCCATGTCAGGGCCAGTGTGAACAAGGTGATTATCCCGGCCACGGCAAGCCATGATAATACGCCTGCTGATGAACGGAAGCCCATGATGAGTGCTACGAGAACAATTACAACAAGCGAAATAGCATTGGATACCAGCGAGGTCAGCACATGGCCCCACAATGCGGCAGAATGCGCAATCGGCATGGAGTTGAAACGCTCGAAGATACCCCGTTGTTTATCTAAAAACAGGCGGTAAGACACATAGCCTATGCTATTTGCAACGGCAATCAACAGGATGCCGGGCAACACATAATTCACATAATTATCGGAGCCGGATTGAATGGCACCGCCAAATACATAGACAAATAACAACATCATGGCAATAGGCATGATGGTAACCGTAATGATGGTATCCAGGCTGCGGAAAATGTGCCGCATGGAACGCCCAAGCATAACACGCATATCACTGAAAAAATAGCTATTGATCGTTTCCATTTACTTTATTTTTTTATGTGTGATGGTATCTAAGATCAGGATGGCGCCGCTGAATACATACACGAACAGTAACATGCACACAAGGGGTACAATGATGATCATGGTATGCCTGCGGTGAAGGATATGGCGTATGGAACGTCCGAACAGCAGACCCATATCCCTGAAAAAATAGCTTTCTATCTTTTCCATTACTGTCCGGCCTTTTTGCCAATGATGGTAAGGAAGATCTCCTCCAAAGTCGGCTGTTTTTCAATGTATTCAACTTTCGCAGGCGGGAAGAGTTTTTTCAGTTCAGAGAGGCTGCCGTTCACGATAATCCTGCCCTTATCAAGAATGGCAATCCTGTCCGCAAGTTGTTCAGCTTCTTCCAGGTACTGCGTGGTCAACAATATGGTTCTGCCATCGCCGGCAAGTTCTTTGATGACCTTCCAAACCTCTATACGTGCCTCGGGATCAAGCCCGGTGGTTGGCTCATCCAGGAAAATGATCGGAGCATCTCCCACAAGGCTCATGGCAATATCCAGCCTGCGGCGCATACCTCCTGAGTAAGTGGATGACCTGCGGTTGGCAGCATCCGTCAAACCAAAACGTTTCAGCAGATCATCGGCAACCTGATGCGGGTCTTTGAGGTGTCGCAGCCGGGCTATCATGATTAAGTTTTCCCACCCTGTCAGGATCTCGTCCACAGCTGCAAACTGCCCGGTGAGGCTGATAGATGCCCGTACGTTATCCGGCTTTGATGCAACATCAAATCCGTTGACCGTTGCGTTTCCACTATCCTGCCTGAGCAGCGTACTGAGTATTTTTACAATGGTTGTTTTACCGGCACCATTGGCACCGAGCAGGGCGAAAATGCAGCCTTTCTTTACTTCAAGATCCACGCCTGTCAGGACCGGTACATTTTTATAGGATTTTTTCAACCCTTTCACCGAGATGGCAATTTCATGTTGTGTCATAGTCTTCCTCTTTATGCTGTTAACAATGTGATACCGGTTAAATCTGCCTTCCCGCTTTTCAGGAACTCATAGGTCATCCGGTCGGCCTGGCAGTTGATAAACCGGATCCCTTTCAGACTTCTGCATTTGAAAAAGGTGTTGGTAAGTGTTGCATTCTGGAAGGTCACCCGCTTGAAAGCGCAGTTTTCAAAATAGCAGTCCTCTATTTCACCTTCGAAAGTCATATCGCCAAGGTATGTTTCCTTAAAAGAGGTACGATTCCACACAGCATTAGCAAGTGTACTTTTATCCATGCCGCCTGACCTGATCACTACTCCAGTGAGGTCAGCGTCAGTAAGATCGCAACCGGAGATATGGCTTCCTGAAAACTCCGTCTCTTTCATAGAACAGCCTTTAAACAGGTTGTTGGCTAAGTGCGAATTCTGAATATGGCTCCTGCTGAAGTCTGAACCTGAAAAGTCGCAGTTATCAACATTATTGCTTTTGAGCAGCAGGCCTGCCAGGTCCGAACCAATAAACTTACAGCGCTGCATATTGGAGGAGCTGAATTTCTCGTGCAGGTTCTTCAACCCGGAAAAGTCTGCATCCACCCAGTTCCCGCGGGACATATCCCAGTTGAGCTTTTTCTGTTCCTTTTTTGATGGTAACTCAACGGGTTGCTTCATAACCGGCGTCTCAGGTGCCTCAGATGGGAAGCTTTCTGAAAAATAGTTCAGGTCAACACCCAGGATCTCTGAGAGGGTATTAAGTGTAGTGATATCCGGCATTGATTCTCCACGTTCCCACTTTCCTACTGCCTGGGAACTGATAAACAGCCGTTGGGCGAGCTGGGCCTGGGAGATATTTATTTTCTTTCGTGCTGTGGCAATTTTATCGCCGATCATCTTGGCATTCAACATACGTACAATGTTTTTATTTTTGACAGTACAAAGATATTGCGGTTCATTTCCAGAATCAGCAAAACAACCGCTACTCCTGGTTGTGTTTGCGCTACTTGCAGTTGTTTTTTGACAACTATCAGTATATAATAGTCACAAACTGCCTTTTTAATGACGTAAATACCCCTCGCCGGGTAAATCCCTCCTTTCTACCTTTGTTTAAACACTGAATAACATGAGTAATATTAATAACACCATCGCCGGGCTTGAACTCGCACAAATTGGCTGGGTAGTTCCGGACATTCATGCCGCTGTAAAATTCCTTTCCGGTGCCCTGGGCATCAGTTTTCCCGAGCCGGAACATGGGCGGGCAGAAGATTTTGGTGTGAGCTATTACGGGAAAGTGGTGCCTGCCGAATGGCTGACCACCCAAACCTATAACGGGGGCGCCTTCATAGAACTCATTCAGCCGCTTTCCGGCCAAAGCATCTTCCATGACTACCTGATTAAGTTTCCCGCAGGCGGCACACAGCACCTGGCGTTCCGGTTACCGGTGAGTGGTTTTGATAAGGTGATCAGTGAATTACAGGAACAGGGGTATGCGCTTATCAGCGAAGTGGACCATCCCATTGCAAGAATGAAGTTCTTCGATACCTATGCAACGCTGGGTGTTGCCACCGAGATCATGGGCATTACGCCGGATGGTTGGACTGTCATCAAACAAATGGAGGGGCGCTGAAGGGTTTTCATAGATATATATAAACAGACCTTCAGGATCAAATGATCTGAAGGCCTGATGCTTTTAACGTCCGTCAAAACCCGTTTTCAGCCAGCCAGCTTTTAAACATCCTGAACCAATTGTCCTTACTGTTCGCATCGGTAAGGGCAAAACCATGCCCGCCTGATTGCAGGATGTGCATTTCGGCTTTTACATGTGTTTTCAGCAGGGCATCAAAAAAGGAAAGTGTGTTTTTAACCGGGATCACGTCATCATCAGCGGCATGGACCATAAAGGTGGGTGGCGTAGTGGCCGTAACATGTTTATCTGTACTGTAGAAGGCCAGTAATTCCGGAGAAGGCTGTTTACCGATCAGGTTTTCACGGGTCCGGGGAATGGCCGGGTCATAAATGATCACGGGGTATAACAATGCCATAAAGTCTGGCCGGAGGTTGATCTTTTCCTTGTTATCGATCACAACTCTATCCTGTTGCGTTCCTTCCATCGATACCAGGTGGCCGCCAGCCGAAAGACCCATCATACCTACTTTGTTTGGATCAATCCCCCACTCTGCCGCTCTTTTACGCACCAGTCTGATGGCCGCCTGCGCGTCCTGCAAAGGCCCGATGGACCTGTTGATCATGATCGTATCATTGGGTAAACGGTATTTTACAATAAAAGCAGCAATACCTTCTTGGTTAAGCGCCTTCGCTATTTCTTCACATGCTCCCAGTGACAGGAGGCGGTAACCTCCTCCCGGAAAAATAAGTATAGCCGTACCGGTGGCGGTTTCTTTAGCAGGAAAAAATGGAATGAGTGCCGGTTGCGTTATCCGGGTTACAAGGCCATCGGCATCTGTTTGCTCCAGGTAATCTGCCGGAGCCTGACGGGCATTAGGTACATGGTTTTCGTAAATAGGTATTGGTATCTGCTGAGCCCTGGATTGCTGGAAACAAATAATGGACATCAGCACAGCGGATTGTATAAACCTGATCATCATACGCAAAAGTACCAACGTACAGGCACCACCGCTATGCAAAAATGCTCAAATTACCCCTCTGCCCTGAAGCGGGTGGGCTGCACACCGTAGACCGATCTGAATGCCCTGCTGAAAGCAGCCGCATTTTCAAATCCGCACATCCAGGCTATGTCCTGCACCTGCTCATCTGAATGTTGCAATAAACTGGCCGCCTGTTGCAGCCTGACGCCGGTAAGATATTGGTAGGGTGTAGTATGAAAAACAGACTTAAACTGCCTCACCAGCTGTGGAACGGACAGTCCGGCCTCGGTACTGACCTTGTTCAGATCAATATTATCCCCATGAAATGAATGCAGGAGATCCCTTGCTATGCATAAACGTTTATATATTTCCTGCCTGGTGCTGACTTTAACTGCCTTCACCTTACTGACACTATTTGCATCCAGCTGATATACACTTACCAGGTAGCGTAACATGAACACAAAATACTCATCGGTCATGGTCTCATTATATCCCTCGGTTTCAAGCAGGTGTACAAGACCGGATAATTGCCTGTTCATGTCCGGTGTGATCTCACGAAGCGTTTGAAAGAACTCAGGCATATTACCATTACCTGTACCGGGATGGTCCAGTAAAAATTCCTCACTGTGCAGTGTATCAAACAATACGGATGAGGCTAAGGTATTTTTAAAGAAGATGGATAAACACTGTACTTTCTCTTTACTGTTAATGCGGCAGGAATAATGCTGATCATCATTTAAAACAAGGAATTGCCCCGGACGGACCACTAATTGCCGGCCATCAACACCATAGATCTCCTCACCACTCAATATTGTTTTAATGGAAAGGCAGCCTACATGGTCGTCACAATGGCTTTCTCTGCTCTCTGCATTGAAGATGATGTTATGCTTTCTGAATTTGCTAAAATGCTGTGCTTCGTCAAAGCCAGGTTTAGAATGATCTGGTAAACGGGTAAAGTACATGGTGATCTAAGTTACGGGAAATTGAGCATTTTGGCATATCCCGGCTACTCCGCCAAATGTACTTTACATCTTATGAAGCTACTTACTCTTTTAATTTCAATAACCTGCCTGCCAGCAACGAACCGCATCAGCAAAAAGAACATTAAAAAGCTTAGTGATGCCGCAGCACTACTCGTAAGCATATCAGCAACACCAGGAAAGGTCTTTTTTATCTAGCAAAATTAATTATTCACCTTTTGTATGTATTACAGAATGTTTTTACATACATTTACGTAATTAATATCGTAAATGAAAGGTACAAACCTCGGAGAATTCGAAGAACTGGTGCTACTCACCGTTGCAGCGTTGATAAACGAAGCATACAGCGTAGCGATATGTGATGAACTCTCTAACCATACCGGCCGTTCAGTGAAACTCGGCGTGGTGCACGCGGTGCTCAACCGTCTTGAAGAGAAAGGATTGTTGAAAAGTGAGCTGGGTGAAGCAACAAATGCCCGTGGCGGCAAACGTAAAAGGTTCTATCAGGTCACTATGCAGGGAAAAACAGCATTGATCAACGCCAAATCCATGCGCGATCAGCTGTGGGCCAGGATACCAACGCTTGCCTGGAAAAAAATGTAGCATGAAAGAACAACGGCAACACCATCCCCCCTCCTGGGCGCAGCGATTTGTTGAATGGTATTGTAAACCCGGGCTCGTAGAGGACCTTACGGGAGACCTAAACGAATGTTTTGAGCGGAATGTACAATCCATCGGGCCACGCCGTGCAAAGCTGATCTACATCATTGATGCCATCAAGTTCTTCCGGAGTTATACCGTACGAAGCTCAATATTTGTGAACCTTTTTATGAACCGCATCATGATCGGAAGCTACGTCAAAACATCAGGGCGCAACATCATGCGCAACAAGCTGTTCTCTTTTATTAATATCCTTGGCCTTGCCATCAGTATGTCCGTTGGCTTACTGCTGATCGCGTTTGTACTCGACTTGCGTTCGTACGACAGGTTCCACAAAAATGGCGAGCGGATCTATCGCATCACCAATGTAGTAACATCCAACGGTGACGACAACGGCAAGTTTGCCACCACATCCACAAAAACAGGAAAGCTCATCCGTGAGAAGGTATCCGGTATTGAAGTGGCTGTTATGCGCAACAATTTTTCCGGCGATGCAAAGGTGGGTGACAATGTTCTTCCTCTCAGGGGCTTCTGGGCAGAGCCCTCCCTATTCAGGATCTTTACATTTCCGATGGTGGAAGGTAACCCTGCAACAGCGCTGAAAGAACCTTATTCGGTTGTTCTCACGGAAACAGCAGCCAGGAAGTTGTTCGGCAACCAGGCTGCACTCGGCAAGGCCATCCAGGTGGATACGGTCATTTACCAGGTGACCGGTATCATGAAGGACGTTCCCTTCTTCTCACACATCAGTTTCGAAGCGCTGGTATCTTTATCCACGGTTGAACAAAACAATACAGGCGAATGGACGAATATGTGGTCCAACGCCGTGTACCTCCTACCCTCGGAAAATGCTGACATGGCTACAATCCAGTCGCAGCTCAATGCAATTGCAAAGGAGGAAAACCTCGCCGAAGAAAAAACAAAGATCCAGCTGGAATTGCTTCCTTTATATAACATTGTGGTCGGAGAAAGCCTCCGTCAATCTGAAGGCGGCCCCGGTTTTGCCGGCCCTCACATGCCCCCTGTTGTACTGTGGATCCTCGGTGGGCTGGCGCTTGTTGTGATATTGTCCGCCTGCTTCAACTATACCAATCTTTCGATCGCACGTGCTACACGCCGTATTAAGGAAATAGGTCTTCGCAAAGCTATCGGTGCCGGAAAGGGCCAGGTACGGCTACAATTCCTGGCCGAGGCGGTTATGATCTCCCTGGCAGCCCTTCTCCTTTCATTCCTCCTGTTCCTCGTATTGCGGCCGCTGCTGATCAACATGGCGCCGGAAATGCAGCAAACGGTGAAGCTCGATCTCACGCCATCCATGGTGGCAGCCTTCATCCTCTTTTCAGTCACCGTAGGTGTTATTGCCGGTTTCATGCCCGCTGTATTCTTTTCGAAAATAAGCCCCATCAATGCGTTCGGAAGTGTTGCATCCATGAAAATGTTCAAACATCTCACTCTCAGGCGCGCTTTAGTGGTGATCCAATATACGGTTACCCTGATCTTTATTACAACAACCGCCGTGGGGTATGTGCAGTATAAAAACATCCTGGCATTCGACCTGGGATTCAATACAGCCAATATCCTGAACATTGATATGCAGGATAATAAACCAGATGCACTCCTTAAGGAACTTGGTGAAATGCCGGAAATAACCGGATTGTCCCGCTCACTGATCACCACCGGCGTTGGGAACGTCTGGGGCGGCAATATGAAATACAAAGATTCCCGGGATTCTGTTCTGGTAATGACCAACCATGTGGACGAGAACTATTTGCCGTTGCACGACTACAAACTCCTGGCCGGCGGAAACTTTGCTGCGCGCCCTGCTACAACAGCGGCCAGCAGCGAGGTGATCGTGAACGAGCAGGTTTTAAAACGATTCAACATCGGTGCCGGCAACCCTGAAAAAGCAATCGGTGAGCAGATCACATTGAATGGACGCAAAATGACCATCGTTGGCGTCATGCAGGACTTTCACTATGGTAAAGTGGAAAACCTCATCGGACCGGTAGCATTTACGTTCTGGACACCCAAGGACAGGAGCATTATCAGCGCCAAAATAAAAAGCGCAGACATGCCCGCCACCCTGGCTAAGATCGAATCCGTTTGGAAGAAGATCGACCGTGTTCACCCTTTTACGGCTGAATTCTACGACGAAGCAATAGAAGAGGCATACAGCGAATTTTCCACCATGATCAAGATCATCGGCTTCCTTTCGTTCCTGGCCATTTCCATCGCATCCATGGGTTTGTTCGGAATGGTGGTATTCACCACAGAAACAAGACTAAAAGAGATCGGCATCCGAAAGGTAATGGGTGCCAGCATCGGCAACCTTATATACTTACTGAGCCGCAATTTCCTCTTCCTCCTTTCCGTATCAGCGCTCATTGCCCTACCGGCAACTTACCTCTTCTTCAAAATTGTTGTGCTCCCCAATTACCCCTATCATACCCCTGTGCAGCTCACGGAGTTGTCCGCTGGCTTACTGGTGGTATTGCTGATCGCGTTCATGATGATCGGGTCGCAAACCTTGAAGGCCGCGAGGAGTAATCCGGTGGCGGTGCTGAAAAGTGAATAAATTACTGTTTATCAGACAATAAAAAAGGAGATCGTGTGAAAACACCATCTCCTTTCTTGCATCTGCATATAAGAATTAGTACATTAGCAGTATCCACAACCACGTTAATCGAGATAGAAAGAACCTGTGCATTATTCATTTTGAACCCGTCAGATTATGAATATGTTAATTGCACTCCACAGCAGTAAACTTCCAATTGAATTTTTCCAATTTTGCCTCGCTAACATCGAGGTGAAATAATTCGGATAGTTTATTATGGATGACAGAAGATTACCGGCACAAGGTTCCGGTATGACCTTCCCATTCCATCCCTATTTTTTTTCTCTATCCGACACTTATTCTACCATCATCTAAATCAAATCTTATGCATTTCTTAAAGAAAAGGCTTAATCTGATGCGGTGCACCCATCAGAAAACATTGGCATGCATTGCATTGCTCCTTTTAGGAAGCGAAGCAGACAGAGTAACCGCTGCTTCTTTGACACCTCTTTCGCCTGCTGTTGTATCAAAAGCCGACCGGCGTATTACAGGCAGGGTAATCAGCGATACCGGAGAAGGTTTACCAGGCGTGAGTGTTGTGATCAAAGGCACCACTACTGGTACACTCACTGATGCTACAGGTAATTACGCCCTGAATATACCAGATGAAAATACTATCCTGGTATTTTCCTACATCGGTTTCCTTAGCCAGGAACTGAAGCCCGGCCAGAACAGCACACTCAATGTGAAACTCCTGCCCGATGCAAAATCCCTCGATGCCGTAGTGGTAGTGGGTTATGGTACACAAAAGAAAGTGAACCTCACCGGAGCAGTAGACCAGGTGAACCCGGCCGCACTCCGGAACCGGCCCGTACCCAACCTGGCCCAGGGCCTTGTAGGCGTAGTGCCGAACCTGAACCTGAGAATGCTGGACGGTAAACCCACACAATCACCTTCGTTTAACATCCGCGGAACTACTTCCATCGGCCAGGGCGGTAGCGCATTGGTACTGATAGACGGTGTGGAAGGTGATCCCCGCATGCTCAACCCCAACGATGTGGAAAGCATCTCCGTTTTAAAAGATGCTGCCTCTGCTTCTATTTACGGGGCACGTGCAGCATACGGCGTAGTACTCATTACCACAAAGATGCCCGTGGCAGGAAAAACAAGTCTTTCTTATTCTGCCAACTATGCCATCAAATCACCTACTGAAACACCAGACAATATCACCGATTCCTACCCCTGGGCAAAAGCATTCAGCGATGCCTGGTCACGGTGGAACGACAACGGCAGCACGCCTACGGCTATCAATAAAACCATCGCCTTTTCTCCAACCTATCTCGCGGAGATCAAAAGAAGATGGGAAGATCCTTCATTGCCGAGAATAGAGGTAAACCCCAGTAACGGCGAATACCAATATTTTTACAGCACAGACTGGTACGAGCAATTGTATAAGAAAAATTTTGGCGCGCAGGAACATAACCTCTCTGTTTCCGGAGGAACGGACAAGTCTACTTTTTACCTGAGTGGCAGGTACAATGGCCAGGATGGTTTATTCCGCTACAATACCGATAATTATAAGATGTACAACCTGCGTGCTAAAGGCAGTTTGCATTTAACACCATGGCTGCTGATAGATAATAACACAGAATATTCCACGCAAACATACCATCAGCCGCTGAACGTGGGTGAAGGTAGTGGTGTATACAGAAATATTGCAGATGAAGGCCACCCCCTGGCCCCGTTACTGAATCCGGATGGTACCCTGTCATTTTCCGCAGCCTACACAGTGGGTGACTATTACATCGGCCGGAATGCTATTGACTTAACACAACGTTTCCTTAAGAACAGGGTTGGTGCCAGGGCGCACTTCCTGGACGATAAGCTGAATATCCGCGCGGACTTTACCTTCCAGAGCACCGATATTGCCTCTCAACAGAACCGTGTACAGGTGCCCTATAGCCGTTATAAAAACGTGATAGGCTATACCGGTACCAATACGAACGATCTGCAGGAGCGGAAAAGAACAACGAACTATCTCGCCACTAACTTTTATGCAGATTATAAACACCAGTTCAGCGGTGGTCATAACTTCACTTTCCTGGCGGGTTTCAACTACGAACAATCTGTTTACAGCAACTTAACAGCGCAGCGTAATGGTATTGTTTATGGTGGCGCAGACGATATCAGCCTGGCGCTCGGCCAGAGCATCACTACCACCGGTGGTTACCAGAAATGGGCCATCGCAGGCGGCTTCTACCGTATCAACTACAACTTCCGCGAACGTTACCTGCTGGAACTGAACGGACGTTACGATGGTTCCTCCAAGTTCCCTACAGATCAGCAATGGGCATTCTTCCCTTCTGTATCCGCCGGCTGGCGCGTATCTGAAGAGCCGTTTTGGTCAGTGAGCCCCAAGGTGATATCGAATGTTAAAGTACGTGCTTCCTATGGTTCGCTGGGTAACGGGAACATTGCTCCTTATAACTTTTACGAAAAATTCCCCATCACACAATCCGGCCGTATCATCAACGGCATCCGGCCGCAGACTACCCGTCAGCCGGCTGTGTTACCTGATGGGCTCACCTGGGAAACTTCTACTACCGGTAACCTTGGCCTCGATTTCTCTGCGCTTAATAACCGCCTGACCTTTACAGGTGATTTTTACAGGCGTTGGTCGAAAGACATGTTTACGGTGGGGCCTACCGTACCGGAAGTATTCGGTACTACACAACCATTTGGCAACTATGCCGACCTCGAGACTACGGGCTGGGAACTGTCTGTTAGCTGGGATGACCACTTCGACCTGGCATCGAAAGCCTTTACATATGGCGTACGGGCTACCTTAGCCGATTCATGGGCAGATATCACCAAATACAACAACAAGGATAAAAACCTGACCGATTACTATGCAGGCCAGCGCGTAGGTGAGATCTGGGGATATCGTGTAGAAGGATTGTTCAGATCGGCTGACGACATTGCCAAATCACCCTCACAGGCCAATGTACCCAGCACCAATACCCGCAAAAACTATGTAGGTGATCTCAAGTTCAGAAACCTGGATGGTGATAATACGATCTACCACGGCCTGAACCGTGTAGGCAACTCCGGTGATAAAACCATTATCGGCAACTCCGAGCCACGTTATACATATGGGCTCAACCTTTATGGCGACTGGAACGGGATCTTCATTTCCACTTTCTTCCAGGGAGTGATGAAACAGGATTGGTACCCTTCAGCAGAAGCACGTTTCTGGGGAATGTATAACCGTCCTTACAATGCATACCCACGCTGGCAGGAAGCCAATATGTTCCGCGAAGAGCTGGGTAATTTCGATGCATACCTGCCCCGCCTTGTGGGTTACATCGCGCAAGGTACCGGCCGTGCATTACAGGTGGCCAATGACCGTTACCTGCAAAATGCAGCCTACATCAGGTTGAGAAATATACAGATCGGCTACACGCTTCCGCAACGCCTCGTATCTAAGATCCATGCACGCGACCTGAAGGTATATGTATCAGGTGAAAACCTCTGGACATGGTCGCCCATGTACAAATGGACACGCGATACAGACGTAACCAATATCTACGGCTCTGACCGTGACCTGAGCGGTGGCGGCAGCGGTGATGGTTATAACTATCCCATGCTGAAAGCGGTATCAATTGGTTTAACCCTTAATTTTTAAATCATGATGACAGGAAAAATATTCAACTATACACTCGCAGCAATGCTGTTGTTATCATTCAGCTCCTGTGACCTGAATGAAGTGCCGGTAGACACTGCTACTAATGAAGCCGTATTCGGATCTGAAAGCGGCATGGAATTATATACCAACTCCTTCTATGATCTGCTTCCGGGTACGGATGTAGGCGTATTCCAGGGCGATGATAATTCGGACCTGGTAGCACGGAACGGAGTAGACAATTACCTGGCGCCGAACGCGCTCTCTCCTATCACCAGTTCCGGCTGGAGCATGCCTGACTGGGCGGACCTGCGCAACATCAATTACTTCCTTGAAAACGCCGAAAAAAGCAAAGTACCCACTAAAGGACACTTCATCGGCATGGCGCGTTTTTTCCGTGCACTGTTTTATTTCGAGAAAGTAAAAAGATTTGGTGATGTGCCATGGATCGAAAAACCGATCGAAATTACAGACACTACGAAGCTGAGTGCCCCCCGCGACAGCAGGTTTGATGTGATGGATAAAGTATTGGCAGACCTGAATTTTGCGATCGAAAATATTACGCTGACTTCCGACCCCAGCTGCACACGTATCACTAAAAATGTGGCACGCGCTTACAAAACACGCATCTGCCTGTTCGAAGCATCTCTCCGCAAATATCATACGAACTACAACAAGCAGGCAACAGCCGATGCATGGTATGAGGAAGTGATTAAGGAAGCAAATGCTATCACCGGCTTTACATTACACGCAGGCGCCACACCGGATAGAGGATATCGTGAACTGTTCATTGCGAAATCCGCATTCGCCGATGAAACGATCCTTTCCGTAGCACTGAGCTCCAGCCTGCAGGTTTTCAGTTCAGCCAACCGCCGGTTCATCAGCCCAACGTATGGTAACCGTCCGAGTTTGACACGCCGCTTTATTAATACCTATCTGAACCTCGATGGCACACCTTTCACCAGCAAGGCGGGGTATGCAACCACACCTTTCGTAGATGAAGTAAAAGACCGTGATCTCCGGCTCAAACAAACTATCCGCCTGGGAGACTACCGCAGAACAGAAAACGGTTCGCCTGTTATTGCTCCACCGAATTTCAGCCAGACCTATACCGGTTATCAGCCCATCAAATGGTGCTATGATGAACGTTTCCCTTTCGATGATGAAAGCCGCAACGATAATGCGCATATTGTTATGCGCTGGGCAGAAGTGTTGCTCAATAAAGCAGAAGCACTGGCAGAACTGAACAGGATGACAGCTGCGGATTGGACCGCCACCATAGGTGCACTGCGTAAAAGAGCGGGCATTACAGGCACCACACTTACTACATTACCCACAGTGGCAGATCCTTATATGATCAGCTTCTTTGCCAATAAATTTACCAATGCCGTACTGCTGGAAGTACTTCGCGACAGAGGCGTGGAACTGATCTTCGAAGGTCTTCGTCCTGATGACCTGAGACGCTGGAAGCTCGGCGAACTGTTCCAGACTGCCCCTATGAACGGGATGTACGTTCCTGCATTGGGAGAATATGATCTGAATGCCGATGGTATTAAGGATGTATATTTCTACCAGGGTACCAAACCTACTTCCACCACACCTGGTATTGCATTTGTAGATGTAAGCCCCTCTACTGCAGTGGGACGTATACAATTGTCCAATGGTACTTCCGGTGAAGTGATGTGGAATCCCGGAGCACGTCAATGGATTGATGCAAAGTATCTGTATCCGATACCGCAAGCTGTGCGGGACAGGAATCCGGCACTGGGGCAGAACCCCGGTTGGAATTAGACTATCACATAACACACACTATCACGCATAAAAAGAGCGCTACCATTTATAGTAGCGCTCTTTTTTTGTATCAGACATTATTATCAGCCGGATCACATACTTTTTCAGCTCATCACCGGGTTCAGCTGCAGCCAATACAAGATATTCTTTAAGCAGTACCGGGTCTTTTACATATTCATCAATGGCGTACAGGCAACCTATCTTATGATACTCCTCATCAACGGTTTCCCACGATTGTCTGAGGAGCACCCTTATAGCCGGATAACCCAGTTTTGCCAGTGCTGACAAGGATATCCGTTTGGTATATTCATCGTTGCTATGATAAAATTCCAGAAGTATGTTTTCTATTTCCGGCGTGAGGGTATCGAATTTTTTCTCGAAGCAGGCAGCAAACTGACATTTTGCATCATAATATTCGGTTCCACTTAGTTTGGATGCAGCGCTGGCAAGGATCATAAAATCGCTGACCGACAGATCACCGATGTTTGACAATGCGGGTGCATTGGATAACCAGGCAATCATCCTTCCACAATCCCAATGCCGGGCAATGAGGTAAAGCAGGTGAGCCAGGTCTTCATCATCCAGTTGATGCATCTCTCCCCCAGTAATCAACGAGGAAAAATATTTTTCTATTGGCCGCCATTCCGGGTAACCGGCATCATCAATTCGCAAGTCATCGATCTCTTGTGGAGAATAGTGTGCTGATAGCCAGTTTTTAAATACACTTACAAAATCTCTGAGTATCGTCTTGTGGTCCGTCATAATTGAAAATAAAGAAAATAACCCAAAGATCTTTTCGGGGTTCCCCTGCGGGGCTACCACAGCGGACCTGCGGAAGGATGGGCTGCTATCGAACAAATGCAAAAGGCCCGGTAGGAAAACAGTGAGTTGTACGTTATGAGGGGGAATTATAATGCATGTTCTCCCCCTAAGTAGGGATAGCAGCATTTTCCGGAATGCCCGTAATTTGCAGTGACAGTATCCTGATTAACCACAACCCATATCCTCGTGATAAAACATTTACACCTGCTGGGCATGCTCCTGCTCTTTTCTCCCTATTTACAAGCGCAGGAAAACTTCATTTATGCCAATTTCAACAAGCATCTCGGACTGGTGAACCCTGCCATTATGGGCATGGATTCTTCCACTTCGCTGACAGCGTTCGGCCGCAAACAATGGGCAGGCATCAACGATGCACCATTGGCTTTCAGTTTCACGGGCAATACCTTCGTGCGAAGGCCGGGCATTGCCGTGGGCCTTGTGGCGGAGCATAAAAAAATCGCCGTCACCTCTTACACTTCATTGGGCGCCATGGTGTCCAAAACCGTGAACATTACTTCCACAGAACGCCTCACCCTTGGTTTTTACGGTGGTATGGATAATTACTCCGCCCGCTATAACGGCCTGGGGCAGGGAGATCCACTGCTGGCCGGCAAACAACCCATAAACGAATGGCGCGGCGTTGCCGGTTTTGGTATTATGCTGCATGGGAACAATTTCTACATTGGCGCTTCCATGCCCCGCATCAAACTGAAGAACTTCAAAAGCCAGGGGCAGCTGCGCCCGGAGGATGAAGGCAACAGCGGGTATGTGGCAGCAGGCAGCATTCACCAGCTCGGTGAAAACTTTGCGATCGCTCCTTCCCTGCTCTACAATATTTTCCCGCAGGACAAGCCACTGGATATAGGCGCCACTGTTATATACCGCGAAAGCGCCGCCGCCGGCCTCACCTGGCGCAGTACAGGTGAAATGAATGCCGCATTACAATATACCGTTCAACGGCGGTTGCAACTGGGCTATTCCTACATTTTTGCGTTCGGCAACCAGCGCAATATTATCCGTTTCAGTTCCGGCTCGCACGAAATTTTCGTGAATTACAGGATTCCCTGGGCATCCGGCGCATTCCTTCCTTATAAATGGTGGTAATATCCTTTCCTTCCAAACTCAACATGATATGTTTTCTTTCCGCATAAAATATTTGCTCTGCACGCTGGTACTGCTGCTGGCAACATTACACACCTATTCCCAGGCTGGGCCGTTCGTTAACGCTACTCCCGCCGGTTTCGGCAACCTCAACACCATCGGCGGCTACGCTGCATGGGCTGATTACGATAATGACGGCGACCTTGATGTTTGTATAGCAGGCCTGGGGATGGCGGTTGCTCAGTCCCATGTGCGCATTTACCGGAATGACGGTAATGGCAATTTCACCGACCTTGGTATCGACTTCGGCGGTGTTGCCTACGACTCCAAAATGACCATCGTCTGGTTCGATTACGACAACGATGGCTGGCTGGACCTTCTCCTGTTGCTCGGCGGGTATATCTCGCTATACCGGAATAACAACGGCGTTTTTACACTTGCGGCCAATACCGGGCTGCCTGAGCACCTGTCAGTCAGTGCTGCGGCTGCGGGTGATTATGACAACGATGGATATCCTGACCTTGCCATCAACGGTGCTTCTACCACGAGGCAGTCAAAGATCTATCACAACAACCGGCAAGGCGGTTTTGAGGCAACAAGTATCCCCCTTCTGGGCGTAAACGGCGGGGATTTTGCATGGGGGGACTATGATAAAGACGGGCTGCTCGATCTGATGATGACCGGCTACGATAACAACGAATCCACCAACCGCCTGTACCGCAACCTGGGGAACGGCAACTTTTCCACCGGTACAATGCTGGGGACATATGGCTTTCATAACGGCACCATTACCTGGGGTGATTATGATAATGACAGCTATCCGGATCTGTTGTTATCGGGATACAGCTCTCAATACCCCAACAAATATCTCACCATCATTTTACACAACAACGGCGGCGCCGGGTTTACCAATATTAATGCCCCATTGCAAGGCGTAAGCGGCAACACCGCCTGGGGCGATTATAATAACGATGGACGGCTGGACGTACTAGTGGCCGGGCAAACGGTTTGGAATCCGGAGCAGTCTGCCACACAGGTATATACGAACGGAGGCGGCAATAGCTTCACGCTTGCTGCAACCTTACCCTCACGCACATTTTCAACAGCGTCATGGGCTGATTATGATAACGATGGGCGGCTGGACCTGTTGTGGATAGGTGCTGAGGTGAATAGCTCTTTTGCATGCACCTTGTACAGGAATACCACAACCACCGCCAACACGCGCCCCAATGCTCCCTCCGGGCTTACTCATACTATTTCCGCCGATGAGAAGTCCGTGACCTTTAACTGGCAGCCGGCGAACGATGCACAAACGGCTGCCGCCGGTTTATATTATAACATCTACCTGTACGAAGACCCCGGCAGTGCAGTGAAAATTAATTCATACAGCCGTACTAACGGTTACCGTAAGCTCGTAGCCGTAGGCAACACCACCCAGAACACCAGCTTCACCTTCAACGGCCTGGCATACGATAAAGTATACCGCTGGAGCGTACAGGCAATCGACGCAGCCTGGGCAGGCTCTGCCTTTGCGCCGGAACAATCGTTCCCCACCCGCAAAACACAAACTATCCAGCTGAACAACCTCATACATCAATACGGCGATCCTGATTTTGTGCCCGCTACGCTCAACTCCGGCCTGCCACTTTATATTCAGTTAGGGAATCCTTCCGCAGCAGAGCTGCTGCCGGATGGTAAGATCCGCATCAAAGCGGTAGATACCTGCTCGCTCATTGCCTGGCATCCCGGCAATAGTGAATGGCGGCCTGCCACCCTGATCCAGGAAACGATGCAATTCACACCCGGTACCCTCACCGTTGCAGCGGATAATAAAAGGATCACCTACGGCGATGCTCTTCCGGCGCTTACTTACCACATTACCGGCTTCGCAGGCAGCGAAACTGAAAGCGTACTAACACAGCCTGTGCAAATAACCACTACTGCCACCGGCAGCAGCGGCGTGGGCTCCTACCCCATCAACGCGGGTGGCGCAGCAGCTGCCAATTACATTTTCACTTACCAGGCTGGCACGCTCAACATTGATCCCAGGAAGCTAAACATCATACTGGCTCCGGTTGCCGACAAAGTATATGGCACGGCGGACTTTGCGCTCAATGTACAGGCAGACCCTGCCCTGCCGCTTACCTTCAGTAGCAGCCAGCCCGGTGTGGCCACTGTTGATGCAGCCGGCAATATCCATCTCACAGGCCCGGGCACCACTGAAATTGCCGCCATGCAGCAAACCAGCGGCAACTATACCGGCGATACTGCCCGTATAACGTTGCGTGTAACGCAGGCAGCCCAAACAATCACCTTCCCTGCCATTACGCCCAAAACGTTCGGCGATGCGGATTTTGACCCGCAGGCACAGAGCAGCGCAGGTTTACCTGTACAACTCAGCAGTTCAGATGCGAATGTAGCCACCATTACGGCGGATGGAAAGATCCACATTACAGGGGCAGGCACCGCTACTATCACCGCTACGCAAAGTGGCCATCCCAACTACAACAGTGCCACTGCTACCGCTGTACTCACGGTCAGCAAAGCCACCCAAACTATCACCTTCCAGCCATTACCGGCCAAAACATACGGCGATGCAGATTTTGCACCGCAGGCGCAAAGCAGCGCGGCACTGCCGGTAACTTTTACCAGCTCTGATGTTAATGTGGCCACCATTACGGCAGACGGCAAAATTCATATAACCGGCGCCGGTAGTGTTACTATTACGGCCACGCAAAGCGGCAACAATAATTACAATGGCGCTACGGCCACTGCAACATTAACTGTAAACAAAGCAACACAGACCGTTACCATAGATCCGCTGCCAGCCAAAACTTTTGGCGATGCGGATTTTACACCGCAAGCGCAAAGCAGCACGGGATCACCGGTAACTTTTACCAGCTCTGATGCTAATGTGGCCACTATTACGGCAGACGGCAAAATTCATATAACCGGCACCGGTAGTGTTACTATTACGGCCACGCAAAGCGGCAACAATAATTACAATAGCGCTACAGCCACTGCAACATTAACTGTAAACAAAGCAACACAGACCGTTACCATAGATCCGTTACCAGCTAAAACCTTCGGAGATGCGGATTTCACCGCTGTAACACACGTCAGCAGCGGCCTTCCGCTTACATTCAGCAGCTCAGCTGCAAACGTAGCTACGGTTGCAGCAAACGGTACTATTCATATCACCGGTGCAGGCACAGTTATTATTACGGTTACACAACCCGGTAATGGTAACTATCAGACCGCCAGCGCCACAGCAACGCTTACCGTTAGCAAAGCCTCACAGCAGGTAACACTGGCGGACCTGCCGGTAAAAACTTTTGGCGATGCAGATTTCGCAGCAGGCGCCATGGCTTCCAGCGGCCTGCCTGTTGTATATGCCAGTTCAGATATTAATGTGGCCACCGTAAATGCTTCCGGCCAGATCCATATCACCGGCGCAGGCACCACTACCATTACGGTATCACAACCCGGCAACAGCAACTATAACGCTGCGGCGGAGGTTACCAGGCAACTGGTAGTGAAAAAAGCCCCGCAAACCATTACGTTCGGACCGCTGGCAAGGCACAATATCAGTGAACCACCATTCGACCCGGGTGCCACGGCCAGTTCCGGACTGCCGGTTCTCTATGAAATAGAGAACACTACTATCGCTACCGTGAATAACGCACTGGTAACACCACTGCGCGCAGGCATTACCCGCATTACCGCGCGGCAACCGGGCAACAACAACTTTGAAGCAGCTGTGGAAGTTACCCAGGAACTGGAGCTCACTTCCTCCGGCCAGGAAATAAAAGTGAATGATGCGGTTACGCCGAATGGAGATGGGATTAACGACTACCTGCAGATAGAAGGCCTGCGTAATTTCCCGGACAATGAGATCCATATTGCCAATGCCTCCGGGAAGATCGTGTTTGAAGCAGCACCTTACAGAAATGATTTTAAGGGGTATGCCTCAGGCAGCACCCGGGTGCTGCCTAAGGGCGTGTACTATTATGTGTTCTTCTACACATCCGGCAGTACCCGCAAAAAAGTGACAGGCTTCTTTGTATTGGAGTATTAACTGAAGAAAGGCCCGGGTTGTTTGAAACAGCCCGGACCGGATTGGCCATATTTGTACACTGTGTATGAAAGAGCGTTGCCGTAAATGGCAGCGCTCTTTTTATTTCCGGAAAATCCTGCATTTATTTATATAAATTGCTGTAGTAAAAGCCACGCACGTTGTGAATACTATAGCTGCTTTGAAACAGGGTAACCTTTTGGTATTTAATGAAATATATTATTCCTGGCACAAAAGGATCTACTCTTTTATTCTTCAGAAAACAAAGTCTTCTTTCATTGCTGAGGAGGTGGTGCAGCTTACCTTCATCAAATTCTGGAACTACCGGGAAAGCCTGGCGGATGATATGGAAGTACACCTGCAGCTGTTCCGGATTGCCCGTACCACCCTGATAGATCTTCTCCGTAAAGAAACCGTTTATAAAGAAAAGGTGATCCACGTTATGGAGGGATACCGCCTGCCACAGGATGAACTCTGGGGTAAACTGGCAGAAAAGGAATTGCAGCACAAACTGGCCCATGCCCTGGAAGAAATGCCCCCCATGCGCCGCAAGGTTTTTGAAATGAGCCGCTTCAAAGGCATGAGCCACCAACAGATCGCGCAGGAACTTTCCCTATCGTCCAGAACAGTAGAAGCGCATATTTTCCAGGCCATCAAGCAGATAAAACATTATTTCGGCCTGCTCCTCCCCCTCCTGGCCTGGCTTTTCCCTTGCTGAAAATATTTTTTTGCCCGGACTAAGTAGTCCGCCTTTCACAAACGTATTACTTATCTATCAGCCGTATAACATGATAAACGATGAATTACTGACACGGTTCTTTAATGATCAATGCACCCGGGAAGAAGCCCGCGAGGTAGCTGAGTACCTGCAGGAACATCCGGAGGTGCTGGAGAAATATTTGCCGGAAGAAGAGTTTTTGCAATTACAGGAGCAGGACGATTTCCCGGAAACTGTTTCCCGGCAATGGCTGAGAAATATTCACCGGCAAACAGTATTTGCCAATACCCGCACCAAATGGGCTAAACGGCTGGCCATTGCCGCGGTAACAACCGGCGTGCTGATAGGAGGAACCATGTTGCTGGTTGACCGCAACGATAAAAAAGCCATCACAGATGCCGGCACAACCGTGATCACTATCCCGGCAGAGCAACAGGAACGGAAAGAAAACACCGGCACCAGAGCCATGGTGGTTGCCTTACCAGATGGTTCTGTAGTGCAGCTGCAACCGGCAGCCGGCATTGTATATAATAAACAGTTCAGAGAAAACAGGAAGGTATACCTCACAGGAGAAGCAGATTTTACAGTAGCTGCGGATCAATTACATCCCTTCACTGTTTATAGCAGTGAATTATCCACCACCGTTCTGGGCACCTTCTTCCATGTGAAAGCCATTCCCGGGGATGATATGATCACCGTACGGCTGAACACGGGTAAAGTATTGGTACAGAACGCCACCGATATGAAAAAACTCCTCCGTGATGTAGTGCTCACACCCGGCAGGGAACTTCGTTATTACCGCAAAACAGGGAAAGCCATCGTGGCCAGCTTCAATACTACGGGCACGGATATGCTGGTAAAAGCAGGGAACGAGAGCAGTCATGCAAAGCCGGACTGGTATAAGTTTAACAATCAACCAATGGCACAGGTACTCGATCAGCTGAGTAACTATTACGGCGTAGCCATCTATTATTATCCATCAGACGTGACCGAGATTTATTTTGATGGCAAATTTGAAAAGACAGATTCATTGGAGAAGATCCTGACCGACTTAACACTTCCCAATAATCTGAAGCTTATCCGGAACGACAGCGGATTTATAATTAAGAAGAAATAATTCAAGACTATATCGCTCTATTCCTAAAAAGGCGCAAAATGCGCCCGGGACTTTTTATGCCCCGTATTAAAAAAACACGTTTCAAGTTATGAGAATGTACTATCAACCAAACTGGCGCCTGCTCCTGCTGCTATGCATCCTGATATCAGGCGCTTCCACGTTAGCACAGTCACAGGTCCGCATGCAGGTAACCGGCACCGTACGTACTGATCAGGGAGAACTCCTTCCCAATGCCTCCGTTGTGGCGCTGAATGAAAAAACAAAATATACTGCCGGCGTTATTACAGACAGCAACGGCGTATTTCGTTTCTCCGGCCTGCCACAGGAGGGTAAATACTTACTCAGCGTTTCTTACATGGGGTTTGAAACACAACAGTTCAGCAACGTTCAACTTAAACCTGGTGCCACATTAACCTACTCTGTACGGCTGGTTAAAACGGTATCCGCCCTGAACGACATTGTGGTGATCGGTTATGGTACTGCCCGGAAAAAAGATGTGGTTGGTGCATTCAACGTGATAACGCTGAAGGAAGTGGGTGCAGTAAATGCCACCAATCCTTCACAATTACTCATTGGTAAAGCCGCCGGTGTACAGGTGTTGCAAAACAATGGTGCTGCGGGCGCCGATGCGCAGATCATTATCCGCGGTACCGGTAGTTTTACAGACATCAATCCGCTGTATGTGATAGATGGTATCCAGGGCACTAAAAATCTTTTTAATACCATCAATGCCCAGGATATAGAAAGCATAACTGTTCTCAAAGATGCATCTTCCACCGCTATCTATGGCTCCGCTGCCGCCAACGGTGTGGTGATCATCACCACCAAAAAAGGAAAGGCCGGCCCGCCCCGCATCAGCTTTACCTCACAATGGGGCGTTGCAAAAGCATGGAAGAAACTGGACCTGCTGAATGCAACACAGTATGTGGATGCATTGAAAGACCTGGCAGCCACCAAAAATGCAGTACTACCGGCAAAGTTTAATACCACGGCGGTATTACAGGATAGTACCGACTGGCAGGATGCTATTTTCCGCAATGCCCTTGTATCCGAAAACGATCTGAACATCAGCGGTGGCGGAGAAAAAGTGAATTACTCCATATCTGCCACTTACATCAATCAACAGGCGATCTTAACCGATGCCACCAACAAAAGGTTCCAGGCGCGTGTAGGCCTGGAAGAAACACTGGGGCGCTTCCGGTTTACGCAAAACCTTATATTCAGGCAGTATGTGGGCAATGGCAACTATGCCAGTATCATCAATGCTATTCAGTACGCACCATATAAACCCGTACTGGACCCCTCTATACAGGGAGGATATTCTATCCTCGCTAACATCGATGACTATAGCAACGCCAGCAATCCCCTGCAGGATATTGCCATGAGAAGTCAAACTTCTAAATCGCTGGCTTTTTTCCCGCAGCTGTCTGCTGAAGTGCGCATCATAGATGGATTGAAATTCCGTTCGCAGTTTGCCGCAGAAGTGAATTCCAGCCGGAGCAACAGTTACCAGAAACAATACCAGTCCTCCAATTTCCTGAACCAGGCCCGCCAATCCACGCTCGCTTTCACGGAGAACTCGTATTACATGCTGGAAAACTATTTGTCGTACGACAAGGTATTGGGTAACCACCAGTTCTCTTTAATTGCCGGGCAAAGTTATATTGATCCGGGGCAAACCAACAGTTCCGGCATCAGGGGTACCGGCCAGCCGAACGATAATATTACCAATATTACCGTAGCTTCTTCCCAGGCTGTTACCAGCGGTTATTCCAACTACGCCCGCCCCTCTCTGATCTCTTATTATGGCCGGCTCAATTATACTTTTGATGATAAATATATACTGACCACCAGCTATCGCAGAGATGGCGCTTCCAACTTCGGTGCTAATAACCGCTTCGGTAATTTCGCCGCAGGAGGTTTGTCTTGGCGCTTTTCAGAAGAAGATTTTATCAAAAAAGCACTGCCTGTGCTCAGCGATGGAAAGCTGAGTGTCAGCTGGGGACAAACTGGCAATAATAATATTCCCAACTTCCTGAATACCGCGAGAACATACCAGGGTACACCCACAGGCGCGCTGGTATATTCCTTTGGCAGCACGGAAACATTTGTATCCGGCACTACGATCACTACGGTAAGCAATCCTGATTTAAAATGGGAGAAAACCACGCAGACGGATATAGGTATCGACCTGGCATTTCTAAACAACCGCCTCACTGTAGAAGCCGATTGGTATAACAGGAAAAGTATGGGCCTGCTGGTCACCACCATGCTGCCAGCCAGTATTGGTGTGAGCCCAACCGGCGCGCAACCAAGAAAAACAGTCAATGCCGCAGATGCACAAAACAAAGGCTTTGAACTCACTATCGGTTATAAGGATAAGATCAACAATAATCTCAGCTTCAACGTAAGTGTGAACGGGTCCATTAACCACAACGAAGTATTGTCTTTAGGAGACCAGTTTTCCGCACCGATACAGGCAGGCGCCTTCACACCTGTACCGGCTACCACTTATACTGCTGCAGGCTATGCTATTGGCTCCTTTTATGGCTATCGCATGGATCATGTGGCGAAAGATGCAGCAGAAGTGGCTGCGCTTGATGAGGCAGCCGCAAAGAAAACAGGCAGGCCCAATGCTAAATACCAGGATGGATTATTACCGGGAGATTTTATTTATAAAGACATAGACGGTGATGGTGTGGTTACTGCAAAAGACCAGGAAGTATTAGGCAATGCTATTCCAAAATATATCTATGGCATCAACGCCGGCGTAACGTATAAAAACTTTGACCTCAACCTGGTGTTATCCGGTATCAGTGGATTGAAACTCCTCAATGGCTTAAAATTAAATACCAGCACAATGGCCACCGGGCATAATGCCTCTACGGACCTTCTTAACAGGTGGCGCAAACCCGGTGATGTAGCGGCTTTGCCAAGGCTGGGCCAGAATGCCACCGGCAATGGCAACCTCCGCCCCTCAGATTGGTGGCTGGAAGATGGCAGCTACCTGCGTTTGAGGAACATTACCATTGGTTACAACGCTTCCGGGCAGATGCTAAGCAATATCACCAAAGGCACCGTTAAATCACTCCGTATTTACGTGGCAGCACAAAACTTAATCACTCTTACTAATTATACCGGGTACGATCCGGAAGTGGTAGGCGATTACATTTTTGCGCGTGGTATTGACCAGGGCCAGGTGCCGCAGCCAAGAACATTGCTGGCAGGTATTCAATTAGGGTTTTAATTGTTAAAAACGATTTTATGAAGAAGTATATATATCAATTGCTGATGATAGCCGCACTGGTGACCATCACGAACGGATGCAAAAAATCCCGCCTGGAACTGGTAGATCAGAGCGCCTATGCATACGAAACTTACTTTAACAATATCACCGCGATGAACCAGGCCACTGTAGCCAGTTACGCTACACTGCTTCATCCGGGACTATGGGCCAGGGAGTACTACTATATTTTTGATCTGATGGGGCATGATGCCAAACGTGCCAGCTTTTTGCTGGGTGCAGAGCAGGAACTGGGCGATTATAGTTTTGGCACTAACAACGCCAATCTTAGCTCCTTATGGGGCTCTCTGTACCGGATGATCTTCAGGACCAACCTGGTAATAGACCGGGCTGCCGCCTGGAATCCCACGGCCACTGTGGATCGCGCCAAACTGAACCAGTACCTCGCGGAAGTAAAGTTCCTGCGTGCCTATGCTTACTTTCACCTGGTAGTATTATGGGGAGATGTGCCCTTGTACATCGATTATCAAACCACACTTAATAACAACTACCTGCCTCGCAGCCCTGCTGCGGATGTGTGGAAGCAAATAGAAAAAGATCTCACAGAAGCACAGGCTACAGCGGAATTACCTACTGCATATCCGGCCGCAGAATTGGGCAGAGCCACCAAAGGCGCCGTGACGGCGCTGCTCGGCAAGGTGTACCTGTACCAGAAAAAATGGGCTTCTGCACAAACGGAACTCGAAAAACTGATGGGTGCACCCTTCACCTACAAACTCGATCCTTCTTACGATAATGTTTTCAGTACCACCAATCAGAACACACCTGAAAATATCTTCCAGATCATGAACCAGCAGTGGACGGACTGGGCCATTGGTTCTCCTTATTATATGTTTGGCAACGGAGCAGAACAGGTAGGTAAACAAACACATAGCGGACGTGCCATGGAGTATGGCTTTAATGATAACTGGAAGAATGTATACATCAGTAACGCCGCTGTTAAAGCATTCACTTATACCAATCCTGTAACCGGCCTGCCGTATACTGATCCGCGCGCTAAATCCACCTTCTACGGTACTGCCGCTTCCGGTGGTGAAACAGTTTTCTGCCAGCAATGCCCCAGCGGACAAAAGCCCTATCCATTTGATGCCGCTGATCCACAGGGAGATTATCGCTGGAAGAAATATGAGTATTATCACCTGGTGGAAAAATACGGTGATCCTAAAAGTCCGATCAACGGGCAGGTGATCCGCCTCGCAGATGTGATGCTGATGCTCGCCGAAGCACAGATCCAGCAAGGCAATACAGGTAATGCTCCGCTGGCACTGATAGACAGCGTTCGCTCCCGCTCCAAGGCATTTTTATATACCAGCCTGGGCGATCAGACAAATGCGATGAATATACTGATGCGCGAAAGGCAGCTGGAATTATGCGGCGAACAAGTCCGCTATTTCGACCTGTTGCGCTGGGGTATTATCAAACAAACGATCAACGCAGAAAAAGCCGCAGAACCGGGAACGGGTACACAACCCTTCCA
The DNA here is from genome assembly GCF_039545795.1 of Chitinophaga niabensis. Classification (NCBI taxonomy): domain Bacteria; kingdom Pseudomonadati; phylum Bacteroidota; class Chitinophagia; order Chitinophagales; family Chitinophagaceae; genus Chitinophaga; species Chitinophaga niabensis. The sequence goes on along the minus strand of NZ_CP154260.1, from coordinate 1,566,503 downwards.
GGATAAACATCTTCTCTTCCCCATTCCTGATGCAGAAAAAAACTATAATCCTAACGTAGCCAAAGCCGTCAAAAATGGCTGGAATTGATCTAAGACACAACATGTATCAGGGATAGTTCAACATAATCCTAAATAATTCCACATGAAAAAGATTTGCTACACCCTATTACTCGCCATTTTTTACCTGGCGGCCTCACAGGGAGTGCGCGCGCAAACCTATACCTGGAACCAGGTTCGGATAGGTGGCTCCGGTGCCATCCCCTCTTTTGTGGCGCACCCTTTGGTACCTGATCTTTATTTCATCACCACCGATGTAGGCACGCCCTACCGCTGGAATAAGGACCTGCAGAAGTGGGAGCACTTAATGTTATTCAAAAAAATACCGCTCAACTACTGGAGCTGGGAATTCCATCAACGTTGCGGCAGCATTGCCGTAGACCCCAACGATGCTACCGGTAATATTCTTTACGCCACCGTAGAGAACGGCCCCGGTTCCGGACCCGGTAAAGGCTCTGCCACGGTGGGTACCATCATGAAAAGTACTGACAGGGGTGACACCTGGACGGACCTCAACGTTCCTATCGCCGTGCACCCGAACAGCACACAGTCATTCGGCGATCGTATACAGGTAGACCCTGCCAACAGTAATCATGTGTGGGTTGTAACTGACTCGCATGGCGCCTTAAAAACGCAAAATGCCGGTACCAGCTGGACGCAGGTAAGCAACATCAGCACATCTGGTTACTGCTCTTTTATTCTTTTCGACAAAAGTTCCGGCACTGTTACTGTAAACAGCCAGACTGTTACCAAACGGATCTATATCGGCAGGCAGGCTGGTGTATACGCATCAGAAGACGGCGGCCTTTCTTTCACGCTGATGAGCAACAGCCCTGCTTACCCTATCCGTGCTACGATCCATGCAGATGGAACGCTGTACATATCTGCCGGTACCGAGAATCAGGAAAAAGGCGTTTACAAGTATAAGAACGGTAGTTGGCAGAATATCTCTCCCGTAACCTTAGAACCCGATCCTGATCCGAATAAAAACGACAGGTTCTTCATTAAAGTTGCGGTGAACCCCGCCAATTCAAATGAGATCATTGTAGGCACCCGCGGCACCTGGCAAAAGGACCCTTATTATATTTCGACGCAGGGCGGCGCACCTGGCTCCTACTCGCCGGGACAGATCAGCCGTGATAATTCGGAAGCACCGCATTCGAAGAATGATGGTGTACCATTCAACGCTCCCGGCCATAATTCTTATGGCTTTCACTGGGACCCTTTTTATCCCAACCGCGTGTGGTTAAATGATATGCTGGACGTACTTTCCACAGATAACATCTTTGCAACCCCTACCAATTGGAAGATACGCGTGGTAGGTTTGGAAGAGATCATGGTAACAGGTCCGCTGGTAGCGCCTCCCAGTGGCAGGAACCTGCTGCTCTCTGTTACTGCGGATGTGGGCGGCGCGCATCACCGCTCCCTTACGGAGCCCCTGAACCAGGGTAATGTTGCCAATACTGCTTTGTTCACCAATATCTTCAACGCCTTTAACATGACGGGCGTAGCCTTCCAGTACAACGATCCTGAGTTTGTTGTGCGCGTTGGCTGCGATGGCCCTGCCACTACGGAAGTGATTTATTCGCGTGCAGGTTACTCCACCAATGGCGGAGATACCTATACCCTCTTCCCGCAATCACCCGGCATACGCGGGCGTGTAGCCGTGTCCGCTAACCGCAGGAATATACTCTGGCTTACGCAAATGGATGGTAACAGTCCAGGTAATTTGTACTGGTCGGAGAACCTGGGTACCAGTTGGCAAAAGTCCACCGGCGTTGCTTCCGGCATCTTACCTGCGGGCCCGCAATGGACCCTGTACCCCGGGCAAAACCATCTGGCAGCAGATAAAGTGAACGGCGACTATTTCTATATCTGGGACCGCGGTTCGTTTTATGTAAGTTCAGATGGCGGAAAGTCGTTCGTGAAAACAGCTGCCGAAGGCCTCACGGCCAATGCAGGCAGCAACCCGAACGGTTCAGCTTATGCCACCACTTCCAATGTTGAGGTAACACCCGGCAAAACCGGTGATGTGTGGATCGCCTTTCACAATGAATCATATCCTCAATTCAGCGGCCTTTTTCATACAACAGATACAGGAAAAACATTCAGCAAAGTAGGCGGCGAAAATTTCAAGCCTAAATGGATAGCTGCAGCTATGTCCGACACAACGGTGAATGCACACCTTGCTTTGTATGTGACCAGCCAGGCTATTCCTATCAATGGCATTAACTACGGCGCTTTCCGTTCAGACGATACCGGCCGCACCTGGCAAACCATTTTAGACAGGCTGCCGGGCGTTGCGCCGAATATTACGGCAGACAACAAGGGAAGGATGTTTATTTCTGCTCACGGGAACGGTATCTTTTTTGGTACTCCTGTAGCAGGCCCTGTTCAGTCCGTGGAAATTATCAATCCCGCATCAGACACACTGGTGAAAGGATATACTACTAAACTGAATTTTAAGCTCACACCTGCCTACCCCACTAACCCGGCCATTACCTGGAGCTCCTCCGATACTACCATCGCAAAAGTGGACCAATTCGGGAAAGTGAGCGGCATCAACACCGGTACTGCTACCATCACTATTACAACGACCGATGGTGGAAAAACGGATACGCAACCAATTGTTGTGATACCTCCTACCATATCCACCGGCATTACAATAGACAGTGTTGTGTATGGCACCATGAATACACCTAAGCAACTCAGTTTCGCCGTTTTGCCTGCCAACACTACCAACAAAGCCCTTACCTGGTCTGTGGCAGATGGAACTGTTGCGAGCGTGGATGCCAATGGTGTGGTCAGAGGCCTGAAACTGGATACCACCACCCTCACTGTTACCGCAGCAGACGGTGGCTTCACCAAAACCGTACAGCTGATCGTGAACACCATTGTAACGGCTATCAATGCAGGTACTAACGCCACCCCGCCAACGCCTTACCAGAATACCACCATTGGCCAGTACATACCCGAAGGGCCGGCCAACACCGCCGGGCTCTGGCATGCCGGATACACGGGGAACAGCAACATCACTGCAACAGTGGACCTGAGCCAGGTAACGGAACCTGCACCCCGCAAGGTGTATGAATACATGCGTATTTCCAGGAATAACGTTACACAGATGCGTTACTATCTGCGCAACCTGATCCCTAACGCCAGGTATGCGGTACGCCTACATTTCATAGAGCCCAGCAATACCGATAAAGCGAACCGCATCTTCAGTGTAAAGACCCTCTATGGCGACAGCCTGATTAATTTCAATCCTTACGCTGCAGCAGGTAATAAACTGAACACCGTTGTAACGCGCACACTTGAAGCGAAAGCGAATAGTTCCGGCATCATAGAAGTATGGTTCTACCCACAAGCCGGTACGAATTACAGCGCTTCCATTGCAGCTCTTGAAGCACGTATCATTCCGCTACAGGGGATCAGCATTCATTCAGACAGCAGCAACCTCTATGTTAGCTACACTGATACATTGAAGCTGACCACTACGCCAGTGAATGCCACTAACCGGAACCTGGTATACACTTCTTCCAACCAGGCAGTAGCTACAGTAGACCTGAACGGTGTTGTAACAGGAAGATCCGCAGGAACGGTTACGATCACTGCAACCTCCGTTGAAAGCGGCTTTACGGCTACCAAAAACTATAATGTAATTTATATACCGGTTACCTCTTTAACGCTGGATAGTTCATCAGCCAATGTATTTGTTGGATCCACCATCCAGCTGAATGCTACCATCGCTCCGGCAAAAGCAAGTAATAAAGGGGTGATATGGACGTCTTCAGACACCCTGCTGGCCAAAGTAAGCAGCAACGGTACCATCACTGGCATCAAACAGGGGGACGTTATCATCAAAGCTACATCGGCAGACAACGCGACTATTTTTGCACAGGCCAATGTACATGTGGCCAATGTATTAGCTACCAGCCTTACGCTGACCCCATCCACCGCTATCATCGGCGCCCTGGATACCTTGCTGGTGAAAGTCAGCTTCTCTCCTGCCAACACCTCCATCAAAAAGGTTTCCTGGAGCAGCTCCGATGCAACAGTAGCTACCGTTGACAGCGCAGGTATTATCACGGCCATTAAACAAGGTACTGCTACCATCACCGCCAATACGCAGGACGCTTCAGGCGTTTCAGCTACATTGCCGGTAACCGTTGTACCGTTTGATTCCTGCGGCGGCATACCCAACTACGGTTTTGAAAGTGACCTGATCAACTGGCTCACTTACCTGAAAGGCCAGCCGAATACCGGCGCGGTGTACACTGTAAGCGGCAAAGGCCACGCCGGTGATAAAGCTGCAACACTAGGCTTTACTAAAGAAAAAACCAGTATGAACATCCAGGGTGCCATACCTGTAAGAGGCGGTAGTATCATTGTATTCAACCAATGGGTGAAAGTGGAAAAAGGCGCAGGCATTGAAGGCTATCCCTGGTGGGCAGGATACGGCGTTGGATTTGTGGATAGCCTGGGTGCTGCCACAGGTAATGCCGACTATTCAAGAAATATACATGTGGCCGCATACTATGATAACTGGGTACAGATAAGAGATACTGTTACCGTGCCTGACACTGCAACAGGCCTCACTTATTGGGTGGCTAAAGAAGGGCCCGGTACTGTATGGCTGGATGATTTCTGCATAGAAGTTTTAAAGACAAATAAAAATGCTATTTACGGCATAAACGCAGGTACTACCACAACGCCTGCCGGCCCGTATGCCAATACCACCTTTGCGCAATATGTTCCGGAAGGGCCTACCGGCACGGATAAACTCTGGCATGCAGGTTATACCTGGGTACAAAAAGTGAATGGACCTGTAGATCTGTCTTATGTAACTGATCCGGCTCCACCGCAGGTATACGAGTATATGCGCGTATTCAAAAGCAATGTTACGCAGATGCGTTATTACCTGCGCGGGCTCACGCCTAATACCGTTTATAAGATCCGGCTGCACTTTGTTGAGCCAGAGGATGCAGCGAAAACCAAAAGGATCTTCAGCATAAAAGCCACCAATGGGCTGGACAGTCTTATAGACTTCAATGTGTACCAGGCCGCAGGCAACAGGCTGAACACTGCTGTGATACGCAGCATCAGGGCAACAGCGAACAGCTCAGGCATGATACAGGTGTTCTTCTATCCTAAAACAGGATTGTATGATCCTTACAGCGGATCAATTGCTGCTATCGAGGTGCGGGACCTGATGACAACGGATACCCTGGAAAGCTTGCAAAATACGATCGCAGCGACCAGTAACAAACCAAACGTTAGCCTGAATTTTACAACGGAAGTATTTCCTAATCCTTCCAGCAATGGATTTAATGTAAGAATGACCTCTTCATTGAAAACGGAAGCAATGCTTAACATTGTTGATAACGCCGGCAGCATCATTTATTCCAGGAGAATAAATGCCGGTACATATTACCAGGTTGGGCAAGATCTGAAACCCGGACTTTACTATATCAATGTTAGTCAAGGAGTTCAGAGCAAGACAATGAAGGTTGTGAAACAATAATGGGTTATAACTTCAATAAAAAGAGAGCTACTGTAATGGTAGCTCTCTTTTTTTATTTTAACTTGTGAACTATGAAGATCATGCTCGTATTAATAAGCCTGGTATTTAATACCAAGCCCATTAAACACTTCACTTATTTCGGCAGGGACCGGGAGAAGATCCATGACTCTGCATTTTATAACAATCCCAATATAGCGGGTGCGCAGATCAGGTATGCATGGCGGCAACTGGAATCTGAAAAGGACGTTTATAACTTTAGCGAGATAGAAGAAGATCTCAGATTTCTGACATCCAAAGGTAAAAAGCTCTTTATTCAGATCCAGGATGCCACATTCATGAAAGAAAATCATGCTGTTCCCAAATACCTGATGACTGATACCATTTATCATGGAGGTGAAGCAAGGCAATGTGGCGAAACCAGCTGTCATGGTTATGTTGCAAGAAGATGGGATCCTGCGGTAGCAGCGCGCTTCTATAAACTTTTACATAAGCTAGGTGAACAGTTCGATGGCAGAATTGAAGGCATCAACCTCCCTGAAACTTCTATTGATGTTTCCGAAGAACAGTTGCCCGGAGATTTCAGTGAGGCAGCGTATATGGAAGCGATAAAAAAGTATATGAAAGTGACGCGTGACTGTTTTAAGAAATCCGTTCCTATATTATATGCCAACTTTATGTTTGGCGGACAAAAAGGGATTAAAGAACTCTATGACTACGCAGAGAAGATCCATATGGGAATGGGTGGCCCGGATATCAAGGTGAATAAACCGTTTCAGATGGCTAACAGTTACCCGCTGATCAGGGCCCTATCAGGTAAAGTAACTACCGGCGTGGCTGTTCAGGATGGGAATTATGCTGAGCTCAATGTGAAAACAAAAAAGAAAGTAACCGTGCCTGAGATCCTGGATTTTGCGCAGAATTATCTGAAGCTGGATTATATCTTCTGGTGTACGGAAGAACCATATTATACTAAAGAGGTTCTACCCCTGCTGGCCTCACTCAATAAATAGAAAACAAGTTATCCATTTAAAGCGGGTTTAGTTCTCCTGATAAGGATGATATAATTATTACCGACCTGGTATTGATCGGGAAATTGATCTGATTAGTTATATCCCCAACCCTCGCGATGATAAGATCAGCGCCTGTTTAATATTTGTTCCACGGCCATCTGGTCTTGCAGGTTTGTTCCGGAAGATTTCAGTTTATCGCTCATCACACCTGACGCCACAACATACCGGAAATTATAGAATGGCATGAGGGTGGTCTCCAATCCGTCAGGAACCAGTTTTCCAGTGGTATTGGCCGTCCAGTAATAATGAATGGTGAGCGTTCCCTGGCGGTACTCATATGCGAAATTATGCACCACGTCCGAGGGTGATGCGGCCTGGAACGACAGCGGCAGCGGCATCCAGTTGTGTACACCTTTCGGGATCATATATACCAGCACCAATCCGTTATCGATAACTTCTTTTGTGATCTCAGGTGCTTCTATGGTGATGTATTTGCTGAAATGCAGTTTTACCTGGTTATTGCCATAGTCAAGAGCGTAGTGGCCCGGGTATTTCCAGGTAGATGCCATCGTGGTAAATTTCTTTGCCGTGATATTGGCATTTCCATCTTTCCCTGCCGGGCCGGCGGGGCCTTCTTTCTTACAGGCGCACAAGGCAAACAGGAGTACCGATGCAAACAATACAAACGTATTTTTCATAATTATAAAGATTTAGGGGACATTTTCTGAATGCAAGCTAGGACTGTGAAACGGCTGTTAAGGGAGAGAATTAACAGATGAGAGGTTTGGGTTTATGAAACATGCGTATGATTGATCAGCATACCAAAAGGGCCAGCCTTTCCGGCCAGCCCTTTTAGTGCAATGTTAATTTTATTTATTACTGTTTACCAATTGTCTGTACGGAATGGAGAGGCTGGCAAACCTTCATTATTGAAAAGCTCACCTGAGAACCAGTCTTTAAAAGCATACCGCACTGCTACCGGAACTTTCACCTGGTCTGAATGCAGGCGGATACCGGTTGACGTTATTTTGGCCCCGGCAGCATAAAAGACTTTATCCTCACCTGCTACTTCAAATAATGTAAGTGGTTTCGCTCCGGCATAAAGGCCATTTTCAGCATGTTCAAAAGTAAGATCAACAGTGTCCTTATTGATTTTTATCGCCTTGTAAACCGGCCCCTGGTATGGAAGCTGGCTGATCCCATAATCCCGTGCCAGTGCGCAGTAAGCCAGGCGCTTGCTAACCGTCATTTTATCCGGTGGATGGATCGAAAATTCTCTACCTGCATCCGCTGTTACCGCCATAGCAGCGTTAGGGATCAGCTTCAACGCCTGCAATTGCGCTTCCCTGAGATAAGCTGATATGTTATCTCCATCATATTTAAACGGAGCGATCTGTGCATAATAGAACGGCCAATCTCCGCAATTCCAGCGTTTACGCCAGTCGGTTACCATGGCCTGCATCATCTGCGCATACTCCCGGGAATTTTTCCGGTTAGCTTCTCCCTGGTACCATAAAACTCCTTTGATACTAAAACCAACAATAGGGTTGATCATTGCATTATAGAGCACAGCAGGGCTATTCTGGTTTAGTTTTACTGCAGCACCGGAAGCGGGGATCTTAACTGAAGGAAAGGCCTGCAAACCGGGAGCGCTCATCCATGCCTCAATGCGGGTTCCGCCCCATGCAGTAAGAATAATACCCACAGGCACGTTAAGACGCTGCTGAATGATCTTTGCAAACATATAACCCACAGCACTCATTTCGCTCACGCTTTCTACATCCGCTTCCTCCCAGTTACGTACCTTTGCATCAAACTGAACCTGGTCAGAAAACTGGCGTGTAACCTGGAACAGGCGGATATGAGGATTCTTCGCATTTACCAAAAGATCGTTTGAACCCTCTACAGGCTGGTTGCGATATCCTTTAACGGGCATGGCCATATTGGACTGACCAGAGCAAACCCAAACCTCCCCGATAAGTATGTTCTTCAATACCAGTTTTTCACCATCGTCGAAGGTGATATTGAAGGGGCCACCGGCTGCGGGAGTACTTACTGAAACACGCCAAAGACTGTCTTTCCCAACAAGGGCAGTATACATTTTTCCATTCCAGCCGGTTGTGATCTTCACCTTCGCTGCAGGGCGCGCCTTTCCCCAAAGCGCGGCATTCGTTTTTTGCTGTAGCACCATGTTGTGGCTGATGACAGCCGGAAGAATTACCTTAGCGCTGACCACCGTATTCATCATCAACACAAGAGCAATACATGCTTTTATCCGTTTCATATGACTTATTGATTATTTCATTTTTTGTAGCTGTATCATTTTTGCGGCCAGGCGTTTGCCCAATTCCGTAGCCGAAGCAGCATCGAAATGGGTTTTATCTCCTTTGTGAACCAGTCCTTCGGAACTGGCGAGCGCTGTGTTCTTTACTTTTCCCGGCAATTGTTTTAGCTGGTCATTCACTAAATGATAGTTATCCCGGTAACGTCCCAGTTCGCCTGCAACAAAAGGTAAGCTGGTATCTCCTGCCACCTGGCGCAGGCGCCCGATGAGAGATCCCAGTTTTTCGAGATAACCGGCAGATCTTTCAGGCGTGCTATTGGCCTCTCCCTGGTGCCAGATAATACCTTTGATCACACCGTTTTTCATTCCTGTGCGTAACCTGGCCACAGCATCGTCATACGGATACACCTCCGTTACACGATCCTTCGCCCCGGGCTCCCAGGATTCTATCGCCGTACCACCAACTGCACAGGGGATCAGCCCGATCCGTACGGAAGGATCAGCCTTCGCCATTTCCAGGCCAAATGCAAGGCCCGGACCCACTCCTGCCCTCGCGGGTTTATCAAAATGCAGGGGATGCGATGCTGTTACCCATTTACCCTCTTTATCCAGCATCAGTACATTGGGTTGTGAACTGTTTTGGTATTCAGCGGTGATAACTCCCCTGCCTGCCATATTGGACTGTCCAACCAGCAGGTAAAGGTGAAAATCAGGATCCGGTTTTGAAACAGAAGATAAAAATAGTATTACTGCAAAAAGTGTATTCATTGATTCAAATTAATAATTATCAAGGTTCAGGTTGGCCATCGAGCAACCATGTCAGATTAAATTTCTGAAATTCGATAGACCAATGGCTATTTGTGGAAGAAGGCGTTTCTTTTTGCTCCACTAACGCTCCTACGGCAAAGTCAGCTGTTTTAGTCATGCTGGAGTATCCTCCTTTTCCCAGGGCAGCCGCCTCTTCCTGCGTAATGGTATTGTGCAGCCTCCGGCTGGCGTACCAGGTCTGTCCTTCATTATAGCTTACACGGGCAACCATGTTATAGCGGGTACTTTCACTGGCTGAATTCAGGAAAATAATACGGGAGCGGTCTCCGGCATATCGTATTATCGAACCTTCACATCGCGGATCAGGCAATGCAGAAGCTGGCGTAAATGCTGAAAAGCCTCCTTCAATGGTCCCGGTGGAGATATGGCGTCTCTTAGCTTCCTGCCAGGGTGTTCCGCCCGGTCTGTCGTTACGCATAAGCGTGCCGTCTGCCCGTTCAACAATTGTACCCTCATCCGTTCCTGCAGGAATAATCTGGTAGTGCCATGTTTGCCCATGATCATCGCTATAAATATTACGCCTTCTGGCGGGAATGATCAAACGGCCGGGATGGGGGCCGCCTGCAGTTTGTATGCCAACACCTGGCCCCATGGCATCCCAGGTCATCGTGGGAGGTAACAGTGCACTGGTTTTATCAACAGGTGTTGCCCAGGTGGCGCCATTATCATCACTCCATGTTAAATATACGCGTCTTTGCCCCCAGGTGTCAATCGGGTCTGTATCACCGCTGCCATTTTCGCTGTGATCAGCATCGTTCCAGGACATAAAGAGCCATACCCGGCCTGTATCCCAGTCAACAACCGCCGTAGGGTTCCCCCATGTACCGAGGGTTGCTCCTGCAATAGTTTTAAGCGCGGACCATGTTGCACCATGGTTCGAAGATGTTTTACAGACAACATTGATATTTCCGTAATCGTTATCTCCATCTGCTCTCCCTTCACAAATAGCGATGAGCGTACCGTTGGTTGTACGTACAATAGAAGGAATGCGATAAGCATGAAAGCCTCCGGTTCCTCCGTCAAACAGCTTAATACTTGTGTGTACGGCAGTTGCCATCGCCATAACATCAGGCTTAAGGCTTTGAAGGTTTTCATTGATACGTTCCTTCGTATCTGCTCCTTTCCGGCATGCAGAGAAACTTATAATTACAATGAGAGCCAGCAGATCCAGTTTTTTTCTCATAATATAGTTATTTAACGGTTAAGGAATAGTCACCTCTATTTCGCGGACAATCCGTGCCTCACCTTCATGACTTGCATTGGTAGCAACAAAAACTGCCTTGTAAGTTCCAGGGGTGTTATAGTTAAAAGAATAACTGCTTAGCAGCGGATTGATGACACTCTTTATGGCAATAGGCCTGTCCGGCCCCATATCCGTTTCAGTGATCCGGAATGCTTTGCTTATTGCCCAGGACTCCGTATACACCTCTTTGTTCAAGTGGTTCCCATTGAACCGGATGGCACCGGAGCTTTCAATAACTGCCCCTCTGCCGGCATCGATGATCGTTCCATCGTTGACGAGCTTCCAGTCCGCTGTGGTAAGTGTAGCAAGCGAAGTAACTCCCAGGTCCGTTTCTGTTTGCAGTGAAAAAGCGCGGATGCGCCAGGTAGAATTAGCCCCGTTTGCCGCCTGTGGTTTACAGATGTAGCGGTAAGCATAATAAAGGGGTTTCCCATCCGCAACCAGGTCTTTGATATCTTTCGTTCCTGAAGGCAGGGATGCGGATGCATCTCTTGTATTAAGTACAAAGCGGCTGGTGATATCCGTCCATGTAGCGGCATGAATGTTTGCAATGTCGTAAGTGCCGTTAAAGTCCGAAGAAACCATTACAGACAGCTGGTTGTCCTGCGTTCCGTTATTCAGCGTGGTAGAAAATGACGAAAGCAATGCCTTTACATCAAGAATGCGCCCATCCCGGTGGGCATAATCGCTGCCCATAAGGCCGGGATAAAAAGAAATAATGGCTGCCTCACCGGAAAAGCTGAAAGTTACCTGGTTAACCGTGTTACCTGAAGAATCCACGATAGAGGTGACCTTGTAGCCGGTTATGTTGAAAGCCGGCTGGCTGATACCTTCTTTATCACAGGATGCAAAGATCACAAGGCACAAAGCAGCTATGATATACCTGATTTTCATATTGATAAGTATTAGTGAGTGATTTACCATCCCGGATTCTGAACGAGCGCGCGGTTAAGCGACATCTCATTAGTTGGAACGGGGAACAGATAATTTTTCTCTGAAACGTTAAGCCCTGCCCTTGATTCAAATTTGTAGGCCGATGCGGCAATCTGGTTGATCTCCGTACCTGCTGCACGCATCTCTTCAATGAACTCCTGCCAGCGGATGAGATCTCCTTTTCTCAGGCCTTCAAAGCATAATTCCCTGCTGCGTTCATCGTGCAGGAAGGCGCGGAAGTTGTTCTGCGAGCTGTAATCGCCCGGCGTTACATCTGCATCGCCGGGAGTGGTGATCACTGCAACTGCACTCGCTCCGGTTCCGCCTCCGCCTGTTATCGTAACAGTTGGAGCAGTGGTATAGAAAGCACCGCGGTTCGTTATAGTGATCGCAGTTATCCTGCCACCGGAAACCGTTGCACGTGCAGTTGCACCGCTGCCACCGCCGCCTGTTATCGTAATAACCGGAAGATTTGTGGAGGAATAACCGCTGCCGCCATTTGCAACAGTTATCGTGCTCAGGTTTTCTCCATGAATATTTTTACCAAATGCTCTCCGCCTTACAAGATTCACCGCATTGATCGCTTCTGCTGAGGGTACTGCATTCAGCTCGTTATCCGCTTCTGCAAACATCAGCAGAACATCTGCATAACGCATGACCGGGTAATTGATCGGTGTAAAACTGGTACTCTTTGGCAGGAGTACTTCATACATCCGCCGGTATTTGCCACAGCTTCGCTGCCAGGTATTGCTCTCCGGCCAGTATTCCCTCACAGCATTGTTCGTACCACCGTAGATATAGGGTGCAATATTCCAGTCCCGGCGCTCATCGAGCGGCTGATATCTGTTGTAGAAACGCGGCGTTGCATTAATACGTCCAAGGCTGTAGCCTGTATCCACGTTTGTACAACGGATGCCGTTCCGGGAACCAAGGCGGCCGCTTTCCGTATAGGCATCTGAACGGTTTCCCCAGAATTCAACTTCGAACAGGCTTTCCTTTATGTCGTACTTGTCTGCAGCAAGATTGATAAATACCTGGTCATAGGAGTTATTCAGGGCATGGCCAGCCTCCCCATCATCCATCACCTTTTTGGCCCAATCGCGTGCATCGGTATATTTCGCCTTATCATTCAGGGGATAACCTGCCATATAAAGGCATACCCGCGCAAGCATTCCACGTACGGCAGACTTATTTGCCCGCCCGCCGAAACCCAGCGTTTTGATGGGCTGTACAAGTGTTTCTGCTTCTTTGAGGTCCGCAAGGACCTGTTTGTAAACATCCGCAAGCGGAGTACGCGGCCGTTGCGTATCATCAGGGGAAGTGGTTGTGTTGAGGATCAGTGGCACATCCCCCCACATCTGCGCCAATAAAAAATAATAATAACCGCGAAGGAAAAGTGCTTCGCCTTTGATCACTTTCCTTTTAGCCTCATCCATCACCGGCCGGTCTATATTTTCAAGAAGCAGATTGGCACGCCCAATACCATTGTAGAGCGTTTCCCATGTACTGGCTACAATCGGATCCGAACTGGAAAAATTGTATACCTGTACACCCGCTGTAACACCAGCGTGACCGTATACTCCTTCATCCGTGATATCGAAGTGGTAGAACACATTGTCACCATAAAGATCAGAACTGCCCAGCACATCGTATATGCCGGTGAGCGCATACGTAAGTTCCTTCTCTGTGTTATAGTATGTTTCAGGGGCCAGAAAATCGCTGGGTTTAGTTTCAAGGAACTTTTTACAGGAACCCTGAGTTACCAGGACTAATGCCAGAAGATATATGTATTTAGCTTTCATATTGCTATATTATTAGTAACTAAAAACCAGCCCTGATGCCGAAAACCAGCGTCCGGGCCCGTGGATAAGCAGAATAATCAAATCCCGGCGTCAGTGCGGAGTTCCGTACAGAAACCTCCGGGTCCATACCGGAATACTTCGTCCAGGTATATATGTTCTGCGCTGAAATGGTGGCCGATAAACTTTTCACGAAGGTTGGCGCCAGCAGTTTGGCAGGGATAGTATATGCAAGCGCAATGGTCTTGAGCCGCAGATAGGATCCGTCCTCCAGGTAGTAGTCCGTATAATAACCTGCCGGGCCTGCTCCCCCGGTGCGGAACATTTTGCTATCCTGGTTATCCGGCGTCCACCGGTTGTTGTAAGAAGCATATTGATTCAAATTGGCCTTGTTGTTAACGTTGCCTTCGAACATCATCCGGTTGGCATTGTAGATCTGGTTCCCGTACGACCATTGAAAGAATATATTCAGGTCAAAGCCCTTGTAGCTGAAGTTATTGTTGAAACCTCCCGAATGTTCAGGCAGCACACGTCCGATGACAACCCTGTCCTTTTCATCCACCACTCCATCGAGATTGACATCCTTATATCGGATATCACCAGGCTGGATACGGTATCTCGCCATTCCATTCGTGGGTTCGGACAATTTGAGTGTATATGCACCGCTGGCCGATTGATCGAAATCATCTACCTGGTATAGACCATCAGAAAGATACCCGAAGAACATTGCTGCCGGTCCGTTGAGGGAAGCCATATAAAGGGGTACTGTATTAAAGCTGTTTTCCCATCCTATTGTGCTAAGTAAATTATCCTGGTTTTCAGCAAGCCCCATCACCTTATTCCGGTTGAAGCTGATATTGATATCACTGTTCCAGGAAAATGAATTAGACCTGACGTTAATTGTAGTTAGTGTTAATTCAAGACCTTCGTTGCGTACCTCTCCTATATTTTTGAAAACGTTGGAAAAACCAGTGGTTGTTGGGAGGCTGGCATTCAGCAACAGATCGGAAGTAGTTTTGCGATATACGTCTGCGTTTAACATTATCCTGTTATCCAGAAATCCCAGGTCCAGGCCCACATCGATCTGGGTAGTATTTTCCCATTTTAGTCTGGAGTTGCCTAAAGACGACTGGATAACGCCGGTGGAAGGGCTTCCGTTATTGAATGAATACGAAGCTCCTATTGGGCTGGTCAGCGCCGGCAAGGTGGCGAAATCGCTTACCCGGTTATTTCCTGTCACGCCATAACTGGTTCTAAACTTCGCCTCAGAGATAAATTTCAATGACTTCATAAAGCGTTCCTCCTTCACTCTCCAGGCAAAAGCTGCAGATGGGAAATAGGCCCAGCGGTTTTCGGGAGAAAACTTTGATGAACCGTCTGCCCGGAAACTCGCTGTAACCAGGTACCGGGAACGGTAGCTGTAGTTCACCCGGCTGAGGAACGAACTGAGCTTGCTTTCTGATGCTGATGAAGATGTTGATCCCGGAATTCCCTGCTCAAGGCCGGCAACACCAAGCGATTCATTAGGTACATTCTGCGACAGGAAACCATAGCCTTCAGCATTTGCACCCTGCAAGGTAAAACCTCCCAGAATTTCCACGCGATTGTTCCGGTTGATCTTTTTAGTCCACGTCAGCGTGTTTTCATTTAGCCAGCTGCTTCTTTCAGCATAACTAACGCTGCCGAACTGACCGCGCGTGTTATTAGGGAATAGCGGCGTACCACGGGAAGTTTGAGAATTATAGAAGCTTGTGTTTTTCCGGATAAGGTTCTCTACACCTCCGGTTATCCGCAGTTTCAATTCCGGCGTGATATCATATGTGAGATAAGCATTGGCGATAAGATTATTTGACACCGATTTCCTGATCTCGTTCTCCACCGATTTGATCGGGTTGACCCGGTAATCCATCGTTTGATCAATATCCTCGTCAATCAGATCTTCACCAAGGTCATCAGTTTCCGGGTTCAGGCTCTTTCCGGACACAGGGCGGGATCCCCAAACGGAATATAGCAGGTACGCACTTGCGCCGTTTCCGGCATTTGCCCCGGAGGCAATCTGCCCGTAACTGCCAAACCGGCTATAATTTACATTGATACCTACGTTCACCTTTTTGCTCACTGCCTGGTCCAAAACAAAGCGGCCCTGGTAACGGTTCAGGCCGGAATTTATCATTATCCCTTCCTGGTCTGAGACGGAACCTGAAACAGCATATTTTGTTTTGTCGTTACCGCCGCGGAGTGCAACATTGTAAACCTGCATAGATGCCTGCCGGAACAAGCGGTCCTGCCAGTTGATGCCGGAAGTGCGTTTATAGTCCTCAAGCGTTAAGCCGTTTGTGAGATACGTATCGGTGGTGGTTTGATCGTCCCGCTCGAACTGATAACGTACAAAATCAAAGGGGGTCATCATAGCCATCTGTTTGGTCACATCCTGGAAACCAAAAGTTGCAGTTGCTGTAACGGATGCCAGGCCGGTTTTACCACGTTTCGTTTCAATCACCACAACACCATTCGCGCCTCTCGCACCGTAGATCGCAGTAGCAGAGGCATCCTTCAGTATATTGATTGTTTTGATATCTTCCGGATTGAGGGACATATTCTGCGGATCTTCCATCGGGAAACCATCTATCACATAAAGCGGTGAATTGCTTTGCGACAAAGAGTTTGCACCGCGGACAACGATGTTGATACCTTCCGCTCCGGGCTGCCCGTCATTAGACGATACCTGCACACCTGCCACCCTTCCTGCAAGCGCCTGATCGAATGATAACACCGGCGCCTTCTGCAGATCCTCCACACGCACCTGGGCAACAGAGCCGGTCAGATCCTTTTTAGCTGCGCTTCCATAACCGAGTATCACTACTTCGTTGAGGCCGGTAACATCCGGCTCAAGTGAAACGGAGATCTTTGCGCGCCCCCTGACAGGTACATCAGTAGTACTGAAACCCAGGTAAGTAAAAACAAGGATCCCCTTTTCAGGATCAGGAACGCTGATCTTAAAATTGCCTGTAGTATCCGTGCGTGTTGCGGCTGTTCCATTTTTAAGCCTGATGTTTACACCCACCAATGCTTCGCCTTTGGTGTCTGTTACGCGCCCTGTTATAACAGCAGGCGGGCGTTGCGCCATGGCCTTCCCCAGCAGGAATAATGCGATGAGCACTACAGCCATCAATGTTCTGAAATAGCGGCGTACAGGTACACGGATGCGGACTAAACCCGCAGAAGTAGTTGGTTCATGGTACATGTGATAAAAATTTGATTTGGTTGTTTCGCTGTATAATTTTGTTAAACATAAATGCTAGATTAATTTTACAGGGCCGGCCAATCCTGCCGGGTGCAACGGCTGCTTCCCGGTCCAGTGTTGTGCAACTGCATTATCCTCCAATGATCTCATGTAATTACCCAGTGTTGTGGTGACTTTAATTTTCACTGTATTACCACCGCTTTTGAGTGCCTGGCCCAGATCGTAAATATGCCTGCCATACCATCTGGCTCCTAATGACCGGCCATTGACTTCCACCTCCGATATTCCATATACTTTCCCAAGATCGAGTGAATGATAGTTGCCCGGCTCGTTTACCTGGAATTGCTTTTCGTAGAAAATAACGCCGGCAAACGAATGAAGTTCCGGATCATCCTTAAGATCGATCAGCTTATTAAATGTTGTTTTGCGAGGCAGTTCATGTATCTTTTCCAGGGTTACATCCCATGAACCTTCCAGCATGCGGGATTGTTTGCCAGTAACTTTTGAGAATTGATATAACTCTCCTTCAGAGCCGTTCGTAAACACGATCAACACAGATTGGGCAGGATTAAGACTGATCCTGAGATTATTCTTTGCACCCTGATAAGGATACAGATACCTTTTTCCAGTCTCGGGATCCCACAGCCATGCGCTTTTATTTTTGACATTAAAAGTTGCCGTGAATTCATGGTTTTTTTCCTGGTGATAGTTGCAGATAAAGAAAATATCTGCTTCGGCTGTTTTGTAATACACCTGGCTTACATACGAAACAGGTTTATCGAATTTTACAAACGGGGCAATCTTACATTCAGATTGTAACTGAGCATACCAGTCGATAATCTTTCCCTGGGGAGCCGGGAACCATCTAACGTTCTCCGGGAAAGCCTTTTTCAGGGATTGAATATCACTTTGTACTTCCGCTTTCTGCTTTCCGAAAGTCTTAACAGGTTCTTTGCCAATAAAGATCACCTTCCCTCCTGCGGCTGCAAATTTCTTAAGCAGCTCCGGCGTCCCGGTTGCTATCGATTGCATTTCCGGCATAAGCAATACTTTATAACTTCTTGTATTAAAATGCAGCATGCCTTTTGAAAAACTGCATTTTTGAAGGATAGTTTCGTTTATATAATCGCAACCGCTTCCATTCTGGTGAACAGCCTCCCATAAGTTGTTTGCATATGCCGGGTAAACGATCTGCGGCACCTGTTGATATTGCAGCCCAACCTCCGACCAGAGATCTGCATGAGGGAACATAACGGCAACGTCTGATTGCATTTCTGAATTTTGAAAAACGGCGGATAGCCTGGCTTTATAGTCTATCCATCTTTTCAGGTATGGCCACCAGGTATTTCTTTCACTAAAAAAAGTTCCATAGCGCACCCAGCCTGGGAAAGGTGCTTCTGGCGGACTATAATTGAACCCATGGAGGATGGAATGAGTAACCCCGGAAAGATTACTTTGATCTCCCGCAATTTTTATCTTTTCCAGTGAGGCATTAAAAACGAGATCAGTATTGGTGATCTCTTCACAACTTATCACACGTTTACCGGTTAATCTGGCTGCAGAAGAAACAAACTTATTCACCGGCCTGTAGGCTCTGCCGGTTCTAAAGGTGTTCTCCGGCAGATCGCCGCCTATATCATCACGGATCCAGGTTTCACATTCCGGGATATCGGGCAGCATAGCTGACTCTAACGCGTAATATTCGCGGCCATAAGCCTGCACTCTTGATCTTACATTGTTCTTCCTGCACCAGTCTAAAAACGTTTGTAAGAACCTTTCATGAAAGAGCTCGAGGCGGGTTATTTCAAAATCGTATCTCACGCGGTTAACTTCGTCCTGCGCCTGAGGCGACAGCGTGATGATGTTTTCCAGGGATTGTGAACCTGTATGCGTGAGCCTTTTGCTTAACTTAAACAGGATAAAAGGCAAATAAGGTTCCAGGGAATATCCTCTTCTTTGTTTAAACTGTTCATACATATCATCGCACCAGTTCGATCCGCGAAGTTCAAGACTATCTACAAATACAGATCTGAAATGATCGCCCATGTTGCCAATACCGGCGGTGATTGCATCAGACATCCTATCCAGGTAACGTTGAACTGCGGCCTTGTTGTAATGGTCGAGTACCGGCCCTGATGCACCAGGCGCCCCAAGTGTTACAGATGCATAACCCTTGAATTTTACGATGGAATAAAGCACATGTTCTCCGGCAGGTACATCAACGATGATCTCATCCTCCTTTATTTGTGCATGGAGGTCGGTTCCGGGGCTGAAAGTATTGAGCCGGGCTGGTGAAAGCCTCAATCCAAAAAGTTCCATGGAGCCGGTTTTACGCTTCAACAGGAAATTTGTTTCAGCTAACAGGGCTTCCTTCTTTATGATGAACTGCTGTGGCCCTATCAGTTTTTTGGTTCCGAGCGCAAGTAATTGTAACTGCTCCTCCTCTGGAAGGAATTCACCACCGAATGGCCAGCCGGAGCCTACAATGATATCACAGGCTATTCCCCGTTCCCTGGCAGCCTTTAGTGTTGCTTTCAACGCTGCCAGCCACTCCGGACTTAGCCAGTTCAGCGTCTGGTAATCGATTGCATTTATGGCTTTTGGAAAGGCTACGGAATTAATTTCAACTCCTGAAATACCTTGTTCTTTAAGAAGGTCCAGTTCACGGAGCAGTTCCTTTTCATTTATCTTTCCTCCATTCCACCACCAACGGACAAAGGGCCGGGCAGCAGCAGATGGCGTCTTAAAATTTTCGTACAGGGAATCTGCATTTGTATAGAATGCACCCAAAAACTCAGGAAAAGGAAAAGCGTATGTAAGAGGCGCCAAAGAACTTAGTTTAACGAAATTCCTTCTTGATATAGCCATAAGATTTTTGAATTACGTGCTGTATTGACGTGTTAATCTATTACCTCCGAGGGAGAGATGTTAATTTCATAATCGTGTAATCTAATCCTGTCAGTCGTGGAAACTATCTAAAACAAATCTAGTAGATATGTAGTACATATCAAAGATTTTTTTTGAAATTGATAATATTCAGGGCCAGAATATTCATCTTTAGGCCTGGTAATACGTGAATTAAATTCATGAAAACCCACATCAGAATTCGGCTGTAAGTCTTAGTGTATATGAAACACATTCAAATAAATATTTTTTTTCAGAGAGGATATTTTTCCCGCCTGGTATAAAAAAACAGCAACAGGGGATAAATATGCTTGCTTTATTTAATTGTAGTACATATACTTGTTGAAAAGTAAAAAATGATTTTGGGCACAAATAAACATGCTTTTATAGCGATCTCTATAATGTTGATGGCGATTAGCGGATGTCGCATTAATAAAGGATTGAGCGATAATAAAAAGCAACCTAATATCCTTTTTATTGCAATAGACGATCTGCGCCCTCAATTGGGGTGTTATGGAGATAAGATCGTGCAGAGCCCCAATATTGATAAACTGGCAGGGGCTGGTGTTTTATTCAACCGGGCTTATTGCCAGCAGGCAGTATGCTCTCCTTCACGCACTTCTTTAATGACGGGAAGAAGGCCGAATACCTCGAAGGTCTGGGATTTAAAGACGCATTTTCGTAATACGATTCCGGATGTAGTTACATTACCCCAGTATTTTAAAAATAATGGTTATTATACGCAATGCATCGGTAAAATCTATCATGATCCTGCCTCAGCACAGGATTCCCTTTCCTGGTCGGCTCCGGAGATAATGGCAGTAACAAAAAGGGAAGGTAAATATGTACTGCCTGCAAACCTTCAGAAAAAAACTTCAAAAGCAGCGGCAACAGAACAGGCAGATGTACCTGATGATGCTTATATAGATGGGCAGGTTGCAGATCAGACGCTGGAAATGCTGAGAAAGATCAAAGACAAGCCTTTCTTCCTGGCGGTAGGTTTTCGCCGTCCGCATCTGCCTTTCAGCGCGCCAAAAAAATACTGGGACCTGTACGATCGGAAAAATATCCCCCTGCCCGTTCAGCGTACTATTCCTTCAAATATACCGGCCTATGCAGTTCATAAGAACGAGGAGCTCAAAGGGTACAGCGACATTGGACCTGATACCCCATTTGCTGATTCAAAACAGCGGGAATTACTGCACGGCTATTATGCCGCGATCAGCTATACGGATGCCCAGATCGGAAAGGTGCTGGAAGAACTGGACCGTTTAGATCTGGCCAGGAATACCATCATTGTTTTGTGGAGTGATCATGGATTCCATTTAGGCGAGAAAGGATTATGGACAAAAACAACCAACTATGAGCTGGATACCAGGGTACCTTTAATTATTGCCGCTCCGGGTAAAGGGCATGGTATCAGGTCTGATGAGCTGGTGGAACTGGTAGACCTCTATCCTACTCTGGCCGAGCTGAGCGGGCTTATTGTTCCCGAAGGGCTGGAGGGTACTTCCTTTGCTCCGTTATTGACCAGGCCGGATCAATCATGGAAAAGTGCCGTGTTCAGTCAATTTCCCCGTCCCTGGCAGTACAAAGGTGAACCTGAAATAATGGGTTATGCCATCAGAACGGATCGTTACCGTTACGTGGAATGGCGTAATTTTAAAACAAATGAAGTTAAATCAATAGAACTTTATGATCATCAGTCGGATCCCGGTGAAGTGAATAATATCGCCGGCATTTCAGCGAATATTGCTTTGATCAGGGAATTGCAGCAACAGCTGCAAGATGGGTGGGAGAAGGCCCGGCCAGCAATGAAAGAATAAAATTACAACGCTCCGGATATCCGGGGCGTTTTTTTGTTTCGCTATCCCGACCGTAGAAGAAAGAATACAATCAATAAACCGGGCGATTAACTTCATTTCCTAAAAACAGAAGGCCGCATAGCTCTTAAGAACTATGCGGCCTTCTACCGATATCATTCATTACTTCGATTTATCCGGAAACGCAGGGATCTTCGGCACCCCGGTTTTTCCACCCTGTGCCAGTTTGTCCAGCAGTTCTTTTATGCCCCGGGCCAACTGTGCATCAGCACCTTTATATTCACTGTACGGATCATTGACAACTTCAATATCAGGATGAACGCCCTCCCCTTCTATGATGAACGAAGATCCATCTGCTGCAAAGTGTGCGAACTCCGGTTTCCGCATATCTCCCCCATCAATAAACGGCAGCGAACCGCTGATCCCAACCACGCCACCCCAGGTGCGTTGACCGATCAGGGGGCCAATATTATTGTATTTAAACTGCCAGGGGAACAGATCGCCATCAGAAGCGGAGTACTGATCAATCAGGCAAACCTTCGGGCCTATATGTGCATCCGGTTTAACGGAAGATGTTTTGCTGTTCCGCAACATAGTACCCAGCGATGGCTTCCGTAATAAGCGCTCGATGATCATCGGGGATACATTTCCTCCTCCGTTACCACGATCATCAATGATAAGCGCTTCTTTATCAAGCTGGGGATAGAAATAACGTGCGAACTGGTTAAGCCCTTCCACTCCCATATCCGGAATGTGTACATAACCGATCCTGCCGCTACTGGCGGCATTCACTTTGGCTATATTCTGCTGCACCCATTCATGATAGTAAAGAGAAGATTCATCGGCGATGGGTTTCACCAACAGCTTCCTTGTGCCTGAAGCAGCTGGAGAACCCGCCACTTCAATCTCTACAAACTGGCCTGCTTTACCGGCCAGTGGTTCGTAAAGATTATTGACCGACTTCATAGACGTGCCATTGATGGAAATGATATAATCCCCGGCTTTCACTTTCGAGCCTGATGCGCGCAATGGAGATACCAATGTTTTGTTCCAGCTTTCGCCGGACAGGATGCTGTCTATACGGTAGTAGCCGCTTTTATCACGACTGAACCTTGCTCCCAGCAGGCCCAATTGGATCTTATTGATGGGCGGCCTGTCCCCGCTGTTAACATAGGCGTGCCCGATATTCAATTCTCCGATCATTTCACCGATCAGGTAAGTAAGGTCATCACGATGGTTGACATGCGGAAGCAGCGGTGCGTATTTGTCGTGCATGGCTTTCCAGTTTACACCATGCATATTGGGATCATAAAAATAATCCCGCATCTGCCGCCAGCTTTCATCATAGATCTGTTTCCATTCTGCTTTCAGGTCTACCGTTATCTTTAATCCGGTCAGATCAATTTTATTGCTGGGTGTGATCTTTGACTTACTGAGGCTTTCAATAAAGAAATCATTCCCTGTGCGGAACAGGATCTTCTTTGCATCCGGTGTAACACTGTATCCACCGAAGTTGCCGATCTCTGTTTCCTTCTGATCTGTAAGGCTGAAGAATTTGAACCCTCTCGGGCCGCGGCTCCCGGAGGAATAATAAACACCATCTTCCACAGGCACCAGCCCTCCGTAAGACCCGGGTGATACGGGCAGGCTTTCAATACGGTCTGCCAGGCCTTCTTCATCCACCACTACTGTTATCCCTTTTCCCGCAGGAGCAGGTGTTTTTTTACCGCTGGTATCTGCGTCTCCTTTCACACTCACTTCATCGTTCTTATCAGCCAGTGGCGATTTATCACCAGCACTGAGCCGGGCAAAATACGGGCGCCCCATATCTGTATAAGCATGGTTCCATTCTGTATTACTGTAAGTGGGATTGAAGTCGCGCTCGGATACGAAATACAAGAGCTTCCCGTCGGGGCTGAACTGTGGCCCGCCACTGTCGTACCAGGTATCTGTAACGGCGATGGTTTTCTTTGTGTTGATATTATAGAGTTTGATCACACTGAACTCACGTGCCTTTCCGGGAACGGTAAATGCGATCCATTTGCTGTCTGGTGCAAAAGTGTATGATCCAAGTGTGCCGGCATCCGAATGAGCAACCAGTGTTTTGCTTCCGGCAGCAACATCCACTATAAAAAGGTCTTGTTCCCGGTTGCCGAACATCAGGTATTTACTATCCGGGCTCCATACGGGATTGAACTTATAAGAACCACCTCCTTTCGTTAATTGTTTTGCTGGTTCAGCCCCACCCTGTTGCTGGATATACAATTCATCCTCTCCTGAACGGTCCGAGATATAACTGATCCATTTTCCATCGGGGCTCCAGCCAACATTGCGATCATGTGCATTGCTGGATTGAGTAAGATTGCGTGTAACGCCGGTTTTGGATGGAATAGTAAACACATCCCCGCGTGCGCTGAAAACAGCACGTTTACCATCAGGCGACAGGTCCCAGCTATACACAAAATTAGCTGCATCTACCTGTTTGGAACGGCCTGAGGCAAGATCTTCCGCGATGGTGATGCTCAGCTTCCTGGTCTGGTTATTACTGAGGTCCAGCAGATAAATATATCCACCATTTTCAAACACGATGGCATTATCTCCCAGGGATGGAAATTTAACATCGAACTCTTTGAACGTAGTTACTTTCTGCGTTTGTTTTGTTTTGGTATCATACACAAAAATGTTCGCTGTTCTGTCCCGCTCACTCACGAAGTAGATCTTATCGCCATGATACATCGGGAAAATGTCCTGGGCAGGGTTGTTAGTGATATTTTCGGCTTTACCGGATGCGGGATCTACCAGCCAGATATCATCCGCCATACCGCCGCGATAATTCTTCCAGGTGCGGAACTCCCGGAATACGCGGTTCATGGCCATTTTGGAACCATCGGCATTATAGGAGGTCCAGGAAGCAACGGTGAATGGCAATTCCTGGCTGAGGTCTCCATTAATGGGCGCCAGGTAAAGCTTGCCTTTGAATGCATTAAAGGAGGTACCGCGGCCGCGATAGATCACATGTTTGTCGTCCGGCGTCCAACCCATTACGATATTGTTGGGCCCCATACGGTCCGCTATATCATCACGGCCGAGGGTGGCGGTGTAGGTGATCCGTTTAGGTTCACCACCGGTAGCGGGCATAATGAACACCTCCGTGTTGCCATCGTATTGGCCGGTAAAGGCAATTGATTTACCGTCATGGCTGAAACGGGCAAACATCTCGTAGCCGGGATGGCTGGTAATGCGCCGTGCCACACCGCCTGTTGCGGGAACGGTATAGAGGTCACCTGCATAGGTGAAGGCTACCTGGTTACCATGAACGGCCGGGAAACGGAGTAAGCGGGCATCCTGTTGTGCTTTTAAGGTAAGGGTTGATCCTAAAAGGACGAAACAAGTAAGAATTCTTTTCATTAGGGCTTAGACTTTGTGTGAATATGAAAATACGGGTTTTATTTTTGAGAGGGAGTTCCTACAAAAAAAGGAATATTGCCAGTGGCCACCTTATTCCTGCCATTGCTCACGTACAAAAACAAGCGGTAAGCACCGGCTTTCTCAGGAGTTTTGAGGGTACACCCCGTTTTGTTGGCCGTTATCAGGCCTGGTATGGCTTGTGGCCTTGATTCGCGGTCGCCCCCCTCCTTCAGATCAGTACTTTCGGGTAATAGTTCCCAACGGTTAGTAAGGCCCTGGCCCTTTACGTAAACATTCACCGGGTACGTTTTGCCTGGTTGCAGGTAAATAAAACTAGTGGCCCGCTTTCCATCCAGCGTTAATGAATCCAAATGAGGGGCACGGTTATCCGGCCATTTGCCCGTCCACAGATATTGCATCACGTCTATTACCTCAGATTCTTCCCCTGCTTCCGTAAACAACCCATACCAGGTAGGTGTGCGTTCCTGCTTTTGCCCCCACAGGAATACATAGGATCCCAGGCATTTTTTGTCTGTTTTGATCGAAGCCTCATAACGTTTCCGGTAAACTTCCGCCTTTTCACTGCTGGTTTCCTCTATAGCTGCTTTCCAGGGAGTAATTATACTTTCCCAGTGACCAGTTGGGCCCCATTCCGTGACGATATACGCTTTTTTCCATCCGGCATTTACTATCTGTTCCGGAACCTTTGCTAAGCCGCCATACACCTGTACAGCTAACAAGTCAAGATCCGGGCATCTCGCTATTACATTCTTTACTACCGCCGGGTTTACTCCTGCAAGCATGGTTGTAACAGGGTGATTAGGATCTTCCTGATGGATCATTTTGGCAATATCGTTCACAGCATCCCATACTTTAGGGTTTTTATAGCTGAGATTAAGCTCATTACCAATGCCCCACATCAGCAAAGCCGGGTGATTGCGGTATTTGATCACTTCCCGGCGAAGTTTTTCCAATTGCTTACGAACTGCAATTGTATCATCATAGTTAAAACCATGTCTTTCCCTCGCTACATCCAGGCCCATCGTTACCGTTAAGCCAAGATTCTCCGCTTTCGCCAGAACCTGGTCGCCGTTATTGGTGCCCCAGGTACGTATGGAATTGCCGCCATACTTTGCCAGCCGGTCTATATAACTGGTGCCGCCTGCGCCCTTTATAAAATAAGGTTTGTGGTTCCTCATCAGCACAAAACCATTGTCTTTTTCTACGATTTCGACTTTTACGGGCTGGGCTTTCACCAACCCTGCAACAGTCAATAGCAGGCATGCAGATGCGAGTTTAAATAGTAAGGGTGCTTTCATCAGACTAATTTACTATTTTTTGATTCCCTGTTTTTAAATAAAAGAGGCTCCAAAATATTCGCTATTTCAGACTTTCCAACTGTATAAATACAGGGATCAGGGCTTTCCCATTTTCGGTGAGATTGTATTCGATATGCAGCGGTTTCTCCTTTATAACAACTTTTTGCAACAGGCCGCCTTCCTCTAACTCTTTTAAGGCGATGGACAATGTTTGTTTATTAGACCCTTCAATTTGCCGGAGTAGACTGCTAAACCGCAAAGGGCTATCAACAGCCAAACGAAAGATCTCCGGCTTCCATTTACCTGACAAAAGCTTTAAAAGCGCCTGCGCAGGGCAGGTTGTATTATCCTCTATTACTTTTTTAGTAGTCATAAAAAGCTGACTTATTGCAGATGCCAGCTGAGACGTTGACATTTGTGCAAAAATAACATTTTATGGCACAGGAAGGCGCAATTATTCATCAAATGAAGTCAGTCATTTATCTCCTGCTGCTGCTAACACTGCCCGGCAATCAAAGTTGCCAGGCTCAAACAAATAAGAAAATGGAAAATACCAACCCTTTATTATGTGATCCGGAAAGTGGCGTTTGTGAGATGCCTGGACAACAAAACAACTCTGCAGCCAATACTAAATCGGAGACGAAGCCAATTAAGGTTGTTTATTATACTGATCCTATTTGTTCTTCCTGCTGGGGTATAGAGCCGCAATTACGGAAGCTTAAATTAGAATATGGTGATGTTATTGAAATAGAGTACCGGATGGGCGGTTTATTACCGGATTGGAGTTATAATAGTGGGGGTATTAGCAAACCCTCCGATGTTGCCCACCATTGGGATGAAGTTAGCCACCATTATGATATGCCTATTATCGGCGATGTTTGGATAGAAGATCCCTTGCCCTCTTCTTATCCACCATCCATTGCTTTCAAAGCAGCACAACTCCAGGACAAGGGCAAGGCTATTTTATTTCTTCGTGCGATCCGGGAAATGGTTTTCCTGCAAAAGAAGAATATTACTAAATGGGAATACCTGGAATCCGCTGCCATGAGCGTTGGATTGGATGTTGTTCAATTCAAAAAGGATTACGAAGGGAAGGCAAAAGATCTATTCAACGAAGATCTGAAGTTAGGTAAGGAGTTAGGGGTCCGGGGATTTCCCACGATGTTTTTTACCGATGCAACAGGCAAAACAGAAATGGTTTATGGGTCTAAGCCATACAGCGTTTATGAAGGTGTTTTGCAGAAACTTGAGCCTAAGTTTGTGAAGACAGCGTATGATACAAGCTGGAGTTATATATTTTCAAAATACCATTCACTGACAGCAAAGGAATTTGCTGAACTGACGGGGACTGCAAGGAACGAAAGTGAAAGGGTTCTGGACGAATTAACTACAAACGGGAAGCTGGAGAAACTGACAACGAAGAATGGAGCAATTTGGTGGCGGATCTGAGGATTCAAAAAGAAAAATAGTGTAACTATAACTATTTTTCTAAATAATCGGGAGGGAAAATTGTTTGCCCGAACTGCTCACCAGCCGCGCGTATTTTTTGAAGCAATGCTTCGTCCATTGGCTTTTTGGGAAGAAAAGTGCCAGGAGTAACCGGTTCGCCAACTGCCAGGAAAAAACCATCGAGCCCGGCAGGAACTACAGTGCAAAGCAGTTTCACGATTTTATCTGTTTTGTTTTTAAAAGCATGTACAATGCCGCCTTTCGGAATAACAACATACGCTCCCTGGGAAGCAGTATACGTGCCAGCTTCTGATTTAAATTCCACTTCCCCTTCAAGAATGTAAAAAGTTTCCTGAATATCCGTATGAGCATGCGGTCCAGGGCCTGCACCCGGGGGAACAATCATTTCTATGGCAGCAAATGCACCGTTCGTTTGTTCACCGGAAACCAGTATGCGGTAAGTGCCTCCCTGTATAGAAATACAAGGCCCATCCATTGGGCCGGTAGCTTTTGGCGCAAGTTCTGTATTATTCATGATGGTAGTTTATGCCTGATTACCGCTGTACATGCCGCCAGCAAAAAATTCAGCCGATTCGTCTGTTACGAACAATACCAGTTCGGCTTCTTCCGCTTTTGATGCCAATTCAATGTTTTCACCTTTAATAACAATCCCTTCCTTTTTCTCCAGTATGACATCACTGTTTACCTGCACCTGGCCCTTGAACACATATAGTATGCAGGTAAGGTTGTCTTTTGGTAAGGCGGGAAGCTGAACATTGGAATTTTTCAACAATTTCATATCATACAACCATGTTTGGCTGCTGAACTGAAAAGTAGTTTCGGATGTAGGGCTGGCCAGTAATCGCCATGCGTTTTCGCTGTGGAGGGAATCCAGTTCAAGAAAAGTTACACTCGGCTGGAGGTCCTTTTTACCTGGGCGAATAAATATCTGCAGACCTTCCATTGGTTCTTCATCACCAAAAATCTTTTCCTCGTGGTAGAACAGCTTGCCCGCTTTCATGAGCATAAGGGTGTTCTTCCCAATCATCCGCACATAACCTTCCGAATCAGTGTGCTCGGCTTCTCCTGTCCTGAAATAAGAGAGTATTTCATCGTTAATGTGTGGGTGCAATTTAATTACCGGGTTTCCGTGAATTTCCGGATGGTCAATTCTTCCAATACTGCCTATACCAGTATCCGTAACTGAATTTACCCGGCCAGGATACAATATCCTGATTGGGCCACTACCTACGAACAAGGCTTTATTTATTTTCTGTAACATTTGCTGCTGTTTTCATTTATTCTGAATATTAAATAAATACAAATAATGAATATGGTCACTACAACATGCTTGCTTTACTCTTACTATAACAACAAATTACGGGCATATTGATGTATTTTTGTTATCTATTACATAAAGGATACCGGTTACAAAAAGGATACTATGTCTAAAAAAGATAAATGCATTGTTGGAAACAACGATGAATGTGCAAAAGCAAGATTAACCATCCAGGATACACTTGATATCGTAGGTGGTAAATGGAAGCTGGTATTAATATCCATTTTAAGAGAAGGAAAGCTGCGATTCCGCGAATTGTCGCGCGAAGCAAATATAACACCGAGGATATTATCCAAAGAACTGCAGGAGTTAGAAATGAACGGGCTTGTTACCCGAACTGTACGCAATACAAAACCAGTTACAGTTGAGTATGAGTTAACGCCTTATAGCGAAACGCTTTCCGAAGTAATTATTGCCTTGCATAATTGGGGCAAAAATCATCGTAAACGAGTACTTGAAAATGAACTGCATGTGAAAGATTTGCAGAGCGCTTAACCATTACCCGGATCCGTATATATAATGACTGATACTCCCGCCACTATTCATGAAGGAGTTTTTGAAAGAATGGAAAGATGTTCCTGGATCAATAACAGAGTTATTGCACCCGGGAGGTAAATGATCAATTAAGTTCCGGTATTCATTGGGTGTGCTTCCATCCTTAACACTTTGGTAACATCCTGCGGCTATATTTGCCTTCCGTATGCATATCTCCCATCAACATCCTGCTGTACCAGCCTCTGTTCTCGCCGCGTTCCGGACTGGGTCTGAAAAGGCATTCCGGGAAATATTCATGGCCTACGATACCCGCCTTACCGCTTATGCATCCAAAATATGCATCACCCGGCAGGATGCAGAAGAAGTAGTACAGGATGTATTTACCAGCCTCTGGGAGCACAGGGCCGGGATGGAAGGCAATGATCTCTCCGGCTGGCTCATCACCGTATGCCGCAACAAGGCCCTTAAATCCCTGCGCAGGCAGATCCTGCATACGGATATCAGCAGCCTGCCCAAAGTACCCGCTGACCTGTCAGACCCGCTGCAACAGCTCTATTTCCAGGAGATCGAACAATACATCCACACCATTATTCAATCCCTCCCACCTATGCGGAAAAAGATCTTTCTCATGAGCCGGGATGAAGATAAAAGTTACCAGCAGATCGCGGATGAGCTGGGCATTTCCGTACTCACCGTGAAGAAGCAGATAAGCCTTGCCCTCGCACATTTACGCACACAGGTCACTCCCTATGCTTACAGCCTGGCTGTGTTGCTGTTCCCCGTATATTAACTTAATGTTACCGCTTACTACTCTGCAGGCTTTATTGGGTACTTCCTCTAAAAGCCGCCCGATATGCCTGTTTCTCCCGAACTGTTGAAGCAATTGCTGCGCAAACAGAAAGACAATACCATTACCGACCGTGAAATGGCATTGCTGCGCCTGTACCTGTCTACTCCCGAAGCGGAAGACCAGCTGGCCAGCATTGATTTCTCTGACATGCCGGATGCTGCCGGTGAGCCTGCAACATCACAGGAGATACGTTTTCAGCAGATCATGCAAAAGATACCGCGCAAACCTGTACGAAAGGTCCTATGGTACCGCCTCGCAGGCGTAGCCGCTGTGGCGCTGGTGATGACAGGCATTGGTATGTTATTGCAGGAAGATAAAGACCCCCCTATGTTAACCCTGCAAACAAGCAACGGAGAACTGAAAGAAGTTATTCTGCCAGACAGCTCCCGCATCTTCCTCAATGCCCGCTCCGCCATCCGTTACCCGGCCAGCTTCAGCGGAAAAACACGTACTGTGCAATTACTGCAGGGGCAGGCTTATTTCGACGTTACAAAACAGGAAGCACCTTTCATCGTGGAAAGCCGCGAAGGTATGCAGACCATCGTATTAGGTACCACATTCACTGTTATGACAGACAGCATTGCTAACCATTTCCAGGTAGCTGTAAAAACCGGTAAAGTGCGGGTGGAGAGGCAGCAGAATACCATTGCCACCTTGTTACCAGGTGACGGAGTGTTCTATGATTTCACTAAATCGAAAACCACACATACTGATCCTGGAGGTATCGGGGAATGGACCAGCGGGGAAGTACGCCTTTCTGAAGCCAGCTTTGCAGAAATGGCCAACCTGGTAAAACAACTCTATGGCATCACCGTCATAGCAGGCGATGCAGCTGTACAACACAATCAATATAACCTGCCTGTGAAATATGGAACAGACCTGCGGCCATTAATGGAAGTTATCTGTATGGTGAACGGGAACCGTGCGGAATGGCGGAAAGACAGTACTGCAGTGATCATTCGCTAAAAAAGAAAAACGCCTGTTAGAAGCAGGCGTCTTCAAAACACCGGTATTAGAAGTACCGGTATTTATAACAAATAAACTAGAACGAAGGTATGAAATTTTTCAGTCGGACGAAACCACGGCACCGCCTATGGCAACACCTCCTGCTCCTGGTGTGCCTCTTTACCGGTAGTCATTTGTATGCACAGCAATCCGTTTTATCCAAAAAGATCAGTATCCGCTTCACCGGTGAAAGCATGGCGGCTGCATTGGAGAAAGTAGAGAAACAGGCCGGGCTTAAACTGGCTTTTAATGCCGCCAACACCAATGGTTACAAAGCCCCTGTTACCGAATACACCAACAAAACGCTGGAGCAGGTATTGAAAGCCCTGTTACAGAATACTTCTCTTTCATTCCGGGAAGCCAATGGTTATATTATCATCAGCAAGGAAAGCAATGCCCCTGTTCGTACAAAAGGAAAACTCGTTGGCCAGGTGATAGATGAGGAACAACGGCAACCCGTTCCCGGCGCCAATATCCGCATTGGGAGTAACGGCGTCACAACGGATGAGAACGGGCATTTCAGCATCACGCTTCCGGCTGGCCATTACACCGCCATCATCAGTTATGTGGGATTTGCTTATACAGAGATCCCCGGCGTAATGGTAAAGGACGATTCTACCTCCACACTGGACATCGTATTACAAAAAGACAAACGCCAGCTGGGAGAAGTGACCGTGCGGGCTGACCGTGTGATCACCACCAACGACCGCCAGTTGATCGAAGAGATCAGAACAGCGAGAAGTATTGCTTCCGGTATTTCTTCCGAGCAGATCACGATCAGCGTAGACCGTTCTGCTTCTGAAGTAGTGCGCCGTGTATCCGGCGTTACTTTGCAGGATGGTTTTATCAGCATCCGTGGTATGACACCGCGGTACAATCCCGTTTACCTCAACAATGCTTTTCTTCCCTCTACCGATCCCAATAAAAGGGCATTCAATTTCGACCTGTTACCCTCTTCCGTGATAGACCGCATGATCGTATATAAATCTCCTGCTCCGGAACTCCCTGCTGATTTTGCCGGTGGCGTGGTAAAGGTATACACGAAAAAATCTGTTCCTATCCGCAGGCTGGAGATCAGCCTGAACGCACAATACCGCACAGGCAACAAGTTCTTTGATGATCATGTGCAGGGTGGTAGTGGTAAATACGACTGGCTGGGTTTTGACGATGGCACCCGTGCGATGCCGGTGAACATGCCGCGTAACCCTTATGGCATGGTGATCCTGGGAGATGTACCCTCCGTCCCTGATGCTTACCTGGCTGCCAACGGTGCCATTACGGACGCTTTGCTGGCACGCAGCGTTCAATCCTGGAACCTGAGCAAAAAATATCATCCGGCAGATCTTCAGGGCGATATGACCTACTATACTTACGCCAATATCGGCAAGCTGAAACTGAACAGTGTAACGGTAGGCCGTTATGAAAATCAACGCAGCTTCTATACTACCAAAACGGCACGCAGTGCCAATATGTACAGAGATACAGCATTTCCAGTTCCCGGTGTAGCGCTTACGCCCTTTACGCTTCCGAGCCTCCGTATAGGACATGATTCCGTTTACTCCTCCAGCATACGGCTGGCGGCTATGCAGCACTTCTCGCTGATCATCAATGACCGGAACGAGATCACTGCCATGGGCCTGATGAACCGCAGCACAAAACAGGTGTTGCAGATCAATACCGTTAATGAGTGGTTTGTGAACGAAGCCCCTTCGCTCTTCATCCGCCGCATGGAAAATGCATACAATACGCAGGACCTTTACATGGGCATGCTCGGTGGTTCGCATAAAACCGGCAATCAAAAACATCTGCTGGAATGGACGGCCAGCTATTCCCAGGGCATCAATAAAGATCCCAACCAGTTCTCCAACGCTTATGAGCCGGACGGCGCATCCATCATCGGCGATAGGTCCGGTGCGGGAAAGTTTGTTCAGACGGATTCAACCACCTGGAAGTTAAACGCAGCTACACGAAAAAATACCACCATCGGGCGATTTACAGATGGTGAAGGTGATGAACAGCGCTGGCAGGGAAGTCTCGATTATACCCTCACGCCACTGTTACAAAAGAAAGATTTCCTGATACGTGCAGGCGCATATGCAGAAAGCCGCCGCAAGCGATATTTCTACAGCGCACTGGCTTACAAGAACTTCCCGGAACTGGGATACAGTACAAATCCCTGGGATAACCTGGGCGACAGCCTCTTATACGCCATGCAAACAAGAAATGTACGCATGTACACCAGTGTACAGGAAGTAGGACTGGGTGGAGCACAGACAAACGGGTACACCGCCACTTTCGATAACGTAGCTGGTTACCTGGCCTCCAGTCTCCCCGTATCCTTCCGCTGGCCCTTCGGCAAACGCCCGATGATGAAGCTGGACATCTATGGCGGGTTACGCGTGGAATATTCCAAACGTATTGTGTTAGACACGAGAGGAAAACAGATCCTCGAGGAATATCAGACGAACAGCGCCGGCCAGCGGGTGCTTGTTAGCACAGCACCTGCCACACATCAGTATTTCTTTTTACCCTCTCTGAATGCCACGCTGCATATGAACAAAGAGTGGCAACTGCGCGCGAGCTATGGCAAAACGCTGAACAGGCCGGAGCTGCGCGAACTGTCTCCTTTCGTTACCTATAATCCATCAGATGGATTTACTTATATCGGAAAACCTACACTGCATGATGCACGCATCGACAACTACGATCTGCGGCTGGAATGGTATCCCGCTGCCGGAGAAGCTGTATCTGCCGGTTTTTACTACAAACATATCAATCAGCCGATCGAAGAAACGATGGCCAATACCAATACCGGTGTTCCCGGGTTCACACACAGCAATATGCCCTTTGCCCGTATCTATGGAATGGAGCTGGAAGTACGCAAACAACTGGGCTTCCTGGGTGGCGATGTATTCGAGCATATGGGCCTCATCGTGAACGCTTGTTACAACTTCACAGAAGCGAGCAACCAGGCCATGATGACGGATGCACCAGGCTACCTCAACTACTATCCCGGTGGTGAGAACAGGGCCTTCACAGGCGCTGCCCCCTGGATCCTGAATGCCGGTCTTTTTTATGACCACAAGGCCAGCGGCAGCAGAATATCATTGCAATACAATGTGCTTGCAGAACGTATCATCACTAATACCTCCGGCGGCAGGTTAATAGAACTGGAGCCTCCGGTGATTGAGCGCAGCAGGCATCTGCTCGATCTTTCCGTACTGCAGAAGATCGGCAAACACGTAAGCGTGAGAGTAGCCGCGCAGAACCTGCTGAACGTAGCGATCCGTCATTATGTGGACAATGACTTTAACCAAAAATTCAACACTGATCCAACCTTGTTCGGATGGACCATACACGGCCCGGTCCGTACGGAGAACAATAAATACATCCGCGGTGATTATTACATCCGCGACTACAAACCGGGTATTTACTATACGCTGGGATTCCAGTTCAACCTGTAAAAAATAATAGCATGAAAAGACATATATACTTACTGTTTGCGTTGCTGATGTGCACGTTCATGGCCTGTCAAAAGGAAGTGATCGATGTGCGTGATTTTGGCAGAGTGACTATCGACAGCATTTCACCGGGCATCGGGCCTGCGGGTACCTACATAGTAGTACACGGCCATAATTTCACCTATCTGAAGGCAGATGCCAAAGTGCATCTCAACAACGCCGAAGTACACATCGTTACCATGTCCCTGGACAGTATGTTGTTACAAATACCACAAGGCGCTATGACCGGAAAGCTGGAATTCAATTTTAACAGGAAGAACCAAACCGGTGGTTACAACTACAGCGGCCAGATAGATTCTGCTGCTACGGGGCCTGTATTTACGGTTGACGCATCTGCTATTCCAAAGCCCATGGTCATGGAAGTGCAGCCTATGCATGCGAGGGTTGGCGGAGAGATCACTATCAACGGATATAATTTTAAAAGTGGCAGCTGCAAAATTTTCTTCGGCGATGCGGAAGGAACCATCACGGAGATCAGCAATACACAGGTAAAAGTAAAGGTGCCGAAAATAACGCCGGATACCATACCCATGCGTGTAGAACAAGGGGCTTACGTAGTACCTGCAGGTCAATTCATTGTAGATGAAACACCCACTGGCGTAAAGGAGATCTTCTGGGCATCATGGGGCAAGGTTTACAAGGCGGTACTGGATGAAAACGGCAATCCGGTGATGACGGTTATATATGACGAATCTGACAACATAGGCGTTTATGCCGCTGGCCTAACCGTTGATAAAAAGAACGGACGCGTATACTGGTTGGACATCAACAAAGTTTACTACGGCAGTATGGATGGAAGCACTACTCCCACCCTCGTTCATACATTTCCGGAAGCAGTGATGTTGTCTGATATTGCTTTTGACAGCCAGGACAGATTATATGTAACGGCGGCAGACCTTACCTGGTCGGGTCACAATTTTATCTTCCGGGTAAACAGAGATGGAACAGGAGTAACAGAACTGTATAATCTGGCAGATATGCTGCCTGTAGGAATAAAAATAGATGAATCCAGGGGGAAATTATACTGGACAGAGCAAACGTACATGGGCACTTATGAGGGCAGCATAAACGGCCAGGCAGCACAGGCCCCCAAAGTGTTATTCGATACCAATGATGGCATCGGTGCTCCAACCAACCTGGCCCTTGACGACACGAAGATCTATATTATAGACGGGGGCAATAATGCATGCTTTGCAGGCGCACGGGATGGCTCCGGAACGCTTGAAAAACTGCCGGTCCCGGCGGAATTCATGGGGGGAGTCGGAGACCTGGAAATAGATACCGGCAATCAATACCTGTACTGGATAGTATATGATTATACGGTAAACCATGGTACGCTGTTCCGCTGTAAAACAGACGGTACCGGTTTGCAAAGGGTCATCGAAAATGTGCCCGAAGCCTATCATCTGTCTATTATTCTGTAATTCAAAAGGTTGGAAAAAAGGATACACTAAGTTCAGTTTCTTAGTGTATCCTTTTTTATTACTTAATGAGGGATTTGAAACAATTAGTATTAATTTGTATCAGTACCTTCAAACGAATAATCATGGCTCACCTTGTTACTTCTGAAACACAAATACTGAAAAGTATTCATGTAGCCAATCCCTGGAACAATGACGTGCCCGCCCAGTTCAACATTTGTGTGCAGTATAAAGGCGGGGTTGTACCTGCACATGCTGCATATGATAAACGATCCAGGTTACAGGGCTACCTTATCCATTCCTTATCTGATAATAAGTACCGGTACATGCCGGATGCATTGGCCAGATTATGGCTCGATGGGAAAGTGCCCACCCAGCAATTACCCGCGCTTTTACAACTGACCGAATCCAGGCCCGAAAGAAAAGATATCACTCCCTACCTGACCCTCAATTCCACACAACGTATCGTACGGTTCGTTGGTGTAATATTGCTTGGCATCATCACTGGCTTACTTGGTTGGTTATTGCACCAGGAAGGCCTGGCATGGGGGCTGATACTGTCTGCATGCGGCATCCTTTTCAGCATCGTGTACCTGGTGCGCTTACAGGGAATGAAAGCGAGACGAGCAGCGCTCACTGATTGGATCCTGGCCCAATTGATAGTTACAGGCAAGCGCCTATAAGGAGGAGGCTTATTCTCCATTACACTGTACCCAAGTAATTGCCAAGCAGTTAAAGGTGAACTGAAATAAATACTATAGCAAATCCCCAAACCGTTAGCTGGCATTTTGACTAAACCCGCTCACAACAAAAAATGATAATTATGACACAAAAAGAATACGCTGCATATCTCGGAAATTTAATAGGAGAAGAAATAGATACAGAAAGAAAATTTTTAGAGGAACAATTCTATGGCTATTTTCAATGTTTTATGCCTTATGGGAAAGACGCAGAAAAAATTTTTGAACCTATCTCAAATGGGCAATTATTTTACGAACGAGTAAAACCAATTTTTAAAACAACCGAAAAAGAGGCTTTAGCAATTTTTGAACAAAATGCTTCACCGGGATATTTTGTACCCGGCAAAAAAGAGGATACTAAATTAGTAAAAGAAATAGGCGAAAGAATTCTGAAAAACCTGATCGCATTTGCAGAATTTATCGAAGACGGAAACCTTATCAAAGGTTTAAAAGAAATCACCGAAATAGAAATATCGAATACAGACCAGCAGGATTTTAATAACGATAAACACCTATCCTTATACGAAGCTTTTTCTGACTGGAGAATTGAAAATTCGGATAAAAGCGAATTGGTTAGTGTTCTTGATGAAGCATACTATTCTATAAGTTGCGATTATTTTCTTTCTGCCTATTTCCAATATCCGAGATATAAAAACAAACCCGAAATCGATTTTTTAAAACCGTATTTTGAACTTTGGGAACAAGGGCGAAGATTTGTATTGAGCAACAGTAAACTAATTTTATTCTCATAAAATGAGGTACATAACAGCATCATTAAAAATGCATCTGAGGGCCGGCTTATTTTCCGTTATTGAACAAATAACCAATACTTATACCCAAACTCCTGCTTTTATGTGAAAGCTCCGGTTGCGGTTCTACGTCCGTCAGCCCCAGGTTGTAATTTGCGCTGATCAGTATCCCGGCGTTGAACTCATATCCCAGCGTAAAACCAACTCCTGCATTAAAAGGCCGTAAGTATTGCCTGGGCTCTTCAATTCCATTATATACCTTTTGCTTATCAAGCAACACCACTATTTCTTCCGGATAAGTATATCCATCATAGGCCCTGTTCACCCTGCCGCGTACCGCATATGCCAGGAAAGGGCCAGCGCCCGCAAAGAACTTACCGGGACCAAGGGAATATTTGTACAGGAAATTGACAGGCAGTTCAAGATAATGATAGCGGGCCTTTACGCTGGCATCTACCGGCCCGTCAAGAGGACCGGGGACGCGGCCACCCGCATCAAATCCGCGGAGCGTATATAACAGGCCCGGCTGAAGGGCAAAATGCTCTCCCAAAGCCACATCCACCATTACACCAGCGTGATAGCCGGATACTTTATTATAATCAAGGCCCCTTATATTATAGGCATCCGTTTTCATTTTAACATCAGTAAGATTATAACCCGCCTTTAATCCAAATCTAACCTGCGCATTTGCAGCAAACACGTACAGCAGGAAGGCTAAGAGAATAAACATTTTCTTCATGAGGGATATTTTTATATTCCCTACAACGAGGAGGAATATTGTAAGTTACATGCTTAACGATTAGTTAATATTGACATTAAAAGGTAGTATTTAACTTTAGCAGGAAACCCAATACCAAAATCCTTAACCCAAACCCTTTTTATGAAAACGTTAGCCACCAAACTCCTGCTCGTAGTCCTTATTCTATCTTCCTGTAAGAAAAACAGCATTGAAGAAGATAAGCAGCGTATAACGCTTAAAGACCTGCAGGCTACTACAAGACCCTTACCCGCCGGAGACCCTAACCTTGATCCTACATGGGACTGGACACAACAATCATGGACCGTTTACTTCAATAATGCTAACGGTTCTATTGGTACAGTCACTACCTTAAACCCCTTTATTGACGGTTCCCAGGAGATCTATGGTACTACTGATGTGCAGAATGCAGATATGTATCCCGCTAAAGGCTGGATACTGGTAGCCAGGGATTTCGGTACACCTACCGCTGCAAATGCTTATCCTTTTGTTGTTTTATATAACAAATACAGGGGCATCTTAAGAGTTTGTATCCTGAGAACGTATGATGTTCTCTCTTCGTCCCAGCAAATAGTGCTCAGTTTTGCAGCACACAACACGTATGCGGATGTGTTTAAATATAGCCCTCCTATAAACATTTACCAGAATTCCCAGACCTCCAATACCAAAACCAGTGATTATAAGCAGGTTGCGGTAACAACTGCCGGTGTACAGGAATGGATGGTATCAGATTTTGATGTACGGGGTTACAGCGCTGTAATAAATGACAACCTTGCATTCAATATCAGCATGTCTGAAATTGCACAATCAGACATTGTATTAAATGGAAATATTCAATTAAATGGTACTATAGAACCACAAGGCGGAGAATCTACCTTAGATGGAATAAAGAATCTGACAAATTTTATCACTTCATTTATTGGCCTGGGGAGCAGCATTGATGCGATCAATGGAGGATCAAGCGGATCTACCTCTGCAGGCAGTGTAAGCGGCGTATTTAATTCCTTAGTAGATTTCATATCTGCAGTCACCACCCCTCCTGACGGGAAGGGTACTTATGCGATCAAAATAAACGGCACTGTTTCACAAAAAGGAACCGTAACGTTAAAGTCTCCTAAAACATCTTTTAGTGTTTATTTAAAGAATCAGAGTGGCATATTAGCTTACAGAGCTGTTCAAAATATCAGCTGGGGTGTAATCAACATCGGTAACTGGCCTTATGTGTCCATTACAAACGACCCGATCACTACCTGGGTGCCGGATCCTAACGGAGGTCCGGATTACTCCGAGGTAACAATCGGATTTAGCAGAACAGTGGTATTTGAACCCAACTTTATTACAAAGGCCCTCGTCATCAATCCGGCTGTTGCAAATGAAGTAGCCGGTATTGAGGTGGCTTACATCACAAATGGAGACAGCCCTACCCATTCCTATGAGGTGGGGACTTTCAAACCCATTGCTCAATTTGAAGCAGAAGCTAACAATCGGCCTTACGACAAAAACAGTTTTACCAGTCCCATTGGCTGGATCAATTTCATGGCATTTGGAATTAAGATAACATTCAACAATGGCGCGGTAGTATACCAGGTGATGACCTTTTAGCTAAGACAGCTTGTTTTATAATGAGAAAGCCCTGGGAGATTTATTATTCCCGGGGCTTTTTTCAAAGCAGAAAAAATAAATTACCAAACTGGTAAAAGAACCGATCATTCAAAAAGCAGAAGTTTAATGGGCGTTCGCCTACGGATCGGATTGAAGGCCTAGTGCGCCCTATTTCAGGCTTACAAAAAATACCTACATTTGACATTATTCCCTGTTAACCACCATCGCAAACTGATCAAACCATACTATGCATTACCTGTTTTCCAGCCAAACACAGGATGAACTTGTAGTTAGCGTCCAAAAAACACCTCACACCGCATTATACATGATGCCTTGTGCCGCCGCCACAATTCACGAAGGATCTTTTGGCAGCCTGCTGACCCAGGAGATCAGAAGAGAGGAGTTTACCATCAGCCTGCATATCTTCCAGGTACATGAACTTCAGGCCTTCAAGTTCGCTGTAGAGAAACCTTATGCGGCATTTACCTATGTATTGCAAGGCGAAGCCCTCTTTTCTGTACCGGGCATGGGGAATGTTCCTATTGAAGAAGGATCATATTACCTCTTTTACTTCCCAACTGGTGTGCATACCCTGCAATTAGAAACGAATATTTGCATGATTGTTCAGATTGAGTTGACCACTACCCTGCTGAACAAACTGGCGGGTACTTACTACGGGATGTATGAGGCCCATACCAGTATCCTTGAAAATGCAACTGAGGGCATCCTGCTCAATGTAAACTGGATGAATCCCCGCATTTGCAATATATTGAGTAAACTAATATACTGCCGGCTGGTGGAAGAAATTGGTGCCCTTTACCAGGAAACCCGGATGCGAGATCTCTTATTACTATATGCAGAAGATATAAATGACAAGGACAAAAAAGAGCATGGCAATTTCAATTTTTCGTCCGCGGATATTAATGCTATTCTGGAAGCGGGAAATCAGCAGATACAGAAAATAGACGAATTTACCTATCTGAAAGATATAGCCCGAAGTGCACTGCTCCACCCTACCAAGCTGCAGGCCGGTTTTAAAAAAATATTCGGAAAAAGCCGTACAAAGCTAATTAACGAGGCCAAAATAGAAAAAGTAAAGAGCCTGTTGCAAGAAACTGATAAACCGCTAAAAGACATAGCTTACGAAACCGGATTTTGTAATACATCCTCTCTCATCAGATTCTTCAAACGCCACGAAGGTATTACCCCTCTTCAATACAGAAAATAAACACCGGAGTACATGTACCTCCGGCGTTTTGTCTTGTTTATAAACTCAGCTCCCGCTTGGTCAAATTTCCAGGCAGATCGCTGACCTCAACCTTGATGATACCACTGGCGCCATCGGGATTGGCAGCCGTTGTTGTATAAGTCCAGAAGTCATCACTTTCAGGATGCGCCATTGCCTCTCCGGATTCGATCTCTTCCCCCTCTATGTTAAGGATCGATACTTTAACAGATTTGACCTTGAAGTCGTCAGTTGCCATGATCAGGATTGGTTCACCTGATAATCCGGTATAAGTAGTTACATCCACTTCCAGGATTTCCGGAGCTTTAAAGAAATCCACCATTGCTACATTAAAGGCAGACATGCCAGGTCTTGCCTTGGCTTTATAAGCCACCTTTAAAGCGGGATCTGCCGTTGCCGTTTTTGCGTAACGATTAGCTTCTTTGAATTTGCTTCTGACTTCCACCTGGTCACCAGTAGGATTGTCCTCCCTGGGCACAGGTGGTAAGCTGATTACTGTTTTCCCGGCACGCTGCCTGAAAACAAGTTCCTCTCCCAATGCTCCGCTTGCCCCGCGCATGATAGAGTTACGGTTTTGTTTCATAAATAGTAAAATTTAAAAGTTTGAAAAAATGATTTCGAATAACTTTAAGTACTTATTGTTAACTCTGCAAAGATGAGATGCGGAAAATAAAAAGCGTATACCGCATACATGAAAAAGTATACCGACCACATGAATCTTAAAAGCATATAGTATTTTAACTATTGTTCATGACCGAACGTGAACCGAAGGAGAACCGAAGGAAAACCGAAGGACTGCCCTTGGTGTAAACGGGTTAAAATTGTATTAGAACAAAGTTGCCAAAAGATATTCTAATTATTTGCCGGCAATTAAAATTTATCATTTCCCTCAAAAACTATCAAATTCCGCACTTTCCTTCAATTCCATCAAAATCCTTCAAAATCCATCAAAAACATCATGTAGGTTTTTTTAAAAAAATCTCCACAATTAGTTTTGCCATATCGGTACCGAAAACACAGCATGCAGGAAAGACGTCTCCATCGTTCTGTGAACAATAAGGCGAACAGAGCTGGCCTTAGAATCAGTTCTATTTATCACAAAATTCAAAAAATATTAATGCTATGGTAAAAATAATTGGTGCCATACAAACAATAGGCACAATGGATAATATCAAATGCCGAAAATCGGAAGATGGTTTCATAACTCATCCGAAAAAAGAAGCCAGAGCTACCACGAAAGACCAGACCAGAGAAAACATGCAAGAGTTTGCACGCGCCCTGTCAGGAGCAACTATTATCCGAAATACATTTTCCGAATTTATCGAAGCGATAGATGTATCCTATTTTGGCCACAGGCTGAATAGTCAAATGACTAAGGTGGTAAAATCGGATGTAACTAACCCGCGTGGCTATCGCAATCTTTATGATGGTGAGCTACATCTATTGAAAGGTTTTCAATTGAATTCGGAGAAGCGTTTTTCAGATGCACTCAAAGGAGCATTTTCGGCATCTATAGATCGCGCAACCGGGTTA
This sequence comes from Chitinophaga niabensis, assembly GCF_039545795.1. Lineage (NCBI taxonomy): Bacteria > Pseudomonadati > Bacteroidota > Chitinophagia > Chitinophagales > Chitinophagaceae > Chitinophaga > Chitinophaga niabensis. The sequence continues at coordinate 1,523,420 of NZ_CP154260.1, read as the reverse complement.
ATGAAGGTAGTTTTCCCTTCTTTGGTTAAGATCATAAAACCAGAGGAAGCCAGCTACTTCAGGCTATACCTTTCCGGCGCTTCAATAGACTTTCAAACTGCCGCCCGACAAGTGGTATACAAGTCTGGGGAATATATGCTGATCAGGAATGAAGGTCACATTTTATCACCGCTGGAAGTACAATTGCCTGCAGCATGTACTTCCACCTTAATCCTTGCCCTTGGGATCTGCTTTTATAAGGAAGTGGATGGAAGGTTCAGCCCAATTGGCAAAGGATATAATGCGGCGGCTTTCGTAGCCGTTTCTGCACAATAAACCATAATTCATGAGTATAAAGGAACGGCTATTTAAACGAACACCTCCATTCTTCCGTAAACTTCGCACTGTTGGCCTGGTACTTATTGCAGCAGGAAGTACAGCCGGCACCGTAAACGTTCCATTGCCAGACATCGTGAAGCAGATCAGTGGTTACATAATTGTAGCGGGGAGTGTAATGGTGGCTGTTAGTCAGGCAGTCGTAAAAGATGAAGAATAGGTGTACAACGCCCCGGTTAAGCCGGGGCGTTGCTTTGTTACAGAAAAATTTCATTTTTTGGACTGCATTATTTCCCCTAATTTTTAAAGATCAGCCCCTATCCCTCTCTAAGCAAAGCATAATTCTTAATCAAAAACCAAAAACAAATGGAGAACCTCTACCACTCTGGGTATGATGCTTTATACACCAGGATCAACCAAATTCAACCCCACCCAGAGGAATTAAAAAAAGACATTATCCAAACAAGCACTATCGTAAAACTCGACAGGAAAGATATCATCGTTAGACCAGGAGAAATTTCCCGGCATAGCTATTTTATCATTGACGGCTTTGTAAGGATCTATCGCGACCATGGACGAAAGGAGTCTACAACATGGTTCCTCAACAATAATGACTTTATGCTCCAGGTACACGGATCCTTCTTTGGTAACCCCAGCCCGGAGTATCTCCAGGCAACTGATCCTACAACCTGCATCAAAATGCATATAGACGATCAAGAGGAGTTATTTAGAAAGTATCCCATGTTTTTTGTTACCTACACAAAGCTTATCCATATTTATTACACACAACTTATTGATCGGGATTCCTGCAAAGCGCTATCTGCAAAGGAAAAGTACCTAAAGCTGCTGGAAGAGTATCCTTACATCATTCAAAAAGCACAAAGCGCCCATATCGCCTCGTATTTTGGTATTTCCGAAACCTATTACAGCAAGATAAAAAACAATCGCGTTTAGTTGTCAAATGACAAAAAAAACCCGGGATTCAGATTTTTTGTCATTTGACAAACCGTTGAATTCCCGGGTTCTGTAATTTTGTGTAATAAGATATCCGACAAGAAAAACTAAACCTCAGAATATGCACCCAAAAAACAGAGCACTACCATCACTTCTTAAAAACAAATCAATCGGGAAATGAAACCGGCCCGTGTAGTGGTATACGTTCAGGATGTTATGAACATCACTGGTCTTAAAGAAGGCGCAGCGAGGCTCCTCTTACACAAAATCAGGGATAGCCTCGGCAAAAAGCCATCGCAATGTATCACCATCCAAGAGTTTTGCGAATACTCCGGCATAAAAAAGAAGACAATAAGAGAATTCTTCAAAGACTAATTTAACCTAACTAAAACCGAACCCTTATGTCAGTGAATCTATTTGAGAATTTTGAACGATTCATTCATTATGAATTATCGCAAAAGATAGAGGCCCTCCCCTGGCCGCCACCTGTGTATTATAAAAGCGTGACAGAGATCATTGAACAGGATTCAAGACGTATTTTTAAAAGGATCAATTCCGTTAAAGTGACTACTGCCTCAAGAAAAAAGGCTGCATGGTTAATACAGTCTTTTCAGGAAAAGGTCGATAACCTGTTAGGCACTTTAGGGTATTTCATGGAAAAAATATCATTTACAATAGATGATACCCCTATATCGGACAGCTGGCATGCCCTTGTGATGGAGATAATAGCTTATCTGCGAGAAATAATGGACCTATTGATATCCAGGCACCCAGACCTATTTGACATAGACCAGGTAATGTCAGATGTGATGGAAATGTTTTTCGTAAAAGAAACCCGGGAAAAGATAAGCGATCAACTAGAACTGCTTCAGGAAGGAACTGCTTGCTACGAAGCCTATAAACTTCTTCTCCTGCCAATTGAAGAGCCTGAAAATGAATTCGTTTATAGACATATTTTCTATTATCAGGCATTGATCAAAGACACAACTTCAATAATACGCCGGGAGGTGAATGATGCCGAGAAAGCCGGATCTATCAGGCAACTTCTCTGGAAGTTGAATTTTAATCATCCTAGATATGTAGCAATGATCCGGGAAGAGTACTTAGCGTATTTGGATAATAGTCAGGGGAAAGAGCGGATAAAAAAATGCCTGGAATTAAGAAAAAATATAAAGTTGAACAGGTCACTCAGCGGAGCTCAATTGTATTTTCTGGGACCTTCCCTCGAAAAACAATGTGAAACATGGATAAATACAGAGTTAAGTTGTATCAGGGCCTTGATGGTTACGGAGTCCATTATTACAACAAATCCTTTCGCTGAGTTCAAAGTAAAGACAAAGCTTTCCTTGCCCCAAATAGCAGGTCTATTGCGCTTATTTTTAAATGAGGACAGGCGTGAACTAGTCCGGTTCATGGCCAGGTATTTTGTTACCATATCCGGGCAACCATTCACTCCCGCGGCACTTACCCGAAGTTATGATAAGAATAAGGGGAAATCGCTCTTTCAGCAATTAAAGAGCCTATTTGAGCAAAAAGAGAGGTGAAGCAATCCACTTTAAAGATAAATTATCAGAAAGATGTTTTCATTAGGATATGGGTTTTTCATAGGATAGATAACAAACTGCCCACTTCTGCGGGCAGTTTTAAACCTTGGTTTAATAAGCGCTGAAATGTTCATAAAGCACCTTAAATATCATCGGAGCACAATTATAATCTGCCTCATTTGCTGGGTAATATTTCTTATTACAGCTAACCGGGCCTTTGTTGCTGGATCCACTTTGAGCCTAATTTTCCTTTATCTAACCTGCAATAGGTTTCGTATTGGAAAACTAAAACTTATTTCTTGTCTAATTTTTCTTGCTATTATACTGCTTGTGCTCTCAACTATTATTGATCCTGATTCATCGAGAGGCAGATTGCTTATATATAAAATATCACTGCCAATTTGGAAAGATCATTTCTTTTCAGGAATTGGCCCTGGTAAATTCGCAAGTATCTATAATATATATCAGGCGGAATACTTTGGGGGTGGACTAAATACCAGCAAAGAGCTATTACTTGCGGACAATACCTATTACGCCTTTAACGATTACCTTCAATTTGTGGTTGAATATGGAATTGCAGGCATTATTGCACTGGTTGTCTATTTCTGGTTTTTAATCGAGCTCGTTTTATACTTAATAAGGAACAAAAAAGAGGATCTTAAATCGACCATCTTCTTCACATCACAAATAATCACTATTTCTTTTGCTGCATTTTTCACCCATATTTATGAAAACCCCATTATCTGGTGCATTTTAATCAGCGCTATACTTACTCTGGTTTTAACTGCTTATAAGGTAAGTATAAACAAGAAATACTCGCTACCCCTACTATTTTCAGTTAATATTCTTGTATTAAGCTTAAGTAACTGGGAATATATCATTAATAAGCAGGCATATAACGATTGGAAAGATGCAAGGATACTAAGTGAAACGGGCGCAATCACAGCATCTTTACTTTCGTATAAAAAAGCATACAATGATCTACATCAGAACTACGAGTTCCTTCTTTCATATGGAAATTCCCTACAAGAACTCCATCATTTCTCCTTAGCACTGGAAATATACACCCAGGCCAGCATTATTAGGATCTCTAATAGTTTATTAGACAATATCGCCACTTGTCATCAAAAATTAGGAAATCTAAATGAGGCAGAATCCTTTTTCTTAAGATCAATATTCACAGTCCCAAATCGATTTAAAAACAGGTACCATCTTTTCAATTTCTATTTAATAACTGGTCAAATGGAGAAAGCATCCATTTGTGGTAATTCTATCCTAAGTCTTCCAGTTAAAATCCCCTCTATTAAAATAGATGAGATACGGATGGATGTAATAAGAAAACTAAACAAAATAGGCTCCAATGGAGACAAAGGCAATTTTTCATTCATTAATCAAACCATTGAACATGAAAAGTAAAATTGTACAATCTATTTCTTTCCATATTTCAACATTTCTATTCCTGGTTATAATTGCATGCAACAAATATCACAATCCACCGGACATTACCGATCAGGAATTAACAATTTCTGCAGCGCGAAACTACTTTAATGAAAGATATCAGCAAAGCACGCCAAAATCAACAAATCTGAGACAGAGATCCGCTACATCTGGTCCTATTTATCCTTACTGGAGGCAGGCAACAACCTATTCAAAAAAGGGAATTACTTACATTGAAATTCCAACTGTTTTTCTTGTTAAACAATCTATAAATGTGAGTACGCGGTCTTCCAAATCGGAAAAAAAGAAAGAAAAACACGCCCCAACAGGAGGAATACAAAGATTGCTGTTATATAAGAACAAAACGGATGGAAATATTAAAGAGATATTCATCAACTACGTTCCAGATGAGGGATACTTAAAGAGTAAGGGGTACGATATAAGTGGTAACCGCCTTAATGCAATTGATGATGATTATTATGGTTTCATAGTTTACACCAGGGTGGACCATTCTCCCTTGTTTATGTTAAGAATTGAAAACGGAAAGGCCAAAAGAATGATTTCTCTGAATAAGCCCGGTGGCAGTTCAGCCAGAAAAGCTAACAATGGGGTTAATACAAATGCAAATTATGAGTGCTGGGAATATTGTACAGAGTATTGGCAGGAAACCTGCTGGGATGTGCCAGATCCGATGCCCGGTAGCCCTTCCTTTGAATGTGGAGAACCAGTTTACCTGTATGATATCTGCATTTATGAATGCTTTGAATCGGAAGAAGAATATGATCCTGGAAATCCCGGAGAATATCCGGGGGAAAACCAGGGAGGGTTTCCCATTCCATATACCTTTTATAGTGAGTATGTGCATAGTGCCTCTGAATTAGAGGTTGATATAAATGACTACCTTAAGTGCTTTAGGCGAAACCTGGGGGCCAAAATTACAATTTACTCTGATCAACCAGTTCCTAATACGCGGAACGTGATTACAACTACAAATGGCATAGCTGATGTTGGCCATGCATTTGTAAGCATTGAACAAACGGTTAATGGTGTTATCACCCGGCGAACATTCGGCTATTACCCTTCAGAAGATGCCAAAATGTTTAATTACAGCAATCCACATGCATTTGCAGATGATAGTTATAAACATTATGATGTAAAGATTGAAAAAAATGTTGGGGCTCAAGTCTTTGCAGATATTCTTGACATGTGCTATAATGCAACAGCAAATTACGATCTTTACAGGTATAATTGCACCGATTTTGCCATTGATATAGGAAGAGCTGCAGGGCTGAATATACCTTATACAAAAAACCAGTTATTTCCTGGCCGAAACCCAGGCGATCTTGGGCAGGATATGAGAAATATACCAGGAGCAGATGGAACACCCGGCTCCGCTCTTTCAAATACAGGTAATTGCAATTAATCACACTAAACTCTTATTATATGCTTATTTTATTATTATTAGCACTTCTTAATCCATTTAAGCTTGATCAGCCCAAATGGAGCGAGCTAACATCTTTTGAAATTCATACTATTGTAGAAATAGATCAGTTCCACAAAATGAATGATGTTGATATCCAGAAATTGCCGTCCAAAATGGCAGATCTAAATGAAGCTAAAAAAATACTCTCCACCGCGAAAGTAAAATCAATCCCGATACTCTGGAAAGGGACTGCCCGCGTGGCAGTAGCGAAATTTAAGGATGGCAGTAGGCGAACGATACTTATCAATACCTATGGGCATTCATTCAGGGATGTTACAGGGAAGGTAGATTACACATTTGAGGAAAATGGCGATGCCTGGACTTCATTTATTAAGAGTAATAGGCCATAGTGAGTTTCTGCCCTTTAGGCAAAACGGCTTAAAAAAAAACAAATTTGCATTAGATAGGTCTTTCATATTAAATGGTTAAAAATAAACAGCCTACTTCTGTGGGCAGTTTTATCTATTCAATCCATAAACATTTATCGCTAGATTAGTAACTCGTACAACCTTGGCTCACGCCCCATTACCGGAAGAATGCATCCCATTGCAAAATAATGAGAATCCCTCCTTAACAAGCAATTAAGAATTCTCAGGGTTTTAACCCAACAGGTAATCCTTTTATTTTCAGGTATTTTCATTCCATGACGATTAGGGATGATCTTCTCCACAAAGCAGGAACCAACGGGTATACCAGCATATTTATGGGTATAAAAAACACCAATAATATACCTTTGTATAGATGCGATACAATCCTCGATAAATACAATAATTGATAAATACAAGAATATGATACCAACCTATCAACATCACAACTGCATTACCGATTATATGAAATTACTTAACGTAAAAGCAAATGATTTAGCTAAGCATATGAAAATGACTAAATCACAAATGCATAAATGGATGAGCAATACCTACCAACCAAGAATTGATCAACTTTACAACATAGCTGACTGTTTAAAGATACACCCGACAAGATTGATATCTGCATATACTTCTGAACCTTCCATTTTTAATACAGTAACATATGTATCAGCAAACAGATAAGCTAAACAGAATTAAAGCTCTTCTTTGTCTGCAGGAAAAGACAGGAGGTGAGCTGGCGAAATATTTAAATTGTCACCCGGCAACCGTAAGTATATGGTGCCAAAATAAAAGACAACCACGTTTGAACAAATTAGCCATGATAGTAAAGTTTCTCAAGGTACATCCCGGAGATTTGATGCAAGGATATGTAATAAGGCATAAAAATTAGTGAAATAATTGAGTAGCCTCTAAGTCAAAGTACAATTAATTATAGCGGGTGTGACTTTAATTTATCTAATAATTGTTGTGCGTCACCAATTAGATCTTGAGGAATGTTTTGCGAAAATTCATTTCCAGGCGCTTTAACTCCTTGAGCTTCATTCAGTGTTTCTACCTCTTTCTGATTCAAATTAAAAAAATTATAAGTAAAGCGCCCTTTATCTGTGAGTGGTGTATACTTAATTATTTTTTTATCGTTTTTGGCTTTGAATAAATATTCAATATTGTCGAAATAGTTATCAAGGTTAGGATGGCTAAAAAGATATTGACCAGCATTTTGTGGTTGGAGACGAATTTGGTTCAAATCCAAAAGGAAATCAGTTCGTTCCTTTTTTATGCTCATGTTACATCTTTTGCATGAAACACTTAAATTGAACAATTCGAACATGAAATCTCCAAATTTTGATTTGGGCAAAACATGCTCTATATCAACAACCATCATAAATTCATTTGTAAAATCCGTTCTGCAATAGCAACATTGTTCAGTTGTTAGCCCTAAACAATGAAGCTTAATTTTTCTCTTTAAATCAGACAAAGTTTCGTCATTCCATACATCGCCCCCCCTATTTATAGCTGCTTTAATTAAATGAATTTCTTCTGGCCCTAACACCATATATTAAGCTTTTTTTATTCTTCTTCCCATTTCGATTATATCGTGTAAGACCTCCTTCTGTTTATCATCATAGGAATTGGAATTTAGTTCGTTTATCGTTTTTTCAAATTCTATCAAAGTGATACCTCCGTCAGCCAAATCATTCATTTTATGAATAACAAGTTCTGATAAATACCTATTTTCTGGTGTAGTTACGTCAAAATAATCTTGATATATTTCTTCTACATTATTAGTTTCGTTTTCCTGCAATTTAAATTCACCCTTAACACCTTTAAATATTTGAATAGCTTTTGAAAGCAAATCTGCACCATTAATAATAAGAGGTGAATGTGTGGCTATTATTATTTTAGGCTGGTAAAGATAAAATAGCTCACTCATGTTTTTAACATATTCAATCTGCCATTTTGGATGCAGACTATTTTCTGGTTCATCAATTAGAATTACTGAATCATATGAAATAATGCTGGTTATAAATAGAAGAGTCGAAATCAAAGTAAGCTCACCTGAACTGGCACCATTTAAAGGAATTGTTTCTCTTTCTCTGTATAAAAAAAAGTCTACATAGCTAATTACTTTATGTTTTCGTAATTCGCTCTCATATTTGAACAAGGTTAATAAATATGAATCTTTAATGGCTTGAAATGAGCGGTTATCTACAGTTATCTTAGCAGTGGAATATTTATACTGAAATTGGCGTCTGTAATTTTCAAGGCAATAAGTAATTTCCTCCTTACTCTGCGGGCTAAGATCGCTTTGAGCGATTATATCTATGGCATTATATTTCAGGCCCCGAAGCTTAAATCCGAGTAATTTCCAATAACCTATATAAGAAAGTGTATTTCCAATGCTATTTAATCTTTTCATATCATCCCGGGCCACCATCGCAAGACATTGTATTAAAGCCTTTCTTATAATGCTTTTACCTTCAGATGCTTTTAAAGAAAAAAATCTTTTATTCTTGACCTTGAATTTGTCATGTATCGTGTTAGCAATTGCAATAACCTGAGTGTAAGAATCGATGTATTTCTTTGCTATGTCATTTAACATCGTACTTTTTCCACTACCATTTTCTCCAATCAAAATGGCTATATCATCTTCACTACGTTTTTTAATTAATAATTCATTGGGGATTTGAAACATGCCTGTGAAGGACATAGAATTTAGTTTAGGCTAAAATACTTCAATTCCCTATAATATATACATCTTAATGGAACCATTTTGTAGACATATTAGGTCAATCTGAACCAACTCCCCCCTCATTGTAGACTTTTAGAACATAAGTGAGTTTTTATAGAGTATCTTATGATAATGCATTTCATTTCATCACATTGTGTATGAAATTTATTTGGAGGCTATAACTTTTCAATTTCGTCCAATGGCACCTTAATTTCTTCATGATTATATTTGATGCTAATATAAAGCTCTCCAAACTGAATGAATAACCCGGCATTTACACCTTTTCCCCTTTCCGGTTTCCAACTTGCATGATTTCGGAGGTAATGCTTAATCTTTGGGTACAAATCAAGTGGAGGCACCCACTTTTTTGTACTTAACAGGCTTACAAAAACCTTAAATCCCGGAGGTTGGCCAGCTGCAATTGTCAGCTTCTCCTTTTCACCCACAAGATCAACCTGGTATACGTGCTTTCTCTTATCAAATTTGATTGCCTGGAAATGAGCGTTTACCTGGGAGAAATCCTTATAAGGCGTAATGAGAAACGCTTCTATAATATCTGTCTGAACATGATCCATTCCTCGAGGAAAGGACTGCCGTACAAAATATTGGAAACCGCTTGCGCAAAGCCTTTCCAATAACTGTGTTGTTAGAAGTGCCAAGGGGTTGTGCATGTTTAAATATTAATGGTTAATACCTGGTCCAGTCTAGTGGTATAACATTGGGAAAGTTTCTCCTGGCGAAGTTTCCATTTACGTCCATAACCCTGAACGGCAAATTTGACTAACTCTTTGGCTCCACAGGATCTGTTGATGGCATCCATGGCCTTCATGAGCCGATCATTACGGGGGCGATCTACTTCATCAAATAATCCGCGCTGTGCTGAGTTGGCAGGAATAAGGTCCAACAACAGGACACCCACCTTCTTAAAGTTATATCCATCCCGCCAAATATGATCCAAGCCGGTTCTTGCGTAGTGTAACAGCTCACTGGTCGCGGATGTGGCAACGGGTAATTGTATATTTATTGATTTGTAATACTGAAGGTCCTGTGGGCGAAAATTATTTGTTTGGATGAAAACATTGATCATCCTGCAGCAGCTGCCCTGTTCCCTTAGCTTCTTGGCTGCTGTTGCCGTATAGTTTGCCAGGGCCTCGGTCACCTCCTTTTTTTCGGATAATAATTGTCCGAATGAACGAGCTACACATATATTCTGTTTGGCTGGCGGTTCTTGCTCAAATTCTATACAGGGAATGCCTTTCAGTTCATTATAGGTGCGCTGACCAACAACGGTCATATTTTTACGTACCCATTCTTCCGGTGCTAAAGAAAGATCCAAAGCTGTCCGGAAGCCATTCCGCTTCAAAAGTTGTGCATACTGCGGGCCAACGCCCCATATGTCTCCTACCTCCGTATATTGGAGTACTTCCTGAATCTTTTCAGTAGAATCAAGGATATGCGTCCCAATGTGTTTTTTCATTTTTTTAGCGTAACGATTGGCCATCTTAGCTAATGTTTTTGAGGGCGCTATGCCAATCGTAACCGGTATACCCACGGCTTTGATTGCGGATTTAATATCTGCTGCATACCGTTCAACATCGATGTTCGGCATATCTCCAAGAAATAGGAAGGCTTCATCGATGCTATAGGTTTCTACCGTTCCGCAATAGGTCTGTAACACCTGCATGACCCGGCCTGACAGGCTGCCGTATAGCGCGTAATTGCTGGAAAAAACCGCAACATTGTGGCTACTTAACATTTCTTCCATGAAAAAGGCAGGGGCGCCCATTTCAATACCTATTTCCTTAGCCTCATCAGATCTGGCAATAACGCAACCATCATTGTTGCTGAGTACTACTACAGGTCTTCCCTGCAGGCTTGGTTGAAATAGTCTTTCGCAAGAAACATAAAAATTATTGCAATCAACAAGCGCAATCATAAATAAAGATTGGGATCAATAAAAATACGGGTAACTACACCCCAAACTTCGAAATCATCATCTGGTTTTATTGTATAGGGATCATATTCCGGATTTTCCGGATGTAACATCCAGCCTGCTCCTGTCTTTAGCAGTCTTTTAAGGGTAAATTCCCGATTGAGTTTAGCAATTACCAGGTGCCGGTCCCGGGGAGTGATATTTCGATCCACTGCAATGAGTGCCTTGCTGGGAATATATGCGTCTCGCATGGAATCTCCATTTACTTTAATGACATATACAGTAGGTGAATTGAGATTGAACAGTTTTACCAGATCTAGCTCCTCCTCCATATAATCCAATGCCGGAGAAGGGAACCCTGCAGATATTGGGACGTCAATTAATTTGAACTGAAGGGTTTCTTTTTCACTTAGTGCATATATTACATACTCTTTATATTTTCCGACAGCCTTCATGATGTACTAATTTATTTAGCAATATTACTAAATTAATTAGTTAACAAACAAATTTGCGTTTCTTTGTTAATGGCCTGATTAACAATTGGTAAGGGAACGATCTATAATCGTAATTTTGCCCTAAATCTCTGAAAGCATGCGGAAGAAAAAACGCGAAGAGATCCTTATCAACCGGATTATTGCGCATTGCAACAATGCAGGCATTGATGCAACGAAGCTTTCAATTCTTACCAAACTAGAGACACGGGAAACGAGGAAGCTGCTTGCAAGGGATATAACATTTGTGGGGTTTTACTTATTAAAGGAAATTGCTGATGTGCTAGGGATTTCATATACCGATCTATTATAAAGGAACAATCTTCCCTGGTTTCATTTCTCCAATCAACGCTCTCGGCAACATCAGTAAAAATTCTAACGCCTGCCCATAATCCAACAAATCATACTCCAACCCTAACGCCCTCATATTATCATAGTAAGCCTGGTGATGGTGGTAGTAGTATTTTTCTGATTGTAAAAACCACGCCTTCTCCCCTAACTTTTCAGCAAGAAACCACTTTTCCAGCAATCGTGCACTACGCCCATTACCATCATTCCAGGGATGAATCTTCACAAACACCAAGTGGATCATGCCGGCGTAATAGAAAACCTCTTCAATAGAGAGCTCACTCTTTAACAGCAGATCAATATCAGCATACAGCTTTTCTATTGCATCTTTCACATCAGATGAAGAAGCTGCTACATATGCAATGGCACCATCCTTTCGGGTAATAAGTACATTTTCACTTCTGAACTTGCCTTGGTTTACGACCGGAAGTATATGTTTAGTTAATAAAACATGTGCCTTGGCTAAACTATTACTTTCAAGACGCATTGTCTTTGCAAACTGATACGCTTGGTATAGATCATCTATTTTACAGGTATAAGCGGGTTGATATTCTATGCCAAAGCGCTTATGCTTAACGTAAGAATCCAGTTCAATGGCTTCCCCTTCAATCTTACTGGAATGCACAGCGGCTGAAGAAGCATAAAAGCTGAAATTATCAGAAGAAAGTTCCGCGTCCTTCAACTTTCTAAAAATATGGAGTAACTCAGGTGCTACTATATGAAATTTATACAGATCTAATAAGTCAGAGGAAACTATTTGCATGTTCATAATTCATCAATCAGTTTTGGTAATGAAGTTGGTGAATGCATAGTTCTCACGTCAAAGGAATGGTTACCTTTGAACCTTTGGTGTGAAGGACTCCCGTTGAAAAGGGGCTTTTATTCACCCAAAATATCATGCAGCCTGGCTTTTGCAATAAAGGCAGCCAGGACAGCCAATAAATGCTCCTGATCCTCCCGGCTTAGCTTTTCAAATTGCCGAAGTTCTATGCCTACAGAAGTATTAGAGTCTTCGTCAGCGCTCGTTCCGAAAACTAAATAATCCAAGGAAATCTTTAACTCCTGGGCAATCCTTCCCGCAACAACCACAGATGGGATAATCACATTGTTTTCATACCTGCTTAATACTACTGGGGCAATGCCTACAGCTTTAGCAACATCTTTTTGTTGAAGTTTTTTCTCATTCCGGATTGCGGAGATCCTATCGCCAAAGGTCATATATAATGGTATTATTATACGTTAATTGTAAAATTCAATAAATGATCTATAGGTAAATAGAACGATGAATTTAATGCAAATAATTAACATTTATGCTAATAATATTTGGAAAGAACATGACTTATTGGTATATTTGAATGACAAATATGCTAATTATGGAAATCAAAAAAGACAAACGCCTACTTACAATTGGATATACTGCGGACAGTAGATGGGGCACCACTAGATGGAAACCGGAATACAGAATACCATCATTAAAGCTTGTCGGAAAATGGTTTAAGGAAGCAGGCTTCCAATCCGGGGATATTGTTGAGATAGAAGTTAAACATGGCTGCCTTACGATCAGACCGACAGCTAACAAGTGGGTAATGACTATACCTGAAAAGTGGATGGTGAACGAAAACAATGAACCTATTCCTGGAACAAAATCTAAGTATTAATAATCCTTTAGTATTTTAGTATGGTGAACGTATATACAGATACATCGGTTATCGGCGGCTGTTTTGATGCCGAATTTAATGAATGGAGTTTAGCCCTCTTTGAGGAGTTTAAAGCCGGCACAAAGCAAATTATCCTTTCTGACCTTGTTCTCCTGGAATTGAATATGGCAAGGGAGGAGATCCACTCTAAATTAAAAGAAGTACCTTTACAGCATAGAATTGATCTCGAAACTAATGACGAGGCTATTCAGCTGGCGGAAACATATATTTTGGAGGGCGCCCTTACTAATAAGAGTTACAATGATGCCCTTCACATCGCTTTAGCAACTATTAATAATGCGGAAGTTTTAGCCAGCTGGAATTTTAAACATATTGTAAACCTTGATCGCATTCGGCTTTACAATTCTATTAACCTCCGATTAGGCTACAGATTAATTGAAATTAGAACACCCCGCGAAATATTAAAAGCAGGAGATGATGAAAAAGGATAAAAAATACGATGCTGTTCAGGAAGTCCGCGACATCCGTGAAAAGCTGAGTGTTAAATACTGGCAGCATCCAGAAGAATTAAAGGCAGCCTTGAAAGCAGTTAGGGAAAAGTTTACCGCCTCTCAGAAAAAAAAGAAAACTTAGGTTTTCCGGGGGCCATGGGGCTCACAGCCTTTGGCTTTCCTTTATTCCTCTCCTTTATGTATATCCCTCCCTCAGTTTCCCCCAATTCAGAACAACGCCTAATCTAATTATGACGCTGACCTAAACTCGTAGTTCAGAGTTGCATAACCATATTTATAAAAGAATGTGGGCAAACTCACATTTATGCTGTGGAGGGTGGGGCCACCTACCTTTAAAAGTAATTTCTGCCTGCCACCCTCCACAGCATAAATGCGGCAAGATTATTCAACGCTGAATACGATCAAAAGTAGCCGTTCGCGGCAGTCTTATTCTATAGCTTGGTTTTTAGGGTGCCGGAAATATCTGCAGGACCAGGTCGTCCAGCCTCAACTTATAGCCCATGGATATGTCGCACTCACTTTAGGACATCGATCATCTTAGTTTATGAGACTTTCTGCCGGAGCAAAGGATCTATGCTTCGGCAACCGCTCCCGCCACCACCCGCACGGCGGGTGGCGGACGAAATGGACAGCGGAGGGATTTACGCGTCAGCGTAAAGACCGAAAGCTGGCCGAACGCAGGCTTTAGGGAGGCAGCACCAGGGTAATGTTGTAGGAGCAGATAAACATGGGCATTGGGAATTTGCCTCCCTAAAGCCGGAGAGAGACCTTTTTCCCTTTGTCGGGCCGAGGACTCATAGGGGGACTGCGGGTTTTCCGCCCATCTTCCAGGGATAAGGGGGCTTTGGAAAAACAGGCCGCTTTATGCTAAACTAATAGCGATCCTAAAGTTGAAGAGTGCGACGCAACGGTGGCCCAATTGAAAATATGTCGCTGGGTCCCACCATGTGCTAATTGTTTTATTGTAAGCTGTCAATTGTCCAATATGGAGCATTTCGGTTATATTTATTGAATAATTCCATTTTCATAAAAGACTCTTTATATGAACAATGATTTACAAAAGGCGATAGAGCAACTTCAGGAATTAGATTTACCTCATTTCTTTGAGGAGTTTAAACAGATTAAGGAAATTGTTGAATCATTAAAAAATCAACCGGTACTTAATAATACGAAGATCCATTCGGAAATATCTGATTTTCATAAGAAGATAACGGCTGCTGTAGCGAGTGAAAAGGTTTTCAAAGCGATGGCTCCTTTTGGGGGTTCATCAATTCAAACTGCTATAGCCGCAGCATCTTTGCAAATAGATCAATATTCCAAGACTTTTAAATATCTAACAGAGAAACTAAAAAAATATTAGCTTTCCTACTGAAGAGTATATTTCGGAGACGCTAACGATGTTGGCTATGTACGGTTGGTATATAAATTATAGCTTTCTTCCTAGAGCTACTGGTGAATTAAGGCAGTTTCTTGATGCCAACGAAATTATATTACTGGATCAATATATGGTAGAGAATATTGACGAGATTTACCAGGACCTAAAATGTAGATTATTGAGGCATTATGTTGAACGAAATGGCCCATTAAGTGCAGCCTTCAATGCTCACGAGAAAGGGGAATATTACTTATCTATTCCTGTTTTTTTTGCACAAGTAGATGGTATCTGCAAAGAACATACTGCTGTCTCTTTTTTCTTAAAGGAGAATGAAACTCATTTGCCAAGAGTGCGAAATTGGGTGCTTGCCGAACAAAGGTTTGCGTTTAATAGGGCGATGGCAGCCGCATTATTGGTGAATGGGGGCATTCCAACTTTACTATAAAGATGAAAATAAAATAGAGTTTACTAGGCATTCCATAATGCATGGGGAATATTCCAATTACGGGACTAAGGTAAATTCATATAAAGCATTATCGCTGTTGTTCTATGTTAGTGATCTGTGTGCTCCTAGTGCCCATTAAGGCGGGAATTATTAACTTATAAAAACCTCTTTAATTAGGAGATTAATTATTATAGCATATGGTATCCTTGCTTATTAATGCAAGTTTATTATTTTAAAATTTCGGCTAACGGCAAGGCCCGGCCACTTTTTTTTAGGACAGCAATTGCCAAAATGAACCGGCTACACATATTCTTACTTAGTCTGAGGTCGATTCCGGCAAAGGGTGAAAAATGAAAGTAATTAGACTTTCACAAGTTTAAATGGGCAAACTACAGTTGAAGAGTGCGACGCAATGGTGGCTCAATTAATAACCTGTCGCTGGGCTCCCCTAAATCCGGACAAGTTTTATCTCTTTCTATCCAACTAAAAGTTTAACATTAGATGATAAAAATCTTCTCCATTGTGAAGGAAATACGTCATTTTTAAAGTGAACTATAGAAAGAGATTTGAGAAAAGATAAGCCAATTGCATCCGTTACAAATGGTACTTCTGCTTTGGGCTTACTCATTACCTGCGCAATAAAGGCGTGAAAATCTTCGGGCAATTCAATGCTAGATTCCGCCACCATACTATCTGCAATATTACCTGAGAAGTAAGCAATTTCCGTTTCTTTTGGATCGGTTTCCCAATTGGGATAGGCGGTTTGAAAATTGACGATTTCCTGAAACCTTGACCGTGTTTCGCTGTACATACCTGCATTTCCTACAACGGCCAACATCTCAATAATGGCTAAAATTAACATAGAACCACCATCTTTATATTCGGCAGATTTTTTCCTACTTGCAGCTGTCTCAATCAAAGCGCTTATATTGTCGTTTAACTCAGGCAAGCGATGTCGCATGACCTCAATCATGGCAATACCATCTAATACATGTACCAGGTAATTATTTAGCTGAATGATATCTTCGCCACTACAAAAGGTGTTGCCCATAATATATTCGCTTATCAGGAGTATAGGTCTGGAATGCATATCTAACAATGGTCTTTTACAACCATCATTATTGTCAATAATGGAAAAAAGTGTTTTTATATTATTTCTACGATGTTCTCTAACATTCAGCTCACCATAATCCATATAGTTTCCCATGATGAATTCTTCTAGTCCAAAATAATATATCAACATAGCCAAGTAATCCATTGACCGCAGTGAATAGCCGATGTCTTCAAATGAACCACCTGGTTCAGAAAATAAGCCATCTTCAAGAACTGCGGCCGGTAGTGTCTTTTCATAGTACGCCCTCAATACTTCGTAGTGGGTTTTTAAAAGAGTTTTAAAAACTTCCATTACAGCAGGCTTAGATTGCAATTCATTTTTCAATATCCAAGCCCAAGTGCGCAAAATTAGGTAAGAAGTACCTTTGATGGCAGGTAAAAGATTTTTATTCTCTTTACTATAATGCCATAAAATGTAGCTAATCAAGTTTAAACTAGCAAACATTTTGGTAAAGGAACGTCCTTTAACTTTAATTTGGCCTGATAATAATTTATCTACTAATAGATAAAAATCCTCTAAATTATAGTCCGGCACTTCCATTAGCACTAATGTTCTCTTAAACAAGCGGATACTTTCCTCATCCGTCAACAAGTACTCGCTGAATAAGTGCTCATTAAATTCATCAGTCAACCGATGGATGTCCCAATGTTCAAATTCCCTTTCCCCATCAGCAAAAAGCGAAACAATAAATCCATTAAAAACATCTCTGGCACCTGGCTTAAGAATCCCATTATGAACAAGGATTATTTTCACAGGAAGATCATTAAACCCAGGAATTCCGTTTTGCTCAAATTTGGCGTACTTGGCTGAAACGAGGGAATCTCTGATTCCATCGGTTTTTGCCATGGATGCTTCGGTAATATCCTTATCACTATGGCCTTTTACCTCGAAGTAAAAACGTTTTGCTATCCCGTCCTTGTCCATTCCATAGGCAATGATATCCTTGCCTTGTTGATTGACACCCTTTGTATCTTTAGCAGTTCTTACGATTTTCAAGCCTTTAATACTGAGCAAAATAGGCAATAGTTTGTCCAATTCCTCATCTTCCTTTAAGCTGTTTAAGTATTCCCGGACAATAATATTGTTTGTGAGCATGTTGAAAATTCATTTGACCAGTTAGTGGAATAAAATTCATAGGAAGCATATTCCTGTTTCTCAGGAGATAGAAATACTGTCCGGGGAATGGTAAAAGATACACTATGTCGAGAGAAGGAATGAATCGTTCCATCCGGATGCAGGTACCCACCACCCCTAGCCACAGTAACGCGGTTCACCATCGACAAGAAACTCTTTTTTGGCAAAATAGACTTCTTTTTACCCTCGTATTGTTTAAATTGGGCCTTGGAAAACTGCCGCATTAAAGCTGGATAATCATACCGAGCATCTAATTCACGTATGCCATGTTTTTTGCGCAAATTGCTATACAATTCTTTCAATGCAGCATTTAGCCTTTCTAGGATACCTGTTTTATCCACAAGGGCTTCAATATGCGGAGATAGTTCTTCAATAACCTCTTGTTTATATCCCATCTGCAACTCTTCCAACTTAAAAAGTAATAATTCTTTTACAATATCAGAGGGGGTGGCTAATAAAGGAGAAACATAGGTAATCAGTTCCTTCATATGAACTCTGTCATAGAAAATAGTTATGATAAACTTATACTGTTGCAGTGCATCTAAAGACAATAGATCAAATGTTAAAGACTTTATCTGACGATAGCCATGAAGGGAAAATAGTAATTGATTTCCTCCATATCTTACTGATCCTTCGTCGTGGATCATCATTTGAACAACAGCTGATTCAAACAATGCTGGTTGTTGTGTATGCAACATAATAATGGAGTCTTCAAACGTAGCCGGATTAAATAATAGCCCGTTAATCAGACTATATGCTATTAGAAAGGTAAAATAACCGTTCAAATCTTGATGGGATATATAAAATAAGCCGGTAGGCTGTGAATAAGAAGGTAACCAAGATTCACTTTGTAGTAAGTCAAGCAAAAGTTTAGAATACTGTTGAGTTCTGCTTTTTGAAATGGCCATCAAGAATATAGTCCCATGGACTATATTCTCATTCTCACAGCAGAGCGCATTATTTATGAACTGAAGCAACAGTTGCTCATCTTCTATGGATAGGTCCCTAAAAGTAGTTAGGACATGCGATACTAGTTTAATGACATCCGAATATCCCTTGTCTGCAAATGTAACTATTAAACAACGTTGCTTGATAATTCGAAGATGGTCTACATCTACTATAGGTTCGACTGTTAATAGCACGACAGATATATGGAACTTTACTGGATCATTCAACCATGATACTAGAGTGTCTGTCGAAATCCCTCCTAATTCCCTTAAAACCTGTAGAATAGATGCGCCAAAGTAATCACTTGCTACATGTCCCAATTTACTTAACGCTACTTGTTCTGCATACTTCCAGGCTTCATTGTTTTCTGATAAGTATACTTTAAGCAACTGTTTCAGTTTGTTCCAACCATAGTGATATTCACCAGGATTTGGCCTACCTACTTTTTGATTATAGATATCTAACCAATACAGCAGATCTTCTATATTTAATTGCCAGTTTTTATAGTGGTCAAAAAAAATCCTAAAAAAGGTATGAAAGTGTGGATCATTGGTCTGCATTGCTTCTACATCTATTGCTATTTGATGCAGAGAAGAACGATCTGCCATCAATACCAAAAAGTCAGCCATACCACTGCTGAGGTTAGAATGAGGCGGTTGCCCATTTACCATGAATGGAGACTCCATGGCAAGGTGGAATTCAAATAGGTTTTTTATGTTCGGGGAATAAGTAAATTTCAATTGCTCGCTGAACTTCCTGAATAAACCATAATACATCAATGGCTGATTACCTATACTCCAATCTTTTTCAGCCACGACCATACCATCAACAACCAGCAATCCCTCTTTAATCAGCAGAGGAAAGTGTGCGATGTCAGTAGATTGGAAGCGGATGAGTTTTTTGGCGATGATCCAGTCAAGGAACTGTTTCAATTCTTGCGATAGAGGATCATTGCTTTCATAGCATTTTTGTAGAGATATAATATCGAACTTGGGTATTATCATAAAAAAGACATACACTAAAATAATGAAAATGATCAAATTAATGAGAAATTCGTTATCAGCCGGTGGCCACATGTTGAATTTTAATCTCATTTTCATCAGATACCATATTAAAAATCGGTAATTTCTTAATCTTCATCATTTTTCCTCTATGGATGCCTAGTACTCTCCATTCCTAAATTTGGAAGTAAAGCCGTAATGAACTTATCTTTGTTTCCCACCGATATAACAGATCCTTTTCTATTTTAACATTTAATATTACAATGCGCATGCACCCAGACTATAAGCAATTATTGCAAAAATTCCCCAATGGAGTGATTCCCCAATATCCCATTTATAACTATAATAATAATCCTTCATTAAAACCTGTATTTGATCACGTGTTTGAGTTCCGTAATGATCACTTGCAGTATAAAAGGCAATTGTTGAGTTGGCCTCCCTCGTACCTTTATTTTGTGGATAATCCAACTAAAAATGCTTTTGCAACTACCCGAGCCTATAATAAGGCCATTGCTATTTTTCACGGGTTAGTGGAGAAAATGCATGCATTCTTTCAGTCACAAGAAACCTTGATAAATGATGATGCATTTAATGATGTTCGTGCTGTGCTTAAAAGAACTGGAGAGCCGGCGTTTTTAGCTTTTTTAGAGAATCTATTGTCATTTGCCTATTTTCATGAATATGGCCATTTGGTGCAGGGCCCGCGTCCTCAAAATCCGAACGATACAGAAGATAGTACTGGCACCATAAAAGAATCTGATGTTCCCATGACTCACGCTAGGGAAATAGATGCGGATTGGTTAGCGACTAACTATGTTGCCTGACAGGTTACATTAGCGTTTAAAGATGAGAATGAAAAATGGGAACAGGGTACGCCAGAAGAACTAGAGGCAATGGCAAGTGTCGCTTTATGCGGTAAATTTTGCTTCTTCATTCAATCATCCCAGCGGTATCCAGCATTATATTATGGCGAAACTGAATACCCACACCCACATCCTTTAATTCGCATAGCTTTCATCTCGCAGTTTATGGGTAAAATTATCTGTAAAAACATTCCCGAGGGTATGAAATTTGACGAAAAGGCCGCACTTTCGAAGGCATTGCAAATGGCAGAGCAAATGTTAGCGCCTACTTACGGTGCGGTCCTTTCTAAATTATCCAAGCAATTAGAGGATAATTACGATAAAATAGAAAGCTACGGCAACAAGATAATAGATTTAGCCAAAGCTACCCAGACCATGTGTGTTAACCGTAAGGAAAACCAGCTTTAATTGAGCTAGAGATTATTTGCTATTTTGATGTACAGTATATATTTTTCATGGTATAGGGAACGGATTTATCTGACACCTTCCCGTCTAGAGAATATCTTTTGATTTTCCTTCATCCATGAGCCCCAATCTTCTAAAAATTCCTCTCCTGCATTCTCATACTCAGCATGGATGATGCATGCAACAATGCATCTACAGTCACGCATATTTGTTATGTGCTTGTAGGGGATATTATGGCCATGGATACACTAACTTAGAATTTTTTGGTGTATCCTTATTTGTATCCCTTCAGATTGGATTGGATAGGATTAACTTCATTTCCGAAAAAGAGAAAAGCCGCATAAATCCTACGATCTATGCGGCTTTGAATCTTTTTGCTTTCGCTGTTGTGATTCCGCTGGGACTCGAACCCAGGACCCATACATTAAAAGTGTATTGCTCTACCAACTGAGCTACAGAATCATTCCCGTCATTTTCAATTGGGAGTGCAAAGATATGTATTAAATTATTTTTCCCAAATATTTCACCAACTAAAATTCCTCACTGCTCCAAAACCCGCTCCCCTGCTACTTATTAGCTACAAAAAAAATCTTCCCCCTCAAACCTTCCGGTTGTTTCTTCTTATCATATATATGCAGCGAATAATATTTACCTGCTACCCAATCATCCACCATGTTATCATAAAAAGCACTGCCCGGATTACCACTCTGCCCACCAGGGTAAATACCATAAGCTTTAGTTTCAGGGCCTAGTTCAACCACCATTCTCCAGGAAGGCCCGTGCGTTTTCTTAGTAGCATTGAGGATGTGTGTACCACCGCCCGTATTCAGGCTCATACGGCTCAGTGCAGGCAGGCTGCGTGTAAGATGGCGGATATCTGTACCTCTCCATTTACCGATGGCAAGATTCCCGGCAGCATCTAAAGCAGCAGCAGAATCCGCAGCCGCTTTAAACGATTGAAGAACAATATCAGAAAGTGTTTCGCGAACAGCAGGTGTGCGCACGTTATCTACAAAGCGCATCGAAGAGTCTTTCAGCAGCCATAACACCGTAGTGCGCTGTAAAGGTATTTCTAAAGTAATACTGTCAATAGAAAGTTCATCATCCCATACATCCTTCTGCAATTCCTCTATCCACAGATTAAAGATCGTAGCAGCTTTAGAATCCGGGTTCGCCTCTCCGTTCCAGGCAGCAATGGTCTTAAACTGTTCCTTCTGTTTGGCAGAAAGCGCTACAGGATCCAGAAAATTCGCAAGAAGAGGAATAGCCGTTACAGCAAAGAGGTTCATATTGTCGTTCTGCAACTTCATCATATCCTCCGGGGTAATGCCGTTCATCTCACGCAGTCTTTCATTAGCGCGTTTACCACGGAAGAGATCATATTCTCCGACCAGACGGTAAGGGTATGTGCTATCCGTTGGGCGTTGATTAGCGGAGCTTACAAAGCCTTGTGCAGGGTTGAAGATATGCGGGTTCTCTGCCTGCGGGATATATCCCTGCCAGGCGTAAGTACTATCAGCGCCGGGCATCACAAATTTGCCCTGATCTTTCCAGCGTGCAGGATACTGGCCGTTGTGCCAGATAGCAATATTCCCGTCCTTCCCTGCATAGATAAAGTTCTGCGCGGGACAGGTATAGTGCTTCAATGCTTCCAGGTAATCTTCGTAGTTCTTAGCATGGTTTAAGAGCGCAAAGGTGCGCAGTTCATTAGATTCATCATGCGCTTTCCAACGCACGGCCAGGAAGCCCTGTTTGCCGGTAGAATCCATGAATGTATTATCATACATCACAGGCCCCCATACCGTATAAGCTACAGTATCCATAAAGGGCTCCTCTCCTTTGATCTTGATTTCTTCCACACGCAGATCTGCTTTACGGTATGCGCCGTTGAAGAGATATTCAGTGCGCCCGTTGCGGAAATCCATGCGGTAATAATCCAGCACATCCTCGCTTCCATTGGTTACCGCCCAGCCCATGTGATCATTGAAACCAATGATGATCCCTGGTGCACCAGGCAATGAAGCGCCATACGCATTGAAAGAAGGTGTATGCAGCTGCATCTCATACCATAAGGAAGGGAGACTTAGCCCCAGATGCGGGTCATTGCAGAGGATAACTGCGCCGGATTTAGTTTTACTGCCGGATACCGCCCAGTTATTACTACCGTTATCAGGATCAGGTTTATCTTCTTTGAAACGGAAAAAAGCATCCGTAGCGTGCAATACGCTGTCAGATGGCGCTACCGGAACGAAAGAAGGCGCAGGAAACACAGTCCCCTTTGGAACAATAGGGTCCAGTGTATCAGAGAAATCAGGATACATCTGGTCAAATTCCTTAGCACTGAATAACCGCCGCGCATTCGTAGCCTCCAGGTCCGTATTGTTATAAGCCAGGTCATAGCTCATGTACTTGAGCAACAAAGCCGTTTTAAGGTTCGTCCAGGGCTCAGGTCTGTAACCAAGTAATTTGTATTCCAGGGGCAGATCGCGGTCCCTGAGGCAGTGTATATAAGCATTTACTCCCGCCGTATAGGCATCCCCCTGTGCTTTGGAAGCCGGGTCTTTGGAAATAGCCTCCACAGTCTTTTCTGCAGAAGATACCATGCCCAGCCTGCGCTGGCGGCGGTCGTAAGTGAGCATACGGGGCCCTAAAACCTCACACAGCCGCCCTGCAGCCGCATAAGTTTGCAGCTCCATCTGCCAGAGGCGGTCTTTTGCATGCAGGTACCCCTGCACGAAATAAACATCATTCTCTTTTTCCGCAAATACATGCGGCACCATACGTTCATCCAGCCATACCTCTACCGGGCCGGTAAGCTCTTTAAAAGAAAGACCTGTTTCATGTTTGATGGAAGAACGCTCCGCCTGTTGCCAGAAACCATGCTGCGGGCTCAGGAGCATACCAAATGCAGGTACACTGCCCCATCTGTGATTCAACGCCCATACAAGCGCAATCGTAAGGATTAAGGGTATAAATCTCATACTGGGAATAATCTGTTACTTAGCGAGGGCCAGCGGCGCTTCTTTCAGCACGCATACCTCAATCATTTTTATCCGGATGTCCGAATACATCTCAAAGATCTTCTTTAATAAGGAATATAATTCCTTATAGTTCGAAAACTGAGGTTTCTTCGTACCTCCGAGTTTGGAAAAGGTAGCCCCGGTATGATGGGTGGGGTCAGTGGAAAACATCATTACCACATCTACTACGCCGCCTTCCAGGGACACTTCCAGCCCCGCACTCAGCCCTTTGGCAATGCGGTTCACTTCGCTGTTCTCCAGGATGTACGTAGTGGTTTTGGGATTGTAGGTGGTCCTTGCGAACCCGAACTCGATCAGCATATCCTGCGCTTCGCTGGTGCTGAAGTCCGTAAATGCAGGCTCCGTCTGGTAGTTTCCGGATAAGGTCTGGTACCAGTTTACAAAGTCAAGTCCTTCCAATACTTTTTTAAGAACGGGATTTACTTCCATAGAAACAGGCTTTAGGTAATGAATTCCATGTTAATATACACCTTTTAGCAAATATGTTTGCTATTCATTTTAAATATTAATGGCGGTTATGAGCCGGTCCACGTCCGCAGCGGTATTGAAACTGTGCAGCACCACTCTTAAACGCTCCTGCCCCTTAGGTACAGTGGGATGTAAGATTGCCCGAACATCCAGACCCTCCTGTTGCAAATTGTGCGCCAATTGCCGGGCCTGCTCATTTCCGGGGGCCATTACTACCTGGATGGGCGTTTCGCTGGCTGCCCCGGGAACACCTTTCCGGAACTGAGCGATCAGGGAAGAAAGATGGGAACGCTCCAGGTGCATGTCCGGAAAAATGTCATATGCAGCCAATATTACAGCTATGGCATGCGGTGGCAGCGCAGTGGTATAAATGAAGGAACGGGAGAAATTGATCAGGAAATCTCTCAGCACCGCAGATCCCAGCACGATTGCCCCATGGCAGCCCACGGCTTTCCCAAAAGTATGTACCCGGGCAAAACAGCTCAACCCCAGGGCCTGCATCAGCCCTTCCCCTCTTGGCCCTATTACCCCGGTAGCATGCGCTTCATCTACGATCAGCAGGGCGCCCAGTTTATCGCAAAGGGCAGTGATCTCTTCCAGCGGGGCAGTATCGCCATCCATGGAATAAACGGACTCCACAGCTACGAATACACGGCCGCCTTCTACGGATAAGATCTTCTTTTGCAGATCTTCCACGCTGTTATGAATAAATGAGTAGGAAGTGGCAGCAGATAAACGCACCCCATCCCGGATGGAAGCATGGATCAGCTGATCGTATATAATAGTATCGCCTTTTTGCGGAACGGCAGAAAATAAACCAAGGTTGGCATCGTAACCGGAATTATAGATCAGGCCGGCAGGCGCTTCATGGAACTTTGCCAATACCTGTTCTGCCTGCTCTACGAGTTCGTAATTCCCTGCCAGTAATCTTGAGCCTCCGCTTCCGTGCACCTGTGCCAGTTGACGGCTGATAGTAAGTGCTTCTTCCTGTACACGTTCACTCCGCGCAAGACCCAGGTAATCATTTGAACAGAAATCTATCATGCGCCCAGGCAAACGCAGCTGGCGGAATGCGTGCTGCTCCCTGCGTTTGTTCAATGCTGTTTCCAGAAAGTCTTCTTTTCGCATAATGTCAAAACTAAGTATCTTGTCCCAATATCAAACATAGTATGAGCAGTAAAGTTTCGATCCTTGGATTAAAATTACCATCGGACCCGCGGTGGGTGGACCTGGCAGCAATTTCGCTGGAAGAAGTATTAACGGATCATGCTTTCTGCGAACAAAAAGCAGCTACCTCCTGTATCTCTCTCATTCAACGATATCCGGACAGATCAAAATTAGTGGAAGAACTCGCACCCATTGTTACGGAAGAATGGGGCCATTTCCGCCAGGTACTTGCCGAAATGAAAAAACGCGGCTTCACACTCGGTAAACAACGGAAAGATGAATATGTGAATGAACTGATCTCCTTCCAGGTAAAAGGCGGCTCTCCTGCCGATGTGCTGCTGGACAGGCTGCTGATCTTTGCATTGATCGAAGCCCGCAGCTGTGAGCGCTTCCGCCTCTTAAGCGAAGGCCTTGAAGATGCCTACCTCCGCGAATTCTACCGTAAGTTCATGATCTCCGAAGCAGGGCACTACCGCCTCTTTATCGATCTCGCCAATGAATACCTGCCGGAAGAAAAAGTAAAGAAACGCTGGGCGGAATGGCTGGAATTTGAAGCAGGCATGATCGCTACTCTCAAGGTGCGTGGCGACAGGATGCACTAAAAATGGAAACCCAGGTTTACATACGCTTTTAAATACTGTGCCTGATCACTGTACATCACGGATGCCTCCAGCGGCCCCAGCCTTGTGCTGTAGCCGAATGTAACACCATACCCTGTTACATAATTATATTTTGTTTCAGATACGCCGTTAAAATCATACGCGCCGAAGGATGCCTTGGGTGTGATGAAGATGTTCCTTATTGCTTCATATTGAAAACCAAGTGAAGCAGAGGCCACACTGGAAGTATTCACTTCTCCATGATACAATCCCATAAAAGGTATCTGGTTACGCGTGAAGTCCGTGAGGCCACCGATCAGGAAGTCGTTGGTGATGATCTGGTTATAGTTGAAGTTAAATCCCGCATAACCGTTTACGATCAGGGTAGATCTTTTGGAAAAAGGGAAATAGTAATTCATTTTCAGCAATACGCGCTGGTAGTCGGAGAAATTATAACCCAGGCTGTCTATGTCCTGCGTAACACCTTCCAGCGTTACCCTGAGGTCCGGATTCTGATTATGGATCATGCCGGCTTCAAATTGGATCTCTGCTCCTTTGGTGGGGAACTGTTTGCGGTCCACCGTACTTAAACCATAATATAAAAAGGAATTGAATTGTTTGGTATTGCCGTCCAGCTCCACATAAGGAGAAAGTTTAGGTTTAATGCGGATATACTCCCAGCGGGAACTTACGCCTACTGCCATCACCCGGTTCAGCATGTATTGCAGTTTGGCATCTACCGAGGCATATTTATTCCGGTACTCCTGGATCTTCTTAAAATTATCGTAGAAATTGTAGGGATTGTTTTCGTAATAGGTGCCTACGCCAAAACCAAAGTTCCGCTTGCGCCCCATGTATTTAAAGAACTCTGCCCTGATCCGGGGATTTTCACTGATAGCCACGGTTACATAGGCCCGGGAGTTGGGTACAATGAAGTTACGCTGGGTGAGGTTGATGATAGCACTGGCATTGGTGAAGGTATTATAATGCAGTGCGAACTTCACATAACTAAGCGGGTTCTCTTCCACATCTATTTCCAGCTGGCTGCTGCCATAACCCATGGGGGTAAGGTGATAGGTGATCTGTTTGTAGAAACGGGTACCATATACGTTCAGTACTGCTTCTTCAATCATCTCCGGCGTATAACAACCTCCCGCTTCGAGACCTAAACGGCCACGGAAGAAGTTTTCATCTGAATGCACCAGCCCTTTTATCCTGATCCCGGAGATCTCTACATCCGGCACATTCGGCAGGCGGTTAGCCACCCGTTCTTCTTTGCCATAGATAGCATCCAGCGAATCTGCCATGTGTTTGAAAATGGGATACATCTCCCTTCCTTTCCGTTTTCCCTCTTCAATGATGGAATCCACACTGTTGAAGCTGGCGGCGGAATAATTCTTCAGATCATGATGAATATAGATGTTGGCCAGCTTGCGGGCTTTTACAAAATCATCTGCATCTTTATAAAAACCTAACTGGTAAAGCACATCAAATGGCGTAAGCAGTTCATCTGCGGGCCGGAGGCCATTGCTCACATTGGAGCCGATAATAAAATCAGCGCCCATCTCTTTGGCGGTAACGGAAGGGAAATTACGCACTACCCCGCCATCCACGAGCTTGCGGTTGCCGATCTTCACCGCCGTGAACACGGAAGGGATGGCCATACTGGCACGCATACACGTAACCAGCTCTCCTTTATCGAGCGTCACTATCTCCCCGGTGGCCACATCGGTGGCAATACATTTAAAAGGAATATTGAATTTGGAAAAATCTTTGATGTCCCGCGCGGGCCAGCTGAGTTTTGCCAGCTGCAGCCATAAGCGCTCCCCGGAGATAACACCGGAATTGAGCTTGGGTTTACCATACTCAAAGGGGATCTCCAGCATATAACGGTTGTATTCTGCCCTTTCTTCAAAACTGATATCGTTCAAAACGGGCTGATTGGAGAATAATGTGCCCCAATCCAGCTTTTTGGCAATAATCTCAATGGTATCGCCGGAATAACCGATCGCATACAGGGCGCCTACGATACTGCCCATGCTGGTGCCGGTTACATAATTAACTTTTAAACCTGCACTGTCCAGCGCCTGCAGGATGCCGATATGCGCCAGGCCTTTCGCGCCGCCACCGCTTAAAGTAAGTCCAATGCCCGGCCTGTGGCCCGGCGCCTGCTGCGCGGCCACAAAATAAGGCAGGAAAAGAAGTATGATAATGAATAGTCGAAGCATGCGGGTTTACCGTCCTTGAACAATAATAAAGGTAAAGGTTTTAACGATCCGAAAAACAAACTGTAATCAAAGTGATTTTATTTATTAAAGTATTTCTCTATCTTTTCGGGATAACAATTTCACAATATGAATTTACCGAACCAAAAGCAGAGTATCTGGCAAGTGATATTCGCTTCGTCTGCAGGCACCTTAATAGAATGGTACGACTTCTACATCTTCGGCAGTCTTTCCCTGATATTATCTGAAAAATTCTTCCCGGACACCAATCCCACCCTCTCCTATGTAGCCACCCTGGCCACTTTTGCAGTAGGTTTCATCGTACGCCCTTTCGGCGCCATTGTATTTGGCAGATTGGGTGATATGGTGGGCAGGAAATACACTTTCCTCCTAACCCTTTTGATCATGGGAGGTTCCACTTTTGCTATCGGCCTTATACCCGGGTACGCTACCATAGGGATATTAGCCCCTATCTTAGTGTTGATCCTGCGCCTGGCGCAAGGGCTTGCACTGGGTGGTGAATATGGCGGCGCGGCTACTTATGTGGCAGAACACTCTCCCGCAGGGCGCAGGGGTTACTATACCAGCTTTATTCAAACCACCGCCACACTTGGGTTGTTTGTATCCCTGGGCGTGATCCTGGCCACCCGAACTACCATGAGCGCTGAAAGCTTTAATGAATGGGGATGGCGGATACCTTTCTGGTTAAGTATCCTGCTGGTATTGATGAGCTATTACATCCGTATCAAACTGCATGAATCCCCGCAGTTCGTACAACTGAAAGCAGAAGGTAAAACTTCCAAGAACCCTATTAAGGAGAGCTTCGGTAATAAAGAGAACCTGAAACTGGTATTGCTGGCGCTCTTTGGTGCGGCTATGGGCCAGGGTGTGGTATGGTACACCGGGCAGTTCTATGCTTTATCTTTTTTACAGAACACCATGCACGTGGAGTTCGTGCAATCCAATATCATCATTGCGGTGGCACTGTTCTTCGCTACGCCTTTCTTCATTTACTTCGGCCACCTCTCTGATAAGATAGGCCGGAAAAAAGTAATGATGACAGGAATGCTCATTGCTGCGCTCTCTTACTACCCTATCTATAAAGCGATGGATAATACAACAGACCTGAGCAAAAAAGAAGAGATCAGCAGCGCGTATCGCGTGGAAAGCAGCCTCACCCCGCAGGAAGGCGGAAAGTTCTCGGAAAGGTCTGCCAAGATCCATGTGTATACAGATAGTACCGTGGTAAAAGAGATCACCACTACTTCTGCAGCCGGCAAAGTGGATGTGAAGAAAGAAGTAACCGTAAGTAAGAGCAACCAGGCATGGCTGATCCTGCTTATTTTCATACAGGTGATCTTTGTAACCATGGTATACGGACCAATAGCGGCCTTCCTCGTGGAATTATTCCCTACCCGGATCCGTTATACTTCCATGTCGCTGCCGTATCATATCGGGAATGGCGTGTTTGGTGGATTGTTACCGGCTATCTCTACCCTGCTGGTTACAAAATACAATAACCACCTGGCAGGACTGATCTACCCGATCGGTATTGCATTGATCTGCCTGGTGATAGGATTGATCTTCATTAAAGAAAAGAAAACAGCAGACGGTTTTGCAGAAGTTGCAGACGTTTAAACATAATCATAGCTGGCGTGCCGGAGGGCATGCCAGCTATACTTTCCCTTCAAAATACCCCAGCTCCTCTCCCATTTCTAAAAAAGGATGTGCTGCCACCAGGGCCTTTGTTTTCTTCACATAAGTTTGTAAGAACTGCTGATGCTGCGGCGTTTGCGGGTTAAAAGGACGGTGATGCCTTGCCCTTGTTATTTCCATTACCTGTTGCAGGATCTTCTGCCCTTCCGGACTGATACAGTTGTTGGCAAAGTTATCCCAAACGTAATTGACAGCCAGTTCATTGGGGTGTACAAGGTCTTCCTTGTAAAAACGGTAATCGCGGAGATCGTCTATCACCAGTTCATACGCAGGGAAATAAAAAAGACGGTTGAATTTATTCACCAGGTGATGTACAGCCTGTAACAGGATAGCCTTGCTCAGGTTATTCTCTACCACACCATCCCTTATGTATCTCACCGGGCTCACGGTGAAAAGGATATTCACTTTCCGGTTCTGGAAGAACAGGCGGTGCATCATGTTATCCAATGCAGCAATGATCTCGTTGGCCGTTAATAAACGTTTGTAGAAAGCCTGATCGGGTACTTTATGGCAATTGGCAACAATGCGGTTGTTCTCTTTAAGTGCATAGGCGTGTGCGCTGCCTAAAGTAATGATCAGCCAGTCAGCCTCTTTTAAACGTTTGGCTGCGGCGGCTTGTGAATCGTTGATGGCGTTAAGTACTGTTTCTTTGGAGGCATCTGAAAAACGGGAATGATGGTCCCAGCTGTGCCAGAGGTCTTCATGCAGGAACAGATCCTGTTCGGTATATTCCTTTTCATCCAGGTAGTACTGCATGCTTTGTGCAATGCTCAGCGGATTAAAGAGAATGCCATTGGGATTGATGTTGACGTTAAACTTGTTCTGCCGCAGGCGTGCGCCGATCTCTTCTGCAAAACAGGAACCTGTGAGCAGCAGTTTGTCAGTATATTGAAGAGATGGTTCTATGGGAGCCACCGGAAAGGTTAAGCGGAAGTTCATGCTGCAAAAGTATCGATTTCAGTTAATGCGGAAAACCAGGTTCATGCTGGTATTTCAATCCTTTCTTTTTAATGCCGGAACACCTGATCCGCCAATGCGCCTGCCTGCATGAGCTTTTCTATGCTGAAAGGAAGAGGGATGTTCCGCTTCTGGCAAAAGGCAGCGAGGTTTTCTGTGGCAATGTTGCCTACCAGGTCGTCCTGCGCCATGGGGCAGCCTCCTATTCCGCGCAATGCACTGTCGAACCGGCGGCAGCCGTTGTCGTAGGCGGCGGCGATCTTTTCTTCCCAGGCCTGCGGGGTGGAATGAAAATGTGCGCCGAATTCAATCTCCGGGTAAGCAGGGATCAGATGCGAGAAGAGTTTGGAAATATTCTCCGGGTTGGCTACGCCTACTGTATCTGCCAGGGAAATGATGGGAATGTTCAGTTCTGCGAAAGCATTGGCCCAGTGCAGTACCACATCTGTATCATACGGATCGCCATATGGATTACCGAAGCCCATGGAGATATAGATCACCAGTTGTTTGCTGTTCTTCACGCAAAGCTCCTGGATGGTCTGCACTTCCTCCATGGATTCCGCGATGGTTTTATTGGTATTGCGGAGCTGGAAGGTTTCTGAAATGGAAAAGGGAAAACCGAGGAAGTTCACCGCCTCGTGAGATACGGCATCTTCCGCTCCCCGCACATTGGCCACAATGGCCAGTAATTTGGTTTTGGATGAAGGAAGAATGCCTTTGAGCACAGCGGCGGTATCCGCCATCTGCGGAATGGCTTTAGCAGACACAAAGCTGCCGAAGTCCAGGGTATCAAATCCTACTTCCAGCAAGCTGTTCAGGTAACTGATCTTTTCTTCTGTTGGTATCTGCTGCGGCCACCCTTGCATGGCGTCCCGCGGACATTCAATGAATTTGATCATATCCGTTGCTATTTTATCGGCAAATTAACCCTTTACGGCCATACGGTGACGCATGGCTTCGAACAGGATGATCCCTGCCGCTACCGATACGTTAAACGACTCAAAATCATTCTGCATGGGAATATAGAACTGCTGGTCCGATGCTTTGAGCAAAGCGGGGTACACCCCTTTGTCCTCAGACCCCATGATCACCGCTATCGGCTCCTGCCAGGGCAGGTCAAATAAGGCTGTTTTGGATTCCATTTCACTGGCCATCACCTTAATACCGTTGAGGTGCAGGGTGTCTATGGCCTTCAGCAGACTGTCCACCCGGCAAACGGAGATCCTTTCCAGGGCACCGGCGGAAGATTTAAGGGCTTCTTCATTCAGGGCAGCAATGCCCCTGTCTGGTATAATAATGCCATGGGCGCCGCAACAAACGGCGCTGCGGGCAATGGCGCCTATATTCCGCACATCCGTGATCCCGTCCAGGATCAGGAACAAGGGTGTTTCTCCTTTTTCTACTACATGAGAAATAACGTCCTGGAGGTCCAGGTAGGCTACTTTAGCCGTTACTGCTATCACGCCCTGGTGGTTGGCCTGTGTTAAACCGTTCAGTTTCTCCATCGGTACAGTGTTGATGGGCACTTTCAGTGAGGCAGCCAGCTGGCGGATCTGGGGAATAATGTCTCCCGTTGCGGATTTCAGTAAAAATATGCGTTCAATGGGCTTCCCGGCCTTCATGGCTTCCAGCAATGGCTGGCGGCCTATGATCAGCGAAGATT
The DNA here is from genome assembly GCF_039545795.1 of Chitinophaga niabensis. Taxonomy (NCBI): domain Bacteria; kingdom Pseudomonadati; phylum Bacteroidota; class Chitinophagia; order Chitinophagales; family Chitinophagaceae; genus Chitinophaga; species Chitinophaga niabensis. The sequence continues at coordinate 1,490,528 of NZ_CP154260.1, read as the reverse complement.
GTTTCGGCTTGGGAGGCGATGGCTTAAATCGATTGTTCATCGCGGCAAAGATAAAGCATCAAAGCTCACCTTCCAGCATCATGAGCTTAATCTTTTGGATAGCGGCAATAGAGAGGGAATCTGTTATCTCATGGTTTTTCACCATCTGGTACGCTTTTTCGAAGTGTACTTTCTGTACCAGCAGCTGTTCCGTTTCCTCCGGCTGGGCTTCAAACTGCTCTAATCCCTGTGCCAGGTATACAATGCCGAACTCGTCACTCACGGAATTGGATAGATGCATCTGGATGAGCATGGTCCAGTCCTGCGCTACCAGCCCGGTTTCTTCCAGCAGTTCCCTTTTGGCAGTTGCCAGGGGATCTGTTCCCAGGGGGCAACCACCTTCGGGTATTTCCCAGCTGAAAGCCTCCAGCGGAAAACGGTACTGCCCTACCAGGTAAAGCTGCTGATCTGTATCCAGCGCTACCACGCCAATGGCCAGGTTCTTGAAATGTACCACCCCGTAAATGCCGGCCCCACCGGAGGGGTTCAGCACCTGGTGTTCGGTCACACGGATCCATTTGTTCTCATAGGGAACGGCGGAATCGAGGATCTGCCAGGGATTCTGTTGTATGTTCATCGCACAAATATGCATAAAAAAAAGTGAGAACACAACGAGGTGTTCTCACTTATACGGGTCTATATATGGTTAAATGGAGAGGTAATAATAGTAGAATTCATCGTCCCGCTTAAAGCCGGTATCCTCGTACAGGGCCTGTGCAGTGATATTGTCCGTATGCGTTTGCAGCATAATGTACCTTGCGTTGGTCAGCTCTCCCAATGCCCTGGATGCGGCGATCAGTCCGCGTGCCGCGCCTATCCTTCTGTGCGCAGGGTCTACAAAGAGATCGTTCAGGATCCAGGCTTTTTTCATACCAATGGAAGAAAATACAGGGTATAATTGGGTGAAGCCTACTACTTCATCGTTATAGAGGGCCACAAATATTTCGCTTTCCCCTTTCTCCAGTCTTTCTTTGAGATAAGCTTTTGCGCCCTGCAGGTCTGAGGCCTGCTCATAATGCTGGCGGTAAGCATCAAACAGTTCTGCCAGCCGGGGCAGATGGGCGGCAGTTGCTTTAGTAATTTGCATGTACAGGAAATATTTGAGCCAGGTGATGGTTCAGGTGACGCAGGTAATCTTCTGCAATGTATTGTAAGGACACAGGGGCATTAGGCCCTATCACACAGATGTGCTGCAAAGCCCTGGCCGGTATGAGTGGCAGGATGCGTACAATGTGCAGGTTCTGTATGCGCCAGATGTTGATGATCTCTTTCCAGTCTGTTCGCTGATAAGCCCGTACCTCTACCCAGAAATCCTGGTTATAACCCGGCAGTTCCACGTACTCCGCATGCTGCGCTCTCACAAAGCGGGTATAGTTATTCACGGCAGAATCTATAAGGTGACCGAGTATTTCTTTTTTGCTCCATTTGGAAGGCAGCCTTTTTTCGCTGGCTTCTTCTTCTGAAAAGCGAAGAAGTTTTTCGGTGGTAGCTTCCACCACTTCCCAGAGTTTTTTGCTCAGGTCTCCCAGCGGCGGCTTTTCTAACGCGATGGCCATTTTGATATTACATCTTTCATAACCGCCTTTCTCCAGCTCCACTTCTTCAAATCCCAGCTTGCGGTACATATTGATAGCAGTGGCCTGTTTGGTGTTGGAATATAATACCATGCGGCTGAAACCGGCTTCCGCAGCACGCAGTAATAAAGTGCAGCCCAGCAGCCAGCCCAGTTTACGGCCCTGGAAGCTTTCATCCACGGCCATCTTCGTCATCTCTACTGTATCTTCATTCAATTGCTTATATGCAACGGTACCGGCTATTTTATCATCCACCGCTACAAAGATGATATCTCCGCCATGGTTGATGATATGTTCCTCCGGATTGCCCAGCACGGCAATGTCTATCGGCTCTAATGTGTAATCCTTTTTGATCCAGGCACTGTTCAGCTGCTCAAAATCTTTCTGATAGGCAGGATGCCAGGATAAGATGCGGATGTCATTTGCTTCGTTCATAACTTTTGTTCTTGTTAAAGGCATTGTTCACGAGATATACACCTAACAGGGTAACCAGGCAGGATGCACCGATCATCCAGTTGAGCTTTTCACTCAGGATGAGCCAGCCCAGTACCACCGCCACAATGGGGTTCACGTACGCATAAATGGAAACAAGTGAAGGCGGCAGATTGTTAAGTGCAAAAACGTAAGCGGAATACCCTAATAAAGATCCTATAAAAATGAGGTATAATAAACTTCCCCATAGCTCACCTGTGAAACTGGAAGATTGCAGATGCTGCCCTGTAACTACAGCTATCAGCAACATCACCAATCCGCTGAATAACATCTGGAACCCTGCGCCATACAGGTAATTCACTCCCAGCGCCCATTTGGCCGTGAGCACGGAACCCAGTGCCCAGAATACACAGGCCACTACAATGAGGATCACGCCTAAACGGTATTCCGGGTTCATCAGTTCTTTGAGATGATCGTAAAAGATACCACCGATGCCGATCATACCTATCACCATCCCTAAAACCAGCTGAACGGAGATCTTTGTTTTTTGTACCAGGAAGTAACTGAAGACGGTGATCCATATGGGAACGGTGGCGGCTATGATAGCGCCCATTCCGCTGGGAATGTATTGCATGGCCCAGGTCATGAGCCCGTTACTGCCGCACAACATCAGCACCCCTATTACAAACAGCCTGGAGAGGATAGGCAGTTCCGGTAACTTATATCCTCTTAACATAAAGAAACCAACCAGTATAACACCAGCCGCAGTTTGCCGCAGGCCTGCCAGCATAATACCATGCATGTGCTGTACACCAATGCGCGATGCCAGGTAAGTGGTTCCCCAGAAAAAACTAACTATGATCAACGCCAGGTAGGCGCTTGTATTTGACTTCTTCATGATGGAGCTTTGCTTTCGATACGGTTAATGATAAACTGCAACGGGTAGATACCCATTGCCACTTACTAATATCAACCTCTAAAATCAATTATTATCTACGATGGCAGATAAATCAGCTATTTCAGCGGCTACAGTTTCCAGTTCTGCCACAACTTTGTCGATATCCTGATCCGTGGTGCGCCAGTTCACGAGAGCTGCCCTGATAGCAGGTGTTCCCTTGTAATTGGTTGGCGTAACATACACCACGCCCCGCTTGACAAGTTTTTGCAGAAAGAGGTTCACATGTTCCTGTAACATTCGCTGCGAATGGTTCAGTGTAAAGCAGACAACGCACAACCGCACAGGTGCCAGCAAGTGAAAGCGCTCACTCTTAGCGAGTCGCTCTCCTAATTGCTGGGCGAGGCGGATATTGGTTTCTACCATATCTCTGTAACCTTCGGCCCCATATGCTTTCAAAGAGAACCACGCTGGAAGCGAGCGCAATCGTCGTGAGTTCTCCGGGGCATAATTAATGTAATTAAAATTCGCTTCGGGGTCGCCGAGATAAGCGGCGCCCGCATTCTGGAATACGGATAACTGTAACAATGGATGCCGGGTGAAAACCATTGCGGAATCGTATGGTACGTTCAGCCACTTGTGGGCATCAATCGTAATACTGTCCGCGCCTTCCCAGCCCTTCAACAAGTGTTTGTAACGTGGGCTTACAGCAGCAAAGCCACCGAATGCCGCATCTATATGTAACCAGAAATGATGTTCTTTCTTTAAAGCAACGATGGCGGCGATATCATCGAAGTCTACCGTATTCACGGTACCTGCGTTGGCCACGTAAATGAAAGGCTGTGCAGGATGTGCTGCTATCCACGCTTTCAGGGCATTCACATCTACTGCTTCGCGTTCAGCCAATACCGGTAATTTTACGAGTGCATTGCGGCCAAGGCCCAGCATACTGAGTGCTTTGGCAATGCTGGAATGTGGTGTTCCGCTGAGGATAGTCACCTCTTTTAACGCTGCTGCTCCTTCCTCTCCTACATCTACCCCTTGCTGAATACCCAGCCATTGCCGCGCAGTGGCCAGTGCTGTGAAGTTGGACATGGTAGCACCACTCACAAAACATCCCAGGAAATCTTCCGGTATATTGAATAATTGTTTCAGCAGGTTCAGTGTTTCTGATTCAATGTTGTAAGAAACGGCTGTTTTGTCTCCGGGGTTCATATCAAATGTACCCGCCAGCCAGTCTCCTGCCAGTGCTGCAGGCGTAACACCACCCGTTACAAAGCCGAAATAACGCGGCCCTGCATTGCCTGTCAGATGATCTCCATACTTATTGTCAAACAGCTCCAATGCTGCTGCAGTACCGATACCTTTCTCCGGAAGTAAAGACGCCGGGAATGCAGGCAGCATACCACTGACGGGCAACTCATTCATCTGCTGTAAAAAATCAGAAGCATACCCTGCCGTTTGCGTTAAGAGTTCGTTTATTTCTGCGAGGTCCTGGCGGAAAGTTGCATTCATGTCAGTTAGGTTTGGAGGTCTGTAATGACGCAACAAAATTCCAACATTTCCACTAAATAAAACAGATTCAGTTTTGGGAATTTTGACCAGATCAGATGGGTTGATCAAGAATAATTATCCATGACGAATGCGTTTCGTCATCAGAACAACATACCTCCGCGTTCATGGTCCAGCAACCACTGCTTCCGCCTTAATCCGCCAGCATAGCCGGTTAGAACACCACCGCTGCCTATTACACGGTGGCAGGGCACTACAATGGCCAACTGATTTTTACCATTGGTAGTTCCAACTGCTCTGATACTTTTTACATTTCCTACGCGTTTGGCGAGTGCCAGGTAAGTGATGGTATGTCCGTAAGGGATAGTAGTGAGGTAATGCCATACTGTTTGCTGAAAGTCTGTACCAGTCTGCTTTACAGGCAGCTCAAACACTTCTCTTTCTTTCCTGAAATACTCCTGTAATTGCTGCACACAGGTAAGCAGTAATGCAGGCGGGTTGTCTGTTGCAACATCTTTCTTTTCTCCATCAATAAACGAAACGGCGCTGATATATTCCGCGGTTCCGCGGATAGCCAGCAGGCCTACGGGAGAATCCATATAGATCAGGTGCTCATCCATGATAGAGGGAGCGCCAGCAGTAGAAGGTTGCATAAGCCGCATGATTTTGCCAGTGTTGTGTTAATGCTTTTACTTCGGGTAAAGCAGGTTTTGCCGCTAAGTTCAGCTGATGGCGTAATGCATTATGTAAACCTGCATCTTCCAAAGGTAATGCCTGCGGATGTTGCGCGAATTTCATCAGTACATAATTGGCGCTCCAGTTGCCTATCCCCTTAATAGATACTAATGTTTCACGCGCCTGTTCATAAGGCATTTGTTTCAGGATCTCTTCTGTGAGTTCACCTGCTGCCATTAGCTTTGCTACGCGGATAATGCCTTCTGCTTTGGTACGGGAGAACTGCATCACGGTGAGGTCTTCCGGCTGCAGGGAAGCTATTACAGCAGGGTGCGGATAGAGATAATAACTATCCAGCGTATATCCGAAAGTTTGCACCAGCCTTTGTTTCAGCGTATATGCAAAAGAAAGATTGATCTGCTGGCCGGTGATGGTCCAGGTGATGGCTTCAAAGAGATCAGGAATACCAATGAGGCGCAGGCCTTTGAATGCGCTGATCAGCGGTGCAAGTAATGCATCCTTTGCAGCGAAGGCATAAAACTCATCCATGTTGCCATCCAGGTGCATCCATTTATTGAGGAAATCGCGGATGTAAGCACTGCTGCTTTCATTCACTTCTCCCTGTAATACTTCTACCACCAGCGCCTGCTGTGCAGGATCTTCACTGATCTTCAGCAGCACGGGCTTCCCTTCCGGCGCCAGTAGTTTATATACACTTTGCTCCCTTACCTGGTGTAAACATTCACGTGGTGAACGGTTTAAGAACAGGAGGCATTCTGCAAAGCTGAAATGCGGATAATCTGTTATCGGTACAACAATCATTTACCGGGTGTATGGATCAACTGAATAATAGTGAATAAGTGATGCGCTTCATGCAGCAGGAACATTTCCAGCCAGCCCGGGATATTGAACACACCGTACTTCATGTGTTTGCCGGTGCGTGACAGGTCTTCAGGGTCAATGCTGTCCACCAAACGGATCAGTTCTGTGCGTTCTTTACGGTAAATAGACAGCAGTTCTGCATTGCTGAGTTTGCAATAGGAAAGGAAAACCGGATCAGTATCCCCTGAATAAGCAGCAAAAGTGGGATCATCTTCATTCAGCATTTTCTGGATACGAGCCTTGAACACCAGCTGAAAAGCCACGAGGTGTGCGGCATTTTCAAGAGCCGTCCACTTGCCTTCCCTCACCCTTTCCTCCAGCACATCCTGTGCAACTTCTCCTGTTATGTCTTCCAGCGCTAAATGTTGTGTGCGTAAACGTGTATCAGTGGCAATTGGAATTTGTAGCATGGTATGAATTGGTTAAACGGAGGATGAAATTATACAATTAAATCAGAATAAACAGATTCCATTTCCGTAATTTTGGCCATATCAGTACAAATCTCCCATCATGGAACATTTATATATGCAGGTGGCTGAACGCATTCAGACGATGATAGAAAAAGAAGTGATCAGGATAGGCGACAAACTTCCCTCCGTAAGGTCGCTGAGTAAAGAACAGGGCATCAGTATGAGTACCGTGTTCCAGGCATATTATCACTTGGAGAGCAAGGGGTTCATAGAACCAAGGCCTAAATCCGGCTATTACGTGAAGTTCTCCCCACGCCGTATGCCTGAAATGCCCAAGATCTGCCGGCCTGTTAAAAAAGCCGCGGAAGTGAATGTGAGTGATATGATCACAGAAGTGTTCTATCACCTTTCCGACGATGATGTACTGCGCTTTTCCCTGGCTGCTCCGCCGGAAGAACTGCTGCCTGCCGCCAAACTCGGCAAATCCCTCATCCAGGCGATGCGGGACCTCCCCGCCGGTGGGGTGAACTACGAGAACCTGCAGGGAAATGTGAACCTCAGGCGGCAAATTGCCCGTATGAGCCTGCAATGGAACGGGAATGTCACGGAAGATGACATAGTGACCACAACGGGCTGTATGGACGCTTTAACACTCTGCCTCTCCGCCACCACCCAACCCGGTGATGTAATTGCCCTTGAAAGCCCTGCTTACTGCGGCACCTTTCAGCTGGCAGAAAGCCTGGGGCTGAAAGTACTGGAAATACCCACCAACCCGGTTTGCGGGGTGGACCTTGAATATCTTGATAAAGCCATTCCCAAGTTTAAGATCAAAGCCTGCGTGTTTGTAACCAACTTCAATAATCCCTTAGGTGCAGTAATGCCGGATAAAAACAAAAGGGAACTGGTGAAACTCATGAACAAATACGACATCCCCCTGATAGAAGACGATATCTATGCCGATCTCTACTTCGGCAAACTCAGGCCTTCCAGCTGCAAGCAATACGACCGTAACGGCAATGTGCTGCTCTGCAATTCCTTCTCCAAATCCCTCGCACCGGGATACCGTGTTGGCTGGACCATGCCGGGGAAATACAAAGACAAAGTATTACGCCTTAAACTCAACCACTCCGTATCCAGCGCTACACTGCCACAGGCGGCTATTGCACATTTCCTGGAGAACGGGCGGTACGAGCATCACCTGCGCAACCTCCGCAAACAGATCCATACCCAATGCCTGCGTTACCAGCAGGCCATTGCAGATTACTTTCCGGAAGACACCTGCGTTACACGCCCGCAGGGTGGTTATGTGTTATGGCTGGAATTGAACCAGTCCATCAACACCTTTGAAATGTATGAACTGGCCATGAAGCGCAAAGTAAGTTTTGCACCTGGCAGGATCTTCTCGCTGCAGGACCGTTATAACAACTGCCTGCGCATCAGCCATGCCAGGCCCTGGAGCAAACAGGTGGAAGACGGTTTAAAAACAATCGGGAAACTGGCGCACCAGATGATGATGTAAAGAAAAGCCAGGGCAGTAATGCCCCGGCCGTCTGTTACCTACAACTGTACTAAACTGTTTTACGGTAATTCCATACAGCAATGCTGTTGATCACTACCGCAAACACCAGCATCATTCCAAGGTAATACCGGATATCCGCCCAGCCGCTGCCTTTCAGCATCACCATCCGTATCACCTTTACAAAATAAGCTATGGGGTTTGCCAGCGTGAGCTGCTGCGCCCAGCCCGGCATACTTTCTATGGGCGTGAACAATCCACTCATGAGGATAAAAATGATCATAAAGAACCAGGTGATGAACATGGACTGCTGCTGCGTTTCCGTAAAGGTGGACACAAGCAGTCCCATTCCCAGCATTACCACCAGGTAAATAGCCGCAAACAGGAACACATACCCGATACTCCCCACCATAGGTATGTTGAACACCAGCTTCCCTACTATAAGGCCAAAGCTTAGTTCAAACAAAGCAATGATCCAGAATGGTAACAGTTTGCCGATGATGAAGTGATGTTTACGGATAGGCGTTACATTCAGCTGCTCAATTGTGCCCATCTCTTTTTCCTTCACAATGTTCATCCCTGATAAAAATGCGCCGATCAGTGTTACCAATACTACCAGTATACCCGGCACCATAAAGAACTTGTAATTCATATCAGGGTTATACCAATAGCGGGAAGAAACTGCTATATGCTCCGGGGAATTGTCTTCATCCATCGCCAGCCAATCCAGCCTGATCTGCCGGTTGAAGCTGTTGATGATACTGGCGGCATAACCGTTGGCGAGGCCTGCCTTGCTTCCGTTGATGGCATTCACCAGCATTTGTACTTTCACTTCATCTTCCCGCACAAGGTCCCGCTCAAAATGCCGGGGGATAGTGAGCACCAGGTCTGCTTTGTTAGCTTCCAGGTCTTCGTAGGCTTCTTTTGGATTGAATGTTTGCCTGTTGAGAGAGAAGTAACCTGAAGAGAGCAATTTATCCCGCAACTGGCGGCTCCAGGTGGAGTTATCCTGGTCTACGATATCAACAGATAAATTTTTGATCTCGTAATTCGCCGCAAAGGAAAGGATCAGTAACTGTACCACCGGCACCACAAAGATGATCGGCAACATGGCACGGTTGCGGAAGATCTGAAGGAATTCCTTCTGTAGTATAAAGAATATCGTGCGCATCAGCTTAACCTGGTTTTAAAGTTCCGAACACTTAATACAAGGAAGAATAAAGTCATTCCACCGAGGATCACGGTAGGCAGGAAGATCTGCCGAAGCCCTGCACCTTTGAGCATCACATCTTTGAGAATAATGATGAACCATTTTGCGGGTATGATGTTCGAAATGATCTGTAATGGCCGGGGCATACTTTCAACCGGGAATACAAACCCGGATAAGAGGATGGTTGGCAATAACAGGCCCATCATGGAGATCATCATAGCCGTTTGCTGAGAATTGGTGATACTGGAAATAAGGATGCCCAGTGAAAGTGCTGTAAGCCCGAACAGACCGCATTCTCCCAACAATAACAAAAGATTTCCCTTGATGGGCATGCCAAAGATAAAGAAGCCCATCACTAATATAATACACGCTATTATAAAGGATAGCACTATATAAGGCACTACTTTACCTGCAATGATGAGAACAGGCCGCAAGGGAGATACCAGTAATATTTCCATGGTGCCTAACTCCTTTTCTCTTGTAATGGTGATGGAGGTCATCATGGCAGACACTAACATCAGGATGAGCGTCATTACACCGGGAACAAAGAGGAACACGCTTTTCAGGGAAGGATTGTATTCCATCCGCACTTCCGTATTAATGGTCAGCGGTAATTCAATCCTGCCCGTTAACTCCTGCTGGTATTGTGCGATAATAACAGTAGCATAATTGATAACGGTGGTGGCCGTATTGGGATCAGAGGCATCCGCCAGTAATTGCACCGGTGCTTTTTTCTGATGATAGAACTTATCACCAAAATGGTCAGGGATCACTACCACCAGTTTAATATCCCCTTTATGAAAAGCAGGTTCTATCTCGTCTGCAGACCGCAGGTTCTGCCTCACTGTAAAATAACCGGAGGAGGTCATCTTATGTATCATCTGCTGGCTGTAGGTATCGCGGGCATTATCCAGCACAGCTATCTGTACATGATGGATCTCATTGGTGATGGCAAAACCAAACAACACGATCAAAATAACAGGCATGCCGAAGAGGATCAGCAGCGTGCGCTTGTCGCGGAAAATATGGTAGAACTCTTTTCGTACAAATACGATGAACTGGCGCATGTTGTTAAGATTTAGCCCTGGCTAATTGCAGGAATACATCATTCATGGAAGCTGCGTTGAATTGCTCTTTCAGCTTTTGCGGTGTATCCAGTGCTTTGATCTTTCCATCCACCATAATGGAAATGCGGTTACAATATTCCGCTTCGTCCATATAGTGCGTGGTTACAAAGATGGTCACACCCCTGTCCGCCGCTTCATAGATCAGGTCCCAGAACTGGCGGCGGGTGATGGGGTCTACCCCACCCGTTGGTTCATCCAGGAACACGATGGAAGGATCATGGAGCACAGCAATGGAAAAGGAGAGCTTTTGCTTCCAGCCTAAGGGAAGGGAACTCACTAAATGACCGGCTTCTTTTTCCAGGTTGAGCTGTTGCAGCAAGCCATGTGTTTTGGTTTTGATCTGCTGATTACTCAGGCCGTAAATGCCACCATAGAAACGGATATTCTCTTTCACGGTCAGGTCCTCGTACAAAGAGAACTTCTGGCTCATGTAACCAATACTTTGTTTCACCTTCTCCGTTTGTGTGTATACATCAAAGCCCGCCACCTTCGCTTCTCCGCTGCTGGGTTTCAGTAATCCGCAGAGCATGCGCATAGCGGTGGTTTTACCCGCGCCATTAGCTCCCAGGAAGCCGAATATTTCGCCCTGTGCTACTTCAAACGTGATGGCATTGGTAGCAATGAAATCTCCAAAACGTTTGGTGAGATCTTTGGTTACGATCGCATAGTTATTCATACCGCTTCGTTTTGTTCCTGCATCAGTTGCATAAAGGCATCCTCGATACCTGCTTTTGCGGGGGTGATAACAAGGCCTTTGTGTTTGTTTGCCAGGTAAGCTTTTAATTGTTCCACATCCGTGTGCAGCGTTACGTGCAGGTATTCGCCAAATGCATAACAGCTGTCTGCTCCTTCGTAAGCGCGGATATCCTTTATGAGGTGGTACATATTGTCCGCCCGCGCGGCCCAGATCTTTTTACCGAAGTCGCCTACGATAGCAGCCGGTGTATTGATCATCATGATCTCTCCTTTCTGCATCAGCGCTACCCTGTCACATAAAATGGCTTCATCCATGTAGGGGGTGGATACCAGGATGGGGATACCTTTTGTTTTCAAACGCTGCAGCATTTCCCAGAACTCTTTGCGGGACACAGGGTCTACACCGGTAGTAGGTTCATCGAGGAACAATACCTTTGGTTTATGCACAAGTGCGCAGCAGAGTGCCAGCTTCTGTTTCATACCGCCGGAGAGTTTGCCTGCAGGGCGCTTTTTAAAAGGTTCTATCTGCTCGTAGATCTCTTTAATGAGATCATAGTTCTCTTCCACCGTAGTGTTGAAGATGGTGGCAAAGAAGTTGAGGTTTTCTTCGATGGTAAGGTCCTGGTAGAGGGAAAACCTGCCGGGCATATAACCTACCTGTGAGCGGATGGTCCTGTAATCTTTCACCACATCCGATCCGTTCACGGTTGCCGTACCTTTATCAGCCAGCAATAGCGTAGCCAGGATCCTGAACAGGGTGGATTTTCCGGCACCATCCGGCCCGATCAGCCCAAACAGTTCTCCTTCTTCCACCGTGAAAGAAATGTTCTGCAGGGCCTTAATATCCCCAAAGCTTTTATGGATATTTTCTACAACTATAGGTTGCATGTTCTTTTATTTAGAGAGTCTTATCTCACCCGGCATACCTATTTTGAGGCTGCCATCATTTTGTACCCGTACTTTCAGGGCATATACCAACTGTACTCTTTCCTCACGTGTCTGAATTGTTTTGGGCGTGAACTCCGCATCGCCGGAGATCCAGCTTACCGTACCAGGTAGGCTTTTCAATTCACCATTCGGCAGATCTGTTTGCACCGTTACCTGCTGGCCCGTTTTCACCAGGCCCAGCTGATCACCGCTGATGTATGCACGGAGGTACATAGTATTCAGGTCTGCTATCTTATACAATGGTTTTCCAAAAGTGACCACCTCTCCTTTCTCTACATATTTAGTGAGTACGGTTCCTTGTATGGGATTGATCACGCGGGATTGCGCCAGTTGTTCTTTCACCTGTTCCACCTGTAATTCCAGGGGCTGCGATTCACTGTTCAGGCCACTGATCTGCGTATTCAGCGAGGAGGAAGTAGAAGCATATTGTTTTTCCAGTAACGCAATCGCCGCATTGATATCATCCAGCTGTTTGGGCGTGGCAGCATTGGCTTTTAAGAGGTTCTGGATCCTTTGCTTTTCTCTTTGTTGTGTAGCGATCTGCTGGCGGATCACTTCCAGTTGCGGTGTGATCTCGGGGCGTTTGCTTAACACCGCTTTGATATTGGCACCCAGCTGTGCTTTCTTCAGGTTCAGCTGAACGGAATCGATACCGCCTACCAATGCATTGGCTTGTAATACCGCGCCTTCTTCCACATCAAAACTGAGCAGGCGGCCGGAGGCTTCCGCAGATACAATGATCTCTGTGGATTCAAAGTTGCCGTAGGCATCGGCAGCATCATCCTTTGATCTACATGCCGTGAATAAAACGATCAGTGATATAACTGTTAAGGTTGTTTTCATGTTTAATATCCTTTAATGACCTGGTAATATAATGTGGCATACACCCATTGGATCTCGTGTGTTTTATGTGCAATCACGGCCTGCGTTTCTGCATGCAGGTCTGTGAGATAATCATGTACTGTGAGTACACCATTATCCAGCTGCGCGGCAGATACTTCTTTCACTTTGGTACGCAGTTGCACAATCTCTTTATCTTTCTCCACGGCCTGCTGTAAATTGCTGATCTCTGAAGATTGCTGCACCAGCTGCATCTTTGTATTGAGCGTAAAGGCTTCCGACTGTGCCTGGATGCTTTGCTCCTGCTGCTGCAACACGGCGCGTTCTGTTCTGTTATAGCGCCAGTTCCACAACGTCCAGTTAAAACGGATACCCGTCATGTAGTAGAAATCAAACTTATTTTCCAGCATATTCAAACCCGGGCGGCCGTATCCTCCCTGTGCGAAGGCGCTTACCTTTGGCAATGCTTTTGTACCGGTGAGTTTGGATTGCTGCTGCAATACGTTCGTTTGATATTTATAGAGTTGCAATTCAGGGCGCTGTAATTCTTCCGTTTGATTAGAGACTGAAAGTGGTAATTGTAGTTTGAGAGGTGCCGGCAACTCTTTACCGGTGAGCAGGCTTAACACCTGTATAGCTGCGCGTTTGCCGGTCTGTGCTTCAAATAACTGCTGCTCTGTTTTTAAGAGTTCTGCTTTGAGGATGTCCACCTGGCTGGCCAGTATTGTGCCGTTATCAACGCCTGCCTGCTGGCGTTCCATCTTTTGTTTCACTTCCTCCATCATCTTTTCGCGCGCTGCAATATTCTCATCCCAAAGCAGGGCATTGAAATAGGTTTGCAATACCTGCTGGCGGAGCTTATATAATTCCACTTCCACCTTCTGCTGCTCTGCCAGTTTAGTTACTTCCTGCAATTCCCGCTGGTTTGCAGTGGCGCCTCCATCGTACAATAACTGCTTCACGTCTATGGTGGCTTTGTACTGGTCTTTGGATAATTCCGGGATGTTCATGCCAGGCAGTTTGATGGGGATCTGCGTTACTTCAGACTGATAAGTAGCCTGACCGTTCAATTCCACCTGCGGCAGGTAATTGGTTTTGATATTCTGTATCTGCAGCCGCGTCATGTTATCCAGCACCTGCTTCTGTTTCAGCAGGGGATAATTGCGCCTTGCCGACTGTTGCGCCGAGTCCAGGCTTAAGAACTGCTCCTGTGCGGATACCTGCAAAGAGAGCAGTAGCAGCAACAGTGGAGGGATCAATTTCATAACTAACTATTTTATTTAACTATTTGGTTAATAGCAGGACAAAAAAATATTTATGGTCGTAATGACATTAAAATAAACTCCGTTACAGATTTTTTCCGGTCTTCCATCAGTGCACTGTATTGCTGGTCATTCATGCCGAACACATTGCTGAGCATGGGTTTGGCGATGAAGGGGAAGATGCACATGCTAAGTGTATTCATCATCAGTTGCATGGGGTTCATCCTGCGGATGGTACCTTTTTCCATTTCTACCAGCATTTCTTTCATGAATTGCTTAATGTCCGGAAAATCAGGTGCATGCACGAATCTTTCAACAATCCTGTCTGGGTTCTGGTTTATTTCGTTGATAATAAAAACAGGCAGGTGTGGATTGGCGGACAGAAAAGTAATGTAATGATCCACCGCTGCGGCTACTTTTTCTTCGAAGGCCATTTCACCCTTAAAGATGATATTGATCCTTTTCAGCAGGTTCTCCATTGCCTCCTGGAACACCATGTCGAACAGTTTATCCTTGCTGCGGTAGTAGTAGTGCAGCATGGCTTTATTGATACCCGCTTCATCGGCAATATCCTGCATGCGGGCGCCTGCCAGGCCCTTTTGCATGAATATCTTCTTGGCAGCGTCTATGATCTGTTGCTCTGTGGTATTTGTTGTCTGCATATCTAACTACCTTGTTTAACCATTTGGTTAAACTCAAGGCAAAGGTATAGAATTTGAGGAATTCGCCAAATAATTATTTAAGGGGCTGGTAAATCTGCTCAGAAATATTGAAGTTGGCCATTTTGGCCGAATTGGCCGGAAATGACCGGTTTTTTGATTCATGTACGGCTCAACCATGGGCCATCCATGGGCCATCCCCGGAGCAACCCCGGAAGAACACCGGTTTTTCGATGCTTTTATACAGGCTTTACCTGGTCCCTTAAAATGATTGAAGCACAGCCCCCACCCTTTGATCGAAAGTATCAATACCGTTGTGTTCCACCCGGATGGATGCCAGAAAGCTTAGCATGGTTTCGTCATGTTCCGCTTTTTTACCTGTTTTCAGGTCGATGTGTACGAATTTGGACCAGAGGAAGGATTTTACTTTCTTTTTGGCTTCATCCGTCATCCACATTTCCACGAGGATGTGGTTATTGGAAAACTCCAGTACACGGGAGAAGATGTGTACTTTTTCTGCTACAAAGGCAGGTTTGAGGTAAGAGATCTGGTGCTGGGCTACAACCCAACCCACCCCTTTAACAGCATAATCTTTCAGGTGCATGTTATAGGTGGCAGCCAGGTGATCTTCCCGGGCATTCATGAAATAGTTGATATAAGAAGCATTGTTGAGATGGCCAAAGGGATCACAATCGCTAAAGCGTACGGTATACAGCGCTTCCGGTTCTTTGATGATCATGTTTGCATGGTTTTGGAGACCCGAATGTAAAGAAAAAGCCGGGTTCAGTGCGAAACTGCCCGGCATTGCTCTGTCAATTGTTTTAAACGCATTAATCAGGGTTCACAACGGATCATGAAAATTATGCAGTCTTACTAATCTTAACCCAACAATGGCTGAGTGGAGATGCCTCCATCTATAGTATATTCCGAGCCCGTAATAAACGAAGCGTCTGAAGAAGCCAGGAAGGCAACCAGCTTGGCCACTTCTGAAGACTCGCCCGAACGGTTCAGCGGAACACGTTGTTTTATCAGGTTATTGAATGCGGTGCGGCTATCTTCATCCATGCCCAGTTTGTCGAAAATAGGCGTGTTGATCGGTCCGGGATTCACGGTGTTCACACGGATGTTCCTCACTGCCAGTTCATTGCTCAAAGTGCGGCCCAACGCATTCAGAGCGGCTTTGCTGGCGGAGTATACAGAAGTGTTAGGCATTGCTGTGAATGCATTCACGGAAGACAACAGGATGATGGAAGCGCCATCATTCAATAATGGTAAGAATTTTTGTACGGTAAAGTAGGCGCCTTTGAAGTTGATGTTCATGATGCTGTCAAAAGCCGCTTCTGTTACTTCAGCAACAGGACTGAAAGTGCCTATTCCGGCGTTGACAAACAGCACGTCAACTTTTCCGAAATGTTCTTTCACGGTGTTTACCAATGCATCGGTATCTGTGAGGCTGGCCTGGTCAGCGATAATACCCAAAGTACCGTTGCCCAGTTTGGTTGCCGCCGCATCTACCGCAGCGCGGTTACGACCTGTAATGATAACCTGTGCTCCTTTTGCTACGAATTCTTCAGCCGTAGCGTACCCTATGCCGCTGTTACCGCCGGTAACAACAGCTACCTTGTTCTTTAAGGTGCTCATTTAGTGTGTATTTGTATTGATTTATTTAAAAATATCGATGTATTAGGGCAAAAAAAATCAACTCAATTGCAGGAAGAAAGAGGAAAGGTGTTTCATCATTTCTTTATTAATGGCCAGTTGTACATTCCGGCCTTCTTTTGTGCTGATCAATACGCCACTATCTACAAGGATCTTGATGTGATGGGAAACAGTTGGTTGGGATAGGCATGTAAGGTCCTGGATCTCTCCACAACAAACAGACTCATTCCTCGCTATCTTCATCAGTATAGCCATCCGGTGTTTATCTGCCAATGCATTTGCCGCCTTCTCTATCAACGCTGCGTCCATGATGCAAATATACATACATTTTCGAAACATCGAAATATTTCGATCTATTTTTTTTAGAAGGTAGTTACAATAAGGGGGAAAAGAGGCGTACAATGGCCTCCCCGAGGCGTGCCATCCGGCCACGGTTGCGCCATTGCTCCAGGTGCAGCTCTGTGCTGTGGAGGGTATCCTGCAAAAAGGCCTCAGTGAGCTTCCAGTTCATGTCTTTACTGTACACAAAGGCATTGACCTCAAAGTTGAAGTCGAAGCTGCGGATATCCATATTGGCGGTGCCCACTACGGAAAGGTTCTCGTCCACCACCATGGTTTTGGCGTGTACGAAGCCCTTCTGGTAACGGAAGATGCGTACGCCGCAGGTAAGCAGGGATTCAAAGAAGGATTCCGAGGCTTTGTTCACGATCCGGCTGTCGCTCATGTCCGGCACCAGCAGGCGAACGTCCCTGCCGGACAATGCGGCCATTTGCAGGGCGTTGAGGATGGACTCGTTGGGAATGAAATAAGGCGTGGTAATATATACGGAGCGCTCCGCCTGGTTGATGGCAGCCAGGTAAGAGAGCATAATGGAAGAACGTTCAGAGTCCGGGCCGCTGGCGGCGATCTGTACCAGGTCCTCCCCTGTTACTTTGATATCCGGGAAAAAATCCTGGGTAATGGGCAGGTCTGCTTCCGCGCAGAAGTTCCAGTCTCCCATAAAAAGGAATTGCAGGGTATGTACACCCAGGCCTTTTATGCACAGATGGGTATCTCTCCAGTAGGGCCATTGTGGATGTGCATCCCTGTAACGGGAGGTATTGATATAACGGTCTGCCACATTAATACCGCCGATGAAACCGGTATGCCCGTCTACTACTACTATTTTACGGTGGTTCCGGTAATTGAGGCGGTTGGCCAGCAGGCGCACGCGGTAGAAAGGATATACTTCAATGCCCGCTGCCCTCATCTGGCGGAGGAAACGGCGGTTGATGTCGCTGCTGCCGAAATCGTCATAAATAAAACGAACCGCCACCCCTTCTTTGGCCTTATGCATCAGGATGTCCATGATCTCCCGGCCGATCACATCTTCTTCAAAGATGTAGTATTCCAGGTGAATGTGATGTTTGGCAGCTTTCAGTGTTTCGATGAGCAGGGGGAACTTTTCTTCTCCGTTAAGGAGTAAAATGGCTTCGTTATCAGCCGTGATGGGTGACAAGGAATCCCTGAAAAGCAAACGGGCGATGCCGGTTTTATTGGTGACGAGGTCAGAATGTTCGATGAGGGTCTGGCGGCTTTCCTGCTGGAGGTATAACTGCAGTTTTTCGCTGAGCCTTACATTGCTCATCCATTTACGGCTGTAAATACGGTTCACCCGGCGGTTCATACCTACCAGCAAATAAATGAGTATGCCGATACCAGGCAGGAAGAAAAGAACTAAAAGATATGCCAGTGTTTTACCCGTGGACCGGGCTTCCAGCAATGCTTTGACAGCCACCCATGTTGTAATGCCGTAGAGGATAATGATGGTGATCGTTTGCCAGTGGTCCTTCAGAAATTGCAGTATCATCGTTCACAATAATACGTTTTTCGGGGCACAAAAAAAGCCGTACTATACTGCGTGCATTCTTCTACGTTATTTGCAGTATAATACGGCCACGATCTTTTAAGGCTGCTTAGTTGTTGCCGCCACCACCACGGTTACCACCGTTCTGGCGCATCTTCTCCTGAGCTTCCTTGTACTTTTTGAACTGGTCCTCTGTGAGGATGCCTTTCACTTTCTCATCTCTTTCAGTGCCCAGTTTCTGGAACGCTTCCCTGTCAGGACGGTTGCCGGAAGCCTGTGCGTCTGCACGCATTTTCTCCATTTGTTTGTAGGAGTTCGTGAATACAGAATCCAGCTTTGTTTGCTGATCTTTATTCAAAGACAGTTCAGTAGTCAGTCTTTCAATAGTAGCTTTTACGCGTTCTTCAACAGAACGGCGCTGACCGCCCTGGCCACCACCTTGTTGTGCAAAAACGCTGATGTTCATTGCCAGCAGAAAGGCCAGCATCAGCATGATCCTTTGTTTCATGATTAGAGGGTTTTGTAGATTGTTATTGTATTTAAATGCTCATGATGCCTTGCTATTGTTTCACACTATCTTTCGGCGGCTGATTCTTATTGCGCCAGGGGGCGTTCATTTTTTTCAGTACCTGGCTTACCACAGAGTCGAAAGCCGGTTGCTGCTGCGGGGTGCAGATGCTTCTCAGCCGTTGAAAATACCGGAATGTTCTCAGGTCTATCTTTTTCTGTTTGGCTGCAATGGTATCCGCTGCCGCATTGATCACGGAGTCTGGGATGGCGGTATCTTTGATCAGCTTAAAGAAATTATCTTTTGCCACACGCATTTCCCCGAAGTAAGGCCTGGTACTATCCCAATGCTGGTCTTTCAGACTTTTGTATTGCGCCAGCTGGTCCGGCGTAAACCCTACCTGTTTCTCCAGCATTTGCAACATTTCACCGCCTTTATCCTTATCCGGATGCTTTTGCGGAGACGCCGGTTTGGTATATACAAAGAATACCAGCATGCCGATGTTCGTCAACAAAAGGAAAACCAGCAGCAGGCTCAGTATTTTATTCCGGGCAAATGTTTCTTTCATCTTTTATTCGGGTTTGTCAAAGTCGTAAAAGGTGGTGCTGATACCCAGTTGGGATGCATCGTCAAAGTCCTGCTGCAACATAGCCTGTTCCGTTCTTTCCGGGGCGGGCTTCATTTGTACGAACATGAAACTATTCACCGCCAGGATGAGCAGTACACCGGCAATAGCTATAGAGGGCCTTGTAACAATGGCAAGGAACCGCTCCCATGCGTCTGCGGCACCGGACCGTTGCATCCTGGCCTGCAGGCGGGTAAAGAAGAAATCACCCGGCTCAGCCCGTTGTACGCCATCGAGGCTACTGAGGGTGCTTTCTACTTCGTGTGATATATTTAGTTTCTTCTTCATGATCGCTGTATTTAAGTTAGACGATAAAAAGCTTGAAAACTTGCATTTATTCTTCGTTATGGTAATATTCTTCCAATTGCTGCCTCAAATTCTGTTTAGCCCGGTGTAAAAGGCCCTCCACTGCGGATATACTGGCATCCATTACCCCTGCTATCTCCTTGCTGCTCAGGCCCTCCAGCTTGTGGAGCACAAAAGCGGCCTTCTGGCTGTCCGGCAACCGGGCAATAGCCCTGAACAGCAGGTCTGCCCGCTCTTTATTGGCTAATGCTACCCCGGGGTGGTGAAAATCCGGCGGATCTATGATCAATTCGTTCTGCTGGCCGAAAAGGCTGTAGACTTTCCCCCATCTTTTTTTCCGGTTCTTTTTCCGGAGATGGTCCAGGCATTTGGTAACGGTAATACGGTATAACCAGGTGGAGATCTGTGCCTCTCCTTTGAATGTTCCTATTGATTCATGCACCTGCATGAACACCTCCTGAGCCACGTCTTCCGCGTCCGCAGTATTTTGCAGTATCCCGAGGGCGGTATTATATACCATGCCCTGCCACTGAGCCACCAGTTGAGAAAAGGCGGCCTCGCTACCCTGCTTTAACTGTGCAATAATATCCGTCAATGCGCTCCGAGTAAGTTAGGTATTAAAACGGTCTGTTCATCATGTCCGGCGCGCCATTTAACCTGTTAAAACGTTCCCTGCCACCGGTTGGCATGTTGAGCTTACCGAAATTTTTCAATCTGTAAGTAAATGTAAGCATAAAATACTGGGTGAGCACCTGGCTCTGGCTGTCCACAATACTCAGTCCGTTCACCGTACGGCTTATTGCCCTGTTCTGCTTCAGCAGGTCAAAAACGGATGCCCTCAGTTCTCCCCGCTGGTTCTTCAGGAACTTCTTCCCGATACCGGCATTCCAGAGGATGTATCCTTTATCCAGGTCTCCTCCCAGGCCCCTGTTGAACTGGTAGTTCACTTCGTTCTGCAATACCCAGCCACTTTTGGTGAGCAGGTTTACAGCACCGGAGGCGGTATGGGTGGAATAATCACTGTTATTGCTTGGGTCGATGGTATTTTTGACCGTATTGAAATTACCGTTATACGATAATGTGAAATCAACATACTCGCTGATGTTGCTGGAGATCAGCACACCTGCGCTGTACGTATAGTTATGGGTGAAACCTCTCAACTGGTTGATCTGGCCCGGCGTACGCTGATAACTTACCCCTGTATTCAGGTTAAAGTTGGATTTGATGAATTTCAGCGGTACACCATACGTAAAGAAGGAACGTACACTCACAAAACCATCCATATTTTTTGCCTGCGTTAAGCGGCCACCGCGTTTCAGCGTATCAGTCCCTTGCAGCACTGAGTCTCCGCGGGATGGTGTGAACACGGCATTCGTCAGGTAATCGTTATTGGTTTGCAGGAATATATTGGCAAAGAAGTTATTGTTATTTACGGTGTTGGTATAGTTATACCGTGCAGCTACCATGTGGCCAAATTGCGGACGCAGTTTAGGATCACCCACGGAATAATTCAGCAGGCCGCTTTTGAAATAACCATCCTGTAATTGCTGAATGGAAGGCTGGTTCATAGAAGAACGGTAGAACACCCTGATCCTCGCATAATCCGTCAGTTTATACATCAGCATCGCATTGGGCAAAATGTTGGTAAAGCTTTGCGATTCGTTGCTGGCAAAAGGAAAGATCCTGTCGCTCGTCATCTCCGTATGCTGGTAGGATACACCTACAGACAACATCTTATCCCGGTTACCCAAACGGTAAGTGATACCGGCATTCTGCGTAACGGCGGTGTTCTCGAACATGTTGGACTGCGCAGAATCCAGGATGCTATAGTCTTTGGATCCCAGGAAGTCGTACTGATAAGCCCTTCTGTCTGAACTGTTCCTGCTGTAGGTAGGGTTATAGTTTATCTGTAATTGTCCGGATTTACCGATAGGCTCCGTATACGCGATGTTAGCATTATAAGATTGTCCGTCTGATAAAGGACTGATCTTTTGCCTCAGCGAATCATCCTTTCCTGAACCATCATAATAGTTAAGATCACTGTTCCTGTAGTTTGTTCCGGAACGGTCGTTGGTACTTAAGCCAAGGCTCAGGGAGATGGTCCTTCCTCTTTTCGCAAATGCGTGACGGTACATGATGTTTCCGTTCAGGTTGTACCCTGAATTGGAAGAACTGGAATTATTCATGTTATCCGCCAGCAGTTTGCCGAACTGGATGGTATTACCAAATGATTCCGAGTAAGAGTTATTGTTCTGGAAACTGATACCAGGTGTAAAGATGATAGAATTATTAGAGTCGATCCTGTATTCTATCCGCATATTGAAGCGGTGATTATAGTTGGAACTGTTGCTGTAAGAGGTATCCGTATCGATCTGTTTCTCACCCTGATCCAGCGTTTGTTCCTCACGGTTGATCTCGTTATTGCTGGTGTTGCTGTTATTGAAGAAATAACTGCCGTTGAAGGTTACTTTCTTACCGAAATTGTCATTGAAGTTTACACCAATAGAATTGGTTTTGTTCAGCCCCCTGTTGGTACCGGTGAGGAAGTTGGAACCACCTCCACCCCCGCCACCGCTGAAGCCGCCTCCGCCGCCACCACGGCCTCCGCTTCCACCACCTCTGCCACCACCTCCGCCGCCACGGCCACCGCCGCCGGCACCAGCGTTCTGCACACCTAACAGGTCTTGTGAAGAGAAGTTCTGCTGGTTGACGTTATTGGTCATACCAATGATAGAGATGCGCCTGTCCTGGTTGAAGAGGTTCACATTTCCACCGGCAGAATAGCGGCCCTCTGTACCATAACCGGCAAATATTTTTCCGAACTGGCCCTGGCGCATTTCTGCGCGGGTAACGATATTGATCGTTTTTTGAGAGTTACCGTCATCAAAACCGGTGAACTGTGCCTGATCGCTCATCCGGTCGAATACTTCTATCCGCTGAATGGCTTCTGCAGGCAGGTTCCTTAAGGCCAGTGTGGCATCTTCTCCAAAGAATTCCTTTCCATCCACCAATACTTTTCTTACATCTTCACCCTGTGCTTTTACATTACCATTCTCTACGGTAATGCCGGGCATCTTTTTTACGAGGTCCTCACCACTGGCATCCGGGTTGGTTTTATAAGCATCCGCATTGAATGCCAGGGTATCGCCTTTTTGCTGTGCAGGGGGTACCTGGCCTTTGATCACTACCTCTCTCAGTTCCCTGGTGGATTTGGGCATTTTAATAACACCCAGGTCCTGTGTTTCCGTTTGCAGCATGATAGCTCTTACGAGCTCTCCATAGCCGAGGAAACTAATGGTGAGGAGATAAGCCTGCGGTTTGAGGTCTGTGATCTCAAAAGCGCCGTTATTATCAGTAAATACTTGTTTTTTAAAGGTATTATCCGTTGGGGAAGTCAGCCTGATGGTGGCTTTTTTCAGTGTCGAACTATCCGCTTTATCTTTCAACACACCCTTCAGCACCAGATTCTGCGCAGAAGTAAGCTGAGCGCAGGTCAGTAAAAGCAATGTAAAGATCAGTGCATGCCGCATAGTATAAGTTATCTGTATGGTTGGACGATATATCCGGGGGAAACATTTGCGGCCTTGATAAAAATATTAAAAAAAGAGGATATCTCTGCTGAACGGGCGTTCCGCAGGGATATCCTCTTTATATTGGGCGGAGAGAGAGGGACCCTGCACCATGTAAGGGGCCAATTTTCTTCGGTTAAGCTTGCCCGTTATGATTTGGGTCAAATTCCACAATCCATTCAATACCATATTTGTCTCTGAACATTCCGGCGTATGTACCCCAGGGACTGTCACCAATGGGCCCTTCAACATCTCCACCTGCTGATAATCCGTTAAATATCTGGTCAGCCTCTTGCTTACTTTCGGCACCAACAACTATTTTAGACCTGTTTTCGTTTTCGTTCACCCGCCCCATAAATTCCGGAACATCATTGGCCAATAGCACATTGCCTTTACCGATAGGCAAAGCAATGGTCATGATCTTATCAGCCTCATTTTCCGGTACCGGAAATTCAGCACTTGATAAATCTTTAAAACGAACGATCTTAGTAAACTCGCCGCCAAAAACTGATCTGTAAAAAGTGAATGCTTCTTCGGCATTTCCGTTAAAGTTGATCCAGGGATTGATTGTTCTCATAACTTTATTTTTAGGTTTATAATTTCTGCGATAAAGTGGTTAACAGATCTTCCAGATTTTTTAAGGTCATGATGAAGCCCATTTTGAAGCCCTCCAATAATTTTTCCATTCGCTCAAACGATTCATTAAAAATGGTGATCCTCACTGTTGTTCTGCCATTTTGTTCACTGAAATTGTAATCCCATTCAGAACCCGGCAGTTCACGGTTTTCGTCTTTGTCAGCAAACGTGTTGTACATCTTAAAATTGGTTTTCGGGGTGATGGATGTAAATTCCTGCACCGCCCAACGCTCCTGCCCATCAGGGCTTATCATCGCGTAAAATCGCCGCCCGCCTACTTCAAAATTCATATATTTGGTCCTGGCGCGCATAGGTGCAGGCGCCCCCCATTGGTCCAGTAGTTCGGCTTTGGTAAAGGCATCCCATACTAAAGACTGCCCGGCATTAAATTCCCTGGTTATATAAACCGTTTTCGCGGTTTTGTCAACGTTAAAATCAAATAGCAGATCGTTGTTCATTATTTATTGATTAGTTAATTAATTATTTTTCTTTGGCATCAATGCTACTTCGTAGTCTTTTCTTTAATTGTTGTTAATAATTGGTCAAGTTGGTTAAACTGAGTTTCCCAATTTTGCCTGAATTGGGCCAGCCAATGGTCAAACTCCTGCATTTTTTTTGCATTAAAGTGATAATAAATCTCCCTGCCGCTCTGCTCAGGTTTAATCAATTCGCATTCGTGCAATACTTTAATATGTTTTGATACTGCCTGGCGGGTCATATCAAATTTTTCCGCCAATGCATTTGGTGTTAATGCCTGGATAGCGATTAACGTTAAAATAGCCCTGCGTGTCGGGTCTGATATAGCCTGGAATATATCTTGTTTCATTTCTTGATTATTATTTGCGCAACCCTCAGGTTGCAAATATATGTGCAACTTTTGAGTTGCGCAAATATATTTTTATCTTTTTACGGGAGTATAAAAGGCATAAAAAAAGCTCCTTACGGAGCCTGGGCGGAGGAAGAGGGATTCGACCCCCCGGATGGCTACTTATAAACCTTGCCATCTTTCATTACAAAAACCACCTCTTCTAAAACACTGATATCAGTTATGGGGTTTCCCTTCACTGCAATAATATCTGCAAATCGCCCGGCTTCAATAACGCCTATTGAACTGTTTCCTATTAAATCAGCAGGATGAAGGGTTGCGGCACGTAATACTTCAATATTGGACATTCCGGATGCCACATAAGTTTTATACATTGCGGCGCTGATCTGCCCCCGGGTCTTTCCCGGAAATTCATAATAGATATCCGAGCCTATTGCAATCCGCACACCCGCTTTTACAGCTCTTTTGATCCTTTCCTGGTATCTTGCAACTCCGGGTACATCTGTGGGAACCAAAAAAATATTCTTTTTGGCCATCAGGTTAAGCACTGTTTCGGAAACGGTATACGCGTGTTCAATGGAACTCACCCCTGCCTCCACTGCCGTCATAGAAGGGCCATCTCCATCAGTTGCATGAACGGCTACCGGCAGCTTAGCTCGTTTCGCTTCCTCTACAATAACTTTCATCTCCTCCAAAGATAACCTGCGGGAACCGGCATTGGCTATGACTTTTATACAATCGGCACCATCATATATAGCCTGGCGTACGGCCTTCCGGGCTTCTTCTGCGCCACTTATCTGAACATACTCCTGGCTTAATAACTGTTGTGCTGCTGGTGTCACTGACTGAAACTGTCCACCTACAGGAGAAAGTGCCCTGGTGGAAACAAACATACGTGGCCCGGTCACATCGTTGTTATTAATAGCGTCTCTTAATGCAATGTCTGCGTTAATGCTGGAATTGCCTAAATCACGCACAGCAGTAAAGCCAGCTTCCAGCATTTCACGTGCCAGCCTTGCACCTAATAATGCTCTTTTAGCAGGTCCGAGCTGGACCATTTCCAAAAGCCTGTTCGAATTGTCATCTCCATATCTTGTATAATACTGATGAAGCAAATGCGTATGAGCATCAATAAGTCCGGGCAAAAGTGTTACATCACCTAAAGCAAGAATTCGTACGCTGTCAGGAATTTTGAGATTAGAACCTACTCCTGTAATTTTATTTTTTTCTATTAATATAACTACATCAGGGATTTCCTTGCCGGCACGAACATCGATCATCCGCTTTGCGGTTACAGCAATCCTGTCTGTGTTTTTTTTATCCTGAGCATTTAATAAAAAAATAAATACTAAAATGAATGTAGTTGTTAAGGATATTGTCTTCACCGGTAGCTATTTAGCGTCCTTTACATAAGTGTTCAGCCATTGCGTTTGCTCCCAGAGCAGGTGCAGCAGGTTTTCCTTTGCGGAGTAACCATGACTTTCAAAAGGCAGTTGTACAAAACGTACGGTACCTCCATGCCCTTTCACCGCATTATATAACCTTTCGCTCTGGATAGGGAATGTACCGGGGTTGTTATCCATTTCCCCATGTATTAACAGCAAGGGTGTTTTGATCTTGTCTGCAAAGCTGAAAGGACTCATGTTAAAATAAACCTCGGGTGCCTGCCAGTAAGTACGTTCTTCTGCCTGGAAACCGAAGGGCGTTAAGGTACGGTTATAGGCACCACTCCGGGCAATGCCTGCCTTGAACAGTTTCGTGTGGGCGAGCAGGTTAGCCGTCATGAAAGCGCCGTAGCTATGACCGCCTACTGCTACCCTGTTGCTATCCCCTACCCCCATTTTAGCGAGGGCCTGTATAGCCGCATGTGCGTTGAGATAGAGCTGGGGAATGAAATTATCATTCGGTTCTTTATTTCCTTCTCCCACGATGGGCATTTCCGCATTGTCAAGAATGGCATATCCCTGTGTAACCCAGGGAATAGGGCCACCATACCCCACACGGGTGAACGTATACCTGGAACCCCTTACCTGTGCAGCATCTGCAGCGGATTTATACTCACGGGGATAAGCCCAGATCAGTACAGGCAGCGGGCCATCTTTCTTTGCATCGTATCCTTTGGGTAAATATAGATCGCCGGTAAGGTCTACGCCATCTGCTCTCTTGTAAGAGATCTTTTGTTTGGATACACCTTCCATGGCTTTATAAGGATTGGTGAAATCAGTGATAGGTGTACCGATCAGTGAACGTTTCTTCAGATCGCGGATATAATAGTTAGGTGCCTCCGTCTGGCTTTCCCGGGAAGTAAGCATGATGAGTTTTTCTGCGTCCAGTACATCCACCACTGTTTCATAGAAGGGTGCCTGGCAACGCCAGAGGATATTGCCTTTGCCCGTTTTGAGGTTATAGCTTTGCACAAAGGGCAGGTCTCCTTCAGGAGAAGAACCCTGTGAGCGCAACAGCAGCTCTCCGTTCTTTTGTACAAAAAGCACTGGTCTGTCGTATTGATTACGGATAGTTACAGGTGTACCTATCTCACTGTAAGCATCATTACTGCTTTTTTCAAAAAGGGAATCCAGTTTGCCGGTTTCGGAATTATAGATACTGATACGTTCTCTGCGATCGGCAAATAAAGATTCATATACCAGGGCGAGTTGTTTTGTGCCCCATACTACATTATCAAAACGGCGTTTGGTACGGAAGAGTTCTTTTGGTGTTGCTTCTGTAACAGCATCCACCGCCAGTACCGCATCGCGGAACTCCGCTTTTTTGCGGCCCAGTCCTTCATCCAGTGCTTTTACGTAAATGATGGTATGCGGCTCATCTGCCTTCCAGGAAAAATTACGCGGTGTGTTCTCTACATCATCGAAACCGATGGGTGCTCCTTCTGTGGAAGGGTTTTTAGCGAGTGATTTTACCGTATTTCCCTGCAGGTCTGTTACGGTAATGGTATGCGGAAAACCGAAAGCGGTAACGAGGTAAGAGAATGGTTTTTCCACCTGGCGCAGCAGCAGGTATTGTTTATCCGGTGATACGGAATAGGATTGCCAGATGCCTGGTTTACCTATGGGCTTTTCCGATTGCAGATCATTGATCACCAGTTGTGCATTGGTCATATAAGCAAACAATTGTTCGTCATATGGACTTTTGATCAGATCCTGGTAAGTGCGGGAAGCAGCGTTTTTACCTTTGCTTTCCTGCACAACAGGTCCTTTGGGGGCAGCAGGCGCGACAGGTAATGCGCCTGTTCCGGCAGGTACTGTTTTATACAGGAGGCGGTTGTTATCTATCCAGGTGAATGACTGGCCAAGGGCCGTGTTCAAAGGCGCCTGGTTCACTTTCCGGGCGGCTTTGGCAGCAATATCTATCACATAGAGGTCTATGCGGTCGTTGAGCGTGTTCGTAAATGCGGCGAGCTTACCGTCCGGGCTCCAGGTGACCTGAAAACCGCGGAACTCCTGTGGCAGGCCCGTGATGGGGAACAGCTCTTTGGTTTTGATGTTCTTAAGCTGGTAACCGGCATGATATACCACGCGGCTGGGGCCAAAGTTGCGGGGATTGAGGCGGAGGCCTGCAATACGCAATTCAGGCTGTGCAAGTTCTTCTACTGTTGGGTAGGAATTACGGTCTATGAGTAGCATCCACTCCCCTTTCTTGTCCACACTCACAGCAGGTAAAGGTTTTGCCAGCAGCAGCTCCTCTATTACAGCCGGAGGGCGCTGGTAGGTAACATTATCCTGGCCATAGGCAATAGTAGTGGCCAGCAGGCTTAGTGCAAATAGTGTTGTTCTCATCATGTAAAATTGGGTTTATCTAAAGCAGGTCTTCTTCTTTGATCAGGTTGTTCTTAAGGGCATACATCACCACGCCGGCGGTATTGCGCACATTCATCTTCTCCAGTATCCGGGTGCGGTAACCTTCTACAGTGCGTTTACTTAGAAAGATCTTATCTCCTATCTGCTGGGCGGTGTACTGCAGGCAGATCAGCTGAATGATCTCCTGCTCCCGTTCCGTAAAGGAGATCTGTTCTTTGTGTTTATAGGGATTGAACTTACTCTTGGCGATCATGCCGGCCAGTTTGGCTGAGGTGCTTTTGCAGTAATATACCCTGTCCTCATACACATTGGCAATAGCATCTAAGATCTCCTGTTTGTCTGCATTCTTGAGCAGGTATCCTTTAGCGCCGGCCTCCAGCATTTCAACGATCTGGTTCTCTTCATCGAACATAGAGAGTGCAATGATGCGGGCATCCGGTTGGAGGCGGATCATTTCCCTGGTGGCGGTGATACCATCCATGCGGGGCATCTTAATATCCGTCATCACCACATCCGGTTTCTCGCGGGCTACTACTTCCAGTAATTCCCGGCCATCTCCGGCCTGGCCTACGAGGGTAATATTTTCCTGGCGGGAAAGCATCAAAGCTAAACCGTCTAAAAAAATTTCGTGATCATCAGCCACTACAAGGCGGATATCGTAATTCATGGAGATTATTACTGGGGATTAGAAAAGGTGTGAACAAATATACAAAATTATCCCCGAGGTATCCTGAGATAATAATGGGTGCCCTCGCCGGGCACAGAGTGGATGCTTACAGAGCCGCGCATGATGTCCATACGGATCTCCATACTTTTCAGGCCCAGGCCGCGGGAATTCTGTTTGGCCTTTTCTACATTGAAGCCTTTACCGTTATCATGAACAAGGATCAGGAGTTCCTTTTCATCTTCACTGAAGCCTATCTCCAGTTTGGTGGCGCCTGCATGTTTGAGGGTGTTGTGAATGATCTCCTGGATCACGCGGAAGATATGAATATCCTTTTCAGGATCGGGGGTGATAGCATTTACGGCATAAACGTGTACTTCCAGCAGATCGTTATGCCCTATGTGGTTGGTGAATTCCGTGATGGCTTCAATAAGTCCTCTTCTTTCGAGGGTGTTGGGAAGCAGGTCGTACGAGATCTGGCGCATGCTGGTAATGATTTCATCTATATACTTACCGGATTTGGCAATGATCTGTTTATCGCGCGGGTCTGTGACTTCAATGCTCGTCATGTTCAGTTTAACGGTAGAGAGCAATGGACCCAGGCTGTCGTGCAGGTCTGTGGCAATGCGTTTGCGTTCATTTTCCAATGATTTGATCTCTGCGGTGATGCGTTCCCGTTGCAGGCGCACATAACGCCGGTGATACCGGATAATGGAGCCGATAAAGAAAGTGATGATCACTGCCAGCAGTGAAGATAATAGTGCGGTTATATCATATATCCTATCTTCCATGGGGTGCAACACTTACGCTTTGAAACGCTTGGAAAAGTAATAGTCGTCCCTTACGGGGATAAACCAGACGGCTATTGCATAGACAATATTAACGAAAGCATTGATAAAAGCGAAGAGGTTGAAGATATTCCTGGATACTCTTGAATTATCCGGGTCTATTAACTGGAAACCTTCCGTGATCACACTGTATACGCCAATGATGATAAGGCCTATACAGATCAGGAACTTAGCATTCCTGAAAAGGTTACCACCGAAGGCGGCGATCAGTGAATTGATCTCATTAATAGATAAAAGCACGGTTACCAGCGAATATAATATTACAAAGTAGGAGGAGAAGCCATCTGCCAGAAGGCCCATATAGAGGTTTTCAAACGCCCATACCATACAATAAACAATAGCAAGGAAGATCATTAACCTGGGGCGTTTCTTAAGAAAGCCCCAGGTGTAAAAAAGATAGAGGATCACACCAGCTTCCAGCAAGGTGTAGATATTGCTGGTGATGGTATTACTTTTAGTTAACCTGATACTTACTTCACTCACCACTTCTGCGGTTAATGCCAGTAAAAGGAATAGTAAGAAGGGCTGATAACTGGCACGTATACGGTGCATGCGTATCAGCCCCAATATCATTGGGAATATGATGGTAAAACTAAGTAACTGGATAACAGTATTGGACATTGATCCGGATTATTAAGGTACGAGGGGGCTTCCAATATCGCATGAATGGGGGCAGCGGTGACCGCGTTCAACGGCTTCTTCATCTTCCAATTCCAATTCAGGGTCCTGCGCATAGGCTGTACTCACACCTGGGATCCAGAAATTGTTCTGTGCAAATAGTTTACCACGGAGGTCTTTGCCCTGCCCATCAACAGGCACTAACACAAACACCACTTCTCTTTCCCTGTTCAGGCCGAGGTAAACACGAATGCCATCTGTTCCCTTTTTGTTGAGTAATGCCCCGATAGCGTCTTTATTGAATAATTCACAAACAGGCAGTTTAAAGCGGGTGGAGAGGTAAGAAGAATCTCTCAGTTGCCCCTGCAGCTCGTCTTTGGCGCTGTCGAATGCATGGGTATAGGCCCTGGCATCTTTCATGGTGATAATATGTTCTTTAGCTCTCTCTCTGTCCACAGGAATACCTCCGCCGCGGCCGAATTCCCTGTAAATGAGCAATATCAGTAATAAGAGGATAATAATCCAGGGCACTGATTGTGATCTTTTCATAACCATTGTGTTTTTTATGTGAGTAAATGCAAGGTAATACAGCCATTAGATGTTCAGGCAAGTAGAACTTCCCGAAAAAAAGGGTATAAATACTTATTTGAATTTGGGAACCTTTGGGTGGGTGAACTGGATGACGATATACGGCTACAATTTATGAAATTTCCTTAACTTGTACATTCACAAAGCCTTAGCCATGAAAAAGGTAGATGATTACATTGCTAAATCGGCCCCTTTTGCACAGCCCATCCTTGAACATTTACGGGAATTAGTCTATAAAGCCTGTCCGCATGCGGAGGAGGCCATTAAATGGGGCATGCCTATTTTTGAGACCTACGGTATCAATCTGTGCAGCATGGCTGCCTTTAAGCAGCACTGTGCTTTTGGTTTCTGGAAGGTGTCCCTGCTGGAGGATAAACAGGGGATCCTGCAGGGAGAAAATTCGATGGGCAGTTTGGGCCGGATCACTTCGCTTAAAGAACTGCCTTCTGACAAGGTGCTGATCTCTTACCTGCGGGAGGCGGATGCATTGAACAGAGATAATATTAAAGTGCCTAAGGCTTCTCCTAAGGAGAAAAAGGAACTGGTAACACCTAAGGAACTGGCCGCTGCATTAAAGAAAAATAAGGCAGCTACGAAGGTGTTTAATGCTTTTAGTTATTCCTGCAAGAAGGAATACATTGAGTGGATAGATGAGGCTAAAACGGAGGCTACGAAGCTTAAACGGGTGGCTACTGCGGTGGAGTGGATTGCTGAGGGGAAGGAGAGACACTGGAAGTATAAGAAGTGAGGCTTTAAATCTTTAAATAAAAAATCCCGGCAACGCATGTTACCGGGACTCCTGTATGAAAAATATTCTAAACGGTTCTTCCCATCAAAGGATCACTGAACGCCGACTTCCCCGTTTCAACATGCCCTGCATATCTCCTGGCAAATCCTTTCGCACCCTGTACCGTAATCAACAGATCATACCAACCAAAGCTGGTACCCAGCGTCAAAGGCACTGAGGCTTTCTTTCCTGCTGCTACTTTCACTTCGCGGGGTTTACCTTTATAAGACACATCTTTGATCTCTATTGTATAGGTTTCTTTACCATGATTAATAAAGTTCAATACTGCATTATCCATCGTTACATCCAGGCGCGGGTCATTTTCGTCTCCTTTTATTTCCCTGTAGAAACCATTCGGGCCATATACATTCAGCGCATAAGCAGCTGCATCCCATTCATCCGTTAAAGCATCGCCTGCTTTTACGGCGTAATTGCGAATACCTTTCCCGTAGACCGTAAATGGTGCACCTGCTGCCTGTTTACCGAAAAGCGTATTATCTGCTTTCAATCGCAGCACTACTTTTTTACGATCCGCACTTAGTTTGGCATCTGCAGATAACTGGTAAGGAATAGCGCAGGAAGGCCTGATACCCGGCTCCTGTTGCGGCATGATGGCAGACAGCGGGCCTGCTATTTCCTGCGGTGAAAGGAGTTTAAAGTTAGCAGGTGGTGCTTTGAACTTAGCTTTGTGTACACTTTCAATGAAGGCCTCTTTATTCAATGCAGCAGGGCTTTCTATCTTCTCTCCGTTATAAGGCCTGAACACAGAAGTAAGGTCTCCGCATACCGTGCGCCGCCATGCGGTGATGTTATCCGTTGCAATCTTCTTTTTCAGTTTGTGCGACAGGAAGTTTTCGAGGAACTGCACATCAGAAGTATGATCAAATACCTGCGAGTTCACAAATCCTCCGCGGCTCCAGGGAGAAGCTACTACCAATGGTACGCGGTAACCTAAACCGATCGCGCTTTCTCTTGCACCTCTTTTTTCCTGTGCAGCCAGTGTCACATACTCCACTGAAGGATCAATGCCTTCTGACACCTTACCTGCATCTGCTTTACCAGGCGTTGGTGGCACAAAGGGCGGTACGTGATCAAAGTAACCATCGTTTTCATCATAAGTGAGGATGAAGATGGTTTTCTTCCATACCTCCGGATTCTGCGTGAGGATGTCCATCACTTCAGAGAGGTACCAGGCACCATACCAGGGAGCGCCCGGATGGTCTGAGAAATTCTCCGGTGCTACAATCCAGGATACAGCAGGGAGTTCGCCTTTCTTTACGTCTTCACGGAACTGGTGCAGGATATCTCCTTTGGGTAATTGCACTTCCCGTTCTGTACTGCCATCGTTATATTTCAATGTGCTCAGGGAATGATAATCAGGATCATTCCTGTTAGTGGTGAATGCTCTTTTGTGCAGGTTCTGCTCTTTCTGCGGCAGGGTATTGAAAGGTTTTTGTGTTACCTTCTCAATTACCTTCTTTGCATATTCGAGGTATGTTTTTTTGCGTTTGAGCACTGCTTCATCTTTTTCAGCAGCGATCTCTGCAGGTAATGTTGTCAGTAATTTCTTCAGGTATTGAATGTGCGGTTCATAGTATTCCACATGATATTGGGAGAACCATTCAATGGAGTTATCTGTGAAGTTGGCCAGCCAGGCATCTTCTTCTCCTTCAAAACCAACGCCTACGCTGATCTCGTTCTGGTAGATCTTCCAGGAAACATTATTTTCTTCCAGCACTTCCGGGAATGTTTTCCAGCTGGCTTCTTTACCATAATCCACATCTGAATTGTATACGTTCGCTTTTGCATCAGCGCTCATTTCATGACGGATGGTGCCCGTCCAGAAGTACAGCCGGTTGGGGGTAGTACCGGTTAAGGAAGAGCAGAAATGCTGGTCGCATACGGTGAAGGCATCTGCGAGTGCGTAGTAAAAGGGAATGTCTTCCCTGTTATAATAGCCCATGGTAAGGGGCATGTGTTTGTATTCTTTATGACCGGAGCTTTTCACATCCAGCCATCTGTTGTATTTACCATCATTGCGTGCATCTACCTGGTCTGCCCAGGAGTGCGGCAGCGAACTCATCCAGGTAGCTTTGGTATCAAAGATGTTCAGGCGGAAGGGGGCGTATGTTTCCCCTGCGCTGTTGCTTTGCAGGAATACGGGATGGCCATTTTCCAGCTTAATGGCCCTTGGATCATTGAAACCTCTTACACCTTTCAGGGTACCGAAGCAATGATCAAAAGAACGGTTCTCCTGCATGAGGAACACTACATGTTCTGCATCCAGGTAACTGCTGCCCGGGGCGGGATTGATGGCCAGTGCCCTTTGTATGGTTTCGGGCAGGATGTTGGCTAATCCGCCTGCGCCTGACAACAGGGCTGCTTTGCGTAAAAATTCTCGTCTCGTATCCATAAAGCCAAAATAGCAATATTTCCTGAATGGGTAGGGGCGATAAGATTAAATCCTGATTAAAAGAAGAAGGGCTGACATTTACCTGCCAGCCCTTCTTCTTTTTAATCTTCTAACCCGAGATACACTTTTACCGCGGCATAATCGGACCAGTTTACCTGGGCAGCCGATCTCCCCAGCACATTGCCTGGCACAATCATGTAACGGTATTGTTGGTACTTCTTACCATTGGCAGATACAGTACCCACGTCCGCATTGGAATACAACTGAATCTTCTGCGTGTAAGCCATCACCTGGATGTAAAGACCAGATGGAGCAGAATAAGGCAAAGGATAAATTTCAGGATCACTTGCATCGCTGGAGTTGATGTATACTTTTACATCTGCATTGCTCAACAGCGCCAGGGTGAGTTTAGGTACGTCAATAGTGGCATAGAAGCCCACCGTATCAATACCACCGCCTGCAAGGTGGATGGTATCGGCCTTAAACGGCACATCCATCCATGCGGAATAGATCACAGAGCCGGAGCCGGTATCACCTTTAGGGCCGGCAGGGCCTTCGGGACCAGCAGGACCAGTAGCACCTTCTTTACCACAGGATACCATGAACATAACGAAAAAAAGTCCTGACAGCAGGACTAACGGGGAAATAAGATTGTGTCTTTTCATATTTAAGCTAATGTTAACGGCATGAAAGGGTTAAGGATTCACACCTGGGTCTGATTTAAGGGGGCTAAAGTACAAATTCCTTCTCAAAAAGAAAGAGGCTGCCTCCATTACTTTGAAACAGCCTCTTGCCCGGTATTTATTTTGCATTACAACCGACATCCGCAGGATGCAGGATCCTGGCAGTGACAGGTTGTACAGATACTTCATCTGCACCCAGGTCAAGCGCTCCTTTGCGCTCCTGGCCATCCATATCTGCGGTAATACCGGCGTATCCTTCTTTTACCACATCAATGGCCGGACTGCCTTTCTGCAGGTGACCATCCTTGGTAAGCTTAGGATCAAAGGATGTATAACCGGAGTCCGGCATTTGCCCTGCACCTTTGGTATTAAAGATCACATTCCATTTAAAGACTGGATTCACATAGAGCGGGCCTTGTATGCTCATGGCTTCTCCCCCGCCCTGGATAATGTTATAGGCAATAGTGATAAAAGTTGAACCGATACCATTCTTCCGTTCTGTACGGGTAATATTATCCTCGTTATTCAACAGCGTATTGAAAGCGATCACTACGCGATCAGGACGGTCGTGGCTGGTTAAAGGCGCACCATCTGCTACTTCCGCACCACCATTCCCTACATTGATAGCAGGTTTGCAGTTTTCAAAGTAATTGCTGTAAATGATATGATCATCTCCAAAAATGCGGAGACCGGGTGTGTTGTAGAAATAGTTACCATACACCTTGCAGAAGTTACCATGCCTTAGCGTGAACTGTGCTTTACAATCCCTTATGGTATTGTAACGAATAGTTACGGCAGAAGATTTAACAGAGAGTAATTCGTTTTCCCCTGCGCAATTCTCAAAGAGGTTGTATTCAAAGATACTGTTGCTGGAAGAAAGGCTGTAGCCGCTCAGGCCGAATTGCACGGCTTCAGCCCCGTTACCTTTTTGCGGCGAGAAGTTGTGAAAATAATTGTGGTGGATCCAGAGCCTTTCTGCGATCTGTTTACCGGTTCCTCTTACACCGATGAACTTTCCAAGTGAGTTTTTATCCTGGAAGGTGTTGTAATCTACGGTATGATCATTACCAATAACGGTGAGGTAATTTCCTTCTCCTGTGTTGATGAAGGTATTGCGCGTCCAGCGGCAGAAAGTTGTACCGCCTTCCATCACCGCTTTGTTAGCGGCATGCGTGAATTTAAATCCGCTGATCACGATGTAGGAAGAAGGGCTCATTATTTTAAAACCACCTGCACCGGTGATCTCTGCCTTTTCCGTAGTGATGGTAATGGGCTGGGCGGCTGTACCATTCCTTTGAATGCTAATGTCTTCCGTGGTGGTGTAAACACCATTGGCCAGTGTGATCACATCTCCGGGGGCAGCGCTGTTAATGGCGGTCTGTAATTCAGCGATGGATCTGACAAGTACTTTTTTGGCTGAGAGGGTGCCTGCAGCCAGCAGGAAAGTGAAGAGCATAAGCGCTCTTTTTGCACAGTGTATTGGCAAGCTAGTAATCATTGTGGAACCTTTTATTACCGCATAATTACAAACTTTAAATGATAAAGGAGTGGTTAATTCACCACTCCTTTTATTTTACCTTTTATGCATGATATTTTACCAGAACACCGTATACAGGGCAGTGAGGATACCACAGATGATCACGGAGCCTACTACGAAACCAGGGGATACCCGGAACATGGAAGTATCAATCTCAATTTCCTCACCGGTTGGTGTTGCTTTGGGTTTAGATAAACTGATCACGATCATGATAGCCACGATAAGCACGAAAGTGATCGTCATCCTGTCCAGGAAAGGATAATCCGGGAAAGCGCCGTTCGTCCATACCGGTAAGAATTTCAGGATGGTGGAAATTGGAATGGTGAGCAGTGTACCGGTAAGTGCTGCTGCTGCCGTAGTGCGTTTCCAGAAGAAACCCATCAGGAAGATTGCCAGCACACCAGGAGAGATAAAGCCCACATATTCCTGGATGAACTGGTACGCCTGGTCCAGCGATTTCAGGGCAGGTGTTACCAATGCCGCGAGTAACATGGCAATGACCACGGCCCATTTTCCTACGATCACCAATTGTTTTTCTGTAGCATTCTTGTTGAAGAACTTCTTATAGATATCCAGTGAAAAGATAGTGGAGATACTATTGGCTTTACCTGCCAGCGAAGCTACGATAGCCGCTGTGAGCGCTGCGAATGCCACGCCTTTGAGACCGGCCGGTAATAAGTTCATCAAGGTAGGATATGCCTGATCCGGTTTTAACACACCGGCCGCATTCTTCATTTCTTCCTGGAACATGCCATTCTTATGCAACACATACATCACGATACCCGGTAATACGGCGATCACCGGCACCAGTAATTTCAGGAAGGCAGCAAACAGTATTCCTTTCCTGGCGGTTTTAAGATCAGCGCCCAGTGCACGTTGCGTGATGTACTGGTTACATCCCCAATAGGCCAGGTTATTGATCCACATCCCTCCTATCAGTACAGACAGACCGGGAAGGTCTTTATAGTAAGCATTCGACTTATCAAAGATCATATGAAAATGAGTAGGCGCTTCCTTGCGAAGAACACCCAGTCCTTTCCAGATATCACCATCATACCCGAACTTATCTGCCAGCAGGGATAATGCGAGGTAAGTAGTGATCAATCCACCCACGATCAATACCAGCACCTGCACTACATCCGTATACCCGATCACTTTCATACCACCCAGCGTTACCACCAATGCAAAGATGCACAAGCCTGCAATACACCATTCAAAACTGATGGGTGTAATAGAAGTGATGGCCAGCGCGCCGAGGTAGATAATGGAAGTAAGGTTTACAAACACATATACCAGCAACCAGAACACGGCCATGATGGTACTCACTTTATCGTTGTACCGCCTGGACAGGAATTGCGGCATGGTGTAGATCTTGTTCTTCAGGTACAGCGGGATGAAGAACACGGCTACAATGATCAAAGTGGCAGCAGCCATCCATTCATACGTAGAGATAGCCAGGCCCAGCGCAAAACCGGAACCGGACATACCGATAAAATGTTCCGCAGAGATATTGGATGCGATCAATGATGCACCGATCGCCCACCAGGTAAGCGAACCTTCTGCCAGGAAAAACTCCTTTGCGCTGGTAGAAGTTGCTTTCTTACGATGATAGATATAATAACCATAACCGGCTATGGCAACAAAATAGATGAAGAATACAATGTAGTCAGCAAGCTGCAGTTTATTCATGTGGTGGAATTAAAAACTATTTAGACTTTAAGGAACCATCGTTTGCTGTACAGGAAATAAAGTGCTGCTAATTCAACAGCAAGCACGCCGCACCACAACCATACCTCATGAAATGCTTCCGGCGTAAACTTTATCAATCCACCGAACAGGTACTGCGAAGTATGTTTGAAATTAACAATGCCATGCGTTGCCATATAGATAAGGATGGCATTGGTACCGATCCATACGAAAGGCATACTCCATTTCTTCCAGCCTGCGGCGTCTATTATGAGGTAGAAAAAGGATAACAGCAAGAGGCTCCAACCGGCGGTAACCAATACGAAAGAGCTGGTCCAGATGTGTTTATTCAGCGGGAATATGAGCCCCCATGCATAACCCAGTATCAGAGACACTACACCTGCCAGTGCCAGGTAAGCACCTTTTTTCATCCGGCTCCACTCGCAGGACTTCAGGAATTCACCCGTGAGCACGCCCAGCAGGGCACTGCCTACGGCCGGAACGGTGGAAAACAGCCCTTCAGGGTCAAATACCGTACGGTACAGGTGGCCGGGCAGGAACAGGCGGTCGAAATACCCGGCAAAGTTCCCTTCAGGGGTTAAAACGCCGGCTCCGAAACCGGGTACCGGGATAAGCATCATGGCCGCCCAGTAACCGATCAGGAGGATCCCTACCCAAATAATGCGCATCCGTAAGGAGCAATTCAGGTAAATAAGGGCCGCAAAAAAGCAGGACAAGCCGATGCGGCCCAATACGCTGGCGAAACGGGTATTCTCATATCCCTCCCAATGCAGCAGGCCGTTCACAACCATGCCTAATACAATGAGGATAAGGGTACGCCGTACCAGCGAGCTGTATATCTTCTTTTTGCCGGTCACCGCTGCTTTTGCATAGGCAAAAGGCATGGATACCCCGGCAATAAAAATGAAAAGCGGAAAAATGAGGTCGTAGAACGTAAAGCCGTTCCATTCGGAGTGTTGCAGCTGAGCTGCCATAAGATCAAGCGCAGGGTGATGTGTGGCCTTGGCAAGCTGGGTGAAGATCTCTTCCCCGCTGATGATCCAGAACATATCAAAACCCCTTAATGCATCCAGTGACTGCAGGCGTTCCGCCGGCATAGTGTTAGGTAAGCCCCCCTTATAATTCATCGTATAATTTCCCGATTTTTTCTGATACCCGCAATAATCAGTGGTGTTATTTAATAGTTAGCGAGCGGGAGAGGTATAGGTAAAGTTATACTGCCGGATCCAGGACCCGGCAGTAGTATATTAGAATTTCAGTGTTTTTGGAAGGTATTTAGCCACCAGGTCCTCATAATAAGGCCGCAGTTGCTTCCAATCCGGTGGAACCGGGTTCTTGGAGTAGAGGTCGTAAGGGTTGAACAGCTTCACCCATTTCAGCATTTCACGGTCGTGATCATCCAGCAATTGCTCATAATCACCTTCCCGGTGCCAGGAGTAAAAGGAGTGATAACGCAGCATGTACAGGCCGGATTCCGGTAAACTGTCCTTCATCATCTGGTACACATATTCATCATGGCCCCAGGACATGTGTACATTGCGGAGACCGCAGCCTTTCTTGTATACGCCTGTAGGCGTCTGGTATTCCGGATTGTTGAAGTCCGGGTTGTTCTTAAAGAACTCAGGATATACGATCTTATCTGAATAGGCACAACCTACAGGGAAGGTATCCCCTACCACCGCCCACTGCGGCTCACCGAAGAGGCAGAGGGTTTTACCCATGTCGTGCATGAGCCCTACCAGCACCATCCAGTCCGGGTGGCCATCCCTGCGGATAGCCTCTGCTGTTTGCAGCAGGTGCTGGAACTGGTCCAGGTCCGTATCCGGGTCAGAATCATCTACCAGCTGGTTGAGGAAGTCAAATGCCTCCCAGACAGGCATCTCTTTTTTATTGAAACGCAGGTAATCTGCTCTTTTCTCCTGTACAAAATCATACGTCTGATAAGTATGGTTCAGCCGGTAGAATTCCCTTACCGTATCCCTTTCAGGTGCATCGTAATTACGGTATGCTTCTGTGGATTTGGAGCTGGCGATGGCTTCAGGATCAGGATAGCGTTCGAGAACGGCATCTTCCCATTCATCAAGGCTTCCCAGCGGGTTAATTTCTTTTTCGGTGAACTTTGGTGTGGTACTCATAGGAGCATCAGTTTACTGTGAGAAAATTGTGGAATGTTTCCCTAATTTCGATGTTTTCCCCAAGATTCTTTGCATAATAGTGTAGCTTTATTTACGAAACCGGTTTCGAAAATGAAGAATGTTACCATCAGAGCGTTAGCTAAGGAATTGAACTTATCCGTTTCCACTATTTCCAAGGCCTTGCGGGACAGTTATGAGATCAGCGAAGAAACCAAACAACGCGTGCTGGAAGTAGCCAACCGGCTGAGTTATACACCCAATCCTTACGCCAGCAGTCTGCGCGGCAAAAAAAGCAAAAACATTGCAGTAGTGATCCCCGAGATCGCAGATAGTTTTTTTGCGATCGCTATCAACGGTATTGAAGCGGTGGTGAAAGAAAAAGGTTATCACGTGCTGATCTGCCTTACTCACGAAAGTTTTGAAAATGAAAAGGCCATTCTCCGGGAATTTGGCAGTGGCAGAGTGGATGGGGTGCTGATGTCCGTGTCCAGTGAAACCACTTCCTGCGAGCATATCTGCGATCTGATGGATAAAGAAGTGCCGGTAGTGTTCTTTGACCGCGTACTGGATGAAGTGGATACAGATAAGATCGTAACAAATGATTTTGAAAGCGGTTATGCTGCTACGCGGCACCTTATAGAAAAAGGATGTAAAAAGATTGCCTATCTCGGCATCTCCAAAAGCCTTGCCATCAGCAACAACCGTATGGAAGGTTATAAAAAAGCATTGGCAGACCATCAGATCCCCTTTGAAGCGAGTGATATTGTACTTTGTACCAATGATCCTGCCTACAATACAGAGATCGTAAAAGAACTGCTGCAGCGAAAGAAAAGACCGGACGGGATTGTGGCTTCCGTGGAGAAGCTCACCACTACCGTGTACCAGGCCTGTAATGAGTTGCAATTGGCTATTCCGCGTCAGCTGCGGATCGTTTGTTTTTCCAATCTTGAAATTGCCACCATCCTCCACCCTTCCCTTACTACCATTACACAACCGGCATTTGAGATGGGAAAGTCTGCAGCTACCGTGTTGCTGAAAGCATTGGATAAAAAGAATAACAGTCAGCCGAAGAAGCAGTTGGTTATTCCGTCTACCCTGATCATCAGAGGCTCCAGTAGTATATGAAACTAATCAGAGGGACAGATAGTACATGCATTTATAAGAAGCTACTCTGTATATGAAACTTATAAGAACAACATCAGAAAATCCGGATTTCATTGCGCTTGTACGCGAGCTGGATCAATACCTTGCCGGTGTGAACGGCGAAGCACATAGCTTCTTTGCGCAATTCAACAAGATAGATATGCTGAAGCATACCGTGGTAGCCTATATTGATGATATCCCCGTAGGCTGCGGCGCATTTAAAGCCTTTGATACCACCGCTGCAGAGATCAAGCGGATGTTTGTACAGCCTGCCTTTCGCGGGAAAGGAATTGCCAGTGCTATCCTTAAAGAACTGGAAACCTGGGCGGCTGAAGAAGGGTTCACCGCCTGTGTACTCGAAACCGGCAGCCATATGCCGGATGCAGTGGCGCTTTATGCCGCCAGGGGGTACGGTGTGACCGCCAAATATGGCCAGTATGTGGACTCTGTGCTGAGTGTATGCATGCGAAAAGATGTCTGAAAATACCACTGTCGCATTAAACCTCTTCTTTGTCGCAATCTCCCCCCGGTGCTTTTTCAGTGGCGTTGTATGTTTGTATCACAAAACAAAAAACACCTGATCATGGAAAATAAGACACCCATCACAGTAGAAGCAACAATTCAGGCTCCGGTTGAAAAAGTATGGAAATATTGGAGCGAACCCACACACATTATGAACTGGTGCAGCGCCTCCGATGACTGGCATGCCCCTGCCGCAACAAACGACCTGCGTACAGGTGGAAAGTTCTCCACTACCATGGCCGCAAAAGACGGCAGTTTCAGTTTTGATTTTGCAGGCGTTTATGACGAGGTAACAGATCATCAATACATCTCCTATACCATGGGCGATGGCAGGACCGTAAAGATCTCTTTCAGCGGTGAAGGCAATGCTACAAAGGTTGTGGAAACATTTGATCCGGAAGAAGTGAATACAAGAGAATTACAACAAGGCGGCTGGCAGGCAATCCTGAACAACTTCAAGAAATATACAGAAGGGAACTAAGTTTTTTTCTTTTCAGGGACTGCATATCTTTAATATGCAGTCCCTTTTGCCATCAAACCCTCCACCACAGGCACTTGTAGATTTTTCTTCATCTCCAAGCAAAAAAGTTTTTTTTAAATACATTTCGTTTTATACTTTTGCCGCGGAGGAATGGCAGAGCGGTCGATTGCGGCAGTCTTGAAAACTGTTGACTGTAACAGGTCCGGGGGTTCGAATCCCTCTTCCTCCGCTGACAAAACAAGATGAACTCACAGGCTAAGCTTGTGGGTTTTTTGTTTTTTAAAGAATACCCTTTCTCAGAATTCTCTTTATATTTATGGAGATTCCACTGAATGCAATACCAATCATATACTGACCATCAGTTATTAGACATGTTAAGGTTGGGTGATAAAGCTGCACTGAACGAAATATACACAAGATACCAGGGCATCCTTTACAGTCACGCTTTCCGGCGCTTCCCCGACCGGGAGGAGGTGCGTGATGTAGTGCAGGATATATTCATCAACCTCTGGAACAACCGCGATCACCTCCAGGTGGGCACCAGTCTTGCCGCTTATCTCTATGCTTCTGTACGGAACCGGCTGCTAAATATTATCCGTCACCAAAAAGTGCAGGACTCCTATATCCATTCCCTGCAGCATTTCATTGACAAAGGGGAGAACATCACGGATGAAAAGCTCCGGGAAAAGGAACTGATCCTCCTTGTTGAGCAGGAAGTGGCCGCATTGCCGGCGCAAATGCGCCTTATTTTTGAAATGAGCCGCCAGCTGAACATGAGCCACCAGCAAATAGCCGAAGAGCTGAACCTGAGCCCCCTGACGGTGCGGACACAGGTCAGGAACGCACTGCGCATCCTTAAGGTGCGGCTGGGTCCCCGGATCTTTAGTGTTTTCTTCTGATTTTTTTTCAAATCATCTACCCCCTCCCCCTTTTTTGCGTGTCATATACGTATACAGGGGGAAATAATCCCCATTCCACGATGAAGAACGCCAAAGAACTGCTTGATAAATATCTTTCCGGAGAGGCAACCAGCGAAGAAAAAGCGTTGGTTGAAACCTGGTATCTGCAAGAGGGCCTCCCTCCCTCTGATCTTTCGCAACAACAACTTCAGGAAGAACACGACATGGGCCTGAAAGCCCTGCATTCACAGATTTCGCCCGTAAGGCGCATCTGGCCGCGTTGGGCCGCCGCTGCGGTGATATTGTTATGCGTGGGAACTGCCGCCTTTTACATGACGCCTGCTAAGCAGCATACGCAGCCAGACGTAGCAGTAAACGTAACGGAAGCGGATATACCTGCTGGCAGTAACAAAGCTGTACTGACCCTTTCCAACGGAAAGAAGATCAGCCTCACGGATGCCGCACCGGGTAGTCTTGCCCGTGAGTACGGGGTTTCTGCAGAAAAAACAGCAGATGGAGAACTGGTGTACACCTCTAATGATGCCTCTTCCGCGAACGAATATCACACGATCACAACACCCGCCGGTGGTCAGTACCAGGTTACCCTGCCCGATGGTAGTCATGTATGGCTCAACGCCGCATCCAGCCTGCGTTACCCTGTGAAGTTCATACAGCAGGAACGGCAGGTGGAATTAAGCGGCGAAGCCTATTTTGAGGTGAATAAACAAGCCGGCAAACGGTCTTTCATTGTACAAACCGGCGGCCAGCAGGTGGAAGTATTGGGCACACATTTTAATATCAGCGGGTACACGAATGATG
Organism: Chitinophaga niabensis; assembly: GCF_039545795.1. NCBI lineage: Bacteria > Pseudomonadati > Bacteroidota > Chitinophagia > Chitinophagales > Chitinophagaceae > Chitinophaga > Chitinophaga niabensis. The sequence continues at coordinate 1,446,217 of NZ_CP154260.1, read as the reverse complement.
CAGCTATTAAAACCACCCTGCTGGAAGGGTCTGTGCGGGTACGGAACAAACCGGGCAGTGATGTGTTGCTGAAACCAGGGCAAATGGCCATTAACAACCCCGCCAAGGGCGCCATACGTGTAACAGCGGCGGATGTGGAAGATGTAATGGCCTGGAAGAACGGGCTGTTCATTTTCAATAATGAGCACATCAGGGACATTATGACCAAACTGGCACGCTGGTACGATATTGAGGTGCAATATGAGGGAGACATGACCGGCGTGGCCTTCCAGGGCAACTATCAACGCTCGAGGAGCCTTGTGAACCTTCTCAAAACAATTGAACAAACCAATAGTGTCCGCTTTAAAACAGAAGGCAGGCGGATCACCGTGATCAGACAATAAACTTTTTTTAATTGACGAACAGCCGTTCATACTGCCGTTGTGCAGGATGCGGAACCGTATTGTAAAAATTCCCGCGTGTTATGAAATGTAGATTTACTTTTTTCCTGATCGCCTTTCTGCTGGCCGGCGCTTCGGGGTTCTCACAGCAAGTCAGCATCCGTGTAAAAGATGCTTCTATCAAGGAAGTGTTTTCCAAACTTACAGAACAAACCGGCCTGAACTTTATGGCCGATGCCGTATTGATGAAAAACCTGAAACCGCTCAACCTGCAGTTCAGCAATGCATCGCTGAACGAAGTATTGCAAAAATGTTTCAGCGGTGAAGAGGTGGACATCCTGGTGAACCAGGACTACAAAACGGTAGTGATACGCAAGAAAACACCGGCCGCCAAAACAACCAGGCAACAAAAACAAGTTACCGGCAAAGTCACCAATAGTACCCATGAACCATTGCCCGGTGTGAGTATCCGGGTGAAAAATACGGTTACTGCCACCGTGTCTGACGCCACAGGTATGTTCAGCATTGAAGTACCTGAAAATGATGCCACACTTGCTTTTTCCTTCATCGGGTTTAGCCCGAAGGAAGTAGCGGTGAAAGACGGATCGGATATAACCGTGGTGCTGGAAGATCAGCAAAAGGCATTGGGAGAAGTGGTGGTGATCGGCTATGGTGAACAAAGCAGTAAAAAAGTAACCACGGCTATTTCACGGATCGGTGGAAGTGCTATTGCAAAACAGCCTGTTGCAACACCGGGTGAGGCGCTCGCAGCCCTTGCACCGGGCATACAGGTGCAATCTGCGCGGGGCGGTTATCCCGGCGAAGCACCTACCATCCGGATCAGGGGCGTTGGCTCCCTTGGCACCAGCAGTGATCCGTTATACGTGGTAGATGGTTATCCCTTACAGGAATCCACACAATTCGACCTGATCAATCCTGCTGATATCGAATCCATAGAACTGTTGAAAGATGCGGCTTCCGCAGCCATTTATGGCTCCAGGGCGGCTAATGGCGTGGTGATCGTGACCACCAAAAGAGGTAAAGCAGGTAAAGCTAGTTTTAATGTTTCCGCTTATAGCGGCATACAACAGATCGCCAAAAAAGTAGAACTGCTGAACCGGGATGAATATATTGATTATGCAAAGTTCACAGCACGTCTGCGTAATGTAACGTATCCCGCAGTATTCGATACCAATCCTGACAGTCTGCCGGATGTGGATTGGCAGGATGTGATCTTCCGGCAGGCCCCTATCTCCGACTTCCAGTTGTCCGCAAGAGGAGGTTCTGAAAAAGCCCGGTATTCCGTTTCCGGCGGATACTTTAGCCAGGATGGAACTATGCGTGGCACTTCCTACAAGCGGTATAACCTTCGTTTTAATATGGATGCAGACCTTCACCCTAAACTAAAGATCGGTATATCCATGGCGCCCTCTTTCTCCGATCAGTACCGGCAGCCTGCAGCAGGACAGTTCAGTGAAGCTTCTACCGGCGAAACAGCTGGCGGCCGCGGTTTACCGAGCCCTATCCATTCCGCTGTATTAATGCCGCCTGTAGTGCCTGTATATGCAGCAGATGGAGATTATGCACAGGGATACAGGGGTTTGAAAAACTCCGCGAACGGTGTGTTCTTCCAGGCCAGCCTCTACAACCCGCTGGGTGTGCTGGAACTGTACCGCAACAGGGTAAAAGAATACCGCCTGCTGGGTAACAGTTTTTTGGAATACGAACCGGTGCAACGGCTAAAGCTGAAAACCTCACTCGGCGCTACACTCAACATCAATGATCAGAACGCCTATATCCCGGCTACACTGGCCAATAACAGCGCACCAGCTGCCAGCCGTTCAAACCCTGTGATCGCGCAGATCTATGCGATGGAAAACCAATCGACAGTGGTAGACTGGCTTTGGGAGAATACGCTCACTTATTCAGGCAACATTGCAGAAGCGCATCACTTTAATGCTCTTTTGCTCTACTCACTGCAGAAATACCAGGCTAAATCCACCGGTGCGGCAGGCCGCTCCGGTACGTATACAAGTGCTTTGCTAGAAAACCCGCTGGCTTCTTCTGACCTTGTAGGCTCACTGGCTTACAGTCAGAATTCTTTCCTGTCATTCGGTGGCCGCCTGAATTATGATTACAAGAATAAATACCTGCTCTCGGCAGCGCTTCGCCGCGATGGTTCTTCCCGCTTTGGCCCCAATAACCGCTTTGCTTCTTTCCCTTCAGTATCTGCGGCATGGCGCATCAGCGAAGAACCATTCATGCAGGCAATCAGCCCGGTGTTGAACGAAGTGAAAGTACGCGCCAGCTATGGTGAAACAGGCAATGCCAGCATTGGTGATTTTACCTGGGCCAACAACATTGTACCACGCGATTATGGTTTTGGTAACCAGCGTACTTACGGCAGCGCACAATCCGGCTTCGCTAATTATGATCTCACCTGGGAAAAGAACCGGCAAACAGACATCGGGCTGGAGCTGGGTTTCCTGAACGATAAATACAGTCTTACCCTCGACTATTATACCCGTGAAACAGAAGGTATGCTCTTTCAGAAAGATCTGCCTGCCATTATCGGTTATGCAGCATTTTATCGCACCAACCTGGGCAAATTACGCAACAATGGTTTTGAACTCAACGCAAAAGCCAACTTCAACCTCGGCCCTGTTAAGTGGGTGCTGGAAGGAAATATATCCGCCAACCGCACAAAGGTGCTCAGCCTGGGAGGTCCCTCTTCCCTCCCCCCTGACGCGGCTATCTTCGGATGGGATAACGTATTCCAGGTAAAAACAGGTGATCCCCTGGGACTGATGTACGGTTACGAGGTAGCAGGTATTTTCCGCACAGCGCAGGACTTACAGCAACATCCTCAATGGGTGACCGGTAATAAAGTGGGTGACTGGATCATCAAAGATCAGAACAACGATAAAAAAATTGATGAGAACGACCGCGCTGTTCTCGGCCATGGCTTCCCTGATTTTCTCTATGGCCTCAACAGCACCTGGCAATACCGGAACATAGATCTGTCTATCCTGGTGCAGGGCGTGCAGGGTGTTGATGTGATCAATGGCAACGTACGGCATCAGTTCGGCATCCACAATGTGAATACCAGTCCTGAGTATTACAACAACATCTTTGATCCGCAGCAGCCGGATAAAAATGTGGAGTACCCGGCACCACTGGCTTCCGGCGTAACACCGCTCAATAACCTTACGAACAAAGCAGTGTCTGACGCATCTTTTCTCAGGCTTCGCAATGTAACACTCGGTTATACCTTACCACCGGCTGCATTGCGAAAAATAAAAGTACAGGCGCTCCGCTTTTATGTGACCGCACAAAATCTGTTCACCATCACCCGGTATAACTGGTACAATCCTGAAACCAGCGTTACAGGTGATTCTGTATACAGGCCCGGGGTAGATCAGGGCACCTACCCGGCTAACCGTGTGTTCATTGCCGGCCTTCATCTTGGTTTTTAACCTTAAAAATGTACAACATGCATCTTGGAAAATACATCACCATTCTGTTGGTTTCATGCACAGCTACCGGCTGCAGCAGTTTTGTAGACATCACACCGCAGCATGTGATCCCTGTGGGCAATTACTATAAAACGGAAGCGGATATACGCGCCACACTTACCGGCGCTTATGGTAACCTCCGCGATATTTACAATGGTTTCTGGATCCATTTTGAACTCCCTTCAGACAATACGCAGGTGTTCACGGAAAACGAAGGCAGCTATGGAGAATTCGACTGGCTGACCTTCCGCTCAACCGGCGGTGTATCCGGCCCCTGGAACCAGGCGTACCGGACCATTGCATCTGCTAACATCATTCTTGA